>NZ_QKZT01000004.1 GCF_003254055.1 Algoriphagus chordae
TCTTGAGTGCTGATTCTTGTTCTTTCATACTGCTCTATCTTATAAACTTTAACTAAAATTCAAAGTCTTAGACAGAGTTTAGATTACAGTCTCAAAAAAAGAAGGCTACAATTGCAGCCTTCTTAATTGGTTGATTGGTGATCTTAATCTTTTTGAAGTTTCATAGTTACTTCCTCATATTTCTTTTTGGTGTCATCACTTAGCTTATCGAAGTTTTTCTCCAACCAGTCGAGGCTTTCCTGAGTGGCATCTTCTATGTCTTCGGCAGTATTTTTCGTGCCTTTCTCTACATCAGCAGTAGTTTTGTCCCACCAAGTTTCCACATTGTTCATGTGCATATCGGCCGTTCTTTCGAAGTTTTCAGCTTGCGCTTTACCATTTTTTACGGCAGTCTCATATCGCTCTTCGATCATTTCAAGATTGTCATCCTCAACTTTAAGGTCATTATAAACCTTTTCAGCTCTGGAGTCCAAACTATCATATCGCTCGTCGATTAGAGACCAATTGTGGACAGGAACCATTTGGACGGCACTTTCTACGCTATCCACGTAATTCTCTAAATTGGTAGTTACTGTAATGCGATCTTCTTCCGTGTAATTTTTCGTTTCACAGGATTCGAGAGCCAATACGGCTGTTCCAATAAGTAGTGTTGCTTTAGTTTTCATTTTCTAGATTGGTTTGGTTTTAAAACCTTAAAGGTTTTGATGGTTAAGTTCTATACTCACTGTTGCAATAGAGTTACCAAGCTTGCGTTAAGTGCATAAAGTAGGTGTAAAAGTGCCTTAATTGGCATTTGACGCTGTTTTTGTCAATTTTGATAAAAATGTCACTATGTTTTATTTTCCCCGTTTTATGAGAATTATTACCCAAAATTTCCTAATTCTGAACAGGTTGGCAAAACGCATCGCTGATTATCGCCTTCTCAAATGATTATTGACGCCTTAGTGAATGCATATACTTCCTTCCAATTTCAGATGGGGCGTAACTGATGTTTTGGTAACTTGGGGCATGATTAAATTGATAGAATGCCCGCGGGATGCAATGCAAGGAATTCCTGAGTTTATAGATACTGCCATCAAAGCGGCCTATATCAATCAATTGTTGGAAGTTGGTTTTGACACAATTGATTTTGGGAGTTTTGTGAGCCCAAAGGCGATACCTCAGATGCGGGATACAGCTGAGGTACTTAGCTTATTGGATTTGCATCATGCTAAGAGCAAGCTGTTGGCGATAGTGGCTAATGTCCGTGGAGCAGAGGATGCCATGGATTTTCCAGAGATTGATTATTTAGGATTTCCGCTTTCTGTTTCGGAAACCTTCCAAAAGCGAAATACAAATGCCAGCATTAAGCAAGCCTTGAGTACGGTAGAAGAAATCCAGAATCTATGTGAGGTGAAGGGGAAAACGCTAGTGACTTACCTGAGTATGGGCTTTGGAAATCCTTATGGGGATCCGTATTCTCCAGAGTTAGTTGCAAACTTTGTAGAGAAATTGGATCAATTGGGGGTTAAAATCATCTCATTATCTGATACTATCGGAATTGCTGATACAGAGTTGATTACAAGTTTGCTTAGTCTTCAGATTTCAGCTTTTTCCCATATAGAATTTGGTGCGCATCTGCATAGCAGGCCAGAAGATATTGCAGCTAAAGTGAGGGCGGGAGCCAAAGCTGGATGCAGAAGGTTCGATGGAGCTTTGAAAGGATATGGAGGATGCCCGATGGCCAAGGATGAGTTGGTGGGTAATATGGCTACGGAACTAATGATAGAGACCTTGGAGTCCTCTGGTTTTGACCTTAAACTTAACAAAGGAGAATTTTCCGAAGCTATGAAATTGGCTGGTTTTGTCTTTAATCCACAGTCATACTAAGTGGTTATAGGGTATTTAGGAAGGAAATACTTCCTCGATTGCCTGTAAAATAATAGCACAAGCTTCATGAATCTCAGCGGAAGTAATAGTAAGCGGGGGAGCTATTCGCATGGCATCATCACAGAAAAGAAACCAATCAGTAATTACTCCCAATTCAATGGCGCGGTCAATAATTGGCTTTAGCGTATCAAATGAGTCGAATTCAACAGCCATCAGCAATCCCTTATTTCTTATGCTTTTGATTTTGGGATGTACCAAAAGTGTTTTAATCAAATTTGCTTTTTCTTCAACGGACTCAATCAATTTCTCCTCCTGAAGGATTTTTATTGTAGCCAGTGAAGCGGCCGAACTAACAGGGTGTCCTCCAAAAGTGGTGATATGTCCTAGAATAGGATTGTTTTTAAAAACTCCCATTACAGCCTTATTGGCGATAAAAGCACCGATTGGCATGCCTCCGCCCATTCCTTTGGCACAAACAAGTATATCTGGTACAATCCCAAAATGTTCGAAAGCCCAAAATTTTCCTGTTCTACCGAATCCACATTGCACCTCATCTAAAATCAATAAAGTGCCTGTTTGATCACACTTCTTACGTAAGGCTTGAAAGTATTCTTTGCTAGCCACACGAATTCCAGCTTCTCCCTGTATGGTTTCCACGAGCACGGCAGCAGTATTGGAATCGATACTTTCCAAATCTGTGATCTCACCATAATTGATGTGGCTCACGCCAGGAAGAAGCGGGCGATATGCTTGTTTGAAAATCTCATTTCCACCTACGCTAAGTGCACCATGCGAACTGCCATGATAGGCGTTGACACAGGAAATCAGATTGGGTTTGCCAGTGTAGCGCTTGGCAAGTTTTAGTGCACCCTCAATAGCCTCACTTCCGCTATTGACCAGATAGACATTGTCTAATTTATCTGGCAAGATGTCACAGAGTTCTTTAGCCAATAATGACTGGGGACTCTGCACATATTCTCCATACACCATTAGGTGCAGGTATTTGTCCAATTGTCCATGGATCGCTTCCAACACTTTTGGATGACGATGTCCCACATTGCTCACACCAATTCCAGAAATTAAGTCGATGTACTTTTCTCCTTGGGGGCCATACAAATATATTCCCTCCGCTTTTTCCACTTCGATCATCAATGGGAAATCTGTTGTTTGAGCTAGGTGTTTTAAGAAAAGCTGACGGTTATTCATGATTGGTGATTATTTCAATAGCTTGAAAATCTGAAGAAGATTCCCAAGGGAAGTTTTTTATTTTGATTGTCCTGAAGGTAAAGTTCGCCATGCTCTGCGTTCTGCACATTTTTGAAAGTAGTGTTGATTAGGTTGGCTGCGATCAGAGAAGAGAAGCTCAGTGAGTACATATTGAGCAAGAGAAAGTGATCTTTTGGATCAAGGATTTCGGCGCATACTTTCAGCATTTCATTGATTTGCTCTTCCAAAACCCACTTTTCCCCATCTGGACCGCGACCATAGGCAGGAGGATCAAGGATGATTCCATTGTATTTATTTCCTCGGCGGGCTTCTCGCTTGATGAATTTCATTGCATCATCCACCATCCATCGAATGTCCGATTGTCCAGAGGATTCCATATTGTGTCTAGACCAGGTCACGACCTGTTTTACTGAGTCCAAGTGAGTCACATCAGCTCCTGCAGCTTTGGCCGCGACACTTGCAGCACCTGTATAGGCAAAAAGATTAAGCACCTTAGGCTTTGCAACCGGGGAGCGCTTGATAGTTTTGAAGAGATAATCCCAGTTTACTGCTTGCTCAGGGAAGAGACCGATGTGCTTGAAGGAAGTCTGGGCTAGATTCAGCTTTAGCTTCAAGCCTTCTGGATTAGCATATTCAATTGTCCAATTATGAGGCATTTTCTTCAGCTGCTCCCAATTTCCTTTTTCGGGATTGCTCTTTTCCTTTGCAAAATGCGCATGAGCTAGATTTCTCCATTCAGCTTCAAGCAGTGTTTTGTCCCAAATCGCCTGAGGTTCTGGTCTGCTGAGAATGAATTCTCCAAACCTCTCCAACTTCTCAAATCCTCCTGTGTCAATGAGTTCATAATCTTGCCAAGGGCCTGGACAAAGTGATAGGATGGATTCGTTCATAAGGAGTAGTTTTTCAGACAGCAAAAATAAGAAATTAATTGGAGGGAGTCGGATGCAATGCTTAGAATCAATCAATCATAGCCAATAGCCAGTTTAGCGCAATAGTCCAGTATTAGAAATGTCCTAAGTACATAAACTTATCAAAGAGGCGATGGTCAAATGAGAAGGGGATAAATTAAGTAGATTGGTACTCAGGACAGTACTTCATTAGCTGTTGGGGAATCTTCTGTTAAAACTGTTTTTTTGTATTTTTAGGTTTATTTTGAAATTGAAATAGAACTATTTCTACTATTTTCGATCTTCTTACCTCCAGCCTTGCCTATTAATGTCTCAGAAATTTATCGATATAGAAAAAGCCATTGATTCCAAAAATCCTTCGCTTTTGAAGTGGATGCCGGGTTTTATGCTCAACTATATTAAGCGAGTGACCCATGAGGCTTGGATGAATGAAGTGCTAGACAGAGTTGATCATTTGCACGGCATTGATTATGCCAAAGGATTGATGAGAGAATTGAATATAGAAGTAGAGTTGGTAGGAAAGGAAAATATCCCAAAGACAGGGGGGATAGTCATTACGGCAAATCATCCACTTGGAGGAATAGACGGAATTGCCTTAATTCAGGCAATTGGGGAGGTCAGATCGGATGTGCGGTTTTTGGTGAATGACCTATTAATGGCATTCAAAAATTTCAACACATTATTTATACCTATAAATAAGCATGGCAAGAATTCGGGTGATACCTTGGCTGCCATTGAATCAGCCTATTCAGGATCCTGTGCAGTATTAATCTTCCCTGCAGGACTTGTTTCAAGGAAAGATGAAACAGGTATTCGAGACTTGCAATGGAAAAAGAGCTTTGTGACCAAAGCGAAGAAATACAAAAAAGATATCTTACCTTGTTTTGTAGGAGGTAAAAACTCCAAATTTTTCTACAATTTGGCTTTTTGGAGAAAGAAGATAGGTATTAAAGCTAATATTGAAATGTTTTACCTGGCTGATGAGTTATATAAGCAGCAAGGACAAAAAGTGGTGATCACTGTAGGTGAACAAGTTTCCTATCAAAGTCTAGATTCTTCCAAAACGGATGGACAATGGGCAGATCATTTGAAGGATGTAGTTTACGAACTTGGTAAAAAAGAATGAATAAAGCAGCAGCGATAATTCCGGCGATTGACAAAGATCTATTAAAGTCTGAGTTGACACCAGAGCGATTTTTACGATATACAAATAATGGAGACAACCTGGTTTACTTGGTTAATTTTCATAATTCCCCGAATGTCGTTCGAGAGATTGGAAGATTAAGGGAGTTGACTTTTAGAGGAGCAGGAGGCGGAACAGGCTTGGAGCTTGATTTGGATGAAAATGATATCTGTGAAAACTGTTATGAACAATTGATCACATGGAATCCAGAGGAAGAGGAAATTGTAGCTGGGTATCGATTGATCAACTGCAAAAAATCAATAGAGAAAGACAGTACCTTAAATCTTTCCACCACCCATTTATTTGATTTCACCCAACGTTTTATTGAAGACTATATTCCCTATACCATAGAGTTGGGAAGATCTTTTGTTCAACCAAAATACCAACCAGCAATTGATAATAGAAAGGGGATATTCAGTCTTGACAACCTGTGGGATGGCTTAGGAGCCGTTGTTTTGATGAACCCTGAGGTGAAGTATTTATTTGGTAAAGTCACCATGTATCCGCATTTCAGCCGTGAAGGAAGAGATTTGTTGCTGATGTTTATGAATTATTATTTTCCTGACAAAGAAGAATTGGTTCAGCCTAAAGATCACTTGAAACTGGGTTATGAAACTGATTTGCCTAAGGCGGGAAATCCTTTTGAGGGATTGGAATATAAGGAAGGGTATAAGTTGCTGAATAGCAGAATTCGTACCTATGGAGAAAATATTCCTCCACTGATCAATACCTATATGAATCTATCTCCAACGATGATGACTTTTGGTACAGCTTTGAATGATGAATTTGGCGAAGTAGAGGAGACTGGTATTTTGATTACGCTGGCAGATATCTACGAAACCAAAAAGCACAGGCATATGGATACCTTCGAACGAGACAAAGTATATGGAAGTAGAGGAGATGCCTGATAAGCGTACGCTGATTGTCGGAGCTACGACAAATCCATCTAGGTATGCCTATTTTGCGGCTAGTAGATTGGATATGGCGGGTATAGATTTTATTCCTATAGGGATCAAATCAGGAGAGCTTTTTGGAAAGAAAATTCTGGATCTCCGTACTAAGCCCGAATTACAAGATATACATACCATCACACTCTATATAGGATCTGCCAACCAAGAAGAGTGGATTGATTATTTGCTTAGTTTGAAGCCAAAAAGGATCATCTTTAATCCAGGAACAGAGAATCCTATATTTTTTGAGAAAGCGAAAGCGGCAGGTATTGAAGCTATGCATGCCTGTACCTTAGTGATGTTGAGTTCAAATCAATATTAATAGTGCTGTAAATCAGCAGTTTGAGCTCTTGATTTCAAATTCCTTTTTTGTGCAATTGAGTATCGCGAAAAGCTGTGTAAAGTCACATTTTTTACCTATCTTGCAACATCTAAAAAAGAACATAAAATCACCTTTTTAGACCCATTTTGAGGGTTTTCTCCAAAACATATGAGTGAAGAAAAAGCTAAGAATCTAGACGACTACGGTGCTGGTAATATTCAGGTATTAGAAGGTCTTGAAGCGGTTCGTAAGAGACCTGCTATGTATATCGGTGACATTGGGGTCAAAGGACTCCATCACCTGATCTGGGAAGTAGTAGATAACTCTATTGATGAAGCACTTGCAGGACATTGTGATACGATCAAAGTCACCATCAATGAAGATAATTCAGTCACTGTCGAAGACAATGGTCGAGGGATCCCTACAGAAATGCACTCGAAGGAGAAGAAATCTGCTTTGGAAGTTGTGTTAACTGTACTTCACGCCGGTGGTAAATTCGATAAGGATACCTACAAGGTTTCTGGTGGATTGCACGGTGTTGGTGTGTCTTGTGTGAATGCGCTCTCAGAAGATATGAAAGCTACTGTTTATCGTAACGGAGTAATCACAGAGCAGGAATTTAAAATAGGTGTGCCGCAATATCCTGCAAAGCAGATAGGTACTACAGATCGAAGAGGAACTACTATCCACTTCAAGCCTGATACCACTATTTTTGCAATCACTGAATACAAGTATGAGACCATAGCGAACAGACTTCGTGAAATGTCCTTTTTGAACGCAGGGATAAGAATTTTCTTAACGGATCTTCGTGAGACCGAAGATGATGGATCTGTCAAATCTGATGAGTTTTACTCTGAAGGTGGTTTGGTAGAGTTCGTTCAATACTTAGATGTTAGTCGTGAGAAAATCATCGATACACCGATATCTATTGATACTGAAAAGAATGGAGTGCCAGTTCAAGTGGCTATGAACTACAATAGTTCATACTCTGAGAACGTGGTCTCTTATGTAAATACAATCAACACTTACGAGGGTGGTAGTCACGTGTCAGGTTTTAGAAGAGCCTTGACTAGAACACTAAAGTCTTATGCTGATAAGTCCGGTATGCTGGATAAGCTTAAGATGGAAGTTTCTGGTGATGATTTCCGTGAAGGTCTTACTGCAGTAATTTCTGTGAAAGTCGCTGAGCCTCAGTTTGAAGGACAGACCAAAACTAAGTTGGGTAACTCGGAAGTGGTAGGGGCAGTAGATTCTGCTGTTTCTGAAGCATTACAGTTTTGGCTGGAAGAGCATCCTAAGGAAGCCAAAATAATCGTTGGTAAAGTGATCTTGGCAGCTCAAGCCAGACACGCAGCTAGAAAAGCGCGTGAGATGGTGCAGCGAAAGAATATACTTGGAGGCGGAGGTCTTCCAGGTAAATTGGCCGATTGTGCGAATTCTGATCCTACGGTTTGTGAATTGTACCTAGTGGAAGGGGACTCGGCAGGTGGATCTGCTAAGCAAGGTCGAGATCGTGATTTTCAGGCGATCTTACCATTGAAAGGTAAAATTCTAAACGTGGAAAAAGCTCATGAGCATAAAATCTACGATAACGAAGAGATTAAAAACATTTTAACCGCACTTGGAGTAAAGATTGGTACGGCGAATGACGATAAGGAATTAGATCTTTCTAATCTGCGCTATCATAAAATCATCATTATGACGGATGCGGATATTGACGGATCTCACATTCGAACCTTGATTTTGACTCTGTTCTTTAGATATATGAGAACATTGATTGAATATGGTTATGTTTATATTGCTTTGCCTCCTTTATATTTATTGAAAAGAGGAAAAGACGAGCGATACTGCTGGACTGAAGAAGAGCGTAAGGTTCTTACGGCAGATATGGCTAAGGATGGTAGAGAAGATAGTGTGGCTATTCAGAGATATAAGGGTCTTGGAGAAATGAACCCTGAGCAACTTTGGACTACCACAATGGATCCAAATGTTCGAACGATTAAACAGGTGAATATAGATTCCGCCGCAGAAGCAGATCATCTCTTCTCCGTGCTAATGGGAGATGAAGTAGCCCCAAGAAGAGAGTTTATCGAGAAAAATGCTAAATACGCAAAAATCGATACCTGATCATTCAAAAGGGGCTTTTAGCCCCTTTTTTTAATTGAAATCAAATAGATAAACCCAGAATAAGCAAGGAGAAAATATCTTGCTATTTAACTATTAACCTTGAATGCGATGAAATTGGAAGTTGTTGAAAAATACGATTCGATAGTACAACAGAGTGATCTGATAAGCAGGGATTTAAGTTGGTTGAAGTTTAACGTACGAGTGCTGGATCAATCCAAGAAAGCACATCGTTCTGTGTTTGAGAAGCTTAAGTTTTTGGCGATAACAGCGTCTAATCTGGACGAATTTTTCATGATTCGGGTAGGTTCGCTCTATAACTATCTTGATTATGACAAGGAGCGAGTAGATTATTCTGGCTTGAGGGAAGAGCCTTTTAAGGCAAAGTTGATGAACGAGAGTCATGCCTTTCATACTGATCAGCATAATCATTTCTCTGAAGTGATCATGCCTGAGTTGCAGAGCCAAGGAGTTATTCTTTGTAATCTATCCAAGCTGACTGAGAAAGAGCAGGAGAAAGTACATGATTACTTTGTCAAGGCAATCTACCCTATGCTAACCCCAATGGTGTATGATGGGTATCGTACTTTCCCGATTTTGATGAATAAACTACTGGTATTCGGAGTAGTAACTACCAGTCCGGGAGATAGACAAGATATGCGCAAGATGAGTTTTGTGCAGATTCCAGCGAATATTCCTCGCTATTTTGAAATCGAGCGAGAAGATTCTCTTCTGCTCATTCCTATTGAGGAGGTAATTCGTGAAAACATAGTTTCACTTTTCAGAAATGTGGAAATAGAAGGCATCAGCCTTTTTAGAATTACCAGAAATGGTGACTTCACGCTGGAGGAAAGTGAAGATATGGATGCTAACTTCCTAGAAGAGGTGAAGCGGAAATTGATGGAAAGAAAGAGTGGAAGGGTTGTAAGAATAGAAATCGAGGAAGGCTACAGTAAGTGGATGATGAATTCACTTTTGGAAAGATGGAATCTTAAAATGGATTCAGTATTTCTAGTCAAAAGAGCCAGTCAGATTGATTTTACGGGGTTTTGGCAGATCGTTGGGAATAAAAAATTCCGAGAGCGCTTGCCACAAATTCCTGATCCAGTAAAACCTTTATCCTATCAGGATGAGGGGTTGTCAGATATTTTCGAAGTATTGAAAGAGAAGGATATTCTGCTTCATCATCCTTATAATAACATCGATTCTATCTTGGATCTAGTAGAAAAAGCATCAGAAGATCCAGATGTTATGGCGATTAAAATGACCATTTATAGGCTGGCCAAAGATAGTAGAATCACGAAGGCATTGCTGAAAGCAGCCGAGAACGGAAAGCATGTTTCTGTGCTTTTTGAGGTGAAAGCTAGATTTGATGAGGAAAATAATATTCGTGAAGCCAAAAAGCTACAGAAAGCAGGCTGCTTTGTGATTTATGGGATTTCTCATTTGAAGACGCATACCAAGCTGCTCTTGATAGTGAAGCGTGATGGTGGTGAAATTACCAGATTTGTACACTTAGGCTCAGGAAATTATAACGAAGACACTGCTAGGCTATATACCGATATTGGATTAATGACCACTAATGAAACTTTGGCCAATGATGTATCTGAGTTTTTCAACGTAATCACAGGGCATTCGATGCCATCTCAATATAAAAATCTTATTACAGCTCCACGTGATATGCGAAATCAATTGATCGAATACATTGAGGAGGAAGCTGAACATGCTCGAAATGGATTACCGTCTGGCATTTTCATTAAAGTCAATTCTTTGGAAGATTCCGAAATAATATACGCCTTGTATCGTGCCTCACAATCTGGTGTGACGATCAAATTAATTGTACGAGGTATTTGCTGTATCAGACCTGGAAGAGTTGGTTTGAGTGAAAATATTGAGGTATTGTCTATCGTTGGTGACTTCCTAGAGCATTCCAGAATTTACTATTTCCACAATAATGGAGATACCAGAACCTATGCAGGTAGTGCAGATATGATGGTAAGAAGCTTTGACAAGAGATTAGAAGCACTTTTCAAAGTTGAATCACCTTTGCTTGAGCAGCAATTGATGAATATCCTGGCTTATAATTTAAGAGATAATGTAAACTCTTATGTGATGCAGGAGGATGGAACCTACTTAGCTAAACATCCAGTTGGAGATGAACCTGAATTTAATGTGCATAGAGAGTTTTTCAACTTGGAAGCCGAACATGTGATGCAAGTTAAGCTTGTAAACTAAATGCAAAAAGCCCCGATCAAGGGGCTTTTTGCATTATTAATGTATGATTACATATTTCTTTGGTAGAAGTAAATATTTACCCAAATGGCCACGGTATGCTAAGCCTCCTCTAAGCCTAATCTACGCGGTCACCGAGACTGCCGAATTGCCTAAGGAATTTAATTTGGCTACAGGCAAGATTCCGAATAGTCCTAATTATAATAATTAGTTGTGATACTTTATTTCTTTTTTTGAGCAACTACCAGCATAATCACTCCAGCAGCCAGTACAATTCCTCCTGTATAGGTTGGCCAATTTACTTCACGTTTCTTGTCAGCACTTACCTGAATTGGTCCAGCGTCGATTACTTTTTCCTTGGTAGTGAAAGAGAAACTATTGCTGAATAGCATCAGCATGCCAGCTACTATTAAAACTATTCCGAAAATTTTCATGGGATATGGATTGGATTATGTGGTGAGGGTTAATTTGATTTGAACCTTCGAAAATACGTAGTCTTGACCTATTTTTCAGATAATCAGAAAGGGAAAAAGTAGGGGATACCAATAGTAGCCACTATCCACAGCAGGAGATTCAAAGGAGTTCCAATTTTCAGATAATCGCTAAATCTATAATTACCTGGCGTGTATATCATTGTATTAGTCTGATAGCCCATCGGAGTCATAAAACTCAAACTAGCCGCAAAGGTAACTGCCATAAGCATTGGCCTAGAATCTACATCCAATGCGGCAGCTATGCTGATAGCAATAGGAGCAAGCAGAGCCGCAGTCGCATTGTTTGACATCACATTGGTCATCATAAATGTAAGGGCAAATAGAGCACTCATCACTGCTCTCGGTCCAAATTGCCCTACACCTTCTACAATTGAGGCGCCGATTAGCTGAGAGCCACCGGTTTTTTCCAAGGCTAAGCCCATAGATAATACACCTGCCAACATAAGGATAACTTTCCAGTCAATAGCTTTATAAGCTTGTTCTGTACTCAGCGAACCCAACATAATTAAAATGATAGCTCCTGCAACTGCGGTAACTACAATCGGGAATACCTCAAAGGATGCCAATCCTATGATTAAAGCTAGTACAACTAACGTTAGTATGCTTTTTAGTTTATTAAGTGGCTGATGTTTAGTCTCCGAAAGTAGCAGCAGGTCTTCACTTGATTCTATACTTTGTATGGATTCTTCAGTTGCTCTTAGCAATAAAATATCTCCAGCTCTTAATGCTGTTTTGGAAAGCAAAGAGTCGAGCATGTCGGATCTATGTCTGATTCCAATAACCATAACTTGATTATATAGCCTCTTGAAATTCAGTGATTTGATACTTTTGTTTACGAGAAAAGAATTAGGTGTGACTAGAGCTTCGTATAGTCTTTCGTCTTCGTCTGTGATGTTTTCCTCATTCCATTTCAAATCAGCTTTCAGCTCAATTCCAACAATAGTTTTGATTTTTTCTAAGGTTTCTTTATCGCAGTTAATACGAATAATATCTCCTTCCTGAATAGAGGTGTTTGGATACACACGTACTTTTCTGCCATCGGATCTAATGATTTGTAATGGTTTGATGGGAAGTTTATCAAAAATCCCTTGTTTGAAAAGGGGTTCATTTAGCTGCGCATATTCCTTTAAGATGACCAATTCAGAGAGGTAATTGCCAAGTTGAATACTTTCTCCAAGTTCTGTTTTTGCTTTTCTATTTGGGGTAAGCCATCTGCCTATCGTCAGCATGTAGATTAACCCTGTAGCAAAAAATACTAATCCCATCAGGCTCATTTCAAATACGCCGAAAGATGGAAGACCGGCTTTTTCTGCAATTCCACTAACCAGAATATTAGTACTAGTACCAAGCAGGGTGCAAATCCCGCCCATCAATGCTCCAAAGGAAAGCGGCATAAGCAATTTAGAAGGCGGGATATTATCAGTTGTGTTAAGACGTATTACAGCAGGCATCAGCAAGGCAACCACAGCAGTATCGCTGATAAATGCTGAAAGAAATCCCGCAGACATCATTAAAGTGAATAAAAGATGGGTTTGTCCTTTTCCGGCTTGGGCACTTAGTTTTTGAGTGAAACTGTCTAGAAGTCCAGTATTGAATATTGCGGCCGACACTACAAACATGGCAGCTACTGTGATAGTGGCTGGACTGGAAAATCCTGATAAACCTTCTTCTACATCTAGAATTCCGGTGAGAAGAAAAGCAACCATGACTCCGATAGAAACAGTGTCGATAGTAAATTTCTCCGTGAAAAATAATACGATTGCAAACCCTATAATCGAAAAAACAAGCCCTATTTCAAAAGTCATTTATCACATTTTTAGGTAATTTCCTTTTTTTAACTTTTTACGAACGCGGTAATAATTTACAAATCCTATAATTAGAAAAACCAGACTCAATCCAAATGCCAAGTACCCCAAATCTCTCACATGGTCTAATTGATTTACTTCAAAAAGAGCAGTTCCTGACACCAAAAAGTATAGAGATGTTCGGATAAAAGAGAGCAAAGTCCTGTTATTTGCTAAAGTTGTCCGCTGTCTAGCCAAAAAATCACGAATTATTAATTCTCTTTCCAAGTCATTTTCCATATTTGCATTGTATTTATTTATATTGAAATAATTCAACATCTCTCAATTATGAAAAGAATTTCTACACTTTTCCTGTTTATTTTATTTTCTGGGCAATTACTTGCCCAAGAAGATGCTTCATTGACTCCCAAAGATACGAGCTATTGGCTCAAAGAAATACAGGGAGGACTCAACCTTAATCAAGCGGCCTTTTCTGGCAACTGGCAAGGTGGTGGTGTAAACTCTATAGCACTGGGTGTCTATCTCAATGGTAGAGCCAATTATGCCAAAGACAAATGGTCTTGGGACAATACGATGGATTTTATCTATGGTGTCGTAAAAAATGATGGTGAAGAAGGGCGTAAGTCTAATGACCGCATTTTCCTGGATTCCAAAGTGGGCTATCAGATTAATGACAAATGGAATTATTTCTTTGCAATTAATTTCTTGTCGCAGTTCGCTCCTGGTTATGAATTTCCAGAAGATTCAGAG
The DNA here is from genome assembly GCF_003254055.1 of Algoriphagus chordae. GTDB lineage: Bacteria > Bacteroidota > Bacteroidia > Cytophagales > Cyclobacteriaceae > Algoriphagus > Algoriphagus chordae. Next base: position 13,865 of record NZ_QKZT01000004.1, read on the forward strand.
AGAATGCTAATTTCTAAGTTTCTGAATCCAGGTTACCTCACGACCTCTCTAGGGGTGGAGTATAAGCCAAATGATGAATTTAGTCTTCGTATTTCCCCCTTCTCACCTAGATGGACATTTGTGACTGATACTGATTTGTATATGAACGTACCTGAAAATTATGGTGTGGAAATAGGAAAAACAGTTCGTACAGAATGGTTGGCTTTCAGTTTAATGGCTGATTATAATAAGAAGCTATCCGATAATCTTTCGCTGATGATTAGGTATCAAATGTATGCTAATTACGAAACCTTCACTTTTGATGCCATTGATCACCGTTTAGATTTCGGTTTGACAGCAAAAGTGTCTAACTTAGTTAACGTTAGTTTGACCAGTTTGATGATCTATGATTTGGATCAAGATGATAAAATTCAATTTAGTCAAGGATTAGCATTGGGAATTGCATTTAAACGTGGTAACTTCCCTGAGAAGAAATAATCACAACAAATTTTTATTTGGAATTTTGATTTAATTATAAAAGTATTATTTTTGAATTCATTGTGGTAGTTAAATAATAGTTGGTTTAGTTTTCAAATAAAGGGCAGGAGATTTTCTCCTGCTTTTTTATTGTATATATACTATGCTTGTCTATTTTTACTTGAAATAATCCTATTTTTTTAAATTGTCTAGTCTGCTACCTTTGAGAGCAATAACCTATTTGACCTATAATGAATAATAAGATGTTTCTTATTTGTTGTTGTCTATTTATCAAGACGATAACATCTTTAGCACAGGAGAGCCCAATTCCATATGATGTGCTACCGCTACAAAGTTTGAACGAATTCCAACCTACCAGTACCAACTGGCAACTAGTCGGAGATATATTCTACGATCTCAATGGAGGGAAGTCTAAAATCACGAATGGTACTGGCGTTTTGCTCAACAGTCTCCAAAAAGGAGAAAATCAAGCTATCATGTCTACTTTTGAACATGGTGACATAGAACTCGAGCTTGACTTCATGATGCCTAAAGGCAGTAACTCGGGCATTTATCTTCAAGGAAGATATGAAGTTCAGTTATTTGATTCATGGGCTGAACAAGACCCCAAGTACTCTGATGCGGGTGCTATATACCAGCGATGGGATGAGAACAGAGGAGATGGTCGAGAGGGCTATGAAGGACATCCCCCGCTTGTGAACGTGAGTAGAGCGCCTGGACTTTGGCAATCTCTTCGAATTGTGTTTCGAGCACCGCGCTTTGATTCTCAGGGGAAAAAAGTATCAAATGCCAAATTTCTTTCTGTTTACCAAAATGATGTGTTGGTTCAAAAGAATATTGAAGTAACTGGACCTACACAAGCTGCATTTTTTGAGGATGAGAAAGCGTTGGGGCCTTTGGTTATTCAGGGAGATCATGGCGGAGTAGCTATACGGGATATTAAGTACAAAACCTATGGTGCAGAAACAGTAACTTTGACAGACATGAAGCTAAGCTATTATGATAGCATCAAGACTATTAATGATTTTGCGAAAGCTCCACCTAAAGGTGAAATGGATATAGATGTTTTGGCACATCTAGCTCCAGCCACTAGAAACGAATTTTCAGGAACGATCGAAGGTACCTTAACGGTACCAAGTGACGGGGAATACTTCTTCAACTTAAACCTAGCTTGGGTGCCTGACGACACTCCTCCTGGGGTAATCAACGGAGCTGGGAAGTTTTTTATCGATGAGAAAGAAGTAGTATATGTGGATGGAGTCACTGGCAAAGCCAATGGTTCTACTCAATTGACTGCTGGAGTTCATAAAATCAAGTTGAATTACTTTAAAACTTTTGGTCACTGGTATGCACCTAGTAATGATATCACGCTGACTGTAGAAGGTAATGGAGTCGCCCAAACGGCTTTAAATGTTCCGATGAGAGCTGATGATCCAGTAGGGCAGATTGCTGTCAAAGTCACGGATAAGACTGTGATGCAACGAGGTTTTGTCATGCAACATGGTGAGAAGCGCACGCATACGGTAGCGGTAGGCGAACCTGGCGGAGCAAATTATGCAATTGACCTGAGTAGAGGAGAACTTCTGAATGTGTGGAGAGGGGATTTCGTAGAAACCACCCCAATGTGGTATGGACGTGGAGAAACACAATTGATGTTGCCTTTGGGGAACGTGATTGAATTTGGAGGTAAACCAACTATAGCTGCTCTTCCAAACAAAGATTCTGTTTGGCCAGATGAGATTACCGGTTTTGAATATACTGAGTATGAAGTTTTGAAAAATGGAAATCCTGTGATCTTGTATAAAATGCCAGGAGTAAATATCCGTGAATCTTTTGAAACGAGAGACTCTGGAAAGAAATTGGGTCATTCGTTGGAAGTCACTGCCGAAGATCAAAATGCACAGCTTTATTGTTTAGTGGCTCAAGCTTCTAAAATCGAAAAATTGCCAAATGGACTTTATGCAATAGATGATAAATCCTATTACATAGAGTTTGAAAAAAAGACATCGCCAATGGTAAGAACTACAAGCGATGGCTCTCAAGAGTTGATTTTACCGGTGAAGTTAAACGGCAACGCAGGTAAGGTTTCATATTCAATTGTTTGGTAATTAATAGGAAGCAGCATGAAAAATCTAATGACAATCAATATTAAAAGAGGATTTGCTTTTGCCTTGGCTTGCCTATTATTCGGACAAGTTGAATTAAAAGCTCAGGATAACGCGTTTAAGCCGGTGCAGGAGACAGAGGATGATTTCTATAAGATAATCTCCTTGCCTGTACCTGAAGATGTAATCCTTGAAGTAGGAGGAATGGCTGCCTTGCCTGATGGAAGCTTGGCGATCTGTACTAGAAGAGGCGAGGTTTGGATAGTATCCAATCCGAATATTTCTGGTAGCGAGAAACCTGTTTACAAGAAGTTTGCTTCTGGTTTACACGAGCCTTTGGGCTTGGCATATCACGACGGAGACATCTATGTGACTCAGCGAAGTGAGTTAACTCGCTTGCGCGATACTGATGGAGATGGGCAGGCGGATACTTACAAGAAAATTTACTCGTGGCCTCTATCTGGAAATTACCATGAGTATTCTTATGGGCCTACTTTCCTGCCTAATGGTAATATGCTGGTGACTCTTAATCTAGGCTGGAGCAACAGCCTAGGTCATGGTATTAGTTTGGTGCCTTGGAGAGGTTGGACTTTGGAGATTACTCCTGATGGAGAAATGATACCTTTTGCAGCGGGAATGCGTTCTCCAGCTGGTTATGGGATGAATGCCGAAGGAGATTTCTTTTATACAGAAAACCAAGGCGACTGGGTTGGATCGGGAAGGATTTCGCATGTAGAGAAAGGTGATTTTCTGGGTAATGCAGAAAGTTTGGAATGGTCTAGCTTGCCAGGATCACCTGTCACGTTGAAGAAAGAGGATATTCCAAATACCGGAGAACCATTTTATGATGTGGCTAAGCGAGTTCCAGGTTTGAAAGCACCTGCGATTTGGTTGCCTCATGGGATTTTGGGCATTTCTACTTCCGGATTTTTGAACGACAATACTGCAGGCGGATTTGGGCCTTTTGCCAATCAGGTATTTGTAGGAGATCAGGGACAAAGTAATATCGCCCGTGTAGATTTTGAGAAAATCGATGGGGTTTACCAAGGAGTTGTTTTTCCATTTAGAGAAGGCTTTTCTTCAGGTATCCTGAGAATGGTCTGGGGAAATGACGCATCCATGTTTGTAGGAATGACAAGCCGAGGCTGGTCTTCTACTGGCAAAGAGCTGTACAGTTTGCAGCGGTTGGTGTGGACAGGAAGAATGCCTTTTGAAATGAAGACAATCAAATCCAAGCCTGATGGTTTTGAGATTGAATTCACTGAGCCAATAAATAAGGAATTGGCTGAGGACCCTGCTAATTATCAAGTAACTGGTTTCACATATAAGTATCAAGCGGCTTACGGAAGCCCAGTGATCAATAATGAGCCTTGCAAAATCATAGGAGTAGTCGTATCAGAAGATGGTATGAAAGCTCGGTTAGTGGTGGATAATTTACGTCTAGGTTACATCCATGAAATCAAAGCTGAGGGAGTGAAATCCACTGAAGGTAAACCTCTGTTACATAGCGTAGGATATTACACCTTAAACAATTTAGGTAAAGGTGAAAAAGTAGATGTTGCACCATTCATGGCTCGACAAGAGCATGAGATGATGATGCAGGCGCAGGCTGATAGCATCGCGAAAGCCCAGGCTGATGCTGAGGCCAAAGCACAAGCGGCCGTAGCGAAACAACAAGCTGTAGCAAACAAGCCTGCAACTCCAAAGTTGGGAAAGCATGTGACTACTATGCCAGCAAACTGGGATGGGAAAGCGGATGTGACCATCAACATGGGGACTAAGCCAGGTTTGAAATTTGATCCGGCGCAGTTGCAGGTGAAAGCAGGTAGCAAGGTGAAGCTAGTATTCCAAAATGTGGATGATATGCTACATAACTTTGTGATCGTGATGCCAGGAACTGCCATAGAAGTAGGAGAGGCTGCGATGGCTTTAGGTTTGGAAGGTCAGCAAAAAGGATACATTCCAAACAGCAGCAATGTGCTTGTGTATACCAAGTTGCTGCAGCCTAGTGAATCAGATACGATTTATTTCATTGCTCCTACAGAGCCTGGAGAATACACCTACGTGTGTACCGTGCCTGGGCATTTCTATACGATGCAGGGAATCTTAAAAGTGGTGAAGTGATTTTTCAGGAAAGTCCAATGTCCAAAACAGGGGAATAGGACTTGATATTGTCATTTTATAAAAAAAGCGCAGATCGAAAGGTCTGCGCTATTTTACTTTCACATCAATTCTGAATTTGATAGTGTCTAAGTGGCTTTTCGCCCATCAGATGTTCTATAAAATAGTCCCATCGCTTTTTGGTAAAGTAATCACCATTTGTTCTACCGAAACTATGATTGCGACTAGGCCAAATAAATAAGTCAAAGTCTTTTCCCTCTTTGATCAATGCTTCAGCAAATTTGAAAGTTGCTGATGGATTTACATTTTCGTCTATGCCTCCATGGGCTAGCAGCAGATGTCCTTTTAAGTTTCCTGCATTTGTAATATTGGATTGCTCATGATAAAAGTCGCCCACAGGATAGCCCATGTACATTTCAGGCCACCATGCTTTTTCCATTCTGTGATCATGATCTCCCGCTGAGGCCACGGCAACTTTATAAAAATCAGGATGTAAGAGAATAGCTCTACCAGCATCGTATCCACCAGCTGAGTGGCCAAATATCCCAACTTTGTCAACATCCATAAACTTGTTTTTAGCAGCAAGTTCCTTGATGGCAAACACATGATCTGTAGTACCATCACCAAGATTTTTGTATGAGACATCATTGAAGGCTTTTCCTCTGCCATGTGTGCCGAGACCATCTACTGTAACAACCACAAATCCAAGTTCCGCCATGGGTTGCTGCAAACCAACTAAGCCTGCTCTGAATGTTTTGGGCGTAATATCTATATGAGGACCAGTGTAGCTGTAATCTATAATTGGGTATTTCTTTTTGGAATTAAAATCTGTTGGCAGATAGAATATCCCATAAATGATGGTTTTACCGTCCTTAGCCGTTGCGGTGAATTGCTTAGGACTTTGATAGCCTTTTTGGAGCAAATTGGAGATATCTGCTTTAGAGATTTCATGGATGATTTTCCCAGTTTTCAATTCCCTTACTACGGAAACAGTGGGCTGATCCACGGTAGAATAATTATCTATAAAATAGTCTTTGCCACTGCCATAGCTGATATCGTGAAAAGCATTTTCTGGGGTTAATAATTCAAGGCCTGTGCCGTCGAAATTTACTTTGTATACGAAAGAATAATAAGGGTTTACGTTTTCTTCCTTGCCAGCAGCTTCAAAGTAAATAATGCTGTTTTCCTCATCTATAGATAGGAGGTTTTTGACTACATAGTCACCAGAAGTAATTCGATTGATGAGCTTTCCTGTCTTCCAGTCCATCAGATAAAGCTGATTCCATCCTGATTTTTCTGTTCCAAGAATGAACTGCCCATTATCCAATCTTCTGAAAATATTGTTGTTGTTGATATGGGTAGGCGATGACTCTGTATATACTTTTCGAGTTTGCTTAGTAGCTGCATTGATCTCTAGGATTGAAAAGCTTTTGAATCCCCTCTGCAAATAAGTTCCGTAGAGGTTTTCACTCGTACTATCCCAATTGAAGTACATACCAATGAAATGAGGAAGTGAAAGCTCTGGAAATTTTGTCTCAACTTTGCTTTCTACATCAAACAGTACAGGTGTGTACATCACAACAGAAGTATCCCCGGGAGATGCACGATAATAGCCCATGAGTTGAGGGCGAAATTTATCGTCTTGACTATTGTCCAGAAGCAGCATTTTTTCGGCCAAGCGTAAGTCTACTATTTGCGTTTGGATTTTCTTCGAATCTGGCGACCAATTGATGCTCAAGTGTTCTGGCCGCTCTCCATCCTCACCAAGAACCATATCTGACCAACCCCAAAAAGAGGCGTATTCAAAACCCTTTTTCCCGTCGTAGCTCAATTGATTTACCTTGCCTGTTTCTAGATTTTCCACAAATAGATTGAAATTCTGTACGTAGGCTTTCCAGTTGCCATCCGGAGAAACTGAGACTGATCTATCTCGGGTGTCAGCAGAAGCTCTTTTTGAATCAAGATTTCCCTTATGATAAGTCCAAGTTTTGTTATTCCAGTCGAAGACTATTGATCCATCGCCCTTAAGCTGAATCCGAGAAAGAGGGAGATTACTGGGATCAATAGTTTCCCCGCTTTTTTCACTTAGCAAGTTTGCTAATTCCTCATGGTCAAATGCTTCTTTGGTTTCGCCCTTTTCTATAGAGGTTAGAAAAAATCGCTTGCCTTCTGCGGTGTAGGTTTGATGCCAAAAGCTAGTTTTGTCAGGGAGCCAATTTGGAATAACATCTAAATGGTAAACCTCTTTTTGGATGTTGCCACTTAGAAAGTATTCAGCTTTGTGGTAGGTGTCTTCGGTAATTTGGCCAAAGCTAATTTGACTAATAAGTGCCAGACAGAAGCTAAAACAAATGGTTTTGAAAGATTTGACATTATGGGAATTGGACATAAAAAAGGGGATAACTTTAATATTTAAGATATCCCCAAATTAAAGAAGATCAGATCAGTTATAGTCCAAAAATGTTCCTTTTTTGTAAGTACTGAGATTTATCCAGCAGCTTCGTATGCTTTTTTTATCCAGCCGATCAGCTCAGAGTTTATGTCAGATTCATTAGACAGGTGAATTTTGTGACTACACATACCATTTGTTTTGGTGTCAAGTTGCAGGATTCCTTCAGCAGGATGACCTTTCAGATTTAAGCCAATTTCATAGCGGGTTTTGGTAGCAGGAATGAGCATTGCAAATTGTTTCTTACGCCTCAGACTCACATAGGAATTTTTAGGAGCAAATTCCACGTCAGGGCCAAAGCCTTTGATTTCAGTACTTAGTTTTTCATAAATCGGAAGAAACTGTTCTTTGCCTTTATACTGCTTTGTGACCAATTCATCTGTGTCTGTGGCAGAGCCTGCATCAGATTTAAGCGTTTTATGAGCAACTAGATTGGCAAATCCATGAGTGAAATTATGCTCAGTTTTCAGAAATTTCAGAATTTCACCATGCTTTTTGAAGTTTTCTTTTTTGACAATCCCTATCCATTCTTCGAGGCTTTTGCCTGTGTTCTTTTCGAGATTGTCGATCATCGTTTGTGCGGCTTGATCCATAATGTATTTTAGGTGGTTGTTGTTTCTATTTCGCAAAGGACTGGGAAGTGGTCTGAGGCTTTTTTGAGTGAATTACTCAATGATTGGATAAGTGGGTTACTCTTTTCTAAATACGGGTTCCAAACTGTTCCAGATAGAACATTTAGCCCTTGACTTGCAAGTATGTGGTCGATTAAGACATTAATTTGATCGCCAGTGATTCTGTCCTTATACTTGCTTGAATTAGGTGTGTATCCGTAGCTATTAAGCTTGGGTTTGGGTAATACTGGTTTCAAAACATACTCTGGTTTCCAAACATCGCCAAGCAAAATTTCTACGGCACTTTTAGAGAATTTATTTTCGTAGAAGTCCAACTCAAATCCGTCATTGATATCACCCATCACCATGACTTGCTGATTTTTTTCCAAATACTCATCACATCGCTCACGGATTGACATGCATTCTGCAAACAGTTTCAATCTGTCCCGAGCGGAAATTTGTTCGAACCTTGCATAATCGACCATATCGAAAATCCCTTTGGACTTGGTGTGGGCAATGATAATCCTTGTGATCAAGCTATCATCCAAGCCCAAAATACTCAACTCAAGCGGGGGACGATAATGCTTGTATTGTTCCTTGATCAATCGATTGGTGGTGTCTTGGAGAAATGGTTCGTTAAATCTCTTTCCCTCCTTCGTTTCAGGGGTGAAAAGCACTTTGATTTTGTCAGGATTATAGATTGCACATAGTTCTTGCTGACCGGCAGAAGGAAAACCATGGATCCCTTTGTAATTGGCATCTGGAATGAAAGTTTGAGTCCAGATTTCCATTTGTTTGGACGCAGTTTTAGACCCGTCCACCAAGGTGTTTGGTCCTTCCACAATCCCCAGGAAATCAGGAGCCATTGCAGCAATAACTTCAGCGAGTTGCTGACTTCTCGTGTGTTCCTTTCCAGACATTTTGGGATTGCCATCTGTGTCAAAAAGATCACGCATCCATTCTACGTTGTAAACTCCAATTTTAAGTGTCATAAAAATATAGCTTAGATTAAAAATCTCTGTTAAGTTACATTTTAATGCTTATATATCTGATTAACAAATCATTGTAACTATACTTTGATGTAGATTTTCTTTTTGTCCATCCAAAGTCCAATGAGCCATATGATGAGCATATAGCTAAAGGCAAACAGGAATGAAGCCATTTTAGGTGAAAGCCAACTGGTATAGAAATTTTGATATATGAATCCTTTTAACGTAGTGTCTCCAACAGGAATCATCGATAAAAGAGTAACTACTAAACCAGACAAAACATATAGAATCAAAGGATTTCTACCGAATACTTCAAAGAAATAGGTCCAGCCTTTCCAGTTTTTTATTTCAATAATTCCAATTAAGAAGGCCAATAAAATAAGGTTAATCCCTGTGGTGAGTACTACATAAGAGCTTGTCCAGATTTTCTTATTGATTGGAAATAAAATGTCCCAGGCATAACTCAGAGCGATCAGCAGTACTCCGATGGCGAGTAATTTTTTGACAGTTTCCATCGTATTACCCATTTTCTGCACCATTTTGCCAGCTAAGTATCCTGCGATTACATTGACGATTCCAGGTAAAGTGCTCAATATTCCCTCGGGGTCAAAAGGAATTCCTTCGCCTCCATACATACGCTCTGGCCCGATCAGGGCTAGGTCCAATTTGATAGCTGCATTACCTGTGAGACTATATGGATCTGAGGCATCACCAAAGAAATACATAATGGCCCAGTAACCGAATAGAGCGATAGCGCTGAAAATCCAGCTAAACTTGATACCGCCATAATATAAGACAATGGATGCGAAGAAGTAGCAAAGTGCAATTCGCTGAAGTACACCGAAGAGACGAACTTGAGTAAGGTCTATAAAACTAATGGCACCCGCTTCGGATATGTCATAAAAAGGAAATGCATTGAGTAACCAGCCGATTAGGAATATCAGGATGGTTCTTTTACCTACTTTTTTAAAAAACTCGTTGCTAGGCATTTGCTGAAGCTTTTTCATAGAAAAACTCATTGCATTGCCGACTACAAATAGAAATGTAGGGAATACCAGATCAGTGGGGGTGAAGCCATGCCACTTGGCGTGAGCTAAGGGAGCAAATAAATTGCTCCAATCTCCTGCCGTATTGACTATGATCATAAAAGCAATAGTGAGTCCACGCAATACGTCAAGCGCCAGATATCTGTTTGTTATACCTGGAGAAATAGAATTTTGGGTCATGTTAAGGTGGGGTAAATTGGCTTGAAAAAGATTACATATCCTTTAAGCTTCAAGATAAAATATTATCTTGTTTTTCACTTGACCACTTAGATTTAATCACAGAAAAATACAATTATTCATGAAAAATATATCTGTAGAAGATTTTAAAATTACTGCTCCAATCAGTCTGAAGGAGATACCGACCAGTATCGATCTCGACGCATCAGAAAAGAAGAAGGATAAAAAGCTAAACAAGCTGAGAGAAAATCTCAGTGAACATCAGGATATCATGTATGCTCATAACAAGTATTCTGTGCTTATATGTCTCCAAGGAATGGATACGGCAGGCAAGGATAGTTTAATCCGGGAAGTGTTTAAGGAATTCAATCCACGTGGCGTGGTAGTTCATAGTTTTAAAACTCCTTCCACCTTAGAATTACAGCATGATTATTTGTGGAGACATATTGTTTGCCTGCCTCAGCGTGGAAAATATGGGGTTTTCAATCGGACGCATTATGAGAATGTCTTAGTGACGCGAGTGCATCCAGAATATATTCTAGGAGAAAATATTCCAGGAATAGAATCAGTGGATGATATAAAGGCGGAATTTTGGGAAAAGCGATTTGAGCAAATCAATAATTTTGAAAAGCAGATTGCTGATAATGGAACGATCATTTTCAAGTTTTTCCTTCACCTAGGCAAAGAAGAGCAAAGGCAGCGTTTGCTTCGTCGTCTGAATAAGTCCAAACATAACTGGAAATTCTCTCCAGGTGATCTCAAAGAGCGTGAGCGTTGGGATGATTATCAGAAGTACTACGAGGAAGCGATCAACAAAACCTCAAAAGCTCATGCTCCTTGGTACATTATTCCCTCAGACAATAAAGAAACGGCTCGGCTTCTTGTCGCAAAAATCATCTATGAGCAAATGAGAAAGATGGAGGATATCCAAGAACCTCAGTTGGATGATAAGATTAAGGAGAATATCGAAATGTATAAGGAGATACTGGCAAAGGACGAAAATTTAATTAAATGAGGTGATTTTACTCATTGAAAATCACCTCATCTACAAATACCCAAGCTTTACTTCCTGCATTGGAATGCCATTTTGGTAGATGTGGAACTGGTATTAAAGTGATTTTAAGCTTTTCGTACTTGTTGTTATCCAAGGAAAGTGTCAGCAGATCTGATCGTGCTGAAGATGCTTCCTTTGGCATAGGAGGAGAAATACTTGCGAGCTGCTTCCACTGCCCATTTTCTAATCCTTGAACTGTTACCTTGGCAGGAGGGAATATATGTGCTGCCTCATTGTAAAGTAAGCTTAGAGATACATCATTTGCCTTAGGCAAGTTCTTGAAGTCAACTTCCAATACCATCGGTTTTTCCTGGAAACCCAACCATTTTTGACCGTGATTTGTAGCTTCAGCTTTTACCAGATCAAAAAGAGTCCCTGGACCTGAAGCTTTATATTTTGAGTTTGGCTCATAGGCTAAAGCATATTCTGCAGGTTTGATTCCAGAATGAATGAATACAGATTCTATTTCTTTAGAACCTTTCCAGTCTTGGGAAAAAGCTTTGGCAATAATTTTCCCCGTAGTCGTGACAAATATTGGCTCCGTATAAATTGGACTAGAAATACTATCTGGCTCTGTACCATCTAAAGTATAGCGAATCTCAGCGGTTTTGATAGGGTGCGAGAGCTTGATCTCCAGACTATCTTGGTAGATCATCTCATCTTGGGAAATGATCGGGCTATTCAATTCATAGATTATTCCCTTTCCATCAAATCCAAAGTCAATTTCAGTATCAGGAAGTGCTTTTTGAATTTTCTCCTGATCTTCCTCAGTCAGTGCCGTATGCCATAAATAAAGTTTTTTGAGAGACTTCATCTCAGCGATTTTCTGTAACGTCGATTGATCTACTACGTTGCCAGAGATGGCGAGAACTTCAAGTGTTTTGAGTTCAGAAACGACTTTCAGCTGCTCAGCATCCAAGTCAGTAAAGTTCAATTGCAACTCTTCCAAGTGTTTGAAATCCTTCAAGAACTTAAGATCCACACCAGCCAATGGCATCTTGTTCAGACTAAATTTGACAATTTGATCATGAACCACTTTCAAGTCAGAAAGTGATTTGGGAGGGAAGGCTGAAATACCAAAATACGAAACATCCAACGCTGGTGATTCTGGGAAAAGTGCTTTTACAGATCTGAATGAGGTATTTAACTCTTCAATATCGTCTTGATCTGCAGCATCAAAGGAATAGATCTTATTTCCCTCAAACTTCACTGAAGCCAGTTGGTAGAGTTCATTTTTGGCTGGTAGCGTAACCAGTTTTTGCTCAAAGCTAGCTCCAGAAGCCACCCACTCACTTAGGATCAAAAGTTCCTCATCTGTCAGTTGAGCCTTATTCTTTGGTGGCATGTGCTTCTTGTCATCTTCAGGAAGATTGATTCGCTGGATTAGCATAGATTTCTCAAAATCCCCCGCCAATACAAAAGGACCTGTCTTTCCACCTTTTTGCAAGCCTTCGATATGATCCATTCTAAGCTTACCTTTTACCTTGCCTTCCTTATGACAACTGATGCATTTTGCCTGCAAAATAGGCTGCACCACATCGCCAAAAATCTCAGCCTCAGCCAATGGAATAATTTCAACTTGATTGGACTGGATAGGGGCCAAAAGGAAATCTTCTCCGTGTGTCAGCCCTGCGCCCCAATGTCCAGTGGCAATAATGGCAATAGCAAGGCCAAGGCTGGAAATTCGGATTAAGCTAGCTTTGATAGTTCTGAAAAAGTAAAGTAAAACACAGCCTCCAAAAACTACCATGCCTCCCCATTTGTGCCAGGTAAGTATCTCGCCAGTATATTCTTCCTGAGCCAAGATCAGCCCAGCTAACACAGTGATTCCTGCGAAATTACATCCAGCTAGAAAACTGACTTCTCCTATTTCTCTTATCTCGGGCTTTTGATCAATTCCTGGGATCCAGAAAAATAGTAAACCCATAAGGAGCAATACAATCGGGAAGTGTAAGAGTATAGGATGGCTTCTGCCGAATACTTGCAGCCAATCGGGCAAAACCAATGCGTCGCCAGCCAGGGTAATGATGAGTGTGAGACCGATCCAAACAAAAAGGCTGCTTTCTAGAATAGATCTAATCGAAGAAATCTTGAGCATGGGAATTCTAAGCAATTAAGTCTTTTACTACTTTGCCCGAAACATCTGTCAGTCGATACCTTCTGCCTAGGTGCTTGTATGTCATGCGCTCGTGGTCGATTCCCATAAGGTGAAGCATGGTAGCTTGGAAATCATGAACGTGCACTGGGTTTTCTGTGATATTGTAGCCAAACTCATCTGTCTCGCCATAGACCATACCGGATTTCACTCCTCCGCCTGCCATCCAGATAGAGAATGCACGTGGATGATGATCACGACCATAATTATCCACTATTATTTTGCCTTGACAGTAATTTGTTCGTCCAAATTCTCCACCCCAAATTACTAATGTTTCATCCAATAAGCCTCTTTGCTTCAAGTCTGTAATTAGCGCCGCAGAAGCCTGATCAACATCTTCTGCTTGTAGTCGCATTTCATTTGGCAAATTACCATGCTGATCCCATCCTTGATGATAGAGTTGCACGAAACGAACGCCACTTTCTGATAGTTTTCTAGCCAAAAGGCAATTCGCTGCATAAGTGCCAGGAACCAAACAATCTGGTCCATAAAGCTTGATAATACTTTCTGGCTCTTTAGAAACATCAGTCATTTCTGGTACTGCTGTTTGCATTCTATAGGCCATTTCATACTGCTTTACTTTTGCCGAAATCTCAGGATCATTGAATTGCTGCATGCTCAGGTTATTCATCTCCGCAATCTTATCGATCATTTTGCGTCGTTCTGAGCGACTCATTGATTCTGGATCCTTGAGGTAAAGCACTGGATCTTCCGAATTGGAAAATTGAACACCTTGGTGAGTAGCGTCGAGGAAGCCATTGCTCCAAAGTTTGGAATAAACACCTTGTCCATTTCCACGTCCACGACTAAGCAATACAGAAAAGGCTGGGAGATTGCTGTTCTCAGATCCTAGACCATAGCTCAGCCAAGAACCCATACTTGGGCGATTTCCTACCTGAGCTCCAGTCTGGAAAAAGGTAAGTGCTGGATCATGGTTGATTGCGTCGGTGTGCATGGATTTGACAATACAAATGTCATCAACAATTCCTGCAGTATGTGGGAAGACCTCAGATATCCAAGCTCTTGATTCTCCGTATTGATCAAATTTATAGTGCGAACCTACCAAAGGAAAAGAGGCTTGACCAGCGGTCATTCCTGTAAGTCGCTGCGTGCCACGAATGGATTCGGGTAGTTCTTCGCCCATTCGCTTATTCAACTCTGGCTTATAATCGAAAGATTCTAGTTGACTAGGAGCGCCATTCTGAAAGAGATATATGACTCTTTTAGCTTTGGGTGCAAAGTGAGGAAGGGCATTCATCATGGCTTCTTCAGCTTCAGATTTTCCTGAGAAAAGTTCAGGAACCAAAAGAGATCCTAGTGCTAGGCTACCAACCCCAAGGCTAAGTCTGGATAGAAATTTCCTTCGATTATGATTGAGTCCTTCTTCTAATATTTCCTTTTCCATGTCAGCTCTTCGTAATGGTTTCTTCCAGATTGTAAATACTCACGATCACTTGCATAAGCGCGGCAGTTTCTGGATTGATATTTTTTTCTTCCAGAGGAAATTCTCCTACACTTAATGTAGGAAGTACCTGGTCTGGATTTTCTTTGAATCTATCTAATTGATTTTCGTAGTAGGAGAGTAGTATAGACATCTCCTCGCTGCTCATATCTCTACAAACGATGCGTTTGAATGAGGTGGAAATAGCATTTTCTTCGTCTGTATTCTCATCCCACATTTTGCTAGCAAGAACACGTGATGCTTCGAGTATCATCGGATCATTCATCATGACAAGCGCTTGCAAAGGAGTGTTTGTCCTGTTTCTGCCTATTTCACAGCGATCTCTATTACTAGAATCAAAGATGATTGCCTTAGGAGGAGGGACTGTTAGTTTGATGAAATTGTATAAACCTCGGCGATAGAGTTTGTCACCTTTATCTTGTATGTAGGTTGCCAAGACACCTCTTCCAGAAGTAGCAGCCTCCCAGATTCCTTCAGGCATATATGGCTTGAGACTTGGACCACCTAGCTTTCTTACCAACAATCCACTACTTGCCAAAACTAAATCTTGGATGTTTTCAGCAGGTAATCGAAGCCGAGGCGCTCGTGCTAGATATAAGTTGGCGGGGTCAGTATTGAGATGCTTTTCGGTTATTACAGCTGACTGCTTGTAGGTGGCCGAACTTAGGATTTGCTTCAATAAGCGTTTGATATCCCAACCATTTTCCATAAAATCAACTGCCAACCAATCCAACAATTCAGGATGAGTAGGTAGATCACCTTGCATGCCAAAGTCACCAGCAGATTTTACTATACCTTGACCGAAGATTTCCTGCCACATCAAGTTTACAAATACTCTAGCCGTTAGCGGGTTTTCTCTAGCAGTAATCCATTTAGCCAGACCTAGACGGTTCTTTTCCAAGTCTTCTGGAAAATCCATAATAGAACTAGGAGTGGAAGGTTCCACTTCTACCGTTGGCGCATCATAAACTCCCCGATCAAGAATGTAGGTTGGGCGCTGCTCATCCAATTCACCCATCACTGAGATACTTAGCTTGGATGTATCTGCATAATTGATAAAACTCATAATACCTGAAATATCTTCCTGATCTACAAAGAGGATAGGGGTTTTGGCAGGCTTGGATTGAGAGACATCGCCTTGATATCCTTTTTCAGGCGTATTATTGAAAAAGGCAAACATCTCAAAATATTCTTTCTGAGAGAATGGATCATATTTATGATCATGACACTGGGCGCACTCCATAGTAATCCCCAAAAGTCCCTTGCTCACGGTGTTTGTCTTGTCAAGTACATATTCGATTCGGTACTCTTCATCGATTACGCCACCTTCTTCAGTGTACTTATGATTTCTATTGAAGGCTGTCGCCAAAATCTGTTCTTTATTAGCATCAGGCAAAAGATCTCCTGCAAGTTGCCAAGTGACAAATTGATCATAGGACATGTTCTCATTGAATGCATGAATCACCCAATCGCGATATGGCCACTGTGTACGGATATTGTCATCCTGATAGCCGTAACTATCTGAATACCTCGATATATCCATCCAAAGAATTGCCATTTTCTCACCAAAACCTGGATCGTCTAATAAGCCATCGAGTAAATCCTCGTATGAAAGATCACCTGAAAAATCGCCAAATCTATCCAAAAGCTCAGGGCTTGGAGGTAGACCTGTAAGGTCTAAACTTGCTCTTTTTATTAATTCGTAAGATTTAGCTTCAGGATTAGGTTGAAGACCTTTCTCCCTCATTTTCTTCAAAGTGAAGCGATCTATTTCATTGATGGTCCAATCAGTTTCGTTGGGAAGAGCTGCTTTTTCAGCTTTTGCAAAAGCCCAATGTGGTTCATATTTGGCTCCTTGCTCGATCCATTTCTTGATTAGCTGAATTTCCGTATCGGATAGGGCAAGATTAGATTCTGGCGGAGGCATCAACTCCCCCGGATCCTCGGAAATGATTCTATGGTATACTGTCGATTCCTCCAAGCTTCCAGGCTTTATCACAACCTGATTTGGATCTTCTTTCAGAGCTGCGTAGGCTCCCTCTTCTGTATCAAGGCGTAGATCAGATTCACGTTTATTTGCATCTGGACCATGGCAAACGAAGCATTTGTCAGAAAGAATTGGTCGTATATGGAAGTTATAACTTACCTGTTCGATTTCTGATAGCTGAATTTCATCGCTTTGGTTTGAACCGCAACTAATTAGTGCGCTGCCAAAACCAAGGAACAGGAACAGTCTAAGAATTTGAGAAGGATTCATTTTTGGGTTTAATCGATGTGATAATCAGGCTCAAACTAGCGATAATTTGATCAAAAGTCATCCTGAATTCTGGATTATTCTTTTTCTTTTTTGACAAAAGGAAAAAAACTTAAGTTAAAATATTGATGAATAGAATAATGTTTTGTGATTTTTGAAGAAAAAGATTCTTGGTATTGTAGATTGAAATCACAATTTCCTATAAATAGAAAAAGCTGCCCAGATGGACAGCTTTTTCTATTTCAATATGTTTGATTTATCCTTTGATCACGGAGAAATCAAAGTCTTCCAAGAACTTCGTAGTGAAGTTTCCTGCTTTGAATTGTTCGTTTTCCAAAAGTGCGATATGGAAAGGAATGGTTGTTTTGACGCCATCAATTACAAATTCCTCTAAGGCTCTTTTCATTCTTACGATCACTTCTTCTCTGGATTGACCGCTGACAATCAGCTTGGCAATCATGGAATCGTAATTAGGAGGAATCACATAGCCTGCATATACATGGGAATCAATTCTCACCCCGCGCCCACCTGGAACATGAAGGTTATTAATCTTTCCTGGACTAGGTCTGAATCCATGTGCCGGATCTTCTGCATTGATTCTACATTCCATTGCGTACAGCTTAGGGTAGTAGTTTTTTCCTGAAATAGTATTTCCAGCAGCCACTTTGATTTGTTCTTTGATCAAGTCAAAATCGGTTACCTCTTCCGTGATAGGATGCTCTACCTGAATACGAGTATTCATTTCCATAAAGAAGAAGTTGCGATGCTTGTCAACAAGGAACTCGACAGTACCTGCACCTTCGTAGCCAATGGCTTCAGCTCCTTTGATAGCAGCCTTGCCCATTTCTTCACGTAATTCATCCGTGATAAAAGGAGAAGGAGTTTCTTCGATCAGTTTTTGATGTCTTCTTTGGATAGAACAATCACGCTCTGAAAGGTGACAAGCTTTACCTGTTTTGTCTCCGATAATCTGAATCTCAATGTGGCGAGGTTCTTCTACAAATTTCTCAAGATACAAACCATCATTTCCGAAAGCGGCACCTGATTCCATTCTTGCATCATCCCAAGCTTTTTTGAAACCGGATTCTTCCTTCACAATTCGCATTCCTCGTCCACCACCACCGGCAGTTGCTTTTAGAATGACGGGATATCCCATTTCATTGGCGAGAGTAACACCTTGCTCCATGGATTCCAAAATCCCTTCAGAGCCAGGGATTGTAGGCACTCCAGCAGCTTTCATCGTAGCCTTGGCAGTAGCCTTGTCACCCATTTGATTGATCATCTCAGCACTGGCACCGATAAATTTGATTCCGTATTCTTCACAGATTTTGGAAAATTCTGCATTTTCAGAAAGGAATCCGTAACCAGGGTGAATAGCATCTGCATTGGTGATTTCTGCAGCGGCAATAATTCTTGGAATATTCAAGTAAGAATCTCGACTAGGAGCAGGGCCTATGCAGACAGCTTCATCAGCAAATCTGACATGTAAACTGTCTTTGTCCGCAGTGGAATAAACGGCTACGGTTTCAATTCCCATCTCTTTGCAAGTACGGATGATCCTAAGCGCAATTTCACCTCTGTTGGCGATAAGTATTTTTTTAAACACAGCTATTTATTTTTAGTGAAAAAATTAACCCGCTGGATCTACAAGGAATAATGGTTGATCGTATTCTACAGGGGTAGAATTGCTCACCAAGATTTTGACGATTTTACCAGAGATCTCAGATTCGATTTCATTGAAAAGCTTCATTGCTTCGATGATACAAACAGTGTCACCAGTTTTGACGGAATCTCCAACAGCTACAAATGGATCTGCATCTGGACTAGAGGTCATGTAGAATGTACCAATCATAGGTGATTTGATCTCCACCAAATTGGAAGGAGTAGGTTCCGCTGCAGCTGGAGCAGGTGCTGCTGCTGGAGCGGGTGCAGAAACAGCTGCAGGTGCAGGAGCTGCGGCCACTTCTACCATTCTCGGTGCAGATGATTCTGCATATTTTTTAATTGAAAGTTCAAACTCGTCAGTTTTGATTTTAACTTCCGCCAAACCAGAATTGGAGATATAATCGATAAGCTCTTGAATCTCTTTTGCTTTCATAGGTCTATTATTTATTGGGGCCCAAAGGCAATTTTTTTAAATGGGGATAAAAGAATAAAGCTGTGTAATTTAAAAAAATCACACAGCTAAACTAAGTTATTTTACTCTTTCTGAGTAAGAACCATCTCTGGTGTCTACTTTGATCATGATGTCTTGCTCTACGAACAGGGGCACCATTACGGTTGCGCCAGTTTCTACAGTAGCTGCTTTCAAGGCATTAGTTGCAGTGTCACCCTTGATACCAGGTTCGGTGTAAGTGATCATCAATTCTACAAAAGGAGGGAGCTCTACGGCAAGAGGAGTTTCTGTTTCGTCATGAATCAAAATATCCACGAATTGTCCGTCTTTCAGTAGGTTAGCTCTATCGATCAGTTTTTCTTCAATAGAAATCTGCTCAAAATTATTGGTGTCCATGAAGTTGTAGCCCATATCATCAGCATATAGGAACTGATGTGGTCTTTTCTCCACTCTTGCTGTTTCTATTTTCTCTCCAGCATTGAAAGTTTTGTCAAGCGTTTTTCCAGAAGTGATTCCTTTCATCTTCGTTCTGACAAATGCTGGACCTTTTCCTGGTTTGACATGCTGAAACTCTACGATAGTGTAGATGTCATTATTTATGATCAGACAAAGTCCGTTTTTAAAATCTGAAGTACTAGCCATAAAATTATTATCGTATTATTTTCTTAAACACTTATTTCGGATCGTATCCCCATTTGAGGAATATTGAGCCCCAAGTAAAGCCGCCACCAAATGCTGCGAGTATCAAGTTATCGCCTTTTTTTAGTTGGCTTTCATAATCCCAAAGACATAATGGCAATGTAGCAGCTGTGGTGTTTCCGTATTTTTCAATGTTTATCATAACCTTGTCCGGTCCGATTCCCATTCGGTTAGCTGTAGCGTTGATAATTCTCATATTCGCCTGATGAGGTACTAGCCAAGCGATATCATCTCCGGTAAGGTTGTTTTTCTCCATTACCTCTGCACTGACATCTGCCATATTAGTAACAGCAAATTTGAATACTGTAGAGCCTTCCTGGAAAGCATAGTGTTCATTTGCATCTAGCGTTTGCTGGGTGGCAGGTCTGCGACTTCCGCCTGCCTTCATATGTAGGTATGGAGCTCCAGATCCATCTGATCTAAGGATTGCATCCATTATGCCTAAGTCTTCGGTAGTTGGCTCAAGCATCACCGCCCCGGCACCATCTCCGAAAAGTATGCAAGTAGTTCGGTCTTGGTAGTTGACTATGGACGACATCTTATCCGCGCCCACGATTATTACTTTCTTGTGAGTGCCTGTCTGGATAAATTGGCTACCCATTTGAAGGGCATATAAGAAACCAGAGCATGCTGCACCAATATCAAAGCTGTAGCTTTTCTTAGCTCCTACAATATCGGCTATGATATTCGCAGTAGCAGGAAAAGGCATATCTGGCGTAACTGTCGCACAAATAATCAAATCTACATCTAAAGGATCAGTACCAGTTTTTTCCAAAAGGCCTTTTACAGCTTCGGCGCCCATTACTGAGCTGCCTTGGTCTTCGCCTTTTAGTATTCTTCTTTCTTTTATTCCTGTCCTTGAGACGATCCACTCGTCATTCGTTTCCACGAGTTTCTCAAGTTCTTTGTTAGTCAACCTGTATTCCGGAACGTAACCTTGTATTCCGGTGATCATGGCTCTGAGTTTGTCCATTATGCTGGGTTTAAGCTAAGATGATCAAATCAAAATCATCTCAAACTGTATGTTATGGATGTGTTCTATCCTGTAAGGAAGGCAAAAATATTACAATTGTCATTCTCTACCAAAAGAAATCCATCAATGGAAGTTAATGGGTTTGATTGTCAAGTGCTTTGCTTGGGGTAAAAAACAAAAAAAATCCATTCGCAATAGGCGAATGGATTTTTATAAGATTCAGTTGCTTGATTAAGCTAAGATTTCTTTCTCGATGATAACTTGTCCTTTGTAGTACAATTTACCGTCCAACCAGAAAGCTCTGTGTGGTAAGTGCATTTCGCCTGTAGTAGGGCATTTTGCCAAACCTGGAGCCTCCAATTTGTAATGTGTTCTTCTTTTATCTCTTCTGGTTTTCGAGATTTTTCGTTTAGGATGTGCCATTTTATGCGTGGTTTATGATTATTCCTTGTTTTTTAATTTCTTTAAAAGATCCCATCTAGGATCAACTGTACTGTTATTATCTTCTTCGGCTTCTGATTCATCGTCAGAGTCATCAGAATTTTGCCCATCTATATAAGCGTAAATCCCTTCTCCTTCGTAATCCTCATCATCCATTTCGTTTCTGTAATCAGGATGAATTTTCTTTGCGGGCAAAGCAAGCAAAATAAATTCATAAATCAACTGAGCCACATTGACCTTCGGGGTGTCCCGAGTAATCATGTTGACATTTTCGTCGATTTCTTTTTCTTCAGAGCCAAACTTGTAGATCATCTTTTCATGAAAATCTAAAGGCTCTTCAAAAGACTCCAGACTTCTATCACAGGTCAAAGTTACCTTACCCGCGATGTGAAAATCCATTTCAATCAAATTGGCTCCGACTTTCATTTTGATCCGTACGATCAAATTGCCTTTTTGGACCAGTTCATTGTCTTCGAAATGCTGGAAAAATGAATCTCCAATTTCGAAGTCAATTTCGTGAGTGCCTTCGAGGAACTTAATGACCTCAATATCAAATGTTCTCCAGAATTTCACGATACCTCCTCTCGATTTAAGACCGCAAAAATAGTGAATTATTATATCAGGATGAAAGAGATTTTGAAATAATCTTTGGTTTTTCTTCTCAATCCTCTGATTCTTGTGGGTTATGTAATTCAATAATGTCTGCTGCTAAGAATATTGCAGCTCTCATAGAGCCTTCGTCAGCAACGTTTTTACCTGCAATATTGTAGGCAGTGCCATGATCAGGAGAGGTTCTCACTACAGGCAATCCAGCGGTGAAATTCACTCCAGTGCTGAATGCCAAAGATTTGAAAGGTACCAGACCTTGATCATGATACATGGCCAGAACGCCATCAAATTTGGTTTGATGCGCCATTCCGAAAAAGCCATCGGCAGGATAGGGGCCAAAGACCATTTTGTTTTGATCCTTCAGCGCATGAATCGCCGGCTTGATGATTTTTTCCTCTTCCTCACCTAACAGCCCATCTTCTCCTGCATGAGGGTTGAGTCCTAGGATTGCGATTTTCGGCTTATTTATACCAAAGTCCTTTTCTAGACTTTTTATCAAAATTTTAGCTTTTTGATTAATTCTTTCCTGCGTTACATTTTCAGCCACCTTTGCCAAAGGCAGGTGCCCTGTCACTAATCCCACACGCACTTGTTCGGATACCATCAGCATTAAGCTTTCCTTGGCTCCAACCGCCTCAGTAATAAACTCTGTATGTCCAACAAAAGGAAGCTCTTCAGAATTGACATTGTTCTTATTAAGTGGAGCAGTGACCAAAGCTTGAATCTTTCCTTCCTTTAGATCATCAACAGCCATTTTTAATGCTGCTAGCGCAAATTTCCCCGCTTCCTGTGTTTCTGTACCTGGAATTACCTCAGGACATTCTTCAGTCACATTGATTACATTAATGCGCTTGTGCTGTATCTCGTCAATAGACCTGATCTGGTTGAAATTGAAATCTTCAATCCCCAATTGTTTTCGATAGAAAGTAAAAGCCTTGCCATGCGCATAGATCAGCGGAGTAAATTTCTTGTAGGTTCTGTTGTCTAGCAAGGCTTTCATGGTGACTTCGACGCTTATTCCGTTGATGTCGCCAATGCTAATTCCGATTATGGGTTTGATCTTTCGTTGCTGCATAAAGGATGTAAGTTGGATTTGCTAACTGCTTTGGTATTGCTACCGCAACTAAGCTAGTCCTTTAGAATTATTCTCTTAATTTTGAACTTGCAATTTATAAAAATTTATCAGAGCTAACCGATGGAAAAGGTCAAAGCCAAGAAACACTTGGGACAACATTTTTTGACCGATTTAACTATTGCGGAGCAAATAGCGCAAGCGGTCAAAGGGCATTATGAAGTAAACAAAGTCCTTGAAATTGGGCCTGGAATGGGCGTACTTACTGATTTCTTGTTGAAGGGGAAGTTGGATTTATATCTTATCGATATTGATAAGGAGTCTGTTGCTTATCTGCATAAAAAATATCCAGAATTGGGAGATAAGATCATTGAAGGCGATTTTTTGAAAATGCATCTCCAAGAAGCATTTCCAGATAAGTTTGCAATCGTTGGCAATTTCCCTTACAATATTTCTTCTCAGATTTTCTTCAAAGTACTGGATGTAAAAGATCAGGTGAATGAAGTAGTCTGTATGCTTCAAAAAGAAGTGGCAGAACGAATAGCTTCGCCAAAGGGGAATAAATCCTATGGGATATTGTCAGTGCTATTGCAGGCTTATTACGATATAGAATATTTATTTACAGTTCCTCCCCATGTATTTGAGCCTCCGCCTAAAGTGAATTCAGGAGTTATTCGACTGACAAGGAATGCTACGGATAAATTAGATTGTAATGAAAAGCTATTTAAACAAGTAGTGAAGGCAGGTTTTGGAAATAGGCGGAAAACCCTTAGAAACTGTCTCAAGCCCTTTAATCTTCCGCTTGACTTTAATTCAAATCCAATTTTGGATCTTAGAGCTGAGCAATTGGACGTGGCTGATTATATATTTCTGACCCAAACAATCGAAGCTTCTCGTGGAAATAATTAAGCAGTTTGAACTCTCGAAAGAATACTTAGAAAGCCTCCAGCAAGCTATTGAAGCGGAGGATTTAAACTTCATTCAGGAGTCGCTGGATGGAGTGAATGTGGCTGACATTGCTGCGCTGCTCGATGAATTGTCGATGGAGGAGTCCATCTATGTTCTTAGAGTGGTGGATGCGCAGTTAGCAGCAGATATAATTATTGAGCTGGAAGCCACTACTCAGCACAGGGTATTGAAGGAATTGGAAGTCCAAGAAATGGCCAATCTGATTGAGCTGATGGATTCCGATGATGGCGCGGATATTCTGAATCTTTTTCTAGAGCGAGAGCGAGAAGATATCATCAGCCATTTTCAGGATAAAGTAAAATCGGATCAAATACTCGAACTCTTACGCTACGATCAAGACACCGCGGGGGGTATTATGGCGAAGGAATACATTCGCGCCAATAAAAACTGGAACGTAGTTCAGACTATTAATGAGATTCGTCGTCAGGCGGAAAATGTTAATAAGATCTATTCCATTTTTGTTGTAAACAACAGGCAGCAATTAATGGGGATAGTTTCTTTGAAGCGCATTGTCTTGGCATCGGAGGAGACGAAGATCGAAGATATCTATATGGAGGAGGTCATCTCTGTGCCTACCTATATGGACCAGGAAGAAGTGGCAGAGGTTATGCGTAAATATGATTTGGAATCACTGCCTGTAGTCAATAGTAAAAATAAGTTGGTAGGAAGAATCACTGTCGATGATATTCTTGATGTAATTCGCGAAGAGGCTGAAGAAGACATTCAGGCTATGACAGGTGTCTCCGATACGGTCGATGAATATGATAGTGTGATCAAGCTCTCCAAGGCCAGATTGCCATGGTTATTGATAGGTATTTGCGGTGGATTACTTGGAGCGGGGTTTATTGGTTTTTTTGAGGAAGGACTTAGCAAAGTGACAGCACTTGCCTTTTTTATCCCTTTGATCACTGCGACTGGTGGAAATGTGGGGATTCAGACTTCTTCAATAGTGGTACAGTCTCTAGCAAGCAAATCAATTTTTGATGATTCGATGGCAAAGAGATTTCTCAAAGTATTGTTAGTGGCAATTTTAAACGGGTTGATCTTAGCTACATTCGTCTTTGGAGTAGTGGTTTTGTTTTACAAAACCGACGTGGCATTTGCGATGGTTGTATCAATAGCTTTGTTTTCAGTTGTGTTGCTTGCCTCGTTCATGGGGACGATCACACCTATAATCCTGGACAAGATTGGGATAAATCCTGCTTTGGCTTCAGGACCATTTATCACCACAGCCAATGATTTGATTGGGCTTGCGGTTTATTTTTTGGTAGCCATGTCACTATTACATATCTAAACTTATAAAAATGAAGATTCTCATCATCGACGAGATGCACGAAAGTATCATGCCTATACTGGAAAAGGAAGGTCATGAGGTCAGCTACTTACCTGAAATCAGCCGTGAAGAAATCATTTCTACCATAGCGGAATATGAAGGACTTATTATCCGCTCTAAGACTCCGATGGATCGTGATTTATTGGAGAAGGCTACCAAATTGAAGTTTATAGGTAGAGCAGGAGCAGGGTTGGATAAGATAGATTTGGAGTATATGGCCGAAAAAGACATTAAGCTTTTTCATGCAGCCAAAGGCAATCGGGATGCAGTAGCTGAACATGCCATTGGGATGCTCTTGGCATTATTTAATAATGTAGAAAAAGCCGATCAGGAAGTCCGAAAGGGTATCTGGGATAGAGAAGGCAATCGTGGACATGAGCTAGCGGGTAAAACTGTGGGTATTATGGGCTATGGAAATATGGGTAAATCATTTGCTCAGCGACTACAAGGTTTTAAAGTGGATGTCCTCGCTTATGATAAATATAGGATGGATTTTGCGGATGATTTTGTGCAGGAAGTAATGTGGGAAAAACTGAAAGCTGAAGCGGATATTTTGAGTATTCATGTTCCGCTTACAGCAGAAACTAGGGGTTTTTTCACTTTGAAAGAACTCAAAAGTTTTGCTAAACCATTTTGGCTGATCAATACGGCTAGAGGTGAAGTAATCAATTTAAAGACGCTCAATGACGCCCTAGATCAGGGAGTATTGCGAGGTGCCTTGCTGGATGTATTGGAAAATGAAAAATTCCAGAAATTCAATCCTGAGCAAAAAGCTGAATTTGAAAAACTGGCTGCCCGAGACAATGTGATATTTACACCACACGTTGCTGGCTGGACTCATGAATCTTATGTGAAGATTAATAAAGTTTTAGCGAAAAGGATAAAAAAGGCCTTTAAAGAAGTCTGATATTTTTTGAAAGTAGGGCAGATGTAACTGTGTTTCTTTGGTATTACCCTATAATACCAAAAGTCAACATTTTGGGAAATAAAGGACTCATTATGAGTTTGTTGAATGTGTGAGTTTACTTGTCGAAGTTAGGCTTTTTGGGTTAATTATTTGAGATGTCATTTTTCTGTATTCAATATTTTTTCAAACAATAGTATGGATTTTTATGAGTTTATTTCGCTTAGCTGTTGGGATTTGGGTTTTTTCAATTGTTTATTTTGAAATCTGAGATGTCAACTATGGGTCCTCTTTAGGTTTTTTTCTGAGAGAAAAGAATTGGGTTGGATTTTGGATTCCAAAATCAAAAGAAGTTTATGCTTCCAAATAGGAAATAAAACTACCTCAACTATGAAAACGCATTTATTTATAAGCCTAGCCACCGCTGCCTTCCTGACGGTTTCCTGTGGCGAGAAATCTGAAAAGGCCTATGAAAAGAGTATAGATGCTCAGAATGAAATGAGCGGAGCTTTACATGAATCGGATACCAATGTTGTAAAGCGAGATGGAACGCTACTCTCAGGGGCAATGGATCAAACAGATTCTATAACACTTCCGCCTCCTGTTCTTGAGGCTATTGAGAAGAATGATGCTGTTTCTATGGATGAAATTACAAACAAGAGGATTTTTGAAGAGGATGGAAAAACCTATTATTCTGTAACATTCACGACGAAAGGAGAACAATCCTTAACCATTATTTACGATGAAGACGGGAAAACAAAGTCACTAGACTAAACTATAAATAAATGATGATGCCTCCCTTGACCGGCTATTAGGCTTCGAGTTGTTTACTTGAATTAAGGGTTAACTTTTAAAGAGGTATGACCGTGAAAGTAGGCCGATTATAGATTCAGAGCTACTTAATTGAAGCATGAATATAAGCTACAGTCGCGAGGAGGCGCCATCATTTTCCATTTAATAGGCTATGGAATCCGCAGAATCACTTGAGCTGTTTGATGTAAGGAGACTCCTGATCGGTGAAGAGATTCCATATGCATTTTTGTGGGAAGTGCTCGCACGCACCACAATCATGTTTTTTATAGTGCTTTTTGTACTGCGTTTGTCGGGCAAGCGAGGCATCAAGCAACTCTCAGTATTTGAACTGGCTATCATTATATCGCTAGGCTCTGCTGCTGGTGACCCTATGTTTTATGAGGATGTTGCTTTGCTACCTGCTATTTTAGTATTCGTGATAGTAATTAGCCTATACAAGTTCATTACTTACCTTACCGGAAGGTTTGAAAAGGTAGAGGAGTTTGTAGAGGGTAAGCCTGTCAAATTGATAGAAAATGGTCGAATTCTCTATCAATCATTTCGAAAAGAATCTTTGGCTTACAATGAGTTATTTTCACAACTAAGACAAAATAGCGTGTCGCATCTCGGGCAAGTTGAATTAGCCTACCTAGAGACTTCTGGGGATTTAAGTGTCTTTTATTTTCCTGATGAGAAAGTTCTTTTCGGTTTGCCGATATTGCCTAATATTTATGATTTTCCATGTAAGGAATTTAAAGAAGGGAAGCTGTATAGTTGTACACACTGCGGAGAGATCGAAATAGAGCTTAATGAAAACACAGCATGCCAAATATGTGGTGAGCAAGACTGGTTAGTTGCTATAAATGAACCAAGATTGAAATAGTATCGATTCAGGGAATTTTTCAACTACTACATTATATAGTTTTAAAGGGTTTTTAAAAGATGCTTTAGAGAAGCAAGATTAAAAACCTGCTTTGCTTTGTTTCAAAAGCTTTGTTACCTTTGAAGTTCAAATACAAGTTAAAAACAAGGTAACGGTCCCGTCTTGCGACCGTTACTTTGTTTTTGTGGCTTTTTAATAGAGTAGATTATGGGAACAATACAATACTATACTGAAGAAGGTTTAAAGCGATTGAAGGACGAACTTCAAATGCTTAGAACGAAGGGCAGAACTGATATATCTAATCAGATCGCTGAAGCTAGGGACAAGGGTGATCTAAGCGAGAATGCTGAATATGATGCCGCAAAGGACGCACAGGGACACTTGGAGCTTAAGATCGCGAAATTGGAGAAAGTAGTGGGAAATGCAAGAGTTCTTGACAGTTCTCAGCTGGACACTTCCAAGGTAGGAATCTTGACTACGGTGAAGATTAAAAATGTGAAAAACGGTATGACGGTAAGCTATACCTTGGTATCTGAGGAAGAAGCTGATTTGAAAGCTGGAAAGATTTCACTGGCTTCTCCATTTGGAAAAGGCCTGGTAGGCAAAAAAATAGGTGATATCGCAGAGGTAGTTGCTCCAGCAGGAACACTTCAATTTGAAATATTAGATATTACATTCTAACACAATCCCGGCGTTTGTCGGGATTTTTATTTTCATAGCTATGGCTTCAATTTTCACTAAAATCATCAACAGAGAAATTCCCGCTCAAATCGTAGCTGAGGATGAAAATTACATTGCTTTCCTAGACATCATGCCTTTAGTCAAAGGCCATGTGCTAGTTGTCCCCAAGCAAGAAGTCGATTACATTTTTGATTTGGAGCCTGAAGTGCTTTCTGGCTTACATATTTTTGCGCAGCGAGTTGCGAAAGCCATTGACAAAACCATCAAATGCACACGAGTAGGAGTGGCTGTGATCGGCCTTGAAGTTCCCCATGTGCATGTACATCTCGTGCCGTTAAATTCCATGGATGATATCAATTTCACTCGTGAGAAGCTGAAGTTGAGTAAAGAGGAATTGGGGGAGATAGCGGATCGGATTAAAGGAGGGTTTTGAAAGTAAGAATTGATAAGTCCCAGTGATCAGTGTTCAGTCGCGGTCTCAGTGATCAGTTTATAAACTCTGTAGTTATTCAGGGTAATTTTTTTAATACAACCTGATGAGTTTTGAAAATTAAGGCTGAACACTGCGACTGATCACTTAAACCTTCTAAATGCGACTGACCACTTTTACAGATCCGAAACCTCATACCTCTGCGTTCCTCCTTTTTTGCTGGCGACGAAAGCACCCAATTTACAGGCGAAATCCAATACCTGATCCAATGGCTGATCTTCTAGATAGGTTTTGATAAAACCAGAGAGAAATGCATCTCCAGCTCCTATGCTATCGGCAACTTTGACTTTGTATCCATCATGCTGGATGATTTCTCCTGATTTGTATATTAGAGCGCCTTTGGCACCAAGAGTTACACAGATCAAATCCATAGGAAAATGTTTGTCTAGATAGCCACAGACACTTTTTATGCTAGATTCTATATCAAAGTAATCAGCAAAAATCTCCAATTCATCCTCGTTGATCTTAAGAATATCTGTGAAGCCAAGTAAGGTTTCGATGATCTCAAAATCATAATAAGGAGGACGGAAGTTTACATCAAAAATGCGTTTGGTCTTATGACGAAGTAACTTGAGTAGGGTGGTTAGGCTTTTAGAATTACGAACACCAAGTGTTCCAAATACAAAGGCATCCGAAATAGCAACAGCCTCATCTATTTCAGTATTCCACTGAATGAAATCCCATGCTACCGGAGATATGATAGTGTATTTGATGTTTTCAGGATCACCATCGTTCACCAACACTCTCGAAGTCTCGTGTTCGGAACTGTGTTGAATCAAATTCAACGGGAGATTGAATGTGGCCAGGAATTCAATAAGTTTCTGACCATCAGAATCTTCTCCTATAGCGGAAATTAATCTACTATCTAAACCGAGCTGATGAAGATTCAGCGTGACATTCATAGGAGCTCCGCCAGGTACTGCCCCAGATGGCAAGCAGTCCCATAGCATTTCTCCGAATATGACTACTTTATGCTGCATCGGTATTGTGTAAATCTTGTTGGATTTCCTCTAGAGAACGACCTTTGGTTTCTGGCATTTTATATTTGACCCAAAGTAGTTGCCAAACCATCATTACAGCGAAGAATGCGAAGATGTATCCGGGGCCAAATTGAGTGGCAAAATATGGGAAGACATTGGCTATCAATGCTGCAAGAATCCAGTGTGTAAAACAACCGATAGATTGTCCGTAAGCACGAAGTTCATTAGGGAATACTTCGGAGATAAATACCCAAATCACAGCTCCTTGACCCACAGCATGAGATGCAATAAAGGCAAATACAAATATGGGTAGCCAGAAGTTGTCTATGCCGCCGACAAGGAAATTGTATGACATCAGTGAAAGCGAAATGATGTAGCCAATCGAGCCGATGTACATCAGTTTTTTTCTACCGATTCTATCGATCAAATACAAGCCTACAAAGGTTGCTAGGAGATTAATCACCCCTATTCCTATGGTGGAGAAGAGGGCAGACTCCGTGGATATTCCTGCCATTTCAAATACTCTTGGAGCAAAGTAAATGATGGCATTGATGCCCGAAACTTGGTTGAAAAAAGCAATGAAAATGGCCAGCATGGTGGTGGACATAAATGCTTTAGTGAATAGGGCAGAGAAACTACCTTTTTGCTTGATAGTTTGCTCTTCAATTACAGCCAATCGAATCGCTTCATCTACTCCATCTGGATCAGTTCTAGTTAGGATTTCTCTGGCTTTTACCTGATCGTTGAATTTTGAAATCAACCAGCGAGGACTTTCAGGGATTCTGAAGATCATAGCAGAATATATCAGAGCTGGTATTGCTTCTACTCCAAGCATCCATCTCCAGTCGTTTGCAATGCCCGCTGTACCTATTAGATAGTTTGATAAATAGGCGATCAGAATACCGAATACGATATTGAATTGGTAGAGAGCAACTAATAATCCTCTGTTTTTGGCAGGAGCGATTTCAGAGATATACATAGGAGCAACTACAGATGAAGCGCCTACGCCCAGTCCTCCTATAAACCTAAAAAACATAAATGAATAGGGATCTGGTGCCATTCCAGAGCCTAAAGCCGATATTAGGTATAATGCACCGATCCAGAGTAAACTTTTCTTCCTTCCAAATTTATCCGCTGGAACTCCTCCGAATAATGCTCCAATCACAGTGCCATAGAGTGCCATGGCAATAGCCAAACCATGTGCAAGATCACCCAGCCCCCAGACATCCTGAATGGCACGCTCCGCACCAGAAATCACGGCTGTGTCAAATCCGAATAGGAAACCGCCTAAAGCTGCGGTAATGGATAGAAAGAATGCGTATTGTTTGGAATTCATCGATTCTGGGTTTAGTAAAGTTTGCTAAACTAACCAGAAGCGGAATAAATCAAAACGATATTCTAATAATGCTTACCTAAATGGATAAATATAGCTACCAAAGCGTTCCACTATTGACTTCTCTAGATCTTCTCTATGATCAGGATGAGCGATTTTCATCAGTTCATAAGCACGCTGACGCAGGTTTTTCCCATAGAGATTAACCATACCATATTCCGTGACCACATATTGCATATGTGCCCGCGTGGTGACTACTCCAGCACCTTCTTTGAGGAAAGGGACTATTTTGGAGCTTCCTTTGCGTGTGGCAGAGGTCAGCGCCATAATTGGTTTTCCACCTTCAGAAAGTGACGCTCCACGCATGAAGTCCATTTGTCCACCTACTCCTGAATATTGATAGCTACCAATGGAATCTGCGCAAACTTGACCAGTTAGATCCATTTCTACACAACTGTTGATGGATATTACTTTGGGGTTTTTACGGATAACAGCCGTATCATTTACATAGGCAGCCTCATGAAATGAGAATTCCGGATTGTCATCTATTGCGTCATATAATTCCCTAGAACCTGTGACGAAAGCAGAAACAATTTTCCCAGGGTGCTTTTTCTTGTATTTGTTGGTAATGGCGCCAGATCGTAGCAGCCCAAGAATACCATTAGAAAACATCTCGGTATGAATACCCAAATCTTTGTGCTGCTTCAGTGAATCGAGCACTGCATCTGGTATGGCTCCAATACCCATTTGTAAGGTAGATCGATCTTCTATCAGAGAGGCGCAATGATTTCCTATCTGCCGTTCTATTTCAGTTATTTTTTCACCATAATCCACTTCCGGCAGTGGCTCATCCACATGAATAGCTGAATGAAACTTAGATATATGAATTTGGCCATCTCCATGTGTTCTTGGCATTTGCTTATTGATCTGCGCTATGATAGTCCGGGCAGTTTCCACAGCAGGTTTTGCCACATCCACCGAAGTGCCAAGGGAGCAGAAACCATGTGCATCTGGCTCAGATACTTGAATGATGGCTACGTCTATTTTTAGAATGTTTTTTCTGAATAGGTGACCTATTTCACTGAGGAAAATAGGAACATAACCTCCATGTTCTGAATTGACTGACTTTCTCACATTTTGAGAAACAAAAAGAGAGTTCATATAAAAGCTGTCCTTGCAGTCTTCTGATACCAATGGCATGTCACCCAAGGTGGTAATGGCGACAATCTCTACATCCCTGAGCTCATCTTTTCTGGCTGCTAACGCATACAATAATTTGGTAGGTGTGGCTGCGCTTCCATGAATGAAAACTCTCTGATGGCTTTGGATAGAAGAAACGGCTACTTCTGGACTAACATAAGTGATCATGGTGCTAAAAATAATGTTTAAAATATTTTTTAATCTTGAGTTCCAATGTCGTAAAAAATTACAGAATAAAGGGCTTGAAAAGCTAAATTGTCCCTCTGAATGAGCCAAATTATATTTTGTTTTTCCACCAAAACCGAAAGTAGAGCACCTTTATAATTACTATATTTGTGAGACGAGCAGATAGCAGTCAAAAACTACTTCTGTTCCATACCACATCAGTCTACCAAGCTAATTTAAGTCCATGACTACAATTCCTGAGAGCTACAAACCCAAAAACCACATTAGAATAGTTACCGCCGCTTCGCTTTTCGATGGGCATGATGCCGCGATTAATATCATGCGACGCATCATTCAGGCCACCGGATGTGAAGTGATACACTTAGGTCATAATCGCTCCGTGCAGGAGATTGTCGATTGTGCAATCCAAGAAGATGTGCAGGCTATTGCCATCACTTCTTATCAGGGAGGTCATGTGGAATTTTTCAAGTATATGTATGATTTGCTGCGCGAAAAAGGCGCTGCTCATGTGAAGATTTTTGGAGGAGGAGGAGGAACCATCCTTCCTGAAGAAATAAAGGAATTGCAGGATTATGGCATCAATAGAATTTACGCTCCAGATGATGGACGTTCATTAGGCTTGCAGGGAATGATTAATGACTTGGTGAGTCAATGTGATTTTGCAATCGGAGAAACCTTGCCTAAAGGATTTGCTCTTAATGTAGAAAATAAGGAGCATGTATCCAGAGCTATTTCTGCCTTCGAAAACTTCCCGGAAAATTCTACCGAATTGCTTGCTAAAGTCAGAAAACAAAGTGAAACATGCAAGACTCCTGTGATTGGAATTACAGGTACAGGCGGAGCTGGGAAATCCTCTTTAGTAGATGAGTTGGTTCGTCGATTCATCATGGACTTTGAAGATAAAACTCTGGCAATCATATCAGTTGATCCATCTAAGCGAAAAACTGGTGGAGCATTGCTTGGCGATAGAATTCGTATGAATGCGATTCATCATCCACGTGTGTATATGCGCTCATTGGCTACGCGACAATCTAATCTTGCGCTTTCCAAATATGTGCAGGATGCAGTAGATACTGTCAAAGCTGCCGGTTATGATATGGTGATATTGGAGACTTCTGGGATTGGTCAGTCGGATACGGAAATCATTGAGCATTCAGATCTTTCACTCTATGTGATGACTCCAGAATATGGAGCCGCTTCGCAGTTGGAAAAGATAGATATGTTGGATTTTGCCGACCTGATTGCCTTGAATAAGTTCGATAAGAGAGGAGCTTTGGACGCGATCCGTGATGTAAAAAAGCAGTTTAAGCGAAATCATCATTTGTGGGAAACTAAGGACGAGGATATTCCGGTTTTTGGTACCATAGCTTCGCAATTCAACGATCCTGGAATGAATCAGCTTTATCGCAGCTTGATTTCTAAGATTGCTGAGAAATACCCAGAGATGAAAAGCAACTTTGAGTTGACTGCAGGGAGCTCAGAGAAAATCTATATTATTCCTCCGGCACGGACTCGGTACTTATCCGAAATTTCTGAAATCAACAGAAATTACGATGTCTGGGTAGATGAGCAGAAGGAAATCGCACAACAACTTTATAGCATTTCCAAGTCAATAGAAGCGATTGCTAAAACAAACTTGGAGGATAAGGATCGCCTGATCAAAGAACTCCAAGAAGTATATGCCCAGGTGGAGATAGAGTTTGACCCGAAAAACAAAAAGTGGCTAGAGGAATGGGCTGATGAGTCAGCTAAGTATGGAGAAGATTTTTATGTGTTTAAAGTAAGAGATAAGGAGATTAAGATTAAGACTTTCTCTACCTCCCTTTCAGATACTAGAATACCTAAAATTTCCTTACCTAAGTATGAGGCATGGGGAGATTTATTGAAATGGGGTTTACGGGAAAATGTCCCAGGAAAGTTTCCATACACAGCAGGTGTTTTTCCATTCAAAAGAGAAGGAGAGGATCCTACACGAATGTTTGCCGGTGAAGGCGGGCCAGAGCGTACGAATAAACGTTTTCACTATGTCTCCAAGGATATGGCTGCAAAGCGACTTTCTACTGCTTTTGATTCAGTTACCTTGTATGGTGAAGATCCGGACTATCGCCCAGATATCTATGGCAAGATCGGTAACTCAGGTGTGAATGTTTGCTGTTTGGATGATGCTAAGAAGCTCTATTCAGGCTTTAATCTAGTAGATCCAATGACCTCTGTGTCAATGACTATCAATGGTCCTGCGGCTACGATGACTGCATTTTTTATGAATGCCGCGATTGATCAGCAGTGCGAGGTTTATATCAAAGAGCAAGGACTGGAAAAAGAAATTGATCAGAAAATTGCTCAACTATATAAGGACAAGAATCTCCCTAGACCAACTTACAATGCTAAAGTTCCAGAAGGGAATAATGGTCTAGGTTTGATGCTTTTGGGAGTGACTGGAGATCAGGTGTTACCATTGGAAGTTTATCAGAAGATCAAAGCTGATACCATCGCTAGAGTGCGTGGAACGGTGCAAGCTGATATTTTGAAAGAAGATCAGGCACAGAATACCTGTATTTTCTCCACGGAATTCTCCTTGAGACTGATGGGTGATGTACAGCAATACTTCATTGAGCAAAGCATCCGTAATTTCTACTCTGTGTCTATCTCTGGATATCATATTGCAGAAGCTGGCGCCAATCCTATCACTCAGTTAGCTTTGACGCTTTCCAACGGATTTACCTACGTTGAATATTATGTGAGTCGTGGAATGGACATCAATCAATTTGCTCCAAACCTCTCTTTCTTTTTCTCCAATGGGATCGATCCGGAATATGCAGTAATCGGAAGAGTGGCTCGTAGGATTTGGGCAAAAGCAATGAAGTTAAAGTATGGTGCAAACGAGCGTTCTCAAATGCTGAAATACCATATTCAGACTTCAGGACGCTCGCTTCATGCACAGGAAATTGACTTCAACGATATCCGAACTACCCTGCAAGCCTTGTATGCGATTTACGATAATTGCAACTCACTTCACACGAATGCTTACGATGAAGCGATCACAACTCCTACTGAAGCATCAGTTCGAAGAGCGATGGCTATTCAGTTGATTATCAATAAGGAATTGGGGCTTGCTAAAAATGAGAATCCTATTCAGGGAGCCTTTATTATAGAGGAGTTGACTGACTTAATTGAGGAAGCTGTTTATGTGGAATTTGATAGAATCACTGAGCGTGGTGGTGTGCTGGGAGCTATGGAAACCATGTATCAGCGTGGCAAAATCCAAGAGGAAAGTATGCACTATGAAATGCTGAAGCATACCGGAGTATATCCTATCATCGGAGTGAATACCTTCCTGTCTTCAGATGGATCTCCTACGGTCACTCCGGGAGAAGTGATTCGGGCTGAAACTGAAGAAAAGGAAGCTCAGATCAAAACCTTGCAAACACTTCATGCTGCCAATCCAACTTTGGTAACTGAACATCTTCAGGCACTGAGAAAAGTCTCTGTTAATAACGAGAACATTTTCGCGGAACTAATGGAAGCAGTAAAGTATTGTTCACTTGGGGAGATTACTCACGCACTTTACGAAGTAGGGGGGCAATATCGCCGGAATATGTAATCTGATTCTAAGATTGAAAAATTAAAAGATTTAAAAATTATTTATAACATTCACGTTAGGTAATTATAAAAAGAGATGGCTAAAAGAAATGTGACGGTTCGCATGAAAGCGGATCACGAATACGAGGCAGTAAATCCTCAGGGAAATGTAGTACAGATCGATATGCACGATTTTCAGGACAAAAAGGCGCAATCCCCAATGGATTTGTTGCTTTCTGCTCTGGGTTCATGTGCGGCTGTCGATGCGGTTTTGATGATGAAAAAAAAGCGTAAAACAGTTATCGATTTTATAGTAGAAGTAGAGGGAGATAGAAACGAAGGAGTTCCTGCTTATTTTACTGCTATCAATTTGAAATTTATTCTAGTTTCTCCAGATGCTAAGGATGAAGAATTTGCTAAGGTAGTTGCGCTATCCGTAGAGAAATACTGTTCAGTTGCGTCTTCCTTGAAGGCTGAAATCGCTTTCTCTACAGAAGTAAGACCTGCCTAATGAGAGTTGTACATGAGTTTAGTCAGAAGGAAATTAGAATCTCTGTATTCTCCTGGAATAACAAATATATCATCAAGTTTGAGTTGGGTCCCATGGAGCAGACCTTCAAAATCCCTGAGATGGATGTGTTAGATGAGGAAGACTTGAAGTCTTTTTGGACGGGTGAGTTTTTTGAAAAAGTCCAATTGAGGTTTAAAGAAATGGGAGAATCATTTCGTGCTGAGGTGGATAATTTATAATTTCCCTTTAAGCTCAAATCTCATGAAATCATCTTTCCTCTGGATATTCCCCTCACTTATTGTTTTGCTTTCCTGTGAATCTTCGCCCAAAGTTGGAGCAGATCATACCAAAGGCTTTGATAAATCTATCATTGTAGAGATGGAATCGGAGCTCTCGGTACTGGAGGACGAGATTGTTTTTTTGAAAGATCACTTCGAATTTCTATTAGACAATAGAGATAGTTTAATGAGTCATGTGCAAATCGATAAATATAGCTTCAATGGAGGCTATTCCACGAATACACCTAAAGACTCTGATAAGTTAAGTTCAGTAGTGATTTTGAACACAACATCCGATTTTGACAGAGCTATGGAAAATGTGCTCATCACTAATGGAATGGATTCACTTTTTTATCAGACAGCGAAAAAATACAAAATCCTGTCTCAGGTTTATTTCAATACTATCGATCAGATGTCTCGGGTATTTCCAGCATATGATGCTAAGACTCTGCTGGAACCGGATATAGATCTGGCAAGCTTTAATTTCTTTTATGAGGCTGATACTAAGCATAATCCAGATCAAGGCCCAGTGTGGATTTCTGAAGTTTATATTGATCCTGCAGGAAGGGGCTGGATTCTGTCCTTGGTTCATCCAGTGCTTGATAATGGGGAGCTGTATGCGGTCTTGGGAATTGACATCACTGTGGATGAGATTATCAGCAGATACCTAGAATCTAGGGAAGGAGACTATTTGATTGTAAATGGCAAAGGAGATATAGTAGGAGGAAATGCTTCTGCAATTGAGGCATTGAGTTTTCCACCTTTGCTCAATCATGTATATGAAGAAACTATTCGCTCAGATAATTTTCGTATTTCAGACTTTAATCTATTCAAT
Source organism: Algoriphagus chordae (assembly GCF_003254055.1). Lineage (GTDB taxonomy): Bacteria > Bacteroidota > Bacteroidia > Cytophagales > Cyclobacteriaceae > Algoriphagus > Algoriphagus chordae. The sequence goes on from NZ_QKZT01000004.1 coordinate 51,629, forward strand.
TCTAAAAATAGGGAAGTCCGAGAAATGGCCCAATCTATTATCCTGAAGAAGGAAAACCATTTTTTCTTTCAAGATGAATTTAGTCCCCAAGCAGCATACGCAATACCATTTACACTTTTTGATTGGTATTTGATAGAAGTACAGCCCAATTCTCTATGAAGAAAAGGATAGGATATCGAAGAGATTTTTGGCTTATGATCGCCATCGGAAGTACTTTAGTGATTCTGGTGATATTACTCGGAGTTAGTTTTTTCAAAGCGATATCTGATTCTGAAACCAAATCCAAAAGAGAGTTTCTAAGGCGCCAGACTGAGCTGGCGGCTACAGAAATTGAAATCGATATAGATCGTTTTGAAATTACTGCCAAGACGCTTATTGACTATTTGGAAGATGAAGACCTAGACGCAGAGGATTTTAGAGGTGATTTCACCAAGGCTGCAAGAAGAGTTTTTAATAACTATCCAAGTCTTATTGATACCCTTTGGGTAGATCTTCAGGATTCTGTGGTGTATTTAACTCGGACAGAAAGGAATGATTTTATCCGAAATATAAGTCAGGGTGCAGTCCCGAAAAAGGGGGATAGAGATTTCATCTTTACTACTAAAGGGGCTGATAAAGGCTTTGAACTCACGTTTTCATTGAATCCTGTCAAGTTCGCCAAAGATTTTGTGACCCATTATTATTTAAATAAAGGAGGGAGCAAACTTCTGATGCTTGGAGGAAAGACTCAAAATTTGGATCCCGGTCAGGATTCAGATATGCTTGTGATAGACGAGACCTCTTTGGAAAAAATTCGATATGATGTAGAGATCGGTGTGATAGGGATTTATCAAATTGACTGGAAAAAAGGAGCTAATTCAGGGGCAGGTATTCTGGTTCAATATCCTTTTAACCTAGGAGATTTTTACGATGATGCTGCACTTTTATTTATGGTTGAATCTGATTCAATCTTGAGTGGGATCTACAGTACATATCTCTTTTTGTTTTCAGGATTTGTATTTCTACTGATGGGTACGGTGGTTTTCTTTACGCTTTCGCTGCAGCATAACCGAGAATCCCAGAAGCTACTGGAAGAAAGTGCAGAAGAGATTTCCGAGCTATTTGATCAGCAAAACCTACTGCTAAAGGAACTTCGCGGCTTTGTGTATTTTCATAATTTCAAAGGGCAAATTACTAGAGTGAGTGATGAGGTAGAGGTAATACTTGGTCATCCCAAATCAGAATTTTTGGAAGCCTTCCAAAAGGAAGATGGACACCATGACGCACTAAATGTTAAAAGTTTGGTCAAGAGGGCTCTTAATCAAAATAAGTCTTCAGTCGATATAGAATATGATTTTATTAAACCTGATGGAACTAAACTACGCTTGAGGATTTTTGAAAAGTTGGTTTTTGATGAGCAAGGAAGGTTTAATGGGGGACTAGGCATTTGCACAGATATCACGGATCAGTTTCTGAGTAAACATGAATTGATCGAAAGTGGTAAACGTCTTCAAAATCTGATCGATAACATTCCCGATGTCATATTCACCTTTGATAATGACGGAAAAGTTTTGGATTCACATATTAAGGATCAGAAATTCTTGCAATCCATAGATCGATCCCTGATTGGTGATTCACTTTTTGATCTGGTCCCTCCCAAACAACGAGAACAAACTCAGTTTGCCTTTAATTTGGCAAGGAAAACAGAACAAATTCAGACTGTAGACTTGAAAATTGAAGTAGCACAGGAAAGTCAATATTTTGAGGTTCGATTTTTCCCATTAGATAGCAATAGAATGATGTCCGTATCTAAAGATATCACTAGTCAGCGTATTTGGGAAAAAGGCTTGGTCGAAGCAATGAATGCAGCGGATCAAGCAAGTAAGGCTAAGTCGGAATTCCTAGCCAATATGAGTCATGAAATCCGAACGCCGATGAATGGTCTTCTAGGAATTATTGACCTACTGGATCAAACAAACCTAGACGCTGAGCAGCTTCAATATCTGGAAATCATCAAAAACTCAGGTAATTCATTGCTGAGCATCATCAAGGATATTCTAGATTATTCGAAAATAGAAGCCGGGAAAATTGAAATTAACTCCATTGTTTTTTCTCCTGCCGAGGAGTTGGAAAAGCAAGTGCAGATTTTTTATGGTTTGGCTCAAAAGAAGGGAGTTATTTTGACCACCGTGCTGGAGCCAGCAACCAAGGAGTTGATGGAAGGAGATGTAGAAAAAATCAACCAGGTGATTCTAAATTTGGTCGGCAATGCTGTGAAGTTTACTCCCAAAGGAGGAACTGTAGTGGTGAAGCTCGAAATCGAAAATATTTCTGGAGAAATCCATTATCTGCGCTGTAGTGTCAAAGATAGCGGGATAGGTATTCCTAAGGAGGTTATCCCAAGGTTGACAGATCCATTTTATCAAGTAGAGAGTTCAAGTTCAAGGAGTTATCAAGGAACTGGCCTAGGTTTAGCTATTGCCAAAAAGATTGTGGAATTGATGGGAGGAGAATTGAATATTGCCAGTGAGCCTGGTGTGGGTTCAACTTTTGCTTTTTCGGTCATCTTGAAAAAAGCCAAATTTGTGGCTGAATATCCTTCCAGTGAAATGCCTCAGAGAACTAATTGGAACGGTATGGCTAACGAATATCCTGCTCGCATTCTCCTAGCGGAAGATAATGAACTCAATCTCCAATTGATGACCTTGATGCTTGGTCAGCTAGGTTACGATTTTTCCGTGGCAAAAAATGGCTTGGAAGCCTTGGATTTAGTCAAATCCAAAGATTTTGACATGATTCTGATGGATGTACAAATGCCTCTGTTGAATGGGCTGGAAGCCTCTAAAAAGATCAGAGAGCTAGGTGATAGAGGAAATGTTTTTATAATTGGTTTATCTGCCAATGTCTTCGATGAGGATCAGAAAAAAGCTACGGAAGCTGGAATGGATGATTATCTGACCAAGCCTATCAGGCTGCTGAAACTGGCAGAAAAAATAAAGGAATATTCTCTGAAAAGAGATTTGAGGAATGTGAAATGAAAAAAGCCGGTGATTTGAACCGGCTTTTGAATTTATAGGGGAGTGTTGATATCAAATGCTTCCAGATAATCCGAAACACGTTTGACAAACTTCCCGCCCAAGGAACCATCAACTACTCGATGATCATAGGAATGGGAGAGGAACATTTTATGTCTGATTGCGATGACATCACCTGTAGGTGTTTCTACCACAGCAGGCTTCTTCACAATAGCACCTACAGCTAAAATAGCTACTTGGGGCTGTGGAATGATAGGAGTTCCCATTACATTCCCAAAAGACCCCACATTTGAGACCGTATAGGTGCCACCAGTTAGGTGATCTGCTGTCAACTTATTATTTCTAGCAAGATTAGCCAGCTCATTTACTTTTTTGGAAACCCCAACAAGATTCAACTGATCAGCATTTCTAATGACAGGAACGATCAGATTGCCATTAGGTAGAGCTACAGCCATACCCACATTGATATCCTTCTTTCTGATAATTCTATCTCCATCTACGGAGATATTGATCATAGGGAAGTCACGAATAGCTTTTGCTACGGCTTCAATAAAGAACGGTGTGTAGGTAATCGACTCACCAAATTTGGCCTTATAATCAAGTTTATGACGCTCACGCCACAATACGATGTTTGTCATGTCCGCTTCTACAAAAGAGGTGACATGGGCAGAAATACGTTTTGAATCCAACATACGCTGCGCGATCATCTTGCGCATACGATCCATTTCGATGATCTCGTCTTCGCCAGAACTACTCACTTGTACTTTTGGAGCTGAAATAGGAGGGATGGAATTGGTGGATTTGCTAGCAGCAGTTTTAGATGCTAAGTAAGCTAGCATGTCTTGCTTGGTCACTCTGGCATCTTTTCCCGTGCCAGGAATTTTGGCGAGCTCAGCCTTCGAGATTCCTTCCTCTTTGGCAATACTTTGAACTAAAGGAGAATAAAATCTATCATCTCCAGATTGGGCAGAGTCTGATTTGCTCGAAGTTCCTAAAATTGAAGCTGTATTTTCTGGTGCTGCAGCTACCAACTCTTCTTTTGGTGTTTCTTTGTTAGGCTCAGAATTGAGAGTAGTAGTTTTGTCTTCCCCAGCTGTTTCAATAATTGCTATCGGAGAACCCACAGCTATTACATCACCTTCTTTAGCAAGAATTTGCTTAAGAACCCCAGCATGTGTGGATGGAACTTCTGTATCTACCTTATCTGTGGCTACTTCTAGGACTGATTCATCTTGCTCGATGATATCACCCTCTTTTTTGAGCCAGGTCAGTACTGTGCCTTCTATGATACTCTCGCCCATTTTGGGCATCAGCATTTCTACAATCGCCATGGTTATGATTTAATAATTTATTGGGTTTATATTCAAGATTTAAAATTAAATTTTCTCAAACACTATCCCTAACCTTTCAATAGAAATTTTATTTGTTATTTCTCTGAAATACAAATTCTAAGTAAATTCAAAACAGCCGTTGCTGTCAGTTGAATATTGAGCATTCTATCCTGTGTGAGCTGGAGTTTCTTAGTTTCTACAAATCCATTTCCTGCACAGGCGATCCAAATTGTACCCACTGGCTTTTCATCAGTTCCGCCATTTGGGCCAGCGATTCCGCTGCTTGCCAAACCAAAGTCTGCCTTGAATAATTCTCGAACTCCTCTGGACATTTCCTTCACTGTTTCCTCACTTACTGCCCCAAAAGAGTCCAAGGTTTGATGTTTCACCTGAAGAATTCCCTCTTTAAATTGGTTGTGGTAAGGAATTACCGCTCCCTGAAAATACGAACTACTGCCCGAAACACTAGTAATTAGGTGAGAAATATATCCTCCAGAGCAGCTTTCAGCTAAGGCTACAGTTTTCTTATTGCTTGTCAATAGCTTACCGATAGCAGATTCTAAGGACTCTGAATCATAGCCATACACGTACTTTTCTATGCTTGGTAAAACCAGCTCAATTTGCTTTTGAATATCTTTTTCGATTTCAACTTTATCCTGCCCGAAACCAGTAAGTCGTAGTTTGACATGACCCAAGGAAGGTAAATATGCCAATCGAATAGTTGAAGGAAGTGCATTCTCCCAATCTCTAATCAGGTCTGCCAGCCAGCTTTCTCCAATTCCTACAGTTTTGATCAGTCGGTGTACGATGACGGGTAGAGGGAATAGGGTAGGAAGCTTGGGTAATACAAAACCTGTCATCAGTTTTTTCATCTCATGCGGCACTCCAGGCATAGACATCCAATAGGTTCCATAGCGCTCAAACCACATTCCTGGAGCAGTACCAACTTCATTGGGTACATAGGTGCAGCAAGTAGGAAGGTGACCTTGAAGTATATTTAATGGAGTGATTTCTCTACCTCTTTGCTTGAAAAACTCAGTAACAGCTTCTACAGCAGCAGGATTTTCCACAATGGGACAGTCAAAATATTCTGCCATTAGCGGCTTGGTCAGATCGTCTTGAGTAGGGCCTAGACCTCCAGTGATCAAAATGATGTCAGCTCTAGCTTCTGCAGAAGCAAAGGCCGCAAGAATATCCTTTCGGTCATCTCCGACAGTCGTTTTTCTAACCACTTTTACTCCCATTAGATCAAGTTCCTGACTAATCCAATGACTATTTGTATCGACTATTTGCCCATAGAGCAATTCATCCCCTATGGCTATTATCTCGGCTCTGACTACTTTCATATAGTTAGCGTACTTCTGATTTACGTAGGACCTTTGTGAAAATTGTTGGGACAAATCGTTTTAAATAGATTCCCATAGTTTCTTTTCCACCGATATAGACTTCCTCTTTCTTGCGTTTGAGGGCATTGAAAATCTCCTTAGCGCAGTCTTCTGCACTCATTCCATTTTCTTGTGCTTTGTCCATCTCATTGAGCGGAGTTCCGTCAGCGGTTAGCGCATTCTTGGAAACGTCGGTTTTGATAAAACCTGGACAAATCATCGATACGGCTATATTATCATCAAAATGTTCTAATCTCAGAGATTCAAAAAAGCCATGAAGTGCGTGTTTTGCAGCTGCGTAGCTTGATCGATATGGTGAACCGAATTTTCCTACCAAAGAGGAGATTACTCCGAACTGTCCGGATTTTCTAGCAATAAAGTGGGGTAAAAGTGCCTTGGTGAGTGCTAAAGTACCAAAGAAGTTCACTTCCATAAGCTTTCGGTCAACTTCAATAGGAGTCTCTCGAATCAAAGAACGCTGGCTGATTCCTCCATTGTGCAGGATCGAGTCAATATGTCCAAAAGCAGCAATCGCTTCCTTGGTTTTTTCTTGGAAAGAAGTCTGATCTATAAGGTCGAGAGGGAGTACTTTACAATTCTCAGGATGAGCAGAGGAGGATTTGACTTTTTCTAAGGCATCTTGATTTCTAGCAGAAAGTATGACTTGCCAGCCCTCCTTCACATATTTATAGGCAGTGGCTTCACCTATTCCAGAGGATGCCCCCGTGATCCAAATTACTTTTTTAGACATGTTGCTTGTGGATTCTTTCGTAGTTGACGTAGCTGAAGGCATATTGATGGCGATCATCTGCCGGGTGGAATTCAGAAAAAGTCACCTTCCAATTGTCCTTATCGAATTCGGGAAAATAGGTATCACCTTCGGGGCTAGCTTCTACTTCTGTGAGTACCAACTCATCAGCCAAAGGCAATGTTTGACAATAAATTTCACCGCCTCCAATCACATAGAGTTGACTTACTTCCTTATCCTGGCAAAAGCTAAATGCATCTTTGACGTTTTCGAAGACGAAATGTCCTTCAGGAACCTGATAGTCCTTATTTCGTGTGATTACAAGATGTGTTCGATGGGGAAGTGGCTTGCCCAATGACTCAAATGTCTTCCTACCCATCAAGATATAATGATCGGAAGTGATACTTTTGAAACGTTTGAAATCATCAGGTAATCTCCAGACCAAATCATTTTGTTTGCCGATTACATGGTTTGTAGCCAGTGCAGCAATCAGAGAAATCTTCATAGACAAAAGTTCTTTGCCATGAAGATACTAGGCTTTGATATGGGAAAAAAGCATAAAAAGTAAGAATTACTTTTTGCCCATAGCAGCGGCAAACATACTAGGGTATTCTGCCATGATAAAGGATTTTGGTTCTGATTCCTTAACCTCAATCACTTTCAATTCGAATTTGTCACCTTCCGTAGCGGTATAGTACAGTTCCATGAAGTTACCTTGTGGCATATTCTTTAAATGCTGCGCATAGTTTGCTTGAGTATTGTTTTTTGCAAAAGGATTATTTGTACCCCAAAAAGCACTATAACCACCAATTGGCTCGTCTGTCATCCAATACAAACCTTCTCCATCATCACTTTTGATTTGATATTCCTTGCACGCATATCCTAGGATGTCCTTAGTGTTTCCTGTTTCCTTGACAGTGAAATCAGCGTCCACGATTTTGTCTTGAAGCATATCTTCTGTTTCTGGATTTATCCCAGTACTGTCCAATTTCATGGCCATACTACTTTTTTGATTGTCATGATTTAATAGGATGATAGATGCTCCATTTTTCATGTCAAAAATCATGGTAGTTTCTGTATTAGGCTTATCATCAGCAACGATATCCATTGCTGTAAAATCTTCAAATTCACTTAAGTAGCTTTTTATCAGTGTTTTGTCTTGCTGCTTTCCTTTTTTATCAGTAGGGGTCATTTCCATCAGCAGGTAGCCAGAGAAATCATAACGTTCCATGGTATTCACGTCCTCCTGCATTCCTTTCATCACTTTTTCCATGTCCATAGACACAGGCGCTGACTCACCATCTTCACCAAAGATTTCAGAGAACTGTTTTTCAAGTTGAGCCTCCATCATCTTATTGGCTTCCTTTTCTACTTTTTCTTCTATCGCTTTCTCCATTCCCCTGTTTGCAGCATTCTGGAGTTTTTTGATGAATTGAGCTTCTGCTGTGAAAGAAAGGGAAGTGAAAAAAAGTATTAAAATTAAACTACGATTGAGATATTTCATGCTTTGGGTTTTGAAGTGGTTGATTATAATATAGTCAAGTTTCTTAAAATCAAGCAGAAAGTACAATTTTTTTCTCATTAAGTTAGTTTGAAATCTTTATGAAAATGTATATCCTCTGAGCAAATCGTCCACTTTCATGCGTTTTTTTCCTTCCAGTTGAAGTTCCAATATTTCTAAGGTTCCTTCGCCTGTTTGGACTTTCAGATAGGTTTTATTGTCTGTTTGAGGCTCACCGATTGCTTTCCCAGATTTTTGATTTGGATAAAATTTTGTTTTATAAATCTTACAGATCTTATTATCAAATCGTGTCCATGCGGCTGGATAAGGAGAAAGTCCTCGTATCAAATTGTGAATGGATTCTGCAGATTTAGTCCAATCTATTTCTCCCGTTTCTTTAAAGATCTTTGGTGCATGATGAATTGCTTTGGATTCATCTTGAGGCGAAGCTTGAACCTTGTCGGCAGCGATGTCTTCCACCGTTTTCAGAACTAATTTGGAACCTACATTCATCAATTTTTCATAGACTGTTCCCAAATCATCTTCATCTAGAATCGCCACTTTTTCCTGGTAGATAATGCTACCCGTGTCGATTTCATGCTTTAGGAAGAAAGTCGTTACGCCAGTCTCCTTATCTCCATTGATGATCGCCCAGTTGATAGGAGCGGCCCCACGGTAATTAGGTAGGAGTGAAGCGTGAAGATTGAAAGTGCCCAGAGGAGGCATATTCCAAACAGATTCGGGAAGCATTCGGAAGGCTACTACAATCTGCAAATCAGCTTTCAAAGCACAAAGCTCTTCCTGAAATTCCGGAGATTTGAGGTTAGTTGGCTGAAGGATATTCAAATCCAATTTGAGTGCAGCTTCCTTCACTGGAGAAGGAATTAACTTTTGCCCTCGTCCTTTTGGCTTATCTGGCGCAGTGATCACTCCCACGATGTTCCATCCATTTTCTACCAAAAGTTCTAGGCCAGCCACCGCAAACTCCGGCGTGCCCATGTATATAATTCTAAGGTTCTTGTTCATTGTCAAATTGATTTGAGATTTGATATTTAGAATTTGAAATTTTCAAACTCAATTATACATCAGATATCTAGCGCGAAGGGATTCATATTTTTCCAAATCATCTAGCCAAGAAGCAGTGATTTCGGCTTCAGTTTTACCTTCCATTATCATTTTCTTCAACTGATCCGTTCCCGCAAGTGTGTTGAAGTAGTTGTTGAAGAATGCTTGACCTTTTCCTGACTTGTGATAAGCATCCAGAAGATATTTCAGGGTAAACTCATGTGTCATTGATTCTCCTCTCAAATCCACTCCATAGCATTTTTTATCCTGATGAGGAGGGTTCTTCGACATACCGTCGATGCTCACTGGAGTGAAGGTAAAGTCACCGTATTTTGGGTCTGGATAACCATACACTTGAAATGGGAAATGCGTGCCTCGACCTAGAGAAACGATGGTTCCTTCGAAGAAGCAAGTGCTTGGATAAAGCTTGATGGATAAGTCATTCGGGAGATTTGGAGATGGTTTTACGGGCAAATTGTAAACTTTCTGATGATCCCAGTTCCCCACAGGAATCACTTCCAAATCAGCTTTCAATCCACCTTTTAGCCATTTTTCTCCATTGATCATTTGCGCCAGCTCTCCTACAGTAAGACCATGAACGACAGGAATAGGATGCATACCTACGAAGCTCTCGAAGCCCTTTTTCAGTACTGGCCCAGCGATGTAACTCCCATTTGGATTGGGTCTATCGAATATGATTACCTTTTTATTATTCTCAGCCGCAGCCTCCATCAGGTAATGCATGGTGCTGATGTAGGTGTAAAATCTCACTCCTACATCCTGCAAATCGAAAATTAGAATATCTAAGTCCGCAATTTGCTCTGGTTTGGGCTTCTTATTATTTCCATAAAGTGAAATGATAGGAAGGCCTGTTTTGGAGTCAACGGTATTATCTACTTTTTCGCCTGCATCCGCCTGACCACGAAATCCATGCTCTGGCACAAAAACCTTCTTCACTTTCACACCCTTTTCCAAAAGAAAATCAACAACATGTTTATTATTAGATTGAGTCAAAATGCTAGTTTGGTTGGCGACTATACCTACATTTTTGCCTTGAAGCTGATATAGGTAGAGTTCAGGTCGCTCAGCACCTGGAAGGCTGGTGTTTTGAAATGCCTGCATATCGTTCGAATTGAAGAGAATAATAAGGACAATATTCAAAAAGTAAATAAAGGGAGTAAGTTTCGTTTGCTTCATGCTATTTTGCGGTCTAATCGAACAAATTAAAGCAGTCCTTTGAACCTTTCCTATTTCATCGCCAAAAGAATCAGCTTTAAGAAAGCTGGGGGATTTTCGGCCACCATACACAAAATTGCAGTAGGAAGTCTCGCGCTGGGTCTGGCAGTCTCACTCGTTTCCTTTATGGTTTTGGGTGGTTTTCAGAGCACTGTGTCGGAGAAGGTCTACGGTTTTACGGGTCATTATCAGGTGCAGCGATTCACCATGAGTAATGATTTTGAAGAGTCGCCTTTCTCCTTGAATTCTCAATTCAGCCAAACGCATCAAATCCTTCCTTTTATTACCAAAGTTCAGTCCTTTGCGCACAAAGCCGCACTGATCAAAGGGGAGGAAGAAGTACAAGGAGTGCTGATGAAAGGAGTAGGGCAGGATTTTGATACGCTGGGATTCAAAAAATATCTGATCGAAGGACGGATGCTGCGAATTCCGGATGAAGGAACTAGCAATGAAGTGCTGCTAAGTAAGTACATCGCAAACCAGCTATTGCTGAATGTAGGAGATAAAATTACCCTTTACTTTGTGCAAGATCCACCAAGATATCGGCGAGTGGAAGTAGTGGGTATCTTTGAAACCTACCTGGAAAATTTCGATCAAAAGATCATAATCGGCGAATTGCAGACGATCAGAAATCTAAATGATTGGACCAAAGATCAAATCGGTGGCTTGGAGATTTTTGTCGATGACTTTGCTAAAATCGATTCATATACTCCTAAAATGGAGGAGCTTATGGATTACGATCTAAAGTTGATCAGTAGCCAAGATAAATTTTTGGAGATCTTCGATTGGCTCAAGCTTTTGGATAATAATGTCTATGTATTTATAGGTTTGATAGGTTTCGTAGCGATCTTCAACATGGGAGCAATTCTCTTTATTTTGATTATGGAGCGAACCCAAATGATCGGTTTGCTAAAAGCGCTGGGATCAACAAATAAACAGATCAGAACCATCTTTTTTTGGAATGGTATCAATATCCTTCTGAGGGGCTTGGTAATCGGGAATGCACTGGGACTTGGCATCGGATTTCTGCAAGATCAATTCAAATTGATTCCGCTTGATGCAGCGAGTTATTACATGAGTTATGTGCCGATTGATTGGAACTGGCCAGCATTTATAATGATAAATGTGGGAATTACGCTGATGACTGCAGCGGTGTTGCTGATACCAGTGATGGTGATTTCTAGAGTTGATCCTATTCGGTCAATCCGCTTTGATTAAGCTGGTATGGGCTGAAAATACTTTTGATTTTCATGGAGATCACTCCAAAACCTGCTTCTTTAAAAATCCCGCGACTCATTTTAGATGTGCCTTTGGTGCGGTCTGTGAATATTATTGGTATTTCCACTAGTTTGAATCCGAGCTTCCAAGAGGTGAATTTCATTTCAATCTGAAAAGCATAGCCAACAAATCGAACTTCATCCAATTTGATTCCTTCAAGAACAGATCTGTGGTAACATTTGAAACCAGCAGTAGCATCTTTTATAGGCAATCCAGTAATGAATTTCACGTAAATACTCGCACAATAAGACATCAAAACTCTTCCCATTGGCCAGTTTACCACATTTACTCCTGTGATATATCGAGAGCCAATAGCTAAGTCATAACTGCGGTCTGCACATGCATTGTATAGTCGGATCAGGTCATCAGGATTATGTGAAAAGTCAGCATCCATCTCGAAGATGAAGTCATACTCTCGCTCTAAAGCCCACTTGAAACCCGTGATATAGGCTGTTCCCAAACCTAATTTTCCCTGTCGCTCTATTAGATGAAGTCTATCAGCAAAGCTTAGTTGCAATGCCTTTACCAGGTTCCCTGTACCATCAGGACTACCATCGTCTATGACCAAAAGCTCAAACCCACCATCAAGATTCATCACCGCTTGGATGATCTCTTGGATGTTTTCTTTCTCATTGAAAGTAGGGATTATGACGAGTTTTCTATGGTTCATATTTTGAGCAAAAGCCAAAAGTAAGCTTAAAGACCGATTTTAGAAGAACGGACTATGTAAATTTTGGTTAAACTGTATTGTTGCTCGAAATATATAGTTGACTAAGAATGACTTAACTAAGAAAAAGAGTTTACGTTTCTTTCAACTGGTTTTGATTATGAATTGCAAAAGGCAAGTTGGTCTTTCGCGTATTGACTTCCTTTGTTCGCCGCAGTTTGTATCAATTGGCAGCCCTCAGAATTACCCATTGCGGCCATAAGCAGGCCTTTGTGCGCCATAGCTTCTATATGATTTGGGTTTTTCTTCAAGACTGTGTCAAAATCCTCTATCGCCCATTCTACATAGCCTGCATTCATATAAGCAAAGCCACGGTTGTAAACTCCTATCAGATTATCGGGCTCACGGTTGACATAGGCATTGAATAAAGCAGCACATCCCAAAGCATCTCCCTGGTAAGCTACAGCCAAGCCAGTATAGAAATAAACCTTAGGATAATCAGGATTCAAATCGGTAGCTAGTCTGAGGAATTCCTCTGCTTTCATGAATTTGCCAGTCATAATCATTGTGCGGCCAAGCAAATATAAAATATCAAAGTCATTGGAATCGAGTGAGGCAGCTCGAAGAAGCTTAAGCTCAGCTTGATCATATTCTTTTTGCTCGAACAATAACTTTCCAAGTCCTGCATAAGCCTGTGCGTATTGATCGTCAATTGAAATAATACGCTCGTAATCAGCTTTTGATTGCTCGATTTTACCGATTTCTTCATAGCAGCGAGCTCGCAAATGGAGCGCCTTGACATCAGTCACATGAAAAAAGAGATATTGATTCAGATCTGAGATTGCATCCTCATACTTCTTATTATTGAAAAGTTGCTCAATATTTTGGATGTTGCTTGAGCAGGAGCTACTTGCAATTATTAATAAAAGAATAGTCAGGGTACGTAAAAGTCGTTTCATGACTAAATGAACAAAAAAATAAGGATTAGGAAAAATATTTCATGTGAAATTTTCCTAATCCTTATAATATTCCTGATCATTTCGATTTTCGAGATAGAAATGATCCTAATCTACTGATGATTAGAGAACTCCCTTGGTACTCGGAAGTTGATTTATATTTCTAGGATCTCTCATTACAGCCATTTTAATAGCTCTTGCAAGAGCCTTGAAAATGGCTTCAATCTTATGATGTTCGTTGGCACCTTCAGCTTTGATATTCAGATTACATTTGGCAGTATCCGAGAAAGATTTGAAGAAATGGTAAAACATCTCAGTAGGCATATCACCAACTTTTTCTCGTTTGAATTCCGCATCCCAAACGATCCAGGGTCTCCCTCCAAAATCAATCGCAGCCTGCGCCAATACATCATCCATAGGCAATAGGAAACCATAGCGATAAATACCTTTTTTGTCTCCCAAAGCTTTCAAATAAGCCTCGCCAAGTGCTAGGGCAGTGTCTTCAATTGTATGATGTTCATCTATATGCAAGTCACCATTTACCTTGATTTCCAGATCTGTGCTACCATGTTTTCCTAGTTGTTCCAGCATATGGTCAAAGAAATGCAAACCTGTCTTGATATCGCAGTGGCCGTTTCCGTCTAAGTTTAGCTTGATATAGATATCAGTCTCAGAAGTTTTGCGACTTACTTCAGCAGCACGAGGAGGCATTTTCAGAAACTCATAGATCTCATCCCAATCTGTAGTGCTCAAAGCAGCGCTTTCATTTGGCTCTCCGATGAAAATGGCTTTTGCCCCAAGATTCTCAGCAAGCTTCACGTCGGTCAATCGATCTCCGATTACAAAGGAGTTTGCAAGATCATACTCTTCAGAAAAGTAAGCTGTCAAAAGGCCAGTATTAGGCTTTCTGGTAGGAGCATTTTCACTTACAAAGGTCTTGTCTACATGGATTTCCTTGAAGAAAATATTCTCCTGCTCCAGCGTTTTCAGCATCTTAAATTGTGCTGGCCAGAAGCTGCTTTCAGGAAATGAATCTGTTCCCAAACCATCTTGATTTGTCACCATGACCAGTTCATATTCAGTCTCTTCGGCGATCTTTCGAAGGTTAGAAATAGCCTTCGGCAAAAACTCTAACTTCTCTAGGCTATCAACCTGATAATCAGTTGGTGGTTCTTTAATAATCGTACCATCCCGATCTATAAAAAGTACTTTCTTTTGCATGGTTTATAGGTTAAAACTTTCGGTGTATATTTTTTTCAAGGCTTGTAAAAAAGCCTCATTTTCTGGTCTTGTACCAACAGAGATTCTTAGGCATTCCTCACATAGTTGCACTTTCGATCTATTTCTAACGATGATTTTTTCTTCGATCAGATCATCATAGACATGACTTGCATTTGGGATTTTCACCAAAAGAAAGTTTGCATGGGAAGGATAGATCTTTTCCACAAAATCAAGAGCTGTCATTTCCTTCCTCAGGTATTCTCTTTCTTGTAGCATATCCGCAATCATAGCATTGACTTTAGCAACATTTCGTACTGCTGCCAAGACTGTTTGCTGAGTTAGACCAGAGATATTATATGGAGGCTTAATACGATTGAGGACTTTGATCATCTGCTTTGACGCGAATGCCATGCCCAAGCGCAAGGATGCTAGTCCCCAAGCCTTGGAGAAGGTCTGCATCACGAGCAGATTACCATAGTCGTTTATATAATTGGTAAAACTTGGCTCATCGCTAAAATCTATGTAAGCTTCATCTACGACTACTAGGCCTTTGAATTCTTGAAGTAATCGCAGGATATCCTCACGGTTCACCTTATTCCCACTAGGGTTGTTGGGTGAGCAGACAAATATGATCTTGGTATGCTCATCCGTAGCGCCTAGGATTTTGTCTGTCTGAAGCTGGAAATCTGCTGTAAGTGGAATCTTGCGAGTTTCCACATCATTGATACCGGCACTTACCTCATACATTCCATAGGTAGGAGGTAGGAGTATCACATTATCTTTTCCTGGATTGCAAAATGCTCTGAATAGAAGGTCTATCGCCTCGTCAGAACCATTTCCTAAGAAAATCTGAGAGGATTTCACATTCTTTATTTCAGCTATTTCAGCCTTTAGTTCAAGCTGATATGGATCAGGATAGCGATTGTAATCCTCGTCTGTGACTGATCCATAAGGATTTTCGTTTGCATCCAGAAATATGCCTTCCTTGCCTGTATATTCATCACGAGCGGATGTATATGGCAAAAGATTCACTATGTGTGGTCTAAGTAATGGGGTTATGTCAAACTTCATTTGTTCTGTTTATTAAGATGTTTGAGTCTTATAGTAACGGCATTTTTGTGCCCTTCCAGTAGTTCATTTTCCGCCATGATTTCTATGGTCGGCCCTATGTTTTTCAATCCCTCTGGTGTAATTTTTTGATAAGTGATTTTCTTCACAAAACTGTCTAGCGATACTCCGCTATAATTTCTTGCGTAGCCGTAAGTAGGCAAGGTGTGGTTAGTGCCAGAGGCATAATCTCCTGCTGATTCAGGGGTGAAGTTGCCTATGAAGACTGAACCTGCGTTGTACACGGCATTCACGGCTTTGTCTTCTTCCTCTACACTGATAATTAAGTGCTCAGGAGCATAGAAATTGATCAGCTCCATAGCTTCCTCAGCATTGTCCATTAATACAGCTCGGGAATTTGCTAAAGCTTTTTTGGCGATATCCTTTCTAGGTAAATTCTCCAGCTGTTCATCAATTTTTTTGATGACCTTCTTGGCAAATTTCTCAGTTTCGGTGACCAAAATAACCTGGCTGTCTACGCCATGCTCTGCCTGAGAAAGCAGGTCTGCAGCTACGAAAGATGCATTTGCGGAAGCATCAGCGTATACCAATACCTCCGATGGTCCTGCTGGCATGTCAATAGCTACGCCGTATTTAGTGGCTGTTTGCTTGGCTGCGGTTACGAATTGATTTCCAGGGCCAAAGATCTTATCAACTTTGGGCACACTTTCAGTTCCAAAAGTCATGGCCGCAATAGCCTGAGCACCGCCCACTTTTACGATTTTGCTGATGCCAATCAAATTAGCAGTGTAAAGTATTGCTGGGTGGATTTTACCTTCTTTGTTGGGAGGGGAGCAAAGCACTATTTCCTTGCATCCAGCCAATACTGCAGGTATTCCCAACATCAATACGGTACTGAAGAGTGGGGCAGTTCCCCCTGGAATATATAATCCAACCTTTTGGATGGCTACGCTTTTTCTCTTACAAACTACTCCAGGCATCACTTCATCCACCAATTCAGGCGTTTCTTGTGCCTTATGGAATCGTTCAATATTTGCTTTAGCGACCTGGATCGCTTCTTTTAATGCTGGATCAAGTGCCTCTGATGCAGATTGTATTTCTATTTCAGAAGGGAAAAGTGAATCTAACTCAACATGATCGTATTCCATTGCGAATTTGAAAAGGGCTTTGTCGCCATTTCTTTTCACTTTTCGCAGAATTGGTTTCACGATCTTATTGATCTCCTTGGTTTTGAACACTGGACGAGCCAATTGTTTCTTCCAAGAATCCTTAGCGGGGTTGTCAAGGATTTTCATAGGTAGTAGAATCTAATGTGGAGAATACTGCTTATTTCGATTAAAGAATCATCTTCTCAATAGGAACGACTAGGATGCCTTCTGCACCAGCAGCTCTGAGTTCCTCAATGTTTTCCCAGAATTGATCCTCGTTCAAAACGGAGTGCACAGAGGACCAACCTTCTTGCGCCAGTGGAAGTATAGTAGGGCTACGCATACCAGGAATCAATGAGATGATTTTGTCTATAGATTCGTTTGGGGCATTGAGCAATACGTATTTACTGCTTTTTCCTTTTTGGACGGCGTTGATTCTAAAGAGGAGCTTTTCGGCTATTTCCTTCTTCCAGTCTGGAAGATCGTTGTGCGCTATTAAAACAGCTTCGGATTTGAAGATTTCTTCCACTTCCTTCAGACCATTCATCATTAGCGTAGAGCCAGAGCTTACGATATCGCAAATTCCTTCTGCCAAACCTATGCTTGGAGCGATCTCTACTGAACCTGAGATTTCGTGAATATCAGCCTTGATATTTTGGGCTTTAAGGTAATCACCAAGGATCTTTGGGTAGGAGGTCGCAATGTTTTTCCCTTCGAAAAAGGATACGCCAGAATATTCCTGTCCTTTGGCTACGGCTAGCGAAAGTCGGCATTTAGAAAAGCCTAAAGCCTTCATCGTAGTGACATTCTTGTCTTTCTCTACGACTTCATTTTGTCCTACTATTCCAAGATCTGCAACACCATCGGCCACGTAGCCAGGGATATCATCATCGCGAAGGAATAAGAATTCGATTGGGAAATTGGTGGAAGTAGACTTGAGTTTGCCTGTTCCGTTATAAAATTTAATACCACATTCTTTGATGAGGCTAAGTGAATCGTCTGATAGTCTGCCGCTTTTTTGCACGGCAATACGGATTATTTTTTCCATGGTCGCAAGTTACGCTAAGAAGTAAAAGATTGTAATAAATGTTGGCGAAAAGCGGAATCCCTATCATCGGCTTCACCGGGTTTGTAAAAATATTCCTCAGGAGGAATGATGGAAATGGTGCACCAAGTTGCCCTGATGTGCTGTTGCCAAAAAATCAATATTTCTATTGTTGTTTTCCATTATCGTTGGCAAAGATAGACTTCGATTAATAAAATGCAAATTGAGATAAACTTTTTTGCAGTATTTTTTATCTTGTAACTGTACTATCCTGTAATAGCCTTTCACAAAAAGTATCGCTCCAGCTTAATCTTTTTGAATGATTTCATCCAATTCTTCCCAGTCTCCTGCAAGTGCTTGAGTTATGACTTGATTCCATTTGGATTGCATCCCGCTATTAATGCCATGTTTCGTTTGGCTGTCATACAATTCCTGCAAGCGATTCATCTCTCTGTAAGCATCCAGATATATGTCATTGAGCTTCGCTTCAAAAAGATCTGGTTCCAATTCAGTAGCATTCAACCTAGCTATCATACGATCTGCAGCAATTCGAGTCAAATCAAAATGTCTTTGCTCATGATTGTTGGCATAAGCATTTGCATCCTTTACCCAAGATTGGCTAGGGAGCATATATACTTTTACCTTGATGGTCTGTACGATTTCTCCAGCTTCTATACTGGCATTTCCCTCTATCGCCAAACTGCTGAAGATCGTCGCGTTGAATGTACTTAGTGGATTGGGAGAATCCCTGAAGTCATCCCAAGTCAGCGGTTGTGCTGGATCATAGAATACCGTGTCTCGGCTACTTTCTCTTGTAGGGTCGAGGATATTCAATTTGACTTTTTTCACCAGGGATCTGTTGCTTTGATATTGGGTGCTGATCCATGCATCGAAATATTCCCAGCTATTCTCAAATAGCGTCTGAATGGAAGATTCTACATAATGCATCTGTGTGGCAGGTCTGCTATATTCAAGTTTGCCATTGAAATCGACAAGATGAACAGGTTCTTGTTTTCCGAGTAAAAAGAAGCCTAAGCTTAACTGTAACTCGCCTTTATATGCTCTTCTGTCAGCTTGAAAAACCTCTTTTAGGTCTAGGTTATAGATTTTTACTTCCAACTCATGGGAGATATTTTGGCTTGGACTGACCATAGCTTTGTAAAAAGCTAGTGCTTCTTGAGCTAGCTCTTCCTCAAAGCTTAGCTCGTTCTTTTCCCGCTGAGGATCATAGATTTGTCCAATGGATTTGTCGACACGAGAATCCAATACTTGCTTGAAAATGTAATTTCTTTCTTGAGGAGCTTTTTCCGCAGGCTGAAGTTTTACAATTACTTTTTGTGCAAAAGTATTCTGAGTGCCAATAGCCATTGCTAGTAGAAGAACAACTGATGACAGGATTCGAATCATTGGGGATAGGAGTATGAAAAAGGGTGTTTTACAAAGACTTGAGGATAGACAAAACTAACCAAATGCTAGGGAATGATACAAGCCTTTAGCCATGACAACGAACAAATAGGATTAGATGTTTTTGGCTGTAAATGATCATAGAATTAAATATGGTTGACTCGCTTATCCTGAGTAAAAAGAAGAATATTTGGTAGGGTAAATATTGCTTTTAAATTTAAATATCACTATTTTGAAGTGGTTCTAAATCAGTTGGTTATGAAAAGGCGTGGTTTTTTATGGATTTTTATACTCCTTATTATTTCGGCAATATTGTTCTACGTTTGGCCATGGGAGGATGTTGACGATTTAGGAGAGCTTAATCCAGTACCAGCACCACCAAAGGGATCAAATAAAAGGTTTTGTAAGTATAAGATCAAAAAAGTAACCTGCGAAAACCCTCAATATAAAGTAGGACAAACAATATGCATTGAATGCTGCAAAGACGAAGAGGACAAAGAAAAACGATGGCCTAAATCGCATGAGCAGAGTTCTACAGATATTTGCCCTAGATGGATAGAATTCCATATCACTGAGGCTAATCCATGTACCATTAGAGCAGAAAGAATTACTGAGCTTTGTGATGTTTGCACTGCCCAAGAAGCAGTGGCATTTTTTCCATGTCCGGTGAAATAAATTATTACTCCTTATTAAGGTAGACAGAATTTGCTAATTGAGACAATAGGTAAAATGACATTATCAGTTTTTAGCTTCCCTTGAAGAGTCTTTCTTGATTAAAATGCATGTGTCCAGTAGAGTTGACTTGTTGAACTAAGAGACTCAGCTTTATTTATTTATTGTTCAAAATTTGAAGTGTAGCCAAAAAGCACACTTCAATTATAGCTATGCCATCCTTATTTATTTGAAAAGCTGAGGAGCAAAAATCACCAGATAATCTCTCCAGTTTGCCCAAGTATGGCCACCCTCAGATTCGTGATATTCATGTTCAAAAGCAGTTTTATCAAGTACAGCAAGTAGTCTTTTGTTGGCTTCCATTAGGAAATCATCTTTGCCACAAGCCACCCAATACTTAGTAACGCCACTAGCTTTTAAGGCTGTGAATTTTTTCTCCAGCTCTGCCATGTCTGCATTTGGATCAAAAATCCCACTGCTGAAAACTCCGATATATCCAAAAGTCCCAGGATATTCGGTAGAGGCTGTAATAGTATGTGCACCTCCCATAGATAGTCCCGCAAGTGCTCGACTTTCTTTGGTAGCTTTTACTCTATAATTCTTTTCAATATAGGGGACTACATCTTTGACTAAGCTCTTTTCAAATTGACCGTGAAATTTAGCGTAGGTTTCTCTGGTAGGAGCTGATGTTCCTGGTACATTCCTGAGAGTACTCGTCTGCCACGCATTTCCATTGGTCATCACGATAATCATTGGCTTGGCTTTGCCTTCTGCAATGAGATTGTCCAAAATATCATTTGCTCTACCAAGTGCAGACCATGCGTCTTCATCACCGCCTGCTCCATGTAGTAGATATAACACGGGATAAGTTTCCTTTCCAGAATCATATCCAGGAGGCGTATATACATACATTCTTCTATAGCTGTCGAGGGAAGGAGACTGGTACCAAACCTTCGAAAGTGAACCGTGAGGAACCTCATTTAGTTGGTAAACTTTAGCTGCTCCTCCAGGAACCATCAATAGACTCGCATAGTGTGTTCCATCTCGCAATGCTTCGGGATTGGTTGGATCAATTGCAGAAACGCCGTCAATGAAGAAATTGTAATGGTACATAGAAGAGTTGAGAGGAGCTATCGTAACTGTCCAAAGGCCATTCTCTTCCTTTTTTAGCGGTAGGGTTTCTCCGTATCCCATCCAACTTCCGTTGAGGGTAACTGCATTTGCAGAAGGAGAAAAGACTCTAAAGCTGACAGAATTGTCAGAAGCGATTTCGGGGGAGACCACTTTAGGAGCTTGCATTGCACTGATTTCTTGGGCTTGTGCAGTTATTCCTACTAGGAAAATGGAGAGGAATATCAGAAGTAGGTTTCTTGTCATGTAAAAGGTTCTTTTAGGTTAAGTTGGATTGGGCAGAACACAAGTAGTATCTAATGTGTCATCATGATAATTAAGCTAATTATTGGATGATTTCCTAAGATGAGTAAGACAAGTCAATTTCCTTTCTTCTGTAAAAGCTCGCCGAAACTTATGTTTTGACCTTAGTTATTCCTCTCAACCTTGAATTAATCAAAAGAACTTCCTTCAAATTCCTAGAAAACCTAGCATGAATTGAATCCTATCGGACGAAGTGTGTTCGGAACTGTACAGCTGCTCATTTGGCACAGGCTAAGAAATCACAGATTTGAAATTTTTTCAAGATTAAATTTGGTTAACATGTGAGAATTGGTGCAACCCTTGAAAAGTCTAAAATAGGCTGAAACTGTCCGCTGTCAATACAACCGAACAAGGATGTGACCATATATTGTACAGGTTTTGTTAAAAAATCATGTTTCTTTCGGAATTAAATTCTGAATATCTGTTAAAAAATTAATGCTTTGAGATTTTTGTGCTCATCTGGAGGAGATTGTTTTTTGAGTTGGTACGCGCTTAGCAATAGAGTAGGCAGAACAGAAAATCAAAAAATTTTAAACCAACATATTATGAAAACTTTATTAACAGTAGCATTAGCCAGCGCATTATCTTTTAGCTCATTAGTAGCAAACGCAAGTGAGGATTTGAGAGCACTTTCCTCTGTAAATTCTAACTACAAGAAAATCAATATCACACTTACGGAAGGACTTGGCAATGCCAAAGTGTCTATTCTTAGTGCAGATGGTAAAAGCCTTAGTAGCAGAAATGTTAATGTTAAGAATGAAAATTTGATGGTTCCTTATGACTTGAACAATTTGCCAGCAGGTGAGTATCAGGTGAAAATTGAGACAGATCAAGAGGAAGTAATCTATACCGTGGAAACTGAGGAAAAACCTATTGATCCAGCAGATTTGCCTTTGATGGCTTACGGTAAACTTGTAGATGATAATACAGTAAGCCTTGCAGTAGTAGGTTTGCTTAGCCCAGGAGTGGATGTAGAAGTTTTATCTGCAGAGTCTGGAGATGTGATCTACACAGATCATGTAAACCAAGCCGAAGGTTTCAAAAAGAATTACTCTTTCAAGAATGTTTCATCTGAGGATATTTACTTGAAAGTAACCGATGCACAGGGAAGAACTAAAACACTATTCTTCTAATAATTAAACCAACTATTACCACAAGCCTTGATTTTCGGATCAGGGCTTTTTTTTGTGATTTTTTTGAAAATAGTAAAGTTGACTGATGTTCATTTGGAGGGTATTAACAAGGCTTATTTAGCTGATTATGCCCAAGAGTAGAATACAAATACTGGCATCTTATATAGGTGCTTATTTTTCATCTACAGCTGTATTTCAGAGAAGGGTTTGAGTAGTGCTGCTTGATTAGGTTATTCTTAAACTTTCCATATCCATTATCTAAGCATGCAACCCTTAGAGTCAGCAGTCTCTTCTGAATGATAAAAGGATAAATGCAGTTGACTTTCAGATTATAAGCTTTTTTTCATCTAGGTGCTAATGAAAATTTAGCTAAACTTATTCTTTGATTTTTGAATCCTCACGGACGAATGATGTACAGAACTGTACAGTGCCATAATTCCAACATGGAGCATTTTAATCAAGTTGAATTTTTTTCTGAATTAATGTTTCAAAAAATATTGCGTTTACTGTAACCTAGAATTTTTTGGATACTGAGAAATCTGCTCGAATACAGTACAGTCGAACAGAGAATTGCACTAAAACTTGACAGTTTTACCAGTTTTTAAGGAAGCTTACCAAATATTATTGCGCGATTCTAGTAATTCAAAAACTCATAGAAATCTAGATTAGCTAATTAATAAGTTGTCGATTTGATTTTGGTATAAGATTGGTCTTAAGGTGATTACACTTCTAAACCAACAAATTATGAAAACTTTAATAACAACTTTAGCAATCGCAAGTGCTCTGTCATTTAATGCCTTCGGGGCAGAAGAAGATTTGAAGGATCTTTCTACAGTCCATACAAACTTTAAGAAAATATCGGTTTCACTTTATGAAGGAGTAGGGGTTGCCAAAATCGCTATCCTCGATATGAAAGGCAAAAAGCTACATATCCGAAAAGTGAATGTCAAAGATGTCAACCTAGTGGTGCCTTATGATATGGAAGATCTTCCAGAGGGTGAGTATCAAGTTAGAATTACCACGGATGTCGAGGAAGTCACTTACAGAGTAGAGACTATAGAAAAGCCTGCTCCCGTAAAGGACTTTCCCCTAATGGCTTACGGTAAAGCATTGAATGGAAACAAGATTAATTTGGCTGTAATCGGCTTGACCGAACCAGGAGTGAATGTAAAAATTCGTTCTGTAGACAACGGGAAATTAATTTATGAAGAGGATATCGATCAAGCAGAAGGCTTTAAAAAAGACTTTGTTTTGAAAAGTATGAATTCTAAAGATGTCTATATGGAAGTAACAGATTCCTTAGGAAGGAGCAGAGTGCTTTTCTTCTAAAATTGATCTAAAGATCTTAAGGAAGCCTTGACCCAAAATCAAGGCTTTTTCCTGTTATAGGAATGATATCGGAAGTACAAATTGCTGACTTTCAAGAAAATTGCTGCTTTAGCAATTAGCCATAAGTCTAAAACCACTTTTTCCTTTTGAAATAAATAAATGGCAGGATCGCTGAACAAATCATAGCAACCAATACAATCGGATAACCATAGTCTAGCTTGAGCTCCGGCATTATTTCAAAGTTCATCCCATATACCCCAGCAATGAATGTGGGTAGAGAAATACATACGGTGACTACAGTGAGCATTTTGAAAATGTGATTTTGCTCAAGATCTATCTTATTAGAGACATTTTCTTTCAGATCGTCCAAGCGATCGAAATTGAATTGAATATAGTCGGAAATCACATTTAGGTCATTTAATTCCGCACGAACACTTTCCTTCAAGTCTTCATTTTTTTCCCAGTCACTCCGTAAATACAGCCTTAAAACACGGGTTGTTTCTAATAGAGATTCCTTGATAAGAAGGTTGTTGAAATTATAAGTGGTGATGATGTCCATCACACTACTGGAAAAGTCCTTTTTTATCAGAATGTCGTTGGCTAAAGCTTTTACTTTCCGACTTAGATTTTCAGTAATATCAGCAAAATAGTCAGAGATAAACTCAAATTGAAACTTGAAAATCCCCTTCAAATCTGTGATTCGGAGTAAGGAGTTTATTTTTGATGGGTAGGTTTCATTGAAATAGGTATCAAGATTGATGCTGCTAAAAAGAAAAAGGCCAGCTTGAGAAATGATAATAAACAAAGGCTCTTCGACCATCCTCTTTTCCTTGCTATAGTAAGGGATAGAAAAGTGAAATGCTGCCTGGGTCTCATTCTCTAAAAAGTGTGAACTGATTTCTATATCCTCGAAATGCTTCATGATGGTGAAGTCCATCTCATAGTTCTCTTCCAGCCAGCGCAAATCTGACTGCTTGTAATCCAGAAACTGCATGACATGAAAGTCAAGCTCAGAAACCGAAAGCTCACCTACAGTTTGCGCTTTAAAGGACTTTTTGTTTTTGAGGAGGATTTCGATCATCGGCCTAATTCAGAATGATAAATAATATGATTGTTTTTCACTCCAATTCAAATTTTAATGTCTGTACTTTTTTTCTTCTCCTCACTATCCATAACGCTATTAGAATATTAGGAACCCAACACAGCCAAGCTACTATACGATAAGCTGGGATAAAGTCTCCTTGATACCATGTTATGAGCAGAGGAAGCCAGATTCTCAACGTTACTGCTGCGAAACATGCAGCGTAGCTAAAAATCATCCAGTTTTCGTGAGCATCAAAATCCTGCTTCTTCGCAGTAAGCCAACCCATCATCGTAGTGCCAAACCAGACAAGGCCCAAGAATACAAATCCGAGAATGCTGACAATTCCACCAGTGGCATGTGTTCCAATGTATATGCCTGCCAGACTACTGAAGAATACAGCAGTGACGTATGCCATTCCGATTTTCCTATGGAGCTTTCTATTCTTGTTGCGAAATTTCGTCGGAAATTGTGACCAACCGATCAGAAGAGCCAAGCCGCCAAGAATAATATGTGTGTAAAAGCCTATGTTCCAAACTGGGTTGCTCAGGAGTTCTGCAGATTTCGACTGAAGCAAACCAAAATCCCTCTCTAAGAGAAAGTATAAAATTGGATAAAGTCCTATGACGATACAAAGGAAGGCAAATATCCACCAGCGGACCCTTTTTAAAACAGATTTCACGTAGGTTTCATTTTAGTTCAACTGTTATTTTATGAAGGCACTATTACTCCGCTAGGTATTTCTCCAACTGGTCAAACGTACCAGCAAATCCCTGCTCCATATTTCCGATATTATCAGAAAACACCTGTTTAGAAGCGTCAGAAGCATTGTGCGGCAAAGAAACTAGGTCAATTCTGGTTTTACCATCTTCCTCATAAAACTCCAGATCTAAAATCATTTCCTTAGGCCAATCAGCTCCAAAAGGGACTTCGGGAGCTTTTACTGTTTCTCCGGCTTCATTAGAAAAGCAATTGATCACTTGAAGTTTGGAAGACTCCTTGATGTCTTTGATTATCCATTTGGCCCACATTTCATTGCCGTCTTTATCTCTGAGGACAAAGTGAAAGATGCCTTCAGGATAAAATTCGAAGGTTTTTACTTTCATCTCATATCCTGTCGGTCCCCACCATTGTTGTAGGCTTTCGGCAGTTGTGAAAGCATTGTAAACTTCATCTTTGGATTGGGTAAAGTAGCGCGTGATTTCGAGTTGTGCGGACATTTGGCTGAAATATGGTTTATAAAGTAAGTATAGGGAATTATGCTCTTTTTCTTAAAGCGAGCTTTAAGTTAAATAATCCCCTGCAACCTCAAATGCTGAATAAGCATAATCGTCTTTGCGTCTTTGATCTCACCTGTATTTATCATCTTCAGTGCTTCTTCAAAAGGCATTTCCAATACCTCAATATTTTCTTCTTCGTGTTCTACGCCACCGCCCTCACTGACTTTCATGTCCTTTGAGTAGGCGGCGATAAAGAAATAAAGTATCTCAGTTACTGAACCTGGTGACATATAGGCTTCAAAAACCTTTTTCACATCTTTGACCACATAGCCAGTTTCTTCCTCTGTTTCTCTACGAATGCAATCCTCAGCATTATCCTTGTCCAGAAGTCCAGCACAGGATTCGATCATCATGCCTGTTTCATTACCATTGGTGTAGGTTGGTAGGCGGAATTGACGAGTGAGAATGACGGTTTTCTTGTCTTGGTTGTACAAGAGGATGGTGGCTCCATTTCCACGATCATAAGCTTCACGATCTTGAGTGATGATCTCCCCGTTTTTCTTGGTGAACTGAAAAGTGATTTTGCGAAGTGTATACCAATTGTCTGAAAGTACTTGGGTTTTTAAGATTTTGATGTCTTTGATCATGGTATAGTCATGTGTTAAAAATAAACCCAGAGTTATGGTCTGGGTTTAAATGATTTTCTAAATATTGTTCGGAGTGAATAATAACTACTTTTTACGATTTCACTTCTTACTTCTTACAAATTTTACTACTTACTTTTCTAAAGAGCCTTCCGCGTGATCCACCATCTTTCCATCGAGTGTCATGTATTCCCCCATACAGTCAGCAGTCATGCAGGAGTGAACAGGAAGGATTCCCAGAATGTCACCAACTTTCACTTTTGCCAGTAGTTCGTCCGAAGCTTTGATAATGCCATGTTCTTGGGAAATGCTTTTGAGGAAAGATTTCTCCTCAGGAATGCTCCAACCGTTTTCATTCAGGTAAACTACCTCACCAAAGTTTTTAAGGCCATTTTCTCCTACCAGAACATCCTTCGCCAGATGCACTCCTCCACCATGAACCAAAATTTCCTTGCGGTCTTTTTTGATGTCCACTACAGGCACTGCCAGGCATACAGCAATGTCTTCTTTGTCACAGCCACCCAATTCCGCTTGCATCAAGTCATAGAAAACGAAATTTCCAGGCCCCATTTCATCTATATCTCCAAAATCCTCCATCACAGCACAGCCTGGCGTATCACCAGTTCGGGTTACAAGCTTTGGATATTCAGAATTGTATTTATGCTTCAGCATGCTCAGGGCATTTCGGGTTTGCTCATAGAGTGCGGGGATATCCGGCATATAGTAGGAGTGACCGGCATGTAGGTAAAAGCCTTTGAAGTTGAGCTTGTCAGACTTCTGCGCAATTAATAAAATTTCCTCAATCAAGCCGAAATCAGATACCTCAACGCCCGTTCTGCCGTAGCCAGCATCTATTTCAATAAAGAATCCTACAGGGTTTTCCAATTGATCCACTAGCATTTGAGCAGTTGTTGCATTGATAACTTGCACTGATATGGATTGCTTTTCTGCAATTTTATTGAGTTTTGGGATCTCAAGTGGGTTAAATGGAAAAGCTATATGAATATTCACCCAGCCTTGTCCACTAAGATATTCGGCCATTTTAACGGAAGAAACAGTCACTTCTGTGATGTTGTATTGTTTAGCCCAGCCTCCGATTTGGTGAGATTGTGCTGTTTTGAAATGTGGAACAAGCTTCATGTCATGTCTGGCAGCTTTGTCCGCCATTCGTTTGATATTAGCTCGGCAGATTTTTTCGTCCAGAAGTAGCGTGGGGGAGGTTATTAGATCTAGGTAGCTCATTAGGTAAAATTGAGGTGTCAAAAATTTTATTGAAAGTAAGAAACATTTACGAGGTGAGAAATACGATTTACGAGTTTCCCGAGGAGTTGAGGTTTGGTTACTCTCGCAACGGCGCGACGACGCAACGAAAATAGATTTTTGAAATTTACCTTATCTCTTCTCTATTTTGTTCCTTAATGAGGTTTTCTCCTTTAAGCTAAAGGATCGATGTTTTATCTTTCGCTGCACCGTTGCGCCGCCGCGAAAATATTTTTTACTGTTGCGGGAGATATGACCGAAGAGAAATTCTCACCCCTATGCAGGTAACACCGCCAATTCTGTTAATTTTGTCACCCAATTAAAATGGCTGTGAAACGGCCTAAATAGCATTATTAATTGCCTCAAAACCTTCATGGAAGCAAAGAAAATACGGAGCACCTTTATTGAGTTTTTCCAATCCAAGCAGCATCACTACGTTCCCTCATCACCGATTGTGGTCAAAAATGACCCAACCTTGATGTTTACAAATGCGGGAATGAACCAATTTAAAGACGCATTTCTAGGTAATGAACTCGCCAAATATTCCCGTGTAGCCAATTCTCAAAAATGCCTTCGGGTAAGCGGTAAGCACAATGACCTCGAAGAAGTGGGTGTGGATACCTATCACCACACCATGTTTGAGATGCTGGGCAACTGGTCTTTTGGAGATTACTTCAAAAAGGAAGCGATCCAATGGGCTTGGGAATTATTGACTGAAGTTTATGGCTTGGATAAAGACAGATTGTATGTGTCGGTATTCCAAGGCGATGCTGGTGATAACTTAGGTCTTGATCAGGAAGCCTATGATCTTTGGAAAGCCATCGTGCCTGAAGATCGTATCATCATGGGGTCCAAAAAGGATAATTTTTGGGAAATGGGTGATGTAGGACCTTGCGGACCTTGTTCGGAGATCCACGTTGATTTGAGACCAGATGCTGACCGCGCTTTAATAGAGGGCAAGGATTTGGTGAATATGGATCACGAGCAAGTAATCGAGATTTGGAACTTGGTATTTATGCAGTTCAATAGAGTCTCAGACGGATCTTTGAAGCCTTTGCCGGCAACACATGTAGATACTGGGATGGGTTTTGAGCGTTTGGTGAGAGCTATTCAGCACAAATCTTCCAATTACGATACAGATTTGTTTGCGCCATTCTTGACTGCTTTGGCAAAGAAATCAGGCAAAGTTTACGGTGAAGATCTACCGACAGATATTGCTTTCCGCGTAATAGTGGATCACATTCGTGCGATTTCATTTACTATCGCTGATGGACAATTACCTTCCAATAATAAGGCTGGCTATGTAATTCGCAGAATCCTGAGAAGAGCGGTTCGTTATGGATATACCTTCTTGGGTTTCCAAGAGCCATTTTTATATGAGTTGACAAGTTTGATTGCTGATAATTTCGGGGATATCTTCCCTGAGGTGAGACAGCAGCAGGAGTTTATAGCCAAAGTGATTTTCGAAGAAGAAACTTCCTTCCTTCGCACACTTGATAATGGCCTGAAAATGCTTGATCAGATTAAAGCTGAGTTGAGTGAAAAAGGCGAAAAAGTAATACCAGGCAAAACAGCCTTTGAATTATACGATACCTTCGGATTCCCACTGGATCTTACATCTTTGATCGCTCGTGAAAGCGGACTTTCTTTGGATGAAAAAGGTTTTGTGCAGGAAATGGAAGCTCAAAAGACTCGCTCTCGTGCAGCTTCCGAATCTGAAACTGGCGATTGGGTGATCGTAAATGAGGATAATGGAGTTGAATTCGTAGGATATGATTTCCTAAAGGCTCATGCACATATCATTAAGTATCGTGTGATTTCTGATAAAAAAGGGGACAAATACCAATTAGTTTTGGACAAAACACCTTTCTATGCAGAAAGCGGCGGACAGGTAGGAGATACTGGCTGGTTGATCTCGGACACTGAAAAAGTCAAAGTAATCAACACTAAAAGAGAGAATGATCTGATTGTTCATTTTGTAGAAAAACTTCCTGCTAATCCAGAAGCTGCCTTCGGAGCAGAAGTAGATGCTGAAAAACGTTTTCTGACTGAGAACAACCATACTGCTACGCACTTACTTCAGTCAGCTTTGAAAGAAGTTCTGGGAGATCATATACAGCAGCGTGGTTCCTTGGTGAATCAGAACCAGCTTCGCTTTGATTTTTCTCATTTCAGCAAATTGTCTGATGCAGAAATTGCTAAAGTGGAGGATATTGTGAATGAGAAAATCAGACAGAATATCCCGCTTTCCGAACAAAGAAATGTGCCCATAGAGGAGGCTAAGAAACAAGGAGCTACAGCGCTTTTTGGAGAGAAATACGGTGATTTCGTTCGTGTGATCACATTTGATAAGGATTTCTCAGTAGAACTTTGCGGTGGAACACACGTACCTCAAACCAGCAAAATCGGTTTGTTTAAGATTATTTCAGAAGCATCTAGTGCATCTGGTGTTCGTAGAATCGAAGCGATCACTGCTAAGTCTGCAGAGGATTATTTCCGCAAGCAAGAGAGCCTGGTGAAGGAAATTCAGGAATTGCTGAAGAATCCTAAGGACCTGATGAAGTCTATAGAGTCTTTGTTGCAGGAAAAAAACGAACTAAAGAAAGAACTTGAGGCCTTACACTTGGAGAAAGCTTCAGGTGTAAAAGTGGAGTTGCTTAAACAGTTTGTAACTGGAGAGGGAATCAATACCCTTATAGCACAGCTGGAATTGCCAAATGCTGATTCCTTGAAGAAGCTGGCCTATGAATTGAAAAATGAAACTGAGAATGCTTTTGTGATTTTGGCTGCCAATATTGATGGTAAACCACAGATTGCTGTGATTATTGATGAAGACTTGATCAAAAGTAAAGACCTGAATGCAGGTCAAATTGTAAGAGAATTGGCTAAGGAAATTCAAGGTGGAGGAGGAGGACAGGCCTTTTTTGCCACTGCTGGAGGGAAAAACCTGGCTGGACTAGAAAATGTAGTGACTAAGGCAAAGGACTTATACCTTTAGAAAATAGAAAAATACGCGCGGATGCTAAGTGAAGAATTAAAGAATAAATACCAGTTGATCATCGGACTTGAGGTGCATGCGCAGCTTATGACCGAGAGCAAAATGTTTGCTGCTGATGCTAA
This sequence comes from Algoriphagus chordae, assembly GCF_003254055.1. GTDB lineage: Bacteria > Bacteroidota > Bacteroidia > Cytophagales > Cyclobacteriaceae > Algoriphagus > Algoriphagus chordae. Next base: position 82,589 of record NZ_QKZT01000004.1, read on the forward strand.
TGAGTATGGTAAGTCACCGAACACGCAGATATCAGCGATTACTCTTGGCCATCCAGGCACCCTGCCTAAGGTCAACAGGAAGGCTATAGCATATGCTATCAAGATGGGATTGGCTTGTAATTCTGAGATTACTCGCCACAATGTCTTTGCGCGCAAAAATTACTTTTATCCAGATCTTCCAAAGGGCTATCAGCTTACGCAGGACAAGGGACCTATCTGCGTAGGAGGGACTGTGCCTATTCAACTTGCTGATGGAAGTAAGAAAGAAGTGATCTTGAACCGTGTGCATATGGAAGAAGATGCTGGTAAGTCTATTCACCTAGCAGAAGAGGCAGATACCTTGGTTGATTTCAATCGTGCAGGTACGCCTTTGATCGAGATTGTAACTGAGCCAGATTTGCACAGTCCAGAGGAAGCTTATGCGTTCTTGGCTGAAGTGAAAAAGCTGGTGAAATATCTCGATATCTGCGATGGCAATATGGAAGAAGGTTCGCTACGCTGTGATGCCAATGTCTCTGTGATGCTGAAAGGAGCGACAGAATTGGGAAAAAAGGTAGAAGTGAAGAATATGAATTCTTTCCGAAATGTGTTTCGTGCTATCGAGCATGAGCATGAACGCCTGATTGGTTTGATAGAGGCGGGTGAAGAGGTGATTTCCGAAACCAGAACTTTTGATGCGAATACAGGGCTTACAGCCAGCATGCGTACCAAGGAAGATTTGAATGATTACCGCTATTTCCCTGAGCCTGACTTGAGTCCAGTGGTGGTTTCGGACGAGTGGCTGAATGCTGTGAAAGCTACCATGCCTATTTTGCCTCGAGAACTTCACAAAAAGTTTGTAGAGGAATTTGGCTTGCCTGATTACGATGCGAGCTTTTTGACCGAATCGAAGGATGTGGCGCTCTGGTTCAATGAACTTTGTAGCAAAACAAAAAACTATAAAGCAGCGTCTAACTGGATGATGGGTCCTGTGAAATCTTCCTTGAATGAAAATTCTCTGGACATGAAGGATTTCCCGATCAGCACTGATTCTTTCGTGGCTTTGATCGCTTTGGTGGATGATGGCAAGGTGAGTTATACGGCAGCCTCGCAGAACTTGTATCCGGCGATGTTGAACTCTACTGCAGAAAGTCCATTGGAAATTGCTCAGCGGCTGAATTTGATTCAAGAAAGTGATGAATCATCTTTGAAACCAATTGTAGAAGAAGTTTTGGCTGCCAATGCAGCAAAAGTGAAAGAATATAAATCTGGCAAAAAAGGCTTGATGGGTTTGTTTATGGGGCAAGTGATGAAACAGTCTCAAGGCAAAGCTGACCCAAAAGTTGCAACAAAATTATTAATTGAATTACTGAAGAATTAATCCATGTTGAATCGAATGAACGGAGTCGCTTTACTAGTCTTACTAGCCTTTTTTTCCTGTGAGGAAAAGAATGTTGTTGTTGATGGAAAAGTTGAAATCTCTGGAAAAATAGAAAATGCCCGTGATGGCGCTGTGGTACTATCTCAATTCACAGATAGTCGTCCGATAGTTTTGGATACAGTTGAGTTGGATAATAAAGGGGAATTCAGCTATGAAGTAGCAGTGGATGCACCTACTTTCTTTGAATTGAATTTCTATGGAGAAAAAATAGTACGTCTTGCCTTATTCAAGGATGATGTGGAAGTAGACTATAATTTTGCGGATCCTGAAAGCCTAGTTATCAACGGCTCAAAAGATTCTCAGGAGATGTTGAAAATCGAGGAATTGATGGAGGCCTATCAGACCAAAGTTAATCAGCTCAATGAGGCTTATTATAAAGCGATGGGTGATAACGATACAGAGACCATTAAGCAAATTCAGATTGATGCCATGGCGTTGGAGAGCAACCAATCTTCAGAGGTGAAAAAGGTCATCAATAGTATGGGAGATAGTTTTGCATCTTTAGCGGCTATTGGCTTATTGAACCCTAAGAATGAATTTCAGTTTATGGACAGTTTAGTAGCCAAGCTAGATGAGAAGTACCCTGAGACTAAAACTATTATCCAGTTAAAGCAGCAATTAGACGATATGAGAGCACTTTCTATGGGGCAAGTAGCGCCAGAAATTGAGCTACCTAATCCTGCTGGTGAAACGGTAAAGCTTTCAGATTTGCGTGGAAAGTATGTTATGATAGACTTCTGGGCAGCTTGGTGCAAGCCTTGTCGTGAGGAAAATCCAAATGTAGTGAAGCTATACAATGAATATAAGGACAAAGGTTTTGAGGTATTTGGCGTTTCGCTAGATCGCACCAAGGAAGCTTGGGTAGATGCTATTGCCGAAGATGGCTTGGAATGGACTCAGGTTTCTGATTTGCAATATTTCAATTCTGCAGCTGCAGAGCTTTATCAAATCAATGCTATTCCAGCTACCTACTTGATAGATCCAGATGGCAAAATCATTGGTAAAGACCTTCGAGGACCTAGTTTGAGAGTTAAACTGGAAGAGATCTTCGACTAATTTCCAGACAGTTTATTACATCAAAAAAGCCTTCCCATTTTGAATGGGAAGGCTTTTTTGTGAGTATAAATATGAAAGGAAGGAAGAAAAAGTACCAAACAGTCCTTCCTTTAAAAATCGTGTCATTGAAAAAGGAATAGCAAAAGTTGTTTATCACCCGGGACAAATCTACTGAAAAGATTCAAAAGAAAAACAATCCTATAGTTATTCTTATGGAATTAAATATTAATTTTTCCTGATTTAGATTTAATATTCCTTGAAAATTAATAATTCATTATCAAATCAATTATTTGGCGATTTTCTCGTAACTGGCGATCACTCCTCTTACCATCGCAGAACTGAATCCTTGATGTTCCATTTCATTTAGGCCTACGATCGTACAGCCTTTTGGGGTGGTTACCTTATCTATAGCAGCTTCTGGATGCATGTTTTTTTGGATCATCAGTTCGGCTGCTCCTTTTACAGTTTGGTTGACAATCTTGGATGCAGTATGCGAATCAAATCCGATTTGAATTCCTCCTTGGATCATCGCTCGCATAAACCTCAATACATAAGCAATTCCACAAGCCCCCAACACAGTTGCCGCTTCCATCAGACTTTCGTCAATTGGGATCGTAAATCCAATTCCATTAAACAGTTCAGTCACTAAGTTGACCTGATCTGCATCTGCATTTTGGGAGCAAACACAGGTTACAGACTCTTGGATATCCGCAGCGATATTAGGCATAGCACGGAAGGCAATACTAGCAGGGTTTATCACCTGATACATTTCAGCAAGAGAAATTCCGGTTGCCAAAGAAATGATGATTTGCTCTTTTGGATCCAGAGATGGCTTGATTTCGGCTAGAATAGGAGCGATGTTGAACGGCTTTACACCCAAGATGATGATGTCGGCATTGGCCGCTGCTGAGATGTTATCAGTTTGGATATGCACTCCTAGTACAGCAAAACCACTAAGGCTATCTGTATTTCTTTTGGTAAGGGTTAGATTCTTTGGATCAAATTCATCCCGTTTTAGCAATCCATTTGCTATAGATGCTCCCAGATTACCACAGCCTATGATGGCTATTTTTACTTTCGAAATCATATAAAATATAATTTTTGATTGGATTCGTTGATTAAAGGTAAACAAATAGGCTGTTTTAATACGAATTCATAAAATTTTATGATAGTTGAATGCCTTAAGGCAATAGAATAGAAAAAAATATTTTGACGTAATAACTTGACATAAAGTTAAGTTTGTTTTACATTTAGACAATAATACTTGTCCCTGGGTCAAGCATGGTAATAAAAGAATTCAGTTGAGATCAATAAAAACCATGCTAGATTCCTCCCGCTAGTTCAGGATATTATCGGGGCAGGACGTAACTATAAATCAATAAACAGATGAAAGAAAAATCAATTTTACATGTGCCTTTACTTTCTCCGGGATGGAAGAAGTTGGCTTTTGTGTTTTTTCCCTTGCCAGTCATGTTGGTCATTGGAATGGCAATCACCAGGATGGATATTACCCCTGATGATTCTGCTCAAATAATTTATGGATTTTGGGCTATAGGATTCGGCTTATTGAATCTCTCTAGAGAAAAAGATGAAGATGAGATGATCAAATCCTTCAGACTTCAGGCTTTTCAAACAGGCTCTTATTGGCTTATTTGGGGTTTGGGAGCTTTGATGCTGATCAATTATCTACGCTTTGACAGAATTACCTCAGAGATATTTACTGCCTATCTGGTCTTGTTTCTGTTAAATGCATACATCTATGCGGCATTTAAGTATCAGATCTATATGGCTACTAAAGATTGATCTAAGTCAAATCTAATACAACAAGGAACTAACTGGTAATTTATACCCAGCCAGAGCGATTTTGGCTAAAAATACCATTATGAAAAATACCATTAAAGTCGAGCGAGCACGGCATAATTTGACCCAGCAGGATCTGGCAGAAAAAGTCAGTGTTTCCAGGCAAACTATCAATAGTATAGAGGCGGGGAAGTATGTGCCTTCCACGGTTCTTGCTTTAAAGATTTCGAAGATTTTTGGCCTGGCTTTAGAAGAGATTTTTGAATTGGAGGAAGAGGATTAGAACGGGAAAAGTGTAGGCTGCCAAGCGTGATTGAAATAATTATGTGTTGGTATCTAGTCTAGAATTATTAATAGAAGCTTTTTTGGAATACCATTTGCGTTTTTGCAGGGATAAAAGACGCAAAAGTCTTAACTTCGATCTTTTATATAGAAACTCTTTTTGATGCCAAAACTCATACGAATCACCACCGTTCCGATTTCTTTGAAATTACTGCTCGCAGGGCAAATGAAGTTTGTGCGGGAACAAGGTTGGGATGTATTGATGCTGAGTGCTGATGGCAGAGAACTTCCGCAGGTAATCAAAGCAGAAGGGGCTAGGCATGAAGTCATCCCTTTTACACGTAAAATCACTCCATTTCAAGATCTGAAATGCCTTTGGCAGCTATATCAGCTGATCAAAAAAGAGCAACCTGATATTGTACACACGCATACTCCTAAAGCCGGATTGTTGGGAATGATCGCAGCCAAATTTGCTGGAGTCAAGGTGAGGATTCACACGCTTGCAGGTATTCCATTTATGGCTGCTGAAGGCGGAAAAAGGTCTCTTTTGGAAAAAATGGAGAAGATCACCTATAGTTATGCTACTGAGGTTTGGCCTAATTCCAATGGTTTGAAAAACTTTGTGATCGAGAATAATCTTTGTCCTGCAGAGAAACTTCATGTGATCGGTAAAGGCTCCTCCAATGGAGTTGATCTTGCAAGGTTCAACCGTGGTGTTTTGAAAGAAAATCACTTGGTGGCTGCCACTATGCGTATTCTTCCTGGAGAAGATGATTTTATCATTTTGTCGGTGGGTAGACTAGTCAAAGACAAAGGAATACACGAATTGGTTGATGCTTTTTTGAGCTCTAAAATTGTAGGAAAATCAAAGCTCGTTTTGTTGGGGAGTTTTGAGCAGGACCTCAATCCGCTTGATCCTGAGACAATTAAAATAATAACTGATCACCCTAGAATCGTACAGATAGATTGGTCGGATCATGTGGCACATTATTTTGCTTTGGCAGATGTGTTGGTTCATCCTTCGCACCGTGAAGGTTTTCCAAATGTGATTTTGGAGGCTGGAGCTATGGAAGTGCCTGTGATCTGTTCGGATATTATTGGCAATACAGATATCATTACACAGCAAAAAACGGGTTTGATTTTCCCTGTCAAAAATGTAGAAATACTCAAAGAAGCAATGGAATTTGCCTTTGTAAAACGTGATAAGATGGCTGAGATGGCGGCTAAATTATATCAGGAGGTTTGTGAGAATTATGAACGCAGCCAAGTTCAACATGAAATTTTTGCTCAATACCAGCTTGATTTGAGCAAGCATGATAGCGCGGAATAACTTATATTTGGTCATCAATAAAACATGAATTTTTATCTATGAAATACCTGGTTACCGGAACTGCCGGATTTATTGGATTTCACGTTGCAAAACAATTGTTGGAGAGAGGGGATGAGGTCATTGGTCTGGATATTATCAATGATTATTACGATATCAATCTGAAACACGCCCGGCTTGCCAACATGGGTATTCAGCGAGATAAAGTAAAAAATGGTGAAATGGTCCAATCGGAAAGTTTTTCTGGCTATAGATTTATTCAGTTAGACCTTTCTCACAAAGACCCATTAGTGGCCCTTTTTGCTCAGGAAAAATTTGACGTAGTCATTCATCTTGCTGCACAAGCTGGCGTTCGCTATTCTTTGACCAATCCAGAAGTTTACATAGAGAGTAATATTGTTGCTTTTCTGAACATATTGGAATCCTGCCGCTTTCATCCGGTTAAGCATCTGGTGTATGCTTCTTCAAGTTCTGTTTATGGTGCAAATGAAAAGATGCCATTCTCAACTTCAGACTCTGTAGATCATCCGATCAGCTTGTACGCAGCTTCTAAGAAGTCTAATGAACTAATGGCCCATACTTATAGTCATCTTTTTAAAATTCCTACCACAGGTTTAAGATTCTTTACGGTCTATGGACCATGGGGAAGACCAGACATGGCATTGTTTCTGTTTACAGAAGCCATATTGAAAGGCGAAGCTATTCAGGTGTTCAACTATGGTAATATGAAGCGTGACTTCACCTACATAGATGATATAGTGATGGGAGTGATCAAAGTAGCAGATAGACCAGCAAGTCCAAATACTGATTTTGATAAGTTAAACCCAGATCCTGGAAGTTCCACTGTTCCTTACAAGGTGTATAATATTGGAAACTCTTCTCCAGTTTTACTGATGGATTACATTCATGCAGTAGAAAAAGGATTGGGTATGGAAGCCAAAATGAACATGCTACCATTGCAACCAGGTGACGTGCCAGCTTCTCATGCGGAGGTTTCTGATTTGGTTCGTGACACAGGTTACAAGCCTGATACGCCTATAGATCAAGGAGTGAAGTCTTTCACTGATTGGTATTTAGATTACTACAAAAAATAAGATGAGCAAATCAATTCTGATTACAGGTGGTGCCGGTTTTATCGGTAGCCATGTGGTACAATTATTCGTAGAAAAGTATCCTGACTATACCATTGTCAATCTAGACGCTTTGACCTATGCTGGGAATTTGGAGAACTTGAAGGCTGTAGAAGGAACTTCCAATTATATCTTTGAAAAGGCTGATATTCAAGATGAATCGGCACTTAAAGCAATTTTTGCAAAGCATGCTATCACAGATGTAATCCATTTGGCAGCAGAATCTCATGTGGACAGATCGATTACAGATCCTTTGGCTTTTGTGAAAACGAATGTATTTGGTACGGTTAATTTACTCAATGCCGCGAAGGAATTTTGGAAGGATAAGCTATCGGATCATTTGTTCTATCATGTTTCGACGGATGAAGTTTACGGATCCCTGCATGATGGTGGATTCTTTTTGGAAGACACTCCATACGACCCACAGTCGCCTTATTCAGCATCCAAGGCTTCTTCAGACCATTTTGTGAGAGCATATGCCAATACTTACAAAATGAAAACGGTGATTTCTAACTGTTCCAACAATTACGGACCAAATCACTTTCCTGAGAAACTGATTCCACTTTGTATTCATAATATCAAGACGAATAAACCGCTTCCTGTCTATGGAAGAGGGGAGAATGTGCGTGATTGGCTTTTTGTAAAAGATCATGCTAGAGCAATTGACACTGTTTTTCACAAAGGGAAAGAAGGGGAAACATATAACATTGGCGGCTTCAATGAGTGGAAAAATATCGATATCGTAAAGTTGCTTTGTTCCAAAATGGACGAGAAGCTGGGAAGGGAAGCTGGTACATCTGAAAAGCTGATCACTTATGTAAAAGATCGTGCTGGACATGACTTGCGCTATGCGATTGATGCTACCAAGATCCAGCAGGAGCTAGGCTGGGAACCAAGTCTGCAATTTGAAGAGGGAATAGAAATTACCATCGATTGGTATCTCAACAATCAAGACTGGCTAGATCATGTGACTTCTGGTGCCTATCAAAAGTATTATTCTGAGCATTACGGAGATTAGTTTTTCGTCAACCCATAATTATTTATAAAGCCCTTTTGGGCTTTTTTACTTTGTAGTCCATCCTCCTCAAAAACCAATAAGGATCACCTAGTTTACTCTTCCTTTTTTTGACTGGTGGTTTGGGAAGGATTTTCAATTTGGTTTTCTTTGTGAAAACTACATTACTATGCATATTAACCTGGCTAAGCCTTTTTATGGGCTTTTTCTTTTAATGGTACTTAGTAGCGAATCCTTTGCCCAAACAGGGAGATTCCAACAAGCTGCAGACTACCAAATGGACGTCGATATGGACGTCAACACCAATCAATACAGCGGTACTCAAGTATTGATTTACACCAACAATTCACCTGATACTTTAGATCGGGTATTCTATCACCTGTATTACAATGCTTTCCAGCCAGGTAGTATGATGGATGAGAGATCTAGAAGTATCGCTGATCCAGACCGTAGAGTAGGGGATCGTATCAGCAAATTGACGCCAGACGAGATTGGATACTTGAGAGTATCTAGCCTTACGATGAATGGCAAAGCAGTTGTGTACAACGAGGTAGGGACGGTATTGGAAGTTGAGCTTTCAGAACCGATTTTGCCAAATTCCAACGCCAAATTTGAAATGTCTTTCAACGGCCAAGTACCATTACAGATCAGAAGATCTGGAAGAGACAGCAAGGAAGGCGTGCGCTATTCTATGTCGCAGTGGTACCCTAAGATGTCAGAATATGACGAGCAGGGCTGGCATGCCAACCCATATATTGGTCGTGAATTCTATGGCATTTGGGGAGACTTTGATGTGAAGATCTCAATTGACAAAACTTACGTGCTAGGTGGTACGGGTTATTTACAAAATCCAAATGAGATCGGTCATGGCTATGAGGACAAAGGGGTGAAGGTAGCTCCAGCCAAGGGGGATAAACTTACTTGGCATTTCAAGGCTCCTAAGGTTCATGATTTCATGTGGGCAGCAGATCCAAAATATCGTCATGACAAATTTCTAATGGATAATGGGGTGACTGTTCACCATCTATATATCCCTTCTGACGACGAAGTGACCGAGAACTGGGTGAAGCTGATGGACTATACTCCAAAGGCGATTGAGTATATGTCTGAGCACTTTGGTCAGTATCCATATAAGCAGTTTTCTGTAATTCAAGGTGGAGACGGCGGAATGGAATATCCAATGTCCACATTAATCACTGGCGGTAGAAATCTCAATGGACTTGTGGGCGTGATGGTTCACGAATTGGGACATAGCTGGTATCAGGGAGTAATTGCTACCAATGAGGCACTTTATCCATGGATGGATGAAGGATTTACAAGCTATGCATCTGCGCTGACTATGGCGGCTATTTACAGACCAAGTGAGATGCCATTGAGAGGATCTTATGCAGGTTATTATAGATTGGTGAAGTCTGGCAAAGAAGAACCTATGAGCACTCATTCAGATCATTATCATACCAATTCTGCTTACAGTTCTGCAGCATATTCCAAAGGAGCAGTATTTATGGCTCAAATGGGCTATATCATTGGGGAAGAAGCAAGGGATAAAGGAATATTGAGCTACTGGAACACTTGGGGCTTTAAGCATCCAAATGTAAATGACTTTGTCCGAATCATGGAGAAGCAAAGTGGTATGGAGTTAGATTGGTACAAGGAGTATTTTGTGAATAGCACCAAGACTATTGATTATGGAGTGAAGGAGATGAAAGCACAGGGGAATCAAACTGAAATCACACTGGAACGCATAGGCTTGATGCCAATGCCTATAGACTTGGTAATCACGTACAAGGATGGAACTTCTGAGATGGTGTATTTGCCACTGGAAATCATGAGAGGTGAAAAAGCTCCTGAAGCTGGTGCAGCTAATCGTATACTATCTGAAGATTGGCCATGGACTAATCCTACCAAGACAATTACAATCAATAAAAAATCCGATACGATCAAATCCATAGAGATAGATCCTAGTAAAAGACTAGCGGATATAAATCAAGAAAATAATAAAGTGGAGTATTGATCTCCACTTTAAATTGAATTTTACATAAAAAAAGGTGACTATTTAGTCACCTTTTTTTGTTGGAATCATCCTTCGTTCTTCTTGTCTTGAACCTCTTTTCGGATTTCTTGAGCTAAGTTTTTCAAGTCTTGCATTCCTTTTCTAACTCTTGTACCAGCGGCTGAATTTCCCTTTTCGTAGAACTTCTCAAAATCGTCTTTAAGAGAATTAACCAGTGTGCTTACTTCACTAAATTTGCTCATAGTCAAAGTGTTTTTATTAAAGTTGATGATAAGTTTATTTTAATTCAATATAGCCCAAAAACTTGCCAAATCAATCCTGAGGGGCATATTTTTGACTTTTTTTTACTCACTAAAAGAATTGGCCAACTTAGAATTCTTATAAACTCCCGTCAGTAATTTTTCTTTGATAGCAGCAAATGCTGTGATCGTTTCTTCTACATCTTCTAGGGTATGTACAGCTGTAGGGATTAATCGCAAGATTATCATTCCTTTAGGAACTACAGGATAGATTACTACGGAACAGAAAATACTATAATTCTCTCTTAGATCATGAGTTAATGCCGCAGCTTCACCTACAGTTCCATTAAGTACTACGGGGGTCACTGGGGTGTTGGATTGTCCAGTGCTGAATCCATTATCATGTAGTCCTTTTCTAAGTGCTCCGACTATTTTCCAAAGATTATCCTTCAGTTCCGGCTGTGTTCTCAACAACTCAAGACGCTTCAAGGCACCTACTACCAATAGCATCGGTAGTGACTTGGCGAAAATCTGTGAACGCATATTATATCTCAAATACAATATCACTTCTGGATCTCCAGCGATAAATGCGCCGATGCTTGCCATAGATTTGGCGAAGGTGGAGAAGTAAAGATCTACTTGATCTTGTACACCTTGCTCTTCATCTGTACCAGCACCAGTTTTGCCCAATGTACCGAAACCATGTGCATCGTCAATAAGTAATCTAAAGTCAAACTTCTTCTTCAACTCAACGATTTCTTTCAACTTGCCCTGATCTCCAGTCATTCCGAAAACACCTTCAGTGATCACAAGGATTCCGCCTCCAGTTTCATTGGCTAGTTTAGTCGCTCTTTCTAACTGCTTTTCACAGTTTGCGATATCATTATGTGGGAAAACGTATCTTTTGCCCAAGTGCATTCTTAGTGCATCAATGATACAAGCGTGACATTCTGAATCATAGACTACCACATCTTTTCTATCTAGTAGTGAGTCAATCACAGACATGATTCCTTGGTAACCGTAATTCAATAAATATGCTTTCTCTTTCTTGACAAAGGCTGCCAATTCATCCTCTAATTGTTCGTGAAGTGTGGTTTGTCCTGACATCATACGTGCGCCCATTGGATAGGCAGCGCCATATTGTGCAGCTGCATCCGCATCAGCTTTACGTACTTCAGGATGATTTGCTAGTCCTAGGTAATTATTCAAACTCCAGGTTAGAACATTCTTCCCCTGAAATTTCATTCTCGGAGCAATTTCGCCTTCTAGTTTGGGAAAGGAGAAATAGCCGTCTGCAAACTCAGAGTGTTTGCCCAAAGGGCCCATGTTCATTTTTAATTTTGCAAATAGATCCAAAGCGTTTCGAATTTAAGTGATATGGGGTTTAATGATCTGTTCATTAAAATCCGACAAAAATAAAACTTATATGCCTGCCAAGCAAAAAACAGGGCTGAAACAAACGATTCTTAACAAAACTCGGATAATTTTCTTTATTTCGCTTAAACCCAAAATTCTAACTTTTAATATCAGAGAGCATGGCAAAAATCAAAAAACTACTAGTAGCAAACCGCGGGGAGATCAGCTTGCGTATTATGAGAACTGCTAGGGAAATGGGAATAGCTACTGTAGCAGTTTATTCTGAGGCAGATAGACTATCTCCTCATGTACTTTTTGCGGATGAAGCTGTGTGTTTGGGTCCTCCAGCATCATCTCAGTCCTATTTGCTGGGAGACAAAATAATTGCTGTGTGTATGGAATTGGGAGTAGATGCAATTCATCCAGGCTATGGCTTTCTTTCAGAAAATGCTGATTTCGCCAGAAAAGTAAATCAGGCAAATTTGATTTTTATTGGTCCGTCTCCGGAAGCAATAGAAGTGATGGGATCCAAGTTGGCAGCCAAGCAGGCTGTAGCCAAGTATGAGATTCCATTAGTTCCAGGTACTGAGGAAGCGATTTCTGATATTGTTGTAGCAAAAACTCGGGCAACTGAGATTGGCTATCCTATCCTCATAAAAGCAAGTGCTGGTGGCGGGGGCAAAGGGATGCGAGTGGTAGAGAATGAAGGGGAGTTTGAAGAACAAATGCAGCGTGCTGTGAGTGAAGCTCAATCTTCCTTTGGCGACAGTGCTGTATTTATAGAAAAGTACATCAGTTCCCCGAGACATATAGAAATCCAAGTTTTAGGAGATCAGCAGGGAAATATTGTTTATCTGTTTGAGCGGGAGTGCTCTATTCAGAGAAGGCATCAGAAAGTCATAGAGGAGGCTCCCTCAGCTGTTGTATCGCCTAAGATGAGAAAGGCTATGGGCGAAGCAGCGGTAGGCGTAGCCAAAGCCTGTGACTACTATGGGGCTGGTACGGTGGAATTCATCGTCGATGCAGATTTGAATTTCTTTTTCTTAGAAATGAATACCCGGCTACAGGTAGAGCATCCGGTGACAGAAATGATCACTGGTAAAGATCTGGTACGTGAGCAAATTCTAATTGCTGAAGGAAAAGCGCTTTCTTTCACGCAAGATGAGCTGAAAATCAATGGGCATTCTCTTGAAGTTCGTGTCTATGCAGAAGATCCAAAAAATAACTTTCTTCCTGATATAGGTAAACTCGAAACATATAGGCGTCCTCAAGGTGCTGGAGTTCGAGTGGATGATGGATTCGAAGAGGGAATGGACATTCCAATCTATTATGATCCCATGATTGCAAAACTAATCACCCATGCAGAAAACCGTGATGCCGCTATAGGTAAAATGCTGCGTGCAATTGATGAGTATAAGATTGTAGGAATTCAGACTACTCTTGACTTTTGTAAATTCGCTATCACTCACAAGGCTTTTGTAAGCGGTGATTTTGACACCAAGTTTGTAGAGAATTATTTTACTCCTGATGTGCTCGAAGAGGAAGTCTCTGATGTAGAAAGGGAGTTATTAGCAGCTTTGGCTGTTGAGTTTTTTACACAAAATAAGTCTTCTGGAAAGTTACAATCTGAATCCACGATGAAGCAAGAGTCAGGATGGAGAAATAGACTTCAGTAAGATGGCTGAGATAATACCACTAAAAGCTTGGCGATATGCTGAAGCTTTGACTCCCAAAATGGAGGAATTGACTGCACCACTTTTCGATGTGGTTTCGGAGCGACAGCGACTGCTACTTTATGAGAATCCATTGAACAGCATCCATCTATCCGTTCCGATGGGAGAGAATCCTGCTCAAAATGCCTTGGCAACTCTCAACAAATGGAAATCTGAAGGCATCATTCAGCAGGATAAGCAACCTGGTATCTATGTGTATTATCAATATTTCCGACTTCCTGGGGAACATGATGAGCGCTGTAGAAAAGGATTTATCGCACAGATTAAAGCTTATGAATGGAGTGATGAGGTTATTTTGAGACATGAGAATACCATTGTCTCTTCTGTGAATGATAGAATTGAGCTTTTGCAAACCTCTCAGATGCAGGCTAGTCCAACGCATGGGTTATATGTGGATACCGAAGAATTGCTAGAAAAATATATGGATGAAGCCATCGCTGAGCCGCTATATGAACTGGAAGATTATCAGGGAGTAAGGGAAGTGATGGGCTTGATTCAGGATCCAGACATCATCAGCAGGTTTCTAGAAGTTTTGAAAGACAAGCAGGTAATCTTGGCTGACGGACATCACCGACTCGAGGGAGCAATTGAATATCGTAAGTCAATGCATGGACAATTGCCAGACACGAGATGGAAGGGACATGATTATCATCTGATGTATTTGACTAATACCTTTGGGAATCACTTGAAAATCCTTCCTACTCATCGCCTGTTTTATGGACTAGAACTCTCGCGGGAAGTGCTGCTAGAAAAGATCAGAGAATGGTTTGAGGTGAAAAAATTTGCTGATCCTGAAGAATTAGGTGGCTACGCTTTCCATAAACCTCATACCTTTGGATTAGTAATGGGAGAGGAGAGCTATATGCTTGAATTGAAAGTAGGGAAGTTTGATCAGATCAATCTGCACCTACCTGAAAGTATCAGGCAACTGGATCTGGCAATTCTTCACGAACTGCTATTTGCAAGGATTCTAGGCATAGCGATACCTGATCAAAGGAACTCGGATCAGCTTGTCTATGAACGTAATTTCTCAAGATGCTTGCAGGAAGTACGTTCTGGAAAGGCAAGTTTTGCTGTCATTACTCGAGAATTAGAGATGAAACAAGTATTAGAAGTATGTAGAAGTGGACATTTGATGCCACAGAAATCTACCTATTTCTATCCTAAAGCGCTGGGTGGATTACTTTTCGCCAGCATTAAACAAGATGAATTTGAATTCGACTATGAAGCCTTTTTTAAGTAAGCTGAGCGATAAGAACATTATACTCGCTTCTAATTCCCCAAGGCGTCAAGAGTTATTGAAGGGCTTAGAGGTGGAGTTTGAGGTAAGAGTCAATTCGGTGGATGAAACTATTCCCAAAGATATTCAGGCGGAATATGTAGCGGCTTACCTTTCCAAACTGAAGTCTGAGGCTTTTGTAGATGAACTTTCAGAAAATGATATTCTTATTACTTCAGATACTGTGGTAATAGCCGATGGCCATGTCTTAGGGAAACCTAATACAGAAGATGAAGCTTTTGATATGCTCAAGAGTCTATCTGGTTCTACTCATACCGTGATGACGGCTGTTACTTTTAGAGATAAGACTAAGCAAATCACGCTGGAGGATGAGACTATCGTAACCTTTAGATTTCTGGAAGAGGAGGAAATCTGGCACTACATTCATCAATACAACCCCATGGATAAGGCCGGAGCATATGGTATTCAGGAATGGATTGGTTTTATGGGCGTAGAAAAGATCGAAGGTTCCTACTATAATGTGATGGGTTTTCCATTACATCTAGTCTATGCTCAGCTGAAAAAATGGTGAGCTTAGCTTCAAGTCTTTAGCCAAAAAAGCCCTGTGAAATTAAATTCACAGGGCTTTTTTGGTATGCGTAATTAGGAAGAATTAAGTTCGAAAGAACTTTCGCACTTAGCTATTAATCCTTTTTGACGGCTATGATTTTGCCTTCTACCGGCGCTATTTTATCTCCTTCTTTCAATTCCTTACTTACGATGAAGTAAGGGCCTGAGATGATTTGCTCACCTTCAGTCAGTCCTTCCAATACTTCAATATTTTGGAAGTCAGAAATACCTGTTGTGATTTCCTTCAATTTGGCAACTCCACCATCATTCACAAATACCAATTCTTTGGCGCGGGTCGCACCTGCTACCAAGGTATCTCGCTTGTGCTCTCTGGTCGTTACAGCTGCTAGAGGAACTGAAAGAGCGTTGTTTTTAGAATTCGTGATAACTTCAACAGAAGCAGTCATTCCAGGTCGGAAAGGGTATTTCTTTCCTTCATCTACCAAGTCTTGGTATGAATCATTTAAGATCCTGATTTTCACCTTGAATTCTGTAACTGCATCTGCTGATGCTTTTACGTTGGCTGTATTGGCAATACTAGTTACTACTCCTTTAAATGTCTTTCCTGTGTAAGCATAAGAATCAACATCAATAATAGAAGTGTCACCCAAACTCAATCTTACGATATCATTTTCGTTTACATCCACTCTTACTTCCATTTTAGAAAGATCAGCGATAGTCAACATTTCTGTACCTGCCATTTGCTGAGTTCCCACCACTCGTTCTCCTTGCTCTACCAAGAGGTTGGATACTATTCCATTTACTGGAGAATATACATTGGTCAATCTCAAGTTTTCAGAGGCTTCATCTACAGATGCTTGCGAGCTTTTCACTACAAATTCAGAGGCACGAACACTTTGTTTTGCTGCTTCCAAATCCTTCTCAGCAGTAATGTAAGTAGACTGTGCTTGCTCGTAATCTGCCTCAGAAATGGCTTTTTGCTCATAAAGACTTTTTTGTCTATTGTAGTTTTGCTGAGCCTGCGTGAATTGAGCCTCAGATCTCTGCAATGCTGCACGAGATTGTGACAAATTAGCTTCCTGCTGATTGAAGTTTGCTTTGGTTCTATCCAATGCAGAGATAAAGTTGTCTGGTCTGATTTTCACCAACAGCATACCTGCGGCGACAGAATCACCTTCTTGTACATGCAAAGCAATAATTTCACCAGCTACATCTGGACTTAGATTTACTTCTACTTCAGGTTGAATCTCACCCGATGCACTTACTTTTTCTATAATTGATACCTTTTTTACGGTAGCGACCTCTACTTGAGTTTCTTTGTCACCGCCTACCCATCCAGCATTTCGAGCGATTACTGCAAAAATGATTAGGACTACAATTCCTCCTAGGAGGTAGTACAATAGCTTATTTGATTTCTTATTGGCCATGGTTTAGTTAAGATTAATTGGATTACCCAGGTAAAAATCGAGAACTTTTACTCTGAAAATATATGTGTATTTGGCATTAAGTAAATCTGCCTGTGCGTTGAAAAGGTTGTTTTGTGCAACTTGAAAATCTACTGAATTGATTGCTCCGAGGTCAAATTGCTGCTGTGCTATTCTGAAAGACTCTTGCAAACTTGTTACTTGAACTGTAGATGCTTCATAAGTTAGCTGTGATGCTAATGCAGAATTATAGGCAGTTTCGATATCATTTCTTAGTTGATTCTCTGCCTCCAAAGCAGCAACTTCAGAAATTCTGTACTGTACTCTTGCACGTTGTACACCAGCCTTATTGCTCAATCTAGAAAATAGAGGAATGTTCAAAGATAAACTTACTGCCTCTGAAAGGTTATTTTCAATCTGTGTACCGAAGCTGGGTCTTTCAGTTCCATAAACTTGATCTACGTAATTGGAGAAAATATTTGCTCCAACTCCTAGAGTAGGGTAGTAACCTGCCTTAGCAAGTTTCACTCCATATTCAGCGCTTTCTATATTTGCTTGAGCAGCTTTGATCTCAGGCATAGTTTCCAATGCCGTCATGTAGATAGCTTTCGGGGTTTCTGTGGCCATTAGTGATTCGTTGATTTCGAATTCAGGCTCAATCACAGAGAACTCTGGAGTATAAGGAATCTGCAATGCTTGGGCTAGGTTTAGCTTAGCAATATTGTAATTGTTTTTGGCATTGATCAGATTCACTTCATTCGTAGCATTTTGAGCTTGTATATCTAATTGATCAGAAAAAGCCAAGGAGCCAGCATCCACCAATTTGGTAGTTCTGATCAGTTGATCTTTGGTAGTTGATAATTGATTTTCAGCCACATTTACCTGCTCCCTATTAAACACCACATTGATAAACAAATTAATGATGTTTAGGGTAATGTCATTTTTTGTTGCTTCAATATTGTGCAAACCTGCTTCCAAATTCACTTTGGATTGCTTAATAGAATTATTGATCTGGTTACCTGCAAATAAGGTAAGGTTGGAAGATGCCGATAGGTTAATGTTACCAATCCTTGCTGTTTCAAAAAGGTTGGTTACCGGGTTAATAGATCGACCCCATCTATAGCCAGAACTAGCCCCAGTAGTTAGATTAGGATATCGCTGTCCTTGATTTTGTAGAAGGGTAGCTTCATTGGAGAGTTGGTTTAGTTCACTTCTTTTCAGTGTTAGGTTGTTTTCCAACGCAATATTGACAGCTGTCTCTAGGTCGAGAGGGCCTGAAGGAACAACTGTTTCTTGTGCAAAAGTTGAAAAACCAATCCCAGCAGCTAATGTAAAGCTTAGTAGGAATTTTTTCATAGTGTAGTTAAAGGTCAATGTCTGGTATATATATTAATTCGGAAATCCAGGATAAGGATTTTAGGTATTCTATAGTGATGTCCCTGATTCCAGAGTCCATTTCTATCACGTGACAAGCTAGGTCGTGTTTGCCTTTCCTTGAGACAGACATGGTGGCGATATTGGCTTTGGACTGAGCGAGTACAGCGGAAATAAAGGCAATAGCTCCAGAGATATCCTCTGCTTTGATAATTAAGGTGTGGTCAGCAGCTGAGAAATTTGCTACAAAACCATCTACTTCTGAGATGTTGATTACGCCTCCACCTAAACTTTCTCCTACGACCTCTACCGTTCTTTCTCCTTTTTTGAGATTAAGCTTAATGGTATTTGGATGGTGAATAGAGGAATTAGCAATAGATTTAAACTGGAAGTTGAATCCCTTTTCCTTGGCAATATCAAGTGCTGTTTTGATGTTGGGATCATCTGTTTTGAAATCCATCAATCCACCAACTATTGCTCGATCACTTCCGTGCCCTTCGTAAGTTCTGGCAAAGGAATTATAAAAGGTGATAACAGCTTCGTCAGGTATGCCACCCAAAACACGAACAGCGGCTCTTGCGATTCGTACAACTCCTGCAGTATGGGAAGAAGATGGGCCGATCATAATGGGTCCAATCATATCAAAAACACTACTTTTATTTGCCATCTGGGTTTAATATTCCAATTTTGATGCTAAGGTAAAATCGTTCTTACGATTTCATGCAAAAATTCTTATTTATTGTATTGAATGCGATTTAAATGGTGACATGTTTAGATAGTTTAACATCATCTACATTCTACAAAATTGATATTTGACCGATTATGAACAGTATAATGACCGAAATCGAAACAATCTATCAAAAATCCTCTCCTAGCGAAACTTGGTTCTGCGAAGATACAATAAAGTTGCCAAACCGTGCCAGTAGCTATGGTGACGGTTTGTTTGAGACTATGGTCTGGGATCAGGATCATATACGTTTTTTTGACAAGCATCTCCTGAGGCTAAGCGGGGGAATGGAGCTGCTAGGCTTGGATTTTTCGATGATTAATTCAAATGAACTCATTTCCCTATTAGCAAGTAAATTCCCTAAAGAACGCAAGCGAATTAGATGGTCCGTGTTTCGTGCTGGTGCTGGAAAATATACCCCAGAGGAATCTGATCTAATCCAAGTTTTGCAAATAGCAGAGGCTACTCTTGTGAGTCCTATTAAAAAGCATGTAGCTGTCTCCAAAAATGTACAGCTGTATCCTAGTTTATGGTCTCAATTTAAGACTCTCAATGCTATGCCTTATATACTGGCTAATAAAGAGAAAAAGGAAAGAGGCTTGGATGAACTTATTCTGCTGGATCATCGAGGTTATATATCTGAAGCCAGTATTGCTAATATTTTTTGGATTAAGTCAGGTGAATATTTCACGCCTTCTCTAAGCTGTGGATGTATCAATGGCATAAGTCGGCAGGTCTTGATAGACTATTTAGATTCAAAAAATATTCCTATTCATATAGGAGAGTTTAAACTAGAAGAATTGGTGAATTCGGAGCAGGTTTTTGTCACTAACTCATCGGGTGTCAGTTATTTAGAAAATTACCAGGATAAGAAATTTTCAATTGTGCCAATTGCATTTTTAAAAGAATTGTTTAATTGAACTAGAAATAGCGAGTTATTTTTACGGACGTTATCTTGAAAATATTATCTTTATCGGGCTATTCTAACAAGATTAGTCGATTACCCAAACTAACTGCCCAAAACCTAACCTAACAATTTATGCTTTTAGAACCTTTAGACTTAGCTGTATTTATTGGCTATTGTCTGCTCATCGTCGGAATGGGCTTATTTGTGTCCCGAGAGAAAAAAGGACACATCAAAGATTCCTCAGATTATTTTCTTGCCTCAAAAGCACTTCCATGGTGGGCTGTAGGAGCATCATTAATTGCATCCAATATTTCAGCAGAGCAATTTATAGGGATGTCAGGTTCTGGCTTTGCGCTCGGACTTGCGATCTCTACCTATGAGTGGATGGCAGCTATCACCTTACTAGTGGTAGCCATATTTTTCTTACCCGTCTATATCAAAAAGGGGATCTATACCATGCCTGGTTTTTTGGCAGATAGATATGATTCACGTGTAAGAACCACAATGGCCGTATTCTGGCTGTTACTTTATGTATTCGTGAACTTGACTTCAGTATTGTACTTAGGTGCCTTGAGTCTAAATACCATTATGGGTATTCCGCTAGGATATGGCATTGCAGGATTGGCCGCTTTCGCCATGCTTTATTCTATTTATGGAGGTTTGAAAGCGGTGGCTTGGACTGATGTGATCCAGGTGGTATTCCTTATAGCAGGTGGTTTGGCCACTACTTATATCGCATTGCAGATGGTAGGTAGTGGAGATGCGTGGGAAGGATTGGGATTATTGAGAAGAGAAGTTCCAGGACACTTCTCGATGATTTTATCCAAAGGTGAAATGATGATTCCGGATGGATCTGGTGGTACTCGTGATGCTTACTTGGATCTTCCAGGTATCTCAGTATTAGTTGGAGGTATGTGGATCACAAACTTGAGTTACTGGGGTTTCAACCAATACATCACCCAACGTGCCTTGGCTGCCAAAAGCCTAGATGAAGCGCAGAAAGGGATGATTTTCGCAGGTTTCTTGAAATTGTTGATGCCTTTGATCGTAGTAATTCCAGGTATTGCAGCTTATGTGATCGTCACCAATGGAATAGATACAAGCTTTATTGATTCTATGAAGGACCCCGTCACTGGACTGATCAAATCCGACAGAGCTTATCCTACATTGTTACATTTACTTCCAGTAGGCTTGAAAGGACTTGCTTTTGCAGCATTAACTGCAGCGATAGTGTCATCCTTAGCATCGATGGCAAATAGTACTTCTACTATTTTCACCATGGATATTTTCAATAAGCACTTTGATAAGAATGCCAGCCAGACGAAGCAGGTAAGAGTAGGTAGAATTACCGCAGTACTTGCATTTGTTATTGCATCAGTAGTAGCTCCAGCGCTTGGCCAGCTGGATCAGGCATTTCAGTTTATACAGGAATATACAGGATTCATTAGTCCAGGAGTATTTGCTATTTTCTTCTTTGGCGTATTCTGGAAGAAGACCACTTCAAACGCTGCTCTGACTGGTGCGGCATTGAGTATTCCGCTTTCTGTAGTATTGAAAATTATTTTCCCGGCACTGCCATTCATTGATAGAATGGGAGTTGTTTTCTTGATTCTTGCAGCTTTGATGATTATTATTTCTTTGGTAGAAGGCAAAGGAAAAGATCATCCAAACAGCATAGAAATAAACAAGGAACTATTCAGTACGAGTACCACATTTAAAATCGGTGCTATTCTAATTACAGGAATTACTGCCGCACTTTATATCGTATTCTGGTAAATCAAATTAAATGAGACGTTTATTATTAGGAATTGATATAGGAAGTTCATCCGTCAAAACCTCCTTACTTGATGCAGATTCAGGTAAGTCTATTTTATCAAAGGCATTTCCCGAGGAGGAAATGATCATAGATTCTCCCGAAAAGGGCTGGGCTGAGCAGGATCCAGAAATGTGGTGGAAGTATGTGCAACATTCTATCCGCTATGTACTGAACAAGACTGCGGTAAAGAAGGGTGAACTGAAAGGAATCGGTATTGCCTACCAAATGCATGGATTGGTGTTGGTCGATAAGGAGCAAAATGTTCTGAGACCATCTATTATATGGTGTGATAGCCGAGCAGTGGGCATAGGGGAAAAAGCATTCAGAGATCTTGGGGAAGAATATTGCCTCAAGAACTTATTGAATTCTCCTGGGAATTTCACTGCCTCCAAACTTCGCTGGGTGATTGAAAATGAACCTGCACTTGCTGCGAAAGTTCATAAGATGATGCTTCCGGGAGATTTTATTGCGATGAGATTGAGCGGTGAGATATGCACTTCCGAGACAGGATTGTCTGAAGGTATTTTCTGGGATTTTCAGAAAAACGGTTTGAGTGATCAGGTTTTAGATAACTATAAGATTTCCAAATCTTGGATTCCTGAGGTTGTCCCTTCTTATTCTATTCAGGGTCGTGTTTCCGCGATAGCTTCTGAAGTCACAGGTATAGAAGAAGGAGTTCCTATTTCATACCGGGCTGGTGATCAGCCTAATAATGCATTTTCACTTCAAGTGTTGAAGCCAGGTGAATTGGCAACTACTGCAGGTACCTCAGGTACGGTATATGGAGTTACGGATAAGCCACTTCACGACCCCTTATCTAGGGTAAATACTTTTGTCCATGTAAATCATACCGAGGAAAAGCCATCTTATGGAGTTTTACTTTGTGTTAATGGTACTGGTATTTTGAACAGTTGGTTGAAAAAAATCATGGGCGCTGCTCATATTGAATACAACGAAATGAACAACCTGGGAGGTTCTGCACCGATAGGATCAGAAGGGTTGACTTTCATTCCCTTTGGAAATGGAGCTGAACGTATATTGCAAAACCAGTATGTAGGAGCACATTTGCTTGGCTTGGATTTGCTCAAGCATGATAAGAAACATATGATTCGTGCAGCTCAAGAGGGAATTGTTTCTGCATTGACCTTTGGGTTCCGTATTATGCAGGATATGGGACTTGACCTCAATACTGTAAAAGCAGGCAAAGCTAATATGTTCTTGAGTCCTGTGTTCCGTAAGACTTTTGTTCACATGAACAAAGTAGTGCTGGAACTGTATGATACAGATGGAGCGCAGGGAGCTGCAAGAGGAGCTGGCATTGGAGCAGGGGTGTTTTCTACAGAGACAGAAGCATTTGAAGGCTTGGAATTGCTAGAAACTATTGAGCCTAATGAGCATTTCTTTGAGCCATATGAAGAAGTTTATTCCTATTGGAAAACTCAACTAGAGGCTATCCAAAAAATGAATTAATACTTGAATTTCAAACCTATAAATAACTAATAAACCAAAGTAAACATGTCAAAAACTTATTTTCCATCTATCGATAAAATCCCTTTCGAGGGTAAGGAAAGTGATAATCCTTTTGCTTTTAGATATTACGACGAGAATCGTCTAATCGCCGGTAAGACCATGAAGGAGCACTTCAAATTCTCTATTGCCTACTGGCATTCCTTCTGCGGTACTGGTGGAGATCCATTTGGGCCAGGTACCATCGTTCATCCTTGGGATGCAGCAGCGGATCCTATCCAGAGAGCCAAAGACAAAATGGATGCTGCTTTCGAATTCATCACCAAAATAGGAGCACCTTATTATTGCTTCCATGATATTGACTTGGTCGATGAAGGTCCAACTTTAGGTCACTATGAGAAAAACATGCATATCATCACTGATTATGCTAAGCAAAAGCAAGCTGAAACTGGAGTAAAACTTCTCTGGGGTACAGCTAATGTCTTTAGCCATCCAAGGTATATGAATGGTGCTTCCACCAATCCAGATATGAGTGTTGTGGCTAGGGCAGGAGCTCAGGTGAAAAATGCCATAGATGCTACCATCAAATTGGATGGAGAAAATTACGTGTTCTGGGGAGGTCGTGAAGGCTATATGTCTTTGCTCAATACAGATATGAAGCGTGAGACTGAGCACCTAGCTCAATTCCTGACTATGTCACGTGATTATGCTAGAAAGAACGGTTTCAAAGGAACATTCTTCATCGAACCTAAGCCAATGGAGCCTACCAAGCATCAGTATGATTACGATGCAGCTACGGTAATTGGATTCCTGAGACAGCATGGTTTGGACAAAGATTTCAAATTGAACATTGAAGTAAACCACGCTACCTTGGCTGGACATACCTTCCAGCACGAGCTTCAAGTATGTGCTGATGCAGGTCTGCTTGGAAGTATCGATGCGAATAGAGGTGACTATCAAAATGGCTGGGATACTGATCAGTTTGCGATGAACTTACAGGAAATGACTGAAGCAATGCTTGTGCTCCTGACTTCTTCAGGAATTCAAGGAGGAGGAGTAAACTTTGATGCTAAAATCAGAAGAAACTCCACAGACATGGATGACTTATTCCATGCACATATCGGTAGTATGGATGCATTTGCGAGAGGTATGTTGATCGCTCAGGATATTTTGGACAAGTCTGATTATTTGGAAAGAAGAAAGAATCGCTACGCGAGCTTTGATTCAGGTAAAGGCAAGTCATTTGAATCTGGGCAACTTACACTCGAAGATTTGAGAAACTATGCCGCTGAAGTAGGAGAGCCTATTCAGACCTCTGGTAAACAAGAGTACTTTGAAAATCTATTGAATAGATTTATCTAAGCATCTTTTATAAATTATTTTCAAAAGTCCGGTTGATCTTATTCAATCGGACTTTTTTAGTGAAAAACTTTCGATGAATTTGTAAAATATCTAGATGGGAATAAGATGTCTCCTTTAAATCTCATAATTTGGCATCTATAGTTGCTAGTGTATGAAAGGATATGTTGTTTGTGGAATAGCTTGTTTGTTGATGCTTTGGTCTGGGACAGTGGTCGCCCAAAGCGAAGTAGAAAAGCTGGTTTTCCGAAATTTGGATGAAAGTCTAGGTTTATCCAATTCCAATATCCTGAGTATAATCAGAGATGCTGATGGAATGATGTGGTATGGTACAGCCTATGGTTTGTATCGATACGATGGCACGAGAACAAAGATTTTTTTAAATACGAAAGACTCCACTTCTATTTCTCATAATGATATCCAGAAGATGTTTGTTGGCCCAAAAGATGAGCTTTGGGTGAAAAGCGTAAATGGAGTTTTTGATATCTATAATCCTGAAGAAAATCACTTTTCAAGAGGTGTAACAGTTTTTTCTTCCACTTACCACTTAGCTTCAGATTCAGTAGGTATGCTGATGAAGGACCGCCAGAATAGGTTTTGGTTTACCCATCCTGCCAAGGGTATCAGCATCTATGATGAGTCTACTGGAGAAACAGCTTATGTCAAAAAAAATGAAGAGAAGGGTAGTCTGACTTCTAACCAGGTAGTAGCTATTTCCGAAGCACCAGATGGATTGATATGGGTTGTTCACAGTTCTGGAGCAATCGATCTATTGGATCCAAATCGCTTGATTGTAACCATGACCTTGAGGCTTCCTAAGGATGAAATTCCAGTAGCTGCTTCATATGAGATCATGATTGATTCAGATGGAGATGCCTGGATCATAGACCCAGAGCGAGATTTGGGCGTTTTTTTCATAGATGGTTATACGCACGAGATTGAAGTCAATCAAGAAGAGCGAGGACAGTTTCGGTTAAATAATAATATGGTCAAAACCATTATTGAAGCCAAGAAGGGACAAATATGGCTAGGTACTGACCATGGAGGGATAAATGTTCTTGATAAAAATACGGGTAGCGTCAAATACCTGAATGGTGAAAATGTTCAGGATAATTCTATGCCTCATAATGTGGTCTATTCCTTATACAAAGACAATGAAGACATTATTTGGGTAGGCACTCATAAGAAAGGTGTGGCTTATTATCATCAGGGTTTGCTGCGTTTTTCTCATGTACGCAAAAATTTTTCTGACATTAATTCACTTCCATTCAATGACGTTAATGCATTTGCTGAGGATAGTTTAGGCAACTTATACATAGGCACTAATGGAGGGGGACTTTACTACCATAATAGAAAAACGAATACCTATAAACATTATAAGCACAATCCAGACACTAAGAATAGTCTAACTGGCGATGTCATCGTAGACTTGATGATTGATCATGATGGTATATTATGGATAGGTACCTATTTGAATGGTTTGGGAAGCTTTAATGGCAAGGATTTTAAGAATTACCATTATCAACCAGAGGATGTGTCAGGTATCCCAGGCCCTAGTATTTGGAAGCTTTTTGAGGATAGTACAGGCAAAATCTGGATAGGCACATTAAGATCTGGGATTTCTATGCTAGATGTAGATAGAAAGGTTTTTCATAATTACCCTGCTGGAAGTCCTCCATTTTTCACCAACAACCAGTACATCACTGGCTTCGCAGAGGATAAAGCTGGGAATATTTGGGTTTCTGGAGGATCTGGCCTGAATATGTTGAATTACGAAACTGGTCAACACGCATTTTATTCGGAGAGTCAGAGTAATGGTCTTTTAAATTCGAATACCACTGATTTGTTTATGGATTCAAATGGAATATTGTGGGTGACAGCTTTGGATGGCCTATACTATTTCAATACCACTGATAGCTCATTTGTGCATTATGGTGAAGCTGAAGGATTGCCTACATCATATCTTGTTGATTTGGTGGAAGATGATGCGAGTAATCTGTGGATTAGCTCCCAGATGGGTTTGAGTTATGCTGAGATTAATAGAGATGTAAATCCTTTCTCTATTACGTTTCAGAATTTTGATCAGAAGGATGGACTTCAGGCGGCTTTATTTAATAAAAATGCTGCTCTCAAAACGAGTAAAAATGAATTCATCTTCGGTGGACCTAATGGCTATAATATATTCAAAACCGAAAATTTCGCCTTTGAAAGAAACAATCCAAAAGTAGTCTTCACAGATTTCCAGCTTTTCAATGAGGACGTCAATGTAGGAGATGAGTTAAGTAATAGAATACTCCTGCCCAAGGCTTTAGAAAAAATGGATCAGCTTGTGCTTAAGCATGATGAAAATATTTTCTCAATTGGTTTCTCTGCCTTGAACTTTCTTTACCCAGAAAAAAACAAGTATCGCTATAAGTTGCTGGGCTTCAATGACGACTGGATATATCTAAATGATGATCTGGCAAAAGTGACCTTCACTAACCTTGATCCAGGGAATTACACCTTGGTAGTGCAGCCTGGGACGGTTTTGGATGGCTGGAGTTTGTATGAATACAAATTGGATATTAAGATTCTAGCTCCTTTTTGGAAGACTCCAATTGCCTATTTCCTATACCTGATTGCAGTTCTAGCCATCATATTCTATTTCAGGCATCAGATGTTGACTAGACAAAGAGAGAATTTTGATAGAGAGCAGGCTCTTCGTGAATCAAAGCGGGTACAGGAATTGGACAGGCTTAAAACCAAGTTCTTCACCAATCTAAGTCACGAATTCAGAACGCCTCTTTCCTTGATTTTAACGCCTACCGAGCACCTGATTTCTGAGACCGAAAACACAGGCTTATTAAGTCAATACAAGATCATTCAGCGAAATGCCAGACGCTTACTCAAGTTGATTAACCAATTGCTAGATGTGAAAAACATAGAAAATGGAGGTTTGGCATTCCATCCTTCAGAAGGCGATGTGGTACAATTCATCAAGGACTGTGTGGCAGACTTCCATGAGCTATCCGAAAACAAGCATATTCACCTGAACTTCGAAACAAATACCCATGGGCAGCAGGCGATTTTTGATCCTGACAAGTTGGAGAAAGTCCTGTTCAATTTGCTATCCAATGCCTTCAAATTCACTCAGGAGGATGGTGCAATCACAGTTGCATTAGAGCTACAGCAGGAAAATGAGGAGAATGGCATTTTGATTCTTTCTGTATCCGATACTGGCGTTGGGATCTCTAAGGAAGACCAAGAGAATATCTTCGAAAGATTTTATACCACAGAAGGACATAAACAGCAGTTGAATCAGGGTAGTGGCATTGGCTTGTCTTTGGTTCAGGATTTTGCACGAACGATGAAAGGAGAGATCAGGGTAGAATCTGAGCCAGGTATGGGTTCAGTTTTTAGTTTGATTATACCATTGGTGTTGATTATTCCGGATGATTGGGAGGAAGAGGATGAAGTCGTTGTCAATGAAGGCGGAGATTTGAAAGAAGTGATTCTTCTCGCTGAGGATCATGTGGAATTCAGAAATTATTTAAAGGACTGTCTTTCCAAAAATTACCAGGTTCTTACGGCTAATAATGGGTTACAAGGTTGGGAACTAGCACAGCAGCATATACCAGACTTGATTATTTCTGATTTCATGATGCCCCAAATGGACGGAAAGGAATTTTGTCAGAAGGTGAAAGGTGATATTAAAACTTCCCACATTCCAGTAATCTTGCTTACCGCCAAAAAGTCCGAAGAAACGATGGTTCAGAGTTTGGATTCTGGCTGTAACCTTTATCTCACAAAGCCATTCAATCTTGAGATTTTGCAACTTAACGTCAAGAATCTCTTGCGTGAGCGAAACCTGATCCAAGAGCAAAATCGTAACAAAATTCAAATAAACGCTTCGGAAGTGAAGGTGACATCCCTTGACGATCAGTTGATTCAGAAAGCAGTGGCAGTTGTGGAGAAGTACATGGAAGACCCTCAGTTGTCAGTAGAATTTCTGAGTAAGGAATTGGGGATGAGTAGAGTTCATTTGTACAAAAAACTCCAGTCCATCACAGGAAAAAGCCCGATTGAATTTATTCGCCTCATCAGATTGAAACGAGCGTCTCAGCTATTGGCAAAAAGCCAGTTGAATATCTCAGAGATTGCCTATATGGTGGGCTATAATAACGCAAAGTATTTCGCGAAACACTTCAAAGCGGAATTCTCTATGCTTCCTTCAGAATATGCGGCAAAACAGCAGGAAATTGCTGCTGAGTAGATTTTTTATCTTTAGTTAACGATCATTACCCTAATCGGAAACAATTGATACCCAGGTTTGAAATTCTGTAGTTGTAAAATTGACAACTCAATTAACAAACCCACAGAATGAAAAGATTTTTAGTCATTGCATGCCTGCTATTAGTGTCATGTTCGGAAGCTTCTGCTCCCGATCCAATTGCCAATCCCCCTGTCGCAACACCAGATCCTGAGCCAGTTGGCGAAGTGAAGTACTTTGGACAGCTTAAAGTAACTGATGGAAAGTTGACAGACAGCGAAGGAACAGCTGTTATGCTTCGCGGAGTAAGCTTCGGCTGGCATAATTGGTGGCCTAGATTTTATAATACTTCTGCTGTCAAGTGGCTAAAAAACGACTGGAATGCCAACTTGGTAAGAGCAGCAATGGGAGTGGACCCAGCTGGTGCATATTTAGAAAATCCAGAATTCGCCATCGAGAAAATCAAAGCAGTAGTAGATGCCGCCATCGCTGAGAATATGTACGTGATCATAGACTGGCATAGTCATGACTTATATCCAGAACAAGCGAGGGAATTTTTTATAGAAATGGCGCAGACGTATGGAGATAGCCCACATGTGATTTATGAGCTTTTCAACGAACCAGATTATGAAACATGGGAAGAGGTGAAGGCATATAGTGAGGAGATCATCAAAGAAATCAGAAAGTACGATCCAGATAATTTGATTCTTGTTGGTTCTCCTACTTGGTCTCAGGATATACATCTGGTAGCTCAGAATCCCATTTTGAATCAGGAGAATATTATGTATGTTTTGCATTTCTATGCGGCTACGCATAAAGACTATTTGAGAGATAGAGCTGAGAAAGCTTTTCAGGCTGGACTTCCACTTTTCGTGACCGAGTGTGCAGGGATGGAAGCTACGGGAGATGGTCCTATTGATACCGCTTCTTGGAATGCTTGGTTGAGTTGGATGGAAAGTAGAAAAATCTCTTTTTCGGCTTGGTCCATTGCTGATAAGGATGAGACATGTTCTATGCTTTTGCCTGCGGCATCTTCTGAAGGAAACTGGACAGATTCTCAGATTAAGCCCTGGGGGGAAATTGTAAAAGGAGCACTTGAAAAGAATCTACAATAGTTAGTTAGTAAGCTTTTCGAAAATATTTCTTCTTTTTCAGGACTTTTCTCTTGATTTAAAAAGCGTTAAAACAGCCAAAAAACGATGTTTTCAAACGATTTCGTGTGGGTTAACATTTGATACCCCTATTAAAAACATTTGGATACCCTCTAGCGAGAATACTAAAACTACATTTATTCGGATCAAACCAATAAACCCAAAAACCTGATCCAATTCTTTTTTAGATTGTGTCTTTCTGACTTCAGTCGTCATCGAAAAAATAAGTTCGATGTTAAGAATGCTTCTCAGTTTTTGGTGTTTGAAGGAATGATTTTTTATTAACACAAACCCAAACTGTATGAAACACTTCCACCCAAACAACACTATGAGTACAAGCTCAGGAAATCCTTTTCCTGCTCAAAACCTATATACCAATTTCTTACAATTAAACCCTTCATGATGAAAAAACTATTACCGCTTTGGCTTATGCTTTTGGCAGGTGTAGTCCACGCTCAAGTCACCGTAAAAGGTAAAGTGACAGGCTCAGGCGACGGACTCTCACTCCCAGGAGTAACCGTGCTGGTGAAAGGCACCACCACAGGAGTAGCATCACAGGAAGACGGATACTATTCGATTTCCGTGCCTTCCCCCAACTCAATTCTTGTTTTTAGCTTTATTGGCTTTGAATCGCAAGAAGTGACTGTTGGTAACCAATCTATTATTGATATTATCCTACAGGAAGATTTAGCTTCTTTAGATGAAGTCGTGGTCGTAGGATATGGTACCATGAAAAAACGTGACATGTCAAGTGCACAGGTTTCTGTGACTTCTGAAGACATAGAACGAACGGTGAACACAACAGTGGAGCAGGCCTTACAAGGACGTGCTGCTGGTGTATATGTGACACAAAACACGGGTGCTCCAGGAGGAGGTGTTTCGGTAAACATTCGAGGTGTTAACTCAATTGGTGGGACAAATCAGCCACTGTATGTGATCGATGGAGTCCAGGTACAGCCTGCCGCAGTATCCTATGGTAACACTTCTTCTACTAATCCATTGGCGGGTATTAACCCCAGTGATATAGAATCGATGGAAGTACTACAAGGACCATCTGCAACGGCTATCTACGGATCCAGAGGTACTAATGGAGTTATCATGATTACCACTAAGCGTGGTAAGTCCGGTGAAACCAAAATAACTTATAATTACCTCTATTCACTTCAGGATAAACCAGAAAATCTAGATGTAATGTCATTGAGTCAATATGCAACAATGACTAATGATATTCGCGAAATCACTGGCGGTGATCCTCCAGCAGCTTTTCTTGATCCAACACTTTTAGGTGAGGGAACAAACTGGCAAGACGCGTTATTTAAAACGGCACCACTGAACAAGCATAATATTACCCTTACCGGTGGAGATGAAAAAACAAAATTCTATATCTCTGGTGAATATTTCAACCAGGAAGGTGTGGCGATTGGATCCTCATTTGATCGTTATTCTTTGAGAACAAACATCGATAACCAAACTAGGAAATGGTTGAAAATCGGGTTGAACTTGCAGCTTTACCACACAGATGAGCAATTGGCTACTGGTAGTTCTGATGTAATCAATAATGCGATCCAGATGGCTCCAAATGTACCAGTAACCAACCCAGATGGGTCTTGGGGTGGTGCGGATCCTGTAAACGGTTCAAGCTTACAATTTACTCCTGCCAACCCAATTGCTTTGGCTAATCTATTGGATAGAAGCTATAAAAGAAGAGGAGCTCAGGGTGGTTTCAATGTTGAAATAGACATCGTTAAAGGTTTGAAGTTCCGTACTATGGTGAACACCAACATCAACTATAACAACGGCCACTTCTTCACACCAACCTACACCTTAGGCGTAGTGACTAATGATACCAATAGTTTGACTGAGGATGCTAGTAATAGTTTCTATTGGAACTGGAACCAGATGCTTACTTATAATGCAATTTGGGGCAAGCATGCCTTGGATGTCATGGCCAGCCATGAGGCTCAAGAATCTCAATATGAATTCTTAAGAGGTGGTAGAGTGAATTTCCCATCCAATGATCTTCAAGAACTTGGTCTTGGTTCTGCGCAAGGTGCTACTAACAGTGGTGGAGCAAATCATTGGGCGATGGAATCTTTCTTTGCTAGAGTGAACTATACCTTCAATGAGAAATACATCCTTTTGGGTGCATTTAGAGCTGATGGTTCTGCCAACTTTGGTCCTGAAAATAGATGGGGCTATTTCCCTTCTGTATCTGCAGCATGGAGAGTGTCAGAAGAAAACTTCCTACAGGATGCAACCTGGTTAGATGAATTCAAAATTCGTTTTGAAACTGGCCTTACGGGCAACCAAGGTGATGCAAATGCAATTTATGCACCGCTTAGCTCACCTAGTATTCCTACTCCATGGGGTGGTGGTTTCTTAGTATCTAGATTTGGTAACCCAAATTTGAAATGGGAAGAGACTTCTACTGTGAATCTTGGTTTTAACTTGAATATGTTAAATAATAGAATTCAGATTGAAGGAGATTTTTACATTAAGAAAACTGATAACCTACTTCTGCCAAATCCGCTTCCATGGTACATGGGTACATCTGCAGAAGGAAGTATAGGTACTCCAACTGTAAACATTGGAGCTTTGCAAAATAAAGGCTACGGAATCACGATCAACACGATCAATATTGATAATAGAGCTAGCGATTTTACTTGGAGTTCTAATTACAACTTCTCAGGTTTCAAAACTGAAGTAACCAAGTTTTTCTCTGAAACTGCTTTCATCGATCGTACAGCATGGTGGTTGAATAACTTTACCTCCAGAGCAGTTCCAGGTCAAGCACCGTGGTTGTTTTATGGATATCAATCTGAAGGTTTGTTCCAAAGTGTAGAAGAAGTAGAGTCTAGCCCTAGACCAGTGGATAATTCAGGTAATCCACTTCCAGTAGGTGAAGATGGTATCTATGTAGGTGATATCAAATACAAAGATATCAATGAAGACGGTGTGATCGATGAGCGTGATCAGACTTTCATCGGCAACCCTTGGCCTAAATTCACCTTTGGTATGACGCAGCAATTTACGTATAAAGGTTTCGCCCTGGATATCTTATTTACAGGAGCTCTTGGTGTAGATATTTATAACTACAATAGATTCCTAAACATCAACCCAAACAATGTGAACTTGGGTAGAAACATGTTGTTGGAAACTTACGATTATGCTAGGATCGAAATGGATGGTTCGGGCAATCCTTACATCGCTAATGCCGGAACTGATATCCCTAGGATTACAGCTACCGACTTGAATGGTAACGGAACTAGAATCTCTGACAAATTTGTAGAGGATGGCTCTTACGTTAGACTTAAAAACATCAACCTGTCCTACATATTTCCTAATGAAATACTCGGGAAGCAAAATGTTGTGAGAGGTTTGAAGTTGTCTGTAGGTGTACAAAATGCATTCACATTCACTAAATATAAAGGCTATGATCCTGAAGTTGGTGCTGCTGTTGGTAACAACGTGTCTGCGGGAAATCAGCTGATCGGTGTAGACTATGGTAGATATCCACAGACGAGAATGTATACATTCAGCTTAGGTGTTGACTTCTAATCCAAAAATCATAAACAAATGAAAACAAACACGAAATTCCAAAAATTAGTCCTTGGAGCTACTTTGCTACTTGGAGGAATGGTGGGCTGTTCAGAAGATTTCTTGGATAGGCCGCCATTGGACGCGATAGTAGATGCTAACTTCTACAAAACTGATGATCAGATTTTGGCAGCATCTGCACCGCTATATAACATGGTGTGGTTTGCTTACAATGATAAAGCAAGTCACGGTATCGGGGATGCCAGAGGAGGTACACTTACCTCTGGATCCTATCAACTTGAAAATGTTCGATTCAATACTACTGGGGAAACTGCTGAAAACGGAAGCTCATGGAGAGCATTTTATAATGTGGTAGCTCAGTCAAATTCCTTGATCAACAATATCGAAGCCTATGCTGGTGAAGATGTGACAGATCGAATCAAAAATCACGGCCTAGCAGAAGGTAGATTTATGAGAGGTTTGGCTTATTCCTATTTGGTTCAAAATTGGGGCCCAGTTCCAATTATCACAAACAATACGGCTCTATTGCAGGATACTACTATTGCTAGAAATACTGAAGAATCAGTATGGCAATTTATTATCAAGGATTTCCGATTTGCAGTTGATAATCTCCCTGAGAGTTCAGTTTTGAATGGTCGTTTGACTAAATGGTCCGCTGAAGGTATGCTTGCCAAGATGTACTTGACCAAAGCAGGCGTTTCTGGAACTAGAAACCAAAGCGATCTGGATTCTGCAGCATATTTTGCTAAAAGAGTTATTGATAATAGTGGAGCAGAATTGATGGAAGATTATGAAGATCTCTTCAAGACTGCTAACAATAATAATAAGGAAACGCTAGCTGCTTTGCAGTGGGTTTATAACGCTGGACAGGCTGGTCAGTGGGGTGCTCAAAACTCAGTACAGGCATTTCTTGCTTTCGGTTCTGAAATTACCGGATTCGGTGATGGATGGGGTGGAGACATCGGAGCTTCCAAATGGCTACTTGATCTATATGATGACCTAGTATTTGATAAGAGAAGAAAAGGTAGTTTCATGTTCCCAGGTGAGCATTATTCTTATATAACTCAAGTTCCTCCAGGAGGATCCGCACAACCTCTTGAAGTGCCAGCACGAAGTCTTGATGGGAGTAGACCATACAATTCTAGAGCTTGGGTGAAAAAGTATGTAGTAGGACGACCTGAAGATAACGATGGTAAAGTCGTTCAGCAGGGGACTGAGATTAATACTTATATTCTTCGACTGGCAGATGTTTACTTAACTTATGCAGAGGCAGTTTTAGATAAAAACCCTGGGGAGGCTTTGACATATGTAAACCTAGTTAGAACAAGAGCTGGTGTAAATGCATTGACTTCTGTGACTTGG
This sequence comes from Algoriphagus chordae, assembly GCF_003254055.1. Classification (GTDB taxonomy): domain Bacteria; phylum Bacteroidota; class Bacteroidia; order Cytophagales; family Cyclobacteriaceae; genus Algoriphagus; species Algoriphagus chordae. The sequence continues at coordinate 117,165 of NZ_QKZT01000004.1, forward strand.
GAAGATGTGTTTGAAGAGCGTATCAAGGAATTTGCTATGGAAGGACAGGCTTGGTATGAATTTACCAAACTAGAGTATTACGATCCTGCTAAAGCTTACAGTATCCTTTCTAACCAAGATCGTGGAACATTCAGAATTTATGCCGATCAGATTCCAGACCCTACTTTATGGGAAATTGAGATTCCTGAGAGTGATACTTCTCCAAGATTCTTTGATGTAAGTGAATCTAACTTTAAGATTCCAATTCCATCTTCAGAATTGTCAAGAGCACCGAACTTGAGAAAGCCAGCGGTACCGTATGATTTCTCAGTAGAAAATTGATTTGTGGACTTCTTTAGAACTATAAACAAATGAAAATCATAAAAAATATAAGATCATCTCACTCACTTCTAGTAGCATCTGCATTGGTAATGGTACTTGTGCTAGGTGCTTGTAAGGATGAAGATGAAATAAACGTAGGCCCGCCAACTATAGAGCGGGTGCGCAATACAGATCCTACCACAGCAGATAGTTCTTTTACTTCTGCTACACTAGGAAGCACACTGGCAATTTTAGGTAATAATCTATTGGGTACACAACAAGTATATCTGAACGATTATCCACTAGGAGTAAACACAGCCTATGTGACCAATAGTACAGTGATCGTGACTGTAGGTGATTCAGTTCCTACTGTAGCTACAGATCCAAATGTGCCAAATACCTTGAGATTGGTTAATAAAGCTGGTGAAGCTATCATGGAATTCCAGACGCTTCCTCCAGCTCCTCAGGTATTACAAGTGAAGAACCAGTATGTGAAACCTGGTGATGATTTGACGCTTTTGGGTAGATATTTCTACTTTATAGATACAGTTTACTTCCCTGGAGAAGATGTATTTGTGACCTCTGGAATTACAGCAAACAGTGCTGGATCTTCTCTTACTGTAAAAGTTCCTGACAACGTTGATTTCTCTGAAGGGCAATCTATTAGAGTCGTGACCAAGTCAGGTGGATCAGCTACCAACAGAAATACGCAGATCTATGCTGATAAGGGCATGGTTGCTGATTTCGATACGAATGGTGCCTTAGAATGGCCATGGAATTGGGGATGGGGAATATCAGGGGATATGATCCAGCCTTCACAGCCAGGTATCTCTAGTTTGGAAGGAAGCTTCGGTGGAATGAATCAAGCATTTCCTGCTAATTATGGATGGAATAATGACAAGGTTATCAATTTAGCTAATTGGGGCGGGGTTCAAATCTTCCCTGAAGGCGATGGTTACGAGCCTAGTACACCAGCAGCAAATTATGATATTCGATTTGAAGTAGCTATCAATACTACGGTCTCTATTGCAGGACTGGAAATGCAGATCTGGTATCCAGATAGTCAAGGTAATGAGCTGAGCTACAATATTCCGATGAGTGATTTCATCAGCAATACCGATGGAAGTTGGTACACCTTGTCAGCCAATATGAGCAGACTGACCAACGGATCTACTCGACTAAATACTTATGGTGACTTCTTGAAAGGAGATTCTGGGGGGGTTAAGCAACTTAGATTGGTTGTCATTAACACTACGGGAAATGATATCCAAGCTGTACTTGGTGTCGATAATATCAGAGTAATTAGAGCAGTTAATTAAATAGTATAGCATAAGAGGTTTATTAATTCAATCTCCGGGGCAGAACGTTTTGCCTCGGAGATTTTTCTAAAATCTAGATAGTCTCTTTAACCGCAGAGAGCGCAAAGATTTCGCAGAGAGCACAACTAATTAAATTCTCTTTTGTTGCAGTGAAATTGGGCTACAAATCGAGAATGACCTAGTCAGCTCCAACAGCTTTTAAATGATCAGGGGCGATAGAACTCCACAGGTAAGGGTAATTCGGTCAACTTTCATCTGTCTTTCTGCCCGATGAACAAAGAAATTATGGTCACTTTCCCCATTATGGGAAATCACAAAATCAATAAATCACTGAGCTTGATCCCCCAACTCACATTTAGAAAGAATACAATAGTAAAATCACTCCAAGTCATTGCACTAGGAGCAATATTTCTTGTTGCTGCTTGTCAGGGAAAAAAGGAGGAAATTACACCTACACTTTTTGAGGAACTAAGCGCAGATTCTACCAAACTCTCCTTCATCAATCAGATCCAAGAAACTGAAGTTGCAAACATTCTTACCTATCAATATTTCTATAATGGGGGTGGTGTAGCTGTTGGCGACCTCAATAATGACGGTTTGGAAGATCTGTACTTCACTGCCAATCAAAACCAAAACAAGCTTTTTTTGAATCAGGGAAACCTGAAATTTAGAGATATCACCTTAGCAACAGGAACTGCCGGAAGGGATAACTCATGGACCACAGGCACGGCAATCGTTGATATCAACGGGGACGGGCTAAAGGATATTTATGTCTGCTATTCTGGTGATTTGCCAGCTGAGCAGCGAAGAAATCAATTGTTTGTCAATCAAGGTTTGGATAAGCAAGGGATTCCATTTTTTAAAGAAATGGCCTCTGATTATGGATTAGATGATGCTGGCTTCAGCACTGCAACCTATTTTTCTGATTTAGATCTGGATGGTGATTTGGATATGCTTCTGCTCAATCACAATCCACGACTTTTCAATAATCTAAATATCAATGCTTTCGAGGCGATGTTGAACACAGCGGATTCGATGAGTAGCACAAAGATTTACAAGAATGAAAATGGAGTTTTCAAAGACCGAACCGCTGAGTCTGGACTTAGCCAGACAGGTTTAAGTTATGGTTTGGGAGCTTCTATTGCTGATTTCAATGGAGATGGCTTGCCAGATATTTATCTTGGCAATGACTATTCTGCACCAGACTACCTATATATCAATCAAGGTGGTGGCACTTTTTCGAATAAGATAAATGAAGCCATGGGTCATACCAGTCTCTACACCATGGGTGTGGATGCCGCGGATGTCAATAGAGATGGCAAACTTGACTTGATTAGTCTGGACATGCTTCCAGAGGATAATACCAGACAAAAGTTGCTTTTCAGCCCAGAGAATTACGAGCATTACAACCTCTTTCTTAAAGCTGGGCTTCATCATCAGCTCATGCGCAATATGCTGCAGCTGAATCTTGGGGATGGAACATTCTCTGAGATCGGTCAACTGGCAGGAATAAGCGCTACAGACTGGAGTTGGGCGCCATTGTTTGCTGATTTTGATAACGATGGCTTGACGGATCTATTTATCAGTAATGGCTTTTTGAAGGATTTCACCAATCTGGATTTCATCAATTATAGAAATGAATTTCTTCAAAACTCTAAAGGTTCAGCTGCGGGGATCAATGAATTGATCAAGAAAATGCCTGCGACGAAAGTTGGCAATTATGGATTCAAAAATATCAATGGAATTCAGTTTGAAAATCAATCTAAAAGTTGGGGGCTGGATAAACCGGGAAATTCCAATGGTGCTGTTTATGCGGATTTGGATCTGGACGGAGACTTGGATTTGGTGATTAATAATCTGAATGAGCCTGCTCAAATTTTTGAAAACAGAACTTCAGAAAGCAGTAATTCTAATTTTCTTCAGCTTAGACTAATAGGCCTGGAAGGAAATCCAGATGGTGTGGGAGCAAAAGTGATTGTCTATCAAAACGGTCAAATCAATTATCAGGAACAGCAGATTTACAAGGGCTATCAGGGAAATGTGAGTGCGCTCATGCACTTTGGTTTGGGAGATGGGAAGGTCGATTCAGTGGAAGTTCGTTGGAAAAATAGAAAATCATCTCTTCTGGTCAATCCATCCATAAATCAAATCCATGAAATAGTAGAAGCAGATGCAGGTTCGAGAAGATTCGAAGAAAATCTACTTCTATACAAGTTCACAGAAATTGGAAATTATTTGAATACAGACAGCACTGTACTTCCCAATGATTTCAAGCGTCAGTCTCAGTTACTCTATAGCCTTTCGCAAGCTAAGATTTCAATGATATCCGCTGATTTGAATGGGGATGATAGTACAGAAGTAATTATAGCTAATGGAAAAACAGTGATTTCTATCTCGAAGGAAGGAATTGCAATGGATAAAGATGATTACCTGATATATAGCTCAGATTCTCCAACCATTACTTCTATAGCGGCTTTGGATGCTGATGGTGATTCTGACTTAGATCTATATGTGGCGAAGGGCGGATATTATGATTTGGACAAAGATGACTCCAGACAGAAAGATGTGCTGTTGATCAATGAGGGAAATGGAGTTTTTACCGAATCTAAAATGGATTTTGGAGTATTTCCTTCAGAGAATGTGACAGTTTGGGATGCAAATGGTGATGGGTTGGATGATCTGTTTGTAGGTGCAGGTTATGTGCCTGGAAGATGGCCAGAATCTCTTCCTAGTCAAGTTTGGATTAATGAAGGCAAAGGTGATTTTTCTCTGATTTCCTTAGGAAATATTTCCAGAGTCAAAGCTTCTCAAGCTTATGATATTGATAATGATGGCGTAGATGAATTGATCGTAGCATCTGAGTTTGATAGGATCCGAATCCTAAATCTTAAAGATGGAAAAGTAATAGATCGCTCAGAGGAATTTTTACCTGGAAGAAAATCTGGACTTTGGTCATCTATCCTTATTCAGGATCTGGATGAAGATGGGAACCCCGAATTGCTGGCAGGGAATTGGGGCTTGAATTCTAGGATGCAAACTGATGTCAATAATCCTGTACGAGTTTATTATGAGGACTTTGATAATAATGGATCAATCGATCCTCTGATGACTTTTCCTGTAATGGGCGAGGAGTTTCCATTCTTTTCAAGGGATGAGCTCGCTGCTCAGTTATATAAAAAGAAGGCCCTCTTCCCGACACATGAAGAGTTCTCCAAAGCCAAAATCCAAGACATCCTAAACCCACAAGAACTTGAAAAAGCCAAGAGGGTAGATGCTCAAGTGCTTGAAACAAAGATGTACACGTTGAAGGATGGAGTGTTTGAAGAAGTAAACTTACCAACGCTTGTCCAATCTTCTCCTATTCAGGCGATTACTGCACTGAAATCTGCCAAAGGTTTTGATCTCCTGCTACTCGGAAATCAAGAAAATGCTCGATTGAAAATCGGTAGAATGGATGCTAATCCTGCTTTGGTTTTACACAAAAATGAGCAAGGGAATTGGGAAATATTGGAGCAGGAAACAACTGGGCTTAACCTTAGAACAAATGTGAACTCTGTGGTTGAAATTGACAATATTCTCTGGATTGGAATTCCAAATCAGGGAGCATATAAATATGCGTATTGGTTGAAGTAATGGATTCTAAAAAAATTGAAATACAACTTGTTAAGTAAAATGAAAAGTATACTCTTCTTTAGTCTTATTTTGACTCAGTTGGCATGTAAAGCTCCAATGATAGATGAAAGTCTAGCTGAGGACGATTCTATTCGCCTCAACCAGATAGGCTTTTATCCCGATCAGCGGAAAATTGCTGTGATCTTGAATCATGAGGATATAGAAGACTTTCTGATTTGGGATACAGACAAAAAGGATATTGCTTTTGAGGGGAAATTGGAAAAGCAGATCAAAAAAACTCGTTCTGGTCATATTTCAAGAATTGCTGATTTCTCTCAGTTTCGTAAAGCTGGAAATTATGTGTTGATCTTGGATGGAGTTGGGAAATCCTACCCTTTTGAGATTGAGTCACATATCAATCAAAACCTTGGAATGGCTAGTATTAAGGCCTTCTATTACCAGCGAGCTAGCGTAGAGCTGGATAAAGCATACGCTGGAATTTGGGCTAGATCTATGGGGCATCCAGATGATCAAGTAATGATTCACCCTTCAGCAGCTTCGGAAACTAGAAAAGCTGAGGAAATGGTTTCTTCGCCTTACGGCTGGTATGATGCTGGAGATTACAATAAATATGTGGTCAATTCGGGAATAACTGTTGGGACATTACTCTCTCTTTTTGAGGATTATCCAGACTACTTTCAAAATCTTGATTTGAACATTCCTGAATCTGGAAATCAGATACCAGATTTACTGGATGAAATCCGCTGGAACCTGGACTGGATGATCTCTATGCAGGATCCTGGAGATGGGGGAGTTTATCATAAACTAAGCACCGCCAAATTTGAAGGAATGGTGGAGCCACATTTGGCAATTTCGCAGCGATATATGATAGCGAAGAGTACCACAGCAACTTTGGACTTTGCAGCAGTAATGGCACAAGCGTCTAGAATTTATAAGTCCTATTACCCGGAAGAGTCGGTTTCTTATTTGAAAGCGGCCGAAAAAGCATGGGGCTGGGCGAAAGCTAATCCGAACGTGCTTTACAATCAAAATGAGATGAATAAGGCATTCGATCCAGATATACAAACAGGTGCTTATGGAGATTTTTCTGCTAACGATGAACGTATTTGGGCAGCTTCAGAACTCTTTATTACGACGCATAACTTGATCTACTGGGATGAATTGGCGGATGCAGATCAAAGCTTCAAACTACCTTCATGGAATCAGGTGTCTTGGCTAGGATTTTATTCTTTGCTTAGGCATCAAGACAAGATCACACTTCTGCCACTAGAGTGGATGGCAGTACTTAAAATCAATTTGCTCACAGCTGCAAGAAGCCAAATAGAAGCTGTTGCTGAGCAGCCCTTTCAAAGTCCCATTGAGACCAATGTGAAGAATTTCATTTGGGGTTCAAATGCAGTAGCTGCTAATCAGGGGATTCTTTTGTTGTACGCGTATAAGCAAAATGGGGAACGTGCATTTTTGGAGGGAGCCTATGACAACCTAGATTATATTTTGGGAAGAAATGCAACTGGATATTCATATGTCACTGGTTTTGGAACTAAATCACCTCAGCATCCACATCATAGACTCGCCGTATCAAGACCTGATTTACCTCCTTTGCCGGGCTTTATAGTAGGCGGGCCTAATCCTGGGCAACAAGATGGATGTAACTACTCAAGTTCCTTTGCAGATGAATCTTATACAGATGAAAGTTGTAGCTATGCATCCAATGAAATTGCGATTAATTGGAATGCACCTTTTGCCTATTTAGTAAATTCACTAGAAGCGGTTAATAAGTAAGTTTCAACGGGAAGATGCTCGAAATCGACTTGCCCTTTTTATTCATTTCTGCAACAATCATCCTCCTATATTGAACAGGTATAATCATATAATACTTAGATGTTTCAGATTTTTTCGGCAATTTCCCATAAGAATTAACCAAGCCCTATGAAACATACCTGGAAACTATTCGTCCTCTTTATTTTTTTCTCCTGTGAGTCATCAAAATTTAATTCTCAAGTAGATCTCCCAAGGCTCTTTAGCGATGGAATGGTTTTACAAAGAGACGTAGCCATTTCAGTTTGGGGCAAAGGAATCCCTGGCAAAATTGTACGTGTTAGTTTGGCTGGTGCTGTAACTAGTGGCACTGTTGAGCCAGATAGTACTTGGGCAATGAAACTGCCGAAATTACCAGCTGGAGGACCTTATGCGATGGAGGTGAATCAGCAAAAAATCAATGATGTCTATATTGGAGATGTATGGGTCGCAGGTGGACAATCCAATATGGAGTGGAGACTGAAATCACAAGTGATTGGTGCTGAAAAGGAATTTGCTGAAGGAGGTAATCCTCAAATTAGATTTTTCAAAATTCCGAATTCATACAGCGCTGTGAAACTGGAAGATGTAGTAGGAGGTGAATGGAAAGTAGCTGATTCAGTCAATTTGAAAGACTTCTCAGCTGTAGCATGGTTTTTTGCGAAGCGCAATAATCAGGAAAAGAAAGTGCCAGTAGGTATCATAGAATCAAACTGGGGAGGAACACCAGTAGAAGGATGGACAGATGCTGAGATCTTGGCAGAATTGGAAGGTTCTTTCAATGAACAAGCGACAGATATTACTGAAAATAATGCGAGCTGGGAAGCTAAGTTAAAAGAGAATGAAGCTAATCGTCAGAAGCGTGACTCTATGATGAGCAAGCCAGATTCGTTAACAGCCTTTAATGCCTCGGCGCTTTCTTATGATGATTCAAAATGGAATAGAATTAGTCTTCCTCAGGCAAATCCTTTGCAACATATCGCCTGGGCTCGAAAGAAGTTTAGGCTAACTAATACAGATGATGTAAGCCTACATTTGCCCAATTTGGATCAAATGGCTTATGTGTACCTGAATGGCAAATTACTGCATTACAAAGACTGGGGAGTGGCGATGCCAGATATAGAAATCCCAGATGAGATGCTTCTGAAAGGAGAAAATGTGCTTTCTGTTCGTGCGATCAATTCCTGGAATAATCAGCCGAGAATAGGTCAAGAGGATGAAATGTATCTGCTAGAGTCAGGGAAGAAAATTTCTCTGGAAGGCACTTGGGCTTATTCTAATTCTGCGGTAGAACCACAACTGCCAAAAGTTGAGTGGTACAACTGGATGCCGGGGATGATGTATAACGCCATGATTGATCCGATTAGCAAGTATTCGATCAAAGGAGCGATTTGGTATCAGGGAGAAAGTAATGCTGGCCGTCATGAAGAGTATAAAATGCTTTTCTCTACCATGATTACCAATTGGCGTGAGAACTGGGGTATTGGTGATTTTCCTTTCTTATTTGTCCAACTGGCGAATTACATGGAGCGTCAGGAAGTTCAAGCGGATAGTGACTGGGCATTTTTGAGAGAGGCTCAGACGCAGACCTTGGATCTGCCAAAAACAGGCATGGCAACGATCATAGATATAGGAGAAGCAGGTGATATACATCCTAAAAACAAAAAGGATGTTGGCGAGCGACTTTGGCTGCAAGCGCGAAAAGTTGCTTATGGAGAGAAAAATGTCGCGTCTGGTCCAGAGTTTGATTCACTCTCAAGAAATGGAAATGAGCTAATCCTTAAATTCAAGTCTATAGGTGAAGGACTGAAATTGACTGAAGGTGAAGACGTAAAGGGATTTATAATTGGCAATGAGGATAGTGATTTCCAACTGGTAACCGCTATGATTTCTGATAAGGAATCAATTATAATCACAGTGCCAGACGGAATGGAAACTGGCGAAATTCGTTATGCTTGGGCGGACAATCCTGAGGTGAATTTGGTAAATAATCAGAATTTACCGGCAGTTCCTTTCAGAGCGAAGTTCGAATAATAGTAATCAAAAAGACCAAGCATTCACTTGGTCTTTTTAATTCTTGTAGCTGTGAAAAGCTAGTTTCAACTGTTTTACTTTATTTTCCCCATAGAATCCTGCACCTGCAGCAACTCATCTACTTTTTCCTGAAACTCAGGTTTTGCAGGGATTTTAACTACATTTTCCAAGAAATCAATCGTGCTAAATAGTACGCCTTCCCAGTCACCTGAGGTAATAGAACTGCCGATCACATGGTCACCTGAATTAGGGAACGCCTTTTCTCGCTTTAGCGCTACAGGAGTAGAAATCTCCTCAAACATTTCCTTCATTTTGGGCACAGACACGACATGATCTTGTTCCTGATTATCCTTATAATAATAGCCTAGAAATAGTGGTTGGTGTATTTTCTTGAATGTCATTTCATTCATATTGCTATACATAATGGTCGCTAGACTTTCATAAGCATGGATATGATAATCTTCTGACCAGTATAGTTTCTTTTCACCTGTTCTTTCTTCATGAATCATTTTCTTCTTCATCATGGTTGTCTCCATTAATTTTTCCATCCAGGGATTGAATAAGGCAGATAGCTTTTCGCCGTAATCTCGGATGGCTGGAGAATATACTGCTACAGCTTTAATGTCTGGTTGTTGGCTAGCCAAAAGTAAGGTCAAGGCTCCGCCCATAGATGTGCCCACTACAATTACTTCATCTCCTAGGCTTTTTCCTATCTGATAAGCTTCTCCTGCTGCATTAGCCAATGCCTGAGGACTGAGATATTCCATACCATTAGCTCTTTTGATACCATGCTCAGGAAGTCTGGTTACAAATAGATTGGCTCCGAAATGTGCCGCAAGAAATCTGTGAACTGGATCTCCTTCCATAGGGCTGGCTCCAAATCCATGAATATAGACTATTGAGTAAGGGGTCTTTCGCTTATTCAAACTATCTGCCCAGACGATATAGGCTTCATTGCCTGGCTTTAGTCCAACTACGGAATCCTCTCTTTGATTGACATACTTTTGCAATTCGGCTAGTCGTGTAGGAACCTCAGGAAATTCTATGGTGATTTCTTGATTCTTTAGCTTAGGACCTAGCATATAAACTATGGCAAGTACAATTGCAGCGGCAAAAATACCTAGTAGTATTTTTCTTAACATATAATCAGTTGGTTAAAAGTACAGGGGAAGTAGACTCAAAAATTTTCTGAGTTCCATTCTTAAGAGTAAGGATGGTCTTAGTCTTTAATTGTGATTCGTTTGCTGGCAAAATATTAATAGTCAGTCGATACTGAGCGATAGAACTATTAAAATCTTTGAGCTCGGAAAGCAATAGCTCATCACTTACGTTGATGTGCTTGGAGATATCTGTGCCAGCGGCAAAACCACCATATGGTGCAAGTAGGGTAACAGCAATGGATGTTATATTCTTGAAATCAAACAATTGTGCGCAGGATAGTGCATAAGCAGAGCCCGGAAAACTAGACATCCATGAAACATCGGAGGTCGGTTCTGGTGTAATCCTCAAATACACATTGAATTCATCAAATTTCACAGTATCAGATTCTGTGGCATATTGATAATTTTTGGAGGGCTCATAAAATAAGCTGACATCTGATGCATTAGCACTCACGGTACCTGGGCATTCTCCAAAAGGATCTGTCTCCGCTTGATTTACGCATGCCACAAGAATCATCATAACCAAGTAGGAAGCTAGAATCCCCAAGGTCATTTTAGTACGCTTGATTTTTAAAATTCTATTCATAAAAAGGATGATTTTATATTATTGTGGTGGTTGGAAAGTTGAGCTGGTAAAATTTAATCAAATCTAAACATCAATTTAGATCGAATAGCGTTAATTAGTATAAATAATTCTTAAACCAACTAATATGAAAAGCCTAATCTTTGTATTCGCCCTTCTTTTCAGTAGTCAATTGGCATTTGCTCAAGAAGCAGAAAGCAGGCCCGCTACTCAATCTATTTTTGTTGAGTTAGGTGGAGCAGGACTTCCCTATAGTTTCAATTATGATTTCCGCTTTAACAAAACCAAAGTGGATTCCTGGGGAATGAGAGTTGGTTTTGGTGGCTATGCAGTTGACCAAAGTTCCTTCTTTTCACTTCCTGTGATGGTGAATAAATTGTTGGGTAAAGGACCTCATTATTTTGAAGTAGGTTTTGGAGCCACGTTTTTTACTTTTGACAACAGCAATAGCGACTATTGCATAGATGGTACTTATGATCCTAACACAGGAATTTATACCTGTACGACATACGAGTCTTCGGATTATAATTTTATTCTAGATGTGGATAGTTCTCCTAGTCTGATGGGAACTTTGAATTTTGGCTATAGACGTGTGCCTGTGGATGGTGGATTTACCTGGAAAATCAATATCAATCCAATTTTCAATAACAATGGCTTTTGGCCACTATATGCTGGTGTAGGATTCGGATATGCTTTTTAGCCTATCCACCTCCAAATGAAGATGAAAAGTTATTTCTTTAGTGGAATTGATTTTATATAAACCAGTTTCCAAATAACTCCTTCATCTTTTTCTTCCTTTAATTTATATCCTAGCTCTTTCAGCTTACTCAATACCGTATCTATTTCCTTCTGCTCTTGCGGATAGGCATGCTGATAGTAGGTGTAAAGTAGGAGTGTAACCGTATCCACTTTAGCTTGCTCCCAAGTCAGAAAACTATCCAATTCATGGAGCTTATCCTGGGTATATTCATCTTCTGGGAAAAGTACCTGTTCGCTAAATACAAGGAAATTGTTTGTAAGTAAATATGATTGATTATTAGTTAATTGTGCTTCAGAACTTAAAGTTTCAATCATAGAAGGATACTGCTTCAAATTCTTTTGATATGGAATGGCCAGTAAAGCTGGAGCGAGCAAAATAATACCAATAAAAAAAGCTTGAAATTTGCTCTGATAGCTATAAACAGCAGCAACTAAAGCAAGTTGAAATCCCGCCATTTTCCAATCGAGTTGTAGCAAACTGATCGCAGCACCCAATGCTAATAATCCCATTATCCAGATTCTCCATTTTCTGGAAATTTGCCACTCATTCCAACCTATCACAATCAGCATGCACAGTAAGGGAACGATGATAATCAGATGACGTGGATTGAGGTAGATAGGGTTGTAAAAATCCAAGGTAGAAGTCATAAACCAAAAACCAATCAGCAGGCAGAGAGCAGCCAGTGTAAACTCAATTGCTGGCGTTTTCCTGGATTTCAACCCTAATGCTATTCCTGGAAGCGCAAATACTATCCACGCCCAGTAGGATCGCTCTACAAAGGTGATGATAGGCAAGATACTGAGTCTTCGCACCATTGACCATAGGCCTTTGTCAGCGTAAGTAAACTCGGAAATGTAATGCCCAGCATTGATCGATGTGACACGATGCAGGGGATCACCGAATTTAATCCAGAAATAACTTAGGTAAGCCGATGAAAGTAAGATTCCACATGCTAGCACAGCGAAGTAAAATGAGCTTTTGATCTCTTTCTTCTTCCAGTCGAAATAGAATAATAGGACTGGAAAGGGAGCTAGTAATACGATGGTCTCTTTTGTAAGAAAACCTGCAAAAAGCGCTAATACCAATACGAATCCTGCTATAACTGGCTTACTTTTCCGGTAAACTGCAGCAATGGGAACAAGGCAAGTCCACAAAACCAAAAGGCTGTCTGGATAGGCTTTGGTCAGAAAGTGTAGGAAATATACCTGCGTGCAAAACCAAAGAACCAATACCCAGGATGGAGCTGATTTAGGGAGGGTTTTGACTAATAAAAGTAGACTTATTGAATAGCTCAGCAGAGATATAAACGAGATCTTATGAGCATCAAAGCCTATCAAAAACCCAATTAATCCCGAAGGTACATAAGCTCCCCAACGACTGGAAAAATGGTAGTCATTGACCTCCATAGTTCCTTCCCAGAACTTCTGACCAGCCAGCAAATAATAGACATCGTCACTAAAAGTAATCCCATCAAAACCGAAGCACCAGTAGGCAAGGAGGAATAGAATGCCGGCGGTAACGGCAGGTAATCTAGCCTTAGTAGAATTGAGGTTGGGTACTTGGTAACTCATTAAGCTAAAATTAGAAGGAATTTTGTTTAGCTGTTGAAAAAGCTTGAATAGAATTTTACTGACAATACACGTCAATTATTCCATTTCCTTTCCTCAATTGTTTACTTTTAACTTTCTAAATACAGAATCTACTATGAGCCAGGCCGGAAAGATCGAACAGCAAAAAATTCTTCGCGTTTTCAAATTGATCAATTTACTACAGAGTAATATTGGGAAGCCGGTTCATCGACTTGCGGAACTCCTAGAGACCGATGAGCGCACGATTTATCGCTATTTCAAATTGCTTGAAGCACTGGGCTTTGAGGTGGTGAAGGAATTTAGCAAGTACAAAATACAGCAGCGTCCAGGAATGGATCAGACCTTGAATTACGGGACTTTTTCTAAGGAGGAAAATCAATGGCTTAGATCCATGATCGAAAGTCAGGGCAAAGGAAATATGCTTCATGATTCTATTCTGAAAAAACTGGCTGTGCGTTCAGAAGTGAAGCAAGGTACTGAGCAACTGTTCAATGCCAACTTAGGCCGACTGGTAGATGAAATCGGTCAAAGCATCCAGAAAAAGACGCAGGTTTGGCTGAAAGATTATTATTCTTTGAGTTCGGATACCACAAGTGATCGTTTGGTAGAACCCGTTGCATTCTCCTCCAATTATGAGGCAATCCATGCCTTCGAGCCTGCGAGTAAAAGCATGAAAGTCTTCAAGATTGAACGTATCGGTGAGGTGGTATTGGCTCAGGAAGCTTGGAAGTTTGAAAGCAAGCATCAGTTGCCTGGAACTCAAATGTTTGGATTTACCGGGAAGAATAAGTTTTTGGTAAAATTGAAATTGAGTAAGAAAGCCTATCAACTTATGATGGAAGAGCATCCGAATGCGCGGCCATTTATGTTTATCAAAAACCGAAATCAGTATTATTTTAATGGAGAAATCCCACAACTTCCTGGATTGGGCCGCTTTATTCTAGGTTTGCCAGGTGAAATCAAAGTGGAAGAAGGAGAGGAGATGAAAGCTTATTTGAATGAGCAGTTATCTAAGACGCTGGTCTAAGAAATAGCATTTCTCGTTGAATTTGAGCAGGTTGACACTATCCAGAAAAGAGTGTAAATGAATTTTAGGGTAGGTTAGAATTTTAGACGGTTTTCAAGCATATCCATAAATGGTTGTGGTATGTATTGTCAGGTCCTGATTATACTTGCTACTTGATAAGTGTTACTAAATACTTTGACTATGCCTGATTTTGGTTGTCACTTTTACTTACTACTTCCAAGCCTTCTGTCTCCCGTCTTCCATGCCTAGGAAAATAGGACTACTGTGCTCATTGTAGATACCTGAATTTTTTTTAACTTATTGATTATCAATTTTTAAAACCAATATTTTTATGAAGTATCTAAAAAACAATCAGATTTTTGGGCTGATTTTTATCGCCCTCTTTGTAGTCTCATGTAGCACAGATGAGCAGCCACAGGTCTCCCATGCGGAGTTGTCCAAAACCGCAACTGAAGTAATTCCTTCCTCCGAAATCGATCAGATTATTCTGAAATCGCTACAAGAAACTGGAGATTTTGTCTGGGGAAATCAATCGGAGGAATTGATTTTAAGTGCCTTGCTTCAGACTGATTCTGTCCTTACCATCGGCTATCAGGCAGCTGGGAAAGAGTTGACTAATGCTCGTATAGGGTTGGAGTCAGTGGATAATCCCGAAATGCAAAAAGCCGCTACTGACATTATCGGTATGATCTCGGGACTTAACTTAACAAAGCAAGCTAGCAATATGAGGGCAATCGATGAATCATTGATTCATACAGACTTACCCCTTTTAGAGCTGAAGGTTTATAGCTTGGAGGCTTTGCAAAACCTGAGATCTATGCAGGAGGTCAGATACTTCGAGCCTCGTGGTTATGAGTTTGACTACAACTTGTTGAATGATGATCAAACGGCAAGAATTCTGAGTGATTCGGGTTGTGAAAATGAACCTGAAACCATTACTGCTTCTGATTATTCAATAATTGCTCCTGGTGCAAAATCCTCTTGGAACTATGATCAAATGGGTATTTCTCAAGCCTGGAATCAAAGTACAGGAGCAGGAATTACGGTTGGCGTGATCGACACAGGATTGTCTCCTGATCAGCCAGCACTTAACGGTTCATTCAACAATGGGCAATCTGCTGGACGTACTGTTCAAAGTTATGGAACCTATAAGACAGGTTATTGGTGGTGGAAAAAGTACGATGGCCCAACAGATCAATGTGGTCATGGAACAGCCATGGCAGGAGTGGTGGCTTCACCACGAAATACATTTGGAAATGCACTGGGTGTAGCATATAATTCCAATTTGATTTCTGTGCGGGGTACCTCTGATGTGATTTTTAATTCTGGAAATGAAAAAGATGGCGTTGCTGAGGCTTTGGTATTATTAGCAAAAAGATCTGATGTGAATATCATTAGTATGTCAATTGGAGACTTGTTCTCTAGTTCCAAAGTGGCTGATGCAATCCGATATGCACATAATCGTGGAAAATTGATTTTTGCCGCAGCTGGCACTTCCACTACGTTTACCAATTGGGTAGGGGTTATTTTCCCAGCAACGATGTCTGAAACGGTAGCTGTCACCGGAGTGAAAGAAGGAAATGGTTATCAGCGATGTGATACCTGTCATTCAGGTTCTCAGGTAGAATTCACAGTGATCATGGAGCGTGCAGGATCCAACAGCAAGCCATTGACCACAGCACTATACAGTAATGATCCCTCGACGGTAGGAGGGTCTTCAGTGGCGACTGCTACGGCATCCGGAATAGCAGCCTTAGTCTGGGCAAATAATCCTAGCTGGACAAGAGAACAAGTACTCGATAAAATGAAATCGACTTCTGATCTATATCCTACTAGAAACGCAGAATATGGCTACGGAAATCTGAATGCGGCCGCGGCTTTAAACTAAGAATAGCTATAATTTAAAAACGGTCTTGGAAATCAATCCAAGACCGTTCTTTTATTTCTACTTCGATGGAAGTCAGAGTTTTTTTAGGAATTACCTCGCTCTTCTATTCACAAGCATATTTCCGAAAACAATCAAAACTATCATACCAACTATAGTCACCAAAATCCATATGTTACTGAGCGACGGCATTTCTAACCAAATTCCAATAAAGTATCCTATAACAGAAATCAGCCCCATAGCTCCAAATACCATAGCAGCAAAGGTGGGTAGTCCGTTGGCTTCAGCATTTTCTTTTTCTCTATTGGATAGGCTATTGTAACCAGCTAAGAGTCCAGGGAAAAATTTGATCAGAATGCCTATTGCTAACAAAAATATACCTACGTAGATGCTTTCCATGATTGATTTAGTTGATAGTTAAGAACAACTAAGGAATATAATGATTTCTAGTCAGGTTGACAAGAAAGCTAGTTTGAATTTAACTTGTTATTAAAATTGTCGAAAAAGTCATTTTTCAGGATATTGTCAATCTTCAAAATCAATAAAAAATGGGCTTAGAATTTAATCTAAGCCCATTCTTATGTCTTGCATCTTGAATCTAAAACCTAAGGTCTAGCATCTTATTTCAGACTCTTCGTCATCTTATCCACCTTCTTGCTCAAATCCAGAATAGCCTTAGCATAGCGGGTATCCCACTCTTTTAGACGATCTGTTGAGTTAGTCTCCACCTCGTATTTGATACCAGGTAATATCCAAGAAGCATAGCCTGAGAATGGATCAGTACTTACATAAAGTGATTTATACCAAGACCCAAAATACATTCCTTTAGGATCGATCCAGCTTTTCTCCAATGAAATCAATTCCTTGTTTAAGGCATGGATTTCTTTGTCAGAAAAATCACCTGAAGCCAGTGCTGCATTCATTGCTTTTTCGTAAGCTGCTGAACTAATTTTTAACTTTGCGATAGCAGCATCGACCTTATCAAAGGAATTAAATGAAGGATCCATTTCTTTAACGGATTTCACAGCATTGTCAAAATGCAATCTCAGATCCTGAGCATATCTAGGTACATCGTAAGGAATGATGGTAGCATTCGCCAATCTCAATGTCAAGACGCCTATCAAAGAAGCAACTGTTCCTCCCATTTTGAATGTAGGGTCAACGAACTTGCTGTAGTAATGGAAGTTGTCATAATTGGAATGGTAGGCAGAAGTTCCGCCAGCTCCACCACTCATACTTGGTACACCTGCATACATATAGAATGCAATGTGATCTGATCCACCACCGAGGTTTCCAATTCTTGGCTCTTCTTTATTTCCTGCCCAAACCTGATAAACAGTCTTAGCAGAATCTGGATAAGCTACTTCCTTAGAAGCTTCGATGATCAGATTTTTCAAGGTAGGAGCTGCGGATACGCCAAAATTTCTACCTGAAACAGCACCGTCGAAATTCATGTAAATCACTGCATTCGCACCCAATTCATCTTTGAATTGCTCCACCCACTCAGTAGAACCAATTACTCCTTGCTCTTCAGCATCCCAGTGTCCGATCAGGATTGATCTTTTTGGACGCTCTCCGTTTTTGATGATTTCACCCATGGCTTCTGCCAAAGTCAGCATCATCGCTGTACCTGAGTTAGGATCAGTAGCACCAAAACTCCAAGCATCGTAATGACTTCCAAGAATAATCCATTCGTCAGGATATTCAGTTCCTACAAACTTCCCAACAATATTGTTTGCTCTGATATAATCTACAGGCTGCTCTACTTTTACACGAACTTTCAGATCAGCTCCACCAGTAATTCTATACTCAAAAGGTAATCCACCTTGCCATCCTTCAGGCACAGATGAGCCTTTCATTCTACTCAGAATCTCTTTTGCTGCACCATAGCCAATTGGCGAAACAGGAATAGTGTGGAATGCCACATCTTTTGGATCTAAGCGTTTCACTTTTTTATCTCCATCTAAAGGTAGAGCTGGCTCGAAGGGAGTGAGTGGATCTCCTGTGTAATCCAACGTCAATAAAGAACCTCGCTGTATGGTAGTTTCATTATAAAATGGACCATCAGGATATACATCGCCCTTACCATATCCAGAATCTTTAGGATCGGTATAAATGATCAGTGCTGCAGCTCCATATTGCTCAGCAAATTTGGCCTTGTAGCCACGGAAATTCCCACCATATCTAGCAATCACTACTTTACCCTTGAGATCAACACCCAATTCGGCAAGTTTTTCAAAGTCAGCTTTCACACCATAGTTGGCATAAACTACTTCAGCGGTGACATCCGCAGAACCTGAGTAGGCATTAAATCCTTTATGCAATCTTGAATCTGTAGAAAAAGGATCTCCATCTATCGGACCTTCCTGCTGAGACAAAGTCATCTTTTCCGGAGTGATGATCTCCAAAAGTGACTCGCCAGGTTTATTTGGCAAATACACATCGTAAGGGTAGGAGGTCACGTCCATTCCTGCCTCTTGCATCACCTTAGTCATGTATGCCGCGACAGCTTCATTCTCTGGTGTGCCTGCGATATGTGGAGCTTTGGTGAGTTCTTTTAGGTGAACCTTAAATTGGCCGTAATTGACAGCTTTCAGGTAATCTTTCTCAATGGACTCTTCCTTGGTTTTGTCCTTGGGGTAGAAGCCAGTGACCTGTTGTGCATTTGTGCTCAAGCTAAAGCCAAAGGCCAAAGCGAATGCCAAAATGGGTTTGTTTACATTCATGGTTGATTGGTGGTTAAAAGTTCTGATACTGATAAAATGTGTTCCGAAGGTACGTTTACTATTCTTTTTGTTCTTAGGTATCTTCCTAATTCATATTCGTCATAATTAGGGTTATTTGGGTCAAAGCTAGAGATCCTAACCAGTCCTCGGGAATGGATAAACTCTCCATTTCCTATCCACATGCCCACATGGACTACTCGCTCTTTTTTCTCTGGAGTTCCTTTTACACCAAAGAAAAGTAAATCTCCGACCTGCAGTTTGTCCCAGTTTTTGTCTGCGTCTACAAGTTCGCCTTCATTGATCTGCTGAGAAGCATCACGAGGAATGATTTGTCCATTGAGGTAATAGATGGTTTTAGTGAAGCCACTGCAATCGACTCCTTTGATAGAAGTGCCTCCCCAGAGATAAGGAGTTCCCATCATTTGCTTGGCTGTACTGATTAATGCTTCCGGTGTGGTGTTTCTAGAAGCTATCCAGCTTTCCCAATCTTGGGCTTCTGATGAGGAAATCCATCCTTGACGGCCATCAGGCAAGTTGACTTTTAGCTGATCCTTCGTTTCATCCTGAATGGTTAGAATATCTCCAGCCACTAGATCAGAAACCATTTCAGTCTTGTCAGAACTTTTCCAAACATGACCAGTAAGTGCTGTAAAGACAACTTTCGGCTCACGAAACCAGTGTTCCAATTCTGCTTCGCTCATCAAATGTACACCAGCTCTGTCCACCCAAGAAAGGTATCCATCTGGGGTTTGGACCAAGAACCAGCCATCGTTTTCTTTCAGAACATTGAGTGGTGTTCCCATTAATGCTTGTGTGGCGAGTTCTGCCGAGTGCTTGGGTTGACTACGGATATTGGCAACGGATATGGTAACCAAGGCTTTGGTTTTCTCTCCCAATCCTGCATCTGGTAATCTGAGTACAGCATCCGTGAAGCTGATTTGCTGAGCCTTGAGTTCGTCTACCAATTCCTCTAAGGCCTCAGGCTGATTTGTTTCTCCTTTGAGAGAGTCATTTTCAAACCTCAATTCCCAAAGTGAAACCCGCTTGTCTGGTGCTATTACAGCTCTTTTTGCTTCAATAAGTGAATTAACTTCAGCTTCATTATTCTCGCTTTTGCAGGAAAATAGGAGTGTGAAACACGAGAGTAATAATGGGATATATATTCTTTTCATCTGTTATGTGGAATTTCTAAGTTTATCCCGTAAATGGGATTGACTCGTAAACTGTATTCATTCAGCTAGGTGTGCTATTCTCCTCATGCCTATTTGCCTCGGGCAGGCTGATTTTCATAGCTTGTGCAAAATAAAAGAAAACCACAAGAAATCGAGTATGACGAGGTACATCTCTAGGATGATTAATCTCAGTGTGAGATTCTTTGTGGCCTTTTATAAAAACAATAACCACAAGAATCGCTCAAAATCTGAACTCTCCTTGTGGTTTTAATTGACTTAGCTTGGAAGATTAATTCATCTTCAATCCAGGAGAACGGTCAAGAAACTCTTGGTATAGCCTGATTTGACGATTAGAAAGTGGCATTCTATAACCATCAATAAATACATGTAGGATATTGGTCTTAGTCTCAAATGGATCACCATCAGCGATGATCAGGTTTGCTACTTTTCCAGCTTCCACAGATCCGTATTGGTCAGCCACACCGAAAATCTCGGCAGTGTTGATCGTAACGGCTTTCCATGCTTCTTCTTTTCCCATTCCGTAGGCTGCAGCGAATGCAGCAAAGAATGGAAGATTTCTAACGTTCTCTTGGCCGTCTGTTCTGATTGCCACTTTCACTCCTGCTTTAGCCATTTTACCAGCATTAGCATAAGGTGTGTCATATCGATCAGAATCACGAGTAGGTAGGGACTGAATCGGTCCTGTTACCACAGGGATTCCTGCTTTAGCGATTTCCTCTGCTACTCTCCATCCTTCAGATACTCCGGAAAAGATAACTTTGGCATCTTTGCCTTCCACCCATTTGATGGCAGCTTGAATATCAGAAGCTTTGTTTACTTCAATCAAAAGAGGTAGTTCGCCAGTTGTCGCTTTAGCCATTTGGGCCATTTCAGGATAGTATTCTAATTCTGCACCATTGGCAGCCAGAGTAGCATAGCTCTTTGCGTTATCCCAAAGGTCATTTGCTTCTTTGAGTGCTTTCTCATTGGCTTTTTTGATGTCATCATCAGATCTTCTATCAAATCTACCACGACGTCCTGAGCTAGGGAAATTCATTACGATAGCTTTGAAACCAGCATACATCTGATCTGGCGTATAGCCATTTAGATTGATCAATGCAGCAGTGCCAGGGAACAATCCACCTGTAGGAACAGTCAGTACAGTCGTAACTCCAGAAACTCTAGTCACAGGAATTGCAACTGAATTAGGGTTTACAGCTGTTAGAGCCTGCATATTAGGGCTGAAATTCCCAATTTCTGCATAGTCTACAGTTTCAGGAACAGAGCTCACTTCCACTAGTCCTAGTTTGGTGCCACCATCTATCATTCCTGGGTAGATGAATTTGCCTTCGCAGTCTATTACTTCAGCTCCGTCGGCAGAGATATTCGCACCAACTTCCTTGATTTTTCCATCTTCCACCAATACCGAGGTATTGTTTAGAACGCCATTAGTTATTGTTACTACGGTTGCATTTTGTAGTAGAAACTTACCCGTTCTTGGCTTGATTACTTCCCCGTCGATCTGAGCTATTGCCATCATAGGCAATAAGGCAAAGAGGAAGGCGAAAAAGGTTTTATTTAGTCTTTTCATGTCTTCTTTGATTACGGGTGATTAGTAATTAGTATGGAAAAGTGAATTGGTAGTCTCAAACAAATGCTCAGTGTCCTGCATGCATCTGCTGTTGTGACCTTCATAGATCATGACTGGTTCTACCATATCGGTTGCACTTACTTTCAATCGCTGATCATCTGCGTCTTCTTTGATATCAAAGTATTTTACACCATCTACAAAGGTCATTTGAGGTACAGCATAAGATGAAAGCGGATGTCCTTCGAAAATCACCAAGTCAGCTTGCTTGCCTTCTTCTATAGAACCTACTTTATCCGAAATGCCCAATTGCTTGGCTGGATTGATGGTAATCATAGAAAGCGCTTGCTCATCGGTCATTCCACCATATCGCTGGGTCTTAGCAGCTTCATGATATAGGTGACGAATCAGTTCAGCATCATCTGAATTGATAGAGGTGATTGCACCGTTTTCAGTTAGGATTGCAGCGTTGTATGCTGTGGAGTAGTAAACTTCAAACTTATAAGCCCACCAATCTGCAAAGACCGAAGCTCCCATCGTGTATTCCGCGATTTCTGGAGCCACTTTGAAACCTTCGTTTGTATGTTGGAAAACCAATTTGGTGATACCAAAGTCTCTAGCCACATTGATAAGCATATAAATCTCATCTGCACGATAGGAGTGACAGTGGATGATGATCTTTCCGTCTATGATATCCGAAAGCACTTGAAGTCTTTCGTTATGCACTGGAGGTAGGGCATTACTTCCTTTCTTAGAAGCTTCTGCATTGTAAGAAGTCCAAGCTTCCTTGTATTGAATAGCCTCATTGAAACCATTTCGAAGAATTGCTTCAACTCCCATTCTAGTACGAGGTTGGATACCATTACCTCTACCATGAACTCTCGTTGGGTTTTCTCCCAAGGCAAATTTGATGGTTCGTGGAGCTTCCTGCATGATGATATCTGCGGGATCAGTTGAACCCCATCTATGTTTCAGAGTGGCATTTTGACCACCAATCACATTTGCAGATCCATGCATAGCATGTGAGATGGTTACACCACCTGCCAAGGCTCTATAGATACCCACGGCATAAGGATTTACCACGTCTTTCATACGCACTTCAGCTACGATAGGAGCGGTAGACTCATTGACTACATCTAGTCCAAGGTGAGAGTGAGCATCGATGATTCCTGGCATCAAATACTTGCCAGTAGCATCGATCGTCTGCACTCCAGATGGTGCATTTAGATTTTTACCAACTTTTTTGATGATGCCATCTTGTACAAGAACATCCGAATTATCTAATGTTCCTTCTGTAATCGTAAGAACAGTTGCGTTCTTTATCAATACACTGCCTTTTTTCACTTGGGCTGAGGCAAACTGAATACTCAGACCCAACAGTGCGGCAAGAAAATAATTTACTTTTTTCATGTCTTTACTTGTTAGCAATTAGAGTTGGATTGAGTGTGCCTTTGAATGGAAAAGATCCAAAATCGCCCACGGTCATGGTTGCTTCATAGCTACCTTCAGATACATCTCCAGCCACATCTACTTGAATCTCCATTCCATTGGCAGAAACATTAAATGAAAATGATAATGTGCTGCCTTCTAAAGCCACATTGCTGATAGGAGAAGTTGCTTTGCCAGAACCAGAAGGGTCATCATAGGTGATAGTTCCTGTATAATCTGAGCCATTTTTCTGGATAGAAAGTATACCTCCGCCTGATCCGGCAGGACTTTCAGAAGTGTAATCCCAGTTTCCTTCGATTTTCACATCTCCATTTTCTTTGCCATTTTTAGCGCCCTTCTTTTTGGCTTTAGTTTCATAGTCGTAGACAAATCCATCTACAACCATATGCTTGATTTGAGAATCTTCTGCGAAAAGGGAATCTGTGCTCATAATCAAATTGGCAATTTTCCCTTTCTCGATAGTCCCAGCCACATTACTTAAACCTAAGATTGTAGCAGGATTAGTAGTCAAGGCTGCAAGAGCTGCCTCTTCAGAAAGGCCATTAGCAATCATGGTTTGAACTGCCTTCATGACATCTCCTGATTTCACATCTACGATAGAAAATGCGAAAGGAATTCCCGCTTCTTCTAATTTGCTAGCTTGAGCCAGTGCCTTATCATAGGCTTCTTGAACACGAGCATTAAGGGTTTTGACCTCACCTTCAGCATCATCCTTCTGAGCTTTGATTGCTTTGTCATCTGGAATTTCCAGTTTCACTAGCACTCCAGCTCCAGATGCCTTGATTACATCCAAAACAGTTTCATAATCTTCCAAACCTGTCAAAACAAGTTTGAATCCTTTTTCTTGCTGCAGACTAATTGCTCTTCTGATTTCTAATTCTGAAGAAGCAGTAAATAATACAGGGATCTGGCCTGTAGTTACATCCTGCATAGCCGAATAAGTAGGCGTGATCTCTGGACGTTTCAAGCCAGCTACCGTGCTGTATTTTTGAGAGCGCTGAGAAGTAAGCTCCGTGTTATCATATATTTCACGAAACTTTGCCATGACACCTACTGCAGTACCAGGATACATTCCTCTAGAACCTCTGAAACTGGCAGCTAAAGCTGCGTTGTTTTTCAATAAGTTGGTAGAACTTTCTGAACCTAGAAGGACTATAGATGTCTTTCCAGCTATCATTCCTCCATCAGGCATGAGCTGTGCAATGGTAAATCCAACTTTTCTTAAGTCATCTACATTGCTGTCTGCAATAGAAAATTGATCTAGAGCCGATCTCCAAGGAGTTATACCTGCGATTTCATCTGGCGGGTTTGAAGACACAAAGTCTTTTGGTCTTTCTAAATCTTTTGGTTTGGTGATTCCTACCTCAGATGCTCCAGCTATAAAGCCAGGATAGATGAATAGTGAGTCACCAGCAATCATTCGAGCCTCTTTGGGTAGGCTTAGGTTGCTTCCTACGGCTTGAATCAGTCCGTTTTTGACGAGGACTGTTGCCTTGATCCCAGCCTTGCCAGGAGCAGTGAAGACGGTTGCATTTGTTATTGCATAGGTATCAGTAATTCGCCTTTGCCCGGTCGGATCGCTCTGTGCTTGAGCCATTGAGGGTAAAAGCCATCCTGCAACTAATAAGCAAAAAACACCTGCATACAGTAGTTCTTTTTTCATATGGTTGAAATGGTTTTAAAGTAAAGAGCGAAGATTGAATCTATCATTAGCAATATTGAAAGCCAATAATAGCGTCTATCTCCACCTCTTAGATGGTTGTATTTTGATAAGCAAGCTAGTAAAAGCGTTTTCAGAATCCATTTGGAATTATTTTATGCAGCTTATTATTTGACCAATGGCAGTAAGGTGGATTTGAAATGCTATTTCAATTCTACGAGAATCATCCGCGATAATCCAAATTTATTTGACTGGTAAATAAAGTATGGTTTTAAGCATTAGATATTATCTTTGAGCCTAGTATCACCCCCACTTAAGAATGAAAAAAATCCTAATCATCGAAGATGATTTACTTATTTCAAGCCTTGTACAATTCCGTCTGGAAAAGGATGGTTACGAAACTATTTTAGTAAAAGATGGGAATGCAGGCATCATTGCCATTGATACTGAAACCCTTGATTTGATTATTACAGATGTAATGATCCCCTTCAAAAACGGAATCGAAATTATCCATCATGCTAGAAAAACTAAGCCTGACGTTCCTATTATTGTCTTAAGTTCCTTAGGTGAGGAAGAAAAAATAGTTTTGGAAGCGTTTAACTTGGGAGTAGCTGATTTTATTCCAAAGCCCTTTAATCCGAATGAACTGGCAATACGAGTGAAGCGAGTCCTTAGAGCTTAATAATATGATAGTGAAACGTACAGCTACACTTGTATTCTTGCTTTGTCTGTTGATCAAAACTGAAGTGGTTTTGGCTCAGAATGAGCAAGTATTTGCTGATTCCATTTCATTTGTCGATTTTTTGAAAGCTCAAGGAGAAATCCCTGGGCTGAATTACAGGCTAATTGATTCCTCTGGTAAGATTATTTCTACTGCTTTGGCTCCAGAAGTAGGCGGTATTGTTGACTATTCTCAGGCGTTGGCGATACAGGATAGTGTTTTGAATAGGGGTTCTGTTGAATCGACTCTGGAATTTCTTGTGTATAATGAGTCTAGTAGTTTTGAAGCTTCTCAAGAATACGTTTCTAATCTCCTGCGCAATGGAGATATAGTTGTGAATACGCCAGATTCTGTCAACAGGAAGGATTTGATTTCTCTTGCAAATAAGGAACGATATTCTCCTCTGCTTTCAGGTCCTTACTCATACATCGGAGACTATAAGATTTTTGCAGTCATATCGACTATTACTTTATTTTTCGTTTTCGCATTCGCTATGATTTTCTTTATGGTGCTCTATAAAGCACGCAGAAATCGCAAAGAAAAGTTAGTAGCAAGTTATGATGAGCAAATTGTAGGTCCACTGTCCGAGATTTTGTTTGAAAAAAGTCTAGAAGAACTCGAATCCTTGAGTAATGAGGAACTGTATTTAAGTTTTCCTGAGAACCAGCTAAAAAAACCTATTTATATGCAGGTGCTGGTAGGTAGGATTTTGGCCCTTAATAAGAAAATGAAGGGTGATTTTAAACTCAAACTTAAAGCTCTTTACAAAAGATTGGACCTCGATAAGCTATCCATAGAAAAGCTGAAAAGTACTAAATGGGATAGAATCGTGACAGGTATGGTTGAGGTTAATGAAATGGATTACACAGAAGCACTAGTCTGGGTGAAAAAGCACGTTAATTCACCTAATTTCCATATTCGGTCTCAGGCGGTAGCTACCTTACTTAATCTTTCTGAAAATATAGACCTTACTTTTCTTCGTGATCAGTCTTTTCCTCTTTCTCGCTGGCAGCAGATGAATTATTTACGGATCATCAAGCATTTACATTCGACTCGTAATTTACATTTAGGGAATTTGTTTGATTCTGAAAATCAGAGTATCCGATTATTTGGCTATAAACTGGTGCGAGTGATAGGTAGGGTTGATCTTTTAGCTGATTTGGAAAGTAAGTTTCCTTTTACAGAGATAGAGGACAAGATTGAGATTATCAAAACCTTTGAATATTTGGGAGTTCCAGCCTTATCTGAATTGATCAACGGAAGTCTTACATCTGAGAATATTAAGCTAGCGTCTATTGCGGCAAGAGCCGCGGGAGTGATTGGTGATCAAAGCACTGCTCAGTTGATTATTAAGATATTGAATGATGCTCCAGGTTTTAAATTGAAAATGACATTGATGAAAAGTTTGCAAAGTCTAAATGTGCAACTTTATAACCAATTCATTGAAGAAAATTTAAGTCCAGATTTACAAAGAATTAGTCAACATTTATCTGATCCTCTGCTCCAAGATGTATAGTTTCTTGTTTTATCTTATTTTGGAAGTATTCGGGATAATATTTCTTTTCCTTAGCTTCTCAGTGATCGTGATCTATTTATTGATTATGATCTTAAGTGCCTTAGAAATGCGCGATCATAGGAGGAAAAATAGGTTTGCAGATTATCAAGATATCATTACTTCTCCGATTGCGCCAGGTGTATCTATATTGGCACCTGCATTTAATGAGGGAGAGTCTATTGTACAAAATGTCAAAAGTCTCCTCTCACTTCACTATGGTAAGTTTGAAGTAATTGTAATCAATGATGGTTCTAAAGATGATACGCTAAGTAAGCTTATTAAGGCCTTTGATTTGAAAATCACCGATTTTGCCTATAATGAAGAAATATCCGCCCAACCAGTTCGTGGCATTTATAAATCCAATAATCGTTCTTTCAATAGACTTGTAGTAATCGATAAGGAGAATGGAGGCAAGGCTGATGCACTGAATACGGGGATCAATGTCGCATCAAAAGAGCTGCTGGCTTGTATCGATGTGGATTGCATTCTTTCTCATGAGTCTATTACGCGTATGGTTAGACCATTTATGGAGGAGACCAACCGTAAAGTTATCGCAGTAGGAGGTGTGATAGGCATTGCGAATAACTGTGATGTACAGGATGGCACCGTAACCAAATATCGTGTCCCTACTACCTTATTAGGAAGATTCCAAGTAGTGGAATATTGTAGAGCATTTTTGATGGGGCGTATGGCTTGGACGAGACTAAATGGACTCATGTTAATTTCTGGTGCTTTTGGTTTTTTCAATCGAGAGTTAGTGGTGGAGGTAGGAGGGTATTTCCCGAAAACAGTAGGTGAAGATATGGAATTGGTCGTGCGAATGCGACGCTACATGGAAGAGCGAAAAATACCGTATAAGGTAGGTTTTGTGCCTGATCCTCTATGCTGGACTGAAGTTCCGGAGCAAGAAGAGGTGTTAGCGCGTCAGAGAAATCGCTGGATTCGTGGGACTATCGAAACACTGCAACTTCATCGTGTCACCCGTTTAAATCCTAACTATGGTGTAATGGGCCTAGTGTCTTATCCCTATTGGAACATATTTGAAAAAATGGCTCCTGTATTAGAGTTGTTAGGTTTATTGTACACCTTAGTACTCATCATCATTAATGATTTCTCGGCTTTTTATTTTGTAGCCCTATTTGTCGTTCTGTACTTGTTGTCTATTCTTGTATCCTCATTTAGTATTTTGTATGAGCAAATTGCATACAATAATTATAAAGATAAAAAGGACCTTAATAAACTGATTTTCACTATTATTCTTGAGCCATTGATGATTCACCCGAAGGTAGTTTTTTGGGGCTTGAAGGGACATTGGGACTTTATCGTAGGCAAAGGAGGATGGGGTAATATGATCAGAACAGGCTTCAAAAAATCGGAAGACAAAAAGAATATTGAGCCTAACAGCCTGAATTCATGACTATGAAAAAAGCATATATACTTCTGTTTTGTTCAATGATTTTTTCACTGGGGCTAAAGGCACAAGATTCCTTTGATCCTGATGTTTTGTTGATAGATGCCAGAACATTGATATTAGATGGAAAGTACATTGAGGGGAGAAAAATTGCTTTTCGGGCACTATCGAAGTACCCTGATTATGCTGATATCCTAATTTTGGTTGGGAGGAGTTACGCTTGGGAAGGCAAGAATGATTCAGCCTCGATATATCTGGAGCGGGCTATTATTGCTTCTCCGGATTATGAAGATGCCTATTCCGCCTATTTGGATAATTTGTCTTGGGCTGAGCAATACGATCAAGCTGATGTTGTTCTTCAAAAGGCTAAAGACAATTTGGGACAGCCACTTCCCCCTAGTTTGAGGTATAAAGAATCCAGATTATTATACTATAGAGAAGAGTACGATGATGCTTATGAGATAGTGGAAGAACTATTTGAAGCAAAATACAACAACGAAGGTTTGCTGAGCTATATGCAGACCCTTCAGCGCTTGAGGCGAAATAATGCCGTGGGAATTACCTACGATTACGATTCATTCTTTAATGATATATCACCATGGAATACTTTTTCCTTTTATGGTAGAACTCGTACCAAATTAACAGGAACGCTTATCGGAAGAGTGACTCAATCTTCTCGGTATGATGATAACGGCACATTATTCGAATTAGACGCATATCCTTCCTTGGGTAAAAAAGCTTATGCATATGTGAATATTGGTGGCTCTGCTGCAAGCTTTTTTCCACAGTTTAGATTTGGGGCTTCTATCTATTACAATTTGCCCAAAGCCTGGGAAATAGAAGGAGGGTTTAGATATCTTCAATTTTCGGAATCCACCACTATATATACTGCTTCACTAGGTAAATATGTTGGTAATTGGTGGTTTAATCTTCGAGGAAACTTGATTCCAGGAACAGGAAATAGCCTAGGGACCTCAGCAAATCTACAGGCAAGATATTATTTCAAGACTGGAGAAGATTTCTTCTCCGCACAGGTGAGTTCAGGTGTGTCTCCTGATGAGGAAACTCGTGATCCTACCCAGCTTCTTAATTCCTATAGAGTTAGGTTAGGGTATCAGCAATTGATTACAGATCGATTTATGATCTATGGATATACAGGGTATAGTCGTGATGAATTAGGGCCAGAAAGGTTCAGAAACGACCTTAATTTTTCTTTGGGAGTTGAATATCGATTTTGATGAAAAATATAGTTACTGAAGAGTTTAAAGTATTCTTTGGACGGGTATTCCCGTTCATTTTTGTCTTAATTTTTATTCCCTTGATCAGCTTTTTGATTTGGTTTATCTATCCCACCAAAGAGATGGAGGTCCTGATTATTGATAAGACTGTGCCATCGGATTCTTACCAAGAACACCGTTCTATTTTTTGGGCCTTGGAGTATCTGAAGTTTCAAAATAAGGAAGGTGATTTCTACGACGCGGGTAGTGATTATTTTGGTTTTTTCCCTGATAAAACCCCTTCTTATGGTACTTCAAGAGATCTCAGCCAACTATCAGAAAATGAGATAGTAGAACATGCTGATAAGCTAGATGTGCTTTATTTTGCTGACACCTATGGGGTGTTTGAAGACGATTTTCAAAGTGTGGCTTCTGAAGAGATCTCGAAGAAAATTTACGGTGGATTGAATCGAGGTGATATCAACTTATTGCGGGAGGTAGCTTCACAGAACAAAACGATTATCGCAGAATTCAACACCATGGCTTCCCCCACGCCACTAGGTATTAGGACAGAATTTGAGAATCTCATGGGGCTCAAATGGACAGGTTGGATTGCCAGGTATTTTGATGAAATGGATACTACTATCAATTCAGATATTCCTAATTGGTTTATCAGTCAATATGTAGAGCAGCATGACAGCACTTGGGTGTCTGCAGGTCCTGGGATTGTATTCGTGCATGAAAATGGAACAGTAGAGGCTTTTTCTAATGGCTTGGACTACAATGGCGAAACACCCAAAATACGAACGCAAAGGGTCAATCAGCATGGGTTTAAATTGCCTGAAATTGTACCTTACCCTGATTGGTTTGATATCGTACTTATTGAGCGTGATTATCAAGTGATATCCTATTATGACATTGACCCTTCTGACCAAGGAAAGGAAAAGCTAAGAGATATGGGCTTGCCTCGATATTTTCCAGCCGCTGTAGTCAAGGATGTGGGTAAAGGTCAATACTATTATTTTGCTGGAGACTTTTCTGATATGCCAAATTCTACTGGCTCTCCTAAGTTTCAGGGTTTACCGTTCCTTTGGAGAGGATTTCATGTAGTGACCGATTACGCTGATAGAGAGAGTTTTTATTGGAATTATTTCTACCCACTTCTTTCGCAGATTTTAGAAAAAACATACGATGAAAAGCATGCAGACTAAGCTCTAATTGACGGGCAATAGCTTACGAGTTTGAATGGTGTAATTATTCTTGTTTTTAAAATCCTCGAATTCTCCGGTTAATTTATTTTTCAAAACTTGATCTTCTATTGGATCAATATTTAAGCCATCAGAAATAACAAACAATTGGTCATCGGAGAGAATATACTCGCCATTGACGTATTCCATCAGCTGGTTTTTATTCCTCATGAGCGGCATTGCTATTTTGGATTGGAAAATCCTTGAAGTATCCAATACCTGGCCCATCCAGACTTCCTCCTCAGGAACTTGAATTCCTATTTGAGATTGCAAGAAGGACAAAATGGATGGAGTCACTTCAAAATGACTTATCATTCCCTTAAAGTAAGTAGGCCTCTTGATCAAAGGAGAATAGATGATCAAAGGAACATGAAAACGATCAATCCTTGAAGACATAGGAATGTCGGGAAGACGATGATCACCTGTAAATACAAAGATTGTATTGGCAAATTTTGGGTTTTTGCTATAAGATGTAATGAAATCCTTAACTGCATCATCAGCATAAAGGATTGTCATGTATATATCTTGATATTCCCTGTATTCAGGCTTTTTAGCTTCACTTAAATTCAAATAGCTATCTAGATGGTTTTCAAACTTTTCTGAATAGTATTCTCTCTCAGGAACCAAATATGGATCATGGGAGGTGATAGTTTGGAATATACCCAACTGAGGGTTGCCGTCATTTTTTGGAAAAAAAGATAAGCCATTGCTGAATATCTCCTTGTCACCATATCCCCATGTAAATCCATTGGCAGGTGGCATTTTTTTATATTTCGGATCAAATCGATGGATATCAATCAATTGTGATACTCCTGCATATTGTAAAAATTCTTTTTGGTGGTCAAAACTCACATCACTACCAATGAAAAAGCTTGACTCATAGCCATTACCGTTCAAAACACTAATTAAGCTTTGGTGGTGAGGAAAATCCTCAAACAATTCTTGAAATCCTCTTTCGCCATAGGGAAGTCCTGCGAAAAGCCCAGGAAGGATACCGAATGTTCTACCAGTAGATGAAATAGCATTCGTCCAAACCAAACTATGAGATTCTAGCGAATCGAGAAAAGGAGTGAAGCTTCCTAGGTAAGCATCCTTCCCAGAATATGCCTTGCCTAAACTTTCGATAAGCACGAAAACAATGTCTGGTGCTGAGGTGAGGCTGTCAAAATATGGGCTCAACACGTCGGGATAATCCGCTTTGTGAAGAAATGGATAGCTCGGATCTGTATACTCTTTTTTGATAAATAAGGCATCATCGAGCGATCTCAGATAGAAATCAAAGTAATATTCATTCTTATACATAAAGTAATCGAATGCTTCCTCAGAGAGGTACTTTGATTTATTCAACTGAATATTCGCTTTTACTTCATTCAGAATATCAGATTCACCAAGTGGAACGAAATACAAAAAGATTAAAAACCAGTACAAAGCAATGGTAAATGCAATGGAGGTTTTTGTCTTGAAATTCAGGTGTTTATTTGCGAGGTTAAAAGCGAAAAATAAAATCGCACTTAAAATTATTCCACCTCCTATAGTCATGAAATTAAGCTGCCCTGAAGATCGGACAGTGAGGATAATGTCATCTATGTTGTAAGCAAACAGATCTTTCCCAAGTGGCAGAAGGGTCTTGAGAAAATATAACACCAAGGCTGTTTGTACCAAAAGTGCTATCACTAACCAAACTTGGGTGAAGCGCTTCGCAAAACTAATGGATAGTAAACTATTTATTACATGAAGAATGAATAGTAAGCCCAGGAAATAAAGAATCCAGTTGAAATCTTCAAAAACACTAAAGCCTACAACTTCACCGAAAGTGACGCGAATGCTATGGGATTTGAAAATTAAAAGCAACTCAATTACTCTCAATAAAATCATTAAGATTGAGAATATCAGCGACATACCCCAAAAGTTATTAAGAGTAGTTTGGATTTTTGCTGGTAGATTAGATCGAATTTCAGCCTTTTGGGCCATATTTACACTTTAAATTTTGGGTGAAGCCCGAAAAGATAGGGCAAAATCAGGTATCTTCAAGGGAAGAATTAAATATTATATGAGCAAATCAGATTTGTTGTTGGAGTTATACTCCAACCTGAGCACAACTGGAGCTGTGGCATTCAGTTCAAAAACATTGGTAAAGAAGATGCTTACACATGTTGATTTCAAAGGTGCAAAATTAATTATAGAATTAGGAGGTGGTGATGGAAGTATTACGAAAGGAATAGTAGAAAAATTAGATCCAAACACCGAGCTTTTGGTTTTCGAAATCAGTAAATCTTTTTGCAGTTCTATGGAAAAGTTATTTCCGCAGGAAAATGTCAGAATTATAAACGATTCCGCTGAAAATATCGGAGAGTATTTACAAGGTAGAAAGGCTGATTATGTTCTGTCTAGTCTACCTTTCAGTTTTATTGCACCCGAAGTGAGGGATCAGATCCTTTCTCAAAGTAAATCCGCACTTACTCAAAGTGGCTCCTTTATACAGGGTTGTTACTCATATTTGTTGAAAAATTTATTCAAAAAGCACTTTGAGAGAGTGAATACCAGTTTTACACTTAAAAACCTTCCGCCAGCCTTTGTAATGGTTTGTAGATAAGGTCTTGCTATGGAAGTTCTTCGAACAGCCATTTTGGATATGCTAAGGCGAAAAAAAGGGGCTTATTTTTTCTCAACTGACGTTGTGCAGCAGATGTTTCCTGAGGATTGGGAGCAATTTGTCGAAGAGGTGAATACTACCGCTTTGGAATTGCAGGAGGAAGGTTTAGTCAAAGTCTCTGAAGAATGGCCATCTGATACCGGAGATTTGCATAGGAATAATTCATTGAAAATATCATCCCCAAACAAACTTTAGTAGATTGATTTTAGTTTGAATGGCTAAATAAAAATTGAGCTATGGATAAGGAATTGAAACTACCCACCACTGAAGTACAGATTCCCGAAGGGTTAAATTTAATTACTTTAGGTGCTGGTTGTTTTTGGTGTATCGAAGCGGTTTTTCAGCGCCTTAATGGTGTAGAAAAGGTGGTTTCTGGATATTCAGGAGGTTTTGTAACTCAGCCTAGCTACCGGGAGATTTGTACCGGAACAACCGGTCATGCCGAAGTAATACAGGTTTATTATAATCCTTCTATCATTGATTTGTCATCACTATTGGAAGTGTTTTGGGCAACTCATGATCCAACTACTCTGAATAGACAGGGGGCAGATGCAGGCCCTCAATATCGATCGGCTATATTTTACCATACCGCTGAGCAGGAGAAATTGGCAAACAAACTGAAGACTGAATTGAATGATTCCAAGGTTTTTGATTCAGCTATTGTCACTGAGATTTCAGCTTTTACTAACTTTTACCCTGCGGAATCAAATCATCAAGATTTCTATAATCAAAACCAAGGACAACCATATTGCCAGTTTGTGATCAAACCCAAAGTGGATAAGCTAAAGAAATTCTTTGCAGAGCGTTTAAAATAGTATTTGCTAATTTTGACTATGAAAACCAGCCTTAACTTATGAAATCGAGCATGTAGCATGTGATATACTACGGGGTATTTATCCTGCAAGCGAGATTCCACGAGGCCAACAAAAAACAAATATAAACACATGAAACGAACCAGAGCACACGAGTCCAGAGCCGCGATTGAGCGATTGTATATTACGATGAGGCACCTTTTTACCAGAGGTAGTTACAAGCCAATGGGGATTTCGGGTGAAAGTCTTGTGGATGCATTGCGGGTCTTGAGTCCTGAGATTTATGGTTTGGTTACAGACTTTGAAAAGATCGAGTTGGACGGCTTACTCTATGTGATGGAGCGTCTTCCTAGAGGAATAGAAGAATGCCGATTTGTGCGTCTGATTAGTCGTGAAGGCTATGAAACATCCAAGTTAAATGCGATCATTCCGTCCAAACGTAAGCGTAACTGCTACCGACTGGATGAGCATATCATGTATGTGGAGATGACTCGTGGGCGCTCAGATATATATGATATTCTGACTCACCTCACATTTTTATACATTGAGTCCAACAAAATCTACAACAACAGTACTGATCCGAAAGGTAAGATTTCTACCAACTGGCTGATGCTGGAGGAATTTGTGCAGAAGGAAGCAGCCGGAGAGGATTTTGAGAAAGAAGCAGCTAGTGCTTACCTCAGTCATCTGATAGGAAGAACCTATGAGGAGACTATTCAGGCTGTCGATAAGTTTGAAAAAAGTAGTAATTCCAACAGCCTTTTTTCCATCGTATATCACATGGGGAAATTGGCACAGGATGAAGCTACTAAGCATTTGGATCGTGAAATCTCTTTTTCCACCACACTTAGAGAGCGAATAGGACATCATGTTTACGGAGAAATGTGGGCAAGAAGGATCAAGATCGCATTAGATCAGCATGACCTGCTGAAGCGTCCTATACATATAATTTCAGCCAATCTCCATTCCGTTGTCAATACGATTTACGGTGCACAGTTGCTTGACCTGAAGAGCTACGAAGCGCTGGAAGAAGTGGTAATGGAAATCTCTGTCAACGCAAAGAATAACAAGGGAAAAGCTATTGAAAAATATGCACTCAAGCATGGTTTTATCAATCTACCAGATGAGTCAGGGACCAATATTGGAGCTCAGATTATTGATACAGCACTTTTGGAAAAAGATGAATTGATTCCTGGTGTAAGCTTGCCTAAAGAAAAATCTAAAAAACCAGTTTTTGTGGTGATGGATTATGCTTTTGGAGAGCAAGCCTACGAGTGCTTTGACGAGTTGCTTAAGCCTTATGAGAAGGATGGCAAGGCTATACCGCTGGATGTAGTTTCTACTTCGATCATGGGGAAAGCAGGAATTCTTTACGGAGGAAAGGGTGACCTAATGATCCCTGATGCCCACGTTTTTGAAGGAACTGCAGATAATTATCCATTCAAGAATGAATTGAAAAAAGCCGACTTTGAAGGCTATGGCTTAGGTGTTTATACTGGGACGATGATCTCAGTGCTCGGTACTTCTCTTCAGAACAAGGACATTCTTACTTACTTTATGGATTCCTCATGGCAGGCAGTAGGACTGGAAATGGAAGGAGCACATTATCAGAAA
Source organism: Algoriphagus chordae (assembly GCF_003254055.1). Classification (GTDB taxonomy): domain Bacteria; phylum Bacteroidota; class Bacteroidia; order Cytophagales; family Cyclobacteriaceae; genus Algoriphagus; species Algoriphagus chordae. The sequence continues at coordinate 153,077 of NZ_QKZT01000004.1, forward strand.
GCAATTCAATCAGCTTCTAAAATCCGTAAATCAATTCGCTCTAATGTGAAAGTGCTTTATGCATATTACGCATCGGACAATCCACTTGAAACAGGAAGTACCCTGGCTTCAGGAGCTTTGGGGATGGAAGGAGTGAGGCCAACTTACTTGATTACCTATAAGATCTTAGAGAAGCTTTTCGGATAGAAATAGTAAGCTGGACTGTAGCGTCCAGCCTTTTTTTTGCGTCCTTTTTTCATAAAGAACATTATGAAATTGAAATATTACTTAGCCTTTACAATCCTACTTATACTTTCTCTTCAAAGTTGTCAGGATGAGAACACACCGCTAAACCAGTTAGAATTCTATTGGGATCAAACGGGTTGTTCTGATCCATGGAATACTAATTCTAACAATTCAATTAAGGAGACACAAAAAGCTGTTGAGGATTACTTAAGTGACGAAGGAGTAAAGGGAGCAAAAGTATTATCGATTACGGGAGATGGTGTTGAACAAGGTTGCGAAGCCTGTTTTTGTACGACTGGAAACCGGATTTATGTGACAGTTCCTCTTGACCAGATAGGTAAAATGATTGCATTAGGGTTTAAGGAATCGAATTAGATGAATTCTGAAGAAGATTTTCCGATAATTTTTAGCTCGTGCTTTAAGAATATGTCAGTCCGAGTATTAAATATTATGTATATCCGCTTTTCTACCAGTAAGGTGGAAAAAGCAATGTAAGATATGTTAAACTTAAAAATTGAGGCCACTTCGGTCTTCGGTCATCGGTCTTCCAGCCTGATAAACAAAGAATCTAAGGTGACTGGCATCATTGCGGATAATCATATTAAATATTCTTTGAACACACAAAAATTGAAATGACAGTAATTTGTTTTGGAACCATAACCATGGTCACCTTGAGCACTTGAGAGACGAGAGTCTCGAATTCGAAAGGTTCTCGAACCTCTAGACTCCCGTCTCTCGGGCACTCGAACTGACCAGCTTTTGATGTCCTCAAATCAATCTGTCATTGGTAGCGCAGTCGAGGACAATGTGATCTTGCCTTCGACTTCGCTCAGGCAGACATGGATCTATATAGTCAACAAAAAACTACTACTTACGACTTACTACTTTTTACATTTTACTTTTCACCTACATTCCCTTTCTCTGCGAAAATAGCCAAGTCCATAGCTCAGGCTCCGTACTCACTTGATACCAGATGTTATGCCCTTCATTCTGGTACTCAGTGTATTTTGGTGATTTCCCAGCTTCTTCCATAGCTTCGATCATATCTCTGGAGCCTGATACTGGTACATTTTTATCTTTTTCGCCATGAAAAGCCCAGACTGCCACATCTGTAATCTCTGGAGCTAAGCTAGGATTTCCTTCTCCACATACTGGAATGGCAGCGGCAAAAAGATCAGGCCTTTCCGTGATAAAATGCCAAGTACCATATCCGCCACGAGAGACTCCTGTAATGTATCGGCGATTTATATCAATGTTCTCTGTAGCATCCAAAGACTCAATTGCTTCAAACACCAACTGATCTATCACGGGGGTATTTGGAACACCGCCCCAACCTTCGCCTTCCGGGCAATAGGGTACCATGATATATGCAGGGTATTTCAGGCGATTTACATTTTCAGAAAGCACCTGGGCAGCACTAGCTTCATAGCCAGCATAGGGAAGGGAAATTACTAGAGGATATTGCTTCGAAGAGTCAAATTGAACTGGGTTGATTAGTAGGTAGCTCAGACTATCACCTTGGCTTCCTATAAAAGTCTTTTGATCAGACATTTCTATCATCTGAGCTGTCTTCTCCTGATTTTTTTCATACCAATAATGTGACATATAACTGTCTCTTAGAAAGATATAGCCGCTTGCCAGAAAGGCAACGAGCAATAGAAATTTGAAAATAGCATATTGCTTGTCTTCTTTTTTGAAAACAATATTATCTGTGGCTTTTAACTCCTCTTTGAAAATCAGAACAAAAAATATGGGAGTCAGAGTTGTACTAAGAGATATCCATCGGGATGCTTGCTCTAGCATCCAAAGCGTAGCACTTTCTTTAATAGTTAAGGCAAATAAGCTAATCGCCAATAAAAGAGCACTAGTGATTAGGATCAGGATACCGGCAGGTTTAAACCATTTTCGTAACGAGGCATTAGAGAAAATAAGAGTGGCGCCAAAGACCATTGAGGAGCAGAGCAAGAAAATTACTACCGCGAAATACAGGCTGCTAAGATGTCGATTCGATATCATGTTATATAAAACAATCATCTGAACCAAGGTCAAAAGTGCAGTAAGCAGTAAGGTATAAAAGGCAGCTTTGTAATTTTCTCTATAAAAATACTTAATCAGAATTGCCGTTCCAGCAAAGTAGATGAGGTTCGAAAGAAAGAAATAATAAGGATAAACATCCAGGTAAAACACCTGTCCACCAATCACCAAATAAGCAACTGCATGCAAAAAACCTGTAATGACGGTCAATACCATGAGAAATATCCCGAAACTGTATTCGCTTCTAGTCATTGGTTTTGGGCTTAATCGGAATCCAAAATTCTTCTTCGGAATCCGGGTTATTGTTCTTATACTTTTCTCCCATTAGAGCAAAGTGTGGTCTGTGGTCAAGCTGGTAAATTGAATTGGGAATCCATGAGCCAAGAATATACTGATACATTTTTGGGGCATCACTATCTGAACCCTTGAATGGAAATACAGCGTACAAACCTGTTGGAATAATAAGCTCTTCCATGCTTTCTGGAATTGTTTTCAGATCAGCCACTGCGACCGCTGCCCATTTGTCGAACTCAGTAGCGGGATTAAACTCATCAAAATAAGATAGAGAATCGTACACTTCCACTGAATACAAGTCATTTCCAATGCTATTTGAGATTTCTCTTTTCCTAGGCATAAAAGACTGCCAAAGCTGCTGAGTCTGATTATTAATAAAATTCATTCTCACTTTTTTACCAATTAGATTGGTCTCAGGAAGGGGTTTTATGCTTGGATTCATGCTGATATTACTATTTTTTATGTAGGTCAATGTGCTCATTGAGAATAACATAGAGTACTCAATGCTTTTTCCACTTAGTTGTTTTTATTCCAATATTTTGCCTCTATTTCATCCCAAGTTCTTTCTCCAAAAAACTAGAGATTGACTCACTTAGCATCTGGTATCCCTCAGGTCTATAGTGGACATCATTTGATCCTACACCATATTCCTTGTGTATTTTGATGGATTTTTTGTAGATGTCATTCACTATGACCCCATGCTTTTTCATGATCTTTTTGGCGGCAGTATTGTACTTTTTTACATCAGAAGTAAACCTGCCTACCTCTTCACTAGGCACATAAGTAGTTGTGACGAAGATCAATTTAGCATCTGTTTTTGACTTAATATAAGTAACTAAAGAGTCGAGATTTGCAGCATATTCATCCACAGTATAAGTAACTTTACCATTCACTTTGTCCCGATTCCCATAGGCCTTTGCATCTGGATGCCTATAGGCAAGATCCCAAAGTCCCCAGTTGAACTGAACTATGTCCCAGTCTTCTTCACCCAGCCACTCGGCAATTTTTTCTAGGCCAGTGCCCGTATGCTGTGCATTTCCGGGGTTGTGGACAATGCTAGCTTTGCCCGCGAAATGCTCTTTGACAAAGGGAGTATATCCAATCGAAATGGAATCGCCAATGATCAATACAGTAGGTTCACGTAAGCTAAAAGCACTTAAGATAACCAACAGTAGAAGTGCTATGCTTAAACTTGTTTTATTCATTCTTGAAGATAAACAGGGACATCGGTCTTTCCCAATGGTGGAATGATTTGTGTTTTTACTTCAAATAAAAATGTAGTAACAAAAAAAGAGTAGCTAATTCAGCCAACCTAATTTTACATTTTTCATTCTATATCTACCATGCAATTCCATAATCATCACCATAATCACTGCTTCCGCCCCAGAAGCTTCCGTGCTTCCAGTCAAACCAGATGGAATTGATAGGTCCGGATGTTTTGTTCCAGAACTCAAGCGAATAACCTCTTTTGACTAAGTCCTTTCTAATCCAATCTGGTGTATCCTCTCTTAGCACCATGGCTCCTGGGCGACTCTCATGAGCACCAAAAGAACTTTGCATTTGGTAAGAATTGAAATTGGGAGCTTCTGCGGCTTCCTGCACATCCATTCCGAATTCTACGATATTTAAGAAATGCTGTAATAGATTTTGATCCTGAGAATCACCACCCTGGACAGCGAAGGCAAGAAAGGGCTTTCCATCCTTCATGGCCAAACTCGGGGTTAAGGTTACTCTTGGTCTTTTACCTGGCTCAGGAAGGTTGTAAGGACTTATATTTTCATCCAAGACAAAGCTCTGCATGCGCTGAGATAGTCCAACACCGGTATTCCCAGCCACTACAGCTGGGATCCATCCGCCACTTGGCGTTACAGACACCACCCAGCCTTCTGCATCAGCAGTTTCTACCGAGGTAGTACCACTTTGGAAGTCAGCGATAAAGGCTTCATCTAAGCTACTATTGATATGATCGGAAGGAAGAGATGTAAGAGCAACTTGGTTTTTTTTCAATAGATCGGAATATGGATTCGTTCCTCCTTGGAATGGATAAGGATCACCTGGGCCAAGTTTGGGATCATTCATTTCCCATATCAATTTAGCGCGATCTTTTGCATATTCTTTGGAAAGGAGCCCTTCCATAGGAGAGTCCACATAGGCAGGATCTCCATAGTAGAAATCTCGATCTGCAAAGGCCAAACTCATCGCTTGATAGACGGTATGGATGTAGTTTACGGAATTGTAGCCCATGGATTTCAGGTCAAAATTCTCTAGGATATTCAATGACTGCAGCAATACTGGCCCTTGCGTCCATTCCTGAAGTTTATAGACATCTATGCCTTTGTAATTCACATGTAGTGGCTCCTCTATTTTTACCTTCCAGTTTGCCAAATCAGCTTCTGTGAATAGTCCTCCTTGCTCACGCGTACCTCTCACGATTTCCTTGGCTATATCTCCTTTGTAAAATCTATCATAAGCTTCATAAATGGCTTCCTTTCGCGATTTGCCGGATGCCAGCGCCCTTCTTTCAGCTTCCACTAGTTTGGACAACATCTGATAAAGGTCATTTTGTACGAAAATTTCTCCTACTTCAGGAGCTTCTCTTTCCTCTCCCAAGTGTGGAAGAAATATCTTTTTGGAATAAGGCCATTCTTTGATCCTAGCCTTCTGGGCTTCGATGGCATTCGCAGTTTGTGCTTCAATAGGATAGCCTTGTGCGAGATCCATAGATGGTTTCAGGATTTGCTCCAGACTCATGCTTCCATATTCTGCCAGCATAGTCATGATTCCACCAGGAGTGCCTGGAGTGGTGGCTGCCAATGGGCCGAACTGCGGAGGGTAATCCATGTCCTGAGACTTGTAGAAATCTACTGTGGCGCCAGTGGGAGCATAGCCCAAAGCGTTGATTGCAATTACCTTTTTGGTATGGGGGTTATAAATCAGGGCCTGAGTTTCTCCACCCCAGGAAAGCACGTCCCACATCGTGGCAGTAGCAGCGATCATAGCACAAGCAGCATCGACTGCATTACCACCTTGCTGGAAAATGGCTGCACCGGCTGTTGCACCAAGTGGTTTTCCAGTGATGGCTACCCAGTTTTTGCCATGCAAAATAGGCTTGTTATTTGGAGTTGTTCCTGCTCCCAAACCTGGGAGGCCTTGGCTCTGAACTTGTAAGCTGATAAGGGAAAATAAGAGTAGGTATAGTTTTTTCATAACAGTAAAAAAGCTGATTATTAGTTTTCTTCCACTAGTCGAGTTGTAATGGGCTTGAAATCGGGAAACATTGCATTGTAATAGGTGAAAATCTGAAACAAGGCAGAAGGTTCGCGAATAGAAAGTGCATTTGCATTTATATATTCTTTCATTTGCTCAGCTTTTTCACCAAAAATCAGATATAACTGTTTCCTTTTGGTAGGTACCTCAATCACATTTTTTTCATCTAAATAGTAATAGATGTTTCTTTTTATTATTTGATGATTCTGATTGCCGATCATCAAGGCTTCGTTATAATTGGATTCCTTGAAAACAGCCATAGTTCTTCGCATTAAAGGAAGTTCACCATCAACTATTACTTCGAAAAATCCCGAAATTGGAGAACCTTCATCAAGGAAATCCATACCATTTACAAAATACCTGGGCACCTTGTAAACAGAATCTACCCAAACTACATTCTGAACCCGAAGCCCTGCCAGCCTACTGATTTGATTGGACTCTGGGGCCAACATCTCAAAAGAATTTGAGCTGATATCATATCTAATTCTGTAGCCTTCCAACATTTTTTGATCTTTGTACAGCAGGAGAGAAGCAGTATTCCATTTGATGTCCAGATAATTATCCCCTTCTACTTCGGCGGCTTGAGGTGGGAGTCCATAGATCATATTTCCTCCCATAAAATTCGGCCTCTCATTGAGTAACCTCATGATATTATTTGCTCTGATCGAATGTTGAATCGCAGCTCCAGTGCCTGCAGCCCCATGTTTTAAAAGGAATATTTCTCCTAAATCCAGGTCATTGCGCAGATTTACCACCTGCTCGTAAGTAGTGTAGCCTTCAGCGTTTATGTTTAAAGTGTATTTGTCTTTTGCTACCTTTTCGAATTTGAAGTTGCCTCCACCAGTGCTAGGCATACCGTGTGCTGTTCCCTTCAAGGTAACACTAGCACCATCCACAAAAATTTTAGTATCGGCATCAAGGACCTTACCTCTGAGTGTAAAAGTTTGAGCGACTAGAAATAATGGCGTAATGGAAAAAAGTATAACAAAGGAGACAAAAACTGTTTTAATTCGATTTGTGAGCATAAATAAAGAGTTATAAATCAATATAAATGAAAGATAAGTTAAATAGAGGATTGAAACCAATGCTAAATGCTGAATCGATTCAAATAGGATTATATGACTTTCTTAAAACCCAACTATTTGTGTTTCTGTACAATTAGGGGCTATATTTGGGCAGACGTAAAAGTTAGCGTCGTCTTTTTATAATACTTCACTCACCACAATTTGGACTTCTCATCATTTAATTTCGAAACCTCACTTCAGGAAGGCCTGGATGCTATGGGTTTCGAAAAACCCACTCCAATCCAAGAAAAGGCCATTCCGGTCATCATGGAAAATAAGGATCTTATCGCATGTGCCCAGACGGGAACAGGTAAGACCGCAGCATTTATACTTCCTATTCTTAATAAAATAAGCAAGAACGGAACGAGCAGCTTGAATACACTTATTCTAGCTCCGACTCGTGAACTTGCAATTCAGATCGATCAACAAATCCAAGGCTTTGCCTATTTCCTAGGAATTAGCTCTATTCCAATCTATGGAGGAGGGGATGGGATCGTCTGGGAGCAGCAGAAGAAAGCCCTAGAAACAGGAGCTGAAATCATTGTTGCCACTCCAGGTCGCTTGATCGCATTACTTGCAGGAGGTAAAATCAACCTGTCTACACTAGAGCATTTGATTCTAGATGAAGCAGATAGGATGATGGACATGGGATTCTCGGATGACATTCTGAAAATCGTCAATTACCTTCCTAAGAATCGTCAAACCGTACTTTTCTCCGCTACTATGCCGCCTAAGATCAGGCAGTTTAGCATGAAGTTTCTGAACAATCCTGCTGAAATATCCATCGCTTTGGGTAAAACAGCTAAGGGAGTTACTCAATCCATGTATTCTGTTTACGATACACAGAAGGAGGAATTGGTTAGAAATATTCTATCTCAGAAAGCTTACGAGGCAGTGATCATTTTTGCTTCAACGAAGGATAAAGTAAAGTCACTCTATAAAGTGCTGAGAAAGCAATTCGATATAGAAGCTTTTCACTCAGATTTGGAGCAGATTGAGCGAGAGAAGATCATGTCTGCTTTCAAAAACAAATCTGTTAAAATTCTGATAGGTACAGATATCATTTCTCGTGGTATTGATGTAGTGGGGATAGAATTGGTAATTAATTATGATACGCCGTCTGACCCGGAAGACTATGTACACCGTGTAGGACGTACTGCTCGTGCAGATGCAAAAGGTGAAGCGATTACTTTCGTGAATCCAAAGGATCAGTATAAGTTTGATAACATAGAGAAGTTGATAGGGATGAAAATCACCCAAAATCCACTTCCAGAAGGATTTGAGACTGGCCCAACTTATACAGGTGTAGCTGAAAAAGGTAAGTCTAGCTATGGAGCGAAGAAAAAGCCTGGGTTCAACAAGAATAAAAAATCAAGTTCCGGTGGTAATTCCGGAGGAAATAGAAAGCCTTTTCCAAAAAGAGAAAATTCTGGCAGCGATAATCACAAAACGGCACAAACAAAGCCAGTTGAGGCGAAAAAACCAGCTGAACCAAAGGCTCCTTCTGAGCCTAGAGAAGTGAAGCCAAGTAAATATGGTATGCGGAAAAATGTCGTTGATCCTGATTAATTGATCAACTAAGCAATTGCTATTATGAAGTACTTCAATTACATTGAAGTACTTTTTACTTTTAAACCTTTTTAGCAATGCAATACATAAGACTCAGATCAAGAGGCTCATCTGTCTCGTTTTTACAAGAACTACTTGGAAAGATCGGTTACCAAATCCCCAGCTCAGGATATTTCGGTGCGGAAACTGAAGCAGCTGTCAAAGACTTCCAAATGAAGCATCAGCTTGTCGTAGATGGTGAAGTTGGGGTTAAAACCTGGACTTTGCTATTTGACAAAACAAAGCCTGCAGAGGTGTTTGGAGAGATATTTCTGGGGGAGCAAGACCTCATTGATTTTGGAAATAGATATCAGGTGGATCTGGCTGCGGTAAAAGCTGTGAATGAGGTGGAGAGTTCGGGGAAAGGGTTTCTGGTAGACGGCAGACCCAAGATCTTGTTTGAAGGCCATGTTTTTTGGAGGCAATTGAAAGCGAGAGGGATTAATCCTGAGGAGTATGCCAATTCATCCAATAATACGGTCTTGTACAAAAGCTTCACAAGAAAGCATTATCTGGGAGGTGCAAGGGAATTTGATCGCCTAGAACAAGCAGCAAGAATTTCTCCTAATCCAATTTTCAGAGAGGCTGCTTTGGCTTCCGCTTCTTGGGGAAGTTATCAGGTCATGGGGTTTCATGCGATACCACTTGGCTATTCATCGGTTCAACAATTTGTGGATGAAATGCACAAGCATGAGCGGAATCACTTAGAAGTATTCGGACGATATATATTGAAACATGGCTGTTTAGCTTATTTGCAGTCAAAAAACTGGGCAAAATTTGCCGCCTGCTACAATGGTCCGGCTTATGCTCAGAATAAGTATGATGAGAAAATGGCTAAGGCCTATTTGAAGTTTTCAAAACAGAATTGAATTATGTCACTAAAAGATTTTATACAACTTTTTGAGCGAGATATAGAGAAATTGAAGCAAGAGATCCTCGCTTATTCGAATGAAGATAATTTGTGGAAAACGGATTATAAGATTACCAATTCAGCAGGAAATCTTTGCCTTCATTTGATTGGAAATATGTCAAACTATGTTGGGAAAGAAATGGGCGGCTTCGATTACCTAAGGGATAGAGAGTTTGAATTTGCTGGAAAAAATGTCCCCAAGTCAGAATTGCTGGACAGGTTAGAAAAACTCCAACAAGTAGTAACCGCTAGTCTGGAAGGTTTGGATGAGTCTATGCTCGAAAGAGATTATCCTCTAGAAGTATTTGGAGGCAAGATGTCTCACAATTTTTTTCTAATCCATCTCTTTGGCCACTTCAGCTACCATCTAGGGCAAATAAATTACCACAGGAGGTTGCTGGATAAGTAGCTTATTCCCAAGTGAGTGTCTCCATTCACTTGATTAGTTACTTAAAAATCCAAGAATTCATTTTTGAGTTAGAAGAGTTAACTCTAAGACAGAGGTCCTTTTAAAAAAGTTGTGAGTGAAGACAGTCACAAAGGCGATGGATACCTATACTTTAGAAAATAAAAAATCCCGCATTGACTGGATTTTTTGGATACTTGAAGTATTTAATTCCTAGTCAAGCACTCTAAATCGGATAATGCCAGGAATAAGCTTCCGCCCAAGTGAGTGTCTCCACTCACTTGATTAGTTCCTTAATAATTCATTTTTGATTTAAGTGATTTGGAAGACTTTATTCTAAGACAGAGGTCCTTTTAATAAAGTTGTGAGTGAAGACAGTCACAAAGGCGATGTTTTTCAATTCTATAGGAAACCAAAAAAGTCCCGCTCTCACGGGACTTTTTTGATTGTTAGAATACTTAATTCCTAATAAAGTACTCTAAAGCGGATAGTGCCAGGAATGTGTTTCAGAGCATCCAGAGCCTCATTAGAATAAGCCTTGTCGATATCTGTGATCACATAACCAATTTTCTCGTTGGTCTTCAGGTATTGTCCTACGATGTTGATTTCGTAATTGGCTAAGATCTGATTGATTTTTGCCAAAACTCCAGGCTCGTTCATGTGAATATGAATTAGTCTGTGGGCATTCTGCAAGAATGGCAACTGGATATTAGGGAAGTTTACAGAGTTGTATGTATTACCCGTGTTGATATATTCCATGATTTTTCCAGGAACAAATCGAGCGATGTTCTCCTGCGCTTCTAGCGTGCTTCCTCCAATATGAGGAGTCAAGATTGTATTTGGCAAACCTATCAATTCAGAAACGAACGGTTCCTTATTATTCTTTGGTTCTTCTGGAAATACGTCAACTGCACAACCTGCTAATCTACCAGAAACTATAGCGTCTCTAAGCGCTGGAATTTCCACCACATGCCCGCGACTTAGATTTACCAAGTAGGAGCCAGGCTTCATCAATTCGATTTTCTCTCTATTGATGACATTCTTGTTTTCTTTTCTACCATCCACATGCAGCGAGATGATATCACAGGTGCTCATCAATTCGTCTAGGGAATTTACTTTTGTAGCATTACCAAGTGCCAACTTTTCGATGACATCGTAGTAGAAGACATTCAAGCCCATGTTTTCGGCAAGTACTGATAGCTGTGCTCCAATATTTCCGTAACCTACAATCCCTAGTTTTTTGCCTCTGATCTCGAAACTACCAGAAGCAGATTTATCCCACTTGCTTTGGTGCATAGCAGAAGTTTTATCCGCAAAATTCCGCATCAAGAAGATGATTTCGGCAATTGCCATTTCTACCACTGATCGGGTGTTGCTGAAAGGCGCATTGAATACAGCGATTCCCTTTTCCTGACAAGCTTCCAAATCGATCTGATTGGTTCCGATACAAAATGCACCTACAGCGATCAGGCGATTGGCATTCTCTAAGACTTTTCTAGTAAGGTTGGTTTTAGAACGAAGACCTATAATAGAGACATTCTTGATTTTCTCACAGAGTTCTTCCTCGGACATAGCTGAGGCTACGACTTCTACTTCGTATCCTTCTTCATTGAGCAAATCGACACCGATTTGATGGACATTTTCAAGGAGCAATACCTTGATTCTGCTTTTCGGGTAAGAGAATTTAGTGTTCAAATTATTGACGTATAAGATTTCATCCAAACTAGGCGCGATGTGATCAGCCTCTTTGGTTACTTTAGGACGGTTTACATTTTCAGTAAATGCATAAAACTTATTGGCTAGGCCGGATTTCTTGATTTCATAATCAGTGTAACCGTCACCTATCACATAGATTTCTCCTTCTAGATTAATCTTTTTGATGGTTTCCGCTTTGCCATTATTCTGGGAAAGTGGATTTTCTCGATTGAAATCTACGATGTTATCAGCATCATCATAGACAAATTCGTTGGCAAAAACATTGTCATGGTGAATGCCATAATCTGCTACTATTGGTATGATAAAATCCTTGAAACCATTGGAAACGATGTAGATATTATCTGAGTTTTCTTGAAGGAATTCCTTGTTTCGCTCAAAGGACTTAGAGACTTTTTGCTTCAAAGCAGCGATCAAGTCTGTGATTTGGGACTTGCTAGCTTTAAGGATATCAATTCGCTCGATAAGACTGTCACGGAAGGTTACATTCCCCTCCATTCCTCTGTCTGTAATATCTTTGATGGCTTTTAGTTTTACTTCCCGTTCTGGGTCATTGAGAAGACTTATTTCACCTAGGATATCTAGGGCTTCTACTTGCGTAAATGTACTGTCAAAATCAATAATGAACTTTGTAGGATGAGGCATGCGCAGGGTCAATAGGTTAATTTGTCTGTAAAATTACAGGATTGTTAAAAAAATCGAAGTTTTATTGAAAAAATTGTTTCAATTCTTTTTTGCAATCGATCTTTTCGCAATAAATAGGGCAAATAGGCAGGAATTTCGAATTAGCATAACTTTGCCAAACATTCATGCTTTTCTTTTTCGATCCAATTCTAAAGCGTATTTTTGGGCTTAAATCATATCAAGCTATGAAAACATCTTATCTAGTTATACTCGGTTTAGGTCTTGCATTTAGCACTTCCTGTCAAAATCAAAAGTCTGAAACAATCATTGAAGCTGTGGAAACAGAATTAAGTGCTACTGACACTGTTCCTGGTAACTACGGGGCTGATGTAGATTTGACTGGAGTAGTATCTCCTTCTGAAATGGTTTTTGTAGTAGAGAAGGAAGGGAATTTTGAAGGGAAAATATCTGGAGAAATCAATGAGGTATGCACCAAAAAAGGCTGCTGGCTAACGATGGACCTTCCAAATGGTGAGACCATGAGAGTGACCTTTAAGGATTATGAGTTTTTTGTTCCTAAAAACTCCCAAGGATATCCGGTGATTCTAGAGGGTATTGCCGTATTGACTGAAACGGATGTGGAAACACAGAGACATTATGCTGAGGATGGTGGAATGAGCAAGGAGGACGTGGAGAAAATCACTGAGCCTAAGCGTGAGATTACCTTTGAAGCAACTGGTGTGGTGATTAAAGGTAAAGCTTAATATGCCGATAGCGCTTGATAACCTGCGTGTAGGTAGAAAATATCAATTGATCAACATGGGCGAAATCCGACAGGTTGAGATAATTGCGCGCTTAAGAGGCACAAATTTCAAAGTGAAAGATTTGGATACGCTCGAGTTCTATACCATAGAGGAATTGCTTCAATGGGGTATAGGAAAAGATTATGATATCGATGAGATCTTTCGATAAGGACTGAAGAAGTAAAAAAGTTAATTCCAGAAATAATGAGTGATAAAAGTACGATCAAAGCCATTCTGGGAGCGAAATGCCCGCAGTGTCATGAAGGAGATTTATTTTCTGTTCCTGTAAATAGCTTTCGCAAATTATCCGATGTCAATAAGTCTTGTTCTGAATGTGGTGCTAATTTTCATGCTGAACCCGATTTTTTCTATGGAGCGATGTACGTAAATTATGGTTTTTCGGTAGCCTTAGTTATCATCACCATGATTGTACTCAATGTGTTCATGGATAGACCTGAGCTTTGGATGTACCTCACCACAGTAGCCATATCTAATCTGGTCTTATTGCCGTTGATGCTACGTTATTCTAAAGTTTTGTATCTCTACAATGTGGGGAAATTGAAATACCGGGGTTACTGATCTCGCAAATATTTTTTGGGTGAAATAAGGATAAGTAGCAGGCATACTGAAACCAGCATCAGGAAAAATAAAGCTGGAAGTCCGCCGATGACAGAAAGAATACGCACGCCGTCAATTCCAGAATAGGTGATCATCACCCAAGATAAAAACCCGATTAATACGCCCCAGATAACTTTCAGATTGGTGTCTGATCGAAATGGATCTCCATCTTGCTTTTTCATGCTAATACTAGCCAAGGCATCCGTGCTCGAATCTGCGGCTGTCACATAGGATATAAATATGCCTAGAATGAACAACTGCGCAAAAACTTTGAAGTAGCCCATATCTTCAAAAACCCTGTAAATGATGGATTCTGGTCCAGAATTTTGGAATAGGTCCTTGTACAACTCTGGATTGCCACTCGCAAAATCTAAGGTTGTTCCTCCAAATATCCCCATCCACATAAGGCAAAAAAGTGCTGGCAGAAACCAGTTTACCAGTAAGAATTCTCGGACGGTTCTACCCACAGCTATTTTCCCGAGAAATAAAGCTGTCATTGGAGCCCAAGCCATCCACATGGCAAAATTGAAGGTAGACCAATCATAGGTCCAGCTATTTCCTGCTCCACTCAATTGCAGACTCAAGTCAGAGAAATTTGCAATGTATTGACCAAAACCTGTCAGGACTGAATTGACTATTTTTCCCTTTTCTCCCAAGATCACAAATAGAATCGCAATAAGGAAAAAGAAGCCTAGGTTAAATAGAGACAGGTTTTTTATCCCTTTTTCAATCCCAGTAGAGGCGGAGATAATGAAGGTAATTAAAATTCCCAGCGTGATAAGTCCAGTGAGAATAGTGGGATCTAGCTCAGGAAAGAAAGCCAGGAAACCGCCAGAAAGGCTAAGTATTCCTGCTCCAAGTGCTGCTGCCATTCCAGTGACTAATGCGAAAAGACTAAACATATCTAAGCCTGTTTCCCAGAATCTATGCGGGGAATTTCCAATCATAGGACGAAGCATGATTGCTAAACTAAATTTACTTTTACCGGAATAATACATCAATGCAAATACTAATGCCGGAACTGCATAAATAGCATAGGGAGTAAATCCCCAATGAAAGTATAAAGCTCCCAAAGCAAATGACTTAGCCTCCTCTGAATTAGGTTCAAAACCCTTGAAGTCTGGTGGAAATAGAAAATGGGAGAGTGGCTCAGCACTTCCCCAAAACAAGATGCCAACGGCAATGGTTGTACATAATACGATCGCAAACCAGCTAATTTTATTCAAACGCGGAACTGCCGCATGACCGCCGATTTTATACTTACCCAGTGGAGAAAAGAATACTCCAATTACCAAGAAGGTCATGGCTAAAGAAACCCAGCTAAAACCTAGGGAGAAGTTGGTTAGAATAATCAGTTGTATATTCCTGAACATCTCAACAAAGGATTCAGGAAAAAATATGCTGCTAAATACCGCCAGAATAAGCAAGATAAAAGGAGGCCAGAAAACCCAAGGCCGTATATTGAATTTGAAAAATGAAGTGCTTTTTGCCATGGAATAGTTAAGATACCGGAATTTAAAGTTCTTAAAATGTCATTCGATAATCTCACTTAAAATCGATTAATCCAATCGTCACATGAAAAAATTAAAACTAGTTGGTCTCTACATCATGTCGGTGTTTTACATTTTTGCAGGTGTCAATCATTTCATTAGTCCAGAATCATACCTAGGATTACTTCCAGAATACCTTCCATTTCATGAGGTTTTAAACTTTTTGGCGGGTCTTTTTGAAGTTGTTTTTGGATTAGCTTTACTCTTTACGCAAACTAGAAGCTTAGCTGCTTGGGGTATTATCCTGATGTTGATAGCTTTTATTCCGGCTCATGTTTACTTCATTCAGTTGGACTCATGCATAGAAAATGGAATTTGTTTGCCTCCTTGGACAGGTTGGTTTCGATTGATTATACTTCATCCAATACTACTTTTTTGGGCATATGTTTATACCAGTAAAAGATAATTTTGGCTTTTCTTCTTCCTTCCAAATTCTATGATTTTTGCGCCTAGTTAGTAATACTAACTTTTTGAAAGATTTATTAACTTTTTTGATAATTTGGCGTTGTAGAGATGTCAACAAGACTTTTCTATGGAAAATCTATTAAATTCTATGAAGATGGAGGTGCATAATAATCTCTATGTGAAGGAGCCCTTCAGCTCGGAACTTGGTAGTTCGATTGTGCAGGAAGGAGCAATTCTCATTCGGGATTTAGGCATGGAGCATTTTACTTTCAAAAAACTTGCTGTGCATATAGGAGTGACCGAAGCAGCGGTGTATCGGTACTTTGAAAATAAGCACAAGTTGCTTCTTTATCTCACAGCCTGGTACTGGGCATGGATGGAGGTCAATTATGTCTATGCTACGGCTAATCTTGCGAGTAGCAAAGAACGCTTGTCCATTGCGATGAAACTCATGGTTAATGGTCCGGTCTTTAATAGAAATGCTCATATCGCTCCAGAGGATTTGAGAAGCATCGTAGTCAATGAATCTCTCAAGGGCTATCTCACCAAATCGGTGGATGTGGAACATGCAAGTGGGATTTTTGCTCAGGTTTACAAATTCGGTGAGCGAATTTCTAACTTGATTTTTGAAATAAACCCAAACTACCCATACCCAAAAACTCTTGCATATACAGTCATGGAGTCCAGTTTACTTCATGCTTTCAATTCTAAACACCTACCAGACATGACGGAGCAATCACTTGATTCGATAAATCGCCTCGCCTTTTTTGAAGATTTAATTCTAAAGGCTATTTCAAATGAATAATACGAAGACAATTACCCCTTTGAAGCGTTTCTTCAATTTGCTGAAGGAAGAAAGGGATCAAGTGTATTCCATCTATTTTTATGCTATTTTAAATGGTTTGGTTGCGCTTTCATTACCCTTAGGTATTCAAGCAATTCTGAATTATGTCCTCGGTGGAAGAATCTCCACTTCATGGGTGATATTAGTACTAATCGTTGCCGCAGGTATCGCTTTTGGTGGTTTTCTACAGATTTCTCAATTGCAGATTACAGAAAAACTACAGCAAAGAATATTTTCCAAAGCAGGTCTTTCATTAGCTTATAGACTGCCCAAAATTAAATCTGAGCTCTTTCATGGTAAATATGCTCCTGAGATTGTAAATCGTTTTTTCGACACAGTCAATCTTCAAAAGGGAGTTTCTAAGATTCTTGTAGAATATTCTACAGCTTTGATCCAAGTGATTTTTGGACTTATACTCTTGTCCTTTTATCATTCCACCTTTATTCTTTTTGGGATAGTACTGGTCCTCATATTGGTGACCATATTCTATTTCACCAGTCCAAAAGGAATGTCCACCGCGTTAAAAGAATCCACACACAAATATGAGACTGCTTATTGGCTGGAGGAAATCGGTAGGACTGTCAATACCTTTAAGCTCGTTGGTGGCAATTCCAAGCTACCAATTCTGCGTGTAGATAAGCTTCTAAAACACTATGTGGAGTTTAGAACACATCACTTTTCTGTGTTGATTTTTCAATACAAAGTTCTGATTGGTTTTAAGGTGTTGATCGTAACTAGCCTACTGGTAGCAGGTAGTTTGTTACTGATCAATGGGCAAATCAGTATTGGCCAATTTGTAGCAGCAGAAGTGATCATCGTGATGGTCGTCAATTCAGTAGAGAAATTGATTATTTCATTGGAAACGGTTTACGATACCTTGGTAGCTTCGGAGAAACTTGGGCAGATCATGGATATGGAACTGGAGGATCATAATGAATCCGAAAAGGATATTACCAATCAATCAGTAGGAATTCAATTGGCCATGGAAAATGTGATTTTTCAGCCAAGAGATGTCAGAAAGCCCATTTTGAATGGAATCACAGTTAAAATCGAATCTGGTTCAAAAACTGTGATAACAGGAAAAAGTGGATCTGGTAAAAGTGCTATGCTCGCTCTCTTTTCTGGATTGTATCAAAGTTATCAAGGTAAGGTGAAAGTAAATGACCTGCCTTTGGAAATGATTCACCTGGACAAGTATAGAAGTGTTGTTGGGGATTGCATGGAGTTACAACAGATTTTCCACGGGACTATAGCTGAGAATATATTGGTGGGAAGGGAAAGTGACCCTGAGCAACTGAAGTTTATCATCGAATTGGTGGGCTTAAAGGAATATATATACCAATTGCCAGATGACTTGGATACCATTCTGCTTCCTGAAGGAAGAGGTTTATCAAGGAAATTGGCACAGGCAATAATTTTGGCTAGAGCTCTGATGGGAGAGCCTCAGGCCTTGTTTTTAGAAAATGCATTTCAACATGTTGACCTTGAAATAAGGTCTCGAGTGATGTCATATTTGTTTGGAGGTAGCTGGACAATGCTGACTGTCACACAAGATGAAGAAGTAATCAAGCACGCTAATCAAGTAATAGTGTTGCAAGAAGGCAACATTATTTATCAGGGAAATCAAGCTGGATATCAACATTTTCTAACTCTCAAATCCTAGGTTCATGTTAAATATCTCTGAAAATAAAATCAAAGATCTAAAGCCATTTGAGCATTCAGAAAGTCTCAAAATGACTATAGCAAGTGAGCAGAAGAAGAATAGAGTGCGAATTTTATTCTTTTCATGTGGAGTAGTATTTCTTATGCTTTTTCTTCCATGGACACAGTATATCCGATCCAATGGCTATGTGACCATGCTACAACCAGAGCATCGTGCCCAGACTATTCATTCAGTCATTGCCGGCAGGATAGACAAATGGTATGTAAATGAAGGAGCCTTTGTAAATAAGGGAGATACCATCGTTAGCATCACTGAAGTGAAAGATGAGTTTTTTGATTCCTTGCTTCTGCCAAGAACGCAGCTGCAGGTGGATGCCAAAAATTTATCTGCACTTTCTTACAAGGAAAAAGTAAAAGCCCTTGACAGCCAAATTGAGGCACTTAAGCGAAATAACATCCTCCGGAAAGAACAAGCTCGAAATAAGCTGGAAATGGCTGAACTGCAAGTTCAATCTGACAGCATACGTTTTGAGCAGGCTAAAGTCAACTATGAAATTGGAATTAAGCAACTCGGTAGAGCGGAGAAACTTTATGAAGAAGGATTACGATCACTCACTGATCTGGAAACACGCCGATTGAAATTCCAAGAAGTACAGGCTTCTGTGATCGGAGTAGAGAATAGCTTGTTGAGCAGTAAGAATTCCCTCGTTTCAGCTCGGTTAGAATTGGATGCTATCGATAATGATTTTAAAGATAAACTGGCAAAAGCCGAATCAGATCGATACACCGCGCAGTCAAGTCAATACGATGCTGAAGGTTCGGCTTCGAAGCTTGAAAACCAATATTCTAACTATGAAGCCCGAACTGGCTTTAGGCATATTTTGGCTCCACAGGATGGTTACATTGCGGCGGCTATTCAGGTAGGTTTGGGAGAGACCATTAAGGAGGGCGACCAGATAGTCAATATTGTCCCTTCAAATGGGGAGCTGGCAGTAGAGATGTATATCTCTCCAGTTGATCTGCCTTTGATGGTAGTCGGCAAAAAGGTGCGTTTCATCTTTGATGGTTGGCCAGCAATTGTATTCTCAGGATGGCCTAAGTTGTCCAACGGTACCTTCGGCGGTGTAATTGTGGCGATAGACCAGTTTGCTGGTTCAGGGAATCAATATAGGGTCTTAGTTGCTGAAGATCCGGAGGAAGAAGCCTGGCCTGAGGTTTTGAGGGTGGGCTCAGGTGCAGATGGTATTGCCTTGCTCAACGATGTTCCGGTTTGGTATGAAATCTGGCGTCAACTCAATGGGTTCCCAGCCGACTACTATACTAGAAATCAGAAAGAACAATTAGAGGAAGCAAAGAAATGAAAAAGCAGTTCATTACTTTCTTACTACTATTGGGAAGCCTCAGTATACAAGCACAGAATACTGACACCTTAGCATTTGAGACTTTTCTAGAATGGGTCAAATCGTATCATCCGATTGCCGCTCAAGCAGATATCATGGGCAGGATGGGAGATATGGAGGTTAGGACTGCCAGAGGCAGTTTTGATCCTTTGTTGTATGGTAATTTGGATAAAAAGAGTTACGACCAAAAGAACTATTACGATAAGCGACAAGCAGGTATTTCTATCCCAACATGGGCCGGAATAGAGCTAAATGGAGCATTTGAACAGAATTCTGGTCAGTATCTTAATCCTGAGAATTCCGTGCCTTCTGGCGGACTTTTCTCCGCAGGAGCATCCATTAATCTAGGGCAAGGTTTGATTCTTGATGATCGAAGAGCAGGCTTACGCAAGGCTCAGATTTACCAGGAATCCACAGAGTCTGTCCGAAAGAATCTTATGAATGAATTATACCTTCAGGCTACTGGGGCTTATTGGAATTGGTCATTGGCCTATGCCAATAGAGCACTACAGGCTGAAGGCGTGGCTTTAGCTAAAACCAGATTCCAGGCAGTGAAAGTAAGTTACGAGCAAGGGGATTTACCAGCTATAGATACTGTGGAAGCGGCCTCTCAACTCTTAAACAGAGAATATAATCTTCAAAAAGCTGACAATGAGCTTTTCATGCGAGGGCAAGACCTTAATAATTATCTTTGGGATGATTCTGGCAATCCCATTGCCTTAGCTATAGAAACAATTCCTGAGCAACTGAAGACAAATCAACCCTTGATGGTGAACGAAGAAGAACTACGTGTCTTGGTGGCGGCTCATCCTGATTTGATGCTGGCGGACTATGAGTTGGCGAGCCTAGATGTGGACAGACGTCTCAAAGCGCAGCAGATTATTCCGGTGGTGAAGCTCAAGTATAATTTCCTAACTGAAAACCTCAATCAATTTGATCAAGCGGCTTTCTTCGAAAATAACTACAAATGGGGGCTTACAGTTTACACGCCATTAATGTGGCGCAAAGCCAGAGGAGGAATGCGACTGGCAGAAGCCAAAATAGATTATAAGCAAAACTCCAGAGATTTGAAGGAACTTCAGCTACGATCAAAGCTGGAAAATGAACTGAATGGCTGGAATGCCGTTACTAATCAGATCAACACCTATACAGGAAATGTAGCTGCACTTGAACAATTGCTTCAAGGAGAAGTTCGAAAGTTTGAGATTGGCGAAAGCAGCCTGTTTTTAGTAAATAGTAGAGAAATCTCGGTTTTCAGTTCAAAGATTACTTTAAATGAATTGCTTGCTAAACGTAAGGTTTCCTTTGCCAAAACGAGATATGCAGCCGGTGTTGGGTTTGAATGATCTCAATATTTGAAGTAAATTTACCTTTAACCAAAATAAGATTTTATGCCTGCCTTCGTAATAGTAGAAATAGACATCACAGATCCTGAAAAGTACAACGCCTATAAAGCGCTCACACCTGCGACAGTTTCAGCTTTTGGTGGAAAGTTCGTCCTCCGGGGAAATCCTGTTACAGTGCTGGAAGGTGAATGGAATCATGAACGACTGGTAATGCTAAGATTTCCGACCAAAGAAAAAGCCGAGGCTTGGTACCATTCTGATGCCTACCAACATGCAAAATCTGTAAGATCTGGTGCTGCCAAGGCAAAATTTCTGTTGATAGAAACCTAAAAAATACTCACAACCATATAATCAAAAAAGGCTTTCAATAGAAAGCCTTTTTTGATTGAAAATCAGTATTTTATAAGTCTGGTTGAGGAGTAGTTCTCAGATAAGGCTTAATTACCTTATGACCCTTAGGGAATTTTGCTGGGATATCCTCAGTCTTGATTGCTGGAGATACCACTACATCTTCACCTTGCTTCCAGTTGGCTGGAGTAGCCACAGAATAGTTTGCTGTCAACTGTAGAGAATCGATTACTCTCAGCAATTCGTCAAAATTCCTTCCAGTACTTGCCGGATAGGTTATCATCAGTTTGATTTTTTTATCTGCACCGATGACAAATACCGATCTTACTGTGAAATTCTCATTTGAGTTAGGATGAATCATGTCATATAATTCAGCCACTTTTCTATCCTCATCAGCAATGATTGGGAAATTCACTACGGTATTCTGAGTTTCATTGATATCAGTAACCCAGCCTTTATGACTTGGTAATCCATCTACGCTAAGTGCCATCACCTTGGTATTTCGCTTAGCAAACTCATCTTTCAATTTCGCTACCGTACCCAACTCTGTGGTACAGACAGGAGTGTAATCTGCTGGATGAGAGAATAAAATCCCCCAACTATCTCCTAAATACTCATAAAAATCAAATTTTCCCTCTGTGGTTTCGGCTACAAAGTTTGGAGCCAAATCGCCTAATCTTAATCCCATAATAGATAAATGTTAAAGTCTATAAAAACACTAGGGTAATGTACGAAAGCTTTGGCAATGGGTTTGTGATTTGGCGTTTTTTATCAACATTTGGAAAAGATTGTGCAATTTCAAATCACCAAACACTGCAATCGAAAATCCCTATAGAATTTGCTTAGCTATAATGAAAGAAAATAAACCGGCCTTGATCATCTTCCAAAAGAATTTGATTCTGGGTAGAGTAAAAACAAGACTTGCTGCTGATATTGGAGATGAAGCTGCCTTAGTAGCATATAAAAGCCTGTTGAGCTATACCTATGAGGTGTTGAATGATCTGTCTGTAGATAAGTATATCTTCTATGCGGACTATATTCCTGTAGCTAAACCTTCGTTTGACGAGTCTTACCACTTTGAGCTACAAGAGGGCGATGACCTTGGAGAAAGAATGAGCAAAGCTTTTCAGACTCTTTTTGCTAAAGGCTATGATAGCCTAATCATCATTGGTACGGACTGCGCCGAATTGACAACTGATATTTTGAAAGATTCCTTTTCTATACTTGAACAAAAAGACGCAGTGATAGGTCCAGCAACTGATGGAGGTTATTATTTGCTTGGAATGAGTAAATTTATCCCTGGTCTTTTTGAGAATATCCCCTGGAGTACTGAACTGGTCGCGCGTAGAAGTAAGGAGTACTTATCTCTTAATAACCTTTCGTGTGGCACAGTTCCTGTGTTGTCAGATGTAGATTTGCTTGCAGACTGGAAAAGGTTCGAAAGTAAATTGAAGCTTGTGAAGCCTCGTTTTAGTGACGAAGATCTCAAAGAAGATATTAAACAGAATACATCTCAATGAAGTTTATATTCAAAAAGCACCTACCAATCTTATTGGTATCAGTCATTTTAGGCCTTGGAAGCATCAGTACTGCTGCAGCTCAGAAGGTAGTCCAGGAATATGACATCGTATTGGCAGGCTTTACTATTGGAAAGATGCAAGCCGACAAAGTCACCGATGGAGAATCTGTGGACTATCAAATCCATAGTAAAGTTGAGTTCTGGTTTTTCGGCAAAATCCATGTTGAGTTTTTACAAAATGTAAACTTCCTAAAAGGGCAACTGATGAAAGCAAGGACCAAGTCAGATTCCAATCGTGGGAACTTTGTTACCACCGTCAACTGGAATAAGGACCATTATGACATTGATGCCAATTCATACGAATTCCATAATGAAGAATCTATCAATCAAGCAGTTTATGGTACACCTGCGAAACTTTATTTCGAAGAGCCCAAAAATGGAGATGTGTTGATTTCAGAGAATTTTGGGATGCTTACCAAAGTGGTAGAGCTTAAAAAAGGCATCTATGCAATAGATGTGAATGGCAGTACCAATACCTTTTACTATGAAGCCGGAGTATTACAAAAGGTGGTGTTGGAGAATAAAATCAAGAATTACTCGATAAAACTCAGAGTTGACTAAAGCAAATAAGATTTCTGTAATAGTACCTTGTTTAAATGAGGAGGCTAATTTGAAAGAATTGATTCCTTTACTTTTAAAATATGGCGGCTCTATTCTTTCGGAAATAATTGTAGTAGATGGTGGATCCAACGATGGCTCTGTCGTCGTTGCAAATTCCTGTGGTGCTTTAGTTGTCCAGTCAGAAATTTGCAATAGAGCTTCGCAATTAAATTTAGGTAGTCAGCATGCTAAAGGCGATATCCTATATTTTGTACATGCAGACGCTAGACCGGTAAAATATTTTGCAAAAGTGATTCTAAGCAACCTTGAAAAAGGGAAGGATGTCGGGTGTTTTTGCTACAGATTTGACAGTAAAAACAAGCTGCTGAGGATTAATTCCTGGTTCACCAGATTTAATGGAGTTCTTTCCGGAGGAGGTGATCAAACCCTCTTTATCAAAAAAACACTTTTTGAATCCCTCGAAGGATTCGATGAGGATTATTGTATTATGGAAGACTTTGAATTGGTGAGAAGAATTCGTCAAAAAACTGATTTTCATGTCCTTCCAAACGAAATGACTGTCTCAGCCCGTAAATACAAAGAAAATAGTTGGATAAAAGTGCAGCTGGCTAATTTTGCCGCTTTCTCTCTTTTTTTGTTAAAAGTTAAGCCGGCTTCAATCAAAAGTCTATATTTAAATCTTTTATTTAAAAAAAGTATAAGCATAACAGTAGTTGAATGAATCAAGCGACAATTAATGGCATCCAGCAAGTAGGGATAGGAGTAAAAGATGCAAACCAGGCTTGGGCTTGGTATAGAAAAGCATTCAAGATGGATGTTCCGATTTTTCAGGATAGTGCTGAAGCTAAATTGATGACTCGATATACTTCTGGTAAAGTCGAGAGCAGACATGCCATTCTTGCCCTAAATATGCAAGGCGGTGGGGGATTTGAAATCTGGCAGTACACCTCCAAAGTTCCTTTGGCATCTGAGCAGGAACTTACCTGGAAAGATTTAGGGATTCTGGCAGTAAAAATGCGTTGCCATGACATCCAAAAAACTTATGAGCATGTGAAAAGCGTAGGGGCAACGATGCTGGGAGAGCCAGTAAAGAATCCATTAGGCGTTTGGCATTTTTTTATTAAAGACCCTTATGGAAATACATTTGAACTGATTGAAAATAATTCTTGGTTCAATAAGAGCAAAGATCTTACAGGTGGAGTTTTAGGCGTAGTAATAGGAGTCTCATCTGTAGATGATGCCTTGCCTGTTTACCAGAAGCATTTGATGCAATCCGAAATACTTTGCGACAAGACAGGTGTATGGGAGGATTTCGCGCAGGTAGGAGAAGCTGATACAGAATACCGAAGAGCAATTCTACAGAGTTCAGCGACCCTGACTGGAGCTTTTGGAAAGTTATTCTGCCAAACACAGATTGAACTGATAGAAACAAAAAATCAACCTAGAAATAAAGTTTTTGAAAACAGAAACTGGGGAGATCTCGGGTTTATCCATTTATGCTTCGACGTGAACGGCATGGGAGCTATCAAAGACAAGCTAGCTAAAGATGGAATTGAACTAACTGTAGATAGTGGTAATGAATTTGATATGGGCAAAGCTGCTGGAAGGTTCTCCTACTTAGAAGATCCTGATGGTACCTGGATCGAAATGGTAGAAACTTTCAAAGTTCCTATTATGGAGAAAATTGGCTGGTATTTGAATTTGAATAAAAGAGACAATACTAAGAACCTTCCAAACTTTATAGTGAAACTGCTTTCTCTAAATCGAGTGAAGGATTAATACTATTATATATTTCCAGTAATCAAGCGGGCTAGGTCAACCAAACGGTTGGAATAGCCCGCTTCGTTGTCATACCAACCGACAAGCTTGACCATTTTTCCTTTTGCTGATGTCAGTGCAGAATCGATGATGCAGGAATGCGGATTTCCTATGATATCAATAGATACGATAGGAGAGTCCTCAACTTCGAGAAATCCTTTCAAATAGCCTGTACTTGCCTCTCTGAAAGCCTTGTTGATCTGATCCTCAGTCACATCTTGCTTCAGCTCTACGATCATGTCAGTCAAAGAACCATCTGGCACCGGAACTCTCATCGCCGAAGCTTCAATTTTACCCGCCAATTTTGGCAATATCTCATCTAATGCTTTTCCCGCATTCGTAGTGGTGGGAATAATAGAGTATGCAGCTGCTCTAGCTCTTCTAAGATCCCGATGAGGAGCATCATGAAGATTTTGATCATTGGTGTAGGAATGCACTGTAGAGGCAAATCCTTTCTCCACACCAAAGTTATCATCCAGTACTTTCACCATAGGAGCTAAGCAATTGGTGGTGCAAGAAGAATTGGAAATTATTCTTTCTTCTCCTGTTAAAATAGAATCGTTAACTCCCATCACCACCATTTTGATAGTGGGGTCTAGGGAAGGAGCGGAGATGATTATTTTTTTTGCACCTGCAGTTAAGTGTTTTTCTGCGCCAGTTCGATCAGTGAATCTGCCTGTGCATTCGATCACTAAGTCAATGTCCAATTTCCCCCAAGGAAGTTTTTCCGGATCAGATTGGCCTATGAGCTGTATTTCATGGCTGTTTACCTTGAGAATTGAATCTTGAAGTTCAATTTTGTTTTCAGATTTCCCATGAATAGAATCGTATTTCAATAAGTGGGTAATAGCAACAGGATCAGCCAAATCGTTTATTGCGACTAGGTTTAGCCCTTTTTTTTCAAGGATTAATTTTGCGGTATATCTTCCTATTCGTCCAAAGCCGTTAATGGCAATTCTGATGTCTTTGGTTGGTTTCATGGGTAGTTTTCAAATTGGAATTCAAAAATAGGAAAATCAACTGCAAACCCTCCAAAGAAAATTTTATTCCTTTGAACTCAGCTTTTTAACAGAATTCAAAAGAAATTTTCGAAGCCTAATTGGTTTTAAAAACTTAAGCCTCTATATTTGCACAACCATTCAGAAAAGCACGTTTTCGAAGGGTATTAATGGTCGGTTCGTCTAGGGGTTAGGACACGTCCCTTTCACGGATGAAACACGGGTTCGATTCCCGTACCGACTACATTGTCGCCTGAATTTCAGGAAGTTGTGAAAATTTTTATTTAGTATGGTCGGTTCGTCTAGGGGTTAGGACACGTCCCTTTCACGGATGAAACACGGGTTCGATTCCCGTACCGACTACCAAGACGTTAAAGCTCAATCCCCGCTTTGTCTTAAGATATTTTTGTTTTATGGTTGTTAGTGGTTAAAGTGAACAAAAGCCCGGTCTGTGATCGGGTTTTTTTTTGTTTTTAAGGGTATCATTTTACCAATGGCATTTGGGCAAGCCTTATTTTCTTTAATTTGGACCTAGAAAATACTAACCAAAATATGCCTAAACCTAAAACCAGCCTCAGTTACGCCAAAATAATTCTGGCAGCTGCTTTACCTCTTATTTTTTCCTGTAGTCAGGAGAAAGTAGATCTCCGAGAAAGAACACTTAGCAAGGAAGAAATTTCTCCCATGGTGCAAGCTGCCGAAGGAGAGGTAAATCCTATCCTTAGTCCTGGACTCAAACTCTCCCTTTGGGCAGTTGACTCCTTGGTATATGATCCTATCTCCATACAGGTCACTGATGATGGTAGTTTGTATTATACAAGAACCAATCGTCAGAAGAATTCTGAATTTGATATTAGACAGCACCAAGACTGGGAAATACCTTCTATAAGTCTTCAAACTATCGAAGAAAAAAGAGCCTTTCTCCAAAAGACTTTGTCCCCAGAAATGTCAGACAAAAACACCTGGTTGGCAGATGTAAATGGTGATGGTTCTCATGACTGGAGAGATATGACCGTGGAGCGGGAAGAGCTCTACAGGCTTAAAGACAGAGATGGAGATGGTCTTGCTGACTATTCTCAGATTATGGTTCAGGATTTCAATGACGTGACTACAGATGTAGCGGGTGCTCTATTGAAATTTGGCGATAATCTTTTTGTAGGAGTGGGGCCAGATGTCTGGAGACTTACCGACAACAACGGGGATGGAATTATGGATGAGAAAGAGTCCATTTCTCATGGTTATGGAATTCACATCGGATTTGGAGGCCATGGTATGTCAGGTCTTGAAGTAGGTCCTGATGGCAGAATTTACTGGGGAATTGGAGACATTGGTTTCAATGGCACAGGCCCAGATGGAACGGAATGGAAATACCCAAATAGAGGAGTAGTCGCTCGTGCAAATCCTGATGGAAGTGATTTTGAGATTTTTGCCATGGGTGTTAGAAACACGCATGAGTTCACTTTTGATGCTTATAACAACCTGATTTCAGTAGATAATGATGGTGATCATGGTGGAGAGAGTGAAAGACTTGTTTATCTAGTGAACGGATCGGATACTGGCTGGAGAACAAACTGGCAGTTTGGCAAGTACCGTGATCCAGATAACAATACTTATAAAGTATGGATGGATGAGCGACTTTTTGTCCCAAGGCATGAAGGTCAGGCAGCTTATATCACGCCGCCAATTCAAAATTATATTAATGGCCCAACTGGGATGGTTTATAACCCTGGAACAGCCTTGGCCGAAAAATGGAAAAACACCTTTTTCGTAGCTTCATTTGTAGGAAACCCAACAAGGTCTGGAATTCACGCTTTCAAGTTGGAGCAAGACGGAGCATCATTCAAGATGTCTCAGACCGAGAATATCATGTCAGGAATTTTGGCTACAGGTTTGGACTTTGGCCCAGATGGTTCGCTGTACTTTGCTGATTGGATAGAAGGTTGGAATACCAAAAATTATGGTCGAGTGTGGAAGTTGGATGATGAGGGAGGAGCTAGCTGGGAAGCTAGAAAGATCACTGCTCAGGTTATGAAGACTGACTTCAGCACTTTAACAGACGATGCATTGAGTGGATATCTGTCTGATGAGGATATGAGAATTAGAAGAAAAGCTCAGTTTGAATTAGCCAAAAGAGGAGCTGACGGAGCCGAAGTGTTTCAGGCAGCGATTGAGCAAAAAGGAAATCAATATGCGAGAATCCATGCTATCGTAGGAATTAGCCAATTGGCTAGATTGGAAAAAATGGATTATGCAGATGTCTTGATTCCTTTGTTGAAAGATCAGGATTCTGAGATCCGTGCTCAAGCTGCTAAGTGGCTTGGAGATATTAAATATGCAAAAGCCGGTGAGGCACTTTTACCTCTGCTTACAGATACTGAAATTCGTGTTAGATTCTTTGCTTCGGAAGCGTTGGGGAGAATCGCCTATGAACCTGCTGTTAACGGTTTGATTGGCGTTTTGGAAGCTAACAATGACGAGGATGCATATTTGCGTCATGCTGCAAGTTTAGCTCTAGCGAGAATCAACAAGAAAGAACCAATTATTGCGCTAGCCTCACATCCTTCCAATGCTGTTCGTCTTGGAGCTGTTTTGGCACTACGTAGAATGGCAGATCCTGGTATCAAGGTGTTCTTGGCTGATCAGGACGAATACATCGTCACAGAAGCTGCGAGAGCGATCAATGATGATTTCTCCATCGAGGGCGCATTACCTGAATTGGGAGATTTGCTAGTTAGCACCAAATTCGAAAACGAACCTTTGATCAGAAGAGCTATCGGGGCTAACCTACGTGTAGGCACTCAGAAGTCAATGGATAATTTGAAAGCTTACATTTCTAAGCCTGGAGTTAATCCAGTATTGAAAGCTGAAGCAATCGCAACCTTAGGCACTTGGGCTAAGCCTTCGGTTCTTGATCGGGTTGATGGAAGAAATCGTGGCGAAGTGGAAAGAGATCTAGCTCCGATTCAAGCTTCTGTGAAGGAGACATTGATTGGAACTTTAAATGATTCTAATGAGGAAATCAGAGTAGCAGGTGTAAAAGCAATTGGCAAATTGACCATCGCTGATGCTGAAGATAAGTTAGTTGCCTTGTTGAAAAATGACCAGTCTGAAAATGTTCGTGTAGCCGCAATTTTGGCACTTTCTAATGCTAATCCAGGGACTATTTCAGGCCCTATAGAAATAGCGATGAAGGACAATTCCAGAGCAGTTCGTGTAGTAGGATTGGATCTGTTGACTAAGACTGATATTTCTCAGGACTTAATGGTCAATCTACTTCAGGATGTGATTCAAAATAGAACTACAGCAGAAAAACAAGCCGCATTGCTAAGTCTGGGTAATCTTGATAATTCAGCTGAACTTCCTCTTTGGAACACACTTTTGAATGATTTGTCAAATGACAAATTGCCAAATGAAGTATTGATCGAATTGGAAGAAGCAATAGACGAAACAAAATCAACGGAGTTGAGGGCTAGATACGACAAGATCCAAGAGGAGAGAACTCATGGAGATCTGGTAGCGCTGTATAGCGGAGCTCTTGAAGGAGGTAGTGTGAGAGTGGGAAGGAATATTTTCTTCCAGAATCAAACGGCTCAATGTATCCGCTGTCACGGTTATGATGACATGGGTGGAGTCGCTGGACCGCATCTGAATGGAATAGCAAACAGAGTCACTAAAACGGAACTCCTAGAGGCTTTGATAGATCCAAGCAAGCGTCTAGCTCCTGGTTTCGGTTTTGTTCAGCTTGAATTGAAAGATGGAACCTCGGTGAATGGTACCTTGATGGAAGAGAAGGAAGATGGTTTGGTGATGAAAGTCGGAGCTAAGCCAGATACGCTGATCATGAACAGCAGTATTGTAGAGCGCAAAAACTCGCCTTCCAGTATGCCAGATATGAAAGGGCTACTTACCAAAAGAGAAATTAGAGATCTGCTAAGCTTCCTTAGCACGATGAGAAAAGAATGGGAGTAAACTAATTGGGAGTCAAAATAATAGATCGAGAGGGTCACCATGCTTATGGTGGTCCTTTTGTTTTTTTTCATATCTGAATTTTTCAGATTAGACCTGAAGTTGACCAGCCTAATCAATTGCATCAGACCATTATTGTGGATGATATTCAAATACTAAAATCTCCTGATGCCAGTATTGATATACATTTGAAGCAGTCTTTTTACGATCAATATCAGGAAGCTTGGGTGGAAACAAACGTTACCTACAAACTAATTAAAGAATTCTTATAATCTCATGGGATATATAAGTAAGAGTTATTAGTTGAAAATAAAAAGAGCCTTCCACGATAGTAGAAGGCTCTTAGTTTAAGAGTAGTTCGTTAGTTATTAATTCAAGAATTCATCAAATGTCAAGCTTACGAAATACATGGTTCCGATAGTTGGGTTGCCCCATGCTTGAGTGTATCCCTTGCTGAATAGGTTGGAACCACCCACTTTTAGGATTGACTTGATGCTTTTGATTTTGTAGCTCACTTGAGCATCCAGTGTGCCATAAGCAGGTACAACTGATAGTTGCTGACTAGAAACTGATGGGCCTACAAAAGAAGACTGCCATACAAATTCACCTTGCCATCTATAAGCTATCGCAAATCCTAGGTTGTCAATAACCTCTCTATTTGCGAAGTTCAATACATAGCGATACTCCGGCGTATTGAAGCTAGGCTGGAAACCAGTCTCCGCTAATTCATCCAAGTTGGAAAGCGTGTTATAAGAGACATTACCGCCAATAGTATATCCTTTTGGCAGCTTGTAATCCATACTCGCAGCCCATCCCCATGACTTGATGGTTTCTGTTCTATTTACAGGCATAGAATAAATATTTCTTGCATTTGCGATAGCACCGATCAGGTTTAGACCAGTGATTGCATTAGGACCAGCCAAACCAGCATCTGTAGCATCCTGAACTAGCACTTGGCTACCGTTGAAGTTTTCAAATCTATTGAAATAGGCATAGGCATCAACCAATAATTTGTTACCCCAAATGCCTTTGTACCCAACTTCAAAAGACTTCACACGCTCAGGCTTAAATTCCTTGATATCGTAAGGTTGTAATTTATCTACATTTGCATCTGCCGCATTATATGGAACCAACTCAGCTGCAATACCTGGAACTAGAGTAGGAACAAGTGCAGCAATCGCTGCAGGAGCTTCACTAGCAGGGATATTTCCTGCCAGCACTTGCTCAGTAACATACTTAGTAGCCTCGTCTATAGCAATAGTTGTTGCTTGCTGAATACTCTGTTGGTAAACAGGAGAATCTGGCTGAGTATCTGCAGAAACTGCTCCTCCATAACTAGTTACATTAGCCAATGAATACCCTGGATTTGTATTCAAATTATACTTTTCTGCTAAGAAAGGTAAACCACCAATCAGGTGTGCCTGCGGGGTGTTCAAATCAATATACTGATCTTGGTTTGTTGGAATTCGGAACCCAGTTTGATAAGAAGCTCTAAAATTATGATTTCCCTGAGTGAATACTCCTGAAACTCGTGGAGACCACTGACCAGCAAAATTCTGGTTTTTATCATAACGAGCAGAAGCTGTTAATTTGAATTTATCGTTGAATAGTTTTTTAGAACCTTGAATATATCCACCGTACTCCTTGATTTTAAACTCATCACCATTTTCATCTAAGGCGAAAATAGTACCGTTTGAATTCAAGTCATAAATACGATAATTAGCTCCTACTACAATCTCTGCAAACTTGATTTGCTCTGAGAAATTATATGATCCTTCAATGTGGTACAAGTTACTGCTGTCTACAAACTTAGATCCCACGCCATTTTGATCACCTGGAATCGGTCTTGAACTTACATCAGCTAATGCATTCTGGAATTCTGTAGTTCCAGGTAAGTACCTTCCTGTATCTGCAAATTGCCTAGCTAGGCCATGAGCTGTATTTGCATCAACACCTTGGCCTATCGCATTTGCATAAGCGCCAACATATTCTGGAAACCATTGCGTACTAGCTTTCCATGCTTCATTGATTCCTTGCGCAGCAGTACCCACGGCAAAAGCATCACCAGAGCGTTCCTGAGTAGTATATGCTCTTATATACCAATTAGAAGCTCTCAATTCAGCTTTGTATTGTCCCATCATAAAATCCTTCAGGGAATACCTATCAGCTCCAGTATAGACGGTAGTACCAAAACCTAAATTTCCTTGAAAAACTGCCTCAATATTATCGTTGATTCTATAATGAAGTGCGGCATTGAATTTCACAGATTTAGTACCATAATCTGCAATATCTCTTTCCATATAGCCTGTTCTAGAAACAGGCATATTTGGAACAATTCCTAATGCTGAAGCTGGAAGGGCTCCAGCTGCAACCATAGACTGCGCTACAGAAAGCATATTTACATTGGTTTCATCACCATAAATATTTACACCATTGTAAGCTGGGTTATTCTGCGAATTACCAGTTTCAATCGTAGAACCGTTAAGAAGTGATTGGTCTCGGAAGTCATTTGCTTGCCAGTCATCTGCTTGCATATATTCAAAATTTACCTTGAAGGCAAACTTGTTGCTGATCGCCTTGGCGTATCTAGCACTGAAATTATAAAAGCCAGTTGAGGCTTGCGGTTCCTCAGTTTCACCATCCCTCTTATATCTACTACTTTCATGCATAATTCCTGTTTTCACTGATGCAGAAAGACCTTGATAGAGGAAGGGGCTTTTAGAATTCATCAACAAGATACCATTGATGGCATTTGGTCCGTAAAGTGCCGAAGAAGCTCCTGGAAGCAATTCTACACTTTCTAAATCCAGTTCTGAAATTCCGACAATATTACCAACTGAGAAATTCAAACCCGGAGCCTGATTGTCCATACCATCGATCAATTGAACTGTTCTCACGTTTCCATTCGCGTTGAAACCACGTGTGTTGAAAGACTTAAATAGGAGAGACTGTGTACTCATTTCCACGCCTTTCATATTATTAATCGCATCGTAGAAACTCGCTTGTGGTGCATCTCGAATTGCGATGATGTCCATTTTTTCCACTGATACTGGAGATTGAAGCACACTTTCTTCAACTCTAGATGCAGAAACTACAACTTCCTGACCTAGGATGGCTGTTTCTACCAGTTGAACATCCAGTGTGGTTTGGGAACTTGTAACCTCTACCTCTTGGCTATCGTAGCCCACCATCGAGAATACTAAGGTCAATGGAGGTTCTTGATTGACATCCAGCGCATACTTTCCTGAAAGATCGGAGATAGTTCCGATTACTTTGCCTTTCACTAAAATATTGACTCCTACTAGAGTCTCTTTAGTGTCTGCGTCAGTTACGGTTCCAGATATCTTAGTCTGGCCGATAACTTTACCTGCTGTTAGGGAAACCAAGAGTGTTACCAAGAACACTGAGGCCCTGATTTTGTTTGTAAAATTGCTCATAGGCTATTTTATTAATATTTAGGGTTTATTGGATTTAGGGTGGAAATCCATTAAGTAATACCTGAAAATTAGCCGAAAAAACGAATAATTAGTGCTTTGAGGCCAAAATATAATATCAAACAAAAACTTTGAAATACGACTTCGCTTGGAAACTGAGGCATTCACTTAAAAATTTAAAAATAATTGCTGTGTTTATTATTGATCCTAAAGCCAGCCAACTGTTTTGTTAACAAATCATAAAACAATAATATTTTTGATCTTTAGCTGGTGAAAACAAAAAAGCCCAGCAATGCCGGGCTTTTTGACGCGAAAAAAGGAGAATTTATCCTTCTTTATTTTCTTCATTTACATGTTTGACTAAGCGATCACAAAGTTCTTTGATCTCCTCAGACATATATTCGTCAGCAGTACTATTCAAGATTGTTTGAGCCATTCCACCAAGTATGTCGATATAGAACCTTTTCATTTCCACTACAGACATTTCTTCTGTCCATAGATCAATACGAAGTGTAGAGTGATTCTGATTGTCCCAGACGTTTAAGCTGATGCTTTTGGTATCTTCTAGGCCTGCACCTTCTTTGTCTGATGCATCCCACTTGATTGATTTTGGGAAACTGTTTTCATCTAAATCGACTTGGAATTTAATCTCTGAGTTTTTCATCTGTTTGTTATTATCTTTTTACGATCATCTCGATGCCTATCGGGAGGAATCTCGCACATGTTATTAGCAAAGTACTGGGCAAAACTCGATTTCATACTTTATAAGTTGATCCCGATGTAAGCCTGTCTTGATTTTGCAAAATTAATCAGGTTAACTTCACGAGCCTTGTCTGAGTTCATTTTTACTGATCTTATTCGAAAATCATTTCAGGAATTTCTCCTTCTATTATCATTTTACCAGCTGTTTTGGACTTGATTTCTTCTATCGAAACACCTGGTGCTCTTTCACGCAAGATAAAACCACCTGAGGGAGAGATTTCTAAAACAGCAAGATCAGTGACTATTTTCTTTACACAGCGAATCCCTGTGATTGGAAGGGAGCATTCAGCGAGCAGTTTTGATTCGCCTGATCGAGAGCAATGCTGCATCGCTACGATGATGTTGTCTGCTGAAGCCACTAGATCCATCGCTCCACCCATTCCCTTGACCATTTTTCCCGGAATCTTCCAGTTGGAAATATCTCCGTTTTCGGACACTTCCATAGCTCCGAGTATGGTCAAATGCACATGCCCACCTCGTATCATAGCGAAGGATTCTGCGGAGTTAAACAGTGCTGAGCCTTTCGCCATGGTCACGGTTTGCTTTCCGGCATTGATAAGATCTGGGTCAATCTCTTCTTCAGTAGGGAAGGGGCCGATACCCAGTAATCCATTTTCCGATTGAAGCACGACTTCCAACTGGTCAGGTATGTAATTAGCTACTAAGGTCGGAATACCAATTCCTAAATTTATGTATTGCCCATTCTTCACCTCTTTGGCGATTCGTTGAGCGATTTGATCTTTTGTAAGCATTTTGGGTTTGTTTTGAAGTCAAAAGATAAGTTCAATCTCGTCTTTACTGAGAGACTGTTCTTTGTTCAATTCTCTTCTCATAATTTTCTCCTTGGAAAATCCGCTGAACATAGATACCGGGAGTATGGATTTCATTGGGATTGAGATCCCCAGCAGGCACCAACTCTTCTACCTCGGCTATACAGATCTTTCCGGCCGTCGCCATAATAGGATTAAAGTTTCTAGCCGTTCCTTTGAAAATCAAATTGCCAGCCGTATCGCCCTTCCATGCTTTGACGATGGAAAAATCAGCTTTCAACCAACTTTCCAACAGGTACATTTTTCCATCAAATTCTCGGGATTCTTTTCCTTCGGCTACTTCAGTGCCTACTCCTGCAGGGGTGAAAAATGCAGGGATTCCTGCGCCACCCGCTCGTACGCGCTCGGCAAGTGTCCCTTGTGGGATCAGATCTACTTCCAATTCTCCACTGAGTAATTGGCGCTCAAATTCAGCATTTTCGCCTACATAGCTTGAAATCATCTTTTTGACCATTCGCTTTTTCAGCAACAAGCCAATACCAAAATCATCTACACCGGCATTGTTTGAGACAATCGTCAAACCTGAAATATCTCTTTCTAAAAGTGCTGAAATACAGTTTTCGGGAATGCCAGTCAAGCCAAAGCCTCCCATCATCAGCATGCAATTGCTGGGAATGTCTGCTACTGCTTCACGAGCATTTTTTACAGTTTTGTTGATCATATATTTTGGGTTTATAGCAAGTTCTTGGCATTCTTCTGATCCAAAAACAGTTGTTTTTTCAATGCTTCGAGTCCATCGAATTTTTGCTCCTCACGAAGAAATGCTTTGATGTAAATCGTAATCTGCTTGTCATACAAATCTCCCTGAAAATCGAATAAATTGGCTTCTACAGTCTTCTGAGTTCCGCTGACTGTAGGTCTATTTCCGATGTTCAGCATGGCTTTGTACAAGGCCCCGTTCACTACAGCCTCTACTGCGTAAACGCCATCTTTGGGGATAAGTTTGTAATCGTTAGGAATATGAATATTGGCTGTAGGAAAACCGATAGATCTGCCTATTTGCTGCCCTTTGATTACCAAACCATTCAATTCATAAGGTCTGCCGAGGTAATTGATAGCAGTATTTATATCACTTGTCTCTAAGGCATGACGGATTTTGGTACTGGACACACCTATGTCCTCTACATCTTGTCTGGAGATTTCTTCCAGCTCAAATCCGTACTCTTTATGATGCGCTTGCAGGTATTCGAAACTTCCTTCACGGTTTTTACCAAAGCGATGATCGTATCCTATAACCAGTTTCTTGGTTTGAATCGTATCGACTAAGACAGATTCAATAAATTCTTGGGAAGAAAGCTGAGAAAATTCTTTGGTGAAAGGAATCGTGACCAAGTGATCAATACCAAATTGCCGAAGCAACTTAGCTTTTTCCTCAAAGGTGCTGAGCAACCTGAGGTTGTGCTCATCAGGATAAAGTACCAGCCGAGGATGTGGCCAAAAAGTGATTAAAACCGTCTCTCCATTAATGGAACGAGCGATTTCTCGAATTCGATGAAGGATTTTCTGATGCCCAAGATGCACTCCATCAAATGTTCCGCTGGTAACGACCGCATTGGAGAGCTTTGGAAAATCACTTAGGCCTTCATAGATCTTCATGTGTTCTTGCTTTGATTTCTTCTACTAATGCTAAAAGCTCATGCGCTTCTGAAAGTTTGAAATTACCAATTCTTGTCCTGCAAAGCGAACTCATATAGGCTCCGACATTCAATTTATCTCCCAGATCTCTGGCCAAGCTACGGATATAAGTTCCTTTGGAGCAAACAATCCTAAATTCAACAACTGGATTTTCAAATTTGGTGATCTCGAACTCAGACACTTGGACTGGGCGAGGATCCATTTTTACTACTTTGCCTTTTCTGGCGGATTCATAAACACGCTTTCCATCTACTTTGATGGCAGAATGCATAGGAGGGATCTGCAAAATGTCTCCTGTAAGTTCGGCCACAGCGGCTGTCACTTGTTCCAAAGTAATATGAGAAGGGTCTGCAACAGGAATTATCGGCTGTTCCAAATCAAAGGAATCTGTTGTAGCACCGATCACAAAGGTACCTGTGTATTCCTTTTCTTGACCCATAAAGGAATCTATTTGCTTGGTCATCTTACCAGCACAAACGATGAGTAGGCCAGTAGCTAGGGGGTCAAGCGTTCCGGCATGCCCAACTTTCTTAATTCGGAGGGCGTTTCTGACTTTTTTTACTACATCAAAAGATGTCCATTCTAGCGGTTTGTTGATTAAAAAAACTTCTCCGTAAGGCTCTTCGTTCATCCTATAAATATAATCCAGCTATAACTGCAATCACCCCCGCAATAAGGCAGTAGATAGAGAAATAGCTGAGTTTACTGTTTTTTACTAATTTAATCATCCAGGTACAAGCTACAATACCTGCAATAAAAGCGGCTAAAAACCCCGCGGTCAGATAGCCAAATCCTTCAGTTTCCATAGATAGTTCTCCTCCCAAAATATCCTTGGCAATTTTCCCCAAGATCAGAGGGACAACCATCAAAAATGAGAATCTGGCTGCTTTACCTTTATCAATTCCCAATAGCACTGAAGTAGAAATTGTAGCTCCAGAACGGGAAATCCCCGGAAGAATAGCGATCGCTTGAGAAATACCGATGATGATTGCTTGTCCGAAAGTCACAGGTTGGTTGGTGAATTTGGCTTTGTCAGCAAGGAAAAGCAAGATTGCTGTCAAAATCAACATACAGCCTACAAATACGATTTGACCACCGAAAAGTGTCTCTAATTCTTCTTCAAATACAACTCCAACAATAGCCGCGGGAATCATGGAAAGGACTATTTTGGCAGCAAATTGAGTTTCCTCATTCCATTGAAACTTAAATAGGCCAGCGAATATCTCTGCTATGTCTTTTCGAAATACAACGATCGTGCTTAAAGCCGTGGCAAAATGAACCACCACTGTGAACATCAAGCCTTCGGCAGGCATTTTACTTTCTCCTAAAATAGCCTTCCCCAATTCCAAATGACCGCTGGAGGATACAGGCAAAAACTCGGTCAATCCTTGGATGATTCCAAGGATAATCGCATCAATTATTTCCACGCTTCTTTTTACTTATTACTATCTGTTTTGGCAAAAATGGCATAGAATTCAAAAATAAATCCAGCCAAAGTAACTATTGGGCCTATGGTTAAGCCTAATACGCCATTACCATGTGGATCGCTGTCCAGGCCTATAATGATGAAACCTAGAATGATCAGACCGATACCGATAAACATTAGCTTGTAATTTTTGCGGGAAAAGGGGAATGAAGATTTGCTCATTATATTAATAGAGTTCGTCCAAAGACATATTTAAATACTTGTTTACTGCACGCAAGGTACTCAAGACAGATAGAATTCCGCCCACGGAGATCAAAATACCAAAAAGCACTAGGAGTAATTCTTGATTTTGAAGCATGGCAAATCCTTCGATATTTGCCTGCGTGTATTTCACCAATCCAAAAAGAATAACCGATGCAAAGGCTCCTGCCATCATGCCAAACAAGAATGCTCTAGAGAGAAACGGTTTTCTGATAAAACCTCTGGTAGCACCAACTAACTGCATTGAACGAATCAAGAATCGCTGAGAGAACAAGGCTAGTCGAATAGTATTATTGATCAACATGACCACGGTGATAATCAAAATCAGGATAAATCCTCCTAAGACCAAACTCACCTTCAGTAGGTTCTTATTAATAGAATCAACCAAATCGGTCATATAGGAAACTTCAAAAACTCCTGGAATCGCCTGAATTTCTGTGACGATAGCTTCTAGCTGCTCGGAGGTTTGAAACTCCTCGGCTATTGTCAACACAAAGCTGTCTCGGAGCGGATTGTCCTCGAGAAACTGTGTGAAATCTTCTCCAGTACTTTCTATAAAAGTGGCTGCAGCCTCCTCATCAGAAACATACCTGAGGTTTAGTGTATCTCCTTTTTGAAGGATAAATGATCGTTGGGAAAGATTGTCATGAATGGCATCTAGGTCCTTTTGCTCCATGTTTTTTTCCAAAAACACCTGAACTTCGATATTCTCTCGGATCATGCTTGTCAGCGTTTTTGCTTGGATCAAGATCACTCCGAAAAGACCTACTATAAAAAGCGATAAGGTAGTACTGAAGAGAACGCTCCCAAACTTGAAGTGTCCTAATGTCTTTTTCTTGCGTGGGTATTTGGCCATAGATTAGTTTTTCTGCTCAAA
Source organism: Algoriphagus chordae (assembly GCF_003254055.1). Classification (GTDB taxonomy): domain Bacteria; phylum Bacteroidota; class Bacteroidia; order Cytophagales; family Cyclobacteriaceae; genus Algoriphagus; species Algoriphagus chordae. The sequence goes on from NZ_QKZT01000004.1 coordinate 192,345, forward strand.
AGTAACTCTCCCCAAGGATATTGCCAATCTATTCTTGATAAAGGATTTTGATGATATTTTCTTCAATTAAACTAGGAATCTGATGATTTGTCCTGAATCGCACTTTATTTGATAAGAATAACTAGCCTTAATTAGTTGTGACTGTCCTGTTTAGTTAAATGTGATTTTGCTTAAAACAAAACCAGAGGGCTATAAGTTGAATAGGAGAATTGATAGATAATTTGATATGATTTTAACCCAAAAATGGATATATTCAATTCTAGCCATCCTAAGTATTACAAAAACCAACTTTTTATGAAAACTGCTCAATACACCTTACTAAGCATTTGTATGCTGTTCCTTGGTATAGAATCTGCCCAGGCACAAGCTAAGTCTAAAATAATAGGAGTGTGGTTCAATATGGAAAAGACAGCTCAGATTGAGATCATGGAAAATGATGATCAGCTGATCGGGAAACTTATTTGGATCAAACATGATGAAGGAGATCCAGAGAGTTTTTTAGACGTTGTGAATTCGGATTCCAGTCTGAGGGATCGTCCATTGATGGGCTTGACGATTTTGGATGGCTTGAAATATAAAAATGGAGTTTGGTCAGATGGTAAGATTTATGATCCGGAATCAGGAATTTCCTATATCTGTGAACTACAACTCAAAAAGAAAGATCTGCTTGAGATCAAAGGATACCTCGGCGAATCTTGGGTAAGTAGGACAGTAGAATGGAATAGAGTAAAAAAATAAGGCAGTGATCGCTGCCTTATTTTATCTTAATTATTTTTTTTGCTGTAGGTAAAAGGATTTGAGCAGGTAGGACAATTGTTCAAATTCAATCAGAAAAGCATCATGCCCTGCTGTGGAAGTGATTTCCTTGTACGTACCTTTTTTCACTTTTTGACTGATAAACTGAGATTCTTCTGGGAGGAATAACAAATCTGTATTCACACCTATTGCCAGTACATTTGCTTCTATTTCTCCCAATGCATTATCTAGGCCACCTCTATTTCTTCCCAAATCGTGGGAATCCATTGTTTTGCTCAAAGTCCAATATGACAGCGCATTAAAACGTCTGGCAAGCTTTTGACCTTGGTACCTTAGGTATGATGCTGCTCGGTAATCATCGACTTTGTTGTCTGGGTCAGCTTGTTTAGCGGATAAATCATCAGGATGTCTATAGGTTAGCATGGCAATGGCTCGGGCTGTTTCCAAGCCCTTATTTCCTGCTTGCTCATGTTTTTCTCCCCAGGTGCAATCTGACTCAATGGCCATTCTCTGGGTTTCATTGAAGCCAATAACCCATGGTCTAGTTTTGGAAGTAGATGCAAGAATCACGGCATTCTGAAGCTTTTTGCCCAAAATATACGCCCATTCTAAGCCTACTTGTCCGCCCAAAGAACCACCGATAAGCGTATGAATAGATTCTATTCCCAAATGAATCCTTAAGCGCTCCAATCCCTGAGCAAGATCACGGGTGCTCATTTGAGGGAAATCATAATAATAAGGCTCCTTGGTCTCAGGATTGTCGCTAAATGGCTGGGTAGAACCATAGCAGGATCCTAATAGATTTGCACAGATGATGAAATGATCTGCAGGATCAAAGAATTTATCTTCTCCTATCAAACCATTCCACCATTCTTGCGCATTGGAATCTCCAGTAAGCGCATGTATGACCCAGATTACATTGGATTTATCTGAGTTGAGCTGGCCATATGCGGTGTAGCCAAGATCAAATTCAGTGAGGAATTCTCCTGATTCCAACGGCAAAGGTGAACTTGAATGAAATATTTCCTGGGTCATGGTAATCGATGCGTACTGACTTTTAAGATTCATTTGTTGAGTTAGATTTTGTCGAAAGCTTGTTGCAAATCAGCCTTGATATCTTCTATGTGTTCGATACCACATGAGATTCTCAATTGAGTAGGAGTGACACCCGCAGCAAGTTGTTCCTCATCGGTTAATTGCTGGTGTGTCGTAGCGGCAGGCTGGATAATTAGAGTTTTGGCATCGCCTACATTGGCTAGATGAGAAATTAACTCCAAGCTATTGATCAGTGCAGAAGCCTGCTCCTTATCACCTTTTAGCTCAAAACTTAATACTCCACCAAATCCGTTTTTAAGGTATTTCTTTGCCAACTCATGGTATGGAGAAGACTTCAATCCTGGGTAATTCACTTTCTGAACAGAAGGATGGGCTTCAAGCCATTGAGCCAACGCCAAGGTGTTTTCCACTGTTTTCTGTACTCTTAGAGAAAGCGTTTCTATTCCTTGAAGCAATAGGAATGAATTGAACGGGCTAATGGCAGGTCCAAAGTCACGAAGACCTTCTACTCGTGCTCGGATAGCAAACGCAACATTTGGAAGTCCTAAAGGGTTGTTTTCTCCAAATACTTCCCAGAAATTCAATCCGTGATATCCTTCAGATGGCTCAGAGAACTGCTTGAATTTTCCATTTCCCCAGTTGAAATTACCTCCATCTACGATCACTCCTCCAATAGAAGTACCATGACCACCGATCCACTTAGTAGCAGATGAGGTGACAATATTAGCTCCATGAGCAATAGGCTGGCACAAATAGCCTCCAGCACCAAAGGTATTATCTACTACCAGCGGAATATCATGCTTCTTTGCAACAGCCGCAATTCCTTCAAAATCTGGAATATTGAATTCAGGATTTCCTATCGTTTCCAAGTAAATCGCTTTAGTCTTGTCGTCGATGAGTGCCTCGAAATCTGCTGGAGTTTTTCCTTTTGCAAACCTGGCATCTATTCCGATTCTCTTGAAAGAGACTTTAAACTGGTTGAATGTACCTCCATATAGAAATGGGCTAGAAACAAAATTATCGCCAGCTTCCATGATGTTGTTCAATGCGAGGAATTGAGCTGCCATACCTGAACTTGTGGCCACGGCAGCCACTCCACCTTCCAGAGCAGCAAGCCTCTTCTCAAAAACATCCGTAGTAGGGTTCATGATTCGAGTATAAATATTCCCGAATTCTTTTAATCCAAAAAGATTCGCACCATGTTCTGCGGAATTGAAAACATAGGAGGTAGTTTGATAGATAGGTACTGCACGTGAGTTAGTACTAGGATCTGGCTCTTGACCTGCGTGAACTTGCAGTGTTTCGAAGTGATAATTTGTTGACATGATTTTTGGGATTTATGGTTTGAAAAACTTAAGAAATATGATCTAAGTCCTAAGAAACTAAACTTAGGCCGAATGAGGCATAGCATGCCGGAGGTAAGCTAAAAGCTTTACCTGAAATAAATTCTGAAGAGAAAGGGTAAATGGATGGTATCCTTGATGCATATACGAATGAACTTATAGTTCCAAATAAGATTATCTCATTTGGCAGGAATTGGCACCTTGGACTTTCCAGGTTGCCAGAGGGTCTATGAGCCTGTCTCTCGCCTCTTCTATATAAATCCGAGCACTAAAAGTGAAAGGATGGTACAAATAAAGAAACCGCGAGTGAGAAATCAAAATGATTTTCAGCTCGCGGTTCAAAAAACTATAATTACTTATCTAATTCATCTAGATCATATCTGAAGATAGGATTTATATTCTTTAGATCCGGTTCGATATTGACTAGTTCTTTTACAAGACCATCATTCAATCCATACACCCAACCATGAATAATAGGCGCAGTTCTAGCTTTCCAGGATTTTTGGATGATGGAAGTTTTTAGTAAATCTTGGCATTGCTCGATTACATTGAATTCCACCAATTTATTTACTTTATCCTCCTGGTTTTCGATTGCATCAACTTCTGTTTGATACATCTTGTAAACTTCCTTGATGTTTCTCAGCCATTTATTGATAAGGCCCAGATTCTGATGTCCTAGTGCAGCGCCGACACCACCACAGCCGTAATGTCCACAAACGATGATATGCTCTACTTTAAGTACTTCTACCGCATATTGCAATACACTTAGCAGGTTCAAATCGGTATGCACCACCATATTGGCAATGTTGCGATGAACAAATATTTCACCAGGATCTGTACCCGTAATCTGATTAGCAGGGACTCTACTGTCAGAGCATCCTATCCAAAGGAATTTTGGAGATTGCTGCTTTTCCAGTCTACCAAAAAAGTTCTCATCTGTCTGCTTTTGGTCATCAGACCAAGCTTTGTTCTGAATTAATAGTTTCTCGTAGGGGCTCATATATTTTCGTGTATTTTAAACTTATATCCTTCTACTGCAATTCTAATATTCCTATCTGGACAGGAAGCTATAAAATCATTTAAAACTTCTTGAATATCATGATCAATAAATTGCGCTTTTTGTGCATTGATCACCACCTTACTTTCTGATGGAATCTTTGCTAGATACTTCATTAGCAAAGCTTTGTTGAGGAAGGAGACATCTTTTTGAAGTTTCACCAAATAGTTTCCATTCATTTCTGTCAAGGTTACAGAGCGAACGAAATTCGTTTTTACAACAAAGAATAATCCGAATACCATTCCAATACCTATTCCAACTAATAGATCAGTAAACAGGATAGCTACCACAGTGACAATGAATGGAATAAATTGATCCCAACCGTGTTTGTAGATATTGACAAATATAGATGGCTTGGCCAGCTTATAGCCTACAATGAATAACACCGCTGCTAAACAACTCAACGGGATCATATTTAGGATATTTGGAATAGCCAAGACTAGAATCATCAACAGGATACCGTGAAAAATCGCGGACATCTTTGTTTTGGCTCCCGAAGCTACGTTGGCAGAACTCCGTACAATTACTGCTGTAACTGGTAATCCACCGATCAAGCCAGAAAGTGTATTACCCACACCTTGAGCTACTAGTTCCTTACTTGGAGGTGTTACTCTTTTGTGAGGGTCAATTTTATCTGCCGCATCAATACTTAGCAAAGATTCAAGACTACCGATAATTGCAATCGTAAGTGCAACGATCCAGAAAGCACCTTCACCAATCATTGAGAAATCTGGAAAAGTCATCAAATCACCCATTTCACTAATACTGTCCAAAACAGGAATATTCACCAAATGATCACCTCCCAGCTGCCACTCCGGCTTCCATATACCATAAAGAGAATTAATTACAATTCCAGAAATAACAGCCCATAAGGCTCCAGGAACAGCTCCAAAAATTTTATGTTTTTGAATTTTAGGTTGTTCAAAAAGAATCAAAATAGCCATTGCTACCAAGACAATTGGAATGGCTCCTATACTATGATATTTGATGGCATACCAAATTTCCGAGAAGGTATTGTGATTATCAGTCTGCAAAAAAGCCTGATCACCCATCAAATCCACATCGTAGCCAAGCGCATGTGGTATTTGTTTCAAAATAAGAATCAAACCAATGGCAGTAAGCATTCCTTTGATTACAGCGTGGGGAAAATAATAACCAATGACACCAGCTTTTACTATTCCTAAACCTAACTGAATCAAACCTGCCACCACTAGTGTAGCAAGAAAAAGAGGGAAGGTTCCCATACTACTAATAGAATCCAGGACTATTACCGTAAGTCCTGCCGCAGGTCCACTCACAGAGACGTGAGATCCGGACAATGCTCCAACGACTATACCACCAACGATTCCTGCAATAAGTCCTGACATGGGAGGAGCACCACTTGCTATTGCAATACCTAGACAAAGAGGCAAGGCAACCAAAAAGACCACTAAACTGGCCTTTAAATCATACTTGAGATTACTTCCTAAAAGGGTGTTCATTCTGATGATTGGTTTTATTGAAGATTAGAATTTTCTTCGTTATTTCGTGCAAAAATAAATTTTTATATGGAATGATTCTAATTAAATCAGTAAAACATGACAAAAGTCTTATTTTAGAAGATCTTCGAATGATTGTTCTATCTTCTTAAAATTAAATAGTTTGATAGAGTTTTGCATTTTTTCATCTATTTCCTGAAGATTTAAATTACCTATACTTCCTTCATGGGAATGATTCAAATGCAGTTGATCTGGAGCGAAATTATCTGACTCTATATCCATCCCAACTTGTTTGTAAGCATCTCTAAAAGGAGTGCCTTTCAGGACTAGCTCATTGACTACTTCAACAGAGAAAAGATGTTTATAAAATGGGTCTGCTAATATATTCTCTTTTACTTTAATTGAACTAAGCATGAAGCCAGTCATACGAAGGCAATTTTTCAAGGTTTCTATGCCAGGAAATATATCCTCTTTGAGCAACTGCAGGTCTCGATGATATCCTGTGGTGGTATTGGTCAATAGCAATGCAATGGCATTGGGGATTGCTTGAATCTGATTGGTTTTAGCTCTGATTAGCTCAAATACATCAGGATTCTTCTTATGTGGCATTATACTACTTCCAGTAGTCAAATCATCAGGAAATCCTATAAAGGCAAAATGCTGATTCATAAAAATACAAACATCAGAAGCCAAGCGGTTTAGTGTTCCAGCCATTCCGGCCATCGCAAAAGATAAGGTACGCTCAGTTTTCCCTCGACTGTTTTGTGCATTTAGCACATTGTGATGTAGGTCCGCAAAACCAAGTAGTTCGGTAGTCATGGTTCTATTCAAAGGAAAACTTGAACCATAGCCTGCCGCAGAACCCAGCGGGTTTTTATTAGCTAGGTCAAAAGCTGCCTTCAGTAATCCCATGTCCTCTGATAAGCCTTCGGCAAAAGAGCTAAACCAAAGTCCAAACGAAGATGGCATTGCCAATTGTGTGTGGGTATATCCTGGCATCAGATCATTCTTGTGCTTTTCTGAAAGAGAAATAAGCAAATCGAATAAGCTAGTACATTCTTCAACAAGCTCCTTAATCGAATTTCTATAGTATAGCTTCAAATCAACTAGAACTTGATCATTGCGGCTTCTACCACTATGAAGTTTCTTGCCTACATCTCCATAGCGTTCTGTTAGCAAAAACTCCACCTGTGAATGGACATCTTCCACTCCCGGATCAATTTTGAAGTCGCCATTCTGTATCTCAATATATATTTGCTTTAAGCCTTGCTGAAGTATCTCATTTTCTTCTGCAGTCAGCAAGCCAATGGTGGATAACATCTCTGCATGAGCCATGGATCCTAGCACATCAAAGGGAGCTAGTAGTATATCAAATTCAGGATCACGACCTATAGTAAAGGATTCTACTTCCTTTTTGCTTCCTGTTTCTTTTTGCCAAAGTTTCATTTCTAAGTAGTTTGAGTAAGCATGTCTGCGTAGGTTTCAAGTATCTTGATATAGCCTTCTATGCCGTTCTGAATTTCGTTCAAATAAATATATTCATCTGCAGAATGTGATCTTGCTGAGTCACCAGGACCGATTTTGACAGATGGGTAGGGGATCAATGCCTGATCAGATAGGGTAGGACTGCCATAGGTTTTCTTGCCTAGTTTTTCTCCTACTTTCAATATCAAATGACCTTCTGGTACGTGTGAAGATTGAAGTCTAAGTGATCGAGGGGTTAGCTCTGCACTTATGGAGCTTTTCAATTCCTCCAAAGCTTCTTCCAAAGAATAAGCATCAGTGACGCGGACGTCCAATACAAATTCACAAAGATCAGGTACAACATTATGCTGCTGTCCTGAATGAATAACAGTTGCCGAAACTTTAGTCTTTCCTAGGAATTGAGAGATCTTCTTGAACTCAAAATCCCTGATTTTTTGAAGATCACCCAGGGCTTCGTAGATAGCATTTATGCCTTCCTCACGTGCTGCGTGTCCAGCTTTTCCCTTAACTTTTGCATCAATCACCATCAAGCCTTTTTCGGCCACGGCCATATCCATCAAAGTAGGTTCTCCGACGATAGTCAAATCACAGGGAGGAAGCTGATCTATAACTGAAGCTATTCCATTCTTACCCGAAATCTCCTCCTCGGCAGATGCAATCATTATCAGGTTGAATGGAAGATCTTCTTTTTCTTGAAAATGGGAAAAGGCTGCCATGAGACTAACAAGTGGTCCTCCTGCGTCATTACTTCCTAATCCGAAGAGCTTTCCATCTTCCGTAATTGCCTGAAAAGGATCTTTGGTGTAGCCAGCGTTTGGTTTAACTGTGTCGTGGTGGGAATTCAGCCAAATAGTTGGCTTATTTTTATCAAAGACATTTGCAAATGCCCAGATGTTATTTCCTGATTTGTGGACTTCTATGTTTCTAGCAGTGAAAAATTCTTCAATTATATCAGCAGTAGCACTTTCTTCCTTCGAATAAGATGGCGTTTCTATTAACTGAGATAGAAGTTGTACCGCATCATCATATAAACCCATCGTTAATTTCAATTTTGTTGTTTAGTAGAGGTCATATCGACTTCTCTCTATGGTTGTTCCAGAAAGCTTGCCTTTCGCTGCCAAATGAAGGTTCTCTGCTTTCCCGATCCAAACATGATTTACTCCCTTTTCTAATGCCTCAAAAGCATTGTCCAATTTGGGAATCATACCGGAGTGTATCACATTTTCTTTGCGAAGCTCCTCGTAGATATCCTCATTGATCATGGGTACAATGGAGGTTTCATTCTTCTCATCTAGCAATACTCCACTTTTGTTAAAACAGAAATATAAATTAACCTGATGTTCCTTAGCAAGGCTGGTGGCTAGCGCAGAAGCTATACTATCTGCATTTGTGTTTAATAACTGGCCTTTGGCGTTGTGGGTAATCGCATTGATTACCGGTAGTAAATTCCCTGAAAGTAAATGATCAATCAATTGGGTGTTAACAGTCTGTATATCACCAACAAATCCATAATCAATTCCTTTCACTGGACGTTTGATAGACTGTATGATATTGCCATCTGCACCACACATTCCTATCGCATTTACTTTGAGCGCTTGGAGTTTGGCTACGATGTTTTTATTAATCAAACCAGCATACACCATCGTCACTACATCCAAGGTATCCTTGTCTGTAATTCTTCTCCCATCCACCATTTCGGGCATTACACCTAGAGATTCTCCAAAGCGGGAAGCCATGATCCCGCCTCCGTGAACCAAAATTTTGTGCCCGGGAAATTTGGCGAAAAGGGCTAAAAATTCATCTAGCTTTTCAGGAAAGTCGATGACATTGCCTCCGATTTTAATAATGCTAATTTTCATTGGGCGTAAGTCTTTATTTATTTCCTAACAAGTAGCTGATGGCTGCTTGAGCAGCGAATATTCTATTTTTGGCTTGGTGCTGTACCAAAGAGCGCTCCCCATCCAGAATCTCATCAGATAACTCCAGATTTCTTCTCACAGGAAGGCAATGCATAACTTTAGCATTATTGGCATTCTCAAAATGATTTTCAGTAAGCATCCAAGATGAATCTGTAGATAGAATCTTACCGTAATCATTGAAAGATGACCAATTCTTAACATACACAAAATCAGCATCCTCTAATGCTTTACTTTGATTATATTCTATGGTCGCACCTTTGGTGAATTCCTCATCCAATTCATAACCTACAGGATGAGTAATCGTGAGATCATGATCCATTCCAAGGGTCCATTCTGCAAAGGAATTGGCAACTGCATGAGGAATAGCTTTAATATGCGGACCCCAAGTCAAGACTACTTTCGGCTTCTTTTTGCCAGCCCAATTCTCTCTGATCGTGATCTGATCGGCAAGACTTTGAAGTGGATGTCGCGTGGCAGATTCCAAACTTACCACTGGAACTCCAGAATACTTTACAAATTGAGAAAATACAAAATCACTTGTGTCTTCTTCCTTATTTGTCAAAGAAGGAAATGCACGAATCGCCAGAATATCAAAGTATGAACCTAAAACAGCAGCAGCATCTTTGATATGCTCCACCGTACCACGGTTCATGACAGCTCCATCCTGCATCTCCAGCGCCCAGCCTTCCTTGTCCATATTCAGCACAATTGGTTCCATACCTAGGTTCAATGCTGCTAGCTGAGTAGAAACACGTGTCCTAAGTGAAGGATTTAGGAAAATGCATCCTATGCGTTTTCCAGCGCCTTTTGCTTGATCTAGACTTGGATTGGCCTTGTATAAAAGTGCTTTCTCGATTAACTGGTTGCCCAGGTCGAAAGATTCAAATTTTGTAAAATGCTGTAGTGGCTCGATAATGTTTGCCATTTGTTAACTGGAAGGGGATTGACTTAAGATTTCTTTTAATGCGGTTAAAAACGAATTTAACTGATTCCACTCGATATTTAAAGGAGGCAAGAGTCTTATCGTGTTCTTGCCAGCTGCACTTCCTGTGAACATGTGATATTTTTTCACCAATTCTGAGCGAACAGGGCCAGCTTCCCGATCCAGATCAATACCAATAATCAAACCTGTACCACGAATAGCCCTGATTCCAGGGATTTCTTTCAATTCGGTCAAAAGCTTTTCACCAAGTTTAGTAGCATTTTCCAGAAGGTTTTCTTTTTCAATAACTTCCACTACTGCCAGACCTGCCGCACAGGCAAGGTGATTGCCTCCAAAAGTAGTTCCAAGTAATCCGTAACTGGCTTTGAACTCCGGTGAGATTAAGATTCCACCGATTGGAAATCCATTCCCCATACCCTTTGCCATACTGATGATATCTGGTTTAAGCCCGTCAACCAACTGATGCGCAAAGAATTTCCCAGTTCTGCCAAAACCTGACTGTACCTCATCCAAAATCAATTTGGCATTGTATTGCTTTGCCAGAGAGGCTAAACCTAGAAGAAAGTCTGAACTAGGAACCTGAATACCGTTTACTCCTTGGATTCCTTCGATGATTATTCCAGCGATCTCCTTTGCCTTCAAAGCATCTTCTACAGCAGCCAAGTCCTCCCAAGGAAGAATATGAAAATCATCTCGTTCATTACAAGGAGCAACAATTTTTGGATTATCTGTCAAAGCTACTGCACCAGATGTTCTGCCATGAAAACCTCCAGAAAAAGCAATAAAACCTGATTTTCCTGTTGCGAAGGAAGCTAGCTTGATTGCATTCTCATTGGCTTCAGCACCTGAGTTACAAAGGAAAAGCTGGTACTCAGGATAGCCTGAAAGTTCGCCTAGTTTTTCAGCATATTCCTTTTGGATAGGAATCTGAATGGAATTGGAGTAAAAAGCGATCTGATCCAATTGATCCTTGATGCGCTTTAGGTAGTGTGGATGTGTGTGACCAATGGAAATCACTGCGTGACCACCATATAAATCTATATATTCTTGTCCTTGATCGTCCCAAAGTTTAGCGCCATCAGCTTTTGCGATGGTAACTGGGATGAGAGGATATACATCAAATAAGTTCATAAGAATTGACGAATTACGATTGACGAAATACGAGGTAATTCTGTGCCTCATAGATCTATTTCAAAATTGAAGAATATTGAATGCTGAATGATGAACACTTAATTTTGAAGTGACTATCACACAGTCTTGAATCTTATGTCTAAAGTCTAATATCTAATTAAAACCCTATACTTTTTAGATTCAAGCCCATCCTCTCTTCAAGTCCAAATGCCAAATTGTAATTCTGAACTGCCTGTCCAGAGGCTCCTTTGAGTAAGTTGTCAATGGCGGAGTAAATCACCAATTGTCCAGCTTCTTTTTGTACGTGAACGATACACTTATTTGTGTTCACTGCTTGCTTCATATCGATGTCGATATCAGAAACGTGAGTAAAAGCAGCGTTTTTATAGAACTCCTTGTAGGCAGCTACAGCTTCTTCTTGAGTTCCATCAAAAGGGAAATAAGCTGTAATCCAAATTCCTCTAGGGAAATTGCCACGGTATGGAACAAAGAGCATTTCAGATGAAAAGCTAGCATTGAGCTGCTTGAAAGTCTGATTAATCTCCTTTAGATGCTGGTGTGTAAAAAGCTTATAAACAGACATATTTGAAGATCTGTAGCTGAAGTGGGATGTCTCAGCTAGTTTCTTGCCTGCACCCGTACTTCCAGTGACTCCAGAGATATTTATTGTGTCTTTCACCCAGTCTTTTGCGATAGCAGGAAGTAGTGCTAATTGAATGCCTGAAGCAAAGCAGCCGGGATTAGCAATCTTTTTAGCAGTCTTAATTTTCGCAGCATTTACTTCTGGAAGACCATAAGTAAAGCCATTGGACTCGTCACGGAAATCAGTAGACAAATCGATCAAAACTGTCTCAGGAGAGAAGGAGTGTTGCTCCAAAAACCCTTTGGTTTGGCCATGTGGCAATCCCAAGAATACAGCTTCTATTCCCTCAGTTTGTACTTCGTCAGTAAAAATGAGATCACAATCCCCGATGAGGTCAGGGTGAACCTCAGCTACTTTTTTGCCCTTCTGGCTATTGCTATGTACGTAGACCAGTTCGCAAGCAGGATGATGAACTAGCAGACGAAGTAATTCGCCACCAGTATAGCCTGCTGCCCCTATGATCGCTGTTTTAATTTTAGTCATTGTCAGCGTTAACTTTATGGAAAATCGAGGTTTGGTTGCCCAAAATACGTGTGAAACCTTTCACGTCTTCAGCTGTATAGCCTTTGTTCATTTCTCCGTAGCTACCAAACTTGTTGGACATCAGATCATGATTAGAAGTGATTCCAAGCAAAGTGAATCGGAATGGCTGAAGCAAAACCCGAACTTCACCAGTCACATAAGTCTGCGTGCTGGCCATGAACTCTTCCATGTTTCTCATCACTGGATCTAGGTAATGTCCCTCGTGAAGATGATTACCATAGAACTCAGCCAATTGATTTTTCCAGAAAAGCTGCCACTTGGTAAGTGTGTGCTTCTCCAGCAACTGATGTCCTTTGATGATGATCAAGGGAGCAGCAGCTTCGAAACCAACTCTGCCTTTGATTCCGATAATCGTATCACCGACGTGAATGTCACGGCCGATTCCATAAGGAGCTGCCAAAGCTTGGAGCGCCTGAATAGCTTCTACCGAATCCTCATACTTTTTACCATCCACACCTTTCAATTCACCTTTTTCGAAGGAAAGAATCAATTCTAAAGGCTCAGTTTCCGTAGCTTGGATAGGCCAAGCTTCTTCAGGAAGGTAATCGGAAGAGGTTAGTGTTTCTTTTCCTCCTACAGAAGTTCCCCAGATTCCCTTATTAATAGAATAAGCAGCTTTCTCGAAATTCATCGAAACACCATGCTTTTTCAAGTATTCAATTTCTTCAGCGCGACTCAGTTTCAGGTCACGGATAGGAGTGACGATCTCGATATCTGGAACGATCGTTTGAAAAATCATATCAAATCGAACTTGATCATTTCCAGCTCCAGTAGAACCATGAGCTACCGCTTTTGCTCCAATTGATTTGGCGTATTCAGCCAGTGATTTGGCCTGAAGAATACGCTCCGCGGAAACAGATAGGGGGTAAGTTTGGTTTTTCAATACATTTCCGAATACCAAATACTTGATCACTTCATTATAATAGGTGTCCATCACATGAAGTGTTTTGAAAGAAGCTACGCCTAAGCCTTTTGCTCTTTCTTCAATATCTGTCAATTCTTCTTCAGAAAACCCGCCTGTGTTTACCAAAACGGCATGCACTTCATATCCTAGTTCTTTGGAAAGGTGCAAAGCACAAAATGTGGTATCCAAGCCTCCACTGTAGGCTAAAACTATTTTTTTCATATGATTCTAATTTTTTCTTTCGACTTCCTGATAGCAATCAGGAGAAATTTAGTAAGCTGATTTAGATACCAATCGGGATAATCCCTAATGTACCGTTCTTCGCTATGCTCGATTTCATCGAAATATGATTTTTCTTCCTGAAGGGAAGAATAGATTTATTTATAGAAAGATGCTCGAAATGCTGTCCTTAGACTTGTTCAATTTAAGCATCACGTATTTCTTTAATCTTACCCAGCGATCAAATAATTTGAGATCTTTTTTGAAATTCTCCCGGAGCGCCAACTCTTGCGTATGATTTCTCTTGGAATTAGGATCGTAAAGCATGGCTGTACATAGGCAGTTTTGCCTGTTTTTACTCACCAAAATCTCATAATTGACGCAACTTTGGCAGCCTTTCCAGAACTCATTATCATCAGTCAAATCAGAATAGGAAACAGGAATGTAACCTAACTCAGAGTTGATTTTCATCACCGCAGCTCCTGTGGTCAATCCAAATATTTTAGAATCTGGATATTTCAATCGGCTAAGCTTGAATACTTCATTCTTGATCAAGCGCGCCAATCCGTACTTTCTGAATTCAGGTGAAACAATCAAGCCGGAGTTTGCAACGTACTTACCATGACCCCAAGCCTCAATATAGCAGAAGCCAGCCCACTTGCCATCAGAAGTCAATGCGATTACTGCTTTCCCTTCTTCCATTTTGGTCTCTACATAAGCAGGGCTACGTTTGGCTATACCTGTGCCACGAGCTTTTGCAGAGTTTTCCATCTCATCTGTGATCTGAGTGGAATATACCGTGTGAGAAGGATTTGCTACAATTATCTGGAAAGAAATGTTATCCATTAGGGATTGCATGTGTTAATTCCGAAGAAATCGGAAGATGGGTAAATAAATCAAAGTGTAAAAGGGCGAGTGAGTACTCCACGTAGGAGTACAATTATTTATCGAAGGGTTAAACCCTATAGAAAAATCTACACGTCCTTATAGGAGTGAAAAAAGCAATAGCATCAACCTTCAGCTCTACCGTAGTAGCTGTTGTATAAGTTGGGGCTATGTGATTTACTTGTGTCATGCGTAATAGGGAGGCAAAATTCATTCCTTAGGAAGGAAAATGCAAGGGTTTTTAAGAATAATTTAACGTTAGACCGAAATTTTTACAGATTTGGAAAAAGATACTTGGCTATTTCGCTCTATTTGCCATGTGCAGAATATAATTTGGTTTCTAATTATCAATTAGGCAATCCTGAATGCCTTGGTTGAATTATGCATTACCGGACATTTCTTTCAAAGCCAGAACAAATTTGTCCATCTCAGCTTCAGAGGTATAGACATTCGGGGAAATTCGGCAACCATTTACTCCACCAGCACCATTGATCGCTACGGTGAAAATCTGATATTTATCCAATAGCATAGTTGCCATATCGGCTGTACTCATAGCGTCTATGCCCACATTTGCAATTCCACAAGAGCGATGCGGGTCTTCAGGTGTATTTACGTTGATCCCGGGGAGATCACGAACCTGATCCGACCAATAGCGCTGAATGTATCTCAACCGATCCTCTTTCCGCTTAGATCCCATTTTGTTGAGAAAGTTGACAGCATCGATGACGGACAAATCTGTGGAAACAGCATGTGTACCGGTATGATTGAGATTCAAAAGGGTTGTTTGATCCAATTCATAGGGTGCAAGAAGCGGTCGAATTTGAGTACTCTTTCCTTTCTTGACATACAGCATTCCGCAACCTAGTGGTACACTTAGCCATTTGTGCAGACTGGATCCATAATAATCACAATCCAGCTCGGAAATGTTGAAATCAAAATGACCCACAGCATGAGCACCGTCTAGCATAACCTCCACACCATGTCCATGTGCCATATCAGCTATTTTCCTAACAGGCAAAATATGTCCAGTGATATTCACAATATGCGGCACCATCATCAGCTTGGTTTTGGAAGTAATAGCCTTTTCATAGACAGCGACGATTTCCTCATCATTTTCCGGATGCATAGGAATATCTATACGCTTGACTTTGATCCCATACCTTCGTTCAGCTAACTCAAACATATTCAGCAAACTTCCATAATCCTGATTCGACACAATTGCTTCATCACCGGATTTCCATGGATAGCCAGAAATGATCAAGTCGATGGACTCCGTTGTGTTTCTAGTAAGCACCACTTCCTCAGGAGAAGCTCCCACCAATTCAGCAACCATCGCAGCACTTTTGGCTTTATTGTCCCACTGCACAGTACGCATATAGCTTGAAGCCTGATAATTGACATCTCTAAGATGCTTGATGTAGTTGTCTAGTGTTTCTTCTGGCAAAAAGCAGTAATAACCATTCTCAAGATTTATATAATCCGGCTTCAATTTGTAAGCAGCACGGATCTGCTCCCAAAAGTCAGGAGCATTGGGATCTATTTCAGAGATTGTTTTAGCAGATGCTGTTTTTGTGGAGAAAATAGATCCTGAACCTATTCCGAGAAATGCCAGGGACTTTAGAAACTTTCGCTTTTTCATAACTATGCTGATTAATCTTGCCTTGCTTAGAGTATATAGCTGACGATCCAAACTATCAATAAAATAATTGCTAGCCAAGCTATCCAAGGGGACCTTTGAGGGAATTCAAATTTACAAATTGGACATATTTTCGCTTTAGAATCTATCTCCATCGCACAGGAAGGGCATTCTTTAGTTTTCAAAATTGGCTGAACTCTTTTGGGTAAATTTCTATTTAGACATAAGTAAAGAAAATTGATATGAAATCGAGCATGATTTTGAACTAATCCACGGAGATAGTTCTGTATTGCCAGCGAGATTCCATATGACCTTTAAAAACAATAATCAGATGAAAATAGAAATATGGTCGGATGTAGTTTGTCCTTTCTGCTACATCGGAAAAAGAAAAATGGAAAAGGCGATCAATAATTCGCCTTTCAAAGATAAAATCAAAATAGAATGGAAAAGCTTTCAACTTAATCCAGATCAGGTAACTGATCCATCTCTCAACACCCTTGAACAACTTTCTAAATCAAAAGGATGGTCGATGGAGCAAACCTTAGAAATCACGGATAATGTGGTCAATATGGCTGCTGCTGAAGGTTTGGATTTTCAAATGGGAAAAACTGTTGTGGCAAACACGATGAATTCACATCGTTTGATTCATTTAGCCAAAGGATCCGGAAAAGGAGGAGAGATGAAGGAGCGTTTGTTGAAAGCCTATTTCACAGACGGGCTAAACATTGATGATACTGATACATTGGTTTCTTTGGGCAAGGAAGTGGGTTTGGAAGAAGAGCCAATCAGGCAAATGCTAGCTTCTGAGCTATTCAAAGATACTGTGGAGCAGGATATCTATGAATCCAGAACAATAGGAGTGAAGGGAGTACCTTTCTTCGTGCTAGATAGAAAGTTTGGAATTTCAGGAGCGCAGCCCGACGAAGTCTTTGCTCAGACCTTGGATAAAGCTTGGGATGAATACAACAAAGCAAATCCAAGTCTTGAAATCGCTGAAGGAGATGGAGAAGCCTGTGATGTCGATGGGCAAAATTGCTAGTAAAAGTACCTCGTATGCTTCAAAATTACGGCTACCTAACCTAAGGATTAGGTAGCCTATTTTATTTACATTCTATTGGAAAGGAT
This sequence comes from Algoriphagus chordae, assembly GCF_003254055.1. Lineage (GTDB taxonomy): Bacteria > Bacteroidota > Bacteroidia > Cytophagales > Cyclobacteriaceae > Algoriphagus > Algoriphagus chordae. The sequence goes on from NZ_QKZT01000004.1 coordinate 209,468, forward strand.
ATTTTTTCTGAATTTCAATTACCTGATATTTAGTACAATAAGTCGAAACTCTTAAACAGAGTTAATTTTTTATTAAACCTTATTTAGATTAATTATAATTAAAGACTAGTTTTGCACCTGTTAAACACGCAGGAGCATGATGAAAAAAGTTTTCACTTCCATATTTTTTAGTATTTGTCTTTATACCTCCTTTCTTTCCTACGCACAGACCGGGATTGTAAGTGGTAAATTGACCTTTGAAGATGGGCAACCTGTCGCATTTGCTACGGTATTTATCACATCTATTAATAAACATAGCCTATCTGACGAGTTGGGAAGCTATACCATTGAGGCAGTTCCTTATGGAAAGTATATGGCGCAGGTTTCCAGTTTGGAGATCGAGAAGAAAGAATTTGAGATTGAATCTACTGTTGCTTCCAAGCCCATCACTACTGTTTTAAAAAGATCAAGTCATACCGACTTGGATGAGGTCAGCGTTATCGGGGAGTCCTACAAGACGCAGGTGGAAAAATCCGGATTTGCTGTAAATATTATTGATACCAAGGAGGCTAGTCTACGAAATATTCAAACAAATGAATTATTGAATACCACGGTGGGAGTTAAAATCCGTCAAAACGGCGGTTTAGGTTCTGAAGTCAATTATAGTTTAAATGGTTTATCAGGAAATGCTGTTCGAATTTTTATCGATGGCATTCCCATCTCCGCTTATGGCAACTCATTTAACCTGAATAGCATCCCGCCTTCAATGATTAAAGAAATTGAGGTGTATAAGGGGGTAGTTCCTGGTCATTTGGCGGATGATGCCTTAGGGGGAGCTATCAATATTGTGCTTCAAAATTCTACTCAATCGAGTTTTAATGCCTCAGTTTCTTATGGTTCTTTTAACACCCTTCAGGCTAGCGTCAACGGACTTTACCGTTTTAAAGAATCAGGCTTTACGGTTAAAGGATCTCTATTCCATAATTACTCAGATAATGACTATGAAGTCTCGGGCAGAAGTGTAGTTGTGACAGGAATAGGAGGGGTTCAAACTCCTGTGACTGCCCGACGATTCAATGATGCATACAGATCTTCTGGTGGAATGTTGCAGATTGGCTACACAGACGTAAAATGGGCAGATCAATTTTTAGTTGGCTTTACAAGATCAAGTGATTATAAAGAAATTCAACATGGGGCTTTTATGACAATTACCCCTTATAAGGATCGATTTATGGAGTCGGATGCCATGTTGATGAATTTAACCTATCAAAAGAATAATCTCTTTGTTAAAGGGTTAGATGTAAACATCAATGGATTGTACGGCAAACGAAACCGTATGGTAAGCGATACGGTAGCTTGGGCATACAGCTGGAACGGTGAAAGGGCAATTGATTTTAAAGGAAATGAATATAAGTATACATGGGGGTCCCAGCAGGAAGGAGGGCCTACCTTGGCTAAAATCAATAGAAATGTATCCTCTATAAGGACCGGCATTTCTTACACTATAAGTAAAAATCACAGATTCATGGCAAATCATGTCTACAGTGGCATAGATCGAGTAGATAGTGATGAATTAAGATCGGTTTTAGAAAATACTTTCCAGGGAACTAGAGATTTACAAAAAAATATAATCTCACTAACCTATGAGTTAAATGCCTTCGATGAAAAACTCAAGGCAAATGTATTTGGAAAATACTACCAGCAAAACACGGTAAACATTGACCCTGAGATCAATGAAGAAACCAATGAAATAGTAGATGAAGTCACAAGTGCCAACACGGAGAATGAGGGCTACGGATTTACTTTATCCTATGCTGTACTTCCAACTATTACCTTGTTAACTTCCGCAGAAAAGGCAGTCAGATTGCCAAATGAAAGTGAAGTATTTGGTAACGACGGTGATAATGTGGTTGCCAATCCAAGTATCAGGCCAGAGCTTAGTAACAACATTAATTTAGGATTTCGCCTAGGAACATATCACCTAAACAGGCATGATTTTACCTTCTCTTCCAATCTCTTTACGCGAAATATTAAAGACAGAATTGGATTGCCCATTGAGACATCTTCAAATGTCAACGATGAAACCATACTCTATGAAAATCAGGGAAATGGCACATCAAAAGGATTTGATGCTCAGTTGGACTATACCTACAATAATAATTTTGGTTTCAACTTCAATGTCTCACGCTTTGATTTGAAAATTGTAAACAGAGGAGTAGAGATTGACGTGCCCAATACACCTTTTTTCACAATGAATGGGAGCTTACGCTATTCATTTAAAGATTTAATTCAAAAAGATTCGCGATTAAATCTCTTTTATACCATGTACTTCACGGATGAATTTTCATACCTGGTACCTCAGGGATCAAATACTGTTGGAGATGAATTTTTTAAAGTACCCCAACAGTTAGCGCAAGATTTAGGACTTAGTTATGTGTTCCCAAGCAATAAACTTGTCATGAGTTTCGATGTCAAAAACATCTTCGATCAAGCCGTGTATGACAACTTATCGGTGCAAAAACCAGGAAGAGCATTTTATCTAAAATTAAACTATAGAATCAATAATTATTAACCTATTAATACTAACTACATAATGAAACACACTTTTAAAAATTTGCCAAAACTGACTGCTATGATTATAGCAGGTGGGCTGATGGTTGCATGTACTGATGACCCTACTCCAAATCCCAATCCGAATCCGGATCCAGATGCAGAAGGCCGATGGATTACCGTGGCTGCAGCAAGAATGGGAGATAATCCTGGCGATGGAAATGGAGGAACTTTAATTTACTCTATAAATAGTGAAGAAGCCAAGGATCCTACGGTATCTATAGCGCCATTTGACAATGGATTTATAGTGCCTTCTAACCGAACAGCCAGATTACAGTCTTCTGAAGATGGTAACACAATGTTTAACATTAGCTATGCTGGTGATACGGGTGGGAATTATACCAAATACACTGTTGGAGGTGGACAAACTTTCACTCAGTCAGGTACTGCAGTAAGTATAGCCCCGTATGTGGGATCTGCTCCTAGATGGGTTAAATTATTTGATGGAGATAATACTGGAGCTGCAGTTTATGTTTCCACAGAAGATATTTTTGATGATAATGGCACGCCTTCAGACGCTACAGACGACACTTACGTCCGCACTGAGTCTACCATGGGAGTTGTAACCTTGGACTTGGTAAATTCTACAATCAATGAATTTCAGGAAAGCATCGTCTCTTTGACTGAAGAGGAAGAAGCAAATGGCTATTACATTTCTAGAATTGACATGCCTACCTTAAACGCTGCAGGAGATAAATTATATATTGGTGCACGCGTGAGTAAAGTTGATCCTGCTACTGGTGAAAGTGATAATTCGGGAGAAATTTTAAACTCTAAAACAATTGTACTTGACTATCCTTCATTAGTAAACCCTACAGTGATTAGTTCTGCGGTGGGACAGGGAGATACGAATGGTTATCGTAGTATCAATTCTTTCGAATACAATGGAAGTGTTTATCAAGCCAACCAAGGTGATCCAGAAGGTTCTCACATCTTAAAAATAGATGCGAATAATCAATACGATGATTCTTATGTGTTCAATTTAGATGCTGCTCTAGGTGTTGAAGACGCTTATATTTTGGCCTGGAGACCTGCTGCTAATGGAAAAGCCGTAGTTGCTTACAGAGATGCAAGTTCTGAGGAAGGTGTGGCAGGAGCACAGGGATTTTTTGCTTTGGTTGATTTAAATACCAAAACAGGACAAAGAATTGATGATATCCCTTACGAAGCAGACTTTTACTTATTCCAATATCAAGGATTTGTAGTTGAGGGTACTGAAATTTACCTTACTCAAGCACCTGTAGGGAAAAACGGAAATATCTATGTTGTAGAAACTGAAACAGGAGAAGTAACTAAAGGAGCTCAACTAGAAAATGTTGCAGGAAGTCACTATATAGGATTGTTCTAAGATCATTCAAAATCTTGTCTTCCCTCAGCTAGCTGAGGAAAGTCAAATAAAATCCCGGTAGATTTAGACCTACCGGGATTTTTCGGTTTTTAACCTTTCACCAAACGCCCCTTGATTTCATCTGAAGGGTGTAAACAGCATCCATTGCTGTGATAAACAATGTTTTCCTGTCCAAAGCTCCGAAAACAACATTTGCAGTCCACTTGGCTGGAACTGGAATATGGGCGATTTGTTCACCTTTTTTATTAAATACAGTCACACCATCGCCAGTTAGATATAAATTTCCTCGGTCGTCGATAGTCATTCCATCAGATCCCATTTCACAAAAAAGCGATTTATTGATGAGGTAACCATCCTCTCTGATATCATATTTGTATGTTTTCTTTGCTCCGATATCCGCCACATATAAGTGTTTTCCATCAGGAGTGCCCACTATTCCATTTGGCTTTACTAAGTCATCTGCAACTTTGAATAATTCTGTTTTATCAGCAGACAAAAAATACACATCCTGACCTTCTTGCTCTGACTCTTCAGATCTGCCTTCCCAGTAAGGTCTAGGATAGAGCGGATCAGTAAAGTAAATTCCTCCTCGAGGCTTTACCCACAAATCATTTGGCCCATTCAGTTTTTTACTTCTAAAAGCCGTGATCCACACTTCGTGGTTTCCATCGGTGTCAATAGCCCAAAGTTCATTTTTGTTATCAGCACAAGCGATCAAGGTTCCGTCAAGCATAAAGTACATGCCATTTGATCTTCCCGCATCTTCTTTGAAAACACTTACTTCATTGGACAAGGCATTCCACTTATGGATTTTGTTGTTCGGTTGATCAGTGAAGTATATATCTCCAAATCGGTTGACTGCTGGGCCTTCAGTAAACTCAAAGCCATCTTGTACTTTTACTAATTCAGCGTTTTTGGCAACGATGCCTTTTTTGTCTTCTATTTCTTGCGAAAAAGCCTGCGATCCAATAAGAAGCGCCGCCATAAAAAGGGTTGATTTAATAGGGTTCATAGTGTATTGTTATTTTCTATTCATTGCGACCACAAGCACATTTAAATCTTCGCTATAGGCCATTCGGGTGATGTTTTCGTGAGTATCAGAATTTATTTTACCAAGCGATTTCCAGTTTTCATCCTTGTATTTCCTGATAAATATTTCATTTCCAGAAGCCATCAGGAGGTGGTTTTTATCGATCCAAATGAAATCCTGTGCGCCTGAAATTCCAGTAAGATATACTTCTCTTTTTCCACTTTCTATATCAAAGCTTTTAATTATACCCGAAACTTCTTCAGATGGCTGAGTCATGTAAGTGATTTCAGATGTTTTAGGTCGTTTCTTGACTGTTCGGGCTATTCCTGAGTCTATTTCTACCAAATCATTTCTTCCTCTTGCATAGATCAGTTTGTTTGGATCTCCCAGGACAAACATTGCTGCTTTATTGTCATACCAATCGTAATATCCCACAGGTTCTATATCATCGTATAGTAATTCAGCATCTTCGAAACTGGTAGGGTATAACCAAATCCGCTGCTTTTTGTCGGGTTCCATTACTACCGCTGCGATATACATACCGCAATCGGTGATACTTGGAGAAAATTCACTGCGATCGGAAGTTTTGGAAAGGTTGGTAAATTTATCTGACTCGAAATTATAGACGATAATATCGTGATTTCCATTTTCATCAGCAGCAGAAAATACCAATTGGTATTCATTGATAAAATTAGGCTGGTTATCATATTCTGCTCTATCGGTCAGGGTATGAGCAGATTCAGTCAGCAATTTTAGATTACTTCCTTTTCCACTCGTATTCATCACCCATAGGTCTGTACCAGTCTGTGCCTGAAGGGAAAACATACTTGCTAAGAATAAAATGTAGCAAGTAGCAAATAGGTATTTCATTAGGAGCTGTAATTTGAACTGCCAAAATACAAAATGAAGATGAAATACAAGTTGAAAACTAGGATAGACCTGATTTTCGTAGAACTAGATAAGTCCTAGTTGAATTTGTTTATCCTAGAATAATTCTGTTCATTATCGAACATGTTTTTGTACGTTTCCTTTGCATAAAAATTGCCCAACCTGCGAAATTCGTGATTTAAGGCTATGTTTGGGGAATGGCATCTTTTTCGTATTAAACAGAACATGAAGGTAATTCCTCAATGGATATCAAACTTGCCGCTAGAGTTGATCTTTTGGATCGGTAGTTTAGTAGCAGTTCTATTCTTAGATCCTCACGGCGGCACACACTTTAGTCTCTGCCCACTGAGTCAATTGGGATTTGATTGGTGTCCGGGCTGTGGACTGGGAAGGTCTATGAGTCTTCTTGCAAAAGGAGAATTTCAAGCTTCCTGGGAAATGCATCCTCTGGCTTTGCTAGCGTATGTGGTGATTATCTCTCGAATCTGGCAACTTATTAGAAACTTAAAAACAACACACAATTATGGCTAATGTATTAAGACATCTTCCTGAATTGGAAGGAATGGAACTGGGTTACATCCAGGGTTTGATGAAAAATATGGATGAAGACCAAGCGTCACTTTTCGCACAGGTTTACCGTGCTAGAAGAAAGGACTCGCAAATGATTTTGATCTTGACTTTACTAGGATTCTTTGGTTTTGCAGGATTGCACCGATTTATACTAGGTCAAGTAGGATTGGGTATTTTATACATATTGACTTTCGGACTTTGTTTCATTGGTACTATTGTCGATTTGGTCAATTATAAGAGCCTTGCTTATGAGTTCAATATCAAAGTGGCTCATGAGACAATGAATATGCTGAATGCAAATTATCCTGGAGATGTGACTAACACGCCAACCACATAATAAACTTAACTACTGAGAGAGAGCCGGGAGAAATTCCGGCTTTTTCCATTTCAACCGTTGAGGTTTCTAAAACCTCGACGGTTTCATTTTCTTAGTATATCGTTGAAGCTATTCAATTATAACCACTGGCTCTTTTTCCAAATAGCCTAAAGATTGAAGGAAATCATCGGCAGCTTGAACCGTCTTTTTGTAATACTCAAAATTGGTGTAGTTGAAGAAACCATGAGGCTGATCTTCGTACAGAATCAGATCACATCTGTTTCCCACTTTTTCCATCACCATCTGATAGTACTGAGCAGTCACGACAGGAACGAGATTGTCTTTGGTGCCCAATAAAAATAGGGTAGGAGGAGCACCTGCCTTGATGTTGTGTAGTGGTGAAAAGTCCTTGTACTGATCTCCGATTCTTTCATATCCATAGCCTCCAGGACCATTGTCTATGACAGGATTGAATAGTATCAAAGCATTGGGTATGGAACTGAATCCCATATCATCACTTGTGGCATTATATCCATCTATTAAAGCCGTAGCCGCTGCCAAATGCGCTCCAGCAGAACCACCCGAGGCTATGATTTTGTCCTGATCAATATGATATTTACTGGAATTTTCCCTCAAATACCTCATAGCTGATTTGGCATCAGATATGGATTCATAAGGCGAAGTTTTATGCTCGTTTTTCGTCCTGTAGTCTACCAAAAAACAAACCAAACCTCTCTTGGCAAAATATTCCGCCTGATGCTCGAATTGTGCTCTGCTACCTGAATTCCAACCTCCGCCAAAGTAGAAAACCAATGCTGGATATTTCTCAGTTGTATCCATTTGCTCAGGATAGTGTACCTCCATCATAAGCTCGGTAGTATCCACTGTTTTGTATGAAAACAGCTCCTGGGCAAAGGAAAAACTAGCAGTCAAAAAGAGAACTGAAAAACAGCACAAAAACTTTGAGGTAATTCTATTCATAACTTTCCATTAAAGTTGAGTAATCCCAAAGTACTTGGACTAACTAGTTTTAAATCCATGATTAATTGCATTCCACTCATAGTTTTATAAAGGTTCTCTGATTGATTTGGTTTGTAGGACAAAGACCAAGAAAAAGAACTAAACCTCCATTGTCATCTCCACATGCTCGATACCGTCTTCTAGGTACCTTTCTCCTGCATCCTCAAATCCTAAGGATTTATAAAATTCGTTCAGATAGGTTTGAGCGCCAATTCTAATGGTACAGGAACCATATTCAGATTTAACAAAGGCAATTGAATCTTTCATCAACCTTTTGCCAGCTCCAGTTCCTCGTGCTTTTTTATCACTCACTACTCTGCCTATGGAAGCCTCTGCGAAAGTAGTACCAGCAGGTAACACTCTCGCATAAGCCACTAGGAAATCACTTGATTTGATCATAACATGAAAAGCTAATTGATCTTTGTCATCAGCATCCTGAAAAACGCAATCCTGCTCTACCACAAAAACCTCATTTCGAAGTTTGATGATCGCATAAAGCTCACGATTGCTGAGCTCGTCGAAAGGCTTTATTACCGTAATCAATTCCATTTATTCAGAAACGTAAGTCAGCACGATAGCTGGAGAATTCGAGAATTTTTCTTGCAAGTTCTTTGGAAGAGAAACTACCGTTTTACCGTCAACGGTTTTCCATTTAAGTGATTTCTTCTCACCTAGAATAGTGATTTTGCTGTCTTTTTTAGGTGCGTTTAGAGTCCATGAGATGGTCTCTCCAACTTGTTCTCCCTCAGCAAGAGGCATCAAAGCATACATTTCTTTAGCTTTTCCTTGGGTGAAATACAGTTTGTCATCTTGGAAGTTCTCGATTGCACGGGTATCGTAGATTCCTGCACCATTCACTTCAAGCCACTGCCCGATTTCTTCCAATCTAGAAATTTGCTCAGGAAGGAATAGTCCATCAGCTGTAGGGCCAACTCCAAGCAATAAATTTCCACCTTTAGCCACAATCTCGATCAGCAAGTGAATTACCTTTCTGGAAGGCTTGAATTTGTCATTGGGTACAAAACCCCATGCTCCGCCCAAGGTGATGCAGCTTTCCCAAGGATCTGAAGACATTTCAGCAGGAATCCCCTGCTCTGGAGTACGGTAGTTTTCGAAAGGTCCATGAACCGTACGATCCACGATTAGGATTCCTTCTTGATTTGCTCTAACGGTCTCCGCAACCTTTGGCATATTGATCTCCTGATCGAAATCTGGGATCGGTGCTCCCCAACTCAAAACTTCATCATTAATGGTAGACTTTGGTCTTACCCAGCCACCATCTAACCAAAGGATATCTATATCTCCGTAATTGGTTGTGATTTCATTTAGTTGATTGTGCGTAAACTGCACATACTGTTTCCATCTCCATGGATGCTTACGAATATCATAATTGACATTTCTATCTGGCGTAGCGCGGTAGTCCCACCAGTAATATTGAGAATGCCAATCAGGCTTAGAATAATAAGCTCCGATCATCATGTCCTTTTCTCGAAAAGCATCAAAAACATACTTAGCTACATCTGCTTTGGGATTACTTGCAAAAGGCCCATTGGTGATCTTGTAGTCTGTAAACTGAGTATCAAACATATTGAACCCATCATGATGCTTGGTGGTAAAAACCACGTATTTCATTCCGGCTTTATCCGCAGCATCAGCCCACTGATTCGGGTCAAATCCCTGTGGATTAAACTTTTCACTCAATCCAAAATACCATTTCTTGTAGTCATCATAACTCTGAGTGGTATCTTTTCTATTGATCCAATCCTCATTATTGATACTCCATGATTCTACAATTCCCGGCACAGCATAGATTCCCCAGTGAATCAAAATTCCAAATTTCTGATCTCTCCACTGCTCGAGTTTCTCTGCAACTTTGGGATCTGTAGGGTATTCATATTCCGAGGAAGTAGGGTGTAGGGTGTTCTGCGCATTGGCCTGAAATGAAATGACAGATGCAAATACAAGTAGCCAGATGAGTTTTTGGGACATGGGAAATGAATAAAAGCTAAAATTTAAGAATGCTCAAAGGTAAAATGGAAAGCAAAGAGTCAAAAGGGAAATCTCTTCTAATTCTTTTCCATGAAATCTCAGATTGCTGAAATTTAAGATTCGGAAACACAAAGTGTATGGGTGATTCTACTTCTTGATTTTTGAATTTGAATTTTGCCCAGTGATCATTTTCAAAGCACATAGCCACATAGGAAACATAGATCTGCTCCCCAATCAGAGGGAATAATTCTTATCAGTAAGGCTTTATTCCCTTAGTTCCTTTGTGGTAAAAAAAAGTCTCTACCACAAAAGTCATAAAGAGAACAAAGGGTTTTAATCTTTGAATTTGAACATTGCCCAATGATCATTTTCAAAACGCATAACCATATAGGAAACATAGAGCTGCTCCCGAATCAGAGGGAGTAATTCTTATCAGTAAGGCTTTATGCCCTTTGTTCCTTTGTGGTGATAAAAAGTATCTACCACAAAAGTCATAAGGAGAACAAAGGGTTTCTATCTTTGAATTTGATTATTGCCAATTGATCATTAATTACCTCACCAATCCTCGTCTTCATCAACCTTATTTGAATCTATGCCATCTAATTGCCCAAAGATCCCTTGCCCTTTTTCAGAAAGGGTCAAATGAATTCCATTCAACTTCTTGTGAATGGACTGTAAAGTCTCAAAATCAGGTTGTTGTACATGGAATGGAATACTGATCAAGTTTTCTGCTTTCTTAGAAAAAGGGGGAGGAGTATCGCTACCAAAGAAGTACGGCCAGAGTGTTTTGCCACAGCTAATTCCCCAGGTGCTAATCGCATAATTATCTTCATACTGCTGAAGACGTTCGTTGATTTCTTCGAAAAACTGCTCAGATTCTCCCAGTCTCAGTCTAGAGCCAGCTCTTGATTTACCCTTTGTTTTTAAGTATTTGATCTGGCTTTTTCCCTGCTTCTGACGAACCATATAGGCCCGAAAAACTTTGTGATCGAGCATTTCTCCATTATGAAAATATCCTGTAACGGCTATTCCTGCTCTAATCATCACTAAGCCCAGATGAAAATCATCTTTGACCTGTAAGTGCCCCTGTTCATTTGGAGAAGTATTCCAAGGTATGGAGATCTTGGCCAGCCAAGTATCCGAATCAGAAATTTCCCATTGATGCTTAGCCAGATCGAAAGAACCTAGTAAGCCCTTCTCATGGGAGACTTCCAATAAAGACTGGTACTTTTCTAGACTTATTAACTTTGGATTGCCGGAAATCATAGCGGGGGAGGCTTTTCACTTATATTTACACAAATAAACCGAAAAATCATGGACGAGGAAATCGAAGGCTTGATCAAGCGCATGAGCGACCCTAATGAAAAGGAAGCTTTTTATTTTGCAGACAAACTTGGCAAAAAGCTGGGAGAAAGTGGAAAGGATAAGGTCATCGAACTAGTGAAAGGTGACAACTGGGAAGTTTCATACTTAGCCTGCAGAGCACTTTCACAGTCCTCTTTTAATGAGGATTCTCTGGACGCGATTTTTGAAGCAATCAAGGATAAGAAGAATAGACCTCATCAAGGAGCCTTTGTGCAGATTTTGGAGGAGTTTGATTTGAGCCTACGCTTCGTGGATATTTTTAGAGTTTTTCTATTTGGTAATTTCAAAGCCCAAGCATTGGCAAAGATGTATTTGGACGAGGTGGAATTTGACATGACGCCACGTACCCTTCGAAAAGCTGAGAAACACTGGAACCATTACCTGCATAATCCTGAGGATGAAGGAAGTTTGGAACTGAAAAAATTAGAAGTGGAACCTATTCTCGCTGAAATCAAAGACCTGTTTTCTGAGGATTAAAAAAAATTCGCCTGATTCTTGTGTATTTACAAATACATAAAAAAGAAGATTGTCATGCGAAAATTGGATGTTGTCGGGCTACACTCAGAGTTTTTTAAGGATCATGGATTTCAGTTAAATCCCTCTCAATTAGTGTTTGAGAAGGTTTTTCCACATGGTAAGCAGGTGATTTTTGTCCATTTCATAGAAGGTTCTAAAGAGAGTTATCTAGAGTATCACTTGGGTATTCGCATCAATGAAGTGGAAGAATTAATCCATAAGTTCCTCCCAACACTGAGTAATCATGCTGAGCAATCGATTACATTAGCCCAAACACCGGACAAACTGGGGAGTTCTTACCCAAAAAAAATCACAGTTGGAGATAGTGATGAGATGTCTCAAGTAATTATTTCATTCGAAAATTTCTTTTTGAACACAGGATTTAAGTGGTTGGATCAAATGATCGATCCTGTAGTTCTTGAACAAGAATTTCTGCACCATAAAGAAGATCCTTTTGAAGCTTATAACTTAATAGATTCAGCATTTCGCTCTACAGCACTAAGCAGGCTGTATAATCCAGAAGATTACCCTGTTCTTAGACAGTCATTCTTGGAGAAAATTACATCTCAGGAAATGACGCCATTTACCATTGCCACTTTCCTACAATTATTGAATTATCTTGACAAGGTGGAATTAGTGGCGGCTTAAGACCTCCTCTTTACTCCTCTAATGGCCTGGGCATCTAATGGATTCTCAGGCCATTCGTGCTTTGGATAGCGTCTCTTCAATTCTTTCTTGACTTCGAAATAGCCATTCTGCCAAAAGCTTTTCAGATCCTGTGTGAGTTGCACAGGTTTATATCCTGGAGAGAGCATTTCGATTAGCACATTTACTTTTCCATTGTTCACGGTGGGTGTTTCCAGCAAACCAAACAATTCTTGAAGTCTCACAGCCAAAAGTGGAATATCCTCTTTTCTATATTCCAGTTTAATTTTACTTCCAGAAGGAACTTCTATAGTGGCTGGTGCCAGTTGGTCGAGTTGCTTTTGAAGTTCAAAATCAAGACTACTAAAAAGAATCTGAGCCAGATCTAGTTTTTTGAAGTCATCGTTTTTGCTGATATTCTGAAGATATGGAGCTATCCAAGTCTCAGGCTTTTCGCAAAGAGTTGCCACCGACCAATCTGGCCAGTTTTGATCTGGATACCATTGTTTCAACGATTGCACACGCAAAATCAATTGCTCCACATTATTAGAGAAATCCAACAAATATTCCCCATCCTCACGAATAGCCTCCAAGATCGCTTCGGTCACATCTCCTGCGGCGTACTTTGCCAAAGGCCGAGTGCCCAGAATAATCGAACCAATTCTAATCTCTGAATGTGCTTGAAGTCCACCTTTTTTCCTATCCCATTTCAGCACTTCCTTGGTCTTCAGCATAGGAGCCAAATCTTTAGGGTTAATAGGAGCAGCCATCCAGATTTTGCCCATTCCTTCCCGCGCATCCACATGAGCTACTGCTAGCCAAGACTCATGAGCTAGATCATCCTTGTGTGCAATCTGAGCTATTTTCCCATTGGCCAACTGGAATTGGGCATTGTTGCCAGGACGAGCTGCAGCGATGCGCTCAGGGTAAGCGTATGCGAGGAGCAAACCGGTCTGCCAGGGATCAACTGGGCTGTTATCCGGCTGGATGGAAAACATGCGACGATAGGAAGCCGCCATCTTTTCGATCTTCTTGATCCCAGCTATGCTCACATCGTGTTTTCTATACCTGCGAAGAGCTTCGATTCGGAGATTCAAATCCACTCCAGCTTCAGGGCCTAGCGGATCTCGCTCATTCAAGATCGCGGCTATATCTGTAGCCAAACCCAACTGTTTGATTTCTGCCGCATTGATAAGCATGTGAGCAATTCGTGGATGCGTAGGCAATTTGTGAATTTCCTTACCGTGAGGTGTAAGTTCACCTTCCACTATAGCCTCTATGGATTCTAATGTCTTTTCTGCCAAAGCCAAGGTGCCAGCTGGAGGAGGAGTGAGCCAAGTCATGGAGCGAATATCCTGCTTGCCCCAAGCTTTCATATCTAGTACCAAAGCAGTCAAGTCAGCTTCCAATAATTCAGGTGTTCGATACTCATTCAGCTGATTTTGAATTGCTTTGGTCCATAACCTATAGCTATGACCCGCGGTCAATCTACCAGCACGGCCAGAGCGTTGATCTGCAGAATCTAGGCTGATTCTATGGAGTACTAATCGTGATAAACCGGATCTTGGATCAAATCTATTTGATTTGGCAAAACCTGAATCCACCACCACTTTGACTCCTTCTATTGTCAAAGAAGTCTCCGCAATATCTGTAGAAAGCACAATCTTTCGTTTTCCAGAGGGATGTGGCATGATCGCTCTGTTTTGATCTGCTGGTGAAAGCTGTCCATATAGTGGTAATACCAAATCATCCGGTAATGCATTTCTAAGAATTTCCTGTGCTTTTCGGATCTCTCCCTGTCCCGGAAGGAAAACCAAGAAATCTCCCTCATGAATTTTGGTCAGAGGAATAATCTGCCTAGCCGCATCTTCCCCAATCGAATATTCATCTACAGCGTTCATGTAATTGACTTCTACAGGATACTGCCGCCCCTTGCTCTCGATCACGGTGGATTTCAGCATGCCAGAAAGCTGCTTTGCATCTATAGTCGCCGACATCAGCAAAATCCGTAGATCAGGCCTTAGGATTTGCTGAACCTCTCGAATTAGAGCAAGTGCAAGCTCAGAATGAAGATTGCGCTCGTGAAACTCATCGAAGATCACCAAGCCCACATCTTCCAGAGCATTGTCTGTATGAAGCATGCGGGTCAAAATTCCCTCCGTGATTACTTCCAGTCTGGTGTGTGCAGAAATAGCCGATTCAAAGCGAATTCTATAACCGATCAGATCTCCCAACTTGGTATCCGTCATAGACGCCATGCGCTGAGCGTTGGTCTTAGTCGCCAATCGCCGAGGCTCAAGCATAATGATCTTCTTGCCAGCCAGCCAAGGTTCATCCAGCAGAGTCAATGGTAGGAGCGTACTCTTTCCCGCACCCGGAGGAGCCTGAATTATCAGAGAATTAGCGGTTGAAAATTGGGATTTTACTTGAGGAATTATCTCCGCAACAGGGAGGTCAAATGACAGTGGATCGAAATGATTAAGCATGCGATGTAAAAATAGGGATTCTAGGGTAGAAAGGGAATTGTGGGAGGCTTAAGTCACTGCGAATGGTAAGGAAGTACACGAGCATTACCACCTTCAAATTAGTAAGTCTCTATACAATTTGCGAATTGTGATTTACCATTTACGAGAGGAACAATTGCCTGTTGATCTCCAAAACTATCTGAGTGTTTTTTCGATTATCTAAGTTAATGTTAGCAAGAAACCAATCTTGAATCTCACCAATCTGTACTATATCCTAATCAGGCATTTCACTTTTTTTTATTAGCTTACAGAATCACGGGGATATTTTATCCAGTAAAACTATGAATACGAACCATGAGATTCTTGCTGACAGAAATCCTCCTTCATTTGTAACTTTAAATGATTTTTGAATATGAAAAACACTTTAATTCTAGCCCTTATCGGGATCATCTTCTTTTCTTGCTCAGGAGAGAAAGCAACAGAAATCACCCAAGAAATGGGTAGCAGGGTAGAAGATTCTGGATCCAGCTCGGATGAAAGAGAAAAGATAGCAAAGGGAGAAGCCAATTTCTCCGTATCAGTTTCTATCGATGGGAAGGAAATGGATTTCAGTGCAATCAACACAGAAGACAATATTGTTTTTATGAATAATGCACTAAATCTGAAGCTTGTTGACGAAAATCAGAACGTCTGCATGGTCAATCTTTTAGGAGAGGGTGTGTATGAAAGTACTCCCAATTCTTTTACTCTCCAGAACTCAGAGTTATCTCAGGAAGAACAGATGACCTCCAAGAAAAAACGATCTCATGTGGAAGTTTATTGGCCGCAAACAAACACACAGTATGATAAAAAAATACTCTACTCTGGGGAAGTTACACTGGAAAAACTAACTGATGACATCATAGAAATCTCTTTTACAGGAGAAGGAATAGACTATGGAAGATCTCCAAATAAAGGCCCTTTCTATCCAATGACAGGCAAAATAAGACTAGAAAATTACAATAGTTACGACATCAGATAAATCAATTTTCATTTTTAAAATTTAATAGCAAACGCTTATGAACAAATTGAACATACTACTTCTAGCCCTTTTTCTTTTTTCATGTAATGGAGATAATACAAGTGAGAAAACGCTGGAAGAATCATCCACAGATTTAGATGAGACTGTAAAGGCAGAAAAAGCCTCTGACTATCCATGTGACTTATATACTGAGTCCTTTATCAAAGAATATTTTCCAAATGGAGAAAATTTCGTCAATAAGCCAAGTGGAAGTTCTTACCCTACATGTAGATATAGTTTTACGGTAGATGGTGAGGATTATCGTGCTGAGCTTACAGTTGCAGATTTTGGTGGAAAGGAATCAACTTTTGATAAGGCGATGAGTTTCCAATCTAAAAAAGAAGAAGTTTCTGGCTTCGAAAACAAAGCCTATTACATGTCAGGTCAAGGTCAAATTTCTACTTATAAGGGTAAAAAAATGATGCACATTAGTATGTCAAAGGATCAAGGAACAGCTGGTGAATTCAAGGATCAAACAATTCAGGCTGCCAAGGAAATATTAGCAAAACTGTAAAATTGTAGAGGCGAATAATCTTTCGCCCTTCAATAGAATCCATTCCTTGCTTATTTACACTATAGTCTAAACATGATTATCCGGAAGGCGCTGCTTGAAGATTCCGAGGCGATTACTGAACTGCTGATGCTAGCCTCTGGAAAGGTGATGTATAAGTTTATGGGCGAGAAGGATTACCTCAAAGCTGTGGGCTTTTTACATTATTTTGTTCAGAATACAGGAAATCAATATTCTTTCCAGAACTGCTATGTAGCTGTGGACAATGGTGAGATTGTAGGAGCGATGTTAGTGTATGATGGAGCCAAATTGCAGGAATTAAGAAAGCCAGTTTTGGAATATATCCATCAGCATTTTGATAGGAATATGCATGTAGAAAAAGAAACCCAAGCTGGTGAGTATTATATAGATTCTTTGGCTGTATTCCCTACACAGCAAGGAAAAGGTATCGCATCAAAACTGCTTCAATTTCTCATTCAAGTAAAGTCTGAGCATGGAGATGCTACCCTAGGCTTGCTAGTGGACAGGACAAATCCTAGAGCTAAAAAGCTTTATCTGAAATTGGGATTTAAGCTTGTAGGAGAGAAAGAACTATTGGGAATTTCCCTTGAGCATCTACAATTGAAGTTGTCTTCGTCTAAACTATAGGATTGAATGAGGTAGGGGCGAACGATTTTTCACCCTACTCTAATATTTTAAAACAGACTGCTACGTGCCCAATGACGGATTGTGTTTTCACCACAATTCGAGTCTGTCCGAGCGAAGTCGAGGACAATAATTTTATATATTTTAATAGAGGCTTCGACTTCGCTCACCCTGACCCGTCATCACTCTCTTGTAAATTCTAAATTATTCTTACTCGAAGTGCCGTATAAAAAGACATAAGCTTTTCTCTGTGAGCTCCTCGTCATCCTCCGTGTACACCGCGATAAAATCCCCTAATCCACAAAAAAACCACGAGAAAAATCCCGTGGTTTCAATTTCAATTAGCTTGGAAAGCTTATGAGCCTAACTTGGCTGAAGCTTTTCCATATTCCCATCTAATCTCAAAGCTTGAAGGCTTTACTTCATATACAAGACGCTCTTCCATAGTAGATGTCTGGCCAGAAGGAACTGTAACTCTCAATGCATCTTCTTTTGAATCATAATCAAATGCTCCCCATTGCTTAGCAACTTTGTTGAAGATAAATGTAGAAGAAGCCTCACCTGGGATCACGAAGAAACTATAAGTTCCCGCAGGCAATTTCTTTCCTTCTACCATGATATCCTTAGTAGTCGTGAAGGTAGTTGCATCATTTGCGCCAGCTCTCCATACTTCTCCTAAAGGCACCAAATCTCCCCAGATCATACGGCCTTTTACCGCAGGAGAGGAATAATTGATAGTGATTTTAGCATCGCCTACCGTTCCTTCAGCGGTTTTGGCTGGGCTAGCTTTCTCTTGAGCAAATGCCGCTAAACCTATAAATGCAAGTAGGGCAGTGGCTAGTAAATTCTTTTTGAAATTCATGGTCCTTAGTTTTTGTTATTACATATGAAAAATAAAGAAATTTATTAATTCCTCTAGTTTCCAAACTGACATTTCTGTGAAAAGGTTACAAAAGGGGGAAAACGTCGGGTGCGGGATGTTGGGTGACCGATGTATGCTTCACCGGACATCAAACCTCCAACACCCAACAATCGCATTAAATCTTCACCCAACCTTCTTTCTCATTACTTTCTACGATCGCATCACCGATGATCAACTCTCTCAAGCCGTCAGCAAAAGTTGGGAAAGTAGGTTTTTCTGGTTGTTTGCCTTCTCTGACTGCGGCATAAACTTCCTTGAAAAGCTGCTTGGAAGTATCTGGGAAGCCTTCTTGGTGACCTCCTGGGAAGCTTACTAAAGAACGAGCCCCTTCGTCTACCAAGGCAGGATCTTTCATCAAAATAGAATTGGCAGTTTCTCTCTTACCGATCCAAAGTTCGTTTGGCTTTTCAGCATTAAATTCGAAGCTCGACTTAGATCCAGAAATTTCGATATTAAGGCGGTTTTTACGTCCAGCGTTGATTTGGCTGACGGTAATCGAACCTGTGTTACCATTATCAAAACGAAGCAAAATAGTAGCATAATCTTCAGATGTCACATCATACTCTTGGTAATCTGAAGGGTCTAATTCTTTTCCAGAGAAAGATTCTACTGCTTTCAAAGGCTTCAGGCGCTTAGGATGCACAGTGGAGAAATCAGCCATTACAGCAGTGATTTTCAAACCAGTCACATATTCAGTCATATCTAAAAGGTGAGATCCAATATCTGCTACTGCTCTTGAACCACCAGATTGCTTAGGGTCCAACCTCCAGCTATAGTCAGTTTTGAAGTATAACCAATCCTGTAAGTAAGAACCCATCACGGAATATACATCTCCCAACTCACCTTTTTCACGCATCACTTTCATCTGGCGAACCATAGGATAATAACGGAGGTTGAAGTGAACTGCATTGATCATTCCTTTTTCTTTTGCAAAAGAAACAAGCTCCTGCGCCTCCTCAACTGTCATTGAAAGTGGTTTCTCGCAGACAACATGCTTACCAGCTTCCATACAGGCTTTTGACTGCGGAAAATGAAGGAAGTTTGGAGTACAAATATGTACTACATCAATGCTGTCATCTTTCAGCATATTTTCAAAAGTGTAGGCATTTGGGATTCCAAGCTCTGCAGCTTTGGCATCTGCTACTTCCTGATTTACTTCTACAAGGCCTGTCACCTCGATATTAGGAATTCTTCTAAGTGCTTCTAAATGTGCCGGTCCGATAAATCCGGTGCCAACGATAGCTGCTTTGATAGTCTGAGCCATAGGTTTTTTAGGTTGAATTGAATATAATTTGAAACCTTAAATTAGGAAAAATGCCTCAATTCATTCCCATTCCCAAAACTAGATTTCAATACTATCTCGGATTGAAATGGACAAAAGCAGTTAGAAATACCTAGGACTTTGAGTCTATTACTTGGAAATCATCTGTTTAGTCATGGATGTGGGTTCTAACCACCATTGACGTGTTGTTTCTAGATTTTTGTCCAACTCGATGAATTCACCAATCTCAGGAACAAATATTGGCTGATTGATTTCTGTAGCTTTCACCAAAACGCGTTCAATCGGATCTCTCCAGGAGTGCATCGCTAAAGTAAAGGCCGCCCAATGAATTGGCATAAAAACGTCTGCCTTGATATCCATTGCCGCCTGAGCAGTTTCTTCGGGCAACATATGTATATCCGACCAGCGCTCATTGTACTGACCACATTCCATCATGGCAAAGTTGAATGGACCATATTTCTCTCCTATCTGCTTGAAGTGTGGACCATAGCCACTATCACCACTAAAATAGATATTATCTTCTTTGCCTTGGATCACCCAAGAACCCCAGAGTGTAGAGAATCTATCATTCAAACCACGTCCAGAAAAGTGTCGAGCAGGAGTTAAAGCTAAAAGCAAGCCATCCGCTTTGATTTCATCCCACCAGCCCAACTCGTGGATTTTGGAAGAATCTACTCCCCATTCTTCGAAATGCGCTCCCATTCCTAAAGGCATGTAAAAGGACTTCGTTTTATCCTTCAGCTTCTGAATAGAACCATAATCCAAGTGATCATAATGATCGTGTGACATGATGATCATATCGATCTGCGGCAGTTTTTCTATGGAAATAGGCAGCTCCTTGCTATAGCGCTTTTTGCCCAAATACGGGCTAGGAGAGGGTACCTCACCAAACATAGGATCGATCAGAATATTCTTTCCTTCGATTTGGAGTAAAAAAGTAGAGTGCCCAAACCACACTAAGCGAGTAGGATGATCCTTAGTAACTAACTCCAAAGAATCACGATGCTCTATGGGTAGTTCGAAATTTGGCTGACGGCTAGGGTCATTTTTGAAAAAATCAGGTATCATCTTTATCGCCTCTGTGAAATCCATGTCCATATTAGTAGGTATGAGATTGCTGAATTTTCCATCTTCGAAATAGTCCAATTTCTCAAATTGTGCTAGCTTTTGTTTGGATTGAGTTCCGCCAAATTGTGGACTAAGATTAACAAAGAGTATAGCAATGATAGCTAGTATGACTACAATTGAAATGATGCTGATCATTAGGTATTTCAGAGTTTTGAATAAAGACTTGAACATAGGAGCTTGAAAAGCTAGGGTATAAACTATTGGCTTCAACTGCGAAACCTATAAAAAGGTGCGAGTTAGAAGGGATTTTATTGATTTTTTATCAAAGAGTTCCAAGCTGTACAAAAGCTAATATCTAAAGCAATTGCGACTTCAGATAGCAGGTAAGCAGGGTATGAAAAGCGTTGCGCCGTTGGGTCGCCACGAGAGATAAAGCCACCTATTTTTTATAGTCGGTTTCTATACTCTTCTGATTTTCTTTATCTTAAACGTGTAAAACTTAATCAATAACCCATGGCACTTATAAACCTCAAAATCAACGGAAAGGCAAATTCGGTTGATGTAGAAGAAGATACCCCCTTACTTTGGGTACTTCGGGATCATCTTGGATTGGTCGGCACCAAGTATTCTTGCGGCATCGCTCAGTGTGGTGCTTGCACTGTTCACAAAAATGGAGAGGCTATTTTTTCCTGCATCACTCCAGCGGCTAGTCTCACAGAAGACGAAATCACAACAATAGAGGGGCTCTCGGAAGATGGAGATCATCCAGTTCAAAAAGCCTGGGCAGAAGTAGACGTTGCCCAATGTGGCTATTGTCAAGCTGGGCAGATTATGAACGCTTCGGCCTTTCTTGAAAAGAATCCAAAGCCATCTATGGAAGAGATAGATGAAGCAATGAACAGAAATATCTGTAGATGTGGTACTTATCATAAAATCAGAGAAGCCGTTGCAATGGCTGCTAAATCCAAATAATCATGGCTACACTGACAAAAACTAACCGAAGAGACTTCCTCAAAATAGCAGGAACAACTGCGGGAGGATTATTTATAGGCTTCAATTGGATGAGCTGTGACTCACCAAAAATGGAAGTTCTCAGCACTGAAGAGGTGCTTGCAAATGCCAAGAATTTCAATGCGTTTTTGAGCATAGCGCCATCTGGGGATATTGTGATTTATTCTCCAAATCCTGAGTTGGGACAAAATATCAAGACTTCCTTTCCAATGGTTGTAGCTGAGGAATTGGATGCAGACTGGAGTAAAGTTCGGGTAGTGCAAGCCAATCTGGACACTGAGAAGTATCAGCGTCAATTGACAGGTGGATCTGGAGCTATGCCTCACTCTTGGGAACGGCTTCGCAAAGCTGGAGCTACGGCAAAATATCTTTTGGTAGCTGCAGCAGCGAGCAAATGGGAAGTTTCAGCCGATGAGCTAAGTACTTCAGAAGGTATTATTTATCATAAAGCCAGTGGAAAGAAAATAGGATACGGGGAAGTTGCTAATGATGCAGCACTTTTAACTGCTCCGGAGGAGATTACTTTAAAGGACAAAAAGGACTTTAAAATTATCGGGACTCCCGTTAAGAACGTGGACAATGAATCTATTTTTTCCGGTAAGCCACTATTTGGACTTGATTTTTATAGAGAAGGAATGCTTCATGCAATGATTCAACGTGCGCCTTTTGGAATGAAAATCAAATCTATTGATGATGCCGCTGCGAGAAATGTAGCGGGAGTGAAGGATATCATCACTTTTGAAAACTCTGTGGCAGTAGTCGGATCATCGACATGGCCATTGATGAAAGCCAAGAAGCTTCTAAAAGTAGAATATGAAGCTGATGGAAAAGTAGAGAGTTCGGCTGATCATGATGAGATTTTCAAAGAACTTTTGGCAAACGGTAAAGCCGAAGTAAAGCGAAAAGATGGTAATGTCAATACTGCGTTTAGAAATGCCGCTCAAGTAGTAAATGCTGAATATCAGTGTCCATTTCTATCACATTCTCCTATGGAGCCTATGAATTTTTTTGCTCATGTGATGGAAGGTTCCGTAGAATTAGTTGGTCCAACTCAGACTCCGGAAAGTGCGAGAAGAGCGGCTGCTGAAGTGACAGGAATTGCTCCAGAGAATATCACAGTTGAAATCACCAGATTGGGAGGAGGTTTTGGTAGAAGGCTTAGGGCAGATTATGTTTCTGAAGCAGTTCATGTTTCCAAAATGATGAATGCTCCAGTGAAATTAACTTGGAGTAGAGAAGACGATCTAACTGGCGGAGCCTATCGTCCAGCAGTGAGATATAGATTTGAAGCATCTTTGGATGCGGATGGTAATATGACAGGCTACAAACTTCGTGGTGTTGGTATGAACGCTGGTAATAGTACTAGAGAAAATAACTTCCCTGCTGGAGCAGTCGATAATCTCTTGATTGAAAATGTGAATTACAATTCATCGATTACCACCAATGCCTGGCGTGCGCCAATTACCAATTTCCTGGCTTATGCCGAACAGTCCTTTTTAGATGAAGTTGCACTAGCAGCTAAGAAAGATCCTGTAGATTTTAGACTAGAGCTATTTGAAAAAGCGAAAGCTAATCCTGTGGGCGGAGAACTTCGCTATGATGTAGATCGCATGATCGGTGTTACAAAAATGGCCAAGGAAAAATCAAATTGGGGAAAGAATCCAAATGTAAAGCAGGGATTTTCTGTGTATTTCTCTCATAGAACTTATGTGGCACAAGTCGCTGAAATTGAGATGGAAAATGGCACTCCATCTCTAAAGAAGATTCATGTAGTTACAGACTGCGGAATGGTAGTAAATCCTACTGGTGCCAATCACCAAGTTCGCGGTGGAGTGGTAGACGGGATGGGACATGCGATGTATGGAAACCTGACTTTCGAGGGAGGGCTTCCTACCCAAACCAACTTCGATAAGTATCGCTTGATACGTATGAAAGAGGTGCCAGCTGTAGATACTTATTATGTAGATAGCGGTTTTGATCCAACAGGTTTGGGTGAACCTTGCCTTCCACCAACTGGCGGAGCAATAGCAAATGCGATTTTCAGCGCAACCGAAAGAAGACTAAGAAGCCAACCTTTTATAGATCAGAAAGAGTTTCAGGATCTGAATTTGGGTATAAAAAGAGCGTGATCTATACGCTAGATTTTAGACATAAGTATCAAGACTATAGAATCTAGAAAACAGATTCAAGAACCAAGAAAAAGCACTTCCATATGTACTGGAAGTGCTTTTTATTTAATGGTAAGATCTATAAAAATTCGTAAATCCTAGTAATTCTTATTTCCGGTTTTTAATCTAGGCTCTCACTTTTTGTGTCTAAAGTCTAAATACAATTATCTAGCTACTTGATACTTATGTCTTAATACTAGTATCTAGATTTCGTCCATTTCCCGTTCAGGCCAATAAGCTCCTTTGAGATTCAGCTTGTCATTTTCTATCTCAAATGTGATTTTCATCTGATCCCGTTTTTGGTCATGAATAGCCAGACAGGCATTGTAGTGAATCAAGTCAAATTCTAATTCAAAATCCCCTGAGCTTTCATCTTTGAAATTAATCTCAGAACCCAGATTCACTTTTTCGGCAAGTGCACCATCTTTCTTATAATAGTAGGAGAGGAATATCCCTAAATCCTTCTCGTTTTCGGTCAAAACTTGCTTGAGCTCTTCTGAAGTAGGCTTTTCAGATGATGGGAGTGTTAATGTCCAGGTTTCTTGCATATCTAAATTTAAAGCATTCTTATCAGACTCTTAGTAATGGCATATTATGTAGCATTCAGGTAACCGCAATTAGTCACTGAGCGATGACAAATTGTAAATATTTCCAAATCAATAAAAATTTACTGAAATGGTTTAGACTTCGCTACCAAGGATTGATATGAGGACACGAAACGCTGGTCAGTCCGGGAGGAGTCGAGGACAATAATTTCACTTATTTTAAAGATCCTTCGACTTCGCTCAGACAGGCAACATCATCGGTCTTTTTTTAATTTCAATTGTTCTTACTCGGACTGACACGTGATATTATGATTGAAATATGTAATTCCTTCCCATATAAAATTGCCTATTTTGCACTCATGAATTACCCCATTTACCTTGATTACAACGCGACCACTCCCTGCGCTCCAGAAGTGATTGAAGCTATGATTCCATGGTTTGGAGAGCACTTCGGGAATGCAGCGAGCAAATCCCATGGCTATGGATGGGTAGCAGAAAATGCAGTTGAGACAGCTAGAGAGCAAATCGCTAATTTGATCGGAGCTCAGGCAAAGGAAATCATTTTTACCTCAGGAGCTACAGAAGCAATAAATCTTGCGATCAAAGGTACTTTTGATTTATACAAGGGAGCAAAGCATCATTACATCACTTGCCAAACTGAACATAAAGCTGTTTTGGATACCATGAAAGCCATTGAGGTAAATGGTGCCGAAGTGACTTATTTGCCAGTTGATAAGCATGGAAATATTGATCTAGAATTATTGAAATCTAACATACTTCCGCACACTAAAATGATTTGCTTGATGTGGGCAAATAATGAAACTGGTGTCATTCATCCTATTTCTGAGATTGCAGAATTGGCCGAAGAAAATGACATTATCTTTTTTACCGATGCGGTGCAGGCAGCTGGTAAGATTCCAATTTCTGTAAAAGGGATTCATTTAATGGCTATTTCTGCCCACAAGCTATATGGACCAAAAGGCATCGGGGCCCTTTACATCCGACATAATCACTCACTTCCTAAGCCAATGTCTCAGATTCATGGCGGTGGACATGAAAAAGGATTTCGAAGCGGAACACTTAATGTTCCGGCTATCGTAGGTTTCGGAAAGGCTGCCGAAATAAGGCTCTCGGTAATGAAGGAAGAATCAAACCGCTTGGAAAAGCTACGTGATATACTGGAAAACAAACTTTTACAGATTCCTAACACATCTTTGAATGGAGGTCAAAACAAACTTACTCATGTCTCAAACATCGCTTTTGGAGGAGTAGAGGGAGAGGACTTACTTCGTAAAGTATGTCAGAAGGTAGCAGTAAGTTCAGGTTCTGCCTGCACCAGCATTTCACCAAAACCCTCTCATGTGCTCCAAGCAATGGGTTTGGATTCCGATCTAGGAAGAGCTTCTATTCGTTTTAGCTTGGGTAGGAATACCACAGAGCATGATGTGCTGAATGCAGCGGAATGGGTGGGAAAGGTAATGGGAGAGTTGAGAGGGAAATAATCTCTCACGGCGGCTCAACGGTGTGGCGAAAAATCCCGCGCTACGGCGCAATTTTTAAACTTTCTAAATGCACAGTACAGGCCTAACTTATATTAACTCTTAAGAAGGAAGGAAAATAAAGTATAAGATAGGATTACGAAATGAAAGGGGATTTTATTTGAAAACCTGTGATGTGTCACCCTTCAACATCGTTCGGGGTAACACCTCCAAGGTTAACAGAACGTTGCGTCAACGCGCCGCTGCGAGAAAAAAAAAGCGCCTTTACGCGGGATACTACATTACAAATTCAAATCCCTCAAATCCTCTTCAGTATCAATATCCACTTTACCTTTTGGGAAGGCTACAGTGACTAGATCATGCTCATGAGCAAGTACAATGCTTTTAGCTCCTTCGTCACCTGTAAGCTCCAGCAATTCTTTGAAATAAGCAGATCCGAAAAGTATCGGAACTCCAACAACTTTGGCATATTTACATGCAACGATGCCTTTTGATTCCTTCTCCTGAGTGGCAATTAGCTTATTGAGAATCTTTGCATCCACAAAAGGCTGATCACAAAGCATGATAATCACCTGATCCGGCTTGTCGAATTTCAGCATGTACTCCAATCCAACTTTGATGCTGGAAGACATGCCTTTTTCGAAATATGGATTGGGAATATTTGGGATGCTGGATCCCGGAAAAGTCTTCTTGATCTCATCACGATTCGCTCCCAAAACAAGTACTCTCTTATCTGCATTGGAATCATTTGCGGCATCTATGGCTAGTTGAAGCAGGGTCTTCTCTTTGTATTTTGCTATTTGTTTTGGATAGCCAAGTCTGGTTGATTCTCCTGCTGCAAGTATGATAATTCCTGTCTTCATCTAATTTTAGTGTATGGGGCCTGTCTTATTTCGCAGAAAGGTACCTTGTTTTTTTGCCAAAACCGCTTTCACCTCTGCCAAAATGGACAAAGCAATCTCTTCCGAACCTTCGGCGCCTATATCCAAACCCATTGGGGAGTAGATAGCAGCTTGATTGACAGCCAGTCCTTTCTTCTCCAATCGTTCAATTAGTTTTTCAGACTTTTTCTTTGGGCCCAAAATCCCCACATACGGGAGTTCCAGCGGAAGCAAATCTTCCAAAACCTGAGCCTCATAGTCAAAATTGTGCGTCATCAACAATGCTGCAGTATGTGCGTCAGTATTCAATTGCTTCACTACTTGATCACCTGATCCAGTTACAAGTTGAATAGCCGCTGGAAAACGTTGAGCAGTGGCTAGATTTTTTCTGCCATCTATGACTATGACTTCCAATCCCAATACCTCAGCGATTTTAGCCAATGGAATCGTGTCATTTCCTGCTCCAAAGAGTAATACTTTAATTACAGGTTTGATGGATTCTATGAATACCTGCACATCATCAAAAGCTTCATATTTAAGAATGATATGATGATTAGAATCAGCCTCTTCTATTTCATTTTGAACCTGCTTCCAAAGTGAATTATCCAGACTTTCTTTATCCCCAAAGACCTGATTTTCTTTCAAAAGGACTTTGGTTCCAACTTGCTCTTGCTTGGAATATTTGACAGAAAATACAGTGACCAATCTACATAACACACGATCCTGAGTTGCTATTTTTAGCAATTCAATTGGGTTTATAGTATTTTGATAATCAACAGGTTCTATTAATACATGTATAATTCCATTGCAGCCTAGACCAATTCCGAATTTCTGATCATCATCGTCTGTAGTGTCGTAAGTGACCAGCATAGATTTTTGCTGGAAGATCACCGTTTGAGCTTTGCGGAGCGCATCACCTTCCAAGCATCCGCCTGAGATAGCACCAGTTAATTCACCGTCCTCGGATACTAACATTCGAGCTCCCGGTCGTCTATAGGCAGAGCCATCGACCTGTACTACCGTGGCCAACGCAGTTTTCTTTCCTGTGATTTTGTACTGCACGTAAGCTTGTATAATGGCCTGAAATTCTTTCATAAATTAAAATCTGAAGTCATTAAGATAAGCGACTACCTTTCCAATATCAAAAGAATAAATATGAACGGGAGCAAAGGTTTGATTTTCGTATAAATTTGTTTGAAATGTACCCTAATAAGCATACTCGATGCACAGATCAATTTCATGACTTACACTTCTTTTTAATTAGAAGAATCACTTGTTTTTCGATAGGTATGAAGCTTGATCGGTAAAAATTGTTAAAATTTGATCTAGTCATTTACCACCCTTTACCATGAAAATCCCAAGTCTCGCGCAACTCAAGAAAGAACTCAGCTATCTCAACGAGAAAGAATTGATAGATTTGGTGGCGGACTTGAGCAAATTCAGCAGGGATAACAAGTCCTATTTATTTTTTAAGTTGAATGAGAAAGATAATCCGACACTCTATTTAGAAATGGTGCAGGAAGAACTGGAGCTGGATTTTCAAACTGCAAGAGGCGATCATTCCTACTATGCGAAAAAGTCTGCTCAGAAACTACGGCGTAAAATGAACAAATTGCTTAAACTGAGTAAAGTGAAAACGGATCAGATAGAAGTGCTTTTATTTTTCTGTGAAAAGCTAAAGGAATACGGCTTCCTCAGACATAGAAATCAAGTTTTGGATAATATCTATCAAATGCAGTTGGGTAAAGCGGTAAAGCTGATTTCAGGGCTTCACGAAGATCTGCAATTTGATTACGAGGGGAGAATCGAAGAATTGACGAGTTGAAACAAGTGGACAAATGTCTACATGAAATATGAAATGCCTCCTTATAATACCGATATGCTGAATGGAGATTTGGCTTGGCGACAGCATGATGGAGGTCATACAGATGGACCGAATATGCAGCACTTTATTCCTTGGGCTAATCGGGTGCTGGAATACGAGAAATAAGACAAAGAAAAGGGGAAGTATTTTTTGACTTCCCCTTGTTATCATATTCAATCCAAGACTATTAGTTATTTGGCCAATTTCCCCAAATACCACAATGTCCACCATTATCTGTTCCTTTGATTTGAGTCTGTACACCAGTATATGAAGCGTTCATCACTGCTCTTGGTGCAAATTGTATTCCTCCCTTATTCTTAATAAAGGCTTTTCCAAAATGTCCTTGACTCAAACCATGCCCCATTTCATGCAGTGCTATAGTTTCTACATCTACTAGTTCACCATCTCCCCAGTAAAAGTTGTCATTGTAATATATTTCTCTCAAGCCTACGTCAAATTTTCCATCGCCATTAGTGTCAATGTATTCTCCATTTTCATCTATTAGTAGCAAGGTAAAAGTGACGCCAAGTATAAATTGACTACCATTTGGAGCTAAAAAATCAAAGAAACTAGCTGGCATCCAGCCTGCATGATTTACATCAGCGATGTATCCTGGAATACTTGGATAACCTAATTCATATGCTACAATTCCAATAGGTAGCGGTAGTCCGTCAACTTTGTACAATCCAAAATCAGAACAATTCACACCATCCCATGTAGCGGCAGCTCGATCTATAGCCGCTTCTTTAGTGGCTAAATCCAAATCAGTTCCTGGCCTTACCTGATCTACATAGTAAGAAATATCAGGTGTCTCGTTCAGCTTGGCAATAGGTGAAAAATCAAAATCTAATTTCTTTGATCCTCGATCGGAGAAGATCACAGTTTGCCCAGCCATATTACTCTCTGGTGCAGTAATGTACTCAGCACTGACTAGTTCGACCTGATAAGGAGAATTGGTAGTTCGCGCATTAGGATCAATTGTTTTTACATCAATTGGTTTCCAATCCAAGTCCTTATAAACAACTTCCTCGTTGATCTGACTCTGATCCAATACATCACTAGTTGGATCTACATCCTGACATCCTTGCACGGCTAAAGCTAGAAGTGCAATGCTTGCTATTTTTAATTTTTCCATAAAAAAGAGGTTTTAAGTGGTTGATAATTAATACTGTATTAATATATGTATATCTATTGAGAAATTTATGGACTTAGTAATAAACAGATGAAATATGAAAAGTCTGCCGTAGATCCGAAAGGCAATAAATACAGTTGTAGATATAGTTCTTCCTACTAATTTACCGTTGGAATGCGAGAAATGCACAGGTATCATTTCCATACGAATGGAGTAGAAGGAAAAACTTGAGGCTTTGTCTAAGTTAAATTTCGCAGTCAATTCATTTGAGCTAAGTAAAAAAAAACTTGAGTATTTAGATGCCTACACTTATTTCTACTTCTTTTTTGAACTTAGATTGTTACTATTTCAACTGTTTTTTGTAGTTTAATTATCAATATATCAATCGTTTAAATTGAATTTTTAAGAATAGTTTTTTAACAATTTTATTACAAATGCCATGACAGGACTAGTCGTACTTGACGTTTTTATCAGTTTGGTGTTCATTTATCTGCTCTATAGTCTCTTTGCGATGACGGTTATTGAGGCCATAACCACCAGCTTTAGCTCTAGAGCAAAAAATCTAATCACTGGAATTGATCGCTTACTCGCGGATGATCAGCAATCGAACAGTATCAATCATACCGTTCTGAATCTCTTTTATGTCAAAACTGACAATCCCTTGACGAAGGCTTTTTACAAGCATCCTTCCATCAAATATCTAGGACATAAAGGAATTAATTCCAAGCCTTCCTATATCTCCAAAGACCGTTTTGCAAGTACTTTGTTTGACTTGCTCAAGCAAGGAAGTTATCTAGATGAGGTCGATAATATTTCCGCTACACTTGGGATGATTCCAGAATACGATTCAAGTGGATTGGTAGCCCGAATTAAAAGGACAGAAGAGGAATTGAAAGCATTGGGGCAATCTCCTGATCCAGATAAGATAAGCCTTGAATCTCTAACTGAAGAACTTAACTTTCTGAAAGAGGAACTATTTCAACGAAACAATAAAGAACATCCCTGGGAAATAGAAGGATTTTCCCTCGGTGATGAAACCAAGTACCAACTTAAAACACTCTGGAAAAACGCAGCCAATGATAAGGCTAAGTTCCGTGCCCTGATGGAAAACTGGTACGATGATCAAATGGATCGAATCGCTGGATGGTATAAGCGTAAACTGACTTTATTGACCTTTTTCGTAGGATTGATCATCGCTGGATTATTCAATGTGGACACTATAAAACTCACCACTGATCTTAGTAAAAACGATGATATGCGGGCCCTTTTGGTAGATAGTGCCAAGTCTCATATAGCGGAAAATCCTGAAGGAGGAACAACTGCCACTTTGGATTCCCAGATGAAATACATAGACTCTTTGAATACCACACTCAGTAAATATAATGCTGTATTGGGAGCCAGTAAGGATGATGATTATACCTTCTGGACCTATCTAGGTTGGTTGATCACTGCCTTTGCTATTTCCCTAGGAGCTCCATTTTGGTTTGACATACTAAACAAGCTAATGAAGGTCCGAAATTCCGTTCAAATCCCAGTTAACACAGCTTCAGCTTCTACATCATCTGAAAGCAAGAGCACAAACGTAGTCGGCTAATGGGAACTTACAAAGGAATCATAAAGCTTCATGTAAACCTTAGAGAGTTTTGGCCATCGGTTAATTCGGACGTGTTCAAAGTTCTCAAACCAAATGATGAAGTGGAAATTTCGCATGCAGTGATAGGGGAGCCTTACTTAGATTCTGACATTTGGTATGTTTTGACAAATCATAGTTTTGTCTGGAGCAAGGCTGTTTATGCCAGTTCTGAAATCCCTCTAATAGATAAGAAAATCATAGTCACTGCTGATGATATAGGGATTGTGGATCAAATCGACGTAGGTGCTCAAATTGCCTTAAAAGAAGGCTGGATTAATTCTCTCGCTGTACTAGTCAATCGACCAGATGATCCCAAAGAGGAATACCTAAAACGGTTTGCAGAAACATTAAAGAATCACAACCGGAATGGTAGTTCCAAAAGCTTATTTGAAACTACTCACATAGGGCTTCATTTTACCATAACTTCTGGTGAACCAGTTTCAGATTGGTCAAGAATTTGGCGATTAGTTGATGATGATCACAAGTTTCTCAACTTTCGTAAATTCGATAAGAAATTTGAAAACTCAGATTATGTGGATCAAATCAAGCTGGAGTTTCTAGCTCAATATGAAAAATTCAAACGGATATTTGGCCGTGAACCTGATCACCTTACATCTCATCATGATGTACTTACTTTCAACAATCCTTTATTTCACTTTATGCACGCTTGGTCTAGAGAGAAAGGAATCCCTTTAAGAAACCATCGTTTTTTACCTTCTTCCAAGCGATTTTGGTATGATACAATAGCTCTCACGCAGGTTAATTTACCTTCTATAAGCACTATGAATTCTTGGGAAACGGGCTTTGGTGAAGCAGAGTTTGAAAGCCCGCAACATACGGTAGTAGAGCATTACGGGCCAATTCCTCCTTTTGGTGTTACTTGCTATGAAAGTACCAAAAGGAAAAAGCAAGAGAAACTTATCAAATGGACAAGTGATTTCCTTGTGAGCACAGACAGCTGCAGAGAGATCGTCATTCACTTGATTAAAACTGATTTTCGCGACCAACGTGAATTCGTTGAATTTTATGATCCACTTCGATCTACTTATCCTGGCATAGAAATCAAGTATTTTGACGGTAGAGCTGCAGAATACCTTTCACTTCATGAAAAGAGACCCTGGACTACACATCCAGCTCTTGATTTATCTCCAGCCTATTTCCGACCTTTTATGAAGTCTGATGACTGTCGAGCCCTCAAGGTGTAATAAATCTGATGTGTCTTACTGTTTTTGAGTCAAATGCATGTATTTTCAAAGATCTGGAAATACAAGTCTGTTAGTATGAAGACTTCGTCAAAACTCATAAGCTCATGAAACACTATCACTCAGTTTTTGTCATTTTATTCATGCTGTGCTCATCTTCACTTTTGGCGCAGACTAGCGATGCACTTTTTCCAGAAATACCGGGAATGGTTTCCTATACTTATAGAAATAGCCTTACCAAGGATCTCCCAGCAACACTAGACACTCTTCAGGCAATGGGAATTACTGACATGGAATTTTCTAACCTTTTCGGGCATACTGCTGCTGATATCAAAATGGAGCTTGACAAGAGAGGGATGCATTGTTCTTCTTTCGGAGTAGGATACAAGGATCTGATGGAAAAGACAGCCACAGTTGCTGAAAATGCAAAGGCCTTAGGCGCTAAATTCGTGCGAGTAGCTTCAATACCTCGCGATGGAGCTTTTACCTTGGAAATTGCACAAAAAACCATTGCTGCTTTCAATGCTGTTGGGAAGGTCCTCAAGGAAGATTTTGATCTTACTTTCTGTTATCACAATCATGGCTTTGAGTTCGAGCCCTATGGAGAAGGCACACTATATGACCTTTTGATTCAGGAGACCAATCCAGCTTATGTGAGTTTCGAAATGGATATTTTATGGACCTTTTTCCCTGGGGCAGATCCAGCTGCTTTACTTGAGAAATATGGTAATCGCTTTAAGCTAATGCACCTGAAAGACCTACGAAAAGGAGTGAAGGGCAACCTATCTGGTGGAACACCTAAAGAGAATGATGTCATATTAGGCAGAGGTCAACTCGATATACCTGCTATTATTAAAGCCGCAAAAAAAGCTGGAGTGGAGCACTTTTACATAGAGGATGAAAGCCCCATTTACTATCAGCAGGTGCCTAAAAGTATTGAGTATTTACATAGTTTGAAGAAATAAGCTAATTCTGAAACTGCAGACAACAATCCTATTAATGTTGATAGATTTTTGAAATAGGTAGCCTGATCTCAGCTTTGGATAGGAAAATCTATAGTTGAATTACCTATTATAGCTCAAAGGTTTTACCTGTCAATTCTTCAGAATCCGACCATAGTTTAGCCGCTACTCCTAAGTCATGAGATCTGCTGCTAGATTTTACTTTCACAGGATCACCTTTGAGTTCTCTGAATCCAGACGGCCCATAATACTCGCCACCTTTTGCTTCAGGATCCAAGGCTGCTCTCAATGTCGGAAGTGCTCCCTGCTTAGAGCCCTGACCTATTATGGAAGTAAGTGGGGAAAATAAAGCTCTCCCTATTGACGGAAGAAATGTACCTAGATTGGTGTCAGAAAATCCTGGATGGGCAGAAAGCGAAATCGCATCAATACCAGCAGAGTCAATTCGTCTTTGTAATTCATAGGCAAACATCAGGCAAGCCAGTTTACTCTGCGCATAAAACTTCCACTTAGAATAGCTTTTTTCTGCATTTAAATTGTCAAAATCAATCTTACCGCTTTGATGAGCCAGACTACTAAGCGTCACAATTCTAGCTTCTGCCGTTTCTTTTATTATTGGAAAAAGTAGATTGGTAAGATGAAAATGAGCTAAATAATTCACCCCTAATTGACTTTCGAATCCATCTTTAGTTTTGGATAAGGGAGGCATCATAATCCCTGCGTTTTCGATCAGCAAATCCAAGCGATCATATTTACTTGAAAATTCTTTAGCAAAATTTTCAATGGATTGAAGACTATTCAGATCTAGTAAAATTATTTCCAGAGCAGCGTTAGGCATCTCCAGCAGAATCTGATGCATTGCATCCTGTGCTTTTGATAGGTTTCTAGAAGCAAGTATAACTGTAGCTCCTTTTTTGGCTAGTGCCAGTGCGGTTTCATAACCCAAACCAGAATTTGCTCCAGTGACGATCGCTATTTTGCCATTTTGAGGAGGCACATTATCAAGCGTAAAAGTACTCATTGAGTATATGGTTTAGGTTGGAGAAATAGTTTCATCTACTATTACTCCAATACAACAGTAATGGTTCAATGAGCCCCATCAACACAAAGTATATCAGTAACTTATAGATACAAATAGCGGTAGCTAAAAAATATATTCGCTGATTTTCACTTTGAGAGGAACAAATAACATGTCACAAAAGAGCAAAGTAAAAGTCAAGTTTTTGTGCGCAAACCAACGCTTATATAAATGGTGTTTGTGGATTTCGAAATTTCATTTACCTTTTTGAAAAATAACCATCAGCTATGAAAAATCTGCTTTTCGCATCACTTATCCTTTTGATCTCCTGTAGCCAGCAAAATGAACCCGAAAAGGCGAAATCGGATCGTAATTTTGTAGAAGTGGCTGAAATAGATAACTCTATCAAACCAGGAGACAACTTCTTCATGCATGTGAATGGGATTTGGTATGATACCGCCAAAATCGCTGACGATCAATCAGGTGTAGGTTCCTATTCCTTTTTGAACATTCCTCAAAAAATGCTTTTACAGAATATACTCGAGGAAGTTTCTGCTGCTGAAAATACGGCAGGAAGTATTGATCAAAAGGTTGGAGATTTCTATGCCTCAGGAATGGACACAGAAGCGATCAATGCACGCGGATATGAACCTATCAAACCGATTTTGGCTCAGATCGAGACGATAAACGATGTTCCTTCTCTGATGAGTTTTGTCACTGAAGAAATCAAATCTAACAATCAAACCATTTTGAGTTTGGGTATTTCACCTGATGCTGAAAATAGCAGTATTAATATTGCACACTTTGGACAGACGGGATTGGGCTTACCAGACCGAGATTATTACTTCAAGACTGATTCCTCTACTTTGGGAATTCAGCAAGCATACTTGGATTACCTAGCGACGCTTTTTGAGCTGACTGGAACTGATGGGGCTACTGCGAAAAAGGATGCTGCAACCGTTTATGGGATTGAGAAAAAATTTGCTGAATCTCATAAGACCCGAATAGAGCGAAGAGTAATAAAGGAGAATTATCACAAAATGGCTGTTGCGGAATTGGATCAGAAAGAGCCAAATATTGGCTGGTCTAGCTCTTTAAAGCAATTGGGCTTAGATGCAGATTCTGTGGATGTTCGCCAACCTGCCTATTATTCCACTCTGAATAAAATGCTGAAGTCTGTTCCCATTTCTGACTGGAAAACATATATCAAGGCTCATACCTTGGCATCCTATGCAGATGAATTGAGCAAGCCCTTTGAGGATGCGTCTTTTGCCTATGAAAAAGTTATTTCTGGGCAATCCACTCAATTGACTAGAGCTCAGCAGATGGTTCAAAAAGTAGATAGACAATTAGGATTTGCTTTAGGGCAGTTATATGTGAAGAGATATTTTAAAGAAGATGCTAAAAAGCGCGTATTGGATTTGGTCAACAATCTTCAAAAAGCATTTGAAAGTAGAATCAACCAGCTCGACTGGATGAGCGATAGCACCAAAACTCAGGCGAAGGAAAAGTTGTATGCCATCACCAAGAAAATCGGTTATCCAGATGTGTGGAGAGAATATGATGTGAGTATAGACAGAAACAAGTATTTTGAAAATGTGCTTGCTTTGAGACAAGATCAGAGTCGTTATCAGTTAGATAAATTCGGTAAGGAACCTAACAGAGATGAGTGGGGAACTACGCCTTCCACGGTGACAGCTTATTACAATCCTTCATTGAATGAGATCGTATTTCCAGCGGGAATTTTACAATATCCATACTTTGATCTGTATGCCGATGATGCGATTAATTACGGCGGAATAGGAATGGTAATTGGCCATGAGTTGACGCATGCTTTTGATGATCAGGGTGCGCAATACGATAAGGACGGCAATGTGAAAAACTGGTGGACTACTGAAGATTACGAGAAGTTCAAAGGAAAAACGCAACAACTTATCGATCGCTATGACAGCTTCACAGTGCTAGATTCTGTGCATGTGAAAGGTGCAATGACCATTGGTGAAAACACTGCAGACAACGGCGCGCTATACATTGCCTATGAGGCGTTTAAATTAACTGAGCAAGGTCAGGATACTACCACGATTGATGGATTTACTCCGGACCAACGCTTTTGTCTTTCCATCGCTAGAATCTGGAGAGTAAAAACGCGAGACGAATTCCTAAGAGCCTATGTGAATACCAATTCCCATTCTCCGGCAGTTTGGAGAGTAAATGGCCCACTGATGAATTTTGATCCTTTTTATGAGGCATTCAACGTTCAGCCAGGGGATGTAAATTATAAGTCAGAGGAGGAAAGAATTAAAATTTGGTAATGTTGCCAGGAGACTTAGGAATTTAATCTTGAGTCTCCTAGCTTTTTAAACTATCAGATTTCGTTGAACTTTTTCATCAACTGGTATGTAAACTGTATCATTTCCTTGTAGTTTTCTTTGGAGATTTTCTCGTCAATACCATGAAATCTACTCATGGATTCAGGATTGATCCGGATAGGATAAAATCTATAAACCCCGTCGGAAATCTTATAAAAGTATCGAGCGTCAGTTCCTCCTCCAATTAAACCAGGTACCACAACAGTTTCCGGAAACACAGACCGAATAGTAGATTCCAATAGTTTGTAGGCATCCGAGTCAATAGTTGATGAGGGTGATGGATTAGTCAAGAAGCCTGATTTCTCCACTCGAACTTTATTACTGATTGTGTTTTCGATATGCTCTTGAACGGATTCTATTGTTTCTCCCTGCAAAATCCTAAAGTTAATAGTTGCCTCAGCTACAGTGGGTATCACATTGTTTTTCACTCCACCATCAATGATAGTAGGCGCGGTGGTAGTATGTGAGTTGAGCGCTTTCAATATTGGACCTTTCAAAAGCCATAGATTGGCAAAAGCTATTTTCTGCGCAAAGGGCATTTCGGGACCCAAGTATTCAAGTTGATATCGTACAGGATCTACCAGTCTGTAGGGACGCTGATTATTCTCCAAATCCACTATTGCCTGAGCAAGGATACCAATAGTATTTTCCCTAGGAGGTGCAGAACTATGTCCACCCTTTGTTTCAACAATTAATTTAAAGGAGGCAAATCCTTTTTCTGCCACATTAATCATGGAAACAGGTTGATCAATACCAGGCACCATTCCCTCCGCTATCATACCGCCTTCATCTAGCGTGAAAGCTGCATGAATCCCTTTTTCTTCCAGATAGTCTGCGATTTTGGCAGCTCCGGTAGATCCCCCAACTTCCTCATCATGCCCAAAGGCAAAATAGATGGTTTGGTTTGGAACAAAGCCTTCTCTTATAAGCATTTCTGCGCTTTCCAATAAAGCAATAAGTGAGGATTTATCATCTAGTGTTCCTCTTCCTATGATATGATTCTCAGTTATTTTTCCCTCAAATGGTCCAGCCTCCCACATTTCCATGGTGGGTACATCCACGGGAACAACATCTTGATGTGACATTAAAATAATTGGCTTCTTAGCTTGATCTGACCCTTCCCAAGTGTACAATAAGCTATATTCACTGATTCTGGTTAGAGACATAGTCTCATGAACCCTAGGAAAAGTCGTTGCTAGAAATTGATGAAAACCATTAAAAATGGTAGAATCTGGAACGGCATCTTCACTAAAAGAAATAGTCTGAAACTGAATGGCTGTAGAAAGATTTTGAAAAACCTGGTCCGAAATTGTTACCGGCTGATAAGGTTTTGCTTCTACTTGTTTTGACTCCATTCTGAGAGCATTGAAAGTCAAAACCGCTCCTAATACGAGGGCCAGAACCAGTAGGCCTAAAAATAATTTTCCAATTTTTTTCATATGAAATAATTTTAAAGGTTGTGGGTAAAAGATTGAATATAAGAAAGTAGGATGATAAATCTGATATTGCTGGTAAATCTTCGAACAGAAGTCAATTATAATCTCTAACCCATTAGATAGCCACCTCCTTCAGATAATTTCTCATCTTTAACCTACTTTACCAGCACCATTATATACTTACATCATTAGAAATACCACCTATGTTTGACGGACCTGATTACCCTGGATCTATTACTGAAGAAATTTTCGAAACCTGGCTGGCCGAAGGAAGGGAAAGCCTAATCAGTTATCATTTTTTGCTTATCGTATGGAATGTGTATGACGAAAAATACAATCCAGTTTATGTGGAAAAACGGGAAGAGATAGCACGTTACGAACTGTATCCAGATGCCAGAGGATCCGAAGCTTTGATTGCTGTATATGATCTCTATTCTGAAAGTAGAATAAGCCTTGGAGTTTAGGTTATGAGCTAGCCAAGCAATCTACTATTAGCAGAATTCGTCAGCTTGAATCCAGTCCAACTATGGTCGCTCAAAATGAATTCAATAAACTAATCTACGGCGAAGGAAAAATACGAGCTCAAAACAAACATCTTGGGAAGTATTAAAACTGTTGAAGCCATCAGCATAGATGACTTGAGAACATACTATGAAAATTTCATATCCCCATCAGTCACTCGCTTGCATGTTGTTGGGGATTTGGGCAAAATTAATATCATCTCCTCTTAACAGAACTTGATTACTTCTTGGGAAAGCAAGGAGGTGAGCATTCCTGCTTTTGACGCTCCAGCTAGACCAGAGACTGCAAAACTGTACTTTTATGATATTCCAGACTCTAAACAATCTATTCTACAGTTTGGCTATCCAGCACTCGCCTCTACCAATCCAGATTATTATCCTGCGGTAGTAATGAATTACATCTTGGGAGGGGGAGGTTTTGCTTCCCGACTCACACAGGAATTGAGGGAAGGTAAGGGATATACTTATGGGATTAGATCTTCTTTTTCTGGAGGAAAAGTAGCAGGACCATTTAGTATTTCTAGTGGTGTACGAAGCAACGTGACCTATGAATCTGCTCAACTGGTAAAGGATATTCTGACAAATTATGCTGCAACCTATACGCCAGAAGATTTGGAAACCACTCAGAGTTTTATGATCAAAAGCAATGCACGCGCATTTGAGACAGCTGGTGCAAAGCTTGCCATGCTAGAAAACATCAGTGAATATGGCTGGGCTCCTGCTATGTAAAGGGTAGAGAGAAGATTGTAAGAGAGATGACTGTGGAACGTATCCAAAATTATCTAAGCGCTATCTAGATCCTGATAAGATGATTTGGTTGGTAGTAGGCGATACGAAGACTCAGTTGAAAGGACTAGAGAAACTCGGGTTTGGAAAGCCTATTCTGATTAATGAGGAGAAGGTTTCAATGGGTGTGGATCGGTAGGAATTGCTTGTTTGATGTTGGTTCTGATTAATTGGACTAGAATAGCTCGGTGATTAGTTGACGAGGTATTATATTGAATGAAAGAGTCAGCGGAACATTTGCTCTACCTAAGCTTTTAATGGTCGAAATGCAGAAACTGAATTGCAGGTTACAACTTCTTTAGTACAATTTAGTATATTGAATTATGTCAAATTCATTAACAAAGATCGGTAAAAATAAAGCTTTGATAATTCCTGAAGAATTGATTGAGAAGTATGGTTAGGACAAAGTGATTTTGGAGGAAAAAGCTGATGGAATATTAATACGCTCAGCAGTTGATGGAAAAAGCTTCCAGAAAGCCGTAGATGAATTACGTCAATACAAAACGGACATCTATAAGAGAATTGAATCGCAAGCGAATGAACCTGAAACAATAGCTTATTACAAAAATTCGAATAACGATCTTTCTGATATTGATCTAGATATAATCGAAGAATGAGAACAGGGGAGATATGGTTAGTTGATTTTGCCCCAAAAATTGGTCAAGAAATAGACAAAAAACGACCAGCTGTTATTGTCAATCATGACAGCATGGGAGTACTTCAATTAAAAGTGGTTGTTCCTATAACTAATGCTAGTAAGGTTATAAAGGATTGGCATATTGAACTTTATCCAAATCCTGGGAATGGGTTATCTAAAATTAGTGCTGCGGATTGTTTCCAGATTAAATCATTATCCTAAGAAAGATTCATAAAGCTAATAGGAATCCTTTCTGAGAATGAAATGAATCAAGTGAAACTAGGATTAATGAAGATCCTGGATTTATTATAGAATTTTGGCGCTAAACTTCCACTTTGGCTAGAAACTCGAAAACTTAACTTAAAGATATACCAAAGGCACAGGTAATAATAACCCTGAATACTGCGAAGCGAAATTCAGGAGTACTTTGATATAATAAATCTTTGAGTGCCAGTGGTAAGATCCATAAACTAAGTATCAGTTTCACCCCGTAGGCAAAATCTTTAGGTGAAAAAAGTTAATTGAACCTCTAGAAATACGCCTTGCCATTCGCTCCAGCATTTTTATGACAGATCCTAAAAAAAATCGCTCGCTGGACAATCCAACGAGCGATTCTTATTTATATACCAACCCTTTTATTCCTAACTACGGAGCCAGAGGGAGACTAAAAACAGCCAACTTACAACTTCTCAGACTCCTTTACCAACTCTTCATTTCCATCCGCTAATCCAGCCGAAATGAAAGCTTCGATCTCCGAATTTCTTTCTTG
The DNA here is from genome assembly GCF_003254055.1 of Algoriphagus chordae. GTDB lineage: Bacteria > Bacteroidota > Bacteroidia > Cytophagales > Cyclobacteriaceae > Algoriphagus > Algoriphagus chordae. Next base: position 250,130 of record NZ_QKZT01000004.1, read on the forward strand.
ACCTTTGTTCAATAAGACGCCTAAAGTGATCATAGCCCCAATACGAGTTCCTACTTTCTTAGCAGCTGTTTGAAATAAAGGTTCTAATTCCTCATAACTTACTTCTTCCGCCAATTTAGCAATAGAGGCTCTGGCTGCTGCCAATTTATCACCAGATAGGTTCGTGTATTTCTTAGCTATCTTCTGAATTTCATTGATCGCTGAGCGTTGCCCTTGAGGCTGTCCTCCGCCTTGGTTTGCTTGCTTTGCTGGTTGAGAATTTTGTGAAGCTGCAACAGGTTTTTGCTTCGCCCAAGAATCCCTCAAACCCACCGTCTTATTAAAGACTAGCTTGTCCGAAGCAGAATCCTTATCTAAGGTAAAGTAACCCAAGCGCTGGAATTGAAACTTATCATCCAGAGTTGCCTCTTTCAGATAAAGCTCCAAATAGGCTTCTTTAATTACCTTAAGTGAATCAGGATTGACAAATTCCATAAAATTCTTGTCCTCATGGCTATCTGGTGCCTCGTCTAAGAATAATCTATCATATTCCCGAACCTCCGCTTTGATAGCATGCTGAATAGAAACCCAATGAATGGTTCCCTTAACTTTCCGCGTGCTTGCTTCTGTTCCACTTCCAGATCTGGAATCCAAATCAGCAGTACAGTGGATTTCAGTGATATTTCCATCAGCATCTTTCAGTACAGATTCTCCTTTGATGATATAAGCACTTTTCAACCTAACCTCATTTCCCAAGGTCAAACGGAAAAACTTGTTTCCAGCTTCTTCCTTGAAGTCTTCTCTTTCGATATAGAGTTCGCCAGAAAAAGGTAAATCATGTGTTCCTGAATTAGGATCTTCAGGATTATTTTCAGCAGTAAGTATCTCAGTTTTGCCAGTAGGATAGTTGGTTATCACCAATTTCACTGGATCTAGTACTCCCATCACTCGAGTAGCTGTTTTATTCAAATCCTCACGAATACAATATTCTAATAAAGACACGTCAGTTACTGAGTCCCGCTTGGAGATTCCAGAAAGGTCAGAGAATTTGCGGATAGAATTTGGGGTGTAACCTCTTCGTCTCAAGCCAGAAATGGTAGGCATCCGAGGATCGTCCCAACCCTTCACGGTATTATTTTGCACTAGTTCGAGAAGCTTTCGCTTACTCATCACAGTATAGCTAAGATTTCTACGAGCAAATTCCCGCTGCTTAGGCCTCAACTTGGCCGGGTCATAAATTTGATCCAAAAACCAATCGTACAATTCCCGGTGCATTTTAAACTCCAGAGTACAGAGAGAATGGGAAATCTGCTCTATATAATCTGATTCTCCGTGAGTCCAATCGTACATAGGATAAATACACCAGTCATTTCCTGTACGGTGATGTGCTTTTTTCACTATTCGGTATAGAATAGGATCACGCATCAGCATATTGGGCGAAGACATGTCGATTTTAGCACGAAGCGCATAGCTTCCTTGCTCAAATTCACCAGCTTTCATCCGCTCAAACAAATCCAAATTTTCTGCTACTGAGCGATCACGGTTTGGACCAGCAACACCAGGAGTCGTAGGAGTACCTTTTTGTGCAGCCATAGCCTCAGAAGACTGGTTATCTACATATGCCTTGTTTTCTTTGATCAATTGTACAGCCCAATCATATAGCTGCTGGAAATAATCAGAAGAATAACATTCAGCCGCCCATTGAAAACCCAACCATTGGATATCATGCTTGATAGCATCCACATATTCCTGCTCTTCTTTGCTAGGATTGGTATCATCAAAGCGAAGGTTGACAGGTGCATTATGCTGCTCTCCTAAGCCAAAATTCAGGCAGATAGAAGCAGCATGACCTATATGTAAGTAGCCATTGGGCTCAGGTGGAAAACGAAAACGAAGCTTGTCAGGAGAAAATCCTGCAGCCAGGTCGTCAGCAATGATTTGTTCGATAAAATTAAGAGAGGTCGATTCTTCAGTCATAGATCAAATTTGAAAACCAAAATTAAGTCAAAAGCATGTATTTGCAACTGAAAAGAGAAATTGCTTGTGAAGAGATGTTGGATGTCCAGCATTGGATGTACTCCTTTTCTAACATGTTCTTGCCGAAGAATACTTTTCGAAAAAAAAATAGTTTTGATCCATTATCACTTATCTAATAACTTTTTATTAATATATAAACACATTAAAAACCCTATACTCATTTGCTTATTTTATATAAAATTAAGATACTGTCATATTATAATTATAGTGTTATAATTTTTTATTTATACCTGAATTTGGATCAAGTTGGGACTTTGATAATGCAAAGCTTAAAACATTTAGAGTATGAATCACTTTGCTGTAAGCCAAGATTTACTCAGAAAATAGGGTTCATCCACTCAGGCAAAGATTGGCTATGAATTATGGCATATTCCTGAAGACATCCAGCTATGTCCTCAAAAAAGTTTAGTGGAATACTCAGCGCTAAATGGAAGAATTCTAGAATTTAAACTGGTCCCATAACATTTAAACTTACTCAATCACCTAAATTAGGTACGTAATGATACTTATAGGACCGGATATTTTACGTACATTAAAAATATCGCATAAATTGAATAATTATCCTAGATTAGCTTTACTGATTCAGCACAATACATATATTGTAATCAAGATTTCACACACATTTTACAAGTATTTAATTATCAGAGGTCTGGCTAAGTTCACTAGCAACATTTAGCGCTTTAATGAATCTAGATCCTAGACTTTGATCATTTACTATCAAACCACAGAACAAAATCCAATGTTGAAAACAATTACGAAGTCTCAAGAATTATTAGAGAGACGAAAAAACGCCGTAGCCAACGGAGTAGGCGTTTTTAATACAGCAACTGTAAAACAGGCCAAAGGCGCTATAATTATCGATGAAGACGGAAATGAATTAATTGATTTTGCCGGTGGGATCGGTGTAGTCAATGCTGGTCATTGCCCTGAACCAGTGGTGCAGGCCATCAAAGACCAGGCTGACAAATTCCTACATACGAGTTTTAACGTAGTGACTTACGAGCCATATATCAAACTATGTGAGGAACTTTGTGAGATTCTACCACACGGTGACAGAACCAAGGCCATGCTAGTTAGCACGGGTGCAGAAGCTGTGGAAAATGCTATTAAGATTGCAAGACAAGCCACCAATAGACAAGGAGTGTTGTGCTTCACGGATGCCTTCCACGGTCGTACAATGATGGCTATGACTCTGACAAGTAAGGTAGATTATAAACTTGGTTGTGGACCATATGCACCTGAAGTGTATAGAATACCATTTCCAAATTTTTACCGATATGGCAAAGGGGCTTCTTTGGAAGCATTTGTTGAAACAAGTTTGAAAAACCTGCATGCTTCGAGTAAAAATCTATTTGATCCCAAAAACATTGCTGCAGTAATCATAGAGCCTATTCAAGGAGAGGGTGGATTTAATGCTGTTCCTCAAAAGTATTTTGAAGGACTTCGAGAATTCTGTGATCAACATGGCATCTTATTGATAGCAGATGAAATCCAAAGTGGTTTTGCACGAACAGGAAATTGGGCGAGTTGGCAAGATTATCATGTACAACCAGATCTAAGTACTTATGCTAAGTCTTTAGGTTCTGGTTTACCCATAGCTGCAATTGTAGGTAAAGCTGATATAATGGATTCAGCAGCTCCTGGGACTATTGGAGGAACTTACATTGGTAGCCCGCTGGCTTGTGTAGCTGCTTTGGCCACCATTCAATACATGAAAGACATCAACCTTAATGCACGTGCTATTGAGATAGGTGACATTGTAATGAAGCGCTTTGAAAAAATCAAAGGAGAATTCAAACAAGTAGGAGATATCAGAGGAGTGGGAGCCATGAATGCTATGGAATTTGTAAAAGACGGCGATCCTAATCAGCCTGATGCGGAATTGTGTAATGCAGTAGTCAAAGGATGTGCAGAGCAAGGACTGATCATCATCAGTGCAGGAACTTATAAAAACATTATCAGGATTTTGTCACCATTAGTTATCGACGATGAGCTGCTCAATAAGGGACTAGACATCATAGAAAATCAGATTAAAGAGAAAACACAAAACCAACTATGAAGCCATTCGCAATTGCCGGCATACAGATGAAAGTCTCAGCTGTTCATTCCAACGTGGAAATGATGAAACTGAAACTTGATATCACCATGAATCTTTATCCTTGGGTACAGATGGTGGTTTTTAGTGAATTATGTGGTTTTGGTCCTTTATTACATACTGCTCAGGAAGTCCCGGGATTATTTGAGCAGGAAATGAAAAAGAAGGCCAAACAATATGGAATTTGGCTGGTTCCTGGTTCCATTTTCGAGAAAAGAGGCGACTTGATTTACAATACAGCATCTGTCATTAATCCGGATGGTGAGGTGATCAAAAGGTACAGCAAGATGTTTCCATTTTATCCTTACGAAACTGGTGTGACTGCTGGAGATCAATTTTGTGTATTTGATGTCCCAGACGTGGGGAGGTTTGGCATATCGATTTGCTATGATATGTGGTTTCCAGAAACGATTAGAACCTTATCAGTAATGGGAGCAGAGGTCATTTTGCACCCAACTTTGACAGGGACGATTGATCGGGATATTGAACTCTCAATTGCCAGAGCTATGGCATCTGTCAATCAATGCTTTCTATTTGACGTCAATGGTCTCGATACTGGGGGCAGTGGATGTTCTATCGTCTGTGGACCAGACGGAAGAGTGCTATATCAAGCGGGAAGCACGGAAGAAATAATACCTATTGAACTGGATATTGAGCGAGTAAAACGAAGTAGAGAATTGGGTATACTTCGACTTGGACAGCCTCTGAAAAGCTTTAGAGACCATATCGGGAATTTCGAGATATATCAACATGGCGCTCCACTTCCTTACTTGGATTCACTTGGACCGCTGATTAAGCCTACTAAGCTCGAAAAGCTCTCAGAACTACGACAGAAAGAAAGTGAATTCAATCAAAGTGAGCCTACTACAGGGTACAAGGGATTACAATAATTTATATACCTATTAATACTGAGACACTATGGGATTACCATCGACAGGAAAAAAGAGCGCTAAATTGAGACACTACGTTAGTTGGTTTGAAATACCTGCCCTTGATATCCTCAGAGCGGTGGACTTTTACAACTTCATCTACTGTATAGAAATGGAGACTACGGAATCCAATGGCTATGCTATGGCCTTCTTTCCAGCAGACAATGGTATAGGAGGAGCTATAGTCGTAGGTGAAGGTTCTGTCCCTAGTGAAACAGGACCCTTGATTTATTTAAATGCAGGAAAGGATCTGGCACCAGTTCTCGGCAGAATAGAAGAAGCGGGTGGACGGGTTATTATGGGTAAAACACTTATTAGTGAAGATGCTGGGTATTTCGCCTTATTCATTGATACCGAGGGAAATAAATTAGCACTACACTCAAAAAATTAACCAATGCCAGATCCTAAAAAATTAATTAGTGCTCCTTATTATAGTATTGGCCAGCTTAGGTTAGACAAGTGGAATGAGCTTAAAAATGAAAGTGAAGAATTATCATCTTCTAAAGTAGGCTCAACAAATGAGGCGAAGCATAAAGATAAAATTAGGCTTTTGCTGAAAGATCTGAAGGTTGTAGAGCAGTATTTTGCAATTCCAGGGAAGCTAATTATCGAGAAGCTAAAAAAGTGCCTTGAAAGTGGGGACCATGCCGTATTGTCTCATCATATTAATAATACCAGTCGGCAATTGATAAACGATGTGTACAGTGGGCACCCTTATCTTCCAAATGACGAGGACTCTGACCAGCTTGAAAGCGAATTTGCGCTTAGTGCCATTCAAAACTCAGGCAAGAATTACTTTGAAGTACTTTTTCTGGAAAACCTCAATTCAGTAGATGAGACGACACTACTTGAAAGATTGAGAGAACTACATGATCCCAACGATCAGTTTACCTACAACGTGGTGGTACAACATTCCTTTCAGGATGCACTGATTGCTTTGTTTTTCAATCCTAATATTCAAGCAGTAGTCATTCGATATGCTCCCCCGTATCGCTCAGAAAACATCAACCCACTCATAAAACCTTATATCCAAAATGTCTTAAACATAGATCATCAGGATATGCCTGAGGCTCAATTGGGTCCTAAATTAGGTCAGTTGATCAAGCACTTCAGACCAGAAATCGACACGTATTACGTAACGGACACTGCGCTTGGAGACCTGAAAGACAGTACCATAGAGACCTTCAGAAGAATCTATTATAGAAAGGAAGATCTTCAGGAATTACACCTAGCAATTATTAGGGGCATCAATGAAAGATACCATACACCATTTTTCTCTGCACTGAAGAATTATAGCCAAAAACCTACAGGGATTTTTCATGCAATGCCGATATCCCGCGGCAACTCGGTATTCAAGTCCAAGTGGATCAAAGATTTTGGTGACTTCTATGGAAGGAATATGTTTCTGGCAGAATCTTCTTCGACCACGGGAGGATTAGATTCATTGCTGCAACCTACAGGACCTTTGAAGCAAGCCCAGGAAATGGCCGCTGTGGCCTATGGTTCTCAGCGAACATTTTTCGTGACAAATGGAACATCCACTGCCAACAAAATTGTGTTACAAGCTCTGGTAGAGCCAGGAGATCTGGTTCTGATCGATAGGGATTGTCACAAGTCACATCACTATGGTTTGGTTTTATCTGGCGCATATCCAGTGTATTTGGATTCTTATCCTATAGAGCAATATTCCATTTATGGAGCAGTTCCACTAGAGCAGATCACCAAGAAATTACTAGTCTTGAAAAAGGCTGGTAGGTTAGATAAGGTGAAAATGCTTCTTTTGACCAATTGCACCTTCGATGGGATGGTCTATAATGTACAGCAGGTTATGGAAGCGGTTTTGGCTATCAAGCCAAATATGATATTCTTATGGGACGAAGCTTGGTTTGCATTTGCAGGATTCACCTATACCTATAAGCAGCGTACGGGGATGTTCTCAGCAAATAAGTTACATAGCAAATATCAATCTGATGCTTATCGTAAAGAATATCAGACACATATCAAAAATCTCAAAGAGGGAGAAGTCGCCACTTTGCCAGATCCAGATAAAGTTCGGATTCGTGTCTATGCTACGCAAAGTACCCACAAAACACTAAGTAGTTTTCGACAGGGATCGATGATTCATATTTGGGATGAGGAATTTAGGAGAAAAGCCGAAAACACCTTTTTGGAAGCCTATATGACGCATACCTCAACTTCTCCAAACTATCAAATGCTGGCTTCTCTCGATGTAGGAAGAAGGCAGACGCAGTTTGAAGGATATGAAATGGTAGAGCGTAGCATTGAGCTAGCCATGGTACTTCGCGCCAAGGTAGTTTCAAATCCCTTATTGAGTAAGTATTTTGATGTCCTTACAGTTAAAGATTTTATTCCATTGCAATACCGAGATAGTGGATTGAAAGCATATTATGATACCACTGTAGGATGGAATAGGATGGAAGAAGCTTGGGAGAAGGATGAGTTTATGCTCGATCCTACTAAGATTACCCTATTCATAGGTCGTACTGGTATAGACGGGGATACGTTCAAGAATAAATACCTCATGGATAAGTACAATATTCAGATCAATAAGACCTCTAGAAATACGGTGCTCTTTATGACTAACATTGGCACGACTAGAGGATCTGTGGCTTACCTGACCAAGGTGTTATTAAAAATTGCTAGTGATTTGGATTCATACTTTGCCTCCCTAAATAGGCGAGAACGAGAAATCTCGGATGCTCTTATACAATCACTGACCAAAGACGTTCCTCCTCTGCCTGACTTCTCACGCTTCCATTCCTCATTTCTTGCCGTCCCTGGAGTGCCAGGGGGTAATTTGAGAGCTGCATATTTTCTCGCTTACAGTGAAGAGAATTGTGAATACATATCTATGCTTGATTGTAAAAAGGCCATAGAGGAAGGTAAAGAGCTAGTTGCTTCATCCTTTGTGATACCTTATCCACCAGGTTTTCCAGTACTAGTTCCTGGTCAGGTGGTCTCTGCGGAAATCATTCGCTTTATGCTGGTATTGGATGTTTCTGAAATCCACGGTTACCGGGCAGATCTAGGTCTTCGAATTTTCAAGGACTCCGTCCTCAATCGTCAGAAAACAGCTACGGCTATGGGCGCAATGGGAGCATTAAAAAAGAAATAGCTAAGTAAATTTTAACCACTTAAACTAAAAATATGACTGCTAAGAAAAAAGTAACGCATTCGAAATCTATACTAAAGGGCATTTCAGATATAAGAAGATTCTTTTATAAAAACGAAACTCCTATCTATTTCGTCAGTGCAACCAATTTCAATCTTTTAGGAGCAGATGAATGGATCAAAGGGTTTAAGTTCATCCTGAACATAGAATGTTTTGATGGACTGCATCCTAATGTTTTTTCGCCTAAGGAAGAAATACCTCATGACGAATTCGAAAGTATTGAGGATATCAATAACTACCTATTACAGCACCCGGAGGTTCAGGCCTATATTCATTCCCGAAAAGTAAACGGCAAGGCAGGAAAAGTGATGTTCTTGATGTTTGATGAGAAAACAGAAAAACTCGCTAAGAAACTGGGATTAGAGGTGATTTTCCCTTCTGCCAAGATGCGAAACTCAATGGACAACAAGGTAAACACTAACCGGATAGCTGAGAAAGCGGGCGTGCCTTGCGTGCCTTATGTATTGTCCCCAGTGAATGATTACAAGCATCTAGGAGAAGTGTCCAAAAAAGAATTGGGCGATGACCTAGTTATTCAAACTCCTTTTGGAGATTCTGGTCATACCACCTTTTTCATATCCAACGAGGAAGAATATCTGAAGCATGCAAATGAAATAGAGCAGGAGGATGAGGTAAAGATCATGAAGCGCATCAATTGCCGAGGTTCAGCGATTGAGGCTTGTGTGACCAAAAATGGTACAATCGTGGCACCACTCATGACTGAACTCGTAGGCTTCAAAGAACTGACTCCTTACAAGGGTGGATGGTGTGGAAATGAGATATATCCAAATGCCTTTACTCCTTCGATTAGACAAAACGCTAGGAAATACACTCAACTGTTTGGAGACCAGCTCCGTAAGGAAGGTTATAAGGGGTACTTTGAACTTGACTTTCTAATCGATCAGGACAATGGCCAGATTTATTTGGGTGAGTTAAACCCTAGAATTACAGGTGCTAGCTCGATCACTAACCATGCTGTATTTGCGCTAGCAGATGCTCCATTACACCTTTTCCATATTTTGGAATGGATGGATGCGGACTACAAATTTAGCGTAAAAGCCCTCAATCAACGCTGGGGAAGGCAGGAAAACATTGACAATTGGAGCCAGATGGTAATAAAGCATACAGAGGACACCGTAGAATATGTGCATGATGCACCGGCCTCAGGAATCTGGAATATGTTTGACAATGGTCATATCAAGTTTGATAGAATGGATACCCATCGAAGAGCTGTAGAATCCGAAAGTGAAGCGTTTTTCCTTCGTATCACCAAAAAAGGAGATTACCTCTATGAGGGTGCAGATATGGGAATATTAGTATCCAGAGGTCGAATGATGACAGATGATTTCCAACTGACGCCTAGAGCCATAGGTTGGATCAATGCTATCAAATCCCAATACACCTCAGCAATGGTGGAAGATAAAAGAGAAGGGGCCAAGCTTAAAGGAAGCTTAACTAAATAATGTGTTTTCAATCCACTTTTATTGACCTAAAAGTGGATTGTCTTTTATCTGTTCTAGAAGTAATTTTACGCTACCTTTTGGAACAAAATCAATTTGAATGAAGCGATATTTTACAGCCATATCCGAGCCGAAACCGGATCATAAATGGAAACAGTTGTTCCTGCAGCGATGGCCAGCATATAGAGCATGGATTAATGAAAGTATTCCTACTACTGATTTACCCACTGCACTTGCTGCTCTTAAGAAGTACATGCCCGAGATGGTTCCTAATCATGAGCGACTATGCGCTTTAGTAGGTGCCGATGAACTTGCAAGTGTCTTTTTGACTGGATTTCAGCCACCCACTTATTTTAGTGCCTGCTCTCAGGCTGTCACTACTGTGGGTGATATTTCTTTGATCCGCAATTATGATTATCACCTTGATCGATTCGAAGGAATACTGCTTAATACAGCATGGAATGGCAAGAAAGTCATTGCCAGTAGCGATTGTCTGATTGGTGTTTTGGATGGGATGAACGAAGACGGTCTAGCTGTCTCGCTTACCTTTGGCGGTAGGACCAAAGTGGGGTATGGGTTTGGGATACCTTATATCCTGAGGTATATTCTAGAATTTTGTAGCACAGTGAAAGAGGGTTTAGAAGTGCTCCGGAATGTGCCTTCACATATGTCCTACAATGTGACCCTAGCAGACCGAAGTGGAGAATACCGTACCGCTCAAATCGCACCTGATAGAAAGACTATGATTTCAGAATTTGCTTTTGCAACCAACCATCAAGGTAAAATCGATTGGGAAGAAACTGTGGACATAGCTAAAACTAGGGAGCGTGCCAACTTTTTGGAAGCACTTCTGAAGCGGGGATTCTCGATCGAAAAACTGACTAGAGTATTTTTGACACCACCGCTATACAACACCAATTTTGCAGAGGGATTTGGTACGCTATACACTGCAGTGTATAAACCCATGGAAGGACAGGTGGAGCTTCATTGGCCCAATGAGCAAATGAGCCAATCCTTCGATAATTTCAAAGAAGAAATCAAAATAGTCACATACGAAAGACCTATTAATTCAGCAGTATAATTCTGCCTGAAAACTTAATTCAGCCACCAACAAATGGAATTTCAAAGTATTAATCCTTATAACGGAAAACTCATAGCCAAGCATATTGCTCATACTTCCGACGAAGTCCAGTCAATGCTTGATCGATCACAGACTGCATTTCAATCTTGGCGAAAAGTAAGTATTCCAGCCCGTGCCAAATTGATGCATAGAGCAGGGGAAGTCCTGCGGGAAAACCTGGAAACTTATGCTGAAATGATCACTTTGGAAATGGGAAAGCCGATCTCAGAAGCCAGAGGAGAAGTAAACAAATGTGCCTGGGTATGTGATTATTATGCAGAGCAAACTGAAGCTTTTTTGGCAGATGAAATCATTGCTACAGATGCAAGCAAAAGTCTGGTAAAGCACGAACCTATTGGTGCAGTATTGGCCATTATGCCTTGGAATTTCCCTTTTTGGCAAGTGTTTAGATTTGCAGCTCCTAGCTTGATGGCAGGGAATACAGGGATTTTAAAACATGCCCCTAACGTATTTGGCTCCGCCAAAATGATCGAAGATGTCTTTACCAAAGCAGGTTTTCCGGAAGGAGTTTTTCAAAATCTAATCGTACATCATGATCAGACCGAAAATATCATCTCTCATGACGCCATTAAAGCGGTAACCCTCACTGGAAGTGAAGGTGCTGGTTCTGCAGTAGCTGCTCTGGCAGGGAAATATCTGAAAAAATCTCTAATGGAATTGGGCGGAAATAATGCCTTTATTGTGTGGAAAGATGCGGATATCGATCAGGCAGTAAAAACTGCAATCGTTGCTCGAATGATGAATTGCGGTCAAAGTTGTATTGCTGCCAAGCGATTTATCTTGGTCGATGAAATCTATGAGGAATTTGTCACGAAATTCACCGCCGCTGTCCAATTACTAAAGGCTGGTGACACCTTAGATGATACTACCCAACTGGGCACTTTGGCAAGAAAGGATTTAGCAGATCAACTTCAATCCCAAGTGAAGCGATCTTTGGAAGCTGGAGCGACACTACTTTCAGGAGGAAATCAGAAGGACTGCTTCCATGAACCTACAGTTCTGGGAAATGTAAAACCTGGGATGCCTGCCTTTGACGAAGAGACCTTTGGTCCATTGGCGGCGATGATCCGAGCTAATGATATTGAAGAAGCCTTTGAGCTTGCCGAAAATTCAAAGTATGGCTTAGGAGTAACAGTTTGCACAAGGAATATAGATTTGGCCTTGGAGATGTCATCCCGAGTGAGTGATGGAGCTTATTTTATCAACGAACTTGTCAAATCTGATCCTAGACTGCCTTTTGGAGGAACTAAGCGCTCAGGCTACGGACGTGAACTTGCTAAAGATGGGATGATGGAATTTATCAATCGCAAGACCATCTACGTCAAATAAGGTTAATCAAACGAGTCTTAAGTAAATAGAATAATTACATCCTTTCCTTTGGAGCTATGATCTGTTGGGGCTGGATAGTGTTTACTTTTTGGTAAGAATTGATTCTCTGGTTCATATAGTGCTTATTCTTTGCTCATTAGGGCAAATAGGCTAATCATACCTCTCCTTGTCGGGTTAAGCCGCCCAATTCGTGTATCTTGCAGGCAATCCGAGACTTGCGATTTCCGCATGCTTGGATTGATAAGATGTAACCAAATAATAAATGGTAAAATCCATTTTTGTTGCTAAACCAAATGACTATGAATGAAGAAAATATGAGTGATATAAATAGAGTATTAGAAAAGGGCCCTTGGAAGTATATTTTCATTGTTGGTCTATTGTTAATCGTGTTATTTTTCTTTAAACCATGGGTTCAAGTAGGAGCAGGTCAACGTGGTATTGTTCAGAACTTTGGAGCAGTACAAGACCTGGTTTTAAATGAGGGAATTCACTTCAAAATACCGATTGTTCAGACTGTAATTCTAATGGACGTGAAAATCCAAAAAGCAATGACTGATGCCGCTTCTTCATCTTCCGACCTTCAGGATGTAGATATGTCAGTAGCACTCAACTACCATATTATTCCTGAAGAAGCTAATCAGGTCTATCAAAAAATCGGTGTTCAATTTAAAGAGAGAATTATTGATCCAGCTATCCAAGAAGTAGTCAAAGCGGTATCGGCAAGATATACGGCTGAGGAATTAATTACTAAAAGACCAATTGTCAGTTCTGAAATGAAAGAATCTTTAACTGCAAGGTTACTTGAATCAAACATCGCTGTTGATGCCTTTTCGATTATAGATTTTAGCTTTTCACAGACCTTTACGGATGCCATTGAAGCCAAGCAAACCGCCGAACAGAATGCGCTCAAGGCTAAGAGAGATCTAGATAGAATCAAAGTGGAAGCTGAGCAAACTATCGCTGCTGCTACTGCAGAAGCAGAAGCATTGAGATTACAGAAAATGAATATTTCACCTGATCTAATCGAGTTAAGAAAAATAGAAGCCAACCTAAAAGCCATTGAAAAATGGAATGGTATTCTACCTGAGGTAACTGGTGCCGGTGCTATTCCATTCATTGGAGTTGGTGAGGCAGCCAGAAAGAATTAGTAAATGAAGCTAAAGCCTGAAAGTCAGAGGGTTTAACCTGATTTAAGGTAACGCGATTTCACCTAACCAAAGGTCCTGATGAGCAGAGATGCTCCTGAGGCTTGAGGAGTAAATATTTCAAAGCTACCAGCTGTTTTCAGTTGGTAGCTTTTTTATGTCATTTTTGGAATCAGGGTTCCAACTTAAAATTGAATTAACGTCCTAAAAGCGAAATATTGATAGCTTAAATGCTATCAACATATGAGACTAAGGTACAACCATTTATAATAAAACACGATACAATTCCCCTCCTTCGCAAAATCATCATCCAGAAATGAACGTCCATGCGGGAGGATGCCTACCTAGATGGTAGCTAAGGAAATGAAGTTCCTTATTATCATATAACCCAAAATAGCTTCCTAAAAAATAGTAGTGCCTTGAACCCATGAGGATCAAAATATACTACCCAGCAGGCATGGCCTTTGTCTAAAAGAACCCTAAAAGAAACTTTATGGCCATTATAGGAAAGCTAGTAAAAGCAGGAATAGATATCTCTGCAAAACTTCAATCTTCAGAAGACGAACCTCTACATGCACAAGAAACACAACTTAGAGAACTTTTAACGCAAGCAAAAAATACTGCCTTCGGAAAATATCACGGTTTTGAAGAAATTTTGAAATCTGAGGACCTGATTTCATCCTATAGAAAAGAGGTTCCTATCTTCAATTACGAGCAAATGCACGCCAAATGGTGGTCTAGACAGGAACGTTTTGAGGATATTACTTGGCCAGGCAAACCCGATTTCTTTGCCAGAAGTAGTGGTACAACGGGGAAAAGTAGCAAGCGAATTCCTATTACTAATGAGTTTATAGCATCCATGCGCTCAGTGGGAACTTCCATGATTAACTCACTTCATGAGTTCGACTTTCCAGAATCACTTTTTGAATCTGAGGTTTTGATGTTGAGCAGTTCTGCCAATTTGGATAAAAATGAACAGGGTTTTAGAGAGGGAGAAATTTCGGGAATCAACGTGAGTAATTTCCCCGGTTGGTACGATATGTTCTACAGACCGGGAAAGGAAATAGCGGCTATCTCTGACTGGGATAAGCGAGTAGATGCCATCGCTGAGCAGGCACCCGAATGGAATATTGGAGCCATAGCCGGAATTCCTTCCTGGGTTCTACTCATGCTTCAGCGGATTATAGAACGTCATCAGCTCAACAATATTCATGAAATCTGGCCAAACCTGCAGGTCTTTGCGTCGGGGGGAGTTGCTTTTGAAACATACCGAGAGGATTTTGAAGCTATATGCATGACACCCATAACTATTTTGGACACCTATCTGGCATCTGAGGGATTTATTGCCTACAGCAGCAAGCCAAATACGATGGCGATGAAACTAGCGCTAAGTCACGGATACTTTTTCGAGTTTGTACCCTTTGATGAGCGCGGAGTAAATGAATTTGGAGATTTGCGCAACGATCCTTTAGTATTGGGAATAGATGAGGTAGAAGTAGGAAAGGAGTACGTGCTCATCTTGAGTTCCTGTGCCGGAGCTTGGCGGTATGCCATTGGCGATGTGATCAGGTTTGAAAGTCTTAATCCTCCCCAGATCAAAATTACTGGACGTACCAAATTCTTCCTGAACGTAGTAGGTTCTCAGCTTTCTGAAGAAAAGATGGATAAGGCTATTCTGGAACTAGCCGAGCAAAACCAAACTACCATCAATGAATATATGGTGTCGGCCATTAAGAATGAGAAAGGAGATTACATCCATCAATGGGTGCTAGTATCTGAGTTGGAGTCTGATGATTTTGCTGAGAAACTAGACGAGTTACTCAAGTCAGCAAATAAGAATTATGCTGTAGCAAGATCCAAAGCCCTCAAAGGGATTTCAGTAAAAGTCATCTCTAAGGAGCAGTACACCACTTTTTTGGGAGAAACTAATAAAAAAGGAGGGCAGACCAAAACTCCCAAAGTCATGAAGGAAGAAAAAATGAAATCACTTCTGGACTTTATATCTCGACCTTAGGAAGTACTGGAATAATATCATCAGGGCAAAGTTCTGCTCCTCTAATAGACATGTAGTATTTACTAATTTGAATTTGATAGGCTGGGGAAATAAAGTCGTTCTCAAGAATATACTTTTTGGCTGCGATCACATCACCTCTAAAGCCATGTCGAATAGCAATACTATCTGCTTCATGTTCCCGATCACGCTTGTATTGATCCGAAAAAGTATAACGTAATCCATATACAATCATCCCCAGATTTGAATGATTCTCATAATCTACGATATGTCCAAGTTCATGTGCAAACCATCCCCTCAAAACATTCTCGGGTAAATCTGCAATATACAAGTCCTCAGAATCAAGCACCTTTTCAGCCACATCTAGTTTATATCGCCTGTTTTTGCCAAACACATCACTGATCTCAATCACCGGCTGAGCCTGCATAGTTGAGGAACTCAGTTTACTTTGAATTACGTCAAAACTATAGTTGTGAAGTTCTTTATAATGCTGCCAGACGTCGAGAAAGGCATTCCGAATATTGGCATGTATGCCTGGAGAAAAATTTGGTGTATCTGTAGGAAGAGAGGGAGTCTGAAGTGATTTGAATGTAATCAGGCCCAAAACGATAAGTGCCACAGCTCCCGCAAGGATTTTGTGTTTGTAAAGCATCAGCCGAAAAGGTACAAAGAACGTTCCATAGCTGGGAAAAAGCAGAAACTTTGCCAAGTTGAGAGGCTCATTCCCGAGATACCACCATGCAATTGAATTTCAAATAGTATTGGATCATAAATTACTTTGAAAACTGCTCCGTTGAAGTGGCATTTTTGTAACCAGATATCCATAGAATCCATTTACCACCTGAAGCCATCTTCTGGAAATGAATTCTCATGCGGGAGTATGTAAATGATTTTTATTTTCTAATACTACCAAAAGCAGATGAGAATGATCACATTATTTAAATAAAATGATGATCGCGCCCAATGCCGTCAACACTAATATCATCTTCCTAAAAAACTCCTCATTGATCATTTTTACTAGCTTGATTCCTAGTACAAAACCCAAGATAATCCCAGGAATCAATTTCAGATCAAGTAGGAGGGTCTCAGCGGAAATAGTATTCCAAAGAAAAAAATGAAAGGGTAACTTGAAAACATTGATAATCAAGAAAAGCCAGGCGGCAGTTCCTATAAATTGATTTTTAGGCAAACGCATTGCTAAAAAATAAATATTAGAAATGGGCCCCGCCAAATTGCCAACCATGGTTGTAAAGCCTGCCAAAGTCCCAACTCCACTAGCAAAGGCCCAGTGCGTTGGTACATTATTCACCTTTTTTTGATCCCACCAAACAATGATAGCCAAGACTAGGAAGATGATGATAGCCATACCTATTTTGAAGGTTTGCTCAGGAAGGTCCATGCCGATCCAACTTCCCAGAATAATTCCCAAAATCATCCATGGAAGGAATTTGGCCACATATTTCCATTGGGTATGCCTGTTGTAGTAGATGACTGCAAATATATCTGCAACTACCAAAAGGGGTAATACTATGCCCGTGGATTGTTTGGCTTCGAAGGCTATTGCCATAAAAGTCACATTGATAATTGCGATTCCTTTGATTCCAGCTTTGGATAATCCGATCACAAAAGCGGCTAAAAAACTAAGAATCCATGAAGTGGTACTGATCTCTGAGATAACAGATAAAAACATAGCAAGGGGTCAAAGGCAAAGGGCGAAAATATTTCTACGCCCCAAACATATGAAAATCAAATGTAGGTCTTTTAGGATTGAGGCTTATAATAAACGTGCAAGGGTTAGTGAATTATGATTTTGGTCTTTATTTCTCTCAGCTAGACCAAAATCCCTTTATTTCTATATGCTGCTTGATCCTTTACTCAGGATAATTGTGGATCTTTCGCCTTTGATATTCCACTTAAAATCCTCAAAATGGCAGTAAAAAGCACTCCTCTTACCCAAAATTTAGCCTTTAATACGCATGTCGAGCAGGTGGCAAAGGAGTTCGCTTTTTTGGTTTCAGAGTTTGGCTACGAACTGTCCAAGAATGAGTTCAAAGGCAGGGAATTCTGGATAGTTTACTCGAAAGAGGCGATAGATATTGAGATTTTGTTTGAATTGGGAGGGCTTCCTTTTGTAACCTTGAGAAATAATAAACTCCCTTACGATGAGGCTAACTACATTGATAATGGGGATAGTGTAGAGGAGTTTAACCCAAAAGCTCAGCAAATAAAGAACAATCGCTACGAAAGGAGGGAGAAGCCAAATGCCGATCTGTCTGATGACTATAACTTATATGGACGGGCTGAGCATATCGCATCTTTGAAAGAAGCTGCTAGCACTGTGCGTGAAAATATTGAGTTGAGACGGGGGAATCTGGGAATGAGAGAGTAAAGGAAACGATTAGTTTAAATGTAAACTTATTTTAGTTTTTGGCAGTTTACATGCGAAAATTTAAGCTTATAACTCAAATAAAGTAAGCTTGATTTTATGGGTTATATAACCTGCTAACCACACTTTTATAGGTTTGACCGATGGGTATTTCAAATTCATTAATAAATATGCGGTTGCCTTCAATTAGCTTGATTTTTTCCAGAGGCACGATAAAGGACTTATGAACTCGAAGGAATTTTGTGCTAGGTAATAAATTCTCGTAGAAAGATATTTTCTCGTGGCTAATAAGCATTTCACCAGAGAGAAATAATTTAGTATAATTTCCAAATGCTTCAATGTAAAGTAAATCATCGGCATTGACCTGATGGTACTTTTTATCTCCTTTTACAAAAAACCGGAAACTCTCAGTCAGAACTTCAGTAGGGTCAGTAGTATGGGTTAACGTAGAAAAATCCTCTGTTGCTTTATTAACCGCTTTCACAAAACGCTCAAAGCTGAAAGGTTTGACTAAATAGTCAGAAACATTCAACTCATAGCCTTCCAAAGCAAACTCCTTGTAAGCAGTCGTAACAATCACTTTTGGAGGTTTAGATAAGGTTTTCAGGAAATCAAAACCCTTTAACTTAGGCATATTGAGATCAAGAAACATAAGATCTACTTTGGAGCTATTCAGGAATTGCATTGCCTCCATGGCATTGTAGCAGTTCTTTTTCAATTCCATATGAGGCAGCATGCTACAGAACTCTTCAATTAGTTCATGCGCCAGGGGTTCATCGTCTACTATGATATATTTAATCAATTGCCTACTATGTTTAATTTTGCCTTGAACACATTTCCAGCTTCTTCAATGCTTAAGGTATGTTTTTTAGGATAGATTAGTTCAAGTCTACGTTTCAAATTTTCCAAACCAATTCCTGGTTTTTCAGGAGTTTCAGTCCTCTCAAAATTGTTGCTAATGGTGAAGCTTATTTGATCTTCATCTGATAGTAATTCGATATGGACAAAAGCATTTTCCGAAAGTGTTTCTAGACCATGCTTTATGGCATTTTCAAGCAAAATAATAAAAAGTAAGGGAGCAATTTGTTCATTTCCTCGAATGTTATGGGTAAACTGAATATCCACTTTCTTTTTGTAACGGATCTTATGTAGATCAATGTAATTGTGTAAGTACTCGATTTCATCCTTCAGGGAAACCGTCTCTTTTTTCCCTTCATAAATCGTATACCTCATCATATCAGAAAGTTTCAGCACCACTTTTGGTGCTTCTTCAGATTGCTTTATTGTGAGTGAATAAAGGTTGTTGAGTGTATTGAAAAAGAAATGTGGGTTAATCTGAGTTTTAAGCAGTTCTAACTCAGCCTTGGCTTTCCCTTCTTTAATTGACTTCAGCCAAATCCATTGTTCATAAAACCAAAGCATGGCAAATAATGGAACAGGAATGACCAGTAAAAGCAATACCCGTTCTTTGCTATCAGAGACATAGGCTTCAAATGATTCAGAACCCAATCTCACAAAAGTAAAATAGGCTAGAATAAGGATGTAAACTCCAATAATGAGATACCTGTACTTTTTGAAAAATTGAGGTAGTACCAGATAAACCAAACCTATCCAAAAAGTAGTAACCAGTATAAAAGTGATTGGATTATCTGGGATTCGCACAAAGGAATCATAAAGCAGCGTCACAAACACCAAGACAATTAATCCAAGAACTTTGAAAACAATATCCTTTCGCTCTTTGAGATAAGAAAACTTATAAATCGTAATTGATATCACGAATGCCCAAAAAGAGAACAAGACTGCATTTTCTAAGAAATGACTTGGGTTAACACTAATAACTCCAAAATACTCAAGCAACACCCGGAGAATAATCATTAGGATGATTCCTATGCCAAATGCCCTGTATTTTTTCAAAAAACTAACCATAATTCAAATTTAGGGCTATCTAATACCTAGAAAAAAAATTATGATGAAGGAATGCGTAATCGGCATGAACAAGTTGATTTTTAGCATGTACCTGATTTAGCTCTTCCCAGAAAGTGTATGAGGGCATAATTGACAGATACATCTATTTTATTATAGTGTGCCAATCGAAGTTAATATGTTCGCTTTTGAATTAATTCTCAAGCAATATGAACATTCTGACGATATCAAATCTCTCCAAAACTTATCCTAATGGAGTAAAAGCTTTAACTGATATTTCACTTAGCATCAGCAATGGCATGTTTGGGTTGCTTGGGGCAAATGGGGCCGGAAAATCTTCCCTTATGCGCACAATTGCTTCCCTTCAAGCACCAAGTGAAGGTTCTATTACATTTAATGGAACGGATATTATAGCGCATCCACAGGAAATCCGAAAACAGTTGGGCTACTTACCGCAGGAGTTTGGGGTATATCCAAAATTGTCTGCTGAAAAACTGCTTGATCATATGGCAGTTCTAAAAGGAATCATCAACACTTCGGAGAGAAAGGAGCAAGTCACAGCACTCTTACAGCAGGTTAATCTATATCAACACAGAAAAAAGGCTGTTTTCACCTTCTCCGGAGGAATGCGCCAGAGATTTGGTATTGCCCAAGCTTTACTTGCCAATCCCCAACTAATTATCGTGGATGAACCGACAGCAGGTCTTGATCCAGAGGAAAGAAATAGATTTTTAAATCTTCTAAGCGAGATAGGGGAGAATGTGATCGTAATTCTATCTACGCATATCGTGGAAGATGTACGGGATCTCTGTAAAAACATGGCAATTCTCTACCAAGGAAGAATTGTATCTGAAGGTAACCCCATAGAACTGGTCAAAGGGCTAAATGGAAAGCTTTGGAGCAAGATCATCAAGAAGGAGAATCTTGAAATTCACAAGAAGACTTTCAATGTAATTTCCTCAAAACTCGTTTCGGGCGAAACTCAAATTAGAGTTCTTGCTGAATGCCAGCCTGAATCAGAATTCGAACTAATTCAGCCCAATTTGGAGGATTTATATTTCTCCACTTTATCCGATCAACACTCAAATACACCGTCTTGATATGTTTAGTCTCTTGTTAAAATTCGAAGCCTACTATCAGCTCAAGCAACGTGCGTTTCCCTTGCTGGCTGTGCTTTTTCTTTTCCTAGGATACTTTTCAGGTTCTAATAGTTTTGCACCTGCAAATGTCAGCTTCAATTCAGCTTATCAGATTCAGTCTTTTGTAGGGCTATTCTCTCTCGCGAGTGTATTTATTATCATGTTTTTCGTGATTAGCGGAATTCTAAGGGATGCACATTACAAAATGGATGCGCTTATTTATAGCACCTCGGTAGAAAAGACGCAATTCTTCTGGAGTCGTTTTTTAGGGGTTTTCGCTTTCAGCGTATTGGCTTTTACAGCATTTATAATAGGGATGCTGCTGGCACATTCGATAGCTCCCTTGGATCCTGAGAGAATAGCTTCTTTCAGGTATGCATCTTATTTGAATCCCTGGTTGACTGTAGTACTGCCTAATATTTTCATTTGCTCAAGTATCATTTTTTCGGTCGCTATTTTGTCTAATAGCAATGTGGCTACCTATGTGAGTGCAGTAGTTATTTACATGTTTTACATGATCTGCGCTATTTTTCTTAATTCCCCCCTTATGGCTCAGTCTGTACCCGCATCTCCGGAAGCGATGGCTATCGCCGCACTGGCAGATCCATTTGGTATATCCGCATTCTTTGAGCAAACACAGTTTTGGACAGCTTTTGAAAAGAATAGTCACTTGCTGAGCTTTTCAGGACTGTATATGTGGAATAGATTACTATGGCTAGGCATTGCAATACTTATTCTTTTGGTCTCATATCGCATTTTTTCTTTTCGAAAATTGAATCAGAAAGTAGAAAAAGTGAAAGTTTACCCTAAGGATAAAATAGAGCCAATTGCCTATAAAACATTCAATCCAAGCTTTGATCTAAAGTCTGATTTAGCAGCACTTTTTTCATTTCTCAAAATCGAGCTAAACGGGCTGATAAAAAGTCTACCTTTTATAGCTATCATGCTAATATGGCTAGTACTTTCTATCTCAGAAATTTATTCAAGAATCTTTCACGGCGGAGATTATTCTGATTCGCTATACCCGCTTACTAATCTGATCATTATCAATATCATTGATCCTCTAAAGTTATTGGGAGTAATCCTCATTATCTTCTATAGTGGAGAACTAGTTTGGAGAGAAAGATCTCTAAATTTCAATGGAATAATAGACGCTACTCCAATAAAGAATTGGGTACTTTTTGTGTCAAAATTAATGGCACTTTTACTTTTGCCTGCCATACTAATTGGCTCAGGAATCATCATCGGTCTGGGCTTCCAGATAGCTAGCGGCTTCTTTGAAATAGACTTAGGACGCTACCTTGCTATGTTTTATTTCAATGGACTTCAGCTCTTCCTATTTTCTGTTTTAGCTGTTTTTATACAAAGCTTGGTAAAGAATAGATACCTAGGAATGGGGATCACCGGTATCATCATAATAGCAAGCTTTCTCTCACCTTATATAGGAATTGAGCATTCTTTACTTCGGTTTGGAAATTTGCCTCATGTCGATTTTTCCCCTATGACAGGCTATTCAAAAGAGACATTGAAGTTCCTTCACTTAGCAATATTCTGGATTGGATTAGCCGGTATAATGGCTATGATTTCTTTTAAACTTTGGCAGAGGGGAATCGGACAGAGCTTGCCATTTCAATTCAATAGTTTGAAAAAGAATTGGAAAAACTGGGAGCGAATTGGTCTTGCACTTAGCCTTTCAATCTTTTTAGCTGCTGGGCTTACATTTTTATATAATACGCATTTGGTCAATGAGTATTTCACCTCAGATGATATGCTTGACTACAGGGAAGAATATGAGCGAAAATTCAAGCAATATGAATCCTTACCCCAATTGTATTCCACCGATATCAAAACCACAGTTGATCTTTATCCTGAAGAGAATAGGTATCATATCAAGGCCAATTATCTGGTAATCAACAGAGAAGATTACCCAGTCAGTCGATTATTCATTTCAGGCCGAATTCCTTTGAAAGAAATCTCATTAGAAGGTGCTGAATTGATAGAATATTATCCTGAATTTGATTCCTATTTATTTGAGTTCAATCAACCAGTAAAACCACAGCAAGAAGTCGACTTCAACTTTGAAATTGATTATGAGGACTCAGGATATGAATTCAATCAGGAGATTATTGAAAACGGGACTTACTTATCCCATCGGAGTTTTGAGCCATTTCTTGGCTATAGGGCAAGTCTTGAGATTTCGGATAACTTCGAGAGAGGGGAGAGGAACCTTCCTTTTCGTGAGGAAGAAAAAGTTACAGACAGTCATTTAGAAATGGATGACATTAAAGTCGGCCGAGTAAACTATGAAACTGTTATTTCTACAACTGAAAATGAAATTGCTTTGAGTTCTGGAAACCTGATTAAAGAATGGAAGCAAGATGGCAGAAACTATTTCCACTTCAAATCTGATCAGAAGATCTTGCCAACGATCGCTTATTTCTCTTCAAGCTATCAAATTAAGAAGCAAGATTTTAAAGGACTTAGCATTGAGCAGTACTATTTTCCTGCTCATTCATACAATATTGATTCTATTGCTTCAAGCATCGTAGCGACCTTGGATTATTGCGAAAAGAACTTCGGTGCCTATCCTTTTAATCAGATAAGAATCGCAGAGATTCCAAGTCATTGGAACTTTGGAGGCTTTGCCCATCCCGGAGTCATAAGTATGGTAGAGGATAGGTTGTATTTGACTGATATTCGAAATCCGGATGACTTTAATCTAGTAGCAAAAAGGACCATTCATGAAGTTGCCCATCAATGGTGGGGACATATTCTTGCCCCTAAAGTGGTTGAGGGAGCATCAATTTTTATAGAGGGATTGGCAAAGTATACTGAAGCTGTAGTTATGGAAAAGCTTTATGGAAAAAAGGCTATTTATCAACTTAGCGAAAACGCCAACCGTACTTATTTTACAGGTCGAGCTTGGGCAACTGAGCCAGAATCTCCCATTTATCTGGTCAGCGGGCAGGGATTTATTTCCTATGGAAAAAATTACACGGTGATGCTTGCCTTGAGGGATTTGATTGGCGAAGACAGGTTGAATCAAGCACTCAGAAACATCACTGATCGCTTTAGAAATGATGTGGAATTCAGCGCAACTTCCTCGGATTTTTTGGAGGAAATCTACCGACTTACTCCAAGTAAATTTCATGACTTAATTGACGATTGGTTCAGGCGTGTGATTACCTATGATTTGGCTGTAGCAAATGTTTCTCATCGTGAGCTAGACAATGGGAAATTTGAAATCAAAATGACCTTAAAAGCCAAACGATTCGAAACCCAGGCAAATGGTGAGGCTAATCAAATAAATATCAATGAACCAATACAGATTGGTGTGTTCGATAGGCACCCAAGTGAAATAGGTAAAGATGCTGGCATAATTTATCTCGAAGCGGATCAGATCTTCATGGACGGTCAAGAGTTGAAAATTTTAGTAGATAGACTACCTAAGTTTGTTTCAATTGATCCATTTGGAACTCGTTCCGATGAGAATATGAGCAATAATACAGTTCGCGTTAATTGAGTTTATGAATGGATGCCTTGCAGTAATAGTTTGGGCTCAGCATTTGAAAAAGTTATGTATTGACCTTTTTCCCTTAAAGCATAGACCACCTGGTATATGGATGGATAATGGAAAAGCATATTTGTTACATAATTTATATTATGTTAAATAGAAAATTGTAAGACCTCCTTTTCTAATAAATTCTTACCTTAAAGCTCTTCAATTAAACCTACCCTGATTCATGATCAAACAGCTTCCTCGACTGGGGCTTTATCTAGGACCTCTAGCATTTCTGCTAATTTATTTTTTTGTCAGTTCGCCAGGATTAAATCCACAGGCCTTAGCGATGCTGGCATTGGCAGCTTGGATGGCAATTTGGTGGATAACTGAAGCGATCCCTATTGCCGCCACAGCATTTCTCCCGCTGATATTTATGCCTATGCTCGGGATTTTGCCTATAGCTACAGTTTCTGCTAATTATATGCATCCTACAGTAATGCTTTACATGGGCGGCTTTTTACTAGCCACGGGAATTGAAAAATGGAATTTACACCGCAGAATTGCGCTTAACATAATTAATTTATTAGGGACAGATCTTAGACATATTGTTTTAGGATTTATCCTCGCCACTGGAATTCTTTCCATGTGGATTTCGAATTCTGCTACCTCGTTGATGATGCTTCCGATTGGATTGGCTGTGGTGAATCAGTTCAAGGATCAACTAGGTTCTTCTAATTCTAAGATAGCTGATCGTTTGGGAAAAAACATCATGCTTGGAATTGCCTATGGAGCTTCTATTGGCGGAGTTGCCACGCTGATTGGTACGCCAACAAATACTATTCTTGCCGCTGTAGTCTCAGATTTATATAATTACCAAATTGGGTTCAATGAGTGGATGCTTTTTGGCTTTCCTTTATCGGCTGTTCTATTATTTATTTGCTGGTACTATTTAGTGAATTCTGCAAATCCTCTACCAAAGAAATTTAGTCTAAATGGTGGTAAAAACATTGTTTCCAGGCAATTAGAGGCACTTGGAAAGATCAGTTATGAGGAGAAAACAGTGATGATCGTATTTGGAATTGTATGTTTTTCTTGGATCACGAGAAGCTTTTTCTTAGAGAAATTTTTTCCAGGAATAGATGATACTATCATTGTGCTAATAGGTGTGGTGGCACTTTTTGTACTCCCCTCCTCTACCAAGAATGTGCGAATTCTGGACTGGAAAACAGCTGAGAAAATCCCTTGGGGAATTCTAATTCTGTTTGGTGGTGGTTTGGCTTTGGCTGGAGGTTTCAAGGAAACTGGCCTGGCTGAGTGGATAGGAACACGATTTACCCTAATCGATGGAATATCTTTCTTTGTCTTACTCCTTATTATTATAGCCTCTGTAAACTTCCTAACTGAAGTTACTTCCAATGTCGCCACAGCTTCCATGTTGTTGCCCATTCTGGCTTCTGTTGCATTCAAACTTGATTTGCATCCTTTTGGGCTGATGGTTGGGGCAACCTTAGCAGCCAGTTGTGCCTTTATGCTTCCTGTTGCCACTCCACCTAATGCGGTGGTCTTTGGTTCTGGCTATCTACAGATGCGAGATATGGTGAGTGCAGGTTTCTGGTTGAATGTGATTTCGATCCTTCTGGTGACCTTGATGGTGTATTTTGTGCTTCCGCTGATGTGGGGAATTGATTTGCAGAGCAATCCTTTTTGAATTAGGATATCGGATTAACGATTTACGGCATTTTCGAGTGTAGGCACTATATCTTGGTCCGTTGAGCTCGACTTACTTCATGATTCGGTTTCTTTCATTACGAGGAGAAGTGATCCGCTGTTTTCAGCTTAATTCATTTTTATTACATCATTTCCACCCTCCCGCATTTAAAAACATTTCCAAAAGATATTTGTGCGCGGGAGGAAATATGATGGACCTCTTTTGCCACGGGTTTCACCCGCGGTTATTAAAAGTTTGACTACTTCGTAGTCGTTCTAAAAGGCAAATTGACGGTTTAGGGCATTTGCAAGGATGGATACTTTATCCTAATCCTTTGAGCTGGACTTACTTCATAATTCGGTTTCCTTTATTGCGAGGAAAAGTGATCCGTTGTTTTCAGCTTAATTCATTTTTATTACATCATTTCCACTCTCCCGCATTCAAAAACATTTCCAAAAGATATTTGTGCGCGGGAGGAAATATGATGAACTTCTTTGCCAGGGGTTTCACCCGCGGTTATTAAAAGTTTGACTACTTCGTAGTCGTTCTAAAAGGCAAGTTATTGTAATGCCAAATAACCTGTTTAATCTCCAGCAAAGAAATATGCCTCGAAAATCAAAATCATAAGTCGTAAATGAAATCATAAGTCCTAATTAAAGACAAATCTGCTACAACTTTCATTTTGACTGTTAACTAAAAACTCATCCCAAATACTTCCCCTTTCGTCCCAAACTTTTGTATTGCCTCGCTCCTAGCCCTAATCTTGAACTATCAATTAGGTGTAGAACTGATGAACACGAAGAAAGTCTTTTATTTGCTAATCCTTTTAGCGG
Source organism: Algoriphagus chordae (assembly GCF_003254055.1). Lineage (GTDB taxonomy): Bacteria > Bacteroidota > Bacteroidia > Cytophagales > Cyclobacteriaceae > Algoriphagus > Algoriphagus chordae. Next base: position 276,940 of record NZ_QKZT01000004.1, read on the forward strand.
TTATTTACAACCTCTTGCTCATGTACAGACATAGCGGCCAAAAAGGAGAACCAGAAAAGATCACCTTGAACATCCAGACGAATCTAATTGAATCAAGGTAGTCTAACTTATTTAATATTAGTGAATTATGAAATCAAAAAGTCTTGTTTTTAGGGATATAGAATGGTGGGTTCTTACCTTCGTGTTTTTGACCATCATCATCGTCAACATCCTAAATAGCTTCGGTACCACCTATAGTGATATGATGCGATTCTTTGGTTATATCTTTATGCCAATCGTACTTTACGTGGGGTTTTACCTGATTCACCTGGTTATTATTCCCAAGTTCCTCCGAGATAGGAATGTGCTACACCTCATACTTTTTAGCATCTTAACAGCTGTACTCACCGGAGTTTTTTCTGCACTATGGGCAGCAGGAATTGGAGGATCCATGCATAGATTCTTTAGATTCTATTTCAGTGTTTTGGCTCTTTATCCAGGATATCTGATCACGGTGATTCTACTCGGAAAAATGCTGACTCCACCCAATTTTCAAGATTTTCAACTCTACAATGGAGTTCGATTATTCATGATTTTTCTGTTCACTACGATTTTCCTATTTATATCACAACTATTTGTAAATGAGGTAGTATTGGTAATATTATTAGGCATAATACCTTCCATCCTTATATTAGTTATTTATAATTACTTCTTGCTTTACAGGAATAAATTGGCTGGAAATATCAAGGCATATCGCTGGTACCTATGGGGATTGATAAGCGTTATAATGATTGTGTTTTTCATTATCGCGGCAGAAAACAATGTCCCTGAAATCATGCTGCTAGGCCTTGGGATGATCGCCTTATTGGTCTTCGTGATCTTTCCTTTCTCCAATTTGATATTTGCAAAATATGAAACCTACCTAGGAAGGATAGATACACTCTCTGTCCAAGTGAATCAAAGCTCTGCCAACTTGAGCTTCCTTCGCTCTCAGATCAATCCACATTTTCTTTTCAACGCCCTGAATACACTTTACGGTGCTGCGCTGATGGAAAATGCGGAGAAGACTTCTGATGGTATTCAGAAATTGGGAGACATGATGCGCTTTATGCTACATGAAAACCAAATGGATAGAATCCCGCTTAGCAGGGAGATTACCTATCTAAGAAACTACCTGGATTTGCAGATGTTGCGCTTCAAAAACGAAGCAAATCTAGAGGTATCTGTGCAGATCTCAGATGATATCTGCGAGGGCAGTATCGCTCCTATGCTGTTGATTCCTTTTGTAGAAAATGCCTTTAAACATGGCATCAGCACCAAAAACAAATCTTGGATCCGAATCAATCTACGCTGTCTCAAAGGTTCGGTTCACCTGGATGTGGTGAATAGTATTCATCCCAAAAAAGCTACTGAAGCCCCAAAGGAAGAGTCTGGAATAGGTTTGGTCAATGTCAAAGAGCGATTGAAGGTGCAGTACCCTGATAGGCACAATTTGAGTATCGTTGCCAATGATGAAGAGCATTTTGTCCATTTTTCAGTTCAAATATGATCAAGATTAAAACTCTGATTTCACCTGTACTTGTAGGATTGAGTCTAATTGCCTGCGGAGGATCCGAACAAATTTCAGAAGAGTCTAAGGATTTAACGATTCCTTTTTCGGAAGCAGAAGAATTTAAGCTTACAGATTTTGTAGAGGAGCAGCAATACATTCTTCTTAGCACCGAAGAAGCTGCTTTATTCAATAGAGTGGATAAGCTGATCGCAAAAAATGACCGCTATTACCTCTTTGATCATCTCGCAGAATCTGGCATATTGGTTTTTGATAAGGAGGGGAATTTTCTTCAAAAGATTGGTGAATTTGGCGAAGGTCCACAGCAGTTGAAAGGGATCACGGACTTCCAAGTTGCGGATAATGGGGAGCTACAAGTTTTGGACAAACTCAGAAAATCCATTGTTATTTATTCGCCAGAGGGCATTTGGAAGGAAAAGGTAAAGCTGCCTGTGAATGCCGGAGGCTTTGCCCAATTGGGAGATAAATGGGCACTTGCTATAAATTACGATAATCAAGCGGATAGTTTAATTAGCAATCAGATCCTAGGCATTTTTGCTAATGATATGCAAGTGGATAGCCTGTATTTTCATTATCCCGAAGGAGCGGATAATGTCAATCTATATTATCACGCAGGGCTGTTGAACGCCGGGAAAAATACTCTGATCTATCATCGACCACCCAATGACACTATAAGTTTCTTCACCTCAACTGGGGATTTGAGCAAACGTCTGGTGATTGATTTTGGCGAAAATCGATTGCCTGAGGAAGCGGTCAATGACTTTGATATAGTTTCTAGCTATAAAAAACAGGAAGCTTCCTATCGCTATTTACAAACTCCCGCCTTACTTGCTGGAGACAATATTTTTGGCATAATACTCAGCACAAAACAAGAATTCTGGACTTTTGCTTATCGTATCAGTTCTCAGGAATTATATACTACCAAGGTAGATATGACTCAGCTGCATCTAAAGGACATGCTTCTTCCAACTGCTTATCGTGATGATAATGTGCTGATATCGATGATAGATCCTGTTACCTTTAGTCGGGATGCACAGCCGGCAGCCTATCCTGAGGAGGTCCGAATCTACTTAGAAAATGAAGGTTCTGTTTTGCTTCTACATCATTTAAAACCTTAAACTATGATTCAAGCCATTGCAATAGACGATGAATCCATGGCTTTGGAAGTAATCAAAGCACATGCTTCTAAAGTCCCTTTTTTAGAATTGGTTGCCGTGTTTACCGATGCTGTGGATGGCCTTGAATACCTCAAGTCAAATCCCGTTGACCTAGTATTTCTAGATATTAATATGCCAGATATTTCCGGTGTGGAACTGGCAGCACTCTTACCCAAGGAAACGCTCGTTGTATTCACTACGGCTTATTCTGATTATGCAGTGCAAGGATTTGAGCTTGATGCAATCGACTATTTATTGAAGCCATTTAATCTGGTAAGATTTCTCAAAGCCTGTCAAAAAGCGCAGGAATGGCTGGAACTTCAGCCTAATAATGAGCCGCAGTTTATTTATGTGAAAACTACAGAAGGTCAGGTTAAAGTCAGATTTGACGAGTTGATGTGCTGCGAAGCTACGGGCAATTATGTGACTTTTCATCTGAAAAATGAGCGATTGATGAGCCGCTTAACACTGGCTGAAATCGAAAAGTCGCTTCCCTCCTTTTTCCTCAAAACTCATCGCTCTTATATCGTGAACATGAAGTTGGTGGATAAAGCTGAGCGACATCAGTTATTGATCGGCATTAATTCTTTTCCTGTAAGTAGCACTTATATGGAACTGGTGCTAGAAAAGTTTGGGAATAATTGAGATACTAATCTTCGGGAATACCATGAAAAGTACTCCTGATCAAAAAGAATCCAAGTATTCTTTTCTATAGTTGAGCGGAGTTTTTCCTATGCGGTCTTTAAACTGTTTATTGAAGTTAGAAAGTGTGGGAAAACCGCTTGAAAAGCAAACTTGACTAATATTCAAGTCTTCGTCTTGAAGTAATTTTCGTGCGTTACTAATGCGTACATCCCCCACAAAATCAGAAAAAGACTTATTTACCCTGGACTTAAAATAGCGACTAAAGGCACTTTCAGACATATTTGCCAAGGAAGCTAGCTCATGCAGGGTTATTTTGTCTTGAAAATTTTTCAAAATGTAATCTAAGATCTCCCCCATTTTATCTTTTTCTGATACTGGATGATCGTAGGAATAATTGACTTGGGTAATTGGTAAAAGCTCAGAGGATTCAGCCAAAACAAGTAGAATTTCTAGCAACTTAATAATGCTTCTAACTCCTTTCAGATTGACCAAATCTTTCATCTGCTGAGTTACTATTGCATTGGTTTCTCCAGTAATTTCCAAACCTCGGGCGGACTGAGATAATAGTTTGGAAATACCTTCAAACTCTTCTTTTTCTAGAGATCCATTTCCCAGGAAGTTTTCTGGGAAATAAATCACGATTCCATGAATATCCAGTCCGTTTGCTGGTTCAAAGTAAGCGTTATCACTCCGCCAAACATGCGGTAATCCCGGTCCAGTCAATACCGTATCTCCACCTTTGAAAGGTTTGATATGATCACCGATATAGCGGGTGCCACTGCCACGCAGAATCGCCACCAGCTGATATTCAGGATGTGCATGCCATTGCTTGTCGTAATAAGGATCTCTCATATCTCGAATAACGAAGGCTTTCCTATCGGGTATTCCAGATTTCTGAAGAGGCTCTTTCATGGGTTCTTGCTGATTTACTATGTTAATAGTATGTTTTCAAGGTTAAATTTGACAAAATTCAGTCATTTTTCAAGCTTAAACAGGGAGAAAGGGTCAGATTAATACAAGAATTTAGTAGGCTAAATAATGTATAATTATAGATATGATTTTCAAAACCCAAAAAGTTCCTAAATCACCCTTTTATGCTTTGGTGATTATAATGCTAGCTTTCCTCGCAGGATGCGGAGGAAATAGCAACAAAAACTTCCTTTCATCTACCGAACCAAGACGAGTAGAGATCCTAGTTCTTGGGCATGAAAGCGAGCATCACAATTCGGAGAAATTGATGATGTACTTGGAAACACCTCTTTTTCAAAAAGGGATTAACCTCAGTTATACAACAGATATTAATGATCTGAACTCCACTACACTGAATAATTACGACGGGCTAATGATCTATGCCAATCATGAGCAAATCAGTCCTGAGCAGGAATCAGCCTTGAAGTCTTATATAGAAGGTGGGAAAGCCCTGATCCCAATTCACAGCGCTTCTTTTTGCTTCCAGAATTCACCTTGGTACATCGAGGCAGTTGGTGGGCAGTTCAGCACTCATGGTACCGGTGATTTCACCGCCACCATCGTTGATGCCGCACACCCTGTGATGCAGGGAATTTCAGAGTTTGAAACCTGGGATGAGACTTATGTACATAGCCAAGTGAATCCAGACATGCATATCCTGATGGAGCGTGTAGATGAGAATGGCCAAGAACCCTACACTTGGGTTCGTGAGCAAGGCAAAGGCCGAGTGTTCTACACTGCTTATGGGCATAATGAAAAAACTTGGGAGCATGAAGAGTTCCAAAACCTCGTAGCAAACGGTATCCTTTGGGCTGTAGGAGACAAAGTCAATAAGCTGTTGGTAGATTACAATATTCCTACTCCTCAATTTGAAAAAGCAGATATTCCAAACTATGAGAAAAAAGATCCAGCACCTCGCTTCCAGCTTCCGCTTTCCCCTGAGGAATCCATGAAACTGGTTCAGGTTCCAGTAGGTTTTGAGTTAGAGCTATTTGCTTCAGAGCCAATGATCATCAATCCTATCGCGATGGCATGGGATGAACGAGGTAGATTATTTGTGATCGAAACCACAGACTATCCAAATGAGATCCGCAAAGATGGTGGTGACGACAAGATTAAAATTTTAGAAGATACTGATGGAGATGGTAAAGCTGATAAGGTGACTATTTTCGCAGATAAACTGAATATTCCTACCTCTATCATGGCTGTCAATGGCGGCATGGTAATTTCCATGGCTCCTGACTTTGTATTCCTAAAAGACACAGATGGTGATGATGTAGCGGATGTACGTGAAGTATTGATCAATGGATGGGGAAAAAGTGATACCCATGCTGGACCCTCCAATCTGAAATATGGATTTGACAATAAAATATGGGGAGTATTGGGTTACTCAGGCTTCAATGGCGAGGTAAGTGGCGTAAAGCATTCTTTCAGCCAGGGAGTTTACCGATTCAATCCAAATGGTTCTAACCTCGAATACCTAGGTCACACCAGTAACAACACCTGGGGATTGGGTTTCACGGAGGATTTTGAAACATTCATATCTACTGCCAATGGACAGCACTCGGTATATTTCTCCATGGCAAACAACTACTTGAAGAGACCAATTTATCAAGGGTCTGCAAATACCGTACATGGCATAGATACACATTATGATATGCCGCATTTGACTCCATTTTTGAGACAAGTCGATTGGCATGGAAGTTACACAGCTGCTGCGGGGCACAATTTTTATACTGCTAGAAGTTTTCCTAAAAGCTATTGGAACAGCGTAGCCTTTGTAGCTGAGCCTACAGGTCGAGTGCTTCACGATGCCAAAATACTTCCTGAGGGTTCTGGCTATACTGAAAAGAATAACTTCAATATCTTGGCAAGTTCTGACGAGTGGTTCTCCCCTGTTCATGCAGAAGTGGGACCTGATGGATCGTTATGGGTAGCTGACTGGTACAATTTTATTATCCAGCACAACCCGACTCCTCGTGGCTGGGACAATGGTGATGGCAATGCCTACATCAACCCTATGCGTGACCGGGAGCATGGTAGAATTTACCGCATTACTTATAAAGGAGGCAAGCCATCAAAGACATTTAATCTAAAAGACGCAGAATCTGATGAGCTTTTGGCAGCCATTCAAAGTGAAAACATGTTCTGGAGACTCACAGCTCAGCGTCTGATCGTAGAGAAAAAAGACATGGATATCTTGGAAGGTCTTTATGATATCATCAACAGTCAGAAGGTAGATGAAATTGGCATCAATGGCCCAGCGGTTAATGCACTTTGGGCTTTACAGGGATTAGGAGCATTGGATGGTAATAATTCAAAAGCACAGCAAATCGTAGAGAAAGCTTTGACTCATCCATCTGCTGCAGTTCGTAAAAATGCGCTTCGGGTAATCCCTAGAAATCCAGACGCTATGCAAGCTATTTTGACGGCTAACCTAATGCAAGACCCAGATCTTCATACTCGGAAATATGCATTCTTAGCAGCTTCCGAAATGCCATTCTCCGAAGAAGCGGCGAAGAAATTACTTCAAGCCACAGCTGTTGAAGAAAATCAAACAGACGCTTATATCCCTCAGGCTATATTTGCAGCAGTATTGTCACATCCTACAGCTTTTGCTGATCGTGATGCTGGAAACGCAATGAATGATACACCAGATGTAGAATTAAGTCTAGCGGATAGAATTTCTAGAAGTTTGGTGGCGGAGCAATACAATTTGGATCAGAGAAATACCATTCTATTCCCACCAGATCCTGCAGGAAAAGAAATCGATATTAGAATTATCGTATCCAAAGCTGAGGATGAGATGAGAGGTATTCTAGCAGCTCAGGGTAATAGAACAAACGGATACGAGTTGTATATCTACCAGAATGCAGTCCACTTTGCGGTAGCTCAGCATGAGAAAATTGAAATTATCAGCTCGCGCAAAGGTCTTCCTGAAGAGCAATTTACAATAGATGCATCCTTGAAAGAAGATGGAAGCATGTCCCTGAAAATAGACGGAAATGAAGTCGCTAAAGGCAAAACCAATGGTTTATTTACTGAGCCACTAAGACCAGAACGGGTACGTGTAGGTCAGGATGACAGTAGAAACAGAATCGGAAACTATGAAGGTAACTGGTGGTTCAACGGACGTTTGAGTAATAAATCAAGTCTATCTCTGAAAAAACCAGGAGCAGGCATTGTTCAAGAAACTGCTGTTGCTGAGGCAAAACCTGCTACAACAGCTAGCGGAACGGTAATCAAAATTGCTGTAATTCCTCACGAAATGAAATTCGACAAAACTGAGATCAGAGTTAAAGCTGGTTCTCAGGTGACGATTGATTTTGAGAATCCTGACTTTATGCAACATAATCTTGTAATTGGAAAGGCAGGTTCTTTAGAGGCGATTGGAAAAGCTGCAGATGAGCTAGCTCGAGATCCTAAAGGTGCTGAGCAAAACTTCGTGCCTAAGATTCCTGAAGTGATAGTTGCTTCAAGCTTAGTTGATCCTAATGGCAAGGAGGCTCTAGTCTTCACTGTTCCAAATGAGCCGGGCGTATATCCATTTGTTTGTACAGTCCCAGGTCACTGGAGACTGATGAACGGAACCATAATAGTAGAATAAAGATGGCATTAGACGTAAAATTTGGGGTGAGTACATGGTTATGGACTTCCCCCTTCAGTTTCGAGACACTGAGTCTATTGCCAAAAATCAAAGCCTATGGTTACGATGTAGTGGAGATTCCAGTGGAAGATCCTGCTTTGATTGATATTCCAGAAGTGAAACAAGCGCTTAGCGATAACGGTCTTGAGGCTGTTATCTGCGGAGCCTTTGGGACCAGCAGAGATTTTACAAATGAGGATCCCTCCTTTCACAAAACTAGCTTTGATTACTTAGATCAGTGCTTTGAGATAGCTGCTGGTTTGGATGCCAAGTTTGTAGCCGGACCGATGTATTCTGCTGTAGGAAAGGCTAGGTTGGTTTCTCCCGAGCAGAAAAAAATTGAATGGAATAGAGCAGTGACGAACCTTAGAATCGTTTGTCAAACTGCCAGAAAATTTGGTTTAGATATCGCTTTGGAAACACTCAATCGCTTCGAGACTGATTTGATCAATACATGCGAGGAATTGATGCGATTGATCGCAGATATCAATGAGCCAGAAGCAAAGGTGATCTTGGATGGTTTTCACATGAATATCGAAGAACCAAACCCAGAGGCAGCTATCAAACTTGCTGGAGATAAACTGATTCACTTTCAGGTTTCGGAGAATTACCGAGGCACGCCTGGCACAGGGACGACGCCTTGGGCGGCCTACAAACGAGGTCTAGAAGCGATCAATTATACTGGAGTAGTTTCTATAGAAAGCTTCACTCCTGAGGTAAAAGAATTAGCTGGTGCGGTTTGTATCTGGAAACCTTTGGTACCTTCTCAGGATGGCTTCGCCAAAGAAGGAATTGAATTCCTGAAAAGCTGGGCAGCAAAATGATTTACGAATTAGGATTTACGTCAGCAACTTATACAGCGAAGTTTTAATTGACTCCGAACGAAATCCTAAATCACTTTAAATTCAGTAAAAATACCGTCGACTATGGACTGTTGCCTATCGACTTCTTTCAAACTAAAACAACCTTTTTTAACCCTAGAAATAAATAATCATGAGTAATAAACCATTCAATATCGCAATTATAGGCCTTGGATTTGGAGCCGAATTTATTCCAATCTATCAGAAACATAAACTGGCTAAGATGTATGCTATCTGCCAGAGAAATAAGGAAAAGGCTGAGGAAATCGGAAAGGCTTTTGGGATAGAGAAAGTCTATACGGATTATGATGAGTTATTGCAGGATACAGAGATCGATGCAGTTCATATCAATACACCAATCCAAAATCACGCTGAGCAGTCTCTAAAAGCACTAAGAGCAGGTAAGCACGTGGCCTGTACAGTGCCGATGGCTACTTCTGTAGAGGATTGTAAGAAAATCGTGGAAGAAGTTCAGCGAACAGGCTTGACTTATATGATGATGGAGACGGTGATTTATAGCCGCGAATTCCTTTTCGTAAAGGAAATGTATGAGAAAGGTGATCTGGGTAAAATTCAGTTCCTAAGAGCATCACATCAGCAAGAAATGGCTGGCTGGCCTGGATACTGGGAAGGCCTCCCTCCTATGCATTATGCTACGCATTGCGTGGGACCTGTTTTGGCTTTGCCGAAGGCCCAGGCTGAATACGTGTCATGCTTTGGTTCAGGACGAATTGACGAAGAATTAATTCCAAAATACGGTTCTCCATTTGCTATCGAAACATGCCATATTAAATTCAAAGACTCAGATCTGTCTGCTGAGGTGACTCGATCGCTTTTCAACACAGCTAGACAGTATAGAGAGAGTTTTGATGTCTATGGCTCTAAAAAGTCCTTTGAGTGGACTTTGATTGAACACGAGGATTCTGTGATTCATACTGGTGAAAGTCCTGAGAAAGTGAAGATTCCTGATTATGGACATTTACTACCAGCCGAAATAGCGCCATTCACCACGGCTGGAGTATATGACGGGGATGACAATCAGCATTTGTCCTTTATCCAAGGTTCAGGTCACGGCGGATCTCACCCACATTTAGTCAATGAATTCTTAAATGCTTTGACTGAGGAAAGAGCACCTTATCCAGATGCCCAGGAATCAGCTAATATTACTTGTGTGGGTATACTGGCTCATGAATCCGCCATGGATGGAGGTAAGATCATCTCGTTGCCAGCCTTTACTTTAAAATAAGAAAAGATAGGTCTTCGGACTAAAAACAATAAACTAGTAGGAGGTAAATATAGAGCTTCGAAAAGCTCACTGTTAACTGACTACTGGGTTAGATTGGGTTACAAGACGAAAAAGGTGGCAGAATGTTCTGCCACCTTTTTTCGTGTTGATAAGTCATAATACCAACTTATCCAATTTAGGCTAGAAAATGAAAATTACTTCACTCTGGTGCCTTCTGCATCAAACATACCCATTAGGTCACCTTTGGCTTTGTCTGCATCTACCTTTGTCAGGGAAAGTGTCACATCATAGCCAGAGATATAAAACGCGGTATTGATTACATCACCTTTTATGATTACAGAACTCATTTTTTTCTCCTCTACAACTCCTTCTTCCATGAAATAGCCTGTAATCTTCCCGTCTACAGTTTCAAATCGCACAGGAATGGTGGCATCACCATTAGGAGTTCCTTTTACTAATACATTCCATTTGCCTTCGAAATACTTCTCGTCAGGGTTATTAAGGGCAAAAGCAAAGCTCATGGTCACTAACAGCACCAATGTGCTTAACATTGTAATTTTACTTCTCATCATATTTAGGGTTATTGTTTATATTTGATACAATAAGTAAAAAATATCTGAAAGCTCAAATTTTGGATCAGAAATTATTATTAGCGGGGCTCAGCAAGCCAAGCTTTGGTAAACCTATTTTTTGATGAGGACAGTCAGAAATATAGAACCAATACAATGGAGATCCCATCTCTATAAATGAACCTGTCTTTTTTACCAAGAAGATCTACTGACTGCTTTCCCTATCTAGCCAAACTAAGCAAATACAGAATTGTCGCAAAAACTACTTCACTTTATCTTGGCATTAACTACATAGCTAAAATAGGCAGCAATTGTTAGGAAAATCAGATTTAAAAAGTAATTAAAAAGGAGAGATTAATGCCCTAAAATACAAAAAGGGAAACATTTCTGTTTCCTTTTTGAGCCTCCTATCGGGATCGTCCCGATAGCTATCGCGGACAATGACCTACTGATATCTGACAAGTAACTTCTGCGAGATTTCAGGA
>NZ_QKZT01000005.1 GCF_003254055.1 Algoriphagus chordae
CTTATACCAAAAGCATCCGCAAGATGATCTATACCACTAATGCAGTCGAAGGGTATCACAGGCAGGTTAGAAAGGTCACCAAAACCAAAGGCGCATTTACCAGTGATATGGCATTGTTGAAACTCGTCTATCTGGCGACAAGAAGGATCGAGAAAAAATGGAGTTCCCCTTTACACAATTGGGGCTTGACTGTCCAACAATTAGCCATTAAGTTTGAAGGAAGGCTAAAGTTGGATATAAATTAATAAATTAGTTCCCTTCCCTTGGGGTACCCCAAGGGAAGGGAAGGACAGAGTTTAGCTAACACTCCCTCAAGGAGTTTGAACTAATTTTAGAATACTCACCGGTTGCATCAATAAGAATTACTTTGTTGTTAGTCTTGGAAATTACTTCTTCTACCAATTTTGCTACAGTCCAACTCTTTCCCCCACCTGTTGTTCCAACAATGGCGCAATGTCTTCCAAATATTGAATTTAATGAAACTTTACAGTTGGCATCATTTGAAGTTAACTTTCCTAAATCAGCATATACATTTTCCGATTCATCCTTTTTCTTTCCAAATTCCTTTACATAAATCTCAATTTGTTCGTCTGAGCAGGAATAAACTTTAGCTCCAATAGCTGGATATTTGGAAACGGTTTTTTCTGCTTTAGCTGGTTCAAATACACTAAAGCTTAAAAGCAACTCAGCCTTTCCTGATGGATGAAATGCTGTTTCATCGTGCTGAATCGCTTTCTCGCTTATTGTTTTTCTTTCGCCATCTGGTAATTCAATTTCAATAATTCGGGCTAAAAAACCGTATTCTTCTCCTTCAATAACTATAAAATTTCCAACATTTCCACCTGCAAAAAAAACTCCATTATGACTAAATTTCTCCAAAAGTATTGAAGATGGGAAATGAACTTTCACATATTGGGGAGAAACTTGATTTACGTATCCTAAAAAATAATTGTGATTAAAGGGATCCATCTGCTATATCCTTATGTGGTTCAATATATGTACTATTGGATGGGTAATTCTTAGTGAAACCACTGAATGTATCAAAGACAATACTCACGTTTCGTTTTACCTGCATATTTACTTTATCAACAAAAAAAGACTTTAAATATGTTGTGTCAATACCACCTGTATTACCATAATTAACAATTAGCAATTGGAAACTTGGATTTTGTTCGACAGCTTCAATGATTACGTTTTGAATGTGTTTGTCTTGGAATCCAAATCCTATCACGATTAACAAAGTATTTTCCTTGCGAAGTGACTGTTGAAAACGAGACATCATTTCAAAATACGGTTGTTCAAATGAACTTTCGTATTTTTCATTTGCAGGATAAATAATTAGGGGTTTTGTTGGATTGTCTTGTTGGATAATTCTGTCAGTGTCATCTTTAAACCAATTCAAGGAACCGTGCAACTTATAAAGATGGATAACCTTTGAGATAAAACTTTCTTCTTGTTTAATTCTTGTTTTCTCCCTATTTACAATATCAAGGTCAAAATACCTTCCAGAAAATCTTCGTGGTTGGGTAAAAGAAAACCCATCAATAACAATAAATCCACTTTCATTTGCTGCAGTTTCAAACAGTAAGTCATAATTCGTAGTAAATAGTTGAACTCTAGGATCACTTGGTTTTCGCGCAATGATTTTGTTTAAAAAGTCCTTATGAGGAGCTAGTGGTTGTAATTTTAGATTACATGCTTCAATAATTTTTGACTCTAAAGGTTGTTTTAATTTATCATCCCCTGTTTTAAGTTCACCATTTAGCTTTTCATATAAGATAATGAAAGACAGCAGTCCTTCAATGTCTTTATTCTTGTAAAATGATTTCTCTTTAAATCCCTCAATTAATCCTGTAAAAGCCTCAATCTCTACTTCGCAAAAATCCCAGAGCCCTAACCTTGACTTACCACTTTCTCCCTTTGGTCCATTGTCCAATGAGGTTCCTGCAGCGCTTAACACAACAATATTTTTAAAATGTCTTTTCAAAAATGAATCGTAGAAAGATTTTTGCTTTTCAAAACAGAGTTCCTTCCCTGTTAATTTTCCCTCTGATTTATTTTCAACAGCTATATCATTTACTAAACAGTCTTCATCTGTATAGGATAAAGTATATTCATTTTGAAGCAAAATATATTTAGGGGCTTCCTTTTCTAAAAGGATCTCTTCTTTTTCCTTTTTCATCATTCAATAGTTTCAGTATAACCTACTTTTACCCTCACCCTACCACTTATCAATTCTGGCAATAAAGCGTCACGCAATTGGGTAAGATTTTCTGTTTCATTCTGAGTCACAAGAATTCTTTCATTCAATTTTGAAACTGACTTTTTAAATTTATTCAAAACTTTTGCTTTTGGAACCAAAAATGGGATTTGTTTTATGAGTTTTGAATTTACAGCAGTTGCAATAGAAGATGTACTTCCAAGTCCATCGTAATCAAAATTCTTTAGACATAAATAAATGTAACCTGAAAAAAGCGAGTCCTTGAGATTTGAAAAATGGGCAATAGCTTCATTAGTGCACATTTCCCTCGTTGTGATTGCAACTCTGCCGACAGTCATTTTAAAGCTTAGAATTACAGAGTTTGATGGCACTTTATTCACATTAAATTTTGCAACTGACTCAGCTGTCAAATACTCATCACTATCTGAAATATACATTCCTGAGGTCCCCATGGTTTTAATTGATACCCATATGAAATTGGAATCACTTTTAGATTCTTCAAACCAATGCTGCTCTTTTCTAGGAGGAGTTTTTCCAATTGAAATTTTAGAAATTTCTTCTGCTCTTTTCACCTCCCACCCCTCAGGAATCCATTTCCCCAGCGTCTCATTAAAGACAAAAGAAGAAGGAAATTGGGCAGCGAGGGCTGGGTTGGTGTCGATGAGTCTTTTGGAAACAGATTGCTTCGCTCCTTCGTCAGGGCTCCCGCCACGGCGGGCAGGCGCAATGACGGTACGGTTCGCAATAACGCGGCGCTTCTCGGCCATCGCTTCTAACTCTTCTGGAATCTCATTTCCTATAGCCAACGCGTTATCCAGCACGGGATCGAAGTCCACAAACCAGCTTTTAAACAAGGCTTGCGCCATGGCTTCTAGCGTTTGGTTCATCCGTCGGTTTAGGGCAATCTTATCATCTAGCTTCCCTAAAATATGGGCTATGGCTTTTTGTTCGGATAGAGGGGGAAGTAGAGTTTTAAATTGTTTTAGTTTAGCAACTGGAAGTCGAGCCTGATTAGCACTACCTCCCGCTGAGTTTCCTGCAAACCATCTGAACTCAATAGTTCTTAGGATATAAAAAAGGAATCGGTTATCAAGTTTTGTATTATCTGGTATTATACAGCAGGTATTTTGATTTTGAATTAAATCTCCAAGAGCTTTTGGAATTCTAATTACTTTACCAACAGCTGACGACCAATTAGGTGGCCAAGAACCAACCGTAGCTACGACAACATCTCCTTCATTCAGAAAATGTGATTTCCATTTTATGGCATGTTCTTTTGACACAAAATTACATTTACTTATATCAATCGAATCATCTGTAAAATCTGAAACTCTAGCTAGTTTCACTCCCATATCAGAGAAATATTCCTGCTTTATCCCTGCTCCATTTCTAAATGTTGCCAATTCTCCAATTCCAATTTCTTCCCACTCACTCATACCCCAATACCTTTAAATTTTGCAGAATAGTAACTGTTCCTGCATCCATTTTGGAGAAGGCAAACCAGCGCTTGCCCAGATCCTTGATCGATGCTCCGATATGATAGATTTCCTTTACGTCCAGAATCAGAAATCGGTCGTGTACTTTCGTAAACTCCTGAATCTGTATGGGTGGATATTGCGCATTGTACTTATCCAGATCTATTCGGAGTTGCTTGGGGATGGTTTTGGTGAAAATCGTGCATTTTACCCCAGCTCTCCTTTTTCCCAGAAGCCACAAGACCGAATCATCCACATAATTATCCAAGAGTAAGATCGATTTTTCTGCCTTGCGGACTAAGTCAGAAACAAACTGATGTGCATCAAACACCTGCCCATCAAAGAAAATCCCTTGCTTCGGCGCAGGGTCTTTACTTTCCAAGGCTTTAAAAATCTGCTCGAACTTTTGATCCGATTCCAACTGCTTTAATTCTACCCGATCCATACGCTGGATGATCAATTGGTTGGAAGATAGCTGCTTGCGCATGGCAATAAATGCATTCATAATTTGGATACTGACCTGAATAGCAATATCAGATCTCAACACCGCAGAAAGCATAGCGACACCCTGCTCGGTGAATGCATAGGGTCTATACTTAATGTTTTTACCAAGTTTATTATTCAAGGTCACATTTTGTGACCTTGAATTTGAGGCTACATTTTGAAATCCCAAATGACCAAACCGGTCACTATTTGTGACCAGTTCAGATAAATCATTTTCGTTGAGTTGAAATCGAAATGAATCAGGAAAACGGGAAATATTCCGTTTTACGGCTTGATTGAGCACCTTAGTTTCGATTTGGTACAATTCAGCCAAATCACGGTCTATCATCACCTGCTGATCTTGAAAGGTGAAAATTCGATTTTCGATAGGTTGAAGATCCTTACTCATGACTCAAAATCGTCTGAATCACGGATTGATACGGATTTTAGGATTTCACGGATTGTTGAACCCCTGCTTTCGATTCCTAAGCCATTTATCATTTTTTTCACCTTTCTAATTTTCATCTGTTTAATCATTTAATCCGTGTCATCCTTCCCTGGTTCAGACATTTCATCTTACCAATCGTTTAAATGTCATTGATTTGCTTCCGAAATTAATCAGCAAACCTACCTCAAGTTGATAGGCCTTCAAGTAGTTTAAGGCTTGAGCCAAATGGACATCTTCTAATTCCTTGATGGCTTTCAGCTCTACTAATACGTTTCCTTCCACCACAAAATCTGCCCGTCTTGTTCCCAAAGGATGCGCTAATTCCTTATACCAGATATCCTGTTCGATTTCTCTGGCAAACTCCAAATTCTTTTGAGCGAATTCATAAGCCAAGGCTCGTTGATAGATGACTTCTTGAAATCCGTTACCTAGTTCCTTGTGTACCTCAAAGGCAGCCCCAATTATCTTTTCGGTTATTTCCTTATGTTTCAACTCAGTCATCCCTGAGATCTATTTAAATTCATCTGAATCACGGATTGATTCTGATCATTGGATTTCACAGATAGTTTGAACCTTCTTGTTATTCTTCCTCTATATTTCATTTTACGTTTCTGTGTAATCCTTTAATCTATTAAATCCGTGATTCAGATATTATATCCCAATACTTTTAAATTCTCCCGAATAGCTTGATCCAATTCCTCGGCTTGAGCCATTTGGTCTTTCAGTTTGGCTGTCAGTTCTGTCATTTTATCCTCGAAGTGGATTCCATCGTCTTCTTCTTCCGCTACGCCTACATAGCGACCGGGAGTCAGGACGTAGTCATTGGCTTGGATTTCGGCAAGGGTGGCGGATTTGCAGTAGCCTGGGATGTCTTCGTAGGCTTCCGTCATTGCGAGCGCAGCGCGGCAATCTGTTCCATCGAGAGATTGAGATTGCTTCGCTCCTTCGTCGCTCCCGCCACTGCGGGCAGGCGCAATGACGTTGTCAGGCTGAGCGGAGTCGAGGGGGGCTTCGACTTCGCTCAGCCTGACATCACTGGAATTACGCCAAGTATGGTAAGTATTCGCGATATAGGAAATGTCTTCTTTGGTAAGTTCTTTTTGGGTGCGGTCGATCATGCTGCCGAGTTGACGGGCATCGATAAAGAGGGTTTCTCCTCTCCTGTCTCTGAAGATATTTCCGGTGGCTGAGCTTGTCGAAGCCTTATTTTTGGTGATAAACCAGAGACAAACCGGAATCTGTGTGGTATAGAAGAGTTGACCCGGTAGCGCGATCATGCAGTCCACCATGTCCTTATCCACCAGTTGCTGACGGATCTCTCCCTCGCCTGATGTATTGCTACTCATGGAGCCATTCGCCAAGACAAAGCCTGCCGTTCCATTTTCGGAGAGTTTGCTCAGCATATGCAGAATCCATGCATAGTTGGCATTTCCTGCCGGAGGTGTGGTAAAACCAGACCAGCGGGAATCAGCCTCCAGTTCGTTCTTTTCCCGCCACTGACTTTGGTTGAAAGGAGGATTGGCCATAATGTAATCTGCCTTCAGATCTGGATGCTGATCTTTAAAAAAAGTATCTGCTGGTACATCGCCCAAATTGGCAGAAATCCCACGGATGGCTAGGTTCATTTTCGCCAGTTTATAGGTCACGGCAGTATATTCCTGCCCGTAGATGGAAATGTCTTTGGTATTGCCCTGATGACTTTTCACAAAGTCAATACTCTGCACAAACATCCCACCCGAACCACAAGCTGGATCATAGATCTTTCCCTTGTAGGGCTCGAGCATTTCGGCGATCAGGTTTACGATACACTTCGGCGTATAGAATTCTCCACCGCCTTTTCCCTCGGCAGCCGCGAAGCGACCCAAGAAGTATTCATAAATCCTGCCCACCACATCTTCCTCGGCATCGCCTACAGTATCGATGTTATTGATGGTATCGAGCAGGGCGGCAAGTTTGCTTGGATCGAGATTGAGTCGGGAAAAGTAATTGTCAGGAAGTGCGCCTTTCAGCGAAGGGTTGTTCTTTTCGATGGTATGCAGGGCAGTATCGACGATCAAGGCGATGTTATCCTGTTTGGCATTGTCGATGACATGGTTCCAGCGGCTTTCCGGAGCGAGAAAGAAGACATTCTTCATATTGTAGAACGCCGCCATCTCCAGGTATTTCTCCTTGCCCTCTGCGATCAGTTCTTCTCTTCTTTGGGCAAAGGTGTCACTGGCAAACTTTAAAAAGATCAATCCCAGCACGACGTGTTTGTATTCTGAGCTTTCTACTGTTCCTCTGAGTTTATTGGCCGAATCCCAGAGGGTTTCTTCCATGGACTTTTGATTCTTTTGGGCTGCTTGTATAGCCATTAGGTATGGGATCTTTTTAGAATTGATTGATTCTTACTGAAATTTCAAGCAAGCCAAAAACATGGAGCTTACATACGTTTTAAAAAATTTCAGAACTAAGAACTCTTAAATATATAAAAGTTCGTCACCAAGAAAAGGCAGTTCATCAAATATTTTTAGCTGTTTTGATAGGTGTAAGTCCTGGATGTTCTTAGCTGTTCGGGTCTCGGTGGATATCGGGATTCAATTCCTAACCCATATCTCAGGAATTTGTAATTTCTTAAACCATAATCTCAGGTAATTTATTTCAGCGAAATAAAATGAAACTCATTTCCATCCTCCCGCATTCACACTCGTTTTCAAAAGATGGCTTTGGGCGGGAGGAGAATTTTTTATCGTTATCCTATTTACCATGGGTTGAAACCCATGGCTACAAACATCTCGCTCCTACGGAGCTAGTTCCGATAATAATCTCCTCTGCGAAATTCTTTGTGTCCTTTAGCCGCCGTTCGTGTCTTCACGAATAATAGCTGGAATGTAATCTCAAAGCTTACTCCAAATAATCGAAACCTTCGAGGTTTTAAAAACCTCAAAGGTTATTATCCACATTAGAGATCTACTCCTGCTCCGCCCTATAAAAAACATCCTGCAAAGCTGTACGAATATTCAGCTTGTACAAATTTTGGTGGTCTCTGGAGGGATAAACCCTGTTGGATAAAAATATATACGTGAGCTTTTTGATAGGATCTGCCCAAACGAAAGTTCCGGTGAAGCCAGAGTGACCAAAACTTTCGGGACTTGCCAAGGGTGAAGGATAAGCTTCTGCCAAGGGAAGCTCGGAATTATTAAAGTAAGGTTTGTCAAATCCAAGCC
Organism: Algoriphagus chordae; assembly: GCF_003254055.1. GTDB lineage: Bacteria > Bacteroidota > Bacteroidia > Cytophagales > Cyclobacteriaceae > Algoriphagus > Algoriphagus chordae. Next base: position 7,834 of record NZ_QKZT01000005.1, read on the forward strand.
CTCGACGGTTTTCGTTTTCGCGGAATTGCACCTCTGTAAACTCTTTCACGGTTTCGGCTGAAATGAGCTGTAAGCCTCCTACTCTCCCATAATTCTGATACAAGAGCATCAATTTGGTCAAATCATCAGAGGTAGCAAACAAACCTGCATTACCTGAAACGCCTCCTTTAAGCGCTGCATTTTCATCGTGCACCCATCCTTTCACTAAGGTTTTGCGAAAGGCGGAATCCACTTCAGTGGGTACAATGTTGTTTACATATCCTTTTCGCTCAGGTAGATATCCCAAGGTATTAGCACCTATAGGTTTGTAGAAATTTTCTTCCAAATAGATTTGATAATCGGTTCCTGTGAGTTGCTCGATCAAGCTGGGAAAAATCAAAAAAGTAAGTCCCGAATACAGGTATTCCTTTTCCTCGGATACTTCGGACCGGTTAATGATTCGGTTCATTTTCCGTTCAAAACGATTGTTGATATAAATCCCATCATATACTTGCGCTTGAAATCTTTTGTTAGGAGAATCATGCACAAACCTCTTTTTGACCTTGCCATTTTTCCGAATCACCTCATTCAAAAATACAATGTATGGGACTAAACCTGCCTGATGAGCCAAAATCTCCCGAAGTGTCAGATCCTTTTTGTCCTTTCGATTTCTCCATGGTTTCAAATAGTCGCTGAAAGGTTTGTCCAGATCAAGCTTCCCCTCATCCACCAACTTCATGATAGCGGGTAAAGGCCCAGCAATTTTGGTCACCGAGGCTAAATCGTACAAGTCATTCAATGCAACAGGTTGGATATTCTCGTAAGTATGATAACCGTAGGCTTTATGAAAAATAACCGTATCGTTCTTTGCTACCAACACCTGTGCTCCTGGAAAAGCCAAACTGGCGATACCCATTTGCATAATAGAATCAACTTTTTGATTGATGAACTCTTCATCAAATCCGAGTGTAGCAGGCTTGGCATGGATCAGTTCTCGCTGAGCAAATCCAAGCTGCATCAGAGAATTAATTAAGAAAACCGAAAGCAGAAATTTTTTCATTAGGAACTAGTTTGTCCTTAAATATGCAAAAATATTGGCTAAAATAACTGGCTATTGTAGTGGAGGTGTACTTGTGTGATTAGGTAGAAAAAGAGGTTGTCGCAAATTATACGACAACTACTTAACATTGCCTAGATTTAATTCTTAGGGATTTTCTCATTAAACTTTTATACCTATTTTTCATAAAATCATCATCTTAATACCCATTTTTCATACACAATACCTGTTATTCTCATGCCAAGGCTGGGAAAATATCGGCAGAATATTGATGCTGATTTTTTGATCTTTTTCAAGAAGTAGAAATTCTGAAAGGAATTGGAAAGGAAAGTGTTTAAGGGAATATAACAGTTCAAAAATCTCCTCTAATCAGGATAATTTTTCAATATAATTCTTGAACTCTATTGCTTATCTTTGTGTATCTTATTGTGTACACAAAAGTATAAAAACCATGGTAGTAGTAAGCACTAGAGAATTTCGTCAAAATCTCAAAAAATATCTGGATTTGATTGATAAAAATGAACGAGTTGTCATTCAAAGGGGAAATGATAAAGTTTATGAAATAACCAATACCGTAAAAAATGATCGCTTCTTTGATGATCCTGCAATTCAAGAGCGAATTTCCAAAAGCATTCAATCTCACAATGAGGGCAAAACGGTTAAGGTAACTGATGATCAACTGAAGGAGCTGCTTGGGTTATGATTTTTGAGATTTAATTCACTTCAGAAGCGTTGGAAGATATTGAGAAACTAAAAAAAACTGGAAACAAAGTTCTGGTAATGAAGCTCTTCTCTTTAATTCAAGAACTTAAAGAACACCCCGAGACCGGCACAGGTAATTCAGAAAAACTCAAATACTATGATCAGAACACTTGGTCTTGAAGAATTGACAGAAGACACAGACTTGTTTGGTTCAAAGATAATAGTAACTGTGTTAGGTGCTTACGGTCATTATGATGATAAATAATGGATATTTTTGATTTTTTGGAAAAATCGCCATCATTTCATTCAACACCAGCAAGGTTTACATTCGGTTTATTGGAACTCATGCGGAGTATAACAAAATAAAGGATATTCAAACTATATAGAACATGATCAAATCGGAAAAAGAATATAATGCCATTCTAGAAAGAATAGAGGAATTGCTTTCTAATCCAGATAATATAGAAAATTCTGAAGCCAAAGGATTTGTTGAATTGAATATTCTCTCTGATTTGGTTGCGGATTATGAAGAAGCCATTTTTCCAGTATTACCATCTACTCTAGCAGAAGCCATTAAATTGAGAATGCATGAGCGTGGCTTTAATCAAAAAGCTCTTTCTGATTTCTTAGGCAATAGCAGTTCTAGAATTAGCGAATACCTCAACGGGAAAAGTGAACCAACACTAAAAGTGGCTCATGATATAAGCCGAAAACTAGATATTGAAGCTTCCATTGTTTTAGGGGTTTAGTGAATTTTCACGTGTATGGCATGAAATGGAATAAAGTAATCAACAATGACCAAGAATATGAAGCTTCTTTGAAAAAGTTAAGCCCAATATTCGATGCAGATCATGAAAGTCCTAAAGGAAAAGAAGCAGAGCATTTGGTTAACTTGATCACGGAATACGAAAAAACACCGTTTCCTATACCTGAAATCGAAGTAAAAAAACATACTTCTAATAATTCAATCTAAAATTGAAATAAGCCTACAAAATTCAAGAATTGAACCGAAATTAGCTTAACATCCTGACAAACAAATAGCTGTACTTTCTGCATCGGAAATAACCCATAGCATACACCTCGGATACATTCCTAAAGATAGGATTGTAAAATAACAACCCTCCTCTACATTCAACTGTAAAGGAGGGTTTTCATCATCATTCGCTTTTTATTTATCCCACCATACTCTGGTCATAAAATCATCAGCACCTTGACGACTTACTGCTTCATTGATATTATCGCTATTGATACTATATTCTTCGCCTGAATAGGTCATCCTTCTTGGAATTTGACCATTGGTTACATTGCTAGGATAGTTAGTTGGAGTTAATACTGGATAACCCGTTCTTCTCCACTTACTATACCCTTCCCAGTTCACCAAGAAGGTAGCTGCCCAGTATTGCTCTCCAATCATTTCCATGCCCTTTGCACTGTCGAATGGATGTGATTTTAAATAGTCGTTTATCTCTGCTTCAGAAGGAATTTCTATTCCAAAAATATCCCATTGTCTCATTGCTGCAGCTACTCCCTTTTCGTAATGCTCTTTAGCAGATCCAGAGTGCCATCCTTTGATAGCAGCTTCAGCTAATAAGAGCTCCACTTCAGCATAAGTCAGGTGCAGGGAAGGCGAGTCATATTGTCTTAGTTCAGGATTCACATTAGAATACGCGCTCAAATCCGCTCCTCCCGGGTAATCTTGAATACTGGTATTATCAAATCCATTAGGTAGGCCCATTTGTTCTCCACCATTTTCAACCCAGGCTATTATATTTAGACGAGGGTCATTATTATCTTTCATCCAACCAACGAAAGTGGCAGATAATCTTATTCTATCACGAGTATTAAATCCTGCATTAAATGGATTAATCCAGCCTCCTGTTTGATGGGTTACTCTAGCCAGATCAGCGTTGCTAGTCATAACTCCACCTTGAATGGCTTTTTTAACCCATGCTTCCGATTCTGCAGGAGCTACATTGGAAATTCTCATTGCCAATCTCAACATAAGTGAATAGGTGAATTTTTTCCACTGATCTATATTTCCATTATATAATATGTCTTGGTCACCTGGGTTTGGCATCATATCATCAAATGATGCTGCTGCTTCATCCAATTCCTTCAGCATATCCTTGTATATCAGCTCTTGCGCATCATATTTTGGAAACCAAAGATTGGATATATAGCCCTGACCAGCGTCGAAATAAGGAACATCTCCATAAATATCAGTCAGACGATGGGCTGACATCACTTTCCATATACGGCCTATTGCATGATAATTTATCGCCTGAGGATCTTCCGAAGACCGATTTACATAATCTGCAATGTCCCTGTACTCACTAAAGTAAGCTGCATCAAAAAAAGCTGAAGCAAATAAAGGATCATTTAAATATTTGTCTCCTGGCAGAAATACTCCAGATACTGGACTTTCTAGATCAGCCATTTGCTGTATGGATGCAAAGCAATAGCCTAAGGAAGTTCTGAAAATCTCATAGGAGCCTCCTGTAAATGCCAACTGCATTTTGGTCAGTTGAATCCCATAATCCAGTGAACTTATTTCATTAGGATTAAGATTCATTTCTTTGAGATCCTCTACACAAGCTGTAGAGAGTACTAGTGCCATTACTGGAGCCAGCAATACCTTTTTGGATATATTTATGATATTAATTTTCATATGATTAGTCAATTAAGCTCTTAAAATGAATTAAAATTTGATATTAAGATTCACCCCGTAACTTCTGGTTTGAGGCGTTTGGAAAAAGTCCATCCCCTGAGCATTTCCTTCGTTGTATGTAGACTCTGGATCTATATTCTCCACTTTTGAATGAAGAAGCAGTAGATTTCTACCTACCAAGGATATTCTAGCCTCTTGCACTTTGATTCTGCTTAGGAATGATGTAGGAATTGCATATCCAATATTTATTTCACGCAGTTTCACAAAGTCAGCATCATAGACAAACTGTTCAGCAATTTTATTTCTGATTTCATTATAGTAGGCAGAAATTTGACCTGCAGGCACATCTCCAATACCATCTTCTCTACCCACTAAGGTATTCTTATGCATTCCTCTTCTGTACAACCAAGAATTGGTACCACTGAAAATCACACCACCAAATTTGTAATCTACCAAGAAGCCAAGAGAGAAGTTCTTATAAGAGAATGAATTTGTTATCCCACCTGTAAGTGGATGAACTCCAGAACCAAATGGAACTATCCCTGCCTCATCATCTCTCATCGGAAGACCAGAACTATTAACTACAATATTTCCACTAGCATCGCGTAGGTACTGATAGCCTGTCACTTGACCATATGGTAAACCTTCAATGTTTTCCACATAGGCATTCTGTGTTCTATTTTGGTCAAGTTGTAATCGCTCTCCATCTATATCTGGATCTATTAGGCTTACTACTTCACTTTTATTGTATCCTAAATTGAAGGAAGCATTCCAAGTGAAATTTGCCTGCTGAATAGCCTGAATAGTCAATAGTAATTCGATCCCTTTATTGCTTACTTCTCCTACGTTCACCTGTGCGCTATTATACCCAGATGTTTGGGAAATGGTAGCAGGTAGGATATCATCCTTCGTTGTTCTTTGATAAACTGTAAAATCTAAGCCAATTCTGTTTTTGGCAAATTGCGCATTGAATCCAAGTTCAAATTCTGTTGCCAAAAGAGGATTCAATCCAGAATTAGCGACAAAATCCTGCGCTATTCCACCTTGAGGGTTACCATAATGTGGTTGTCCTAATGAATAGGTCTGATTCAAAACATAGGGTGACGTATCGCCCCCTACTTGAGCCCATGCTAGCCTCAACTTAAAGTAATCCATGAAAGAAGGCATTTCCATTAATTCTGAAAGTACAGCACTGGTACTAATTGAAGGATAGAAAATCCCGCGCCCATTTAGTGTACTGAACCAATCCTTTCTCCCTGTAGCAGTTAAAAATAAAGCCGCCTTATAAGAGACCTCTGCTAAACCATAGACTGAGTTGATTCCTTTGGTATAATAGCTTGTTCCACCAGATCTTCGAATAGTATTAGAGTAATTGTAAAAGAATGGAATTGCAAAATCATTTCCATTTGTACTATTGCCATATCTTTCTTGCGTCATAGTAGCTGCACCTATCAATGCATTGTATTCTATTCCATTTTTGAAAGACATTTTTGACCCCAGCATCACATCACTATTTATTTCTTTGTGCTTGGTCTGGGACTGTTGCATAGATCCCAATGGCTGCTGAGCACTGCCAGAAGGCATAATATTTTCATTACTTCTATTCCATTGATCTATACCAGTTCTTCCTTTTAGAAAAAGCCAATCCGTGAAATCATAGCTTAATGCAAAACTTCCCAATAGACGGGTTCGCTCACTTTTGTTGCTTTTTTGGTATGCACTGAAATAAGGATTCTCAAAATAGACAGTTTGTGCGGGAAGGAATTCACTTCCGTTTTCTGGTCGGGCGCCTAGTCTATCAGGATCACCTTGCAAATCCAATACATTAATCGAAGGAGCTAAACTCCAAACTGTATAGTTTACATTACTTACTAAATCACCCTGAGCTGGAGGGTTCTTCACAGTCTGAATAATATAACTTCCGCTTGCATTAAAGGTCAATTTTTCATTGACTTTACCTTGTGCGTTCATAGTGAAGTTATTTCTTTCCAAGCCAGAGTTTGGTATAATACCCTTATTGTCCAGATCAGAAGCAGAAAATCTAAAACCCATTTTTTCTGTTCCGCCAGATAATGCAATTGAATTGGTAAACGTATGACCAACATCGTAAAAGCGGTCAAAATTGTCTCCACTATATGAATAAGGACGCTCTACGCCATCAAATTGCATTACTGGAGTCCCATCCAACTTTCCTCCCCAGGCAGTATCACCACCCGCGATAGCCTCGTTCAAGGTTGTAGGCTTCAATCCGTTCAACCCATGACCATATTCTTGCTGAGTGTCTAATCTATTAATGGCTTTATCAACCACAAAATTGGAGTTAATTTCTAACAAGAGTCCTTGTTTGCTAGATCCTGATTTGGTAGTGATAAGTATAACTCCATTAGAAGCTCGTGATCCATATAGCGCAGCAGCAGTATTTCCTTTCAATACAGTCATAGTTTCTATATCATCCGGATTGATATTTCCGATCCCATCACCTTGATCTCTTCCACCCCACATTCCCGCGGAACCTTGATTACTGTTGTCGATAGGAATTCCATCTATTACATATAGGGGTTGATTATTTTGAGTTAGGGAAGTATTTCCACGGATGATCACACGAGAACTTCCTCCAGGCCCCGAAGCAATATTACTTACATTGACTCCTGCTACCTTCCCAGCAAGACCATTAGCTATATTGGTTTCCCTCGCTTGTGTAAATTCTTTCCCATCCAATTCGCTTACAGAATAGCCAAGCGCCTCCTTGTCTCGTTCAATTCCCAAAGCTGTCACCACAAATTCCTTTAGGTCACTATCATTCTCGAGCAGAGTTATATTAATCGTACTCTGATTATTCACTGCTACTTCCTGAGTCTCAAAGCCGATAAAGCTAAATACCAAGACATTATTTGGACTGGCAACTAATTCATACTCGCCATCAATATTAGTGACAGCTCCATTGCCAGTGCCTTTTACAAGAATATTTACTCCGGGTAAACTTTCTCCTTCTTTTGAAGAGACCTTTCCTTTTATAGTGTTTTGAGCTATTAAACTGTGACTAATAAAGATAAATAGCATAATCCCAATTATCTTTTTTAGAGATCCAGGGGGCATTTGACGGTTGAATTGTTTCATAGTTTTTAGGGGTTTATTAAATATTCCTATTAATATTTTTTAGGATTTATACTAGTTGATAGAAATCAAAAAGGTTACTATGATTATTATCACAGCCACACAAAATATTTCGATCCAAAGCCATCTCGCATACTTCCTTTTAAGATTGTTTTTCATTCATGTGCTTTACAAAGTGATTTTTACCAGCCCAATCTTACCTTATTAGAAGAAGGATGAAGGGAAAAATCTGGTCAAAAAGAGGCGGAAATGTTGCAATAGAAGCCACTGACTGACAAATAGGACAAACGGGCTAATCAAAGGTGTTTTGCGAAAAAAATATTATTTCAAAACTTTTACTAATTCAAAGTTTAATGGCTACTTATGCGGAGCTAATAGAATCACCCCAAAAAACTTCAATTTGCTGACTAAAAAAACTATAATATTAGTATTCTACTTTGTGCTATTTTCAGCTAAGACTATCATAGGCCAAACTGAAGCAATCAATCAAATCACCACCGAACATGGTCTATTAAATAATTACATCACCTGCATCTATCAGGACGAGTCAGGATTTATTTGGATAGGTACCAAAGAGGGGGCTAGTCGATTTGATGGCACCGATTATATTCACTTCACTCACAATCCGGCAGATTCTTTATCTCTATCCAGCAGCACTGTGCTGGATATTATTCAAGATAAACAGGGTAATATATGGATTGCTACTAATGAAGGACTCAACTTTTTGGAAAAGGATCAGGATATCATCCAGCAGATCCACTTTCCCAGTAAGCAGCCCAAAGGAAACTTCATTTCTAAACTTTTTATAGATAATTCCGACAAGCTATGGGTCGGTACTGGCAGTGGGGAACTTTACCTCTACAAAAGTGAAAATGAAGGATTTGAAAATTTCACTAAGGAAGGCATGGCTGAAATCAGAGATATCATTCAGCTTGATAATCAAAGCCTCCTGTTAGGATATGGTGATTGGGTACTACGAAATAAAAAAGGGGGGGTGAGTTTATTTGACATCAAAACAAAAAATTATCATGCGATAGAAAACCCAAGTATTCCATCAGACTTATCAATCACCAAACTCCTCAAGCATCAAACTAGAATATTCTTTTCCACCTATAATAAAGGGGTTTTTGAGTGGGATCAACAACAAGGAAAATTGGAAAGAATAGACAGCGAGAATTATTCGACAGACTTAATTTATGATATAATTTCAACACCTGAGGGTCAGGTATGGTTAGCCACCGATGGGAAAGGAATATTACAACTAGATTTAAGTACTGGTGAAATCAGTCCAATACCAGGAAATAAATCCCTTAATAGCAAAGCTATAACGAGCCTATTATATGATAGTAATAATATTACCTGGGTAGGAACAGTGAATGGAGGAGTCAATAAAATTGATCCGCACAAAAGCAAAATCGATCACTGGGGCTATACCAATGACCCATCTAGTGGATTAAGTGGGAAATCTGTCCTTAGTCTTTCCAAAAGTAAAAGAGGTGGAATCTGGATAGGAATGGATCATGGAAGCATAAATTACTTTGATCCAACTTCTTCGCAATTCCAGTATCACATTAGTTCTTCCTCCATGTCTACCCCTGCTGATGCGGTAATTCTCGGATTAATGGAAGATAGCAAAGAAAATCTATGGATTGGCTATTATTTGAAGGGGCTGGGCAGGTTAAAGAATCAAACAAATATCTTCGAGCACCATTTAGACGAAAAATGGCTTTATGGAGCTACCTACTTGAAGTCTTTTTATGAAGATTCTGACGGAACAATTTGGCTAGGGTCCAGAAATCAGGGTCTTATCAAGGTAAACCAGGAATTAAATAAGTCTCAAAACTATAAACATGATCCGGGAGATGCTAAATCACTCCCACACAACCATGTTTCAGTAATCATAGAAAAGGATAAGGACCATCTCTGGGTCGGTACATTTAACGGTTTAAGCCTTTTTGATAAAAAATCTGGGACATTCGAAAAGCTACCTAATGATCCGACCAATCCTAATAGTCTACAAGGAAAGGCTGTGTACTCTATTTGTAAGGATCTTTCAGGGAACCTTTGGATCGCAACTGACAAGGCACTTAACTACCTTGACTTATCTACTGATCAATTTACTCAGTTTAACGTTTCTCATGGCCTACCTAGTAACACCATTAAAGGTGTAATTCTGGATGATTACCAGGAGTTATGGGTTTCCACTAATCAGGGAATTTCCCACTTCTCTCCCACTACCAAAAAGTTTACTAACTATGGCTTCCAAGATGGTGTGATAGGAATAGAGTTTAATGAAAATGCTGCACTGAAAGACGATTCAGGAAAACTATACTTCGGTAGTGTCGATGGAATCACCTCTTTTCATCCAAAGGAAATTAAGAAAAACAAGGTTCCTCCTCATATTTACCTATCCCGGCTTTCCATCGAAAATGAACCTATAAAAACTGGGGACTACACGGATATTCTTACAAAATCTCTAAATGAAACTAAAGCCATAACCTTAAACTACAATCAGGCAGATTTCACGATAGAATTTATTGCCCTCAATTATACTTCTCCTGAAAAAAATCAATACGCCTATCAATTAGTTGGTTTTGACAACACATGGCGCGCAATCGGAAATGAACGAAAAGCTATATATACCAATATTGATCCAGGAGAATATACGTTTACCGTCAAGGCAGCAAATAATGATGGGCTCTGGAACGAAACGCCACGAACGCTAACCATTACCATCCTACCACCTTGGTGGAAAACATGGTGGGCTTATACCCTATATATGTCCATGATTTTATTGGCTATATACGGAATAAGCAGAGCATCCCTGAATAGAATGCGCTTAAGAAACGATCTCAAATTTGAGAGAATAGAAAAACAGCAACAAGAGGCACTTTCCAAAATGAAAATCAATTTCTTTACAAATATTTCTCATGAGTTTAAGACTCCTTTGACCTTAATCTCTGGACCAGCTCAGTCACTTGGACAACTTCAAAAACTACCTCAAGAGAGCAAATACTTCATAAAGCTTATTCAAGCTAATGCAAAAAGATTACAAGTATTGGTAGAACAACTTATGGATTTCAGAAAGGCGGAAGAGGGAGAAGTTGCCTTGCACAAAATGGAAATAGAACTTGTAGGTTTTCTAAATGGCTGCCTGGACAATTTCAGTTTTTTAGCAGATCAGCAAGAAATCTCAGTGAGTAAAAATTATGATGCTGATTGCCTCTTTATTGACGTCGACAAAAATAAACTAGATATCGTCCTATATAACTTACTTTCAAATGCTTTTAAATTCACTGAAAAGGGTGGAGCAATAGTGGTAGGATTAACTATTCTGGAAGATGAAATCAAAATCTTTGTAGAGGACAATGGAATTGGAATTTCTCCCAATGAACTTCAATACATCTTTGAACCCTTCTATCAAAGCTCCCACAATTTACCAGGAACTGGAATCGGTTTGCCGTTGTCCAAAACATACATGCAACTGCATGGTGGCCGAATTGAAGCTAGTAGTAAGCAAAATGAAGGCAGTAATTTCTCACTGTTTTTTCCATTCGACTCCAGTCAAGGGAAATATAGCCCTGTCCTCGAAACTAAGTTGGCAAAACAAAAAGTCCAACATCGCATAAAATCAACAGATCTATTAGAACTTGCCTCTGAAGCCGAAAAGGTTTTAATCATAGAAGATGATCTTCAAATGCAGTCCTATATTCTGGCTTGTTTTAAGCCTTTGTATCACACCAAAGTCGCCAATGATGGGGCAATAGGAAAAGAAATTGCAGACGAATGGCAGCCAGACTTAATCATCTGCGATGTCATGATGCCAAACATGGATGGAATCACCTTAGTAAAATTGTTGAAAGCCAATTTTATGACTTCGCACATTCCGATCATATTACTTACAGCAAAAGCGGATGAGAATGATATTCAAGAGGGTCTTCGCTTTGGTGCTGATGATTACATTCCTAAGCCATTCAACCCTAATATTTTAATCACCAAGGTTCAAAATATCATCTCAATTCGAAAAAACCTTCAAGAAATATATAGGAGTTCTACCTCTAAAGCACCAGAAAAATTGGACTTGAACCAAATGGACAAAGATTTTTTAAAAAACATCAACCAAGCATTATTTGAAAACTATAGAGATCCAGAATTTAATATAAATCAATTAGCAGAAAATCTGGGACTGAGTAGAAGCCAGCTATTCAGGAAAATAAAAGGTTTATCCGGGCAAACTCCGCATTACTACTTACAAATATTTCGACTGGACCAGTCAAGAGAATTACTCCTCAATAGTGGATTAAACATCTCTGAAGTTGCCTATGAACTTGGATTTGGCACGGTAAAAAATTTCCGGATAGCCTTCAAAAAGCATTATGGTTGCACTCCCAGAGATTATATAAATCTACATTCTTAGTATATTAATTGGCGTTCATGAAATGTTTGCCTAGCCTAATTGATTTTAGTAAGGATGAATTGAAAACGGCAATAACAACACACAACAATTACTGACATAAGAAGTTATAATTTAACCATATCCCTAAGCAAAATCATTGAACAAATATCATAACGTCTTAATGAATACTATTTATTGCAATGCTCCTCAAGTATCATAAATCCCTATACCTTATCAATTCTAAAGTCTGCTTCTCCAAGTCAATATGAAAATAACTTTAGCGAAAAATCTTATTTTCATCGAAAATATTTACGTATCTTATTTAAAATCAGTAAATTAGAATTCCATATATTCTGTGCAGGAAAAATGACTTTTTGAATAGGTTTTTCCTGTTTTTTAAACTTGTGTTTTTAAAACGCTTTTATACTTTCTCAGAAACAGTTGCCTATGACGCACAACTATTCTTTTAATCAAGTAGTCGGCCAAATCTAATTTTGGAGAGATTGCGGTTTTACACGTCTTGCTCATACTATGTATAGAGCGCAAAATAGTATTGTCTAATTTTTAACTTAAACTATTTTAATAATGAGCCTAAATCCTAGTAATCAATCTTTTTTATCAAGCCCAAAGTATGGGTATGATTTTGTTGTGGCTACATCTCAAGCCAGTATAAATTCGGGTCTTTTAGAATATTTAGACGATTCTAATCAGCCTATCTCCTACTTATGTTTTCTCGCAGACTCTGAAGGCAATCCAACGGTAGAAATAAGTTTGGGAGACTTAATGAAGAAAACTGGTGGTATCAATCCATTTGAAATACCAGAAGGCATCTCTTATGATGATCCACGGATTAGTACCCTAACCAAAAATATGTTTGTAGTGGGTCTAAAAATCCAATTAGGCCTTCCATCTGGGATTTTACCTAAAGATCTTCCTAAGGTGATTCAACTAGGGAATGCGGCCAACAATGTGGGTTTCAATCTGCTTTGCTCTCAATTTACCGTAATTCAAAACAGCCCTCCTAGTGGTTTTGGTTCTGCGGGCACTTGGAATGTATGGTCTCAACCAGCTAATAAATCCTGGCATTTTTCCACTAGGGTCAATTTGGTTTATAAGGATCTGGATTCTGAGCTGAATACCCCCTACTTCAATAATCACCCCAAGAAAAAGCAGGCACTTATTAATCAGTTGAAAAACTTGAACTCCGGTGCATTTAGTCTGCAGCAGTTACTTTTTGATCTTGACAATGCGGCTATCCAATCCATACCTACTATTAACGGAATTGAATCTGGGTCAGATGCGGAATACGTGATTACCAAATCCTTCGTAGATCTATACTTTCAAACTGCCAAAGCCTACGGAGAGCCCATCTTATCTGTTCATGCGGTAGACAATCAACCAGACAACTCTTCCTTGAGGCTGACGGACATTGAGAGAGAAGTCGGACAATTCGTGGATGCCAATGGTGCTCCCATAGAAAACCCAAGTCCAGTACAAGAAGAGGCAGCAACACTCGCCTACCTGTGTGCGGTAAATAACAATAAACTACCAGGGGCAGCTGTTTTTTCATGGAACTGGCTGGACCCAAACCAAATATCTGATTTCAGTGGTGTGATCGCAGTAAATAGAAACACCTTAGCCCAATACTATAGCGAAGTATTGGTTCCGGTCCTTCGTAACTCATGTATCGCTGTAAAATGTGATGTCACACATGAGGATGGGTCCTGGATCACTGGTAAGGTAAAATACAAAGGCGCATTCACTTCAGGTCAAAACCCTACTTCAGTATCCTTTCCAGGCTCAGGTGCAGAGGTATTGAAAATATCATATTGCGATAGTTGTAAAGACTCTACAAAGGATGGGGCAACTTACGGGGAGCTGAAACTGAATAGCAAATTTGATTGCAGTATTTCCTTTTCTGGAAACCAAATCACTATAGTTCAGCATCTGTTGGTTTCTATTTACTTGCAGTGGGACGCCACAGGTGATTCTGTGGACTTTTTTGATAAAAAATATACTGATGTATACACACTTTCAGTAGATCAAAATGGAGACCTCCAAATGAGTGCTCCTAAGAGTACATTTGAAGACAACTCAAAAAAGCCAGACAGGAGTTGGATAGTAAATCTTTTTACGAATATTAATACTATCATCGAGAGTTTTGACAAGCAAATCAGTGGTTTCTTAAACGGTAAGATTAATGATATCCCTGCTACTGATATTAAAAATTTCATTTTTCCAGGAGCTAATGTCCTTACCTACAAGGACGTACAATTTTCTGAAAATCAGGACTTAATATCTGAAATAACCTACCTCAGTACAGAGAGAATCTAGACTCGACAACATTAATTTTTCAACATAAACTTACCTACTCATGAGTACTTTGAAAATAACAACGTCATCCGATATGATGAAAAACTACTTGCAGGCAGAAATCATTTCTCCTCAGGCAAAATTTGAAGCTCTTCAAACAGACAATGGGTTATCCATGCTTTTTTCAATGGGGACAAATAATGTTTTATACCTCACCAAGGAATCTTCAGGTGAAAGCACTGCAGGATGGACAAAAACGGATTTAAGTTCATCACAAATTAAGGAAGAGTTCTCCGCTGACCCCAGTGCCGCATGTAGGACTTTTGATGCAGGCCAAAGTGCCATGGACGGCTCCTTAAACTTAGCCATGACAATCAAAGCAGCTTCGCAGGATCACCTTTACCTAAGCCTTGGAAACTCTAACTCTGACCTTAGCTGGACACAATCTATGCCTTGGAAGTCCATTCCTTTTGATGCGGTTGAGAATAAACCGTCTTCAGTTCAAATCGTTAACGTATTGTTTTGTGAGACTTTTGAAAATAGCCAATACATTATAGTAGATATTTTAAGAGATCCTGCAAGTTCCGTCAAAGACATTTCTCGTTTCTACATTGATCCATCTAAAAGCTCCGGAAGCTATTGGGTCTCTCACGATATCCCTATCGATGTAGAGCAGGGCAATTACCAGAGTATTGTAGGCCGCTCAGCTAAAGGCAAAGTAGATGGAGTCTATACAGCAGGCAAAGCAGGCAATTCGGGTCAGTTAGCCTACCTTCCAGTGATCAATATATACGGATCCAGTGCACCTGAGCCAATAATCCTAGATCTTCCAAATCAGGCTATTCCTGAGGCTATTGCTGCACCTAGAAATGAGGATCAGACCACGGATCTTTATGTCATTAGCGGTGAAAACCTGTATTATTTTGCAAGTAACAATCAATCTTCAAAAGCTAGTCCAATTACCCTTCTTAGTAACTCCATTTTTTCTGGGACAAACAAGCTTGTTGGAATGTACCATCAAGGAGTGGTTACCCTTTGGGGTAAAAATGGAAATGATCAGGTATACTATCTAAGCTGTACTTCAGACCAAAAAGCAGTCGGTGCACATTGGAGTTTTCCACTTCCAATTTTGGAGGGTATGGAGGAGATCTCTCCATATTTAAATCTAGAAGACGGTGTAAATACACTTTTTGCATCAGGAGATGGGGTTTTAGAAAAGATTAGCCAAAGCACAAATTCCGGAGGCAAACTATGGAGTAGCACTCAAATCAGCCTTCCTACGGCTCCTACATCCCCGCCTATGTCTTTCAATTCCTACACCACCACAATTCAGATTAACGATGAAAACGATCTGCCTTTAGGAAATAAAGAAGTTAGCCTAACATCAAGTAAGAGAACAACTGCCTATATAAATGGACTCTATTACATTTTGACAAATAATCCAGTGAATATAAAATCCAATTCACTTGGAATGATTACGATCATGGAAGCCACGGGAACAATTTCTGGAAGTACATATGAAGTAGTAACCGCCGAAGGAAAAGTCAAAATCAATCCAATGGACGGACCATTCAAAAAGTTGTCCCTTTTGGGCTCATCTGATGGTAGTACCGATAAATTAACCAATGCGCAAATCAACTTAGGTAATGGGAAAACACAAAAACTCATTAGCGGAAATCCTTCTACAAAAGACCTACAGACTGTATCTCAAGGACTTGCCAATTTGGGACAGAGTTATCAATCAATAGGTACTCCTAGCTCAGCTCAATCCATGATGATGGTTTTACCTGTATCTTACCAGGCTCACAGCTTTGGAGAAGATATAATGGTAGCAGCAGGAGATCTTTTCAAATGGCTGGAATCAGGAGTAGATGCCGTGATTTCTATTATTAAAGATGCAGCCTCAGAGGTATGGCATTTTATTGCGGAAATCGGCGGAAAAATATATCGAGCAGTCCTAAACGCCGTAGATGCAATAGTCGATGCTGCTATATGGGTCTTTAAGGCAATCAAAACAGCCATCAATGATTTAATCAAGTTCCTTGAAATGCTCTTTGAATGGGATGATATCAAAAGAACTAAGGAAATCTTACACAATCTAATCAAAGCATGGCTCAACAATGAAGTAGATGGATTACAGGTTGTAAAAGGTAAATTTGACGGCTTTATCAAAGAAGCAGAAACCAAAATCAATGAGATGGCAGGAATCAAAGATTGGTCGCCCCTAGGTGATCATATGAGCAAACCGCCTGCCTCCGCCACATCGAACCCCACAAAAAATCAAACTTCTGGTTCTCAGCACCTCAACCATCATTTCCAAAACAATGCCTCGGGCATTATCCTGAAAGAGTCAGCTCCAGCGCTTGATTTGTTGGAAAATCTGATCAATGATTTGATTGATGCAATAGAACAGGAAGGTGAAGTCTTCGAAGCCATTTTCGAGCAATTAAAAACACTTGCAAAAGAATTTTCGAGCCTCACCACAGCGGAGATTATTAAGAGATTAATTGGTTTATTCCTCGATGGTATCTTAAGCAGCGTGCAAGTAGTAGTCGATGCTTTGCTAAATATCCTGACTGATATAGGCAATGCTATAATCGCTATTTTGGACACTAAAATCCATATCCCTGTGATCTCCGATATTCTTAATGCAATAGGAATTCCAGACATTTCCTTTTTAGATCTTTTCTGTTGGATTTCAGGACTTTCTTTTACAGTTGTCTATAAAATAATCAAGCAAAAAGCACCTTTCCCAGATGACGATACTTCAAAGTTCCTAGCTACTACTAAGGATCTTCAACTCATCAAAAAAGCCTTCCAAGCGTCTATACAGGTGGCACCGAAACAAACAATGATACTAACGGCAGTAAATACTGAAGGTCCGATTTCTATGCCAAAAGCAGCACAGGAAGTGGTATTCGAGCTTGGCCACTCTATCGGTGCAATAGCTACTTTTATCTCTGCATTCGTCAATGCTCTGGAAGCAGAAGAGTTGCTTGGGGATAATACATATGCCATACCATCTGCAGTTTTAGGCGTAGTAGCTGGGGGTTCTGTGGGAGTTGCTAATTTCCTAATACCTCGAGATCCTATTCAAAACACCATTTTCAGCTATCTAGCTACAGGCACCACTGGTGTTAGAATCATTTCCAAGATCATGTTTTCAGGAGTGCTTCAAAAACGTTTTGCGGCCAATACAAAATTGAGTTTTTTGGCGGCTGGTGATGGTAGAGCCACAGGAGCCTGCATTGATGCGTTACTAGTCTTCCCCGGGATTATTTGTACGATTTGGCACCTTGTTGAATTTATCAATGAAGAGAAAAATACTGATCTAGCTGATGCTGTTGTCGATGAAATCAGTAATGTAACGGGATACTTGAGTAGAATCTCCTATGCACTTGCAGTTAATGATAACGACGAAGAGTCAAGAAATATCTTTATCGGAGTTATGACTATTGCCAACTTACTCACTGCAGGTCTCCAAACTGCAGAGGTGGTCATTGAAGGTGTATAGATCGGTAAAAAATAAAGCTAATAACTCCCTATTACCAAACTGCAAGCGTAAAAAGCTTGCAGCTTGGTATTCACAGTAACTCAGGTCTAAATTTGAGATACTAGCTAAAGAGCAAAAAATCCGCACCCAAACTGGATGCGGATTTTCACTATTAAATAAACCTCTTGCAATCTATGTTAATCGTATGCTGGATTTTGTGGGAAATCCTTGTTCTGGTTCAAATCCAAAGCTGCCTGAGGAATTGGTCTAAGAATTTTCAAGTTCCCTCCTGCTCCTTGGAAATTTGCAGGTGTGATCCAGCTATTGTATGCTGATGCACGCTCAACCAATTTGCCAGTTCTTTTCAGATCAAACCAACGGTGATTCTCACCGATCAATTCTCTGGCTCTTTCGTCAAGTATATAATCAAGGTCAAAATCTGCAGTAGTAGCGTCTGCTACACCAGCTCTTTGTCTTACCACATTCAATTTTTCTAGTCCTTTTGCAACTTCACCCAGCCCCAAATAAGCTTCTGCTGCTACCAGATAGGTTTCTGCCAATCTGGATATAATGAAATCACGCGTGCTAGATCCATCGCCAGAGCTTGCGAAAAGTGACTTTGGATCATCGAATTTCTTCACAATCATAGTAGCTCTATCCCCTGAGATAATACCTCCTACTGGATCTGTTGTGCCATATGGATGATAGATAGTCGTAGGATTAGCAGCCACATAGGCTATGCTATCCTGTGCCGTAAACCAACGTGGCTCATAGAAATCCCTAACCGTCAAGCTACTGTGATCTTCCACATCATAGTAATCATAATAGCGAACATACATCTCGGTCATGAAAGTGGAATACCAACGCTCGTCAGTTTCCTCAAATAAATCCAAAGCGAAACGTGTAGGTAATAAATTGTATGTTTTATAAGGTGCATTTCCCGCTACCTCAGAACCTCCCAAATAAGGACCATTGTAATTCTGCTGCTGGTTACCAATCTCAGAAGGATTAGCGCTAATAGAACCAGCACTGAATTGCACAGAGAAAATCACTTCTTCATTCATATCATTACCTGGCGTCCAGATTTCCTCAGATGTCAGATTCAATCCCTGACCAGCGATCGCCTTTTCAGCATAGCTAGCTGCTTTCGCAAAATCATCACTAGCAGCAAAATCTTCATAGGCGCGAGTCAGATGAACTTTGGCTAAAAGATTTTCTACAGCTCTTTTATTAACTCTTCCTGTGTAATCGCCTGCAGAAACTTCATTCAGTGCCAATTCCAGTTCCGACACGATCAAAGAATATACTTCTTCTGCGGAAGATCTATCGAAAGACAGAATAGGCTCTGCTATGAAATCTGTAATAATTCCTACTCCTCCGTAAGATTGAACAAGCAAGAAATAAGCATTTGCTCTTAGGAATCTCACCTCTCCTACATATTGAGAAATATTAGGAGTCTGTACCGTTTGATCTGCATAGTAGATCGCAGTATTTGCCAACTGAATGGCTTTGTAGCTATTGGTATACAAGAAATCTACTCCATCCGAAGAAGAAGTTAACTGCGTGTATTTACTTAATCCCTGAGGCTCTGGAGATCTACCTTCCTCATACAGGTCTGTTCCACTCATAAACATCCATGGAGCCTTTCCATAAATATTTCTCAAAGCTGAATAGTTTGAATTGATGAGAGCAGCATAGCCCTCTTCAGTTGCATAAAATTCCTCAGCGGTTACATTTGATCTGTTGTCTTCTTCTAGGAAATCAGCACAACCTGTGTTGACTAGAATTAGCCCTATTGCGAATATTGAAAGTATCTTTTTCATATCTAATTATTTAAAACTTTAAGCTTAAACCAAACTGCGTAGTGATGCTACTCACCCGGCCAATGCCCAATGATGCCTCTGCCCACTCAGGATCCCATCCATCGTAATCAGTGAATGTGAAGGGATTAAGCACGTTTACATAAAGTCTCAAGCTCTGCACATTGATTTTGCTTAGCAGGCTTTGTGGAATGGTATACCCAAGAGATATATTGTTGATTTTCACAAAAGAAGCGTCTTTGTAATATCCTACCCCATTTCCCCAAAAAGAACCTTCTGCTCTAGGCTGAGGATATTTGTTGCTGTACTGAGCAGGAACACCAACAGTATTTTCTGGTACATAGTACTCACCGATATTGGACTTTTGCCTTCCTCTATCTTTTACATCCGTGAAGTTTACGTGGAAATCACTGTATGCCAATACTCCTTGCTGAGTAGCCAGCGCAATATTCATGTCAAAGGCACCAACTTGTAGTCGAGAAATCAAACCACCAGTCCAAGAAGGATTGGAAGAACCTAGAATAACTCGATCATCATTCGGGCTGATTTTACCGTCATTATTTACATCGACCACTTTGGCCTCACCTTCTTTTTGATTGTATGCAGCAGCATCCTCATTTTTTTGCCAAACTCCATCAAAAACATAATTGTAATGAGAATCGATAGACTCACCTATAAACCATCCATTTCCTACATCATTTGTCTCAGATTGTCCGTAGATAGATTCAATTGTGTTGGTGTTTTTAGTGAAAGTGAACATGGTAGACCAGGTCACTAGATTGCTTTGAACATTGATAGTGTTCAACATAAGCTCTACTCCGGTATTTTTCACAGAAGCTGCATTTGATCTAATATTACTAAAACCAATTTCAAGTGGAAGCTTCTGATTTACAAGTAATTGATCAGACAAACGATCATACCAGTCTATGCTACCAGAAATTCTATCATTAGCAAAACCAAAATCAACACCCAAGTTTAGTTCAGTAGTTTTCTCCCAAGTAAGCGCTTTGTTAGCAAGGGAATTTTGTACCCAACCATTAGCAGTTGTACCATTGAAATCGTAATAAGTCTGATTGGTCAAGGTATTCACCGTAGTATATGGTGACACATTATTATTACCCACTGTACCGTATCCAGCTCTCAACTTCAGGTTTGAAACTCCACTGGAATTAGCCAAAAATTCTTCCTCACTCAATCTCCAACCTACAGCTACAGATGGAAATGATTGCCACTTGTTTCCTTCCGACAAAAGAGATGATCCATCCCATCTATTAGATACGGTAAGTAGGTACTTTTCCTTGAAAGCATAATTTAATCTCAAGGCAAAAGATGCAAGTTGATTTTTTCGGAAAGAATTACCCAAAGAATAAGTCGATTGAAGACCAGAACCCACATTGTAAAATTCTGTCTCAAAAGGTTGCTGAGTAGAACCCATATAAGCAGTCTCCGTACGATCTACGAATATACTTTGTAAGGCAAGAAAATTGAAGGTATGAGCACCATAGGTTTGGTTGATATTGATCTGATTATCCCAGGTGTAATTAAGCTTGTCCTCAAATCCAACTTCAGAAGAAGGCAAATTACCATTGCTAATACCAGTATTAGTCATTGCTCCCCAATACTGACCTCTTCTGTTGTTATTAAGACCCACAGAGAAGGTTGACTTCAAACTCAACCAGTCCAAAGCATCGTATTGCAAAAAGGCATTTCCAACACCACGAACAGTACGTGTTTCATCGCTGGTATTAGCTATTTCCAATAGCGGATTGTAAGTACTAGTCTTATTCACGGCATAAGAACCATCTGGGTAAGTCAATTTTCCTGGCTGAGGAAAAAGCTCATCGAGAATCTCATTTCCATTTTCATCCACTGCATATGGAGTCAAAAATGGGTTTAAGCGAAAAGCTTCCTGCATCGCAATGCTACTACCTCTTTGATTTGTCCCAAAGGAAAAAGCCATATTCGCACCTGCAGTAAGTTTGTCATTAATGCTCTGGTTGATATTCATGTTGAATGTGTACTTATCCAAAGACTCATTCTTCAAGTTTCCTGTTTCATTCTGGTAACCAATGCCCAAATTGTAAGAAGAAGCACCATTTCTATGCGATACAGATAGGTGACTATTAGTCTGCATACCATTCTGCAAAACTCCGTCATACCAATCGAAACCTTCAAGCTGATCAAATCTCTTCTTCAATACCTGATTTGAATTTCCGATAACCACATTTTCGTAATCTGCAGGACTCATTCCTTCTCCATTTTTGGTGGTTCCCAAATAGGCAGCATAATGGTAATCTCTCCATTGCTCCAGGCTCATCATCTCAGGCAATCTTGCTGCGGTTTTCACCCCATAATAAGTCTCAAAAGAAACATTGGTCTTGTTCTGAAGTCCCGTTCCAGTCTTTGTTTGTACTATGACTACACCACCAGCGGCTCTTGATCCGTAGATCGCAGCAGAGGATGCATCCTTTAAGACTTCGATTTTTTCGATGTCATTTGGATTCAAAAAGTCAATCCCACTGGTAATTACCCCATCCACTACAAAAAGCGGAGAAGATCCAGCCAATGAGTTATTACCTCGAATGGTCATGTTGAATCCATCACCTAATCGTCCAGTGCTATTACTCACCTGCACTCCAGCCACAGTTCCTTGGAGGGACTGAATTGCACTAGTGGTCCCTCTTTCAGTAATGATTTCACTATCAATGCCAGCAATTGCTCCAGTGACATCAGCTCTCTTTTGAGTACCATAGCCCACTACTACCACAGATTCCAATTCTGTAATATTCACTCCCAACTCCACATTTATAATCGACCTTGAGCCGACCACTTCTTCTTGTGAATTATAACCTATAAAGGAAAAGACAAGGACAGCATCCTCATTTGGTACTGCCAGACTGAACTTCCCATCTACATCAGAAGTGGTCCCTGTAGTAGTACCTTTCAAGATGATAGAAACTCCCGGTAAGGAAAGGCCATCATCTGATGACACAACTGTTCCCGTGACAGTTTGCTGCGCGAAACTTGATATAGAAAAGCAGAGTCCAAGCAGCATAGTTAGACTCCATCCTTTCAAAATAAATCTCCATTTAGAAGATTCCTTAGGGGGCGGAATTTTGGGTAAATTTTGTTTCATAATGTTGTTTAGGTTTGTTGAAAATTGATAGGTCGCAATCGATTCCGTGCGCAATCGATTGCATTATAGTAGGTATATGTTTTCTATCCAAAAAAAAATCTAATTATTTGATAAAAATTGCTGAAATCAGCCCTCTTCAGGCTCAAACAGCTGATATATTTGGCAAAAAATCAATCAGGCTATCAATTCTTAAAAATATTAATTTCCCCCTAGAGCAGTTCTAGAATTAATCCTATAGAGGGATAATCAAGCAGGCATGAGCTGGGGGACTTACTGACATTTCCCTCTTCAAATAATCGCAATCAAAGTATTAGAAACAGTATTAAAGGGATTATAGCAAGTATCAAAATTGGATCAAAATTGGATTTTAGCTTACAAACCTAGCCTCCTACTATTTTTCAAAACACTAAGAATCAAGGATTCATCCAAGGAATCTGATTACACAAGAAATCATACAACATGTCCCATATAGGGAATAGAAAAGTAATATCCGACATAGATTTCAAAAATTAAGGAGAAAATAACAGTTTAAAGCGCAACCGATAGCACATTCTATTTTCTTGAATTTTTAATCATAATTTCGCTATATGTACAAGCTTGTCAGGACTTTCTAAACAACTGTTTCAAGTAAGATTACTCTTGAAATAATATGTTGGTATAGCTCAAACTTTAAGAACTAATAATTCCTATCTCAACTTTCCTTCAAAGAAATATTAATCTCTATATTAGCGCCATCAAATGAGGGGTGCCCTAAAAGTTACGGGCTGAGATCATACCCATCGGTGAGCGATCACTGAGCACCTGATCCGGGTAATGCCGGCGTAGGGACTAGATTACTGTTCTCCCTTTTTTGAATAATCATAAAACGTTATTCAAATGTTATTATTTATCGACCTGAAGCTGCTCGCTGAGCAGATCAAAGCCACCAGTTTACTGGAATGGATCTCCGTGAGTTTTGGAGTAGCATCTGTCCTATTCGCTCGCAAAAACAATGTGCTGCTCTATCCAACAGGCATAATTGGTATTCTCACCTCCGGTTTTTTACTTATAGACGCCAAGCTCTATGCAGAAACTTTACTGAGTGCCTACTATCTGGTCATGAGCATCTATGGGTGGGCGATCTGGAATAATCAGTCTACTAGTGGGGCTTCAAAAATTTCTAGAAGTTCAGCAAAGGAGCAGAAAATCACCTGGGCAATAGCGATCCTCGGCTGGGGATTTCTCTATTTTATGCTCACCACATTCACTGATTCCGATGTCCCGATCGTAGATGCTTTTGTGTCGTCCACAGCCTGGGCTGGTATGTGGCTTTTGGCCAAAAGAAAGCTAGAAAACTGGATTTGGCTGAATGTTTCGAATCTCATCGCAATCCCTTTGCTCTTTCACAAAGAGCTGATTCTTATCTCATTTCTCACCATTTTCCTTTTCATCGTAGCAATTTTCGGCTATTTCGACTGGAAGAAAGAACTGGACCAACCCAATGCAAAACTCAAAACTGTTTAATCACGAGCTTGCCACTAAGGCAGAGAAACTTGGATTCCTACCAGAAGAATGGCTAACTGAGATTTACGCAGAGAAGTGGTTCAAGCTTTTCGTACCAAAAGATCTGGGTGGATTGGGATGCACCTTACCTGAAGCGCTTAAGGTCGAGGAGAATTTAGCCAAACTAGACGGGAGTTTGGGATGGACTGTAACGCTTTGTGCAGGTGCAGCTTGGTTTGTTGGCTACATGGATGAGTCACTGCGAAACGATATTTTTCCTGATGAAAAACTCTGTCTTGCTGGAAGTGGATTCGTAGGAGGTAAAGCTGATAAAATCGGAGAAAACTACCTGATTTCTGGATCTTGGACTTATGCTTCTGGAGCTCTACATGCCACACATCTTACAGCGAATTGTGAGATTTTGGAAAATGGTAAGGCACTTTTAGATGACAAGGGAAAGCCTGTAATCAAGGCATTTGTGCTGGATAGAAAGGACGTAGAGATCCTCGATGGCTGGAATTACATGGGAATGATAGCTACGGGAAGCCATGCTTTTCGCTGCGATAACCTATCCGTTCCTCTCAATCGTTGTTTCGAAATCCTTCCCGAGAAAGCTCAGCTCAAAGCTCCTGTATTCCAATATCCCTTTCATCAATTTGCTGAAGCAACGCTCGCAGCGAATATTCTAGGTATTACAAAACATTTGAAGGACTTGATTGAGCAGTCATTTTGGAAAAGAAATGAGTACAGAAAATACGATGAAAAGCATCTCAAGTACTTCACCGAGTTGCTAAACAAGCAGAATAAAAAGCTCCAGAAGCTTGAGGGTAATTTCTATCGTCAAATCAATGCCTCTTGGGAAGAGCTAGAAAAAAATGCTGTAATCTCAGATTCTCGATTGAAGAAAATCTCTAAAGTCAGTAGAAAGCTTACCCAAAAGTGTCGAACCATAAATGGGAAGCTGTATCCATTCTCAGGCCTTGAAGCTGCGAAAACTCATACTGAACTCAATCGGGTTTGGCGTGATTTCAATACAGTCGGGCAACATGCATTGCTGATATTTCCTTTTTAGAATCGCCAAGTTCTACCAATACTTTCCCGCAGATTGACGCTGAAAAGTTGCGCAGATAGTCACAGATTTTGTCTAGGTGCTGGTCTCTCACTATTGAAATTTGCTCGATTCTGCGAAATTGATCTGTGTATAACTGCGGGCAATATTTTCTATCTAATATCTAGCAATCGGATATAGCGAGATTTCATAATTGTAGCTCAGCATGCCCTAACTGATATTTCCTTTTTAGAATTAGTAATCGTCAAGTTTCAATAAAACTTTCCCGCAGATTAACGCAGAAACTTGCGCAGATAGTCGCGGATTTTGTCTAGCGTGCAATATTTTCTTATCTAATATCTAGCAATCGGATATAGCGAGATTTCATAATTGTAGCTCAGCATGCCCTAACTGATATTTCCTTTTTAGACCTACTAAGTGTGACTATTTGTTGATTTGATACTTAATATTTTTCTGGCAAGACGGACTGAGCCGAATAGAACAGAACAGAAAAACACGGGCTCTGAAGGAGCCTAACCATTCATAACCCTGTACGAAGTGCAGGGTATAGGGAATGTCTTAAATTTTTCTGAAGCCCTGAAAGGGCGAGACTTAATTCAGTTGCACTACCATGAGAAATATCGAGATTTCAATACCCTAAGGCAGCATGCGCTACTGATATTTCCTTTTTAAAATTCACCTGTTTACAGGCAATTTTATAGCTTATTCAGTCAAAAACAGTTCTAAACAGTCAGATCAGGCAAGTTCGGCAACTATTCTTCATTACATTAGGTCAGTTTAAAACAGCATGTGATTTTGCAAATACTAGTAAAGAATGAAATTCAACAAACCCATCAAACCCTTATTAGTTCTTGTTTTAGCATTCCTATTCTCTGCTTTTCAGCAACAAACTACCGAGAAGAAAATCCTCTATCTCATAGGGGATTCTACAGTAAGAAATGGTGGTGATGGAAATTTGCAGCGTGGCTGGGGCAATTTCCTTCAGGAGTTTTTTGACAGTACGAGACTAGAAGTTAGCAACCAAGCCATGGCCGGCAGAAGTACACGAACATTTATCAAGGAAGGCAGATGGGATAAAGTTCTTGAAACGATCAAGCCTGGCGATTATGTAATTATGCAGTTTGGCCACAATGAAGGTGCTGTTCCTGACACCACCAAAGCAGGTTATAGAGGTGTGTTACGGGGAATTGGTGACGAAACCAAGGAACTCACCTGGCCGGATGGCAGCCTGGAAACTGTTCATACTTATGGCTGGTATCTCGAAAAATTCATCACAGACACCAAGGCAAAGGGTGCCACTCCTATCGTGGCCTCTATGATTCCACGCAATAAATTCCAAGACGGTGAAGTAGAAAGAGCCAATCAGGACTTTGGGAAATGGGCAAGGGATGCCGCCCGACGACATGGCGCACCATTCCTTGACCTCAATTCAATAATAGCCGATCAATATGATAAATGGGGCCCAGAGGTCGTGAAAGGACTTTTTGAACGAGATCACACCCACACCAATGAAGCTGGTGCGAGAATCAATGCTTGGTCGGTTACAGATGGATTACGAGATCTGAAGGACTGTGTTCTTAAAGACTATTTAAAAAAGGATAAGCCCACACTATTTCTAATAGGTGATTCCACTGTAAAAAATGGACAGGGAGATGGTGCTGGAGGACTTTGGGGATGGGGAGATTTTATCGCTCCATATTTTGATGGAGAAAAGATCAAGGTGCAAAATCATGCACTCGGTGGCACCAGTAGTCGAACCTTTCAAACTTATGGGATGTGGCAGAAAGTGCTAGATAAATTAGAACCTGGAGACTTTTTGATCATGCAATTCGGCCACAATGATTCAAGTCCGCTGGATGATGAAGCTCGAGCCCGTGGTACGATCAAAAGTGCTGGTTTGGAAGCAGAAAACATTTACAATCCCATCACAAAAAGTCAGGAAACAGTATATTCCTATGGTCAGTATTTGCGTCAGATGATTTTGGCTGCAAAAGCCAAAGGAGTCACTCCTATCGTCAGCTCACTTATCCCACGCAATAATTGGAAAGATGGCAAAGTTGTCACCGCAGAAAACGACTATGGACTTTGGGCAAAACAAGTTGCTGAAGACACCGAAACTGCCTTCATCGATCTCAATCAATTGGTAGCTGATCGGTACAATGAATTAGGGGAAGCTTATGTAAAAGCACATTTCTTCAATGATACAGATCACACGCATACCATAGCAGAAGGTGCTGAGTTGAATGCGGAAATTGTCATTGACGCTATTAATAACTTGGACCAACTTTCGATCAAATTATATTTAAAAAAAGAATAACTTCTACCCTCAATAGTATCAAAAACTACCCAAAATGCCTCAAAAATTAGCCTTTCGGATGAAACTGATTCCTGGTTTTGAAGAAGAATACGAGAGAAGACATCGTGAGATTTGGCCTGAATTGGTCACTTTACTCAAAGAGACAGGAATCATTGATTATCAGATATTTTTGGATAGAGAAACTTCCTATCTTTTTGCCTTTCAGGTAATAGCAGGAGAAGCAAATTCTCAGGATCTTGGTAGCACCGAGATCGTCCAACGCTGGTGGAAACATATGGCCGACATCATGGAAACAAACCCAGACAAGTCCCCCATTTCAGTCGAACTTCCAAACGTCTTCGATCTCCAATAACCCCATTTCCAATGCGCTCTAAATACCTTCTTTTACTTTTCCCAATTTTACTATTCTTTGGATTTCAACTTCTAGAGAAAAAAGCACCTGCGTCTAGCGATTGGCCCGAGATCACTCAATCGGCCAAACCCTGGACTCGCTGGTGGTGGATGGGAAATGCAGTAGATGAAAAAAACCTCTCCAAACTGCTGGAAACCTATCACGATGCAGGGCTTGGCGGAGTAGAAATTGCGCCCATTTATGGAGCAAAAGGCTACGAAAATCGATACATAGATTTCCTTTCCAGCGACTGGTTAAGCATGTTGGATTTCACTGTCAGCAAAGCCAAAACGCTTGGAATGGGTGTAGATATGACTCAGGGCACAGGCTGGCCCTATGGCGGACCACAAGTAAGCGTAGAAAATGCAGCAACTCGAATGGTGATTCAGGATTATGAGAAAGCGGACGGAAAAGCCCTGGACACAACTATCCTTTTCCAAAAGAAAAAGGAATCACAGCCTGAGGCAAAATTGATCGCCGTAATGGCTTATGATAAGAATAATGATGCCACAGAAATCACCAATTATGTCGATGAGGATGGTAATCTCAATTGGAACGAAAAGGGAGATTGGCAGATTAAAGCCATTTTTTTAGACAAAACTGGCCAGATGGTAAAGCGTGCAGCTCCTGGAGGTGTTGGCTTTACGCTCGATCACTTTAGTGAATCAGCTGTTGATTCTTACAATTCATATTTTGAAAAGGCATTTGCAGGAAAGGATTACGGCTTTCGTTCCTTTTACAATGACAGCTTTGAAGTTTATGGGGCGGATTTTACAGCTAACTTTTTTGAGGAATTCAAAAAACGTAGAGGATATGAATTAAAGGAGTTTCTTCCGTATTTAGAAAGTGAGGAATCAACGGAGATAGTACGTAGAGTGAAGTCCGACTATCGTGAGACGATCAATGATCTCCTGTTGAATAATTTCACCAAAAACTGGACAGATTGGGCACATGATCAATCCAAACTCACCAAAAATCAAGCACATGGATCGCCGGGAAACCTTCTTGATCTTTATGCAGCAGTTGATATTCCCGAATGTGAAACCTTCGGTTCCAGCTACTTCCTGATTCCTGGACTGAGAAGAGACAGCGCAGATATCAGAAACGTAGATCCCGACCCTATCATGTTGAAGTTCGCCTCCTCTGCGGCTCATTTAACTGGGAAAAACCTGGTTTCCTCTGAGACATTCACCTGGCTCGGGGAGCATTTCAAATCCTCATTTTCCCAAATGAAACCTGAGGTAGAACAGGCATTTTTGGCAGGAGTAAATCACATTTTCTATCATGGGGTCACCTATAGTCCCGAAGATGTAGCCTATCCCGGCTGGCTTTTTTACGCTTCATTGAACCTTACTCAGCAAAATAGTCTTTGGCCACATTTCAAGGGCTTCAATGAGTTCATCGCTAGATCTCAGGCGATTTTGCAAGCAGGCCAAGCAGATAATGAATTGCTTGTTTACTGGCCTGTCTATGACGTTTGGGCGGAGCCAAAAGGCAAAATGGAGATGATCACCGTGCATGCCGTGGATGAATGGCTACACCCAACTGAGTTCTATAAGCAGTCTAAGAAATTAATGGAATCAGGTTATTCTTTGGATTTTATCTCAGATGATATGATTGCAAAGTCCAAGGTTAATAAAGGTCTAATTCAAACCTCAGACAAAAATTCGGCTAAGGTTCTAATCATTCCTGAGACAGAATTTATGCCAACTGAGACTTTCAGGGATATTCTGGAACTGGCAGAAAATGGTGCGAATGTAATTTTCCAAACCCAGCCGAAAACTATTCCAGGATATCATTCTGACCAGAAGTCAAAAGAAAATGTATTTCTTCAATTATGGGCTTTAATTGAATTTGAAGATGGAAAAGCTAGCGTTGGAAAAGGACAATTTTTCCTTTCAGACGACCTAGGAAAGACTTTGGAGGAATTAGGAATTTACAGAGAAAAGCTAGTGGACACTGGACTGGATTTTATCCGGAGAAAAGTGGCTGATGGTACTTACTATTTTCTTGTAAACCACAGCGCAGATGCTATTTCTCAAAACATTTCTCTAAACGCAAAAGCAGGAAGCCTGATGGCGATGGATCCCCTAACCGGTAAAAGAGGAACGATTTCTTCAGAAAGTACAGCTGTTGGTACTAGCGTAAATATTAACCTTAAATCAGGAGAATCCATTTTCCTCAAGACTTTTGACGAGAAAGTAGAATTGGCAATTCCAGCTTGGCCAGATTACAGCAAATCAACCTCGACGCTAGATATTTCCAAAAATTGGAAGCTTACTTTTAACCAAGGCCAACCAAAACTTCCTGCTCCGCAAACCATGGAAACGATCAAAGCTTGGACTAATAATGGAGATTCAGAAGCCAATGATTTCTCAGGCCAAGCCAGCTATTCCAGTGAATTTGATTTCACCAAATCAGATGGAAAGCATTACTTATTGACTATCGATAAAGTATATGAATCTGCCAAAATCTGGGTTAATGGTGAATATGCGGGCAATAGTTGGAGCATTCCTTACCAGCTCGACGTAACTGAGCAGCTACAAAATGGCAAGAACACGATCAAAATAGAAGTGGCCAATCTAATGGCAAATAGTATTCGATATCTAGATAGAAACAAGATTGAGTGGAGAAATTACCATGAGATCAACTTCGTCAATATCGACTATAAACCCTTTGATGCTTCTAACTGGAAAACTATGCCCTCAGGATTGGATGGGAAAATACAGATATCAGAGTTTGAGTAGATCTAAATGCCCTCATGATGCTATTATCCTTATGCTCTTTGGTTTGCAGGCTGGAAGACCGAAGACGGGTGACCGAAGTAGCCTCAATGCTTGAGCTATTCAATTCCTTTAGTGATGCTTCCTTACCCATAGAAAAGAGGCTAAAGTAATATAGGATATGTTAAACTTAAGAATTGAGGCCGATTCGGTCATCGGTCTTCCAACCAGATTAGCGAAGGATCTAAGGTGACTCGCATCATTACGGATAATCATTTTATTTTGTATCTATTTTCTATGTTGCACTTCCTCTTTAAGGAACAATGGTTGAGGTTCAAATTCGGGCACTCCCCCTTTCCTAAAGGGGGTTAGGGGGATTTTAGCATGATAAAAACAAGCTTATTACTTTATAGATACTCATATAATTAAAACTGAATTTTAGTAATAAAAGGATAAACCAACACATAATTTGCTCAACTCTATCATACAGGCTGCTTCAGTCTTCTGTCTCCCGTCTTCCAACCTGATAAGCAAAGGATCTAAGGAGACTGGCATCATTGCGGAAAATCCTATAAAATAAACACTAAATGCACTCCCCACCCATATAGCACAGGATACATGAGACTGTCTGCTAGCCTAATTTGAACTTCAAGCCCAAAAGAAAACCTATGTCATCAAGCCAAAACCTAAAACAGCGGCTCGAAGCTGTCAATGAATACGAGCGAACTCCCATTCCCAAAAACAAACTAAAAGGCTGGAAAAGCTTTATAGGAACCTATGCTGGAGAACATACCGCAGGAACTGAATTTGTAATTGGGCCACTTTTCGTTGCTCATGGAGCTACAGCTGGTGATCTGGTCAGTGGACTGATTGTAGGAAACATTCTGGCAATTCTCAGCTGGGCATTTTTCACAGGAAAAGTAGCCGTAAAGACCAGAACAACACTTTATTATCAGTTGGAGAAAATCGCCGGTAATCGCTTTACCTTATTTTATAATGTCGTAAACGCAGCACTATTTTGCTTCTTAGCAGGCTCCATGATCGCCGTTTCAGCTACTGCAGTTGGCATTCCTTTTAATTTGCCTATGCCTTCACTTACAGACATCTATCCAAATAGTGTAGGCTGGATCATTACCGTATTTTGCATTGGTACCGTCACCACTTTTGTCGCGATGTTTGGGTTTAATGTTATTTCAAAATTTGCCAATATCGCAGCACCCTGGATGATAATGATCTTTATCGCCGCTGCAGTGGGAGTTTTGCCAAGATTGGGGATCAATTCATTTTCTGATTTTTGGCCAGTTGCTGAAACCACGATATGGAATGGAGTTCCGCTGGAAGGACAGAGCAAATTCACTTTCTGGCACATCATGTTCTTTGCGTGGTTTTGTAATATGGGTATGCACATCGGAATGGCAGATATGTCACTCCTTCGTTACGCCAAGAAGTGGACTTATGGATTTTCATCTGCTACAGGCGTATTCTTAGGGCACTTTATCGCTTGGATGGCTTCTGGGATTTTATATTCTCTTTTCCTTTTGGAGTCAAAAGGCAGTTTAGTATTCGCTCCAGGGCCTATCGCTTATGAAGCTGCAGGAATAGCTGGTGCTGTTTGTGTCGTGATCGCAGGTTGGACGACTGCGAATCCTACGCTTTATCGTGCCGGACTTGCTATCCAATCTATCAATCCAAAATGGAAAACCTGGAAAGTAACCCTCTTCGTAGGTTTGGTGACAACGATCGCTGCCTGCTTCCCTGCTTTGGTGATGCAGTTATTGGAATTTGTTGCGCTTTATGGATTGATTTTAATGCCTCTTGGAGCCGTGATTTTCCTGGATGTATTTGTACTTCCAAAGATGGGCCTTGCAAGCAACTATGCTGAGTTGACCAAATCCCATTTCAATCCAGCAGTCGGAATCACTTGGGCAGTTTCACTGGTTTTCTGTTTGGGTTTGAATATTTATGGCGGAATTGAAATCTTCTTTCTTGGACTTCCGGGTTGGTTTGTAGCAGTCATCGTTTACCTGCTTGCTTCAAAAGCTATTCAGAAAAAAACTACGAATGTCTCTCCTACTATTCCTTTAAATTACTGATTATGAAAAGTATATTAAAAGTAATATCAATTGCTGCTTTAGCACTGACACTTATCCCTTCCTTTCTGGTTTTGAAAGGAAGCATTACTCCTGAACTATCTAAAACCTTGATGCTAATTGGCACAATAGTCTGGTTTGGCACAGCTTCCTTTTGGATGAATAAGTCAGAAGAGGAAGAAGTTGAAAGTTAAATTACAGTCCAGCTTCTGGAAAAGCAGGACAACTTAAAAGATCAAATCTTTATATAATTAAGGCTTGATTTTTCCAGCAGAACCACTCTCCCTTTTCAAAGGGGGCAAGGGGGATTTACTTATTAAAATAGATAGTAGTCCAGCTTCTGGAGAGCAAAACAACCTAAAAGATCAAATCTTCATATAATAAAGGCTTGATTTTACCTGCAGAACCACTCCCCCTTTTCAAAGGGGGCAAGGGGGATTTACTTATTAAAATAGATAGTAGTCCAGCTTCTGGAGAGCAAAACAACCTAAAAGATCAAATCTTCATATAATAAAGGCTTGATTTTACCTGCAGAACCACTCCCCCTTTTCAAATGGGGCAAGGGGGATTTACTTATTAAAATACAGTAGTCCAGCTTCTAGAGAAGCAGGACAACAAAAATATTCAATATTACTCAGTGTACTCCGCGTGAACTCCGTGTCCTCTGCGATTAAAATCTAAAACAATGAAACTTACACTAGATCAAATACAAGCTCAAAATACTTCTCTTAGCGCCGAACACACAAGAAGCTTCGACTTCCTTGCCGAAAGCCTGGACAAAAAAGGAAACAACGTAGAAGAACTGATTTCCAAGCTTCAAGCCTTGCAAATCGCAATTCCAAGTTGGGCACTGGGAACAGGCGGAACACGATTTGGTAGATTTTCTGGTGGCGGAGAACCTGCAACTTTAATCCAGAAAATTCAGGATGTAGGAATTCTTCATGCCCTAAATCAATCCAGCAACGCCGTTTCTCTGCATATTCCATGGGATATTCCGAGTGATTACCAAGCCATCAAAGACTCTGCTTCAGAAGTTGGAATCGGCTTCGATGCCGTCAATTCCAATACTTTTCAAGATCAAGCAAACCAAGCGCACAGTTATAAATTCGGTTCTTTGGCGAATTCAGAAGCTGCCGTCCGTGATTTAGCTGTGGAGCATAACAAGCAGGTCATAGAGATTGGAGAGAAATTGGGATCCAAAGCACTGACCGTTTGGCTGGCAGATGGTAGCAGTTTCCCAGGTCAGCATAGTTTGAGAAAAGCGCTTGAAAACACGCATTTATCTCTTCAAGAAATCTATAAGGCTGTTCCAGAAGACTGGAAGCTATTGATTGAATACAAGCCATACGAACCGCACTTCTACAGTACAGTGATTCAGGATTGGGGAACATCATTTCTGTTGGCAAATAAGTTGGGTAAAAAGGCATATACGCTCGTAGATCTTGGTCACCACCTTCCAAACACAAATATTGAGCAGATAGTAGCTACTCTGATGACAGAAGGAAAACTGGGTGGATTTCACTTCAATGACTCCAAGTACGGAGATGACGATCTGACTGTGGGCAGTGTAAAACCGTATCAGTTGTTCTTAATTTTTCAGGAATTGGTGAAAGGATTTAGCGAAACAAATAATCCCCCACTTTCATGGATGATCGATGCAAGTCACAATCTAAAAGATCCAATGGAAGATCTGATTCAATCGGTGCAAGCAATCAAACTAGCCTATGCTCAGGCATTATTGGTAGATAGCAAATCCTTGGAAGCTGCACAGGAAACGCATGATGTGGCTGATGCTCAGGAGATTTTACAGGACGCTTATAGAACGGATCTTCGTCCATTACTTGCCGAAGCAATGCGCAGATCCGGTGGAGCAATTGATCCAATCAAAGCATTCCGATCACTTAAAGTAAGAGAAACATTGATTGGCGAAAGAGGCTTAAAATCAATAGCTTCTGGGTTGTAATCAAGGTATTATCTGTAAATATTTCTATCTCTTCTAATACCTAAAGTCGATTTTGGAATTGAACAACTCCTCCTTGTAAGGGGGGCAGGGGGATTTAAGAAAGTAAAATCCCGCTAGCCCCCTTTGAAAAGGGGGAATTGCCCTATACTAAGAACAACTTCAGTAGTAGCAAACTGTGCTCTCGGTGTAAAACTCAGCGAACACCGCGGTTTAATTTTTTGTTTTTTCCCATCCCTAACTAAGGGTAATCCCCACCCCAGCTGTCATAAACATAACATCGCAAAAATGACAACATGGGAAAATATAGCCAACTCCGAAAAATCACTCAAGTCTTCAGCGAATACGGAATCGTATTGACAGGAGCCAGAAAGCACGACCATTTCATCTTCGATCTTAGAATGGATAAAATCTTCCTTAATGGACTGATTTACGAATTGGAATATGCGCTGAACATAGAGCTCGAGGATCACAAAGTCATCAACGTGGATGCCCCATCCCAATTGATCGCAATGCTGCTTGATTGATTCATCAAGCGAGGTTCCAAAATCTCACTAATCAATATCAAACTAGATTCCTAGACGAGCTATTCACGCTGTCGTCCATGGACTTTGATCTCTTTATATAATCACCATGAAAACTCTCCAATTAAAAATATCTCTCTTCACCTTTCTCTTCTTCACTTTTATTTCTATTTCCTACGCTCAAGAAAAAAGCCCAGCACATTTAGGCTTGTTCTATCCTATTTCTACTCATGGAACAGAGGCGGCAAATTTCACTAACAACTTCAGTCTTCATGTACTCACGGGATTGTCTGGAGGAGAAAATGGTGCTGCCATCTATGGTTTGGCGGGAATGGTCAAAGGCGATGTACAAGGCGCACAGATCTCTGGGCTTTGGAATAATACTTCCGGAAGCGTAACAGGGGTACAGGTGGCAGGAATTCTCAACCAAAGTTCTGATGCTAGCAAAGCGGCTCAAATTGCAGGTATCAGCAATATCAATTTGGGAAATTCCGCTGTGCAAGTCGCTGGCATTTTTAATACGGCAAAAGCTGTAGAAGGTGCTCAAATAGCAGGAATTGCTGATATCGCTGACACAATAGACGGAATTCAGGTTTCTGGAATTGCGAGTATATCTAAGTCAGTGCAAGGAATTCAAGTAGCTGGAATTGCCAATATCTCACCAGAAATAGATGGCGCTCAGATTGCTGGCATATCCAATCTGGCAACGGAAGTCAAAGGAGTTCAAATATCAGCAATCTCGAACATAGCCGAAAATGTAGAAGGCACGCAGATCGCAGGCTTGGTCAATAGAGCCAATACTGTAAAAGGCATGCAAATCGGCCTGATCAATATCGCAGATAGCAGTGATGTTACCATCGGTCTCATCAATATTGCAGCAAATGGAGACCATCGATTGGGCGTTTCTATCGATGAAAATCTCAATTCCTTTCTGACTTTCCGTTCTGGTGGAAAGAGCGTTTATGGAATTTTAGGTTTGGGAACCAATATTGAAGTCAAAGATTTGAAATATGGATTTGAATTAGGTTTGGGTTTGAACTTGGTTGAAAGCAAGCTATTTAGACTGGATGCAGAGGTTATTAGCAAATATCTGACTGACTTTGAAGGTGCCGATTTCTCAAAATCCAGTTTACAATTGCTTCCTAGCTTGAAGATCACACAAAGTATTCATCTCTTTGCAGGCCCGAGTCTTTCCTATATGCATTCAAGTGATCTGGATATTGTCGATCATACTGGCCTGACGATCTGGGAAGAAAGTAGAAGAGAGAATTATCAAGCGGTTCTGTTGGGATTTACTGGAGGGTTGAATGTGAGGTTTTGAGAATTGCCCGATGTTGGGTGTTTGGTGACCGATGTAGCTAGCATCGGACATCCGGCATCTAACACCGGGCAAACCAAATTTCATTATTTTTACTAAATGCACTAAGGGTAAAACCACTTCAGCTTGTCATAGCTATGAAAGCATCAAAAATTCGCAGGTGACTGAGAAACTATTACATCCGTCAAACACGCTTACCCTCGTCGATGAAAAATCATTCGAGGCGGTTTTCAAGACTTATTTCAAGGCTTTGCATGCTTATGCTCAAGCAATTTTGAAGGAGTCGGAAACTGCCGAAGAAATCGTTCAGAGTGTATTTCTCAAACTTTGGGAAAAGCGTGAAACCCTAGAAATCAACAGCTCGCTGAAGGCTTACCTCTACCGAGCTGTGTACCACGACAGTCTGAACCACATCAAGCATCAACAAGTGAAACGAAAGCATTGGGAACATGCGCATTACGAAATGACTCAGGGTAAACCCGAGGATGTCGGTGAGCAGATAAAAGGCCAAGAAAATGAATTGTACGAGCGATTTCAACTGGCGCTGGAAAAACTTCCAGAGAAATGCCGCATGGTGTTTAATCTCAGCAGATTTGAGGAACTGAAATATCAGGAAATAGCCGACAGGTTAGAGATTTCCATCAAAACGGTGGAAGCGCATATGGGTAAAGCACTGAAGACCTTGCGGGTCGAACTCGCCGAGTTTCTTCCTTTGCTTTTGATGTTTTTGATAAATCTATAAGCTATGGAAACCATGAACGAAGAAAAATTGATCAAATATTTGCTTCAGGAAAGTGATTCGGAGGAGACCAAAGCTGTACAAGAATGGATTTCCGAAGATGAGGCTAACCAAAAGCAATTTGAAGAAGTACAATGGATATGGAAGTCGAGTAAGGTTTTACTGGAAAAAAGCGAAGTAGATGAAAATCTAGCTTGGCAACGATTCACAAAACTTCGAAATGAAAGCAGTTCCGCAGCTCCAACACAAAATCAGCGCTTTTTGCAAAGGGGATGGTTCAAAGCAGCGGCCGCAGTTACCTTGATCTTTGTTTCGGCTTGGGTTTACTCAGCCTTTCTTCCTCAATCTGGAAGAGCCTATTACAGCTCAGTTGAACTTCAGTCAGAAGGCTCTCCTATCGAAGTTGCTATACTCGATGGGACTTCTATTACTTTGAACAAAAACACAAGCTTGAGCTACTCACAGAAGTTTCTCGGAAAGCAGAGAAATGTGAGTTTAGAGAGCGGAGAAGCCTTCTTTGACGTGAAAAGAAATGAGAATAAGCCATTTGTAATCCAAACTGAGAAGGTTCAAATCACAGTATTGGGAACAAGTTTTCATGTCAAAACTGCTGGCAATACCACAGAAGTAATCGTGGTTACAGGATCTGTTCAAGTAGAAATAGATGGTAAGAAAGAAGTGCTCAAGCCTGATGAAAAGCTAAGAGTAAATCAGGAAACAGGCGAAATGGAAAAGACTTTGCCCTC
Source organism: Algoriphagus chordae (assembly GCF_003254055.1). Classification (GTDB taxonomy): domain Bacteria; phylum Bacteroidota; class Bacteroidia; order Cytophagales; family Cyclobacteriaceae; genus Algoriphagus; species Algoriphagus chordae. Next base: position 45,871 of record NZ_QKZT01000005.1, read on the forward strand.
GAATAAGCTATACAATTACTACGTGAGCAAGAGGTTTCAAGCGGATCGAATTCCATTGGAAGAATTGGTAAAAACGCTGAATGAAGCGTATGATGCTAACATTGAAATCGCCAGAGATGAATTGAGAACTTTACCGATTACCACCACTTTGGAATATGGTTCACTGAGCAAAAATCTAGACGTGATCAGAGAAACGCTGAATTTGAAAATATCTCTATCGGATGGTAAAATTAGGATTGAATAAAAATTCACCTTCTTGAATACAAAGGACTATGGTTGAAAAAATCATAGTCCTTACTTTGTTACATTAACTTCTGTTTTTAACACTAGCATTTCAATGTTGCGATCTAAAGCACTTTTTCAGGGCATATTCCTTCTGATCATATTTCTGGTCTCTTCGGTCTCGGGATTCTCACAACGGATGTTGGAGAAAAAAATCCAATTCAGTAGTCCAGAAGAACTCAGCCTCCGTCAGTTGCTGGATACACTTTCAGCTCAAAACGATTTCTACTTTTCTTATGAAAGTACCTTACTGGAACTGAACAAAACTTTATCATCTGAGCCGTATTCAGGTACCATTGGAAATTTTCTCCTAAAAGAACTGGGGTATGAGTACGAATACAAGGAATTACCAGGCTATATCATTATCCGCTATGCACCCGAAAAACTGGATCTAGATGCAGAAATGGATACTAGATTCAATAGGGTAACTGTGAAAGGCTACATCAAAAATATTCGCACCAATGAAGTTGTGAGTCAAGCCAGTATTTACGATAAAACAAGCCTCGCTTCTACTCTGACTGATGAAAATGGCTATTTCAAACTGAAGTACAAGAAAAATAATGCCTCGATTTGGCTCACATTAAGCAAGGAAAACTACAGAGACACTACCTTTTTGCTTATGCCCACGGTGGATATAGTCGCTGAAAAGGAAAATCGTAGATTCCGTTATCTACCTGGAGACAGTACAACCAAAGCACTAGAAGAGAGTTTTCTAGGCAGGGCATTTATAGGTTTTAAGCAACGATTTCAAGGAATCAATATGGGAAGTTTCTTCGCTGAAAGCCCTGTTCAAATGTCTCTAATCCCTGGATTAAGTACCAAAGGAACCTTCAGCAGCCAGACTATCAGCAAGTTTTCGCTGAATTTAATCGGAGGCTATACTGCTGGTATTGAGGGGATGGAAATTGCTGGGATATTCAACATCAACAAAAGAGATGTCAAATCATTGCAGCTTGCTGGGATTTTCAATCTAGTAGGTGGAAGCTCCAAGGGACTTCAGATTGGAGGAATTTACAATTCGGTATATGGTGATGTAGCTGGACTTCAAATTGGTGGCGTATACAATCATGTAAGAGGCGAGGTAAAGGGCTTACAGCTTGCAGGAATAATGAATCAAGCGAATAAGGATGCGGGGGCACAGATTGCTGGAATTGTAAACCATGCCCGAAACTCTAAGTACCTGCAGTTAGCTGCAATAACCAATAATGCATCAGAATCGGCAGGACTACAATTGGCTGGAATTTCGAATATAGCTGGTGTGTCCGTGAATAATCAAGCCTCCTTTATTTTCAACAGAGCCAAAAAGGTCAATGGTTTTCAATTAGGAATAATCAATGTGGCGGAAGAAAATGACTACTCACTTGGCTTACTCAACTTTATTAAAAATGGAGAGATGAGTCTGTCTGCGAGCATAGATGAATCAAGCTTCACGCATTTGAATTTCAGATCTGGTGGTAGGAAAATGTATGGGATTTTAGGCCTAGCTTATAATTTGAGGGATGTTGATACGCCAATTGGCTTGGAAGCTGGTCTGGGAATCCATCTAATTCCAGACTCAAAATTCTCTTTAGACATGGAATTTGTAAGTCTTACAGCCTCAGATTTTCAAGAAATCACAAATTACATTCAATCATTTCGCCTTATTCCTGGATATAAATTTGGCAACCATCTTCGCATTTTCGCAGGCCCAAGTCTCAACTTTGCTTTCTTAGACTCTGGTCAGGAAGACTTTACGGATGGCTGGAATATCTTAAACAAAACCACCGCAACCGGTATTTATCGTAGCTATGGAGGCCTTACTGCTGGTTTTCAAGTGATTTTTTAACCATAAATAGACTGGCTCAAGTCTCAGGGTTGGACCTTGGATGTCGCAGTCTTCAGACTGCCTTTTAAGAAAGTTTGAAATAATTAATAAATCATTCACCCAATAATCATCTAAAAACTCGACACAGTAAACTAGGTATCTTGAATTTGAGCGAAAGATTTTTCGCCCCAACAGTTTTATGCTGTAAAAAAATAATCATAAAAAAACCCGGCCGAAGCCGGGTTCTGGGGTGATGTGAACAACTTTTCACATTTTCCTTATTTCGATGTTGCCACTAGAGGCAACACCTGACACGGTATAAGGAGAACCGTTATCGATCTTTAATGAGCCAGAAGAAGTACTTTCTCCCACTCTCAATTTTCCACTGGACGTTTTCAAATCAAAGTTGAAATCCTCCAAATTTGAATTCGTCTGTATAGATATATTTCCTGAAGAAGTCTCCAAAACGGTTTGCACACCGAAAGAAGAATTCTTTACATTACAATTACCTGAGGAAACCTTCAGCTTCCCTAACTCTTGCACTCCAGCCATTGATATATTTCCAGAATTCAATGAGCTATTTACTTTGCCTTCAATGTTGGAAAAGGTGAATTTTCCACTTGAACCTTCTGCATTGATATTTCCTGCCAAATTAGAAATTGAAGCATTTCCCGAAGAGATTTCCACTTCGACATCACCAGTTAAATCTGAGGCGTTTATATTTCCAGAACTCAATTCCAGATCTATTTTCTTTGCCGACACATTTGTCAGCTCCAGATTACCAGATCCTCCGTCAAATTCGAATTCATTGGAGACAAGATTATGAACTTGAATATTTCCAGAACTTGATTCCAAATCAATCTCCATTAGAACTGGACCTTTCAGGCTGATTTTCCCACGACTGTTGGACGATCCACCACCTTTTTTATCTAGTTCAATGATCAATTCTCCTTGCTCCACCCGGTATTCGATTTGGTACTTTCCGGATTTGTTAGATTCCAGAGAACCTACTAATGTCACCACTTCGGTATTTTCATCTCCCTGGTAACTCACATCAAGGAATCCTGCATCAATTTCAATAGAAGAAATATCAGGGAATTCTTCGTTGATAGTCTGCACTAATTCGAGATTAGTATCACAAGATGTCAAAGAAGCAAAAGTCAGCACCACCATGACAAGTGCTAATAATCGGAATTTAATTTGTTTCAGTTTCATAAACAGATAGTGTTTCAGAATAAAATGTTGATTTATAATATTAACTAGTCTGCTTGCATACAAAGATACGGTGATTTAAATGGCTGTGTTTCCTTATTGTTAATTCCTTGATTTAGATCAATTGCTTAGTAGAAGATACTTGCCGAAAGAGAATTGAAAATAAGAAAATCATCTCTTGCTCAATTTGGGCGCATAAGCTTAAACAGCTCAATTATCTAGAATTAGGGTCATTAGGGATAGATTTTTAAATCATCTTTAGCAGATATAGCTTAGACAGCTTACTTTGCATTTACCCTTAGTTAAAATTTGTGAAAAATGATAGCCAACACTCCACAACCTCCCTATTACGCAGTGATATTTTCGAATATCCGAACTGAAATTGAAGATGGATACGCTGAAACTGCTGACGAAATGGTAAGATTAGCGGAACTTCAAGAGGGGTATTTAGGGCATGAAAGTGTAAGAGAAGGCCTGGGAATCACCGTTAGTTACTGGTCAAATCAAGAGGCTATTCTCAAATGGAAACAACAAACTGACCACCTTCTCGCGCAGAGAATGGGTAGAGAAAAATGGTATGCTGCTTACAAAACTAGGATCTGTAAAGTGGAGCGAGATTATGGGTTTTCGGTTTAAAAAAAATAGAGCCCTAACAAAATGCTAATGAACATTATAAAGTGGTACTACAACGATTTTAATGGAGTTGACTGCTGACTAGTTGAAGATGATGGCTTGTGAAGGCTATCATCCGGATGGCTGAGCCTTTCTGGATTTTCGGTTTTGGCCTGGTTTGCAAGCCGTCAAGAAAAAGACTGAGGCTCGGGGCTTTTTGGTTACTTTTTGGCCGCCAAAAAGTGGCAAAGATAAAGCCTATATAAAATGGATGAAGGTGTATGGAATGTTAAATCTCCGAAGAAAAATATTACACCTAGTGGCCTCAACGCTTATTCCACGTCACTTGAAGGGACTTCCTTTGTTACTTTTGAAGGCCAAAAGTAACCAAAAGCCTTCGCCCTAAATAATTCTTCAAATCGGTGATGGCTCTGCTATAATAATCTTTTAATTCTCGATTTGATTTCTGAGACTCGTTCTCCACTAAAATTTGGCGGATCTCGCTCGGATCTCTCGAGCTAGCCAAATTTCTTAACGTTCCGAACTTCGCCTCAGAAACCGAATAATTTAAGGGCTGTCCTATAGATTGGGAAATGTGCTACTATACTAGTTGGTTAATTAATAACTTCACCCTTATATAAATCAATTTCAAATTGATAGGGATATTATGGCGTAGATCCAATCTTCGACTAGTGACCTCCACGATTTTAATGGAGTTGATTGCTGACTAGTTGAAGATGATGGCTTGTGAAGGCTATCATCCGGATGGCTGATCCTTTCTGGATTTTCGGTTTTGGGCTGGTTTGCAAGCCGTCAAGAAAAAGACTGAGGCTCGGGGCTTTTTGGTTACTTTTTGGCCGCCAAAAAGTGACAAAGATAAAGCCAATATAAAATGGATGAAGGTGAATGGAATGTTAAATCTCCCAAGAAAACTTTCATCTAGAGAAATTAGTTTAAAGCCCAACTTATTTCCCCATTAAATTAAGGGTAGAACCTTTAAAGTATAAGGACATAAAAATCATTTTAAATAGAACTCTTAATACTGCTTCCTATCCAAAATCTCCTTTAGTACTACTGCATCTCTTATACCTTGAGGATTCTTGAGCATGCGAGCGTATTTGCTTCTTACAGTACTTGAAGATTCGGTCTGCACTTCTTTCAAGGAAGGAATTTCCGGAATGCCCTTGGAAGTCTTAGTTAGATCAGATTTAGTTTTCTCAAATGCTCCCTGGTAGTATTCTATCTCATCATCATTATCAGTGATTTTTCGGGTAGGAAACCTCTTTACTGCGGGAGCTGGATCAGCTCTCCATTCAGGACGTGAAGCGATCTCGCCTGCACGCTCATACACCACTTCTTTGGGTTGATTAATTGGAACTGATTGTATAATAGGTTTTTCTGGAACTACTGGCTTCGGCTTCTGAGCATCGCGGATTTCCCGCATCAGATCCTCAAATGAAACTGGCCTTTCCTCCGGAGCATCAGGCATTTCGGAGGCCTCTCCAGGCTGATTTTTCTTCTTGCCTTTGGTAGCCTGATAGATAAAATAGGCCAAGACGGCAACGATATAAACTATATTTCCTAAATCCACCCGGGTAAGTTAATTGATTTCGACTAGTAATACATGTTTTTTAACATAGGAGTTCGCAGAGAATAGCACAGAGAACGCAAATCAATTCTTCTCAACTTAAAAATTGAATTTGAGTATGGATCATTACCAATTGTTTGACTACCTATAAGAATATGTGAGTTACCGTTCGTGAGACACGAACGTCGGCGGTGGCGCTTCTCAACTTGATAATTGAACATTGAATTTAAATAGAGAAATCCAAACTCTTCGACTTCACTACCAATGACAGATTGATTTGAGGACATCAAAAGTTGGTCAGTTCGAGCGAAGTCGAGAACCTTTCGAATTCGAGACTCTCGTCTCTCAAGTGCTCAAGGTGACCATAGTTATGGTTCCAAACCAAATTACTGTCATTTCATTTTTGTATTTTCAAAGAATATTTAATACTCAGGTGGACAAACTGAAAACTACTAATGATTATAAACCATGTGACTATTAATAAACAACTAATTCTAAATTCCTTAACCAATGACTGATTACTGCCAACTGAAAACTGTTCACTCTAACAACCAAATCCTTGGACAATGACTCAAATGATCTTATTTTGTTTCTTTAATTAGACAAATTCAAACGAATGCTGCTCAGTAAGCTGGAGATCAAGGGGTTTAAGAGTTTTGGAGATAAAATGGTGATTAACTTCGACAAGGGAATCACTGGTGTGGTAGGGCCAAATGGCTGCGGAAAATCCAATGTAGTCGATGCCATCCGCTGGGTGCTCGGCGAGCAAAAAACCCGTTTACTCCGCTCTGATAAGATGGAGAATGTGATCTTCAACGGGACCAAAAACCGTAAAGCATCCAATCTTGCCGAGGTTTCACTGACCTTTGAAAACACCAAAAACCTCCTCCCTACTGAATATACTTATGTCACGATCACGCGTCGCTACTATAGATCTGGCGATAGCGAATACCAGATCAACGGAGTCACCTGCCGACTGAAGGATATCACCAATCTCTTCATGGATACGGGGATCAACTCAAACAGCTATGCGATCATCGAATTGAAAATGATCGATGAACTGCTCAATGACAAGAATAACTCTCGAAGGGATCTGTTTGAAGAAGCGGCAGGGATTTCCAAGTTCAAAAACAGAAAGAAGGAGACACTCCGAAAACTAGAAGGCACAGACGAGGATTTGGATCGTGTGGAAGATGTACTTTTTGAAATAGAAAAGAACCTCAAAAGCTTGGAAAAACAGGCAAAACAGGCATCTAAGTATTTTGAGATTAAAAAGGATTATCGAGTAGCCAGTATTAATCTGGCGAAAAAGAGCATAGAGAAATACACCAAGTCACTCCTCGAAACCAATCAGAAAATTCAGGAAGAAGGAGATAAAAAGCTCCAACTCCAAACTCAAGTAATCGATCAGGAAGCACTTCTCAGCCAGTTGAAGGCAGATTTGATTCAGAAAGAGAAACTACTTGCTTCTCGTCAAAAAGCGCTCAATGAGCATGTTAACAAAATTCGAGCTTTTGAATCAGAGAAAAAGATCAAGAATGAGCGACTGAGATTCTTGGAAGATAGATCTCAGAAATTGCGTGAGCAGATAGAAACTGATCGCAAGTCAAACGATCGAGCAGGCTTTAGTATTCGCTCCCTTCAGCAGGAAAAAGAATCCGCTGCGAAAATGCTTGCCGAAAAGGAAATGATTGTTTCCGAACTTCGAGAAACCTATGAAAGTCAGAAATTAATTCAGGCTGAAAAACAGCAAGCGCAAAAGACGATCAATCACAATTTTGAAAGCCTCAAGGAAAAAGTCTATCAGCTAAGCAAAGACATTGAGATCAAACAAATTCAGCTTTCTACCCTAAAGCAGGAACTGGAGCGCACCTCTTCTGATGATTCCTCACAGGAAGCTAGTTTGGTGGATTTTGAAGAGAAAATAATCAAACTCAAGGCCGAGCTGGATGACTCAACCAAAGGCTATCAAGAGCTGAAAACCAAGCAAGAGGAGCTGGATCAGAAGATCGAAGAAACCAATCGGGTGATCGAAATGATCCGTGAGGAATTGACACAGTCCTCTCGAAAACTTGATTCCAAAACGAACGAATACAACCTCACCAAATCTCTGGTAGAGAATCTGGAAGGTTTCCCTGAAGCCATCAAATTCCTAAAGAAAAACTCTAGTTGGGGAAAGGATATCCCCCTACTCTCAGATCTCTTGACTACTTCGGAAAAGTACCGAGTGACTATTGAGAATTACCTGGACAGCTACATGAATTATTATGTGGTAGATACTGAAGCACAGGCTATTTCAGCCATTCATCTCTTGAGTGATTCGGCCAGAGGTAAGGCAAATTTCTTTATTCTAGATCATTTTGAGCGGTTTAAGCCTAGCCAAAACAAGCTTTTCGCCAATGCCATCGCCGCTACAGAGATCATAGAATTTGATGTCAAGTATTCCCGCTTGATCAATTTCATTTTGGATAATGTCTATATCGTTCGTGGAGATTTTCCTGATTTCCCACAAGATACCGAAGCCGTTTTAATTTCTGAAAATGGAAAATACACCAAACGGAAATTCAGTATTTCTGGTGGTTCTGTAGGTCTTTTCGAAGGAAAAAGAATCGGTAGAGCCAAGAACCTGGAGAAGCTAGACAAGGAGATCAAGGATCTGAATAAGAAAGTCAGTAGCACTAGAAACAACCTGGACAACAAGCTTTCTGAACTGATGAAGCTGAAGGAAATCAGCTACAAAAAGACCCTGGAAGAATGGCAGAATAAGATCAATGCCATCAATCAGGATTTTGTGTCTGTACGCACCAAGAAGGAACAACTAGCGGAATTACTGAGCTCCAATGCCAACAAGCGGGAGGATATTCTGGACAGAATTGCATCCATAGAAGAGAGTTTGACCGAGATTCAGCCACAGCTTTTTGATGAGCGAGCTGAGTTCGAGGCCATGCACGATGAACTTGAAGAGCTGAACGAATCCTACGAAAAGGAATCTGCTTCACTTTCAGAAAAATCGCAAGCTTTCAATGCCGAGAACATACTCTACCACCAGCATCTAAATCGTGTGACGAGTTTGGATCAGGAAATAGAATTTAAGCAGACAGCTTATGAGGGCTCCAAGGAACGTATAGAGAAATCCCAAACAGAACTTTCCCAGCTTGACACCGAAGTGAAGTCACTACTCGACAATAACGAGGTCAAGGATGATGAACTGATCGAGTTATATTCTGAGAAAGAAGGCATAGAAAAGGGCGTACAGGAAGCAGAGAAGGACTATTATGCTTCGCGTGGGCTCATCGATGAGACCGATCAAAAGATCCGAAGCATCCAGAAATCCAAGGAAAGTTATGATCAGTTGATTCATGAACTGGAAAATGCAGTGAATGAGATCAAGCTGAAAATGACTGGAATGAAGGAAAGGCTCAGTGTGGAATTTGAGTTGGACCTGGATGAGTTGATGGAAGAAAACCCAGAAATTGAGGAGGAATTCAGGGAGTTTGCAGAAGACAAACTTCGAGAGCTAGTCAGCAAGCAAAAGGAGAAACTCGATAAAATTGGGCCAATCAACCCTATGGCGATGGAGGCTTATGATGAGATCAAGGTTCGATTTGACTTTATCACTACACAGAAAGAAGACCTGCTCAAAGCCAAGGAATCTCTGCTTACTACCATCAAGGAAATCGATCAGGTAGCGAAGGAGACATTTTTGGATGCCTTTGCCAAGATCAAGGAGAACTTTGTAAAAGTATTCCGCTCGCTCTTTACCGAGCAGGATGATTGCGATTTGATCTTGGTAGATCCAAGCAACCCACTGGAATCTGCCATAGAGATTTTGGCCAAGCCAAAAGGCAAGCGTCCACTAAGTATCAATCAGCTTTCTGGAGGAGAAAAGACACTAACGGCCACTTCCCTACTCTTTTCAATTTATCTGCTGAAGCCTGCTCCATTCTGTATTTTTGATGAGGTAGATGCACCGCTGGATGATGCCAATATTGACAAGTTCAATACCATCATCCAGAAGTTCAGTACCGAATCCCAGTTTATCATCGTGACACATAACAAGCGCACCATGGCCAGTACAGATATTATTTATGGCATTACCATGATTGAAGCGGGAGTTTCCAGGGTAGTTCCGGTGGATTTGAGGGAGTTGGTATAGTCGTATAGAATTGGGCTAAAGCCCAGCAAGGATACCCATCATCAGTTAGCCTCCAGCTAAAGCCGGAGGCTGTTCAATAATAGCATCGATTGAATAGGAATGCCATTCCACAAATTGTAAAATATCATTCATGGGCTTTAGCCCAATCTTAACTTATCACATAAAAATTTGGATTGGAATGAAGTCCCTTCTAGCTAAATTATGATTGCTAACATGGCTTTAGCTAAATTATTTTTCACTTAAATTTTTCAATTATGTCATTCGTAAAAGTTTACATTCACCTCGTTTGGAGTACCAAAAACAGATACCCTTACCTTAATTCTAAAGAGCTTAGACTCAAAATTTGGAATCATATCCGTGAAAATGGGCATAGCAAAGGGATATTCGTGGATTTCATCAATGGCTATTCCGATCATTGCCATTGCCTTATTTCCCTTGGAGTCAATCAAACTATTGAAAAGACTCTTCAGCTTTTAAAAGGTGAATCCTCCTTTTGGATCAACAAAAACAAGTTGACTCAAAAGAAATTTGAATGGCAGGATGAATATTATGCGGTTTCAGTATCAGAATCTCAGTTGGATAAAGTTCGAGATTATATCAAAAAGCAGGAAGATCATCATCAATCCAAGACTTTCTCAGACGAATATGAGGAGTTTTTGGTCAAATTTGGTTTTCAGAAATTAAAGGATGAATTGGGCTAAAGCCCGGTATGGCAATCAATCATTCCTATGCCTCCAGCTAAAGCAGGAGGCTGTTCAATAATAGCATCGATTGAATAGGAATGTGCCTATAGGCCATTCCACAAATTGTAAAATATCATTCATGGGCTTTAGCCCATTTCATCGTAATTATTACTAAAGAAAAAAGGCTAGCTGATAACTCAACTAGCCTTTTCAAACTAAAATATATTTTAAATTAGAGATTACAAGGTTGGGTCAAATGTGCCCCCCCATCCTACATTCTGTTCCAGTTGATTATTTCTGTCCAACACCGCTTTTTGGATAGGAAAGAAATAGTAAGTTTCAGGCAATACACTGCTCTGAACACCAGATCTTGGAACCTGTAGCACTTCATATTTGAAATCAGTCTCAGTCAGAGAATAGCTAGAAGCAAGTTCTCTACCTACAGCCAATGAAAGCTCTGTTCCATTTTCATCTATAGCAATAGCTTCTACGCCATGTTTGGTCGCTCCATCAAGTCTATCCAACATTCTAAGTCTACGTAGATCCCAGAATCTATGCCCTTCAAAAGCGAGCTCGATATTTCTTTCAGCTAGGATAGCCTCACGAATTTCCTCACGACTAGAAGCTACTATACCATAGTTACCATCATCCCCAGCTAGGATACCTGCTCTTTCTCGGATAGCTTTTAGAATATTCATAGCAGTAGTCATATCCCCTGTCTCATTAGCTGTTTCCGCATAATTCAACATCACCTCTGCATAGCGCATCAATACATAATCCACATCATATTGCTGAACTTCTGGTTGTAATAAGTTCAACATGCTGTTTTTTAGAATAAAGAAGCCAGTATACCTATCTAGATTCGTTGAATTAATACCAGCATTTGGATTAATCCCAAAATCATCTAATTCATGAGCGATTCCCAGTGAAGTGTACTGTCTTTTACCTGCTTTTCCTGACACCTCGTAAATCTTACCGTTCCATACAATAGACTGGTCAAATCGTGGGTCTCTGTTTTTCCAGTAATTTTGCAGAAACTCTTCATCAGTCATGTAATATTCGCCAGTAGGATCATTATACAATTTACCATCAAGCATAGGGTAATCTTGGATAAATTCCCAAGTAGGAGTTGCTGAGGCTGGTCCTCTACTTTCAGAACCCGGCCTTACTCCATTATCCCAATTGGCAGATTTGTTTGGATAGCTATTGATTACAGCAAATACTGTTTCTCTATTCCCTTCATCCAATGCGATTTCAGAATACACCTCTTCTAAGCCGTATCCTAGTGCTGCCAAAGATTCATATGCTTGCTTATTGACCGTGTTAGCCTCTGCCCAATAAGAATTATCAAAAGGATTGGTAGGGTTAAATTGTGGTGAAGCCTTGTATAGTAGCACCTTAGCTTTGAAGGCTAAAGCAAAACTTCCATCAATTTTACCATAGTCTGTAGATCCTGAAGTAATACTCTCAGGAAGTAAACTAATAGCCTGATCCAGGTCTTCAATTAGAAAATCATAACATTCTGCAGTAGAATTTCTAGGCACAAATAAATCATCTTCATATCTATCTTGAGGCACTTTCACATAAGGAACTCCCCCATGGTACATCACCATATTGAAGTAAGTGTAAGCTCTCATAAATAGCGCTTGACCAGTGATATTATCTTTCACGTCTTGATCTAGTCCACCATCTGCTACATCTTGAATCGCTTGATTGATCAAACGAATTCTTGAGTAATTCCAATCTTTGTAAGCCGAATTAGAAATTGTAATACGATCAGCATACCAGTCAATTCCAGCTATTTGCTGGCTTGATCTATCAGCACCCGTATTCCAATTTCCAAACATGCCGTATAAATTGGCCATGTATGCATTGGCTAAGTTAGGATCACTCCATACCAATTCTGGGCTGTAATGCTCAATATCTTCAATCTCAAGAAGATCTGAACAGCCAGTGGAAAGCACAATAAATCCGAATATATATAGTAATCTTTTCATTGTCGTTTCTTTAAAATTTAACATCAAGACCAAGAGTAAATGATCTCATCAGAGGGAAAGAATCATAATTCTTTTGCTCTGGATCGTGAAACTCTTTTACCTCTGAGATTGAGAACAAATTGGTGCCGTTGAAGAATACCTTAGCACTCAAGATATTTAGTTTTGAAAGCAACTTAGTCGGTATGTTATAGCCCACATTTAAGTTCTTCAGACGTAGATATGCTCCGTTTTTGATCCAAAAAGAAGTAGATCCTGTACCTGACTCATACCAGTTTTGACCTACCGGGCGTGGATAGGCTGCATCCGGATTCTCTGGAGTCCATACATCATCAGCCCAAATAGGATAATAAGGTCTAATAGATCCACCATGCTGTCTCATACCAGCACCTTCCTGATTGCTAATAATTCTGTCATACACCCCAACTCCTTGGAAATGCGCATTTACAGAAAAATTATTCCAATCTACATTAAAGCCAAAGCCATAATTTATACGAGGAATAGCGTTGTTTGAAAGCAACTGAAAGTCATTTCCATCGATTTTGCCGTCAGGCCCATCAGAATAGCCATCGCCTCTGATATCTTCAAAGTAAAGTCCGCCCAAGTATGGATCTCTGCCATATTGTGTCAAGCCTGTTTCTAAGATAGAATTCAACTGCTCCTGAGTTCTGATGATCCCCATAGAACGTAAACCAAAAATTCTTCCGCTAGACTGACCTATCTGTGACTCCATTTCTCTATTTCCACCTGGAAGATAAATTGGATCCTGATCTATTTTATCCCACTGATCTCGAGCATAACCTAGGTTACCATAGACAGAATACTTAAGCTTTCCGCCTGCAACCTGATCTCTCCAAAGCAGCGCTAGTTCGCCACCTTTCCAAGATCTCTCCGCATAGTTCTCAGGAGCTAACGACTGTCCATAATTATCAGGAAGTGTCACTAATCTTGAGCCTAGAATATTAACTTCTTGCTTGTAAAATGCATCAATAGAACCAGATAGTCTGGTGTCAATCAACTCAAAGTCTAAACCCACATTATAGGTAGTTGAAGTAGCCCATGTCAAATTAGGGTTTGGAGTAGACCCAGGATAAATACTAGTATATAGCTGATCACCGAAAATATAACTACCACCATTGCTGTAGGTATTTACATAGGAGAAAGGACTTATTCTATTATTATATACATCCAGATCGTTACCAGTGGTACCGTAGGACATTCTCAACTTCAAGTCATCCAACCAATTAGAACTACCAGACATAAAATCCTCCGAGGCTATTCTCCATGCGGCAGATACAGAAGGGAAAAATCCCCATCGACTCTCTTTCGGGAAAAGCGTGTTACCATCGTATCTAAAGGAAAACTCAGCGATATATTTCTCATCAAAGTTGTAGTTAGCTCTACCAATCAATGACTGTCTCGCCCCTATATCTTCCCAACCTCTACCATACCTACGCTCAGCATCCTGAGAATACACGAAATCCTGATCCAAATTAGTTACTGGATCCTCAGCTTTGGAGTAAGCACCATAAGCACCATTTTCAGCTTGCTCATAGACGAGCATTGCAGTGATCCCATGCTTATCGAAGGTTTTGTTGTAATTCAAAAACCAGTTGAACTGATAGCTCCAACCTGTTTCTAACTCATAACTCAAGAACTCTTGGTTCTGGCTAAAATTAAAAATGTTGTAATTATTTGGATCTGGTGCAGCCGGGATAAATCTATTTCCGTCAGGATCTGCCTGAGTAAATACATAGTTTTTCTGATACGTTAGATACTTCTTACGCATGTAATCGGTAGCCAGGTAATTACCTGTCACCCGCGTAGATAAACCATCTACCAAATCACTCAAATCTACATTTAGGGAGAGAATTGAGTTGACCTGACGCTTTCTAGTCTTGATATATCGGTCACCAACGATCTGGTCAATTACAGACCAAGCTTGCCAGCTACCCATAGGAGTTTGTAGTGGAAAGTCTGTTACATGATCAGCCGGTGTTCCATCTGCCTCAGTGTAGTAAGGGTAAACCTTAGGCCAGTTGAAACTAACTCGATAAAGATCGGATACATCATAATCATCATCCCCAGAAAATGGCCAGTAGAAACGATCATGATTCTGCTGGTTAGCTGAAACATTTAGATCTAAGGTTATTCTATCTGTGATTTTTGCCGATACATTCGTCCGCATGTTAAACTTGCCATGATCAACACTTTTATAAGCGCCTTCTTCGCCCAAAAAGCTCAACATAGAGTAATAAGTGATTTTATCATTTCCTCCAGTTACACTCAAAATGTAATTTTGACTAGATGGAGTTTGCCAGATAAAATCATTCACGTTATAGCTTCTATCTTCAAAATAAGCGAATTCCTCAGGGCCATTAGGCTGAGTGGTTCCCAAAAACTCTGCTACTCGATTCTGATAAATCAATTCATCCGTGGCTGTAGTTTTATCAGATAGCAGTTCTTGGGTGGGATTGTAGGTCGTAAAGGAGGTCTGAAGCCCAATCGTCATCTTTTGTTCCTTACCTCTCTTGGTCGTTACCAGAACCACTCCATTGCCTGCTCGAGAACCATAAATGGAAGCAGATGCAGCATCCTTTAGGAAACTAAGGTTATCAACTTCATTAGCATTAAGCGCATCAAAAGCATCCTTATCTCTCACAATTCCATCTATTACGTACAAAGGATCACCAAAACTTCCTCTAATACGAATAGAAGAAGAAGCTCCTGAAAGCCCAGAGGTTCCAGTGACATTTACGCCTGGAGCTCTACCCGCAAGCGTATTTGATAGATTAGAAGCAGGAATATCATTGATTTCATCTGTCTTTACAGCTGTGATAGCTCCTGTCAGGTTCACTTTTTTCTGTGTACCATAACCTACCACGATGATTTCGTCCAGGGACTGCGTGTCCTCACCTAGTGTCACATTAATGATACTTTGGCTACCGATCTCGATAGTCTGGCTTTCATATCCAATAAATGAAAAAACCAATGTAGCACCTTCGGGTGCATCAATGGAGAAATTACCATCAACGTCTGTGACGGTACCAGTGGTAGTTCCCTGCACGGTGATCGTAACACCAGGCATAGGGATCTGATTTTCATCTACCACCGTCCCCTTTACTAAAGCATCATTAGCAATCCTTTCATTCAAGGGGCTTGGAGCAATTATGCTGGCCATACTCTCGCTGGCCGATATGGTGCTTAACAAGAAGCACTGAACTAACAGCATAAGAAATGTTAATTTCCTGCTGGTAATTCTATTAATCAGTAACTTTGAATTCATAATAGTTCTGTTTATAGATAATAATATGTTGTCTGTACACAATCGGATCATTGATCATCACTGCACCGCAAAATCCAGTTTTGATTGATGGTCCTTTTGTATTTTTCGCTCTTTATCTCTTCATAGGCAAATAGTTAGGTGAATAATACGAGTTAATGGTTTTCTGAAATTTGAAAAAGATGGCAAGTAAGAGCCTTAGCCCCAACCATTAAAATATAGTTCTTGTCAATCTTGAATCTGTGGGTTTACAGCAGTTATAAAACCTAAAATCCTCTAATCCGATTAGTACAATCCTAGATCTAAAATATCAGTATTTACAGATTAAATATGGCTTATTTCTCTAAGTTCACTAAAATTTTCAATTAACCATCTAGGATTTCAAGATTTTTTATAAATGGTGAGAAATGAGATTTCAGATTGTCCGCAAGGATATTTGCGTGAAATCAATGATGCGAATAGAGCGGTTGAAAAATTAGGGAATGAGGATTATGATAGAGGAATTTTTGGTCGCTAAAAAGAAAAAGTGATGACCAGAGAAGTGCCCACGACCAAGCTACCATTGAATTACTGTTTGTACAAGCAAATACAAAAACATGCAGTTTTTGTGGCAGGACTTGTTGATCCTTACTAAAAAAATACAGGAATCATTGGTAGATTATTATTAAGAAATTTAAGGGTAATGTATTTGATGGCTATATTCGTGAATGGACTCATTTAGACTCAGCATTTTTGATTTGTTTGGAGCAATTATTCCTGGAATCCCTATGCTGATTCTTATAATCAGCCTATTTGATAAATCACCAACCAATATTCTAAACTTGATTGAGAGAACAGAAAATCTCTCACTTAGCACTTCTCTTCTCGCACTTCTTTTCGCCTATTTGATTGGTTTTTCTACTCAATACTTGTCCTATGAAGTATTTAAGCAACTTGTTCCACTTTGGGGTAAAAAAAGAACAAAATGTTTTCCTATTAGTTTTGGAAAAAGGGGCGAAGAAGTCTCATTGATAAGAGAAAAAGCTCCTGAAAATTACAAAGTACTGAATACATTTTTTGCGCACAGAACCATGTGCTATAATGGATTCTTTTCCCTTTCTCTTTTTGGTATTGGTATTTCAATTTCGAACTTCGTTAAAGGAGGGCTTTCCGCGGATGTCCTTGGATTAACTTTTATATCCTTAATATTTTCGTTTATACTATTAAGAAGAGCCGTTAGCTTTCATGAATGGAGTCATGATCTGATTACTGATTCTACGTTTATCATTAAGAAAATAAAAAAAAAATTGACTGATTCACCAATTTACCTAGATTATGCCTCTACCACCCCCCTCGATCCACGTGTCTTTGAGGCAATGAGGCCATACTTTATGGAGGATTATGGAAATGCTGCAAGTAACACGCATACCTATGGAGAAAGGGCTTCCATAGCTGTCAAGGAATCAAGGAAAATTATAGCTGACACAATTCATGCAATTCCAGAAGAGATACACTTTACATCTGGAGCAACTGAAGCTATAAACCTGGCATTAAAGGGCGCATTCCTCAATTATGGACATCAAAAACCTCATATTATAACAGTACAAACAGAGCATAAAGCAGTTTTGGACACATGTGCATATTTAGAAGAAATTGGAGCGGACGTTACTTACTTATCAGTCAATTCTGATGGACTTGTCGATATAGAACAACTTGAATCTAGTATTAGAAAAGACACCCTATTAGTTAGCATTATGTACGCTAACAATGAAACCGGAGTATTACATGATATTCAAAGAATTGGGAAGATCTGTAAATCCAACCAAGTATTATTCTTCACGGATGCCACACAGGCATTTGGGAAAATCCCACTAAACGTTTTAGAACAATCCATCGATATGCTTTGCTTTAGCGCTCATAAGATATATGGTCCAAAAGGAGTCGGCGGGCTATATGTCAAAAAAGGCATAAAACTTACTCCACAAATACATGGAGGTGGTCATGAGTTTGGACTTCGATCTGGCACACTCAATGTTCCAGGAATCGTGGGTCTAGCAAAAGCAATTCAACTTTGCCAATCAGAAATGGAGGAGGTAAGTACCCGCTTGGAAAAGATCCGTGATGACTTTGAAGAAGAAATGGAGAAGGCAGGAAAAATTAAGGTAAACGGAAAAAATGCTCCCAGACTACCTCACTTCAGTAACTTCCAATTACTAAATGAAGAGGCAGAATCATTTATCCTCAGAAATAGAAATAAACTCGCTGTAGCTCAGGGGTCAGCTTGTAATTCGGCTTTGATTCAGCCTTCACATGTTTTGAAAGCTATGGGGCTGAGTGACCAAGATGCGGAGAATTCGATAAGGATTAGTTGGGGAAATGGATCAAATTCGAAAACCTTGGAAAAATCAGAAATCGAAATATTATTTTAATATTTTAAAAAATTCAGTTATAATTAAATTTATAGTCGCCAACCAGTTACTAATCAAACAAAATTAAATTTGGAATAATATTTTCCTTATTTTTTTTTAATACCTTAACAATGTCCCAGAGCACAACAAAAACACTCGAAATTTGAGTGATTCCGTTTAAGGTCTCTAAAGAAAATAGCTCAGATAAATTCATAATTAAAAGTTAAACTAGGCAAAATTTGGTCGGTGTCCAAAATTTCTTGCCAAGAATGCTTTGAATCTATCTGATTCAATAACTTATTCAGTTCATGAGAAGGGTGAAATTCCAAATGAGAAAGAAATCCAGAACCAATTTTTTTTTCTTCAATTTTGACAAACCCTAAATCTTTTAGCCAATTTGCTCGCGTAAGAAAGAAGGAATCGAAAGCAATACTCGAATTAGTTTTTTGAATAACCCTCTCTAAGATGCCATAAGTCTCTGAATTATGATTTACTACAGAAACTAGTTCAAGGATTAAAGCTTCAAAATCCCTTTTAATGTCATCATAGTTACTTTTCTCTCTACTAAGAGCTGTTGCAACAAGATAAAAATATAAAGCGTCTGCTTTCCAAATAATTAATAATAAATTACTTTTATCTTTAGTGCTTAAAACCGCTTTATCATCTGAGAAAAAATTATGAAACTCTATATTAAGATTATATTTATTCCCATCAGAAATACTTAAAAAGCCAATTTGAGTAGCTAAATGAATATAAGGAGTCGAAGATTT
Source organism: Algoriphagus chordae (assembly GCF_003254055.1). GTDB lineage: Bacteria > Bacteroidota > Bacteroidia > Cytophagales > Cyclobacteriaceae > Algoriphagus > Algoriphagus chordae. The sequence goes on from NZ_QKZT01000005.1 coordinate 64,642, forward strand.
CACACCATTATTGAATAATATTGATCCATTTAGCTCCTGATAAAGTGATAGCTCTTCTTTTTTTTTAAAAAGAAATTCAAAAAACCTGGAAGCAAAACCCTTTTTTAAGCAAGTATCCTCATTTGCAAATGAACAAACTAACTTTAAATAAACTAATCTCCGGCACTTGATATTAGGGTTTATCAAAATTATAAAGTTGGAAATACTGAGATGAAATCATTTGTAATTTTATTTGCTATTTTTTTCACAACAGAATTTGAAGTCCTTCTTGGGAATCTATCATGCCAAGAAATAATATCAAAGCTTGGTGAAACTGAACCTCGTCTTAATTGAAGCTCCTTCATAACAAGATATTCAACTGATTCTCTGTACGAACTTTCAGTAGAAATAAAAACTCTATCTTTTGGAAGAGAAAAACTTAGTAGAATCATATCATTCACGTTTTCGATGCCTAACCCTGTCTCCTCTAAAAATCTTTTTCTAAAAGTCCCCTTATTATTAAAATGTCCTTGAGCTCTACCAATCGGACCACAAGAATTGTTGGTCATACCTATATAAATAATAGAAAAAGTCTTTGAAAGCCATATATAGATATATGCAGTATCTATACCATTGTGAATATTAAAAACCCTCGTTGTTATCATTACTCAACTCCTTTATAATTAGGAGGAAGTTCATTTTCAAGTTTTCTTACCATATTTGCAAGAAATTCAGATATTATTCTTCTAAAATTCCATAATACAGATTTTAGTTGCTCGTAATCAAACTCAGTTACATTTTTATATGCATAAAACTCTGAATCTGACAACTGTAGCATTAATAAATCAAATGTAATTTGCATATCCTTATTTGACAAATTACTCTCATAAATATAGATACCAAATCTATGTAACTTATTTATACGAACACAATTACCTAAATCCGTATCATAATAAGGTTCCCACAAAAGATTGTCTTGAACCGAGCTAACTCTAAAAATCTTAGATAAAGTAGGATTTATTTCACCTTTAATTGCTTCCTCCTTTTCTTCTTCTGAGATATCGTCCTGATCTGTTGCTTCTTCTCCCTTATCCTCCCGCATCATTTTAACTATTAACCTGACTTTAGAAGCCATATCACTAGTAATCATCTCTAACCTTCTCTCCACTTCTTCTTCAGTTGGAAGAATATCACCGGGAAGAATTTCAATTTGTTCAAATTCTTCCAAAAGTTTATTTGCTATTTCGTTTGGATCTTTATTGATGATCTCGTTCCTGAGTCGATTAGCATTTTTCCAAGCGTTCTGACTTTTTGATCTTGCCTCTCTTGTTACATCACTTATCACCTTCCAAGCTTCTTCAGATAAAGTTAATGTAGACTTTTTTACATCAATATTAAAAAAATCATCAGCCAAATTATCTATTGAAATTCTACCTCTAAAAGCATAATAATCTTGATCATACGGAATAATTCCATTTAAGTGAGAGGCCCATGAAATAAGACGCTTATTTCTATAAACGTAAAAGCCATAATTAGGAGATTCAATCAAATATTTTTTTCTAATTTCCGCATCCTTTGCCTCTCCTAAATTCTTTATTCTAAAAATGGGTGGATAGGGAAGTTGAGTTACTTCCAATTCTGCAGTTATATTAAGATCATTATCTAATACTATTGTTTTATTCTTTTCAATCCATCTAACATCGGTACCATCCCAAACATTTTCATCTAAATTGCCACTAATATTGGCTTCCTCAACAAATAAAGGATCAATACCTACAACCTTAGTATCTCCAATAAAAATTTCCAATCCCGTTTCCTTAATAAAATAGTAATAAATAACTCCAACTTTTGTATTAAGCTCTGCAATTGTATTCTTGACACTTGGATGATTATTTTTGCGAATACCAGAGATTCTAATTAGTGTCCCCTTATTTTCTTTAAGGTATTTTTCGATTAAATCTCTATCAGCTTTAGAAATTTCTTCCTCAGTAGCTGAATACTTATTCGTTTGCATAATCTCAGGCAATGACACTCTAAATTTGTTAAATTCTCCATCCTTAGAAGATACAATCTCTAAAATATCACCTTGTGAAAATGACGCCGATTTTAAACCTAGTCCAAATTTTGACAACGAATGTTCTTCATACAACTTATCCGATGAGCCTAACATTAATGCATTAAGAATCCCTTCCCTATCCATACCATCACCATCATCTGCAATAATATATTCACTAATGTTATTTTTCTTTGCATCAGAAAAATCTTTTCTCTCTTTAATAATTACAAGCTTAACAAATTTCGCATTTGCCCTAATCGAATTATCAATTATATCACAAATTGCTGAGGACGTTGTATATCCAATTCGACTTAATCCAAATAATATTCGGCCAGGATCAATTTCTAATTCTATAGACATATTAAATTATATAAAACAGCTAGCACATCCCACTCCTTCAGCGGCCAAAATATCATCTTGCCAATTATTGTCAGATTTACTTTGCTCGCGGTGGGTTCTTAAATAATGTTCTTTTTTGATGGCGATCACCCGCTCAGGCTGAGAAAGTTCTTCTAAAGTTTCTTCTTGCATCCACGTATAGCCATCTATCTCATAGGTCTTTGCCTTTTCAAAAAGCTGAGGATGTTGCTCCAATAGCCAAACCCATTCTATCTTTTGCTGGTAAAAGCAGAAAAAACAACCAGATCTACTTCTAGCATAAACACCCTTCTTATTCTCTCCATCAATTTCCACTTCATAATCCAGTTTATTGTAATACCCTGGAGCTCCAACTCCCGATTCCTCTAAAATCTGAAATACATCATCCAGTCTTATGATGTCCTCATTTTCTATCAGTGGAAATGAATTCAGCTTTCCAATGGGATAATCTGTTGTCTTGAGGAACTGGAAAACTACTTGATTGAAAGTCTTCACTCCTATTCGCAACAGAGCTTCCAATTTTTGCTTTTGGGTATAGCTAGTATTGATAGGTTTGGAAATATAATGTAATGCTTCCTCTAACTCCTTAACCTCCATCGCACGCTCATACAAGAGTACCAGTTGGTCAATATTCTGGTTAGACAGAATTTTCTTAATTACATCTTCACTCCAAATATTTTCCCGGAAAGGAAAAATGGACTGTACATTGGATTTCTTGGAAATATAACCTTCTCTATCTTCATCACCGCGGATGCCCACGTAGGAGATTGTAGGTTCATTGCCTATATAGTTCTCAAAAGGTTCCAGCTTGAGCTTTTTGGTACACCATCTTGCCATAGAACTTGGAAGATATCCTCCATAAAGCTCTAAGAAATGATCAAAGTTACTTTCAGCATTGGTGTTATTTTCTTCAATAGGTTTAATCTCCGTTATATCCTTACCAAGCGCACTCTTTAGCCTCTCAATGAGCGCATAGGTCTCATCCAGCTCCCTTCCGGTATCGCTAGTATAGTAATCTATTTCTAAATCAGGGTAAAGTCTCCGAAGATACAGAGCCAAAGCAGCAGAATCCTTACCGCCTGATATCCCTAATACATGTCGAATTTTTGCCATTTATAAAAAATCTTTTAACAATCTAACTAAAGCCGCCTTATTAAGCAACTTGCTATTACTTTTTAATAAGGGATTCAGCTGATCATAAAGTTCACTGACTTGCTCCTGTTCTTCCCTATTCAAAGAAATCTTATCATGTAAGATTTTTCCAGTTTTGTCAATCAAATCAAAGGTATAGGCCTCATTCTCTTCCAGCTTCAGAAATTTGTGAACCTCCTGCACTCGATCCAAATTAGCAAATGCTTCTTTGAAACTATCCAATAAAATACCCTCTTCCTGATCGTTCAGTTGTTCTATGGATTTACCTAATAGTTGATCAGCCAATGACTTAAGCCAGCTGTCTCGATCATCTAGTTTGGACATCAGACGGGTATGAAATACTTTGAACTTGGGAATCAACAAATGGGATTTAACCCCCTTGTATTTAGTCTGCAAAGAAGATTTATAATTCGCAAAGTCTGCTTCTTTTATGGAAGTGACTTTAAGCAAACTAGATTCTATTCGGTTAAGTAGCTCATCATAAGCTGTTCTCAGCTCATAGATCGCTCCGTTTAGGTGATCTACAAATCCTTTTAGTACAGCGCTATCTTCTTCAAAGCTAATTTTCCCATATCCTAATGCTGTTGGAATTGATTCGAATAAAGCCGTTGCAGGGTCTTCCGCTTTTTTAATAGCATCCCTAAAGCCTTTGGCCTGATGAGTTAACTTGTTTGTTTGTAATGTATATGCTGGAAGATTACGATTAAATCTTACAAAGGCACTGAAAATTCGAATAAAGCTTGTGCCTTGACCTACACCTTCCGACATAGCCGTTACCTCTCGGTACTGATGAAAAAGATCAATTTTAACTCCTTCAATTTTATAGGACTTGATGCTAAAGTCAGCTGGTTTTTTATGAATCAAATCCAGTACATCATTATCTATATAAGGTACGTATCCACGTTCATTATGAAAAAGCGCGAAATCTTCTTTTTTGATAATCAGAAAAATCGGCACCCAGAATTCCACAAATCCCTTTTTTAGTTTGAGATCTCCTGATTTCAATTGCTCGTAAAGCTCATTGAGGTTCTTCTTTGAAAAGACCGAAGATTCCATAAACTGTATGCTCTGCTCCCAAAGTGGTAAATAGCTCTGGTCTGTCGGAGCTCCAAGCTCATATATGGAATCTTGAAATCTGTGAATTCCTGTATCTTTCAATAAAGATAAATAGATCGTCTTTTGGGGCGGGAACCGATCATTAGAATAGCCTAAATCTTCCAAATGAGCATTTTCAAGCAAATCCGAAAGCAATGCCTTTCTGGCTGTCATGATAGGTGTACTCAGGTACTCACGATTTGCCAGCTCATTTCTGAATCTTGGTGTAAGTGCATATTTCTCCTCACAGAATTGGGAGATTTTTTTATTGAAGTCCGTTTTCGAAGTTATTTCGATTTCCTCGCCATCGTAAATCCAAAAGGAATCCGGGGATCTGGAAAACAGGTAGCTCTCGATCAATTCCGAGATTTCATTCTCAAGGTAGATCAATTCATCTATAAGCATTTCCTGTGCTGGGATATCATCCTTTGCGTCGGTTTCCATTACTGCATTAATCTTGCCGACTTCAAGAAGTAAGGCTTTAATCTTAACTAATGAATTCACTACCACAAAAAGCTGGGGATATTTTAGCTGTGCAGAAATCTCAGTTAGCTGTTTTTTGACTTCTTTATCCGTGAAGAGAATATTTACATAGCCATCTAGTTCTCCTTCCGGTTCTGAGAAATCAAACTCTTCTGCAAAGCGATATTTAAACAACCTAAGAGTGCCAAATCTGTATTGGTATGCTTTGGCCTGCACAATCGGTAGATTAATATAACGCTTCAGTTGATCCGTAACAGGCAAGTCTTTATTAATCTGCTTATCAGCATTCTCGACAGCCTCCTCTATATTGAGTGTAGTACCAGTAGTAAACTTAAACTTATTGGTAGCATGAGAAAAAGAAATTAACCGCTGACCTTTCAGTGTCCTAATTACCTTTTCTGGATTAGCCATTCCCATGTTAAGCCTAGCGTAATCAGAAAGTATTTTTTCATCCCATGTCCCAAAGTCCCTTGCAAATAAATTTACAAGAAGAATAGTCTTGAGCAGATTTTCCATTTGCTCCAATTCCATGCTATTGGAAGCAACTAGACTAATTTTTTCAAAAGCTAAAAATGCGCTCTCCCATTGAGTTTTATCTTTATTGGATTTTCTATCTAGAATATAACTTGATAGTGTGATAGAGAGGTAATCATAAACCTTACCTAAGTGGTAACCTTCACCACTACTGAGATCCAACCCTTTCAAACCGACCTTTTCATTTGATGAAAGAAAAGTAAACAAGGAGCGTTCATTTTGACCATAGCGTGTCAAGGCATTTACCAAGACATAGGCTGATAGATAATCCAGAGGATACAGTTTTCTAGCAAGATCACTATCCAGTATCCCTGTATTATTAATCAAATTGGATTTTTGAAGGAGGCTCTTCAGTTCATTAAACTTACTTTCATCCTCAATCTTAAATCCCATCTCCTGCTGTCGCTCAGCAGCAAGAAAGAGCAACTGCTCTATTGGCTCATTGAAACTAACATCAAGCAGTCTTCCTCTTACTTTTTCCCATTCATTCCGCTCATTAGCTTTGAGGTTATAGAAATAGGAACCAAAATTTTGATGAAGCGCTGTAATCAACAGGATATTATGCTCAGGAGTATTGGTAAATTCAGCCAGCTCTTGGATGAAATACAGTTCAGATCCGGGATCATTGGCTACTGCATATTCCAAAAATTTACCGAATTCATCGATAACAATAACTACACAGGAATTAGCATTTGTCTTTGCTACAAGTTGCTGCAAAATAGCCTTAGTAGTATCTTTTTTAACGCCTAGTCTTTCAGCAAAAGCTTCCTTAAAAGACCGGCTTTCACCAATGAAATTGATGAATTCAAATGACTTAATACCATTAAAATGCCCATTGACCGATCCAAAGTAAGCATCACTTTTGCCCTCCAGGTTTTGCTCCAAAGCCCAAAGAAAACTGGACTTACCTGTCCCATAGGAACCAATAATATTGAAGGCCCTGTGACCTGTCCTAAAGTTGTTTGCAATACGCTCAAAAACCTGTTTTGCATTTGGCGTGGCTATATAATGGATATCCCTAGCCTGATCACGAATTATATTTGTAGAAACTGAAAACTCAGTCATTGTAATATTTCTCTAAAATTTCCCACTTGTCCAAATTTGGATCAAGCTGTACTTCTTTCCTTCCTGCATCTTCCTTGAAGGTTACTTGTCCGGGAAACATCTCACATAGTAATCCTATATGCCGCTCTACACCTTCATTGGTGCAAACTAGCGCATCACCCACGGAGTCAATAATCTCTTCAACTGCTATCGATTCTCTAGCCGGAAAGGAATCCAATATACAATAGAGAAAGATCAAGGATGGGACATCCTTTTTTTCGTCGACCCGTAGCTGATAAGTTACTTCCTTACTCGAAATAGGCACCTTAGAAATCAGATTTAATTCTAAGAACATGGAAGAAAGATCGTCTTCAATTCCCTTACCTGACTTTTCTTCCACAAGATACATTTTGATAAATACCTTAACGTCGTTTTCCAGAGTTTTTGCCGCAACTTTCCCTTCCGATTTAAGATTTAGGAACTGCTGCAGTTGGTTTTTTTGGAACTGATTCCTGTGTCTTGACTTTCTAAACTCATTAAAGAACAATGGATAGATGCTCGCTTTACCGAATTTAACCAAGTGATACTGCCAAATCCAGAGACTACCCGGAAACTCCAAATACTCGTCATAACCTCCTCGACTAAGCATGCTATCAGCTAATTCCGAAACAGTTCCATCTTCATCTTTTACACCAAATGCCTTAAGCCAAAAGTGAATTGAAGAAACCATATTTTTACCTACTCCGAGCTTTAATACAGCATCATCAGCTCCAAAATCACCTTCATTATCCAGGAAATCCACTCCTTTTTTGAGCCAAAAGCTTCGGCAGTGAAAAGTATCGTGTCCTGTAAAGGTGAGTTTTTCGGATTGCATTGGTGATTTTATTCTGAAAGTTGGAAAGACAAAATAAGGGAAAATGAGTGAACTTTCTTCTTTAAAATTTGAGTAATGATCCAACCAACTGCGGATCAATGTATTTCAATAATCAATTGATTGGAAACCTACAACTTTATTTGAATGAGTCATAAAATAATATGATTATCCACAATCTTTACAGATCTTCAATGGTTTCAATTTCAACATAATTGTTAGTTTTAGTTAAATCTAAAATCAAATCTAAGAAACCCGTGTTTTTGAAAAAATAACTTGGGTTTTCATTTAACTTTTCTTCAATTTTATAGAAACCATAATTAGCATATTGTTCCATTGTGTCAATTAAATAATCAATAGCCTTACGCTCTGTTATTTCTTCTTTCTCTAGAGCAATCAAATCCAATTGGTTTGATTTGGCGATCAATGCAGAGAAAATGTATTCTCTTAACTTTGGATATCCCTTTCGGAATTTCTTGGAATCCAAGTTCCCCCAAAACTGAATAGGCTGCCCAAGTACTTTTGTTTCGCCATTTAATTCCCTTTTCTGATCTGAATACAAACCAACGAAAAAAGCGTAAATATAAAGTTCATATCCAGCACCAAATATTTTCCCTTTACTCGACATTGACTCTACAGAACCTCCTCCATATTCCGTAAATTGCCTTATCTGGGTATCTTCAAAATTGATTTCAAATTTTGGGTTTCTCCTAGACCACACATCATATAAACTGTCTTTTGCCATAACTACTCTTTTATTAGGGTTATCCTTGTCTGAATGGTTGACAGGTCTAAATTATTGAAAGGGCGATGTTTTTCCATTCTGTATATTGTACAATTCTGGGCTTCTATTTTGCTGTTTTCCAGTGCTCCTTCTTCAGTTAGAAAGCTCTTTGTGAATATGATACACTGTTTATTAATATCGGCTATCACTTTAAAAAAATCACTTTCTTTTTGTGGAGAAAAAGAACTGGTTGGAGCATCAAAAATTAAAGGATAGTCATTCTCTCGTTTCAAAGCCGTTAAATCTGAAACTGCAAACAGAACAGCCATATACATGGTGGTTTTCAAAGCTTGATTTGGACTAGAAATGAATGTATCATTTCTGTCCTGTAGAGCAATTCTTGCCGAACCATCAGGGGATTTAATCAGCCTAATTATACCATAAAAACCATCAATGTTTAATCTTTTAAGATATTGGTTTGCTTTGTCTTCTAATTGATTAAGAAAATCTCGAGTATTTTTTTCTTTTGAGTTTTTGAAAGCATTTTTTATTGAATCAAAAGCCTTGTGAATTTTTCTATATGTATCTGCAACAGAACCTCTTGCTAGAGCGTCATATTTCTCCTGAACCGATTCCAACTTTTGCTCTAACTGAGTTTCTTCTATTCCAAGCACAACAATTTGACGTTCTGCTTGGCTCTTGTAATCCCACCAATTTTTAATGTTTTCATAGGCATTTTGTAGTTGGACCTCGGTTAATCCATCATTTTGAGCTAATAATTTTTTCTTATTTTCCTCTTCTATCAAAATGCTTTCTTGAATTTTATTGGATTCAGCTTTTCGGGCTTCATTAAAAGCAATATTCTCTTTGATAGTATTTGTCAAACTATTTACTTCTGCTTGAGTATACTCTAGATTGTTGCTTTTCTGCTCTAATTCTCTCAAAAAATTATTTGGGAACAATGCTTTTTCTGCTTCCTTTTCTGTCGGTTTTTGACTTTCAATTAAACTATTAAGCTTTTTAACCATAAAATCAAAGGCTTCTGTTCCTTCCTTCGCTTCACGACCGCAAACTTTACAAAATTCATCTTTAATCATCTCCTGCATAGATATTTTGTCAGGAATATTTGGAGATAAAGGAATAATTCCTTCAGAGAATTCCTTAGCTAATTCTTGTTTTCCTTTCAATTTATCTTCTTCACGCTCGAGTTTTCTTTTAGTCTTGCTAAAAACAGAAACCTTCTGTTGAAATTCATCAAAAATTGATTGAAACCCCGATAAAATCCACATCTCATCCAATAACTTAATAGAATAATCCTCACTAATAAAATTTTCTATTTTTCTCTGTTTTTCTCTTAACGATTTTAGCCTTTCATTTATGCCTTTAAGCAGTTCGCTCGCTTCTTTACTGTTTTCAATTTCGTCGAGTTTGGAAGAGTAGTTTGTTGCGTTCTCTCTATTGTTACGCAGTCTCTGCTTGACATCACCTAACTTCCTCCTCAATTCCTCTAACTCATAACTTAATTCCCTTTCTTGTTGAGAATTCTGTTTGTCTGATTTCATTGCCTTTTCAAAAGCTTTTCGAGATTGGTGTTCAGCGTAATCCGTAAAACTTGAATTGTCATCTTCTCCATTAAAATATGGCTCAAACTGCCGGATATTTGAAAACGTTTCAATTAGATAATTCAATGCATCAGGATTGTTGAAAACGTTTAGGTTTTCTTCTCCTTTAAATAAACAATATTTTCTAATAGCTGTTTCAAAACAGCGGTCTAACAAGACACCTCCCTGAATTGGAGTACGCTCAGCACCTTCATTTTGATAACCTTTGAATTGAAAATCACTTGTTTTAATTACGTTGTCGTTGTTTTTTGCAAATGAAAAAGACTTTTCTACAATTTTTTCTCCGTCGTGGTCAAAGATCATTGAAACACGTAATATGTCATTTTCAAATTCGGGTAATTCTGCAATTTTCTTTTCTGAAATTAGTCGAGAATCTAAGTTTTGTTTTGAAGTATCAAACAACCATTCTAAAGCCTCAAAGAAAGTAGTTTTACCGTCTCCATTATCACCAATGAAAATCAACAATCCATCATTGAATTTAATGGTATTTACACCATAATAACTTCTAAAGTTTTCTATCGTGATTTCCTTAATAATCATAAAATAGTTTGATTTAGATAGTTAACCACTTCATTGTACGTTTCTTTAAAAACACCTTTATCAGAGTTCCCTCCTACTCCTTGAATAATTTTAGCAACAGCTACTACTATTGGATTTTCAGAATCTAAGGCATCTTTCAACGTACTATATTCTTCTGGATTATATTCATATGATGACTTAAGCTTTTCATCTGAAAGAACCAATTGTAACATTTTATCTTTGTTAGTCATTTTGATACAAGTTTAGACTGTAGTAATTCATAGTATCTAAAAGCACGCTTATCGTGTGAGAACTATTTTCGGAAAGCAAGGCAAAATTGTTCACTCGTTCCAACTCCTTTTTCAGCATGCTTCTTTCCATGTTAAAATTTTCCTTATTGGGGTTGACCTCCGGAACGACAACTAAATCATGGATATAAGCAAACTGCTTATCTTTATGTTTTCGGAGTATTCTTCCTCTCCGCTGCACAAATTGTCGTGGATTTCCTGTACTAGCACAGAAAATTGCCAATTCAGAACGAGGTACATCTATTCCTTCGTCCAAACACTTCATTGAAGTAAGTACATCAATTTCTCCCTTTGAAAATTGCTCTAGGATATACTCCTTATCATTTGTTCCAGAAATAAACTTCTTCGCAGTTATCCGTTTATCAACCTCTTTTACAGTCCTCGTAAAAACATCTATTAAATAGACAGTATAATTATCATTTATCTCTACATCAATTTCTGAATAAGGGTCAGTTTCAAAATAATCATTGGGATCGGTTCCTTCTGGAACATACACTAGTGTATATTTTAAGCTTCCTTTCTTTTTATATTGTTCCGTCAAAATATCACGAAAAACAGCAATCTTGTTGATTGCTTTATGGATTATTCGTTTTCTTGCCAATAATAAAGCTGTAAGAATTGGGCTATTACTAAAACTATCTGAATCACTTTTGTAGAATTTTGATATTTTTAGAGATAGCTCGATATAATCTTTCATTTCACATTCTGTCAGAGAAACTAAATGAGGATAGTAAAAATAACGACTCAAAACAGGGGAAATATTATTTTCAATATTGCCATTTATTGCCAATTCCATTGAAAATTCATATGTGTAGTTTTCTTCACTATTAAAAAAAGTAAATATCTGTTTCGTCCCTTCTTCATCAAATTGTCGTTCGGGAGTTGCAGAAAGTCCAATTCTTCGTTTGCAGTTAACTTTGGGTAAAAGTTTTAACAACCTACTAGAGCCCATATTATGGCATTCATCAGCAATCAGTAAAGTTTTGGGTGGTAGAAGATTCAACTCTGCAAAAATATTTAGTCGGGAGAATGAAGCATATGTTGAAATCACGACAAAGGAAACTTGCTCTGTAGGAAATAATTTTTCTCGTGTCAGGATGGATGCAAAATCATTTTTCCACCGACTTTTGGAACAAACTTTTACAATTGAAGTGAAATTGAATTTTTTACACTCATTTCCCCACTGATTAACAAGAGTAATTGTCGGCACAAGTATTAAGGCCTTGTAATATCCTGTCTTTTTATAAATTTCGAGTAAGCAATTTAAGGAAGTGATGGTTTTACCTGTGCCCGTGGCCATTGCAAATAAGCCTTGCTGATTGTTGTTTTTCCAATTCTGAAATGCAATTCGTTGATATTCTCGTGGACCCTCTGAATATGGAAATCTCGGATTCCTGAGAATTCTTTCTATTTCCTCCTCTATTTTTATAATTAAATTAGTAGTTTTTTTTGATGAGTAGGATTTAAGCTTTTTCGAAAGAAGTGCCTTTCCATCTTTTAACAATTCATCTAATTCTTTGTCGCCATATTCCTCTTTAATCATGGTTTTTACATCTTCAATTTCGACATATTCAACATCCTCTGATTTATTGGAAAAGATATTTTCAAAGTATTTTTCAGTTTCTTCAATTCTAGCAGAGTCAGTTTTATCCCATCCCAAAAAGGCACTAAGCTCTTCCATATTTTCCAACATACCATATGCAGTAAAGTTAGAAGAAGCTTTAAAGCCTACTTTTCCTTCGCTATCATAAAACACTCCACTTTTCGGATGAGAAATCCCTTTCTTATTTTTTGGTCTTACAAGGACAATTTCAATTCGTTTTTTTGAAATTAACCAAGCAATACATTCAAAAAAATGCTTTCCATATTCATCTAGACTAAAATTTATTTTTTTAATATCTGTCAAATCAACTAATCCCTCAATTCGATCAGGTTCTGATGCTAATACTAAAATTTCTTTATCACGTATGGAGAGAATATCATTAGCTATAACTCTCATTTTACCTCCATTGGCCAAAAATTTGGCAAAGCCTAAAGAAAGTACACTTATTGCAGCAAAACTGAAATAACCTAAAAGCAGGTCAAGGTGAGTTGAATTTGAAAAGGCCGATAAATAAAACTCAATAGGTTCCCTTTCGGTGTTTGACCTATACTCTCTTGAGAGCGGGAAATCCATTTCTTTCAGCATAAAAGTTAATTGATTAAAAAGAATTAAAAACTGAAGTAAAATCTAAATGCGGTAGAAAAATAAGTGTATAGTTTATTTTTTCCTAATCCAGGACTAACCTTCCATGTAATAATTTATATTAATGGGGGAAGTGACTAGAAAGCTATTTATTGAAACTTGTCTTTGTTTAAATCGAAAGAATTAGTCTATTTCAGGATTTACAATAGATTTCACCCTACAAACTTTTTTAAAATGCAAGAAGGTATTTATGAATCTCTGATATCCAAGCTGGTACAATCCAAGCTTGATGAGTTGGATCAAAAGGTGTTTTTTGTAGATCAGAAACCTATCGATAAAGCAGAAGCTAAGGATGTGCATTAGTAGTATTTCTCGGATTAGGCGATGCCAAACATTTTGAAAGTTTTCAGAACATCCTCGGAGGTGAGATTAAGCTAGCTGAGTATAAAGGTCGATCACTTGTATTTAGAAAAGTAAGCTTGACCTGGGGAAGCATGAACTACGAAGATGCAGCAATCAAATCAATCAAATACCTTTTAGAGCAAAGTCCATTTCAGACTGCTGACTTTACCGATTGCTTTTTAACAAATGAGAAGTTTGAGTGGATAGGTGAAATAGAGATGGAAAGCTTGAAACAGGAAAGTCACTCCTGATTATAAGGAACTTGAACGAACCCATCCCTCCATTTCTCTACCAAGCCTCAGCAAAGCTCTCGATGGGATAATTAGGCGTAGAGGCATTGGAATTTGACTAAAAGCAAGTTGGGTATATAATCGACAATAGGAATGGACAATAGCCGCATTCCTATTGATGGGGAATAGATTTACAATAAATCGGATCTATTTCATTCTATCAAACTTGTCTTTTTTCACCTTAATTATTCTCTTTCTGAAAATCAGATATACTATTAATATCACTACCGGTATCACTATAAAAATCACCACATTACTGGTTTTGGATAGGTCCACAGGACCGCTGGGCTTGGGTATATTCTCCTGATATTGCGCATAAGATATGGCTGGAATCAGGAGAGTTATGAGCAACAGCAGATTCGAAGTTTTGAAAGGCTTGAAGATTTTTCGGATGTTCATTACAAAATTCTTTAGGGGTTGAAAATGAATTGTAGCACCGCTTATTCGTTCTTATTTCTTCAAGAAATCAAGCAGCAATTTATTCACCTCATCTCTGTGCGTGAGGTTCAAACCGTGTGGAGCTTCGGGAATAAGGTGTAATTCATTTTTGGCAATACCTTCAGCCGCTTGTTTTGCCGAGGTCTTATAAGGGACGATATTATCTGCTTTGCCATGTACTATCAATGTGGGAACATCTACATTTTTCAATTCATCTCTAAAGTCCGTAGTTGCCCAGGCTTCTGCGGTTTTGATAGTGGCAATAGGAGATGCATGGGAAGCGATGGAAAAATCATAGTCCAAATTGGCCTGACTCAGCCTATCTTTCAATTCCTTGAAATTGTAGAAGTTTTCGTGGAAACCTTTAAGGAAACCTATGCGGTCTGACTTCAGAGCATCCATGATGCCCTTGAGATCTTTTTGAGGCACTCCATCTGGATTATCCGGCTTTTGGCCCACTAGCGGAATAATAGAAGCGATCAAAGCTGCCTTCACTACTCGATCACCTTCGTAATCTGTAAAGTACCGAACTACCTCTCCTCCACCCATACTGAAACCGACCAAGGTCACCCGATTGAGATCCAGATGCAAGATCAACTCTCTCAGATCCACGGTCAGAGCGCTATAGTCAAAGTCAGCATATGGCTGGGAAGATTTGCCAAAGCCTCGTCTGTCATAAGCAATCACCCGATAACCTGCATCTACCAGTGTAGTGATTTGTCCTTCCCAGGCTTGGTGACTGAGTGGCCAACCGTGGATTAAAATAATAGGGTCTCCCTTTCCGTAGTCCTGATAGAAAATTCTGACCTTTTCATTTCCGTTTTCATGTTTTAAAAATGGCATAGCGAGTAGAGTTTTGTGCTTGTGAATCAGTAAAACTCCAAAAGCGATGCCAGTACCAAAAACCGATTTTCAGTCATTTTAGAGGCATTAATCAAGGTTAACCAGTAAAAATCCTTTCCCTCATCGGGAACATAATTCCCTACCTAGCCAATTAAAAATATTAACCTATCCTAGGTTGCTTTTCCCTAATTACTCCTAGAAAAGCGAATATCCATATTCCGTAATGACCGCAGTAACGATTTCTATAACTGCATAGACAGAAGTCCCCATACTCCAATTGTTTACCTATGCTTTTATTGCTTATGACTCAATACAGCTTCATAGGAGAATTTCTACCAAAAAAGCAAAATTGGGATTAGCTCAGCTTGTCTAAATCCGACACTCTTCAGCTCCTATAAAAAACTGATTATCAATATTTATAATCGCTATTGATTAATGTCCGAGCGAGGGGTATGGAGCATGTACCCTTGCTTCTTTGTCCTTCATGCTTGCCAATCGTTTACACTCCGCTGCACAGGCGATGCATGCATCTACACAACTTTGCATCATTTTTCCTATTCCTTCTCCTACGGATTCACAGGCGACCAAACAGTCATTACAAGCTCCTATACATAAGTTGCTAAGCTCAATACAGCGCTCCCTCCCAGGAATTTGCTTTTGAGTTTCGATTAGTATCTGACAATCCTTAATACATTGCTCGAGTATATCTCTGTAATTGGACGAGGATGAGGTTAGCGCTTTCATATTACTAGGGTTAGATTCACATAAAAACCCCCAAATATGTCGCCAGGAGAATCAAACCTAGCTGTATTCATTACAGAGATGGATAGTGGATTTTTATGGAAATGAACTGGGGAATTTTCTTAGGAAAAAATTTCTCAGATCGTAGAAGACTTGGTGTACTTGAGACTTTTGAAATAAATAAATATCCCACTCTTTCTGCTATGGCAATTCAAGCACTTCATCCTGAAAGACTATAAACACCTTAGCTCCAGCCTCTTTTTTCAGCATATGCAAACCAGTCAGTTGACCAAAGGCAGGCAGTACCAAACTTTGGCCCTGTAGATAAAAACAAGGCAATCGAAAGCTTTGTCTTCCCTGGGATTTTATCATAAATCCTGGATGTATATGGCCGGAAATATTGAGCTTTTCATCTCTGCTCTCAGTCATCGGCTCATGCCTAAGCAGCAGATGCTCTCCAACTGCCAATTCTTCCACTATCTCCATTGGAGTATCCTTCATCACCGTAGTTGGCAAAATATCATGATTGCCCTTAGTCAACACAAAGCGTATAGCAGCATGCCGGCTTAGGAAGTTCTTCAATCCTTCCCACTCCTTATTCAGACTGCTATGAAACAAATCACCTAAAAAAACCAGCGTACTGGGTTCTAGGGCACTTATCAATTCGTCCAAGCGTTTCAAATCCGGTGAGCTACTTGGTAGAGGAATCATAATACCCGCCTTGCGAAAATGAGAGGCTTTCCCCAAGTGTAGATCTGCTACTATAAGAATTCCATGATCAGGTAAAAAAGCAACTTTCTCAGGTAACAATTGAATTAATTCCTCTTTGTAATAAAAATCCATAGTTCATCTTGGAGCTCTCACTTCTCCAGCCTGTCTTTAAGTTTGCCCAAACGGGTTTGCCAATCTTCGTTGCTGTACCTTTCACGGAAGGACTCCGCGAAAATAGGAAAAGAAAAGGGAGTAAGCTTGTCAGGAAAAGTCAAATTAATGGCGTGAGTACTGATCCTCACAAAAGCTGCGTACATTCTAGCAGACTCCAACTGAAAATCCATCACTTCATCATAGGCTTGGCGAAGCAGCAGATTTTTAGGATCGTAATCCTCAAAAACAGAAAAGAACAAGGAGGAATTAGCTTGTAGATGTTTGGTCTTCATAGGCTTACCGGGATATCCCTGAAAAACTAGCCCGGCAATACTGGCGATATCTCTAAATCTCCGACGTGCCATCTCTGTGGTGTTAATTCCCAAGCGTATATCATTCATCAAATCCTCAGTGTTAAACAGGCCTATTTCCATCGCCTCCTCAACTGGAATGGGAGCATCGGACAACAACTCAAATCCGTATTCATTGGTGGCTATGCTAAAAGTGGCCGCCTTGATTTTGCTCAACCTGTAGGCAATCACCGCAGCCATACCCTCATGCACAAATTTTCCCTCAAAAGGATACACAAATAGGTGATATCCATACTTGGTCTGAATGCTTTCCATCAGCAAAGTGCCTTCTTCTGGGAGCGCAGAGAGTTCTTGTTGTTTGAGAAAAAGAGGTTTTAGAAAGTGTAGCTCGGGACTCTTGCGGGTGATAGGCTGATGAACCATATCCATGCTATGTCTCAGCGCCACACCAAGATCGGCCGAAAGTGGAAGCCTACCTCCCATCCAGGAAGGTATTGCTCCTTTTTTGCCAGTACTATTTTTCACGATGGCCTGCATCTCCCGTACTTTGATCAGTTCTAGATTTCTTCCGGAAAACCAAAAATTATCTCCTGGTTTGAGTCTGGAAATGAACCATTCCTCTATTGTCCCCAGGTACTTTCCACTCATAAATTTCACCTGCATCATGGCATCGCTCACGATGGTGCCGATGTTCAGCAAATGCCTGTGAGCTATCCTTCTGCTGGTCACTTTGAATATTCCTTCTTCCGCTACCACCTTATGAAATTCATCGTAAGCGCCTAAGGATCTTCCGCCCTTGGTGATCATCAAAATGCATTCGTTAAATTCTTCGGCAGTGATGGATGAAAAACAATGCGTACCCTTGATTTCATGGTAGGTTTCTTCGGCTTTGAATCCCTCAGAAATCGCCAAGGTGACTAGGTATTGGAGTAGCACATCAAAGGACCGGACATAAGGAATTCTTCTTTCCATCATGCCTTCCTTTACGGCATACTTCAGCGATGCTCCTTCCATTATTTCAAGTGAGTGCGTAGGCAAAAAGTAAATTTTACTCATGGCGCCTGGCTGGTGACCACTTCTACCTGCCCGCTGCAGAAAGCGCGCAATTCCTTTGGGTGATCCTATCTGCACTACAGTATCCACTGGCCGAAAATCCACCCCCAAATCTAAACTACTCGTACAGATCACAGCTTTCAAACTACCCTCATGTAAGGCAGCTTCTACCCAAGTTCGAATTTCATTACTCAATGAACCATGATGCAGTGCAATCGCCCCCGCCCAGTCCGGCATCAGTTCAAGGAGCTGTCTGTACCAGATTTCCGCCTGGGAGCGTGTATTTGTAAAAAGTAAAGTGGATTGGCTTTGCTCAATAATGGGAATTACTTTCTCTGCCATGTGAACGCCCAAATGTCCTGCCCAAGGAAAGCGCTCAATAAGCTCTGGAAGAAGAGTTTCTATTTGCAGCCTCTTTTTTATAGCTGCCTTGATCATTACTCCCCTATTTTCTGGTCCAAGAAGAATCTCTTTGGCTTCTTCCAGATTCCCTATAGTAGCCGAAATACCCCAAATCTTCAGTTTGGGGTTAATGGCTTTCAATCGACTCAAAGCTAATTCAATCAAAACTCCACGCTTGCTTCCCATCAGCTCGTGCCACTCATCCACTATCACAAATTCCAAGCCTGAGAAGTAGTCTATATATCCTTTGCTAGCCATCAGAATATGGACACTTTCTGGCGTAGTCAACAAGCCCTGTGGAGGCTTTTTCTTTTGATCCTTTCTGATTTTGGTAGAAGTATCTCCTGTCCTCAATCCTATCTCATAATCCAAAGCCAGATCATCGCTGACCAATTTAGTAGCTTGATAGATCTCGCTTGACAATGCTCTCAAGGGGGTGATCCAAAGCGCATGTAGCTTGCGGGGATCTTTACCCTTTTTGACTTTCCGCTGTATATAATAGTGATGCAGTACCCCAAACCAAATAGCCATGGTTTTTCCATAGCCCGTAGGAGCATTCAATAATCCGGACCGACCCTTGGCCATGGCCGACCAGGTTTTTTCCTGAAATGGATGGGCAATCCATCCCTGATTGGAAAACCAAACCTCACCAAAACTATTCATGAATTCTGCACATCAATTAATTGCAACAAATCACTTTTGGTGTTAGCTGCCTGTATAGATTTATCTTTTCTCCACCTGGAAATTCTGGGGAATCTCAGTGCTACCCCGGATTTATGCCTTGGACTTGCGTTGATTCCTTCAAAGGCTATTTCAAATACAAATTCGGGTTTCACACTTCTGACAGGACCAAATTTCTCCAAGGTATTTCTTTTGATCCAATTATCCAGAACATTGATTTCCTTGTCGGTAAGGCCGGAATAAGCCTTAGCAAAAGGCACTAATAGATCGCCGTCCCAGACGGCAAAAGTATAATCGGTGAATAGATTGGCTCGTCGACCATGTCCACTTTGGGCATAAAGAAGCACACCATCTACGGTCATGGGATCGGTTTTCCATTTCCACCAATTCCCTCGTCTCCTTCCTGTCTCGTAAGGACTAGTTTTTCTTTTGAGCATCAAACCCTCACACTGAAACTCACGGGCATTTTCTCTAAACTTCGAAACTTCCTCCCAGGAAGAAAAATCCATGGCTTCAGAAAGTAAGAGATTTTCGTCAGGGTGAGAAGCAAGTAACTGTTTGAGGAGATCTCTTCTTTCCTCCAGAGGCTTTTGTCTCAAATCCTCCCCTTGCCTTTCCAGCAAATCAAAGGCGACCATCACCAATGGTGCTTCTTTCAGATATTTAGGAGCAATATTCTTCCTGCCTATCCTGGTTTGCATCACTTGAAAAGGCAGTGGTTTCCCGTCTTTCCATGGAATGATCTCCCCATCTATCACCGTACCAGAGGGAAGAGTCTGCTGCAAACTTGTAAACTCAGGAAACTTATCTGTAAGGAGTTCCTCCCCTCTGCTCCACACAAAAATCTCCTTATTTCTCACGATTATCTGCCCACGAATTCCATCCAATTTCTTCTCTATGCACCAGTCTGTAATAGCTCCTAGATTGGCGGGTTGATCATCGAGTTGGTAGGCCAGAAAAAATGGATAAGGAAGATAAGATTTGTCCAGATGACTCTCGGTAGAAAACATGGATTCCATATTTTCCTCATAGGGATTCCATTTACCCATCAATTGGTGGGCAATGGCCGTAGGTTCCTGCTTCAGGTATTTTGCCAGTGCTTTGATGACCAATTGCCTGGACACACCCATTCGGAAATTTCCTGTAATCAACTTATTGAAAACAAAACGCTCCGCTGTATCCGAACTCATCCAATAGCCTATGATTAGCTTTTTCTTTTCCACTGATGGCAAATCAGATAATCGGACAAGAAGCTCCAAGGTCTCTTTTAAAGTCAGCTGATGTTCATTTTGCTGAGGTGGAAGCATCAAGGCAATAGCTTCGGCTAAGTCTCCTACTGTATAATAAGACTCCTCGAAAAGCCACAAAGGTAAATCCGCAAGCTCGGCTGTCCACTCTCTAAGCTCAGAAGTTTTTACTGGACGCTTAGGCTTATTGCCTATCAAAATGGAAACAGCGAATATCTTATCCTCCTCCTTAGCTTGAGCGAAATACTCTACCAAAGCCTGAATCTTCTGATTGGTTTTGGTGGTCTGATCTACTGCTGTGACGAGTTTTGTGAATTCTTTCATAGCTTAATCCATGTCATTAATTGCAGGTTCAAATTGAGTTTTTACCTCCACTGCATTTAAGTGATATCTCTCGCTTAGCCATTTGGCATAGGTCGCCTGATAGCCATGTGTTACGTAAATGTTTTCAGCTCCAGTAGCCAAAACTGCCTCATTTAGCTGATTCCAATCGCAGTGATCTGAGAGCACAAATCCTCGATCTACAGCAGAGCGGCGTCTGGCTCCTCTTAGCTGCATCCAACCGCTACAGACGGCTTTTCGCAAGAGGGGAAATTTACTACTCCAAGAAGTGGATAAGGCTGAATTGGGCGCGACGATCATTGCCCCTTTGATAGACTTCCTGTTCATATCCGGACTTACCCAGACCCCAGGAAAATTATATCCATGCTCGTTATAGGTATTATTTACATTGGCCACAGCTCCATGTAAAAAAATGTTTCCAATTCCCTGATCCAGATGATGTAAAATAGACTGGGATTTACCTAAGGAATAAGCAATAAGCATTGAATTATAACCCTCAGAAGCATTTTCCTGCCACCAATTGTTGATACTACCATACACAGACTCTGCAGTTGGAAACCTGTAAATAGGCAGTCCAAAGGTAGACTCTGTGATGAAGTGGTGGCATTTCACAGCTTCAAAAGGACTGCTTAGGCCATCTGGCATCAGCTTGTAGTCTCCAGACACCACCCAAATCTCCCCCTTGTATTCAAGGCGTATCTGTGCAGAACCTAGGATATGACCAGCTGGATGTAGGCTGATAGTAACCCCATTTTTATTAAGAGTCTGATTATACTCCAAACTCTGTGTACTGATGTCCTTTCCTAACCTCAGCCGGAGAATAGGCTCTGTCTCCTTATGACAGAGGTAATGCTTCATTCCACTACGTGCATGATCACTGTGCCCATGGGTGATTATTGCAAACTTGACAGGCTTCCAGGGGTCAATGTAAACATCAGCCTGTTTACAGTAAATTCCTTTATCGGTGAATGTCAGCATAGTTTCAGTTTGCATTTGTGCCTAATGTAGGAGGGAATGACAACATTTGTACCGAGAGGAATGTTTGGAGGACAGGTAAGACTGCAGTAGTCATATTTTCTAACTGAAAGGTTAAATCATTGGCACCTAGCAAGAGGCTGGGTATTTATTGCATTTTCACCTAACTTAAATTCATGAATAAAAAACCTGAAGTTTGGCTCCGAGGGGCTATTCCCGGATACTCATTAGAATTACAACCTGTGGTTCATGCCATTTTGCAGGCTCAGGAAGATATCCATGTGCTAATAAAGGATTTCCCTGAAAAGTTGCTTTGGGAAAAACCAGCAGGAATGGCTAGCCCAGCATTTCACCTGCAGCATATTGCTGGCGTGCTGGACCGAATGGTAACATACGCCAAAGGTGAAAAATTAAATGAGAGTCAATTTGACTATCTGAGAAAGGAAGGAATAGAAAATGTAACTTTATCAGTTGAGGATCTGCTACAACTTATAGATAAACAAGTCTCTGAATTTCTGATTTTTGTATCCAAAACTGACCCTTCTATCCTATGTGATTTCCGGGGAGTTGGCAGAGCTCAGTTGCCATCCACCCTGGGAGGATTAGTATTTCATGCTGCCGAACATACCCAGCGACACTTCGGTCAATTATTGGTTACCGTAAAAGTTTTACAAAATAGTTAATAGCATCGCTATCGTGTAATCTTACGACTGAAGACATTTATATCTAAGACCAAAAAAAGTCCCCGCTTTAGGCAGGGACTTACTCAGTCTGAGTTTATATGGCTTGTTAATTAGCTAGCTCAATCGGCTGCATCTTGCAAGGCCTTGATATTATTATCTGTATAAAATTTATCTCTGTATTCCTGAAACTCTTCTTCCAATGCTGTCACTAAGCTTAGATTTGCATCTACGTTTGACCACATATCAGGCAGCTTCTTTTCCAGCAAACTCACGCCTAGATTGATATTGTCGGCCTCTATCTTGGATATTTTTTTCAAAACTGAAGTTTGGCTGTTCTTCAAATCATCAAATTCTCTCAGGATTTTATCCATCATTTCTAATTTCTCTAACTTATCCATGGTTTGATATTTTAAGGTTATAGCAAAACGCTAAGTACAAGATAATGAATAATTTCCATGCCTAATAAATGCCTTTTACCTGACTTTGTGAAAACTAGCAGAAGCTAAAACATAATTCATGGAGTTTTTTCCCTGCCCTGCAAGGCGGACAATTACCTCATATTTATTTTTTCGGTATGCCCATTCCCCCAATAATCCTATAATTTGCGAGCTATTCTGTAAACGAATGCTTTTGATAATAAACCTATTCTTTTCCTCAAATGCGAATCACAAATAAACTCTTACTTTCCTGTGGCGTCTCACTGGCTATTCTCTCCAGTTGCAGCCCTGAAAAATCACCCTTTGACGTTTCTCCTAATGATTCATTAGATCCCAAACGAGCGGAAGCGCCCTACCCTGTCATAACTGTTCCTGAGGACGCTGATATGGAGTCACCTATATGGAAAGGTATTGACCTGAGCCCTCAGCCTCCGGTAATGCCTGTTTCAGCCAATGAGCAATTGAAATCTTTTGTGCTACAGCCAGGCTATAAACTCACTCCTATCCTTTCTGAACCTCAGATCCGGGAGCCTGCCGCTATTCAGTTTGACGGTAACGGTAGAATGTACGTGCTGGAACTCCGAACCTACATGCAGGATATCGATGCCAACGGCGAATTGATGCCTACTTCTAGAATTTCCAGATGGGAAGACACAGATAACGATGGGGTCTATGAAACGAGCGTGATCTTCTTAGATAGCCTGGTTTTTCCTCGTTATGTGGTTCCTTTTGGGAAAAACACCATTTTGTCCATGGAGTCCAATGAGGACAATGTCTATAAATACACCGACACGGATGGTGATGGCAAAGCTGACAAAAAGGAGCTTTTTGCATCTGGATTAGGAAGATCTGGAAACGTGGAGCATCAGACCAGCTTCCTGACTTGGACGATGGACAACTGGATGTATAGCACCTATAACTCTCGAAGAATCCGTTGGACGCCAGATGGAGTAATACAGGAGCCAGCCGGTAACCCATGGGGACAATGGGGAGTAACTCAAGATAATTACGGTCAGACTTGGTTTCAAGATGGAGCCGGAGGAGTACCTCAAGGTTTCCAGTTCCCGCTTGTTTATGGCAATTTCGGTGTAAGAGGTCAGTACAAAGATGGTTTTAGAGAGCCTTTCAGCTTAGTAGGATTGGAAGATTTCCAACCTGGAATGCGTGAAGCAAAACCTGACGGTTCGCTCAACAATGTGACTGGAGCAGCTGGAAATGATGTATTCCGAGGAGACAGATTACCAGAGGAACTTCAAAACAAATATTTCTATGGTGAGCCTGTTGCGAGAATTGTTCGCCAAGTAAATACAGAAAAATTAGAAGGACTCTCCTATATCCAAAACCCATACAGAGAAGCTCAGTCTGAGTTTATCCAATCTACTGATCCACTTTTCCGACCAGTTGATATGGCTACCGCTCCAGATGGTACCATGTATATCGTGGATATGTATCGCGGCATTATTCAGCAGGGAAACTGGACTCAGGAAGGAAGTTACCTGCGGACTAAAATTCAGCAGTATCAAATGGATGATATCGCAGGTAATGGCCGAATATGGAGATTGACTTATGAGGGAATGGAGCGAAATACCGAAAAGCCAAGAATGTATGAGGAGACTCCAGCAGAGCTTGTAAGGCATCTGAGCAATCCAAATGGCTGGTGGAGAGATCAGGCGCAGCAATTGATCATCCTGAGCCAAGACAAATCAGTCGTGAAGGACTTGGAAAATCTAGTGAATACTTCAGATTATGAACTGGCTCGTATTCATGCGCTATGGACGCTGGAGGGTTTAAATTCCCTGTCGGTGGATATGGTCAGAACGCTGATGAAAGACACTAGTCCTAAGATCCGTGCCCAAGCACTAAGAGCAAGTGAAACACTTTACAAATATGGAGAAAAAAGCTTAGCAGAGGATTACCGTACAATGGCCACAGATGCTGATATAGAGGTGGCTTTACAAGCCTTACTGAGTGGCTATATTTTGAATATTGATCAGGTAGAAGATTTTATAAAAACCTCCATTAATGAAAATTCTGCTAAGAGTATTCAGCTCATTGGTTCTCAACTCTTGGACAAATTAGCGGAGCAAAAGAAATTGGCAGAAACGCAATTTGAACCTCAGCAACAAGCTCTTTTCAACCAAGGAAAAAGCATTTTTGACAGTTACTGCGCGACTTGTCATGGGGTAAAAGGATTGGGTACTCCTACTGGCGGTGGAGAATTGATTGCTCCAGCTTTCTCAGGCTCAGCAAGACTGATGGGACATCCAGAATATGCTGTAAAAACCCTACTACATGGATTAACGGGTGCATTGGAAGGCACAGAGTACGAAGGATTGATGATTGCCATGGATGGCAATGACGATGAGTATATTGCTTCTGTAGTTTCCTATATCCGAAATGATTTCGGGAATTCGGGGAGTTTTGTGAGCCCAGAGTTTGTAGCTGAGTTGAGAAAAGAAACAGCCGACAGAGATGGGACTTACGACTTTGACGAGCTGATCGGAGAAATCCCAAAAGCACTTACACTTCAGGATAACTGGAAAATCACGGCGAGCAGCACCGCACTGCAGGGAGTTGGCTCGACAAAAGATCCTTCCTATGCTTTTAGCTACAAAGGTTGGAAGACAGATGGAGCTCAGGAAGCAGGCATGTGGTTTCAGGTAGAACTTCCAAAGGACAAAAACTTAGCTGAATTGCAGTTTAATGCAGGAGGCAAAGAATTTCCAAAAAAATATAAAGTTTCACTTTCTTCAGATGGTAAAGCTTGGACTGAAGTTGCTTCTGCTGAAGGAGTTTCAGGCATGAACACGGTCCATTGGAAAGCCGAGGAATCGGTACGATTCCTGAGAATTGAGTCTTTAGAAAATGGTGACGAACCATGGGCGATGAAGCAGTTGATGCTATTTGCCAGGTAATTTGATTTAGTTATTTATAGATCTGAATTGGTTTGATAGTAAGCGATGGGGTTTTCCCATCGCTTTTTTTATGGCAAATCAGGGCTGAGATTTCATATTGGGATTTGAAGTCTTTTCAGGAGGATGTCTGCCTTTCGTAGATAGGGAAATGAACTTATTATTTTCTTCGAAAGCTATTGCGATAATTGAAATTGATTCTGTGTCCTTTTATAGAAATCAGCTCCGTAGGAGCGAAATTATTATTTAGCCATGGGTTTTAACCCATGGGAAATTGAAACAAAATACAAACCCCCTCCCGCCCAAAACCATCTTTGAAAACCTGATGCCTATGCGGGAGGATCAAACTAAAGCCCCATGAGTCATCGGCGCACAAATATCATTTGTATAGTTTTCACTTTTATCTATTCCTTCTTTTGCCATGCAACAACGATATATAAACCCATAAAAATTAGCTTATCACTTTTGACTCCAATTTAAAATCTAAAACACGATATCCTTTCTGATCATTTCACGTAATTTTAACCCAAACCCACGGCATACATTTTCATGAACAGATTTGTAATCGGATTTATAGCAGCATTACTGGTTATTGGTGGCATCTGGTTGTTTACAGATAGCAGAGCCAAGGAAGCGGAACTCCAAGCAAATTCGGCTATGATCCAGCAGCAGATTCAGCAGGTGGGAAAGTTAATCGTGACGGAAGCCTATTATTCTCAGGTTTTTACTTACAAAAACTCTCAGAAGCTATTTCTAAATCTAGTTTCAGCAGATAAAAAAGCGTTGATCGTAGCCAAAGCCAAGGCTACCGTCGAATATGATCTCAGGCAGATGGAGACAAAAATAGATGCGGATAACAAGACTGTCACGATCCTGAACATTCCTGATCCAGTGATCAATGTTTATCCTGAATTTGAATACTATGATGTGACTCAGGACTTTTTGAATCAGTTTGAAGGCAAAGATTATAATAAGATCAAAACCAGCATTACGGATCAGTTTCGCAAGAAAATCGATGAATCAGATCTCAAGAATGACGCGCAGGACCGCTTAATGTCTGAGCTGTTGAATATTTTTATTCTTACCAAATCCATGGGTTGGACCTTAGTCTACAATGAGCTGGTAATTGAAAATGAGGAGCAGATGAACAATCTGAAAAAATAAATATTCTCCTAAGAAAACACCAGCCTAAGCCAGCGGGTTTTTCCAGGTATTAACCACATCTTTGATCGAGTTGCCTATCCCCTGCGTGTCTCTATTAGTGATCGCAACTCCCAATATCAATAAGGCAGCTGCAATATTAAGCCCTTTTTGAATATTATGCAGCGTCTTGATAGTCCCCGAAATATCTGTTGCAATTTCATTGATTTTAGCCAGAGATTCAGACACCTCGTCCATAATCAATGTCGTGGAGTAAGCCAAAATATCCTCTCCCTGTTGGAGTAGCATATTCTGAGTATCACTCAGTTCCTTATTGTCATCCAAGCTCAGTCTATCCCAGTTTTCATACCTAAAGTCTCCGATAGCCATACCCAAATAATAAAAATTGTCAGACAGCTGCATTGCTTGTTCGGAAGTCAGATTTGCCATAATATCAGTCGTTAAGTTTATTGAATTCGGAGATCAAGGTCTTCACATTACTGGAATGTACTTTTAATAAATCTTGAAGACTTTTGACAGAAAGCTTATTTCTGTTTTCGTACAGAACTTGATGCCCCTCTGCTATTTCAGCCAGACTTTCTCCAAACAGCTCAAGCTCCATTTCCTTACGCTGAATGGCTTCCAAAGCCTGATAATAGTCTGTAGCAGCTTTTCCCTTTTCATAGTCCGAGTTGAGCGTTTGGTTCATTTTCATATCCATATAATAGGCATACAATCGCTCCCGCTTAAATCTCAATTCTCCTTTCAGATTGCTGCTGATGATGATCTCAAACTTCTCTAACAGGACTTGAATAGGCTCATTTGCCTCTTCGATATACTGCGCCAATTTCTTCCGTCTATACGAATCTGTGGTAGCTCGAAGTAAGGTATTGGAAAGGCTGGAAAATGCAGAAGCAAGTCGCTCGTCAATTTTCAGAGGGCCAAATTCCTCAGCGGTCATCGCATTCACTAGCGCATCGCTGCTGTAATTGGTGAGTTCATTTTGTGATAAGAGCCCCAAACCTTCAAAATATCCTTCGATCGTAGCATAAAAAACCTGCGTTACGCTATCTGCTTCTATGTAAAGTTCGCAGGAGCATTCTTGTGCTCGCTTGATTTCATATTTCCGTATCGCCTCATCGGTGCATCTATCTAGGCAATGCTGTAAAAACGAATAATCTATCTGCTCAAAATTCTTAATACTGACAATCGAAGTAGCAGAATAATCTGCTACCGATTTCAGGTTGACACAACTACTTAGCACTAGCGGAAAAGATATAAGAACCAGCACTAGACTTTTCCCAAAAAGATAATTTCTCATAGCAATTACTTTAAAAACAGCTGACTGGATCAACTTCACCATGTTTGTAAAAAGTCACATGGTCTTTAACATCAATAAGATAGTGAGAAAAATTTGAGGTTTTAAACAATACGATATTTCAATCGGAAGTTTTCCTGTCTGTCAAAAGCCCAAAGTAGATGTAGTAAAAACAATGATCAGACATGAAACGTCCAGTCGATCTAATCTAAGTCCATCCAAAATTTAAAAGTATGTTAGAAATACGGATTTCTTTAATCTCTATGAAAAATAAATACTACAATAAAATCAACTCTAGCAATACGACACAGTTCACAAAAAACCCACGAATACATCCAGACGAATGAAGCTCTTAATCACTTGAAATCTCAAATGATTAAGAGCTTTATCCTTACCAATTTGCTATGCCTATACTTAGGCTCTACCCAGTTGACGTAGCATTTTGACATGGTCTCCAAGTGCTTTCAGAAATGTAGTTTTAACTAAATATGGAATTTCAAATTCCTTAGCTGTTTCTGCCACTATCTTGGATAGTTTTCGATAATGCACATGACAGATATTAGGAAACAGATGGTGTTCTACCTGAAAATTCAAACCTCCTATGAGCCAGGAAAAGATTCTACTTTTAGGAGCATAATTACTGGTAGTCGCCAACTGATGGGCAGCCCATTGATTGGTGATCAGCCCTTTTTCATCAGGTTCTGGGAAGGTCGTTTCGGACATGATATGAGCAGTCTGGAAAACCAAACTAATGCAGATACCTGTCACAAAATGCATATTTAGAAATGCTAAAATGATAATCCATGCTGGTAGTGGCACCATAATCAAGGGTAATACTAAGGCGTAGGAATAATACAGAATCTTCCAGCTACTGATTTTCAGTAGTTCTTTTTTGTACTCGCCAGCTTTATTAAAAAAACCCATGTTGTGGTATCTGGTGACACGCACAAAATCCTTTGAAGTAATCCATGAAATGGTAGATAAGCCATAGAAAAACCAGACATAGAGGTATTGAAACCTATGAATCCAATAGCGCTTTGCGTTTGGAGAGAAACGTAGGAAAAATGGCGCATTTATATCATCATCTCCATGGTCTATATTAGTATAAGTATGGTGAAGCACATTGTGTTGAATTCTCCACACACTGGCATTCGCTCCAATAAGGTTCATGCTATACCCGAGGTATTTATTGACAGTAGGGTTTTTGGAATAGGACCCATGAATGGCATCATGCATCACTCCCATTCCTACTCCTGCCATTCCCAAGCCACTACTGATATACAGCACAAATAATAGCCAAGTACTGGTTACCAAGCCAGAACTGATAAAGGCCAAAGGAATAAAGAAAACAGAAAGCATCACGATGGTTTTTAACACCATATTGCTATTGCCATACCTGTTTTTCTTAGTTTTTTTAAAGTATTCATTGACCCTCGCATGCAAGGTTTTAGAAAATTCAGCACTACCTGATTTATCGAATTTTATGTTTTTCATAAACATTATGGGTTAGACTCTTCCACTCCTATCCATTTAGCCCGAACCATGAATTAGTCAGTCTATCGATTACGAGACCTGATACCTAATTCGAGTTTAAGAATAGCTGCTTCTAAGCGAGTTTTTTAAATTTCAGTAAGTCTGAAGCTCTGCGAAAATCAATTCCAGTTCCGCTCTGGTCTTTTTTAGTTTGAGAGAAAGTGTGTCCAGCATTTTTTCACGCTGTCCCGCTTTGAATTCAAAATCCAAATCACGCAAAATAGTGAACCTCTGTTTGAGCATAACTTTCTGCTCTCTCCAACTTCTGATGATATTCATTTCTTGTATTTATTTAGGGTGATTTTAGAAATCAATTACTACTACTGAGGAAGGAATTTTGGCAACAGATCAATGCACTATTTCTCTCTCAAAGAGCGCCAATTCCTTTCTTTCCGGATGTCCGTCGAACATGCAGTAGTAGATATTCGCATAATGTTTCCTGACGATCAACTTGATCGTAGGGGCTACTTTTGAATAGACAGTTTCACCTACTCGGAATATCCTTTCCTTGGATTCTTTCATAGTTTTCCAATTAAATACTAATGTCCTCGTATCCACTTTTAATGATGGTTGATAGCATTTTAAATCGCTTATTCGCTCTAATCCAGTGTTTCACATGAGCAGGTATGATAATCGCCTGACCCGTTTCTACTGTGTTTGACTTCTCGTCAATACTTATAAATGCCTCTCCATCTATAATTTGAATCAGGTGGTCATAGGGAGAATATTTAGTCTGCTGAGTTTCCCCCATATCAAATGAAGAAATGGATACTGTTCCAGTGTTCTGTCTCAAAATCGATCGGGTTACCACAGATCTCGACAAATACTCTACAGAGTTCACCAAATCATGTGTAATAGATTTTTCAAAATCGGTATTATCCATAGCGTGTTCTTAAAAGGGTGATTCTAGTTCTGAACTGTTAATCGTGCGCAATACCTATTCGATGCTAGTTGCCTGGGGCCGCTTAAGTATGCTACAAGTGATAATTGCCCATTCATGAGTAACATCGC
Organism: Algoriphagus chordae; assembly: GCF_003254055.1. Classification (GTDB taxonomy): domain Bacteria; phylum Bacteroidota; class Bacteroidia; order Cytophagales; family Cyclobacteriaceae; genus Algoriphagus; species Algoriphagus chordae. The sequence continues at coordinate 95,215 of NZ_QKZT01000005.1, forward strand.
TCTTGAACAATTTGCAAGCCTTAGCTTGACGGAAGAAGGCTGATCGAACTGGGCTCAAAGTTCGAGTTTACCAAGTCCTAAAATGCATTTCAAAACCAAACTGACAGGAAAGCGGATACTCGTATTATATAATTTTCTTTCGCTCCATTTTCCTAAGAAACTTTGCCGCTTTTCTTTTTTTCAAGGATTTTGATGGATTCATAAACCTTGACCTGTCTTTGTCTAGGATCTCCTTTGACATCACTGTTAGGTTTGCAATATGGGTGACTGAGCAATATGGCTCTATTACAAAACTCGCAATATTTAAGATCAAAGCTGTTACATCCATTTCAATCATTGTTACATAAATCCCACATTTACAGTTACAATGGATGCTGCTCTTCTGATAAACAGTTTATTCGATTCCTTAGCTGTTATAAGTTTTCGAGATTCCTCATTCGCTTGTTCTTAAGCTGTTTGAAAAAAGTAGGAGTCAAACCTGTGATTTTTTTGAACTGATTAGATAAGTGTGCCACACTACTATAATGAAGTTTATACGATATCTCCGTCAGATTCAGTTCATCATAAATCAGCAATTCCTTTACTCGTTCTATTTTGTGAATAATAATATACTGTTGGATAGTGATACCTTTCACTTCAGAGAAAATATTGGATAGATAAGCATATTCATAACCTAGTTTTTCAGCGATGTAATCAGAATAGGTCAACTTAGGTAGCTCATCAGAATAGTGAACCATTTCGATAATAAGGTTTTTGATCTTCTCGATGAGGATACTTTTCTTATCATCCAGCAATTCCAATCCTGACTTCATCAAGTTAGTTTTGAGCATTTCTCGCTTCTCCAAACTAATATCCTCCAGCAGTTCTACCATCCCCAAGTCAACACTCATCTGGTGAATTCCTAGTTTATGTAATTCCTCCTTGACCATCATTTTGCAACGCAAACTGACCATGTACTTAATAAATAGCTTCATAAACTGGGGTTCTTTCTCCTTGTATTCATAACACTGCAATAATCAAACAGAATCGCATGGCTAAGAATTCAAAATACCATTTGGGCACTTCAATTAGTGGAATTCAAATGTGATTATCAGCAATAATGCCAGTCGCCTTAGATTCTTTGCTTTTCTGGTCGGTAGACCGAAGCGGCCTCAATTATAAATTTTAACATATCCTAGATTGCTTTTTCTCTTTACTGGTAGAAAAGCGGATACACATAATTCAAAAAATGAAAACTCAGGAAAAAAGCTTCAAAATCGAAATATGATTATACGGAATCTTTACACTAGTCAAAATAAATCCCTTAGTCACCTCGACCTACTTCACTTGGCTCAGTACCCGAGCTCGCTGACCGTTTAGATTTGATACAGAGCCTACTGTGGCCAATTGGCTAAATTATTACTACTGATAAAGAAGAGTATAATCATTAATCGAAAAATGCAAAACCGTCGAGGAAAACTAAAATAATCCCGATCTGAAAAGTCAAATCGGGATGATTCCTATTTCCTACAATTCGCCTGTCTCTCCACCATCCATGATTGTATAGTAGTGGATGTGGGATTTTCTCATTTATTTTTCAGAGCACATAAAATTGCTGCTATTCCAAAACAGGTACCTAAACCAAGAGAATTATAAAGAAATGCTGTAGCTATCAACTAGATTGGACATTTTTGCTTTTAGCTCCTTATCTTTATTTTCAAACAACACATGTGATGAAACTAACACTTACCCTCCTTTTGAGCTTCCTGATTATCAATGCTACGTTTTCCAGTATGATGGGTAAGGATCACAATTTCGATTCACAGCTAATTCCACTTGGTGGCAATACTTTTCAAACTCAAGGATCGAGTACTGAAAAAATCGGTTCTGATGGCATTGTAAATTGGAAGAATGCGGATACTGAGTTTTCAGTATTCGTGAAATCGGCCACTGATGCAGATGTTTTACTAAGCTTGGAAATCACCGCTCAAAAGAGCAATAGCCAAATCAGCATTGAATTGAATGGTCAAGAGGAACTGATTCACTTGCTCGCAGGAAAAACTGGCATTATTCCGATAGGAAATTTTTCTCTGCTGAAAGGCTACAATGAGATCAAATTACGAGGTGTAGAAAAATCTGGAACTGACTACAGCAAAATCAAAAGTGTTCAACTTGAGGCTGAACGTCAGTTAGCCCTAAATTATGTCAAAGACAATATCGACAACCGATTTTACTGGGGTCGTAGAGGACCTTCAGTGCACTTAACTTATAGTCTGCCAGAAGATGAAAACTTCCAGTGGTTTTACAATGAAGTGACGGTTCCTGTAGGCTCTGACCCAATTGGCTCCTATTTTATGGCTAATGGTTTTGCTGAAGGGTATTTCGGGATCCAGGTAAATTCTGAAACCGAGCGCAGGATTTTATTCTCAGTTTGGAGTCCTTTTAAGACAGACAATCCTAATGAAATACCTGCTGAAGAGAAAATTATCCTTCTGAAAAAAGGCGAGGATGTTTATACTGGAGAATTCGGGAATGAAGGCTCTGGTGGTCAAAGCTTCCTCAAATACAGCTGGAAGGCTGGGGAAACCTATAGCTTTCTGAATTCCGTGCAGCCAGATGGAAAAGGCAACAGCATTTATACGGCATATTTCTTAGATCCCGAAAAAGGAGAATGGATGCTGATAGCAAGCTTTCTCAGACCCAAAACAGATACCTGGTACAAAAGACCTCACTCCTTTTTGGAGAACTTTGTCCCAGAATCTGGTTATTTGGAGCGCACTGCCAACTATGGAAATCAATGGGCAGCTGATGCTGAGGGCAACTGGCTGGAACTGACCGAAGCCAAGTTTACTGGTGATGATATCGCAAAAAGAGGCTATAGAATGGATTATGAAGGAGGAGAGAAATCAGGGCAATTCTATTTGAGAAATGGAGGTTTTTTCAATGGCATTATTGAATTAAACAGTATGCATCAGCGTAAATCCATCGGAAAGTCTCCTACTGTGGACTTTGAAAAACTACCATAATTGAGAAAGATAGCATTGGCTAACCCCCTAGGGTATTGAATATACTAGACATTTTAAACATCAATTGACTAATCCCAAATGAAAGCATTCTACTTTACCTTTTTACTCTTGTTTTGCTTTACCGGAGGATATTCGCAGTCAATAAATGATAGGGTCAAGACTTACTTAGCCAGAAAACAAGCTCATAAAGATTCAGTAATTGCTGCAGGAAGACCCTATTTAAGCGTCTTAGCAGGACCTGGATATAGTCCTGAAAATGGGCTACTTATCGGAGGTGGCTTATTATATAGCTTCAGTACAAATCCATCTTCCAAAACTCTCCAACGATCTACGGCTCCTATCAACCTATTTTATAGCACTAAAGGAAACGTCGGAATATCCACCAAGTTAAAATCCTTCTGGATGGAGGATCGATTACGACTTAATATGTATCTAAATGCTAATGATGGGACCGATGAATATTTCGGTGTTGGAATACAAAATGCGGAATCAAAAACTTCTGGTGATAGTACTACTCGCTACAAAAGGAGGATTTACACAGTCAATCCAGAAGTTCAAGTGCAAATAATCGACAAAGTCTTCCTTGGCATGGCCTTTAATTATACTTATCAGAAAAGCAGAGACGAAAATCCCATGATGCTTGAAGATCCAAACTATTTGAAATACGGCAATACCATTCGCACTTCTGGCGTATTCTTTTCTGCAGCCTATGACAGTAGAGATGTCATTGTGAATGCTTTCAGTGGTTTTTTTGCTAAGTTTGAGTATGGAAATTATGGTGATTTTTTAGGAGGGAAGGAAAAGTTTCAGAGCCATTCTTTAGACCTTAGAAAGTATATCATGCTTTCTAAAAAAATACGAGTACTTGCGATGAGAATTTATGGAAGGTATGCTTTGGGGGATGTTCCCTATTCAGAGATGACAATGATTGGTGGATCAAGCGACCTACGCGGCTACATACTGGGACAGTATAGAGACAAACTTGGAATGACCTTCGTATCCGAATACCGACACAAATTCTATGACCGGCAAGGAGATCCGACCAAACATGGAATGACACTTTGGTTAGGAACAGGCACTGTAGCTCCTGATTTTGAAAACATAGCCCACCTGATACCAAATTTTGGGGTAGGATATCGTTTAGAGGTTCAGCCTAGAATGAATGTTCGTTTTGATTTCGGTGTAGGTAAACACACGACGGGTCTCTATTTCAATTTTACAGAAGCTTTTTAAAAAACTCACATTGTCTAGTCAAGTATAATTGACTGATTGTGTAAAATTGACATCCTTGCTTATTTTCGCAGATGATCCACCAATTAGAGTCAGAAGAGCTTAGTATATCAGTCAATCAAACTGGAATTGAACTTAGCTCCATCAAATCAAAATCATCCCAAGTAGAATATTTATGGCAAGGCAACCCAAGTATCTGGAGCGGCCAGTCCCCTATCCTATTTCCCATCATCGGAGCTTTGAAGGATGGATATATGATCTATAAAGAACAAAAATACAGGATGCCAAAGCACGGCTTCTTGAGACATTCTACCAAACCAATTCTCAAAGCCTCCACAGACAATTCCCTCCTATTCTCCCTTAGTTGGGATGAGGAAAGTCTACTTCAATACCCATTCAAATTTGAGTTTGAAGTAGAATTTAGATTAAAGGGAAAGACAATCGAAATCGCTCATCATATCAGCAATCATGGAGATGAGAGTATGTATTATTCAGTTGGTGGACATCCAGCATTCAATTGTCCACTGCAGCCAGGTGAAAGCTATGAGGAGTATTCCCTGGAATTTTCTCAACCTGAGACTGATGCAATCTGGCTGGTTAATGATGATGGATTGATCAGTGATCGGACACAAGCATTTCTTGAAAATAGTTGCTCTATCCAATTACAGGAACATATTTTTGATAAGGATGCCTTGATTTTCAAGAACCTCAAATCCCGAGAAGTTACCTTAACGCACAAGGATAAAGGAGCTATTTTGAGAGTGAAATTCGATGACTTCGATTACCTAGGAATTTGGGCAAAACCAGGTGCTCCATTCGTCTGCATTGAGCCATGGATCGGTATAGGTGATAGCTCAGACTCCAATAACGAATTTGAAGCTAAAGAAGGCTTGCTGAAACTGGAACCTATGCAAACTGAAACCAAAAGCTACTCGATTAGGGTTCTTGACTAAACGAGGAGACTTAATAACCTGAGTATATGTCAGAAGTAAAGATTGGTTTAGGCGGAGGTTGTCACTGGTGTACAGAGGCCATTTTTCAAGCTTTAGGAGGAGTTAGTAAAGTAGATCAAGGCTGGATAGCCTCTGATGGGGAGTATGTCAGTTATTCGGAAGCTGTAATAGTGACTTTTGACCCTCAGTCGATTAGTCTAAAAAACCTACTAGAAATTCACTTACTTACCCATGCTAGTACATCGGATCACAGTTTTCGAAATAAATATAGATCAGCGATTTACTATCCAAACTCAGAACAAAAAGCTCTAATAGAAATTGCATTTGGGGAAGCAAAATTGGTTTTGGAAGAAGAGCCTATCACGATGATTCTGCCACTAATGGATTTCAAAAAGAACGAGGAGGAGTTCTTGAACTACTATAGTAATCAACCCGATGCCCCTTTCTGCCAAAGATATATTTCTCCTAAACTTGAGTTACTCAGAAAGCGTTACATCAATCAATTGAATAAGTAATTAAAACGAAGGAAAATATATGCTTAACTGGAACGACATCATCAAATATGCAACTAGTGGAAATCCTGAACCTCCTAAGCGCGTGGAAAAAACGGATGCAGAATGGAAAGAACTCTTAAGTAGGGAAGAATACTATGTCACTCGACAGAAAGGGACAGAACGAGCTCATAGTTCTGAGCTATGCAGCTTGTTTGAGCCTGGTCTTTATGCCTGTAAATGCTGCAAAACACCACTTTTTGATTCGAATGAAAAATTTGAAAGCGGTACAGGCTGGCCATCATTTACTCAACCGGTGAAGGTGGAGAATGTAGCATATCATAAAGATATCAGCTTTGGAATGATCAGAGTAGAAGCGCTTTGCAATGTATGCGATGCACACTTGGGACATGTATTTCCTGACGGACCAGCGCCTAGCGGCTTGAGATATTGCATGAATGCTGTCTCTTTGGAAAAGGTTGCTGAAGAATAAGAATATCTTGTTAATGAATTTTGAAGTAGCAGTCTCGCTAAAGACTGCTACTTTTTTTTAATCAATATTCGCAATAAATGGAGCTTCTCTAATATGCTTCTCATCTCGCAAACTGGCTATAAGGAATTTTGCCAAACTGGTAGCTGAAATATGCTGTCCCGGGCAATCCCCTAGCGAAACAGAAATCTCGGGAGCCTCATCTGTCTGGCCTATTAATGGCAATCTTACCAAGGTCCAGTCCAACTTGCTAGCGCAAAGAAGTTCGTACTCTAGCTGCCTATCCTGAGTAGAAATGGGATAATTGGCATACATCCAATCGGTAGCAGCTTGTGTTACTTCTCTTTTTTGGTCTGTCGCTGTATCTACATTCAATCCTGTAATGACGATGTAGCGATATATTCTGCTCTTTGACAAAGCCTCCAATATGAGTCTAGTTGCTTTGCTGAAAATTGTAGGTTCGCTATAAGGTATCCCAGTTCCTAACATAGAAATCAAGCCATCACAGTCTGATATCAGTGATTGAATTGCATTCTTGTCCAAGACATCTCCCATGATAACTTCCAAGTTGGGATGCACTGGAGGTACTTTCTCAGGGTTTCGAATTAGGACTTTGATTTTGAAATTTTGACGTAGGAGTTCCTTGACAAGAAAGGTTCCTGATTTGCCTGTGCCACCGATTACGGCGACTTTATTGATATTTTGCATTTGATTCTTTATAAAATTTGAGTAAAAATAAACCACAGTATTCCCTAGCAGGAATAGCTTATTGACTTGCGAGAAGGCAAGTGCTGGTTCTTTCAGATATTTTATAAAGAGATTCTAATAGGTCAAACATAGCTTAAAAAAATCAACCTTGAAAGTAAAAGGGAGCTAGATTCTAAGTAGCCCCCTTCATTATTTTACTTCGCCCATTCAATATAATCTCGATTGACTTGGCCGTCTAAGACAGTTTCGTTGGAATAAATGATAATTCTATACTTGAAAGTAGCTGATTCGCCTTTTGCCAATTTGAAGTTAAGCTCATCCTTACCATCGCTCAATGCTTTTTGTCCCAAAGGATTAGCAGCAAACAAGCCATATCCCCTTGCATGCCAATAAGTTGGGTAACCTGGGTTAGAAGGAAAATCAAGTATGGCCACAGAGATATTCTCGTCTTTTATCTTGCCAGTTAGACTCACCCAAGCTCCTCTCGTACCCCAAACATCATCTCCTTCCACTCCTTCACTACTTAGATACAAGCCTGTGACGCCTTCATTATTCATCGTAGGCACATCAGTAGCTTTTCCAGAAGCATCAGTGAATACCTCAGGTTTGGTAGATGGATGCTCCAATTGTCTCGCAGTACGAAGGCCAAGCATTCCTTCTTTATTATCCGTCATTTTCACTTCACCATTTGGGGCAGTCAAAGTTGCGATTCGATCTATAGTCCGCTGATCATCCTGACCACGGAAAATGAAGGTTGTGTTTTCTGTCAAGAGTACTTCTCCTTGGTTATTCATCCAATCGAGACTTACTTCCAATACGCCTTCCTCATTTCCACTTTTCACAGACTTGATAGATTTATGAACGATATGTCCATACTTCGTTTTGTCCTTGATGGCAGAGGAATTATTCCAAAAATCGAGGCCATTCACGTCTCCATAGTTGAACCAAAGTCCTAGATGATGGGGATGATCTACACGCTCTCCGGGTCTAGGCGCAACTGGCCAACCTCTGGTGATTGCATTTCCATGTGCTGTATTGATTGGATAAAGCACTGGCTTTTCTAAACTGTCTGGATAAATGTAGGAAGTGAAAAATTCCCCGTCGATAATGACATCTACCTTCTTAGCAGCATCGTTTCTAACCAATTCAATTCTGTCTTTCACTTCTTCAGTTTCTTGTTCGGTTTCACTTTTCACATCTGTACCTCCACAGGCAAAAGTCATTGCTGACAAGGCTATTAGGGTGGAGTAGTTAAAGAATTTTTGTCTATTAAAATTCATCTTATAATTCTGGATTTAGTATTAAATGATTTATAAAATTTAGCTAATGAGATATGAGCTTCTTATCCTTTACCTTTCTTCAATTGATTGAATAAAGCCAATTGCTCTTTCAAAGCAGCCACTCGATCTGTAGGTTCGGTACGTGCTTCCATCAGAATCCAACCGTCGTATTTGATTCCATTAAACAGTTTGAAAAGTTCTGGATATGGATAATCTCCTTCGTTGAATTCTCGCACATGCACGGTGTCACCAAACCATTGCTTCACAGAATTGAAATTGGCTTCCAAGCCTGGAGGCAAGAGATCTTCAGCATTGCAATTCCAGCATATCTTCACGGCTGGTTCCGTAACCTGATCGAAGATGGCCTTCATAGTTGGAAGCTCCTGAGTCAAATGTCCATGTACTTCCACCCTTACCAATTGACCATATTCAGCCGCGAACTTACCAACTTCATTAAATGAAGCTGCGATCTGTGCGATTGTCTTTTCTTTGGGAACTCCTTCTGGCAGATTGTTAGGTTTCACCTTAATTCCTGTCGCTCCTATATCTTTACAAAGCTTAATATATTCTTTGGTCCCGTCTATATTTTTGCGAAGCACCGCCGGATCTGGACTGTGATACTCAAAATTACTTCCATACCCCAAGCAAGTCACCTTGCTATCTTCAAAGCGTTTTTTCACTTCGGCACGTTCTGCAGCATTCAGGCTCGTTTCTACGCCATGAGCATGCTCTGTTCGAAGCTCTACACCGAGTACACCGGCCTTTTCACAATTGGCAATAAGTGTGGGCAGATCCCAATCTTTGCCCCATTGATAAGTCACCAGACCAAATTTCATCCCTGATTTTGCCATTGCAAAGGTATCTAAAGGGAACTGCATAGCCGCCAGACTTAAACTGGCTGCTACGCTTTTTTGCATAAATTCTCTTCTGGAATTATTCTTCATATCAGACCTTGTTTGGAACAGTGTATGGATCACGATAGTCTCTTGTCAGCAATTTGTCAGCTTCCTTGTCCTTGACAAACGTTTCAGTATCTCCATCAAATCGCAGTTCACGTCCAGTTAGATAAGATACGTTGGCGATCAGTGGTAATACTGAAGACTTAAAGCCTTCCTCTATATCGCAGTGTAGCGCTTCGTTATTTCCAGCTCTGATTCCATCTAGGAAATTGGCATAATGCTCAGCACCGCCTGGCGCAGCTAAGACTTGGCTACTTGGTGCAGGTGCGGATTCTTTTTTGGATTGAGCAAAAGGCTCTTTTTCCTTCTCACGGAATGCTTTCCAAGTTCCACCATCTAATTCCAAATAGCCTTTAGTACCATAAAATACATTCCCGATATGGATGTCTAAGCTAGATTCCCCATTGGTATATCTTCCTCGAGTTTCAAATTCCAGCATGGTTCCATCTGCATACTTGAATGTGGAGCTTTGCGTATTTGGTGTTTCCTGAGAGCATTCATTTGGATCGATGCCATAGATTCCTCCAGCAGAATATACTGAAACTGGATGCTCATTCTTGTTCATTCCCCAGCGTGCTACGTCAAACTGATGTGGCCCTTGGTTTCCCGTATCGCCATTTCCTGTTGCCCAGTGCCAGTGCCAGTTGTAATGCACCTTCTTCTCATTATATGGAATCATCTGTGCAGGACCTCTCCAGTAATCGTAATGCAATGAAGCAGGTGGCGTACTATCAGGCACCTTGCCAAAAGAATCACGTGGTTTGAAACAGGTACCACGAGCCATATAGACATCGCCAATTCCTCCACCATGAAGAAATTCCATTGCCTCCATCACATTGGCTATTGATCTGTTTTGGAATCCTACCTGAACTCGCCTATCGTATTTGCGGGCAGCTTCCACCATTTTTCTTCCTTCCCAGACATTGTGACTGGCAGGCTTCTCTATATATACATGCTTTCCAGCTTGGCAAGCCCAGATCGTGGCCAGCGCATGCCAGTGATTCGGTATAGCCATAGACAATGCATCCAATTCCTTATCTTCCAGCACCTTGCGTATATCCCACTCTGTCACTGGAGTGATGCCTGTTTTCTCTATAACAACTTTTGACTTTGGTTCGAAATACTGTTCATCGGCATCACACAAGGTCTTTAATCTTACATTTCGATTTTCTTTCAAGGCACACCATTGATTGATGTGATTACTACCTTGTCCACGAATCCCGACCACAGCAATATTGATTCGCTCATTGGCGCCAATGATTGAGGCATAAGATTTGGCACTCATACTCATGCCTGCCATTGCTATTCCTGCGGTACCTAAGAGACTTTTCTTAATGAACTCTCTTCTTTTTTCCATTTTACTATAAGGTTTAGGGTTTGTTGTTAATGCTTTTTATTGTTAGTAATTATTCTCTTTTTCTGCTCAGAGACAGTATTTCTGATATGGATTTTTAATCTAAACATTCTCTTCCTACTTATCAATACTAATTATTTGTACACCGAAATAACTTGCGCAAACGATTGCTTTTCTCATATGAAATGATGGGCAGAAGCTGAACAACCAGTTCAGCCCCCCCTTCTCTTACAGGTTTTCAGAGGTGGATTTAATGTATTCTTTATAATGATTATCCCATATCACCATTTACGGTGATATTCTATTTTATCACCATTTACGGTGATATTTTGATTTATCACCATTTACGGTGATATTGTGGCTATGATTGCATTACTCACAGGAGACATCATCAATTCGCGAGAGCTAAAGGACCAGAATCTCTGGATCAATCCATTTAAGAAGTTGCTGCGCAACTGGGGACAAACACCTAAGCAATGGGAGATCTTTCGTGGAGATAGTTTTCAACTGGAAATCTCTGATCCGCAGGAAAGCTTACTAGCAGCCTTACAGATCAAAGCCCTTATTAAGAGCCTTCCCTATCCTGACGAGACCAAAAGAAGCTCACCAGTAGATGTGCGCATGGCAATAGGAATCGGTAACAAAACTTATAATGCCGACAGAATATCCGAGAGCAACGGAGAGGCTTTTGTGCGATCAGGTGAAAAATTTGAACAACTGAAAAGTGAGATGATCACCCTAGCGATCAACTCCCCTTGGGCAGAATGGAATAATGAGATGAATCTCTACCTGAAATTGGCAGGAATTCAAATGGATAGCTGGTCTATATCATCGGGTGAATTGATGTCTGAAATGCTCTCGAATCCAGATCGTACTCAAGCAGAGATCGGAAAATTGCTTCACATCAACCAAAATTCAGTAAGTAAGCGATACAAGGCCGCAAACGGAGAGGACATCCTAGCTATGGAGAAATTATTCAGAAAGAAACTTAGCCAGTTGCTCTGATGCTCATATTAATCAAACTAATTCTCGCCCATCTCATCGGAGATTTCCTACTCCAGCCCAGCTCATGGGTGAAAGAAAAGGAAAAACTCAAAGCCAAATCGCCCAAACTATACATCCATGTAATTATCCATGGCTTATTGGTCATGCTACTACTTTGGGACCTGAGTCAATGGCCAATCACAATCTGTATTATGGCCGCTCATCTGATCATTGATCTGACAAAACTCTATGGCCAAAAGAAGAAAACAAAAACTCGTTGGTTTATCGCAGATCAAGCTATGCATCTACTCAGCATACTTGTGATATGGCTGATCTTCACAGATCCTGAGCTAGGCATTCATAGTTTCTTTCAGCAGCCAAAGAATTTAGCATTGATCACCTTGCTGTTTTTCCTCAGCCAACCGACCTCTATTATCTTATCCAATTTGCTCACAAACTGGGCAAAATCAATTCCTTCTCAGCCAGGACAATCTCTACAAAATGCCGGTAAATACATAGGGATTCTAGAGCGACTATTTGTCTTTTCATTTATCGCCACAGGACATTGGGAGGCTGTAGGATTTTTGCTAGCTGCCAAATCAGTATTTAGATTTGGTGATCTACGAAAGTCAAAAGAGCGAAAACTCACAGAATACATTCTCATCGGAACCTTGCTAAGCTTTGGTACAGCCATGCTTGCGGGCCTTATCTTTTTATCTATTTCCAATTAAATGACGCCAAGCACTGAACTGGATTCCATCCAACTCAATTTTTCTTCCAGCGATTTACTGCTTCTCAATCTTGCCTTGGCCTTGATCATGTATGGCGTAGCACTGGACCTAAGATTTGAGGATTTCAAATACCTAGCAAAAAACCCAAAAGGCTTCTTCCTAGGGGTATTTTCACAATTTCTACTCTTACCTTTTCTTACCTGGTGCTTAGTATTGATCATGAAGCCCCCTCCATCTGTGGCACTAGGAATGTTCCTAGTAGCGGCTTGTCCTGGCGGAAATGTATCCAATTTCCTAAGCAGCTTGGCAAAAGGAAACACCGCCCTTTCGGTAAGTCTAACTGGATTTTCCAGTATTATATCCATCATCAGTACGCCATTGAACTTTGCGCTCTGGGCAGGATTATATGCACCAACCTCAAACTTACTTCGAGACATTAGCCTGGACTATTCTGATGCATTTACTACCGTAGCCTTGATTCTCGGTATTCCTTTGATTCTTGGAATATTCACACATAAATACGCTCCTAGTTTTGCGGAAAAAGCATCTAAGGTCCTCAAGCCAGTCAGTATTTTGATTTTTGCGGCATTTGTAGTGATTGCTTTTGCAGGTAACTTCGACCTATTTGTCAAGTACATTTCCCTAATCTTCCTCTGGGTTCTAGCTCATAATTTCGTTGCCCTAGGATCTGGATTTCTCTGCGGGAAACTATTCCGCTTACCCTTAGCCGATGTGAAAACGATGACCATTGAGACGGGAATTCAAAATTCAGGCTTAGGGCTGGTTTTGATATTCACTTATTTTGATGGCCTTGGTGGAATGGCTATTATTACGGCTTGGTGGGGCATCTGGCACCTGATTTCAGGGATGTGCATCGCAAGTCTTTGGAAATCAAAAGTCTGACTATATAAACTGACTTTGAAACGATAATATATCAATGCAATACTTAATAAATGAATTCCTTCGCATCATCGTTAGGATCTCGCTGAAAGGATATTTCAATAAAATTATAATTGATGGGAAGGAAAATATCCCTAAAAACACTCCAATTCTTCTAGTAGCTAACCACCAAAATGCGCTTATCGATCCTCTGCTATTAGCTACTCATACTGGTCTAAAGCCATCTTTTTTGACGCGCGCATCTGTTTTCAAACAATCCTTTGTCGCCAAGCTGCTCAATTTCATCCACATGCTACCTGTTTATAGAGTCCGGGATGGATTCTCCACTATTCAGCAAAATCAGGGGACTTTTGACCAGACTTATGAGGTACTTCGTGAAAATGGAACGGTGATCATTTTTGCCGAAGGCAGTCATTCTCTCATCAGAAATCTTCGACCACTAAGCAAGGGCTTTACCAGAATAGCTTTTGGCCTCAAAGAGAAATACCCAGAAACTACTCCCGTGATCTTACCTGTAGCGCTAGATTACAGCGCCCACATGCGATCTGGAAGTATCGCTAGAGTCACTATCGGTAAGGCAATTCCTGTGGACATGCCAGCCTCAAAATCTGGTTTACTGACTAAATCGGTACAGGTAGCGGTAAAAAACCTCGTGGTAGAAATTCCAGATGAAGGTTATGATCAGCATTTGGAGAATCTGATTGAGCATCAAGTAGATCTGAGTTCAAGAGCAGATGTAAACCTATTTTTAGAAACAGGCGAAGTTCCTAATCCTGTCAAAGAAGTATCTGGATTCAAGAATAAGCTGATGAAGATCTTCCATTTCCCGCTTTATTTATTGTGGTTATGGAAAAAACCAAGTGTGAAAGACCCTGTTTTTTCATCCACCTGGAAGTTTTTGATAGGATTTGCACTGGGTCCAGCCTATTATATGTTACTACTTTGGCTTGCTATAAGCAGCCCCTTAGGTTCTTGGGCGCTGGCATTTTTGCTGATGGCAATCATCACCTTGATCATTAATAAAAACCCTCAGGAATAAACCCAGTCATGGCCAAATATTCTTTGGGATATTTTATAACTTTGAAAGAAGAGATAAACCCAATAAATAACTAACCATGAGTCCAGACTTTCTACCCCTGAAGGGGACAGATTATGTAGAATTGTATGTTGGCAATGCCAAGCAATCTGCACTTTACTATCAATATGCTTTTGGCTATGAACTTATCGCTTATGCTGGTCCTGAGACTGGCGTGAAGGATAGAGCTTCCTATGTGTTGAAGCAGGACAAAATCAGATTGGTACTTACTTCCCCTTTGCATCCTGAAGGAGAAATTGCGGAACATATTCGAAAACACGGTGATGGTGTAAAAGTCCTCGCCTTGTGGGTGGATGATGCCGAGCAATCCTGGATAGAAACTACCAATAGAGGAGCTGAATCCGCCCTAGAGCCGAAAGTTCTATCCGATGAATTTGGGGAGGTCAAAGTAGCTTCGATCAAGACTTACGGCGAAACCATTCACACCTTCGTAGAACGAAAAGACTACAAAGGCATTTTTCTCCCAGGCTATCAACCTAGATCAAGTACCTACACAGCGCAGCCCATTGGGCTGAAGTATATAGATCACTGTGTGGGAAATGTAGAATTAGGAGAGATGAATCGCTGGGTAGAATTCTATGAAACGGTCATGGGATTCCAATTGCTCATCACATTTGACGACGAAGACATTTCTACAGAATATTCAGCTTTGATGTCCAAGGTAGTTTCCAATGGAAATGGTTATGTCAAATTCCCGATCAATGAACCAGCCGAAGGCAAAAAGAAATCGCAGATCGAAGAATACCTAGACTTCTACCGTGGCCCAGGAGTACAACATATGGCGATAGCTACGGATGATATCATTGAGACAGTAACTGAACTGAGAAAAAGAGGAGTGGAATTCCTGGTAGTTCCTACCTCCTACTACGATGATTTGCTGGATCGTGTGGGAAAAATAGATGAGGATTTGCAGCCATTGAAAGATCTCAATATCCTAGTGGATCGGGATGACGAAGGTTATTTGTTACAGATTTTCACCAAACCTGTGCAAGATAGACCGACACTTTTCTTTGAAATCATCCAGCGAAAAGGAGCCAAATCTTTCGGAAAGGGGAATTTTAAAGCACTTTTCGAAGCTATAGAAAGAGAACAAGGACTGCGAGGAAACTTATAAATCATTAGCCTATAGCCGACTTCGAATTTTAGTCGGCTATTGCGTTTTCATTTTTGCTGAAAAAGGCCTAATTTCTTAAAAATTTTAAGCTATGAAATCAATTCTCAGTATTATTTCCAACACTATAAAAGGCGGAATATTTTTTCTATTTCCAATCGTGTTGATTCTCATCTTTTTTGAAAAGATCATCCATATTTTAAATCCTATAGCTACAAAGGTCAGTGCTGCTTTAGGTCTTGAGGATTCCTCATTGGATTTCCCCTATATCATTGCTATCATCATCATTATCCTTTTTTGCTTTATAGCAGGCACAGTTGCAAAACTTGGTGCTGGTAAATGGCTGGTCGATTGGATCGAAAATCATATTTTGATTCTTTTCCCAGGATACCAACTGATGAAAACCACCATGCAGACCAACGTGGGGCTAGATAGTGACAAAGAGTATCCTGTAGTCCTTGTGCCTATTGATGGCTGGATGATCGCATTTCATGTAGACACTTTAGATAATGGAAATATTGTCGTCTTTGTCCCATCCGCTCCAAGTGTATGGGAAGGAAATGTGGTGCTCTTTGAAAAGGAACAAATTCGCTCCTCTCACCTCACACAGAAGCAAGCTGTCCAACTCATCAAGAGACTTGGCGTGGGCACGAACGAAATCTTCTCCCACGGTAAACCCACCAACGTCTAATCTGCTTGTGCATGAGT
Organism: Algoriphagus chordae; assembly: GCF_003254055.1. Classification (GTDB taxonomy): domain Bacteria; phylum Bacteroidota; class Bacteroidia; order Cytophagales; family Cyclobacteriaceae; genus Algoriphagus; species Algoriphagus chordae. The sequence goes on from NZ_QKZT01000005.1 coordinate 111,215, forward strand.
CTTGTAATGATTTTAGAAAATATCCTAACATCACAAGCATATGGTCACCGCAGCCGATCTCCCACAAGGTCTCGTGTACATCAGAGACTCACAACCTGGAATACTTAGAAAGAAAAGAGGTCGTGGCTTCGTCTTTTTAGATAAAGACAATGAAAAGCTTTCAAATGAATCTCATTTGGAACGAATTCAAGATTTGGTCATTCCGCCTGCTTGGAAAAATGTATGGATCAGCCCAAAAAAGAACAGCTACCTACAGGCTACCGGAATAGATGAAAAGGGCAGAAAGCAATATCTATATCATTCAAAATGGAGTGAATACGCTCAAAAAATAAAGTATGAGGACCTGCTCAAATTTGGGTTTTATTTGCCCAAACTGCGAGAGCGCTATCAAAAGGACTTAAGGCAAAGAACATGGAACAAGAATAAAGTTCTGGCTTTGGCTACTGCCCTGTTAGATGAATTGTACCTGAGAGTTGGAAACAAACAATATACTGAAACCAACAAAACCCATGGCTTGACTACACTCAGAAGAAAGCATCTCAAAGAAGATGGAAAAAAACTTCTGATCAACTACACAGCGAAAAGTGGAAAAGAGCGCTCTGTATCCCTCACCAATAAAAGGCTGATCCGAATGCTAAAAGATTGCTCTCAGCTTCCTGGCCATGAGCTATTCAGATATCAGGAAGACAACAAATGGCATACAGTAGATTCCTCTGCACTCAATGAATACATCAGTCAGGAGGCTCCTGCGGAAGATTACTACACCGCAAAATACTTTAGAACTTGGGGGGCAAATTGTGTTTGTATCAAGCGCACAGAAGAAGTAGGAAAGCTTTGTGAGGAAAGTAGAAAAAAGCCTGAGACCACTCTGATCGGATTAGTTGCGGAAGAAATGGGTCATACCGTAGCGGTCTGCAAAAGCTCCTATTTACATCCAGAGATTTTGTCTCACTGCTTGAATCCGCAGAAACTGAAAGACTGTCTCCCTAAAGATTTTTCCAGTGAAGGATACAAACCTGAGGAAGTTCATTTGATGCAAATCCTCTGCACAAAGCTTAGTTAACTCACTATAAGCTGATCTTGGCATGTTTTTTTGACAAGATTCTTCAAAAAAGAACTATTAATATATGAGTACAGCAGAAGTGTTAGGGTATGACACCCAAAAGATATTTGATAAAATTACAAACAAACTAAGCGGATGGCTAGACATCATAATTGAGAATCTACCCAATTTTGTTCTAGCCATTATCCTTATAATTTGTACGATTTTCATAGCAAAGACAATCAAACGACTATCTGCTACATACATTCATAAACTTGGCACCAATGAAACCATCAGCAGATTCCTGAGTCAACTGATTTTTCTAGGGATTCTGGTATTGGGAATTATGCTGGCGCTATCGGCGATGGATCTTACTAAGACAGTTTCATCCATTTTGGCAGGTTTGGGGATTATTGGTTTGGCTTTGGGATTTGCATTTCAGGATACCGCTGCCAACTTTATTTCGGGCGTGTACATTACATTCAACCAGCCCTACAAGATCGGAGATATCATTCAGACACATGATGGACATGAAGGGTCCGTGATCGATATCAACCTACGTGTCACAAAAATAAAAACCTATAACGGACCTATCGTCTATGTGCCCAATCGATATTTGTTTCAGGAATGCTTTACCAATTTCACAGAATTTGCACAGCGAAGGGTACAGATAGAATGTGGCGTGAGCTATGGAGAGGACCTGGAGCAGGTAGAGCAGATTGCAATTGAGTCAGCGAAAAATCTCAAAAGCAGATTACAGTCTGAGGAACCTACCCTATTCTGGACAGGTTTCGGTGATAGCTCTATCAATTTCTCCTTAAATATCTGGTGCAAATTTGATGAACACACCAAGGATTTTATACCTCTGAGAAACGAAGCCATAATTGCATTGAAGAAAGCTTTTGATAAAAATGATATTATGATTCCATTCCCAATACGTACTTTGGACTTTGGAATAAAGGGTGGTACACAGCTTAATAAAGAACTATCCGGACTTTCTATTTCGCCACAAAATGGCTCCACCCAAACCAGTGAGAGCTAATGGAAACTGAAGAAAACATGGGAAACCTTACCCCTACACGATTCAAAATCACTCACATCCCCAGTTTGATGGTGGAGAGTTTCAAGCAATGGAATAATGCGGATCCATGGAGACTCAGCGCTGTAATTGCATACTACGCTGTTCTTTCTCTTCCAGCCTTATTGGTTATTGTGATCAATACGGTAGGCTCTATTTGGGGAGTCGAATTAGTAACTGGAAGATTAGAAAATGAGCTTTCTTCAGCGATGGGGCCAGAAACAGCCGAGTTCCTCACGAGTATGGTAGAAGAAACACAAACTAGCGGGAAATCTACAATTGCTTCTATTATAGGAATTGGGATATTGATTTTTGGTGCTTCGGGTGTTTTTTTCCATTTGAAAATCAGCATAAACTCAATATGGGGGCTAAAGCAAGATGCTGATGTAAAGTGGTACCGTATGCTATTAGATCGTGCAGTTAGCTTTGGATTCGTACTTGTACTTGGGTTCCTTTTGTTTATCAGTTTCTTACTCACGGCACTTCTTTCCTTTTTCAGTGATTTCATCAATAGCATACTGCCAGAATTTGTCGTTGTATTCGCTTTCCTACTCGATTTTTTGATTTCCTTTGGAGTGATTGCGGCTTTGTTTGCACTTATATTTAAATACCTCCCCGATGCAAAAATCCAATGGAAATCCGTTTGGGTAGGAGCTTTTCTGACCTCATTCCTTTTCTCAATTTCAAAATATTTATTGGGTATATATTTTGGAGCTGCGGAGCCAGGATCTACTTATGGGGCCGCTGGATCCATTATTCTTGTCTTGCTTTGGGTCTCCTATTCTTGTTTGATTTTCTTCTATGGAGCCGAATTCACCAAAGTATTCTCTATCAGATATGGGTATGGAATCATTCCTAGAAAACATTATTCCAGGGTAAAAAAAAAAGAGGTAGTATTGAAAGGTGACTTTGTACCGGCACCGGAGGATCCACTTCCCGAAGGAGAAGAGGATGATCTGGAAGAAGACTTAAAGAAAGAAATCTAGTTTTTATAAAATGTATGCGAGAAGGTATATCTGAACGAAAACTGAATCTTAGTCGCATGACTATTAAAGCCATCTGAAAAATTATTACGTTTGATATAAATAATCTCGGCGGCGGCTGCCACATTCGGAAAAGGGTAATACATCAAATTTCCTGATATGTAATTTCCTTGTTGGTAAGCGGATGGCTCTATTTGATCTGACAAGAAAGCACTACTGACCGAGCCTCCTATAGTACTAGAAAACATCTCATTCCAGCTATGATCATAGTACAACACTAATCCTATCTGAGGCATGGCTACTCCTTTGACAGGTTGTGAACTTGGACCATCCGGATTATTTACTACGCCTATTTCCGCAGAAGCATCATCTAAATAACTCTGGTAGGCTTTTCCCCCTACTACTTGTCCTTTGATTACGCCAGTCTCTCCTACCTTAAGATTGGAACTTAGATTTATCCCCCAACCCCAGGTATTTCCACTGAGATCCACATTATCATCTTGATAATCATCCCATACTATTCTCCTGAATATCCCTGCAACTTCCACATAGCCCCAATCCCTGCTCATTCTGAATTCTCCTGAGATATCTGGCATAGGAAATCTAAAATTTACCCCTTCCAATTCCTGTCGATCTGCATAAATACCCTCATCTGCACTAGCTCCCGGACGCTCAATAGCAAAGGTAAGCCTGTTTCTACCCTGCAATGGCATGTATCTAACTTGCACATTCCTAAATGCTACCACGCCAGAAGGCCCCCAATATTCCACGGTATTTGGAAACACATCAGCATCCTGAAAAGGAGATTCCACCTGTCCTATTCCAAATTTCCCCAATTGCATGTAGGCATACCTCAAGTGAAAGGCTGTCTCGCCCGCCATTTTACCCACACCAAAAAGATCAAATTCAATAAAGGTCAATAGCTCGCCATATTTGGTGGGACTTTTAACTCTTACGCCAAGTTTGGTTTGTCGAATGGAAAAATACACACTTCCATCGCCTCCAAATTCGTTAGGATAAGATGGCAATTTTGATGGTCGCATTACATCAAACCATTGAGGATCTAACTGGCCAAAATTGTAGCCAATGTCGGTCATCATATGACCATAAATCTCCAAAGATGGTTTTTCTTCATTCTGTGAAAAAACCAACATCGGTAAACAAAAAAATATCAGTGTAAAAAACTTCTTTTTCATCCTTATTAAAAACATAGAGATTTAAGCTAAGTTAATATTTAATTCCAACCGTATATCTAAAGACTTATAATTCAATAATAACTTGTTTTGCCAATCAATCAAACCTAAACCAGAGTACCATTGGTGATACATGTTCTTCAGCAATAGCATTGCTGGTAGCTGGTGCCATTATTTCCGATCCCTTATGGAATTTGGTACCCATTGGTGGAATTTGATACAGAAAACTCAGATCAGATTGAGGTAAAACCGGTTTAGTCCCTTCAGCAGCATCTTCTGGAAATTCAGGTTTGAACAAGCCTAGACATAAGTTTGGAGTTTCACTTCTGATTTCAATTGATCCTTGCTCTGTTTCCAATAATAAGGCATGGAAATTAGCCAAAAAACCTTTGAACTCAGGATACACCAGATCTTCAAAACTATAACCTGTCATCGTATTATTATAGGATTTTTGCCAAAGCCCAAACTCCACTCCTTTCAGTCTGTTTCCCCAAACTCGATACGGACCTTTCCCGATCCATTTAGCAGTCTTCACTTTTTCCTCAGGATAAGTAAAACCTAAGCCTTGCAACATGGCTACAGAATCTGGCTCAGATGCTATCATTCTTAATTCCCCCGTATCAAAAATGGTCCATGTAAGCGTTTTGGGATAGGAATCATAGCTTGACTGGATTTGAATAGCTCCATCTTTCAATTGCTTCCAAGTCACCTTTTGTGCGGTATAACTTTGGTCTTCAGGCTGTGTTGCTTGATTCAAATTAATAATCCTCCTGCCTACTTTCACGAGTTGGAGATTGCCATATTCCTTACCGAAAACAAAGATTTTATCACCAGCAGAAATATGAATATCTATTGATGATTCCCTTACAGTAATTGGCTTTTTGCCCAAGGATATTCTATCGTAAAAATAATTAGCATTTCCTTCCCGAGGCTTTCGAATTGCTTCTGACCAGGTATAAAGTTCCTCACCATTGATTCCAATAGCAGTTATTTTCAGCACATCTCCTTCAGACCAAGCTGAAGGAAGTTTCAAATCAATCTGAGTGGAATCACCAGGCTTGATTGTGGGCAAGGCAATACTTCCAGAATATAGCTTCCTAGTTTCCTTCCAAGCATCTATTTTCTCTACAGACCATGCTAGTTTACAGCTTCCTAGATCGGAAAAGAGATACTTATTGCTCACCGAAATTTTCCCATCAAAGCTAATACTTGGATCAAAGGCTGCGATTTGAATCGGAGACCAAACTTCCTTAATAGTAAAAAAGCTCCCTTCCTTCTCCCGATAAGGACCAAGTAATCCATCAGGAGCATTGTTTCCATCAGAATCCAACATGCCCTCCAGATCATCGCGCTTTACTGCTTCGTCTGAAAACATCCATAAAAAACCACCAGCAAAAAGAGGATTTGCACTATACTTTTTCCAAAAATCATCCAAGCCAGCACCAAGTCCTCCGTCGTACATACCATGAAGTAATTCTGTGGGCATAAAAACATCTCCGCTCTTATCCAACCTTCCTTCAGGGGAATCATAAGAAGGGTAATGCTTTGTGTCGATACTGTTTCTATTCAGCCAGGGATAGAAAATAGGCCGTTTTTGGATATCAAATTGATGAAAAGCAAACTCATTCTTGAAGTCCCAGCCCCCTTCATTTCCATGATCCCAAGCGATTACTGAAGCGTGGTTAGCATCTTTGAGGACAGTTTCTCGGATCAGTTTTGGCCCCACCACAGTGTCGTATGCATCTTGCCAACCCGTGACTTCATCAAGCACAAAAAGGCCAAGTGAATCAGTTAAGTCTAAAAATCGCTCATCAGGATTGTAATGTGACATGCGAACCGCATTCATATTCATCTCTTTCATCAGCATGATATCCTCCAGATGATTGGCCTCAGTTAGGGCTCTACCTGTAGTTGGATAGAAAGAATGTCGATTCACACCCTTGAGAATGACCTTGACATCGTTGATATATATCCCGTCTTTGGCACGAAGCTCTACGGTTCGGAAGCCAATTTTCTCTGTCTTTTGGTATAAGATTTTGTTGTTTTGAAGAAGAGAAAAGCGAGCATTATATAAAATAGGTTTCTCGGGATTCCATGATTTTATTTTGGGGAAAAGATGAGAGAGCCAGACAGAATCAGATTCCACCTGCTGAGAGAAGTCGCCAAGGACTTCAGCCGTTATTTGATCAAATAATTGAACATGAATCTCTGCCGATCGTGGAGTTTCATTTAGTGTTACTAGGGCTTCGAAATCCCCGTCGCCTTTTGCATTTACAGCTATTCTTGTAAAGTGATTCTCAGGTAATACTTCCAAAAAAACAGGTCTAAAAATCCCACCAAATATCCAAAAGTCAGCTTCACGTTCGGCTTTGTTAATTGACTCATTTGCAGAATGTTTAGAGACTTTTAATTCAAGCAAATTTGTGGAACCATATTCAAGGTAGTTTGAGATATCGTAAGAAAACCTATAAAACCCACCCTGATGGATTGGACCAACAATTTCCCCATTTATCTTTACCTCAGTATCTGTCATCGCCCCATCAAAAACCAGGTTGATAACCTGTTTTTTCCAAGCACGTGGAACTTCAAATTCATGCTTGTAATAGCCTATTTCATCCGATACTTTTCGGTCGGATTTTTTGTAATCTAAACCATAATTAAAACTCCCAAAGCCTTGTAGTTCCCAGTTGGAGGGAACTAGGATTTTTGTCCACTGCTCCTTTTTTCTCCCATCAGAAACCATGAAGTCCCAGTAAACTTGAGAACCAGCATCTTCACCACTTAAATAGACTCTTTTGTATTCATTTTGAGATTGGGCATTGACAGTAGAAAAATAAAATAGAATAAAGCCTAAAAAAGTAATTAGGCGGAAAATATTGGCGGGCATGGATGGTATGTTCTTGAAAATTAAAATTAGGCTAATCCAGTCGATTTTAAAAAGCAGTAAATGATTAATACTAAAGCAGAATTTCACCTCTTAACAATTATTTCGCTTCTACTCAAGATGATTTCAAACTAGGGAATGGCATATTTTGTGATTTTCTATATCTTAGACCTGAAACAATTTTTACCTCATGACAAGCATAGACCCTAACATCCTAGCCAAAGCAGACTCTTGGCTTACTGGCAATATCGACGAAGAATCGAAAGCCCAAATCCGCAGCCTTATTGATCAAAACCCAACTGAATTAACGGACTCATTCTACCAAGATTTAGAATTTGGTACGGGTGGCCTGAGAGGCCTGATGGGTGTAGGAACCAATCGAATGAATGTCTATACCATCGGCATGGCAACTCAGGGACTGGCTAATTATCTACTGCAGTGTTTTCCTGGCGAAACTATCCGCGTAGCGATCACGCACGATTGTAGAATCAACAACACGCTTTTCGCTACGACTACTGCAAATGTTTTGACCGCGAACGGCATTCACGTATTGTACTTCAAAGAAATGCGCCCTACTCCTATGCTTTCCTTTGCTGTGAGGCACTATGAATGCAAAAGTGGCGTAATGATCACGGCTTCCCACAACCCTAAGGAATACAATGGCTATAAGGCTTATTGGGACGATGGTGCGCAGGTTGTCGCTCCACACGATAAAAATATAATCGACGAAGTGAAGAAAATCACTTCATTTGACGACGTGAATTGGGATAAGAATGATGCCCTTTTCCAATATATAGAGGAAGACTTCGACGAGATTTACATGAAGCTTGTCAAAGGTTTGAGCTTAGCCCCTGATGCTATTGCAGCACAGAAGGATATGCCGATTGTTTTTTCTCCGATTCATGGAGCCTCTGGCAAAATGGTTCCTGCTGCCATAAAAGCATTTGGCTTCGACAATGTACATATCGTAAAAGAGCAGGCTGAGCCAGATGGTAATTTTCCAACGGTAATCTATCCTAACCCTGAAGAAGCTGAGGCTTTGACGCTTTCTTTGAAGCTCGGAAAAGAAGTAAATGCAGAATTGGTTTTAGCTTGTGATCCAGATGGAGATCGCTATGCTGCGGCTGTGCCAAATTCTTCCGGAGAATTCGAATTGTTGAATGGTAACCAAACCGGTGCATTGCTTACTTATTACCTGTTGAGTCAATGGAAAAAAGCGGGCAAACTAGATGGCAAGCAATTCATGGTCAACACAATTGTTACGACCGAATTGATTGATAAAATCTGTGAAGGATTTGGGGTAAAATGCTTCTCTGTATTGACTGGATTCAAAAATATCGCTGCTATCATCAAGGATCTCGAAGGCAAGGAAACTTTCATCGGAGGAGGTGAAGAATCTTACGGCTACCTGATAGGAGATTTTGTCCGTGACAAAGACGGAGTAAGTGCCTGCTCTATGGTCGCTGAATTGATAGCCTATTATAAAACACAGGGAAAAACAGTTTTTGATGTGCTGGCTGAGATATACAATCAGTTTGGATTCTATAAGGAGTCTCTTATCTCTGTTACCAAAAAAGGAAAAGACGGTGCGGAGCAAATCCAGGCTTTGATGACTGATTTCCGTCACCATCCACCAGCTGAGATGAATGGAATTGCTGTAGCAAAAATCGTCGATGTGAAAGAAAGCACGGTAAAAGATGTAAAATCCGGCAAGACAGAAAAGCTCGATATGGACAAGTCAAACGTGATGCAGTTCTATCTAGCTGACGGAAGTAAGATCTCTGCTAGACCATCAGGTACTGAACCAAAAATCAAATACTATTTCTCTGTAAATGCGCCGTTGGCTAATGTTTCAGATTACAGAAAAGTGGAAGCTGAATTAGACGAAAGAATAGAAGGATTGAAGCGGTATTTCAGTTAAAAACTTAACTATTAGAAATGAAAAAGCACTGAGAAATCAGTGCTTTTTTTATTTCTTTTCCCACAACACATCTGCAAAATAACCTTCGGAATCAATAAAATTTTCCTTCACTTCAAAACCGCCCAAAGAGGCTAAGTGGCTAATCTCTGATAAGCTATACTTTTTAGAAATTTCAGTGAAAATCGACTCGAAGGCTTCAAACTGAAATGTTTGGTTTAATGCTCCAATAGTCACCTCCTGAGATTTTTGAGAAACTAGATAGCTTCTGCATTCCCCACTCACAGGATTATAGGTAGGCCAATGAACAAATGACTCCCGGTCAAAATCAGCGTCTAGTTCATTATTTATTCTATCTAGCAAATTCATATTAAACTCACGCGTTACACCTTGCTCATCATGATAGGCATCCAAGATAGTCTGAGGGTTCTTTTTTAAGTCAAACCCCAACAAAACCAAATCTCCTTTCTTAGTCCCTACACGCAAATGATCAATGATATTCTTGGCTTCGTCCACTCCGAAATTCCCCAGGTTAGCACCCATAAATAAAATCAGATTTGGTCTGCCATCTTCCCAGACCTGCTTCTTCAGCGAATCTCTATAGGTATCCTGAAGAGGTTTGACTACTAATTCTGGAAGCTCCTTCGCTAGACTTTCCTCCAATTCTTCCAGCACAGAACCTGAGAAATCCACTGGATAATAGGTGAACTCCACTTTCAATTGGGTCAGATATCTCAACAGAATTTTAGTTTTCAAGCCATCTCCTGCACCAAGCTCTACCAAATTAAATGGCTTCCCTTGCGCAAGGATTTCTGCTAAAATTTGTTTGTGTTGACCTTCTAATATTTCATATTCCTTTCGCGTAAGGTAATACTCCGGCAAGGCCATAATCTGCTGAAACAGCTTATCGCCTTTGGCGTCATAGAAATACTTGGATGGTAAAGTTTTCGGGCTTGAATTAAGACCAAGCATAACATCTTGGGTAAAGGTTCCGAAATCCGTATTTTTTGCGTTCATAAATTAAAGGGATTTGGCTAAGCGAATGCCCATAAATTGCCATCTGTATTTTGGATGAAAAAAGTTTCTATAAGTTGGTCTGGAATGTCCTTCAGAAGTTGCTACTGAAGCGCCACGTAACACCATTTGGTTTATCATAAATTTCCCATTGTACTCTCCTATTGCTCCTGGAGCCACCTTAAAGCCCGGATAAGGCAAATAAGCAGAATTTGTCCATTCCCATCGTTTCCCCCATTCAACTTGATTTTGGGCTACTTCCCACTCAAATTCCGTGGGCAGTCTCATGCCTCTCCAAGATGCATAAGCTGAGGCTTCATAGAAATTCACATGAGCGACAGGTGCGTCAAGATCAATTGGTTTTAATCCATTCAATGTGTAATAATACCAAGCTCCATCTTGAAACTCCCAATACAAAGGCGCTTTTACTTGGAGTTCCTTACTCCATCCCCAGCCCTCGTCATGCCAATAAGTGGGATTTTCATATCCACCAGCATTCATAAATTCCAAGTACTCCTGATTTGTAAGCAGCGCTGTAGAAATCGCAAAGTCATTGATGTAAACTTTATGCGGATTCAATTCATTATCGTAGCAAAAACCATTGTCTGTATAGCCAATTTCATAAACTCCAGCATCTACAGACACCCAAGTTGACTTAGGTTCAGGTGAATACTCATTGATATCCATTACACTCGGATTCAAAGGGTTAAACCAAAGACTGTATTTCAAATCCGTTACCAATAATTCCTGATGTTGCTGCTCATGATTCATTCCTAGGATTACCAACTCGTTAATCGCAGGAATGTTTTTTCGAATCAAATTTTGCATCGCCTCATCCACATACGCGCGATAAATCCTCACCTCATCCACAGATGGGCGCGACATGAGACCCCGCTGATTTCTAGCTGTTCTCGCTCCTAGCCTATTATAATAGGAGTTGAAAAGGAAGTTAAATTGGGGATGTTTGACCACATAACTGGGTTCATTTGGTACTAAAATAAATTGCTCAAAGAACCAAGTTGTATGCGCTAAATGCCATTTTGGAGGACTTACTTCTTCTGAAGCCTGTAGGCTAAAATCCTCCGTGATTAGATGGCTACACAGTTTCAAGGAGTGATTTCTTACGCTTAAAAAATCTTCTAATAAATTCATATATCTCTGATAAATAGCATTTAAGATAATTTTCTTGGCCTTTTATTCTTTACCAATATGAATCAAAGCGTCACCAGCATTAATCACCGGATTATTGTTCATTCCGATAATATGGCCATTTGTTGGAGACTTCACAGGGATTTTAATCTGCCCATATGGATCCGAAATTCGTGCCAAGATCTGCCCCTTCCTAACCGATTCTCCTACTTTCACACTGGAATTGAAAATCCCTGAGGCCTTGGCGCGCACCCAATTGCTTTCTTTGAGAAAAATACAATCTTGTGCTGCAGGAGCATCTGCCAACATGCCAAGACTAGCCAACATACGCTTGGTGCCATTGACTCCTTCTTCGATACCATATTCATCGAGACGCATGGATTCGCCTCCCTCAAAGACCATGATATGCTTTCCAGCCTTGAAGGCCTCTTTTCTAAAGGATTTCTCAATGTACTTTGAGTTGACCACATAGTGTGTCCCAAAGGCCCGTGCCAGCTCTACAGCTATCTTATCTTTGTAATCTACCCGTACCTGAGGGAAATTGCCAAGCATGCGACCACCCGTATGGAAATCGATCCCATAATCTATTTGAGGGATAATCTCATTGCTTAGAATATAAGCAATGCTTGCTGCCAAGGATCCTTTTTTACTTCCTGGAAAACTCCGGTTAAGGTCTCTCCCATCTGGAAAAGTTCTGCTATTGGAGAGAAAGCCATAGATATTCACCAATGGGATAAATATCAAAGTGCCTTTGAGCAACTCTAGCCCTTCATCAACCTCCTCCAATAGTCTTTTCGCAGTCACAACTCCATTGATCTCATCTCCATGGACTCCACCAGAAATCAGGACTACTGGACCAGGTTCCTTGGAGGAGCGGATGAAAATAGGAAGGTCAATTAATGTGTGGGTAGGGAGTTTGGCGATGGCAATTTCTATATTCATCGATTGGCCGGGTCTGATCCGTACGCCATTTATGACCAATTCTTTCATGTAATAGGTTCAATTGAAATATTTCATTTTCTATTAGAGCAAAATCTTGCTTATTTCGCAAGGCAGACTTCATATATGAATATACTAGAAAACATCTCCCTCAAGACATACAACACCTTTGGAATTGCTAAAAATGCAAGATTTTTTGTGTCAGTAAATTCTTCCGAGGAACTCAAAGAAGCCTTGTCCTGGGCTAAATCTCAGAATATCAACCCCTTAATATTGGGTGGTGGAAGTAACATCCTTTTGACCCAAGATCAAGAAGCTTTAGTGATCAAAATTGAGATTGAGGGAATTGAAGTTGTGAATGAGGATGAAGATTTCTATTGGATAGAGGTTGGTGCTGGAGTCAATTGGCATAGGTTTGTGCTAAAATCCATCGAAAATAATTGGGCAGGAATTGAAAACCTTTCCCTAATCCCAGGAACGGTGGGTGCCTCTCCAATGCAGAATATTGGTGCTTATGGGGTGGAAATCAAGGACGTATTTTCCAGTCTAAAAGCACTGAACAGAGATACCCTGGAGCTTGAAGAGTTCAATGCTGAACAATGTAATTTTGGCTACAGAGAAAGTGTCTTCAAACATGAATTGAAAGGAAAGTATGTGATTTGTTCTGTGGTTTTTCGACTGAGAAAAGAACCGGAATTTCACACAGAATATGGTGCAATAAAAGAAACGCTGGAAGCTTCTGGAATAAGCAAATTAAGTTTAAAGGCGATTTCTGACGCGGTAATTCAAATCCGTCAATCTAAACTTCCAGATCCTAAGGAAATCGGAAATTCGGGTTCATTTTTCAAAAACCCGACGATACCAACAGAGAAATTTGAGGAATTGAAAAATCAACACCCGACAATCCCAGGCTATCCAAACGAAGAAGGAGTAAAAGTACCTGCGGCTTGGTTGATAGAGCAATGCGGCTGGAAAGGAAAGCGATTCGGGGAAATCGGTGTTCACGCCAAGCAACCACTTGTTCTCGTAAACTATGGTGACGGAGATGGTAATGAGATCAAAAACTTAGCTACCAAAATACAGCAATCCGTACTAGAGAAGTTCGGTATTAGCATTCATCCTGAAGTCAATTTCCTTTAGACCAACTGATCGTTTACTTCTAAGGTTTTTTCGTATTTATCTACCTGCACGCCAAATTTCCTTAAGAACTCCACTCCTTCGTCAGATCCTATCCCCTTGTATTCTGCATAGGAGAATAAGAAAATCACTCTTGAAATACCCATAGAGAAAATTATTCTAGCACAGGCCAAACAGGGAGATAGAGTCACAAAGAGTGTGGAGCCTTCCACTGCTGTATTGTTTTTCACAGCATAAAGAATGGCATTTTGCTCCGCATGAAGCGCAAGCGAACAACTACCCTTGCTATCACGAGCACAACCATTCACTGGAAATTCTACGTCACAATTGTGGGTGCCGGCCGGAGGGCCATTATATCCTATGGAAATAATTCGAGTGTCTTTGGTGAGAACAGCTCCCACATGCTTCTTGATACAATGCGATCGCTTGGCTAAATTAACAGCCAACTCCATGAAAATATCATCAAAATCAGGTCTATTCATAGTTTATACTTTGGGCAAAAGTAGCATTTGATAAGGAAGACAAACAAAATTTCTCGAATAATAGCGGGAAGTTTTTCGTTAAATAGTAAATTCTAACCTTCAAGTACATGCCACGTTTAGGATTGAAAAGCTAAAATAATGAATCGTATACAGCCAAGTCAACTCATCACTACCCTTGTGATTTTGATCACAATGAGCTCATGCAGTGCCATTGAGATTTTTGAGGAGAATAATGAAATGCCCCTTAAAAAACCTTACAAATCATTTGTGATTATTAATCAGGAAGTTGGTATGAGGGGTTTTTCTTCTCAATTCATAGATACCCAAGTGCAAATTCATTTGAAGGAAGCCCTAGAATCTCAAGGATTGATTTATGATAAAACTACGCCTGAGCTTGTCATTCGATATACATCAAACGAAGATCCTAGAAAAAGAGATAGTTACCAAAACAATAATCCATACCCATACTGGGGATATAGAGTTTGGGATCCCTGGATGTACAATCCTTACTTTAACAACCAAAGTAATGTCAAGACAAGTACCTACGAATTGGTACAAGTAATTGTAGATTTCATAGACCAAAAAGAAGATAAGTTATTAATGACCTTAACAGGAGTCACTGAAGTCAGCAATCAAAAAACTAAGAGTAAGAAAGTTTTGAAAACCACCGACAAAATCATAGAATACTTCCTCTATAAAGTCAAGGACAGCCAATAATCCTATACAGCATTTTTTCAGTTGTGCACTGCACATTCCCGGCAGAAATACAAAACTTAGAAATATGAAGTAATTCCGGAGGATTCTACCGATTCCAATATGATTTTATAATAGTTTGTTGTCTTATTTGGCAAAATATTTGTAAAATATTAATTACCTAGTACTTTTGTATTAGTAATACTGCATTTCAACCACTTATTTTTGCATTTCGATGTTAACCATTGTCTTAATTGATGACGACCCTATCAGTACTTTTGTTACTGAAAAACTCATTTCTAGAAATGTGAAAGAACCGTGTCAATTTTATAAGTACCAGAGCGCCAAGGTCGCCTTACAGGAAATAAAGGCTATTAGGCCTAATTACTTGTTTTTAGATCTCAATATGCCGGGAATGACAGGTTGGGATTTTCTTGACAGCCTGAGCTCAGATCAAAACGAAGCGAAAATCTACATTTTGAGTAGTTCTGTGGATGAAAGAGACATCGTCAAAGCAAGTAGATACAGCATGGTAAAGGACTACCTTTCGAAACCCCTGATAAAAAAATACATTCAATCTATTTTTAATTGACCCATTTCAGGGTCTTTTTTTGCCTGAAAAAGCTAATTGAACTTAATAGGATTGTTATCAATCAATCCTCATTAGGATCCATAATTCTTCTTCAAACCAATTTCTCCTTAGTATCGAAATCACAGTTTACTCCCCTGGTAAACAGAGAAATTAACTAGGGACTAATCCCTTTGAAAAAAATAAATCTACAGTATTGTAGGAATTACTTTTTTTACTTTAATTCGTATCGTTCAACAATTAAAAACACCCCTATCTAAACTACTATGGAGGATTTTGACGACGATTATGAAAATGACGATGATTTAAATGATGATGATTTCGATAATGATTTTGAAGACGAGTATGATCTCGACGAAGAAAATGAATTTATCGATGACAACATCGTAGATTTCGATGATGATGACGAAGAAGAGGAATTTGATGACGATATGTTTGATTAACTAGAATCCTTTGGTTAATTGACATTAAGAAATTATCTTCGAGCTATATTTAGAAAATCAACAAACTGATGATGACACTACTTAATGTTTTCACTTCGCCAATTGCTGGAGGAGCCCAAACTTTTCTTGTAATTGTATGTATATTAATCGGTCTTGGAGCCGGTATTACTGCAATAGACACCCGAAGCACTTTCTCAAAAAAGAAAAAAGCTGATCATTAATATCTTATATTTTACAAAGAAGGAGGTTAACGCCTCCTTTTTTTATGCCCAATAAAATGACAAAACCACAGAATTTCGAAAACCACGCTAAGCTATATCCGCTTCATCATTTTGTCATAATGCCTATGACCCTGATATTCTTAGGATGGACAGTCGCAAGAATGGATTTCAGCACCTCAGACACAGTATCAGATAGCTTTTACTTCCTGTTACTAGCATTGATCGTCCTATTGGTTTCTTATCTTCCTAGGATCTATGCGCTCAAAAACCAGAACAGAATCATACGCCTAGAGATGAGACAACGCTATTTCTATCTCACCGGAACGCCTTTTTTCGAAAAAGAAAGTCTTCTGACTTCACCTCAAATCATTGCTTTAAGATTTGCTGGGGATGAGGAATTTTTGGCCTTAATGGATAAGTCCATCAAAGAAACTACCGCTCCAAAAGAAATCAAAAAAAGCATAAAAAACTGGAAGGCGGATCATCACAGAGTATAATTAGCAGCACTTCAAAAGTCCAGAGAAAATTCACTTGCCAGTAAAGCTTGGAGATTTTGTCTGGACTTATTTTTATAATCTTGTGCTGAAAAATCTAAATCGGGCAAGGTCAAAACTTGATCAAACAAGTCTTTTCCAGACTCAGACCCTGAGCTGATTAATGCTATTTTTTTTGATTGATTATGAGCTAATTGCATTAGTTCATAGCAAGCTTTACCTTCAGTGGATTGGTTATCATACTTTCCTTCTCCAGTGATAATGTATTCTGCCCAATTCACCGCAGACTCTAGCTTTACTTTCTCGAAAAAATATGCTGAACCAAATTTGATTTCAGTATCAAAAAATGCCGATAAACCCAAGGCAATTCCTCCCGCTGCCCCAAACCCAGGCTGATCTATAAAAACTTTATTTTGCTTTTCGAAAAGCCTATTGATTACTGATCCACAAAGTGACTCGAATTCTTCAATTTCATTTGGCAAGACACCTTTTTGAGGACCAAAAACAGGAATTGCTCCTTTAGCTCCAAAAAAAGTATTCTTGACATCACAAAGGCAGGAGAATTTAACTTTCGGAATCCTAGGAGATTTCTGTATATGCCGAATCTTAGCAAGATATTTAGGAGCAAACAGTGTTAACTCTCTACCATTTTCATCCAAGAAACTAATCCCTAGCGCAGCCAATATCCCAATCCCCAAATCTACGGTGGCAGTTCCACCAAGTCCGAGTACTATTTCCTCTGCACCATGATCGATTGCCTCCCTCAATAGCAAGCCTGTTCCATAGCTAGAAGCGACATCAGGATTCAATGCTTCATTTCCTAACGAAGCAATTCCTGAAGCTGTAGAGACGTCAATATAGGCTTTACGGGAATACGGGTCCCAGCCAAAGTAACTTGGAACTGGTCTTCCAAAGGGATCAAGTGACCACACTAGCTTTTTCTCTAAGCCCAATATCTCAGTCAAAAGCTCGCAGGTCCCATCTCCTCCATCTGCAATGGGAAGTAGCTTCGTAGTGAATTTTGGAAACTTCTCTTTGACAAAGCCTTGAATGATTTCTCCTGCTTCACGAGCAGTCATAGTGCCTTTGAATGCATTAGGAGAAACCAGGATATTCATGTTATGCTTTTTTCATTCTCTGGAAATAATCTTTCATCGCTACCTTTACCTTCGGCGCTAAGTAGAAAGTCGAAATCATCGTTGGCACAGCCATAATCGCATACATGCCATCTACCAGACTTATCACCACATCAAGAGATGCTACAGCCCCTGCTACAATCGTGATCAAATAGAAATAATTGTAGTAATCTGCTCTTTTGGCACCAAAGAGATAACCAAAACACTTATGACCATAATAGGAGTAGGTAAACATCGTGGACAGTGCAAAAACCAGCACGGCCAACATCAATAGGTATCTCCCAACGTATGGAAGTGCCATATCGAAGGCAGCTAGCGTCAATCGAACACCATCTTTCTCGGTGGATTCCCAAACGCCAGTTAGCATGATTACAAGGGCAGTAAGCGTACAAACTACTACCGTATCAATAAATGGCCCTAGCATCGCAATCAAACCTTCACGAATAGGCTCATTATTTTTGGAAGCACCATGAACCATAGGAGCTGTTCCGATACCTGCTTCATTGGAAAATGCCGCTCTTCTCGCTCCTACTATTATCACCGCTCCTACTGCTCCACCAGCCATGGCTTCACCTGTAAATGCATCAGTAACAATTTTCAAAAGCATATCAGGTACATCTCCTAAATATTTGAATACAATAATCAGTACCGTGACAAAATAAAGGCCTACCATGAAAGGGACCATTTTTGCAGCTACGGCCGCTATTCTTTTGATTCCTCCGAGAATAACGATAGCAACAAGTACCATCATCGTAATCCCTATTATCCATCTTGTTTTATCTCCTTCATCCAAACCAGCTGGTTCGAGGATAACGGTTCTGAGTACAGCAGTCAATTGATTGGCTTGGAAAATTGCCAGCAATCCTAAAATACCTGCTCCACAAAAAATCACTGATAGAAATTTCCATTTTTTGCCCATGCCTTCCTCGATGACATACATGGGACCTCCTTGAACATGACCTTCTGAATCTTTCCCACGATACATAATGGCAAGGCTACAGGTATAAAACTTGGTAGCCATCCCGACAAAAGCCGAAACCCACATCCAGAAAATCGCTCCTGGACCTCCCATATTGATTGCTATGGCGACTCCACTAATATTCCCAAGACCAACTGTCGCTGCTATAGCCGCAGACAAAGCTTGAAATGAAGTGATATCTCCGGGTGCCAAACCAGTATCATATTTGCCTCTTAGGAGCCCTATTGCATGGCCTATTTTGCGAAAGGGAACAAAGCCTGAGTGTACCAACAACAGCAATCCACCTCCCATTAAGATGATAAGCATAGGAGTTCCCCAAATCCAGTTAGCAAAGGATATAATGTATTCGCCCATTAAAGTTTTCTAGTTATAGCAATCAAGTCACTTGATCAGATGTTTCTAAATTAATATCCATATTAGGTTCATTTTAATGAAATTCAAAGAATATGAATTTCTAAACAGCAAAAAACCCGATCGTAACCGGGCTTTTCATTTGTTTGTATAGGATTACCAATTGACTTTTGGAGATCTATAAAAACCTATTCCATTGATATCCCAGCGTTTACCCTGCTGAGCAATTCTCTTTTGGAAATCTTCCCAATTTCTACGCTCACTGGATGACCAAGCGACTTCAGCAAGTGCTGCCAATCTAGGAAAAGCCATGTATTCTATATCTGCACGGTTGGTTATGGTTTCAGTCCAAAGCGGTGCCTCAACGCCCAAAATATCAGATTTATTAATGCCATCTGCATAGGTAGCTGGATCCCAGTTGTACGAATCATCAAGCTCAATATAGGCTGCCCAATGAAGACCAAGCCTCGAGGTAGAGTCATATTGCATATCTAAGTACGCACGTTTAGCAGGCGACATTAGAATTTGATTCCCCTGCTCTTTAGCCATTATTGCATTTTCTTCCTTTGCCCAAAATTGAGCAACAGATCCAGGAGCTAGTTTAGCCGTTGCGATCTCATCCCAGCCCATGCTCTTTTTACCATGCTTAGTTACAATTCCCTGTACTCTTTCCACAAAATAGATGTAATCATCCTTTTCCGTCACATGTGATTCATCTCCGCCGATATGGATATATGGGCCAGGAGTAAGCGCAACCAACTCTTTGATCACATCTTCTACAAAGGTATAGGTGATCTCCTTGTTGGTAGCAAATGTACTAAAGCCAACTTCTATCCCTGTGTATAGCTCAGCAGGCTCTGGGCTCTTGTCTAGGATATCAAAATCAATTTTACCCTCGGTCATAGTAGCAAAATCTCCATCTGGCAAATTCACCCCAGGATTCAATTCTGCATAGGATGCCAAAGCAGCATTGGTATGGCCTGGCATATCGATTTCTGGGACTACAGTGATAAATCTATCAGCCGCATAATTTACGATTTCAGTATAATCTGCTTGTGTGAAAAATCCTCCTTCACCACCTCCTACTTCTGTTTTTCCACCAATCTCAGTCAGTTTTGGCCATGATTTGATTTCTATTCTCCAGCCTTGATCATCTGACAAGTGCAGGTGCAGGTAGTTGAATTTCAATGTCCCCATCTGATCTATAAAGTGCTTCACATCTACAACACTTATAAAATGTCTAGCTACATCCAGCATCGCTCCTCTGTAGCCAAATTCAGGCTCATCTACAATTTTACCATTCCCAATGGTCCATTCTCCTGCTACTTTAGAAGTATTTTCAATCTCAACTGGCAATGCCTTGATCAAGGTCTGCATCCCATAATAAAGCCCTGCTGCGGATGTAGAGGAGATTTTCACAGCATCTGCATTAACTTCAATAGTATATTTTTCTGAGGGATCTCCACTTGTTAATTCCAGCTTCATATCTCCATCTTCAGAAGATACTGGGATAGCATAGCCCGTTGCTGGGCGTAGTTTTTCAGCTAAATAATTCCCAACTCTCGTCAAATCATCGCCAGTTCCAATCAACTGAACAGATGATCCTGAGCTTAATTCAAAGGCACCAGACTGAGAAGAAATTGAACTTGGAATTGGAATGATGCCAGTCTCGTCGAGCTTAATTGCATTTGGGGCTTGGCAGGAACTAATAGATATAGCTGCGAGGGCAGCTAAGGTCCAAAGGGTACGTTTCATAAAATAAAGATTTGAGTAAACTTAATTTATTTTTTTAACAATCTTTCCCTGACTAAGTCATTTTATAATAAAACCAATACAGTTGCAAACGACTAATCCAACTAGGAATTCTAGTAGTATTTTACAAAAGGACAGTAGATTGTAACATGTTTTTGATAATTTCAAATTTCAGAAAGTCAGACCTACGTCTGATTCCAAAAACATATCAAAAAATCAATATCCCTCTTTAACATAACTATTAATCTAATGAAAAGTGATGGTTCAAATTCTGGGAATTCCCGGAGAAAATTTCTTAAAGGTTCGGCATTAGCAGCTGCTGGATTTTACATTGTTCCAAGAAATGTACTAGGAGGCCCAGGTTTCATCGCTCCAAGTGATAAACTTCGCGTAGCAAGTATTGGTGTTGGTGGAATGGGTGGAGGCGATGTCCGCGGAATTACAAACACTCAGAAAGCGGATTTTATAGCACTATGTGATGTGGATGGCACTAGAGCCAAAGGAAGTAGAGAATTACATCCTAAAGCAAAATATTACAAGGACTTCCGCGAAATGCTGGAAAAGGAGGAAAATAATATTGATGCAGTCACTGTATCTACTCCCGATCACATGCATGCTGTAGCAGCAATGGCAGCCATGAAAATGGGCAAACATGTCTATGTTCAAAAACCACTTGCTCACGACATCTATGAGGCAAGAATGGTGACAGAGGCTGCAAAAAAATATAAAGTAGTAACCCAAATGGGTAATCAAGGTTCCTCAGGAGATGGCGTTCGCCAAATGGTGGAATGGTACGACGCAGGATTGATAGGTGATGCTACCAAAGTTTATTCTTGGACAGATAGACCAGTGTGGCCTCAAGGTATACAATGGCCAACAGATCCGGTGAGCCCACCTGCTGATTTGGATTGGGACCTATGGTTAGGAACTGCACCTTATAAAGATTATGTAGGAAACCTTGTACCATTCAACTGGAGAGGTTGGTGGGATTATGGAACAGGTGCACTTGGCGATATGGCTTGTCATATTATGGAGCCTCCATTCCGAGTATTAGGATTGGGTTATCCAAAATCTGCAGAATGTTCCGTAGGATCAGTTTATGTTGGTGAGTTCCAGAGAGGTTATTTCCCTGAGAGCTGTCCTCCTTCTTCGCATATCACTTTGCGATTTGATAGACCAGGCAAGGAGGATCTTGAATTCCACTGGATGGATGGCGGTATTCAGCCAAATAGACCAGAGGAATTGGCTCCAAATGAGCAAATGGGAGATGGTGGAAATGGAGTAATCATCGAAGGTACCAAAGGTAAAATGATGTGCTCTACCTATGGTAAGAATCCTCAACTCCTTCCTACTTCGAAAACAAAAGATGCTAATGTTCCTCAAACATTACATAGAGTTCCTGGAGGTGACGGAGGCCACTACAATAACTGGGTAGAAGCAGCTATAGCAGGACATGGTTCTGAGGAATACAAGAACTTGAGTTCTCCATTCTCCATCGCTGGTCCTCTTACTGAATCTGTTTTGATGGGAAATCTTGCGATCAGAAGTTATGATTACAGAACTCCAAAAGCTGACAATCCAAATCAGTTCGATTATCCTGGAAGAGGAATTAAGTTATTATGGAATGGTAAGAAAATGAAGATTACTAATTTCGAACCTGCTAATCAATTTGTACAGCGGGACTACAGAGGAGATTATTCTCTATAATCGAAAAACGGCTTTGAAAGATGATTTCAAAGCCGTTTTTTTTTCGAATTAGTATGTTTCTCAATTGAAAGAACCTTCGACTCAATCGGCATACTGAGACTGATTCCTGAACTGAAAACTTGTTTTTTCAGTAACTGTAAGTCACCAATGGTCCTTAACGTTCTACCTCAAGTTCTACACGTCTATTTTTTGCTCTGCCAGCTTCAGTGGCATTGGAGGCAAAAGGTCTAGTTCCACCCCAGCCAGAAACCCTGATACTTTCAAAGGGAACTCCCTGTTCAATTAAGAAATCTCTTACACTTCCAGCTCTTTCCATAGAAAGCGCCTTATTCAAGCTTGGATCACCCGCATTATCAGTATGTCCGTGTATTCTAAGTTTCAAAGAAGGATTTTCCAATAGGAACGCTGCCAATTCTACCAAGGAGGCTTTTGTCTCCTCGCCTTCCAATTCGGCTGTTCCTCGTTTGAAACTCACATTCTCCAATAATACAATGCTACCAGATTCTGCTTTGGTCATCAGCACTACAGTTGGCTCGGTAGTTTTAATATCAGATAGTAAAATCGTCTTTGGGAAATAGCCTTCAGCATTTATTTTTAGCTCTTTCACTTGTGAGTTTTGCAAATCTGAGAGTTTTAGAGAATCTGTAGCCGTATTAGAAACCATAGTATCTCCTACTTTCCAGCTGATTCTAAAAGGAACCAAAGTCTTGTTTTTGGCATCTACCACAAACCATGAAATAGGATTCTCTTCCAGCTCAGTGACTTGCTCCGTCATTTTCACTTCAGGAAAGCCCACTGTAGAAGCTGGGTAAATAGGTTCAACTGCTACAGTTTTTGTTTGTGCTGTTATTGCTACTGAGGTTGGTAATTCAGGCGCCGCAGCTTTAAATTCCTCAGGAATAACAAGTGGAACTATAGTTTCAAAAGTCAACAAATCTGCAAATCCATCACTATTCTGAGTACTTGTCCATACTACTTCATCTGCACTTATAAAGGTAACAGAGACTTCCGATCCCGGAGAACTTACCTGATCCCATTTTACCGGAGCAGACCAATTATTCCAACTATCTCCCATATGCTTGGCTATGAAAATATCCTTTCCCTCAGCTCCTTGATGCATATTAGAAGAAAAATACAATTCCCCAGACTTCGTGTCGTAGAAAGGACTCATCTCCTGCCCTTTTGTATTGATTGCGCCACCAAGATTAACTGGGGAAGACCATTCAGTTGGGCCTAATTTCTCCGAAATGTAGATATCCTCATTTCCTCGGGAATCTTTCCCTATTCCAGATAAGAAAATCACTTTTCCACCAGAACCTACTCGACCAGTGACCTGACCAGAGAGTCCCTCCAATCCAGAGATAGTGACTTGACGAAGAAAATTCCAATCCTTCCCAAATTTAGAATATTGGTAAATCCCGAATCTTTCTCCCCCAGTGTGGTACACTAGTAGAGTTAGAAAATCCTCCAATCCAAGAGAAAAATCATAGCCATCAGTACTCAAATCTGCTCGATGGACTGCTTCCTGCCATTCTCCGGTCTCAGACTTTTTGGTCATCCAGATATCTCCGGGGTCAGTAATACCTCCGATATTATCAGGGTGAAAAGCTCGGGTAAAAATTAGTGTATTGTCTCCAATCCAAACAGGATTCATATCATCTTGCGGACTGTTGGCTCCAGATAGTGAAACCACCTTTTGAGCCTGGAGATTGAATGAAAAGCAAAAAGCAAGGAGCACTACGCTACTTGCCTTTTGGAACACGTTATTGAAGTTTCTCATAGTTTATTGATCCAGCACAATGGCAAATACCAAAGGTGCTACGATCGTTGCATCAGACTCGATAATAAATTTCGGAGTATTGATTCCTAATTTGCCCCAAGTGATTTTCTCATTTGGCACAGCTCCAGAATACGAACCGTAAGAAGTGGTCGAATCAGAGATTTGGCAGAAATAGCCCCATAGCGGCACATTAGTCCTTTGCAAATCCTGATGCAACATCGGCACCACACATATAGGGAAGTCTCCTGCAATTCCCCCGCCAATCTGGAAAAATCCTACAGTACTTTCTTCTGTAGCGTTATTTGTATACCAATCAGCTAGGTAAATCATGTACTCAATGCCAGTTCTCACTGTATGTACATTCTTCACATCTCCTGTGATCACGTGACCTGCAAACATATTTCCCAATGTAGAATCTTCCCATCCTGGTACGATAATCGGGATATTCTTTTTGGCAGCTTCAAGCAACCAGCTATTCTTTGGATCTATTTGATAAGATTCTTCTAGTTTACCAGAAAGTAAGATTTTATAGAAAAATTCATGAGGAAAGTAAGATTCTCCAGCCTGATCAGCCTTTACCCACTCTTCCAAAATCACGTTTTCAATTCTTCGCATCGCTTCCATTTCCGGGATACAGGTATCCGTGACGCGGTTCATATGGCGCTCTACCAAATCCTGCTCTTGCGCTGGTGTGAGTTCGCGATAATTTGGGATTCGCTCGTAATAATCATGCGCTACCAAATTGAACACATCCTCTTCCAGGTTTGCTCCAGTACAGGTAATAATTTGGATTTTGTCCTGACGGATCATCTCAGCTAGAGAGATACCTAGCTCAGCAGTTGACATAGCGCCAGCTAAGGTGACCATCATTTTTCCTCCATTATCCAAATGGCTTTTATACCCTTCAGCGGCATCTATCAAGGCAGCAGCGTTGAAGTGACGGTAATTATGCTTTAAAAATTCAGTGATTTTCATGCTATAAATTTTCGTTTGAGCCCCAAAAATACCCAAATTTTCTCACAAAAAAACCCAGCCTCTAGCTGGGTTTTTAATATGAAATTGTATTTCAACTTATTTTGCTGTGTCTGCTGGTGCAGCAGTGTATGCTTTGTTCAATCCTTCGATTACTGACTCAGTTAAGTCTAGTGCATCATTGCCATACCAAACAGCTCCACCTCTAGTGTAACTCAAAATCATCGTAAGATCATTGCTCTCAGCATAGGTCTTCAAGTAGTTCTGTACGCGGTCGTAAACCTCGCTGTACAAAGCAGCTTCGTCAGCGGATAATTCTTGCATCAAATTATCACGGTAAGTCATCAAGTTTTGCTCCTTCTTAGCCAATTCCTCTTGCTTAGCTCTCTGCTGATTTACAGTCATATTGCCGCCAGTTTGCTGGAAGTTTTGAACTTCTTGCTGAAAGCCGCTAGCTCTACCCTGCAAGTCTCCTTCAAATTTTTTTCCTTTTTCTGTAAGCTCTTCTGACTTCGACTTGAAGTAATCATACTTGTTGATTACGCTATCCGTGTAAACAAAAGCAATGTTCAAATCACCTTGTTTAACCTCTTTGACAGTAGCTTCGCCAGTCGCAGTAGAAGTTCCAGCATTATCGCAGCCGTATAATAGCATTGTAGCAAGGCTCAATGCACCGATTAGTTTTAATCCTCTTTTCACTTTGTTGATGTTATTGATTACAAGGGCGCAAATATAAAGAAAGTATTGATTTTACAAGAATTGACGTAAAATCTATGGGAGAAAACATGAAGCCCTTTCAAAAATAAAGCTCCTGAGCCAAGCAATAAACCTGGGAATGAGCTTCTACGATTTTCGCTATACTCGAAGAATATCCTCCGCCCATACAGCACATGATTGG
The DNA here is from genome assembly GCF_003254055.1 of Algoriphagus chordae. GTDB lineage: Bacteria > Bacteroidota > Bacteroidia > Cytophagales > Cyclobacteriaceae > Algoriphagus > Algoriphagus chordae. Next base: position 137,049 of record NZ_QKZT01000005.1, read on the forward strand.
CACATTTAGCGACTTAGCCAGATTCAAGACTATTCTATCACGATTTTTCACACCAGTCAGGGTCATAGCCAATCTTCCTAATTTGTCTGTTTCTAACACATCAACACCAGATTGATAAATAATAAAATCTGGGGAAAAAATTTTCAATATTATTTCTAACTGAGATTCAAGGATACTAAGGTATTGCTCATCAGCTATTCCGTCTGAGACGGCGCAATCCAAATCTGACTGTTCCTTACGCATAGGATAGTTCTTTTCACCATGCATACTAAAAGTGAATACATCCGGATTTCCAGCGAATATACTAGCCGTTCCATTGCCTTGATGTACATCTAAATCAATTACCAATATTTTCTTAGCTAATTGATTTTCAATCAAATAATTGGCTGTAACTGCAATATCATTTAATAAGCAAAAACCCTCACCTCTATTTGCGTATGCATGATGAGTGCCACCTGCTATATTCATTGCTATGCCGTATTCCATGGCAAATGCCGCGGCTTGCACAGAGCCATTCAGTATGGTGATTTCCCGGTCCACAAGTTCTCGAGACAAAGGAAATCCAGTTGCGCGGACTTCAGACTTAGTAAGTTTCAAATCTCTTAGCTTTTCCCAGTATTCCAGACTGTGGGTATTCAGAATCCACTTTTCATCTATTGGCACTGGCTCAAAGAAATTCTCATCTTTTACAATTCCCTCGTACAATAACTGACCAGGGAGCAGCTCATATTTCTCCATTGGAAATCTATGATTTTCTGGCAATGGATGTTTATAAATGGGCGAATAAGCAATTTTTAGCATAAAAAAACGCTTGGGATTAGCAAGCGTCGTTTTTCAATTCTAACTCAATTTAGATTAATCTTCGATGTCCTCCTCTTCAGATTGAAATGCAAACATGGTATCATCAAGTTCCAAGGTATCGTCATTAAACTCCTTAATAAAGTTTGAAATAACGATTTCATCTATGTGATCCACGTTCAAGCCAGCATCTACACCGATACCAAAATCATGATGTGTATCCACATCTACAAACTCTTGGACTTTCACACTTTCCTCTTCCTCTATCTCCATAATAATCTCGGTGATAAACCAGCCGATTTCTTCTTCTTCAGAGGTCAATGGTTTCAAGTTTCCATTTTCATCCTCTTCATAGGAGATTCCATTGAAGTTTGGAAACTTCTGCGCAGCCTTGTGCTCAGCGAGTTCATACACTTCACTGGAATGATGGAGTCTCAGGGTGTAGAGTGCTGCATCATAAATGACTTCTCTGCCTTGATACATTCCTATAAAATAGAAATTCACAAACTCGTCAGAGTTTTCTTCATCGGGGATAATTTTGAAGGTTTTCTTGAGCTTCCCTAACTCTTCCTTTAGCTCATTAATGCGCTGAGGATCAAAACCTGGATTTGAGATTGACATAGGTCAAATGTTTAAAGAATATACTTTTTAAGTGATTAGCAAACCAATACTACTAAATACCATAGTAATATAGTATCAAAATCTAATGGAATTTAATTAAATCAACAAAGTATAATAAAGAAATTGTTAAAAAATTGAGTAATTCCAAGGTTTCTAATAATCTGAAATTCAAGGAGAAGCTATAATTTCCAGTCTATTTGAATTCTAGCAGCTCTAATTTCAGACTCTTTCATCTTTAATGATTTTTTAACAGTTAAAGAATTTATCACCTCTCATTCTACTCAATCTCGCTACTTATTCCTTGGGCTACTTATTGACTGTGATGTCTCTTCTGAGATAGCCAAAGCTTAGGTTCGAATACGAGGATTATTTTAGCTATCCGAAGGATTCAGACTATTACCGAATAGTGAGTTGATGATACTTACTACGATTGCAAATAAAACTGCCCACCAAAAGCCATCTACTTCAAAGCCCGGGATAATCCGATCCGCCAACATAAACATCAGCGCATTTATTACCAACAAAAACAGTCCTAAGGTCAGAAAGGTAATAGGCAAGGTTAAAATGATCAAAATTGGCTTCAGCGTAATATTGATGAGGATGATAACAGCAGCAAGGATAAATCCCGTCATGGCAGTGTCAATGTGAATACCCGGAATAAGGTATTCTGCAATGATCACGGATATTCCCCCCAAAAGGATTTTCACTAGAAAGTTCATCGGTCTATTGGTTTTTTCCATGGAATTAAAAGTAAGAATTTACCATAATTATTCTAAAACCTGATAAATATCATTTCAATTAAGTGGAATGCATCTTCCATTAAATTCGTTACTTGACTTAGTTGCCTTATATTTGTACCTCAACCATAAATCCTACGCCGAGTGATAATCATCATTTTCTTCTTGTTGCATTGGTATTTCTCCTTGTTTTGCCAAAGCTTCTTTCTACACAGATATGCTGCCCATCAGATGTTCTATATGAACAAATACTGGGAAAAATTTTTCTACTTCTTCACCTGGATGTGGCAAGGAAGTTCCTACCTATCTCCGAGGGCATATGCTATTCTTCACCGCATGCATCACGCCTATAGTGATACTCCAAAAGACCCTCACAGCCCACATCATACCGAGAATTTGTTTACCATGATGTGGAAGACAAAAAACATTTATAATGAATATTTTTCCTTTCGCTTAAAACCTGAGGAGCGATTCTCCAAAGACATTCCTGATTGGAACAAGTTTGACAAATTTGCCGATACCATGCTGGTAAGAGTTGCTTGGGGATTATTATACGTCGCCATCTACGTACTATGTATTTCAGTCTTTGATATGCCAGGCACGCATTGGTGGATGTATTTCTTACTTCCAATCCATTTCCTAATGGGACCAGTACATGGTGCGATAGTAAACTGGAGTGGTCACAAATATGGATACGCCAACTTTGACAATAACGATCATTCTAAAAACAGTCTGCTACTTGATGTGCTGATGCTGGGTGAGTTGTTCCAAAACAATCACCACAAACTGCCAAACCGACCAAACTTTGCTGTCAAATGGTATGAGTTTGATCCAACCTACCCAATTGTCAAATTACTTCACATGACACGGATAATTAAACTAAGACCCGCATAAACACTAATGGCCTCAATAGAGGCCATTTTTTATTGAACTTGGTAAAATACCATGCGGTCACGGAATCGCTCAAGAAAAAAAATAGTAAAAGAAAAGGTAGTTTTTGTTGCTTTTGTGAAACTAAACGAATAATTTTCTCATAATTAAAACTTAACGCCTTATTTATGAAACCATTAACAAGAGCCGAAGAGGACATCATGCAGCACCTCTGGACTTTGGAAAGAGGATTTGTCAAAGATATCCTTGCTCCGATGTCTGAGCCAAAACCAGCGTATAACACTGTTTCCACTATTGTTAGAATTTTGGAGCGTAAAGGATTTGTAAGTCACAAATCTTATGGTAAAAGTCACGAGTACTTTCCGATAGTATCCAAAGACGAATACCGTTCTTTCATTATTAAGAAAATGCTAGACGGTTATTTCGACAGTTCATTCGGAAAACTTACTGATTTTTTCAAAAGTGATGAGACACTGAATACGAAAACGTATCAGTAGTCATTTTCGAGAATAAGCGTAAAAAAACCTGGTATCACAACCAGGTTTTTTTATGCCCTATTTACAGTGTTTAGTCTACTTCCAGGAGTAATTCTTCTACCGCTTTTTCCAGTTGCTGATCTATCCCTTGATCAATTTTCCCTGGCATATTTTTCACTACAAACTGAGGCTTAGCCTCTCGGTTTTCCAACCATTCCCCTGCCTTATTTTTAGCCGAGATTGGTACCGCTCCCCAGCGAGATCCATCCGGTAACCCTTCCCATCCTGCAAAGGAACAGGTTCCAGGAGTAGGCATGCCGACAGTCTTACCGATTTTCAAATCCGTATATCCAGAGGCGAAGCAATGTCCATCAGAATAATTGGCTTCATTGAACATCGCAAGCGTTGGCTTGGTCCATCTAGCTGTGGGCTCATATCCTACTTCCCTAGCTTCTGTAGCATAGGTTAGAAACTTTTCGCCTGTAAAAAACATCGCCAAATCCGCCACCAAATCTCCACCTCCATTGAATCTGGTGTCAACTATAACAGCCTCTTTATCATGATACTTACCCATCATCTCCTCATAAACATTCCGGTAAGGACCATCACTCATGCCTGGAATATGTACATAACCAAGCTTTCCATTACTGAGACTATCTACCTCCGCCTGGTTCATTTTTACAAATCGCTTATAAAGCAATTGACTTTCGGCCCTAAGAGAAATTGGTTTAACTGTCAATTGCTTGGTTTCTTTCGATATTGGATTTACAACTTCTAGCAAGGTGTAGGTATCAGCTTTTCTATTGAGGAACTTAGCCAAGTCTGTGTCAGGACTAAGAGTCTGGCCATCTATTTTCTCGATCACCAATCCTGCTTTAATATCAAGGCCCGATTTATCCAGAGGTCCTCCTGCTATAACTTCTGTGATTTTGATTCCATTTCCTTCGTAATCATAGTCCCAAAATATCCCCAAAGAAGCTGTGGCATCAGCCATATCTATAGATCGGGAGTATCGAGAACCAGCATGAGAGACATTCAGCTCACCAATCATCTCAGAGATCATCTCCGAAAACTCATAGCTGTTACCAATAGAAGGCAGGTACTTTTCATAATCCAACTTGGCTGCATCCCAATCTACGCCATGCATATCAGGTGTATAGAAAATGCCTTTGGTACGGAGCCAAACATGCTCAAACATATAGGCCATTTCCGCTTCCTTGTCATAGGTCATTTCTCCTGAGATTTTGATCACTTCCTTTTTCATACCCTCAGGATTTATCTTAGATATGGTTCCATTACTCAGTAGAAATAGATTTTTCTGATCCTTATCCCAAGCCAAATTTGCAGAGTTAGCATCAAGGCTGATTTCCTGTTTGGTCTCCTTCGTTCTAAGATTTGTACTCCATAGATTCATCCCTTTTTCGAAGGATGCCAAATAGTACAATTTCTCTCCGTCTTTGGACAATACCGCGTCGCCTAAATCTGAAGAATGAATGGTCAATTTAGCTTTGCGATCTTCTATTCCCTCCCAGTCAAATTCCAAGTCTTCAACTTTCTTGTCTTTATCCTTTTCTTCCTTTGATTTTCCATCCTTCGAGTTCCCATCCTTCTCCTCCTCTTTATTCATTTTTTCGATCTCCTTCATCAGATCAAAATCTTCTTTGGACATGCTGAATTTGTCCCATGCCGTTTTATCAAAAAAGAGTGTGTAAACATCACTCTGACTTTGCCCACTTGTAGCATAGCTACGCAGGCCATCTCTATTGGAAAACCAAAGCATTTGCTTGCCATCATTCACCCAGATGGCTTTATCATCTCCATAGCCAGAGTTGGTCAAATTTTTCATCTTTTTCTTACCCGAAGCATCCAGAAGCACCACTTCAGAATTTGACATCGTAGGTCTATAAGTCGCCAAAAGCCACTTACTATCTGGTGCCCAGGTGAAATACTGATCCCCATCCCGCATGTGAAAAAGTTGGTCTGGAGTCATCAGCGTAACTGTTTCCTTCGAGTCCAAGTCCAAAACTTTTAGGCTTCTTCTACCTTCCACATAGGCTAACTTTTTCCCATCTGGAGAAATTTTAGGGAGATAAGCTTCAGCTTCCAAACTCACCAAAAGTTTCTCTTCAAGTAGCGTAGAAGCAAAGAAAAATGGCTCTTCCGATCTTTGCTTGGTGCTTTGATAAATCTGCCATTTCCCATCTCTTTCACTTGCATAGACTAGTGATTTTCCGTCAGGAGCAAATTCCACAAATCGCTCCTGCTCTGGTGTATTCGTAATTCTCTTGGTCAGCGAACCATCCACAGAAGTTACAAAAACCTCTCCTCTAGCTACAAAGGCGATTTCTTTGCCGTCAGGGGAAATCGACATTTCTCTGACTCCCCCATTGATAGCGATATAGTTATCGGCATTAGCTATGGCTTGAGTTTGTAGACCGACAGCAAGCTTCTTTGGAGTTTCACCTTTGCGTAGCGTATAGAGTTCTCCATCATAGCCAAAGCTCATCAGACCATCATTAGATATAGATAGAAAACGAACTGGAAAATTCTCTAGTGCGGTAAGTGCCTCCGGTTGAGCTGGATTAGTCACATCCATAGCAAAGACATTGAAGCTTCCATTCGCTTCACTCAGGTAATAGATTTCTGATTCATCAGGAGAAAAGACTGGATTTCTATCTTCACCATAAAAGGTTGTAAGCATGCTGTGCTTATTGGTATTGGCATCAAAAATCCAAATATCTCTAGCCACACCTGACTGATGATGCTTACGCCATTCATTTTCACCACCCTTTTTATCATGATAGAGCATTTTACTCCCATCCTTACTGACCGTCACATACTCAGCTGGTATGGTAAAAATCTGATCTACTCTACCTCCATTTCGTGGAACTGAATAAAGCTCAGGTTGAGAAGCTGTCGGGTATTGTCTGTGCTCAGCGATATCCATCCTTTGCGTCCCAAAGATCACCGACTGATCATCTGACGAGAACTCAAATGGCTGTTCGTCATTGGAATGAAATGTAAGTCTAGATGCTGACCCACCTTGAGGACTCATAGAAAATATGTCAAAATTGCCATAGCGATCTGAGGCAAAAGCGATAGTCTTCCCATCTCTACTCCATACAGCTTGGTAATCATGAGCTTCATGAAAAGTAATCTGTCGAGCCTCCCCGCCCACACTTGGCACCAAATACAAATCCCCTTTATAGGTAAAAACGATCTGCGAACCATCTGGTGAAATTGCCGGGTAACGCATCCAATTGGGTGAATCTTGCGCAAAAGTCAGAGTTCCACTAAGGCAGCACAGTAGAATTGTAAAAATTTTAAGTCTTGTTTTCATGGGCTTGGATTTAGTACCTTAAAGTAAACACATTTGTACTTTTAATTTGCAATCACTTTTTGACAGGTACTGTACTTTGCAAATAAGTTTAAAATCGCACAATGGATTAAAGGATTCCTTTATTCCTTCATCAGACAAGGCTATATTTGCTGCTCGAAAAATCAACTCATTAGATGAATTCATTTATAGAAGAATTACGCTGGAGAGGCATGGTTCAGGATATGACCCCCGAAATCGAAGAGCACCTTACAAAAGGGATGGCTTCGGCTTATTTAGGTTTCGACCCTACCGCGGATTCCTTACATATTGGTCATATGGTTGGCGTGATGACCTTATTACACTTTCAACGTGCTGGACATAAACCATTTGCTCTGGTAGGTGGTGCCACGGGTATGATAGGAGATCCCTCTTTCAAATCAGATGAGAGAAATCTACTCGATAAAAGTACCCTAGATCACAATGTAGCTGCCATCCAAGGACAGCTAGCTAAGTTCTTGGACTTTTCTGGTGCTACTACGAATAAAGCAGAACTTGTAAACAACTACGATTGGATGTCCAAATTTAACTTTTTGGATTTCATTCGCGATGTTGGCAAGCACATCACTGTGAATTACATGATGTCCAAGGATTCTGTAAAAAGACGTCTCGAGGATGGAAATGGACTTTCTTTCACAGAATTCTCTTACCAGTTGATCCAGGGTTACGATTTCTATCATCTTTGGAAAAATGAGAATTGCTCTATACAGCTGGGTGGATCTGACCAATGGGGAAATATCGTAACGGGTACCGAATTGATCAGGAGAATGGGCGGAGGCTCAGCTTATGCCTTAACAGTACCATTGATTACAAAGGCCGACGGAACCAAGTTTGGGAAGACCGAAGGAGGATCAGTATGGCTGGATCCAGAGAAAACTTCTCCTTATGCCTTCTACCAGTTTTGGCTGAATGTATCTGACGAAGATGCTTCCAAATACATTCGTATTTTCACCATCCTAGATCAAGCAACTATCGAAAGTCTAGAGAAAGAACATGCTGAAGCTCCTCACCTTCGTGTATTGCAAAAGGAAATCGCCAAGCAAATCACCATAATGGTTCACGGAGAATCTGATTTTGAGATGGCAGTGAAAGCTTCAGGGATCTTATTTGGTAAGTCTTCTACCGAAGATTTGGCTGAACTTGACGAGCGTACATTCTTGCAGGTTTTCGATGGAGTTCCTCAGGTTCAAATCGATAAGAGTGAATATGATTCCTTAAGCTCAATTTTGGATCTTTTCGGAGAAATCACTCAGGCTGTGGTGTTTGCTTCTAAAGGGGAAGCTAGGAAAATGATCCAAGGCGGAGGCGTTAGTATTAACAAGGAGAAGCTTGCAGATCCAAACGCTGCATTAAATTTGACTCTGCTTCAAAACAAATATCTTTTGGTACAAAAAGGAAAGAAAAATTACTACATCGTAGAAGTAAAGTAAGTCCTTGACACTCACACAAAAAAGGCTTTAGGAATTCCCTAAAGCCTTTTTTTATGCCTTATACCTAAATTTAATTTATAAGAAAGCCATTTTTTGACCCAAGTTTAATATCTTTGTTTTCCATTTTTAGACAACCTTAAAAACTCATGGCAGGAGAGAAAAATAAAGAAAAACTCATTTTAGATTCAGCTGTTTCACTTTTCACTTCCAAAGGCTATTTAGCTACCAGAATGGAAGATGTGGCTAAGACAGCAGGAATCAGTAAAGGCCTCACCTATTTTTATTACAAAAATAAAGAAGACCTTTTTATGGCTTTGACCAAGAAAGCCTTCGATCAATTCAAAGATGAATTCCGGGATGTTTACAGATCCAAAGGTAAATCTGGACTGGAAATGATTACAGAATTGGTTGTGAAAATTGTAGCCTTTGCGAAAGCTAATCAAGTCTATTACGATTCGATTCTTAACTTTCTTGACCTTCTTAAAAAGTATAACAATCCAGAAACACACCAGTTAATCGATCCGAAAACACTGGAATCAGCACATTTTCAGAAACTTTTGGAAATTCACCATGAGCCAGCCAAAATTGGAATTATGATGATTAGCCAAGGACTCAAAGACGGAAGTATTCGAGCAGAACTGCAGCCAGAAATCACTTTTTACACAGTTTGGAGCATGATTATTGGCTATGAGAAAATGTTGGGACCTATCGAATATGAGGGTAAAGAGCTAAAAATTTATGCTGAAAACTGGGAACCAGGTTTCATACGTTTGATGCAGGAAATGCTAAAAGGAACCATCCAAGCGAGCAAGAAAACTACAGTTCAAGGAAGCTTATTTTAAATTATGAAATTAAAGCAACTTCTCTTACTGGCACTGATCATCTCAGGCTGCCAAACAAAAACCGCAGTAGATCTTGTCATCAAGAACGCAACCTTACTAAATATCGAAGAAGGTTCTCAGGCTGAAAACCGCTTTGTTTTTATAGCTGCAGATAGCATCCTAGAAGTTGGTGATGCATCGCTTCTGGAGAAATACCAGGCAAAGCAGGAGCTTGATGCTGCAGGAAAGTTCCTTATGCCTGGTTTATGGGACAACCACGTTCACTTTGGAGGAGCGGAATACATAGACGAAAATGAGCAATTACTTCCTTTATACTTAGCCTTTGGGGTAACAACAGTTCGAGATGCTGCTGGAGATATAAGTTTGGAGGTTCTGAAATGGCGTGATGAGATCAATAGCGGAAAGCGAATTGGCCCAAAAATTCTTACTTCAGGACCGAAGATCGAAGGAATAGCATCTATTTGGCCAGGAGATTTAGAAGTTGGAACCGAGGAGGAATTGAATCAGGCACTTGATTCTTTGGATAAACTCAATATTGATTTTGTCAAAATCACTGACAATACGCTTAAACCAGAGCTTTTCCTAAAAGCAGTGGAATTAGCAACTGCCAGAGGATACAGCGTGTCTGGGCATATTCCTGCAGCTTTGACACTCGATCAGGTTTCTAAGGCTGGACAAAAGACCGTAGAGCACTTATCCTATATGATGCGGGCGACTACTCCTTTAGAGGCAGAAATTTCAGAAGGAAGAGCTTCTGGAAAACTTTCTGGATCAGAAGCAGCAACTCTTCAAGCAGAGACTTATAGCGACTCGCTAGCTTTTGCCAATTTTCAGCAACTAGCTAAGCAAGGAACAGGAATAGTCCCTACCCTTTTGATCAGCTACAACATCGCCTATCTCGATGAAAATGACTTTGCCAATGATACCATTCTCAATTACTTGGGGCCAAAACTGAAAGAAAGCTACCAGTGGAGAATAGAGCGAATGGCTGGAGAATCGCCTGAGCTTACCCAAGCAAGAAAGGACAACTTCAAGCGAGTTTCCTCCCTACTACCCATGATCCAGAAGTCAGGAATGAAAATCATGGCTGGGACAGATGCTGGGTATTTGAATACATATGATTTTCCAGGATTGGCTATTCATTTGGAGCTTCAGAAGTTTGTGGAGTTTGGCTTGACTCCTCAGCAAGCACTGACTGCTTCAGTTATCAACGGTCCAGATTACTTTGGAATCACGGAATTTTCAGCCGTAAAAGCGGGCAAGAAGGCGAACTTAATTGTTTTGGATCGTAATCCTTTGGAAGACATTTCGGCTACGCTAAGCATACAGGATGTAATAAAAGACGGAAAAGTCTACACTCGAACTGACTTAGATAAGATGCTAGCTGAGATCAAAACCTGGGTAGCAAACAAGGAAGAGAAGTAGGAGTTTGAATTGAAGAAGTACTAAAATCAAAAGAGGCAATCGATAATCGATTGCCTCTTTTGATTGCTTGCAGTAGTAAAACTGCTTATAAATACGCTATAGCGAATTAGGTAGAAGATAGGAAAGCGCTTCTTCAGTCTTCTAGCTAAACAATCCCTTATTACAAAGATTAAATCCCACCTATGGAGGATTTGTGCTAGCGACATCAAGCATCAATGCACATCTCCCATCATCTTCCTAATCACAGGTTTCAGTAGGAATAGCAATGCTGCTGAGCCAAATACTGTGTAAACGATCAGCATGTATTGATCTGGCATCTGAGCCAAGGCCTCTTCTGTACCACCACTAGCTTCACCAGCGATTAAGCCTGCGATCAAATTACCTAGAGCTACTGACAAGAACCAGATACCCATCATTTGCCCGCCATAGCCCTTTGGTGCCAATTTGGTCACCAAGCTCAAGCCTACAGGAGAAAGACTCAATTCACCAAAAGTGTGAAGCATGTAGGTTACCAGCAACCAAGTAGGTGCAGCCAAATCACCTGAAGCAGCGATCTTGGTAGCGAAATACATCACGAAAAAACCAAGTGCCAATAGTAGAAGTCCAAAAGTGAACTTCATCGGAGAACTCGGTTCTAGTTGTCTTCTGCCCAACCATACCCAAAGGGCTCCAAAAACTGGTGCGAAAATAATAATGAAAAGAGAGTTGACCGACTGGAAATAACTAGTAGGAATCTCCCAGCCCAAAATGGTACGATCTGTAAAACGCTCAGCGAATAGATTCAAAGTAGAACCTGCCTGCTCGAATCCTGACCAAAACATAGAAGAGAAAAGGAATAAAATAGCAATCACTCCTACTTTGTTTTTATCGGCCTTATTGAGTCTTCCAAACACAATCACATATCCTAAGTATCCAAACGCCACCAGAGCAATTACTGTCCCGGAGGCGCTCGCTATAGCAGAAACATTGATTGGTATCACTCCCATGAATAGAACACCTACAATAGCTAGCAATCCTAATCCAATATAGGTCACCAGTGACTTCAACTTCTTTTGACTAGAGACCTCTTCTTGAGTCACGACCACCGGAGGCTCACCATGACCCTCTAATAATCCTCCTGAGAGTTTGTATTGTATCAGTCCAAAGACCATCCCTAAGCCTGCCAATCCAAAACCAAGGTGCATATCATAAGTAGCCAAGGTCCCACAGGCAATCGGCGCGATGAAACCACCGATATTGATTCCCATGTAGAAAATAGAAAAACCAGCATCTCGTTTAGTGCTTCCTTTAGGATAAAGTTGTCCTACAATCGAACTAATATTTGGTTTCAATAGGCCTGTACCCAATACAATTAGAATTAAGCCAAGAAAGAAAGAGCTGGTGTCTAGGGTACTTAACTCAGGTTTGATCGAATGATCTCCCGAAATCAAAGCCATTACTCCAGGCAAAGCCATAGTAAAGTGACCAATAGCGATGATAATTCCTCCGTACCATACGGACTTTTTCAAACCAAAAAGTCGATCAGCTAACCAACCACCAGGCAATGCCAACAAATAAACACCCATAGTATAGAGGCCATAAATAGCTCCGGAAGTCTTGTCATCAAAACCCAAGCCCCCTTCCGCAACTGCCATGGTCATGAAAAGAATAAGCAGGGCTCGCATGCCATAGTAACTGAATCGTTCCCACATTTCTGTGAAAAATAGTGTCATCAGTCCTCTTGGATGGCCGAAAATAGTAGGCCCATCAAATTCAGGAGTAAGTTGTTTTTCCAAGGATAGTTTTATTTGGGTGAAATCAATTTTACAATGATAAACCTTTTTAACCCTTGTTTCCAAAGTTAAAGCCGCTGAATTATAGCCCAGTGCCCAAATATTACACCATTGGAAGAGGAGCAGTACCGAAGCTTTTGTATTTCATAAAAGTGTCACCAAATAAACATCTGTTTTTGTTATGCAACCGATTGTAATTAAAAATAAAGCGCTTTTTGTTGGTTATTGTAGAAGGTATTTTAGTAGTTTTGTGCAGACAATTTTCAGATTGTAAACCCAAATATGTATGCAGGAACTAGATCTGGCAACCCAGACTTCTCCCCTGGCTTTTCTTCAATCGAGTACAGATAGAAAAGTTCATCTCAATCTTCCACCGGCAGAGCTGGTGGAAATTGCTTTAGCGCGAAATGAAGGAAAACTCACTTCCACAGGCGCACTTATGGCCGACACCGGGAAATTCACCGGTAGATCCCCAAAAGATAGATACATCGTCCTGGATGATAAAACTAAGGACTCTGTATGGTGGGGAGATATAAACATCCCTTTTGAACCCGAAAAATTTAAGTTGCTTCTTCAAAAAATGAAAGCTTTTCTGGCTGACAAAGAGCTTTTCGTCAGAGATGCTTATGCAGGAGCGGATGCCAATCACAGACTCAAGCTCAAGGTGATCAATACCAAAGCATGGCATAACCTATTTTGCCATAACATGTTCCTCAGACCATCTGAAGATGAGCTGAAGGATTTTGAGCATGATTTCACCATTATCTGTGCGCCAGAATTTGAAGCAAATCCAGCTACTGACGGCACCAAAAACTCCAACTTCGCTATCATCAATCTGACTGAGCGAATCATTTTGATCGGTGGAACTGGCTATGCAGGTGAAATAAAGAAAGGCATATTCTCAGTGCTCAATTTCATTCTTCCCCATGAAAAGAAAGTGCTTTCCATGCACTGCTCAGCCAATGTGGGAGAAGATGGAGATACAGCCATATTCTTCGGATTATCCGGCACTGGCAAAACCACCCTTTCGGCAGATCCTAATAGAAAACTTGTTGGTGATGATGAGCATGGCTGGACAGATAATGGGGTCTTCAACTTCGAGGGAGGCTGCTATGCAAAGGTCATAGACTTAAGCAAGGAGAAAGAACCTGAAATTTGGAATGCCATTAGATTCGGTTCTATCGTAGAGAATACCAGGTTCAAAGGAAAGTCCAGAGAGGTGGATTTCGCCAACAAATCTCAAACAGAAAATACCAGAACTGCCTACCCGATTAACTTTATCCCAAATGCACTGGAACCATCCATAGCTGGTATCCCTAAAAACATATTCTTTCTGACTGCCGATGCTTTTGGGGTGATCCCTCCTATTTCTAAGTTGAACAAAAGTCAAGCTATGTATCATTTCATTTCTGGTTATACAGCCAAAGTTGCGGGTACAGAAATGGGGATTACAGAGCCAAAATTGACTTTCTCAGCTTGTTTTGGAGCAGCATTCCTTCCACTTCATCCTACGGAATATGCTAGCTTATTTGGTGAAAAAATTGAAAAATATGATACTAATGTTTGGCTAATCAACACCGGCTGGACAGGTGGCTCCTATGGGGTAGGTTCTAGAATGAAACTAGTGTATACGAGAGCTATGATAACAGCTGCGTTGGATGGAGGACTAGATAGAGTAGAATATGCCACACATCCAATTTTTGGGTTGGAAGTTCCTCAGGTATGTCCAAAAGTACCTTCGGAGATTCTTAATCCTAAAGCGACTTGGAAAGATAAAAGTGCCTATGATCAGCAGGCCCATAAACTCACACTGGCTTTTAAATCCAATTTCGAAAAATTTAAGGAATATGCATCTGAGGATATTATGAGCGGTGCACTTGGTTCTGTGTAACCAAAAGCCTCCATTTCACCTTAACCTGCTAAGGATCACAATTCCTTCTGGTTTTTAGAGAGTTATAAAAAATCAACTAACTATAAGGGAATTTCATTGTCTTAAAATTGTTGATAACAGAACAAAAAAGTGTTCTTAAAATCACCAATCGTATAATTAATGTGCCAAATTTTGGCTTAATTATTATATTTTTGTGAACCTAAATAATAAAAACTCCTGATAGGAACACAACGAAAACCTGATAAAATGAAGACAGCAGAATTGATTACAGAGAAAGGCACCATGAAAGTGGAGTTCTACGAAAAGGATGCTCCTATTGCAGTACAAAATTTCATTGACCTAGCAAATAAAGGATTTTACGATGGTTTGACATTCCATAGAGTCATTCCAAATTTTGTGATTCAAGGAGGTTGCCCGAAAGGAAATGGTACAGGAGGACCAGGTTACCAAATAGCTTGTGAGTTGGATGGAGACAACCAATACCATGACCGTGGAGTACTTTCTATGGCTCATGCAGGTAGAAACACAGGAGGTTCGCAGTTTTTCATTTGCCACAGCAGAGACAATACTGCTCATTTGGATAGAAATCATACTTGCTTCGGTAAGGTAGTAGAAGGCTTAGATATTATCGATGAGATCAAAGCAGGAGACAAAATCAAAAAAATCGTAGTTTCAGAATCTTAAAAGAAATCTGAAATCATATAAATGCCCTCAGAATTGATTTCTGTGGGCATTTTTTTTGTCGGAAAGTTATCAGAACTTGAATAAGACAGCCTAAGCATAAACTCCCTCATCTTCGTGCTTTTCAGGTCTTACTTTAGACCTACCACTCACTTTTTCATCGATATAGATCAAAATCATAAGCTTGGAATAGTTATTGAATAAGGGTCATTCCTTTTGAAAATAGACTATGAAATCACGCCTTACCCTCATTACCCTCATTTTCTTCTCTTCACTTACTTTCACGCAGGCTCAACGCTATGGCACTGCTGTGGGTCTTAGATTCGGAAATAATAATCTGTATAGAACCGTGGGTCTGACTGCTCAGCAGCGCATTACCAAGCGAATTTCGATTGAAGGAATTCTTCAATCGGATTTTAAACTGAACACCACTTTTTCAGCTTTGATGGAAAAACATCACCCCATTATCTCCAAGCGTTTTAATTATTACTATGGATTCGGTGGCTCATTTGGTGTAGAAGAAAGTTTTATAAAAGATGAAGAAACTAAGCAGATCTTACATACCTATGGCAATACTACAGTTGGAGTAGATTTGATAGGAGGTCTGGAATTAACCCTACTAAATGCCGTGATTTCATTGGACTACAAACCCAACATCAATCTAGTTGGCAGGGAGGAATTCTATAGAGGTCAAGTGGGAATCTCAGCCCGGATGGTGGTAGTGAAAAGCAAGGAGCAGAAGAAAAAGCAAAGACAGCGTAAAAAAGCTAAGAACAAATCTCAAAAAGTACCCTTAAACGAGCAGATCAACTCAATTTTCCAAAAGAAGAATTAGGCATTCTTTGTCTTCAAATAAGCCTTTTCGTGCAAATCAGCCCTGTTTACCACTGATCTAAACCATTTCATTCTCAGGAGCTGCTTTTCCTCTTCAGTCAAATAGAAATCCACATTATCGTAATTATTTACTTTTTTCACCAACTCATACAAGGCAATTGAGGCTGCAACAGAAATATTGAAACTCTCCGTGAAGCCCAGCATAGGAATATGAACTAAGCCATCCACATTTTCCTGAACTTCGGTACTTATCCCCTCGTGCTCATTTCCGAATACCAGTGCGATCTTTTCATTAGGTTCCAGATCATGAATGGAAATAGATCCTGGTAATGGACTAGTTCCGTAGATTTTGTATCCCTGTGCCTTCAGCCCAGAAAAACAATCCTGAACAGCAGTACCATTTTTGTTGTGGTACTTGTGCAAATCAATCCATTGCGAAGCCCCTCTAGTGACAAAAGGGTTAATCTTATACATATTTATCTTTTCGATAACATGCACATCCTGAATCCCAAAACAATCACAAGTACGTAAAACAGCACTAGCATTATGAGGTTTGAAAATATCCTCTAGCACAACAGTAATGAACCTGGTCCGTTGCTTGAGAACCTTTTCCATGACCGATTGCTTATGCTCAGTGATGTATTGGCTCAGATAATCTAGCCAGCCTTGATCTATATTTTCGAGTTGATTATTCTCCTCCATCCAAAAAATGAGGCTATCTAAAATAGCCCCAATTGTTCATCGTCATCCTTTTTCACGGACAAATCTATCGTAGTTCCAATTTCAATGTCATCATCAGATTCTGAATCAGTATCATTCTCATCTTTCGCCGACTCCTTCTTTACTTCTGGTTTTATGGACTCGATCAAACTCAAATCCTTAACCTCATAAGTGCTTAGCTTATTGCCCAATGCCTTCCAGCCTTTGATATCTATTAGCATATCCAAGTCATACTCCATCACTTCTTCCTCCTTGCCTTTGATCAAGGTGACACGAGCTTGAGGTTGTTTTTCAGTGGAAACGAGTTTCAAATACGAATTTTTATGATCGGAAATAAAATTGAAATTCTTATTTAATGTAGTGGTTTCAATCTGGAAACGCTTTATATAATAAGTTTTACTACCACCATCAAAGTATATGGCTGACAGCACTTTATCAGGGTCAAATTTCTCAATTAAAAGCACATTAGCTACTTCATACCTATTGGTCAATTCAAAGCTAGTCAGCTCGTAATCACCGGTTTTGTAACAAACCAAAATCCTATCATCACCCAAGAAATTACCTATCAATTTCCCACGTTCATCCGTATTCAATCTACCTACAATTGGATCATAGTAAATATCAATACCTCCTAAAGTGGAGACTCCCTCCATCTTCAACTGGATTTTTCGAATTGGATGACGAGTAAGAATATTCCCTCCAGCTCCTCTTCCTTTGATATCTATCGTCGAGAAATCGAAGTCAAAAACCTTCACTCTAGCTTTCGCTCCTTGAGTCAAATAGACAGTGATAATCTCAGCCTCTCCATTTGGATTGGCAGTGAGATAAAGTGTTTTACTGCCTTTTGTTCCTTTATTAAGCACATATTCCTTATCTCTTGTGACTGCTAGCACTTGGAAACGTTTCACCATAGCGCGTCCAGTTCCTCCATCTAGATAGATGAAATTATAGACCATCCGCTCATCTCCCTTGCGAAACACAGCGATATGTAAGATATCCTTACCCATGAAGTTCTTCTCCTGGATCTTGGAAACCATGCAAACCCCATCTTTTCTAATCACAATGATATCGTCCAAATCAGAGCAATCACATACAAATTCATCCTTTTTGAGCGAATAGCCTACAAAACCATCCTTACGGTTCACATATAATTTAGCGTTACTTGCCGCTACAGTATTGGCCTGGATTGCATCAAAAGTCCTGATTTCAGTCTTTCGCTCTCGCCCTTTGCCATACTTGGTAAGTAGGTTTTGATAGTATGCGATAGCATAATCAGTGAGGTGTCTCAAGTGATGATTTACTTCCTTCAGTTCATCCTGAAGGCGTTTCATAAGCTCATCTGCCTTGAAGGTGTCGAATTTGGAAATACGCTTGATCTTAATCTCAGTCAGTCGAACCAAATCATCTGTAGTGATTTCACGGTAAAAATCAGGCTTGTAAGGATCCAAGCCCTCATCGATGGCTTTCAATACATCATCCCAAGTAGTACATTCCTCGATGTCTCGATAAATTCTATTTTCTATAAATATTTTTTCCAATGAAGAGAAAAGTAATTTCTCCATCAATTCCCCTTTGCGAATTTCTAATTCCCGCTTGAGGAGGGCTCTTGTCTGTTTGGTATTGTATTCGAGAATGTCATTAACGGTAAGGAACACTGGAGTATCCTTGATAATCACACAAGCATTTGGTGAGACAGACACTTCGCAATCAGTAAAAGCATACAGGGCATCAATCGTGACATCTGGAGAAACTCCAGGTGCCAATTGAATAGCGATCTCTACATCCTTAGCTGTATTATCTACAACTTTCTTGATTTTAATCTTCCCTTTATCATTTGCTTTCAGGATAGAATCTATCAAAGAATCCGTAGTGGTGCCAAATGGTATCTCCTTAATTAAAAGTGTTTTACTATCCTCCTCTTCAATTCTTGCTCTAACTTTCACTTTACCTCCGCGGAGGCCCTCATTGTACTCAGAGAAATCAGCAAAACCGCCCGTGATGAAATCAGGAAGAACGTTAGTTTTATTTCCCTTGAGAATCTCTATGGAAGCTAAAATCAGCTCGCAAAAATTATGAGGTAGGATCTTGGTAGATAGTCCTACAGCGATACCCTCTACCCCTTGCGCCAGCAAAAGCGGGAATTTGACAGGAAGGGTGACCGGTTCTCTTTTTCTACCGTCATAAGAAAGCTGCCATTCGGTAGTTTGGGCATTGAATAGTACTTCCAGCGCAAACTTGGAAAGTCTAGCTTCTATATATCGAGCAGCTGCTGCACGATCACCTGTGCGTACATCTCCCCAGTTACCTTGAGTTTCAATGAGAAGTTCCTTCTGGCCGATATTTACGATAGCATCCCCGATAGAGGCATCTCCGTGCGGGTGAAACTGCATGGATTGACCGATGATGTTAGCAACTTTATTAAATCGACCATCATCCATCTCCTTCATTGCGTGCATAATTCTACGTTGCACGGGTTTCAATCCATCCTCGATAGCCGGAACAGCTCGCTCTAGGATTACATAAGAAGCATAATCGAGAAACCATTCTTTATACATTCCTGTCACTGGGACAGAAGTGTGCATAGATTGGTCTCCGTTCTTAGGTAAGTTGTTTTCGTCACTCATAGTGTATTCCAGTAGTTAAAAAGTTGGAAGGTCAATAAAACCAAACCAACTGAAATCATACTTCCAATTAGAAATAATCATTTGAAATTTTGTTTTCATCCACTTTGATTCGAGTACCGATTTTCAAAGCGCCAAATAGTGTCAAGCCATGATAAACACCAGTGATCAGACAGAGATATATAAATACACGTTCTATAATCCCATTCCACATAGGTCGTTTGGAACCATAATTATTCAGGTACTTTTTACGAACTAGCTTAAAAATAAAATAAGCCAGAACTTCTGAAACCAAATAAAATCCTATGAACCTAATCCCTGTTTCCATATATCAGATTTACAAGCTTCTTCCTTTTTTGATAAGAAGTGAAATCTAAAGATTTAAAGCGCCTCCACATTAATGAGACATCTTTATCTAAGTGCTTAGCTACTTTTTTGTAATCTTTAAACTTAAAATACCCTGCTATAATGTCTCTATCCCTCCATTTCCATTGTTCCTGAAGCTCCAAAAGAAGGTTGAGAGATAATGACATCTCCCTTTTTCTTGGAAAATCGCCGTTTATCACTAATCTATCTTCGGCTGACTTCATGTCGACTAGGGCTTCCCTTGCTTCCGCCAATCCAGCACCCAACATTCCATAAGCGATTTTTGGATTGATCTCAGTATCAATCTCACCTAAAGTCACACTGTACCTGATCAAAACAGGGATATCTAGCTGCCACCTGTATTCCTCCAATGCGACTAGAACGAAGGCAACATCCTCTGGGCTTTTCACTATACCCTGAAATTCATCTCCTAATGTGATGGTCAAAGGGGAAGCTAATTCCTCCCTAAATGACTCATTAACCATTTTTATTAGCTCAGCGAAATTCTTCTGTAAGGTTACTTGATCTGCATCGCTACTTTTGATCACATCACCCATTACGATCCACTCTCTCATAAAGCTTTATTTTAACTCAATACTCATTGTAAATATAAAGCATTATTTGTATTAATTGCACAATAAATGCAATTAATAGTATAATTGCATTATTTATGCAATTTTAAGCAGCCTCAGAATCTTCTTCCTTCTCCTCTACTTTTGAAGGATCCTCCAGAGCCAGATCCTTTTCTATCTTCAGATTTTTTATGATAAACTGCTGTCTTGTCGGTGTATTCTTTCCCATATAGAAAGTAAGCAGGTCAACGATCTTAGTTTCCTTATTGAGAATGATAGGTTCTAAGCGAATATCTTCTCCAATAAATCCACCAAATTCCTCTGGAGAAATCTCTCCTAACCCCTTAAATCGTGTTATTTCAGGTTTAGATCCGAGTTTATGAATAGCCCGTTGCCTCTCCTCGTCTGAATAGCAATAGATCGTTTCTTTCTTATTTCGCACTCGGAAAAGCGGCGTTTCAAGGATAAACAAGTGGCCATTCTTCACCAAGTCAGGGAAAAACTGCAAGAAGTAAGTCATGATTAGCAAGCGAATATGCATACCATCTACATCGGCATCCGTAGCAATTACGATTTTCCGATAGCGAAGACTTTCTATTCCATCTTCTATATTCAAAGCATGCTGCAGCAAATTGAATTCCTCGTTTTCATACACCACTTTCTTGGTCATCCCGAAGCAGTTCAATGGCTTTCCTCGAAGAGAAAATACTGCCTGAGTCTGAACATCACGTGATTTGGTGATGGAACCTGAAGCCGAATCCCCTTCTGTCAAAAACAACATGGTGTTATTCTTCACCTCTTCATCAGCCTTTGGATCGTCGTAATGCACACGACAATCTCTCAGCTTCTTATTATGAAGGTTTGCCTTTTTTGCTCTGTCGTTCGCAAGTTTCTTAATACCAGAAATCTCTTTCCGCTCACGCTCAGATTGTAGAATTCTCTTCAATAAAGCCTCTGCCGCCGCTGGATTTTTATGCAAATAGTTATCCAGTTCAGTTTTCAAGAAATCATTGATAAAGGTCCGCACAGTAGGCCCATCTGGTCCTACAGACTGTGATCCGAGTTTGGTCTTGGTTTGTGATTCGAAAACAGGTTCCTGAACTCGTATAGAAATCGCAGCCACTACACTTTGACGGATATCAGAAGCATCGTAATCCTTCTTGAAAAAATCTCTTACAGTTTTAACTAATGCTTCTCGGAAGGCCGCTAGATGGGTTCCACCCTGCGTGGTATATTGACCGTTGACGAAAGAATAATATTCTTCTCCATACTGATTGGAGTGCGTAAGGGCCATTTCGATATCATCTCCTTTAAGGTGAATAATCGGGTATCGCTGGGTTTCCTCTTCTATTTTATTGGAAAGAAGATCAAAAAGACCTCTATCTGAGAAGTATTTCTTCCCATTGAAATTGATCGTGAGACCAGCATTCAGATAGGCATAATTCCAAATCTGATTTTCTAAGTATTCTGGGATGAAGTGGTAATTTTTAAATACGCTGGCATCTGGGGAAAAGACAATCTTGGTACCATTACGATCCGAAGATTTGATAATAGGAGCATCATTGACAAGGATTCCTTTCTCGAATTCTGCCACTTTCGTTTCTCCTTCACGATAGGCCTGTACTTTGAAGAAATCAGAAAGTGCATTTACTGCTTTGGTACCCACTCCGTTCAATCCAACAGATTTTTGAAATGCTCCCGAGTCATACTTGCCCCCCGTATTGATTTTGGATACACAGTCGATCACCTTCCCTAGTGGAATACCACGACCATAATCCCGAACTTCTACTTTGTGCTCAGAAATCTTCACTTCGATGGTACGACCATATCCCATCATGTGCTCATCAATGGAGTTATCTAGCACCTCTTTTACAAGAACATAGATACCATCATCCTGGGCACTACCATCTCCTAATTTACCGATGTACATACCAGGTCTTAACCTAATATGCTCTCTCCAATCGAGAGATTTGATACTGTCTTCTGTGTACTTAACTGCTTCAGCCATATTCTATTTGACGCTAATTATGCTCAAGACTTATTTTTTACCTGATTGAATTTTCCCACTAGGATCGCAAACAATCCTATTACCCAGACTACAAAAAGCCCCGGAATGAAATAGAAGAAGAAACTGAACTGGCTGGCAGCAATTACTTCTTGATTGTTGATCGCATGGGTATAAAATACCAACATGCCCAAACTCATATTTAGTATGCCTCCAAAGGAATAAAACCAGCCTAGATAGTAATCTCGAAACCGATCTCCCATGGGGAATAACCGGATCAAGCCTTGGTGATTTTTAGTTTCAAGCAACTTTGGGGGTAGTAAAACAATCACATTCATGATAATAAAAATGGCGATCATTCCATAGAAAAACGTGCCTTTAGTCAGTTTTTCGGGTGATAAACCATTCTCATCTAAATTGTAACTGACTTTCTCCGGCAAAGCGGAATAGAAATACAAGAGGAAGAAAATGAAGAGGGTAACACTGAGGAAATAAAAGGCTTTTCCGAATCGGTAATACATAATACAGGGGAATTGAATGTGCTAATATAAAGGATTTGGGCAAACAGAATCGGACTTATTGCTGTTCCTTTTATCTTTATCTTTGACAAGTAGCTTCGCAAAAACACCCAAAATAATGAACCTCAGTCCAGTAGTGATCGCGATCCCGATGTATTTCATCTTGATGGCTATAGAAATGATTGCCCTTAGATTTCAAAAACATCCCGGATATAGACTCAACGATGCAATAACTAACATCAATTGTGGCGTAATATCCCAAGTCACCGGAGTCTTCATCAAAGTCCTCTCCATAGGAATTTATGTATTGATCTACGAGCATCTTGCGCTCTTTCATATTCCCAACAATTTCTGGACATTCTTGCTTTTATTCTTTCTTTACGACTTTTGCTACTATTGGGCACATCGGATGAGTCATGAGATCAACCTGTTTTGGGGAGGGCATGTCGTGCATCATTCCAGTGAAGAATACAATCTCTCTGTAGCACTGCGTCAAAGTAGCACCCAAACCATCTGGACATTTTTCTTTTACTTTCCGCTTGCCATTTTAGGCTTCGATCCTGTTATGCTGGTGCTGGCATCAGGAATCAATTTATTATATCAGTTCTGGATTCATACTGAAGCAATAGGTAGAATGGGATTTTTGGAGAAATTCATGAATACTCCTTCTCATCACCGCGTTCATCATGGTCGCAACCCAAAATACATCGACAAAAATCACGCGGGCACTTTCATCATTTTTGACAAATGGTTCGGTACTTTTCAGGAAGAAGAGGAAACGCCCACCTATGGCATAACGAGTCCGGTGAAAAGCTGGAATCCTGTTTGGGTGAATTTGGCGCATTATGCGAGCATGAAAAAGGAACTCAAGATGATCCCAAACTGGTCAGATCGGCTGAAATACCTGTTTTACAAACCAGGATGGCTACCGGAATATCTTGGGGGCTACAGGGCTCCTCAAGAAATAGAATCAGATTATAAAAAATTTGACACCGTCGTTCCTCCATCGATGAATTGGTATGTATTTACCCAATATATTTTCATCCTACTGCTCACTGGTTTCTTTCTTTTCAAGGTCGATAGTTTCACCTGGCTGCCCAAAGTGCTGGTCAGTACCATCATCATTTGGACCACCGTGAGTTTCTCTGGCGTATTTGAGAAGAGATCTTGGTATCTACCTCAGGAAGTCGCAAGAATCTTGGCTTTTCTGGCTCTTGTCTTTTTCTTAATCCAATCTCTCCTACCTTTGCCGATTCTAGTCGGATTGCTAAGCCTGTATGGTTTAGTCTCCTTCTTTTGGCTGTGGAAAAACCAGCAGCTCAAGTCACAAATTCATTCTATTTCCCTCTAATCATGAATAGAAACCTTTTGCTTTTCACAGCACTATTTCTTGCTGTCAGTTTTTCATGCAGCTTCAAAAGAGATACAGGAAGCATCAATATCGAAAACTGGAAAGCTGACCGATACGGCTGCAAAGGTTTAAGATTACAGGATTTGGAAGAGCTTGAGCGATTGAAGCATTCCTACTTGGGCGTCAACAATCAAGCCTTAATCAAAACATTCGGTCGTCCCGATCGAGTGGAGTTGGTAGACAAAAGCCAAACATTTTTCTTCTATTTCCTGGAGCCAAGTGGCAATTGTGATCAGGTAGAAATAGAAAAAGAACCCCTAAGAGTTCTTTTTCGACTAAATGCTGTAAGTAAGGTTTCTGAGGTAACTATTACAAACCAGAACCCATAAAACACAAGGCAGCTGCTCCCAACGTACCTGCGTTATTTTCTAATGTTGCTTTTTTCAACACCAAGTCTTTGCCGTAATACTGCGTCAAATATTGCTTGATGGTACGATCTAGCGTAGGCATCATAAATTCTAAACCGGCAGAAATCCCACCACCGAAATACACTTCAGTCACATCTAAAATTCGAATTGCCGAAACGATAGCTTCTCCAAGTATCCTCGCCACTTCTTCGAAAACCATCAAAGAAACCGGATTGCCAGCCTTAGCTGTATCCACGAGAAGATGTGTTCCTAGCTCTGCTCCTACTAAGACTCCCGCTTTCTCTGGGTATGCCTCTATCAAACGCGACATAATATTCAATATACCTTGCCTGCCTACGAGAGTCTCTAACCGTGCTGCTCCTTTAGAAAGCATATGTCCCATTTCCATGGCATTTCCACGAGATCCTTTGAATACTTCTCCATCTAGCACCAAGGCACTTCCAATACCAGTACCCATTGTGATGAAAAGGAAATTCTGAGCAGGATCCTCTTTGCCAAAATAGAACTCTCCGATTGCTGCGGCTGCGGCATCATTCTCTAAGTAAAATGCGTAGCCAGGAAATTTCTTTTCAAGCCCACCTTTCAAATCAAAGCCATTTAAAGCCGGTATAGCTGGGATTTCCAATGCAGTAGTCCGATCCTTAGAAATCATGCCCGGTAGGCCTATTCCAACTTCTTTTACCTGTGGATATTTGTTCAGATATTTCTCCAAACCAGCAATAAATGCTGGCCCAAAGCCTTCAGGATGATCACGATATGGAGTGGTATTCTCTTTTTCAAAGTCCAAAATATTGCCTTCCTTATCGACAAGACCGATTTTCAAATGGGTTCCCCCCACATCCACTCCTAGGAAATGTGATTCCTGATTTTGCATAGTATTATTAATAGGTTTACGATTTCAAAAAAGCAAAAGAATTGCATTACTTCCTATAATCCTTCCCAATCTGCTGGAAAATTTTGAAAACTGCAGGACAAACGAGTGTATTTTTAAGTGAAAGCTCCAAAATACCATGCATTTTTTTACGATTGGTATGTGGATACTCTCTGCAGGCTTTGGGACGATCCTCATACACGAGGCACTTGTTGTCCGCACCAAGAAAAGTACAAGGTGAAGAATTTAGTACAAAATCCCCTTCTTCATCTCTATGCAAATAAGTATCAATGAACGCAGAACTCTTCATTCTAAAGACTTTTGCCAAGCGATCTATATCTGTATTCAAAAAGATGGGGCTGGTAGTCTTACAGCAATTTGCACAGTCCAAGCAGTCTATTTCACTAAAAGCATCCTCATGCAATTCTTCAAAACGTTCATCCAAAACCTTAGGCTTCACTTTTCTTAGCCTAGCCTTCAATTTTTGATTAGAAGAATATTCTGATCTACTCTCTTTACCGAAATTTATAAGGTCTATTTCCAATTTATTTGGAAGTTATATTATGTAAAAAAGCTATTTGAGAAAATTAATTCTTTTATAACCAATAGATTTTCAGTATCTTAATAAGCATTTAAACCCTAGTAAACATGAAAACTCACCCTTCAGAATTGTATTTCTACCATTCTCCAAGCCAGTTGGTGGATAAACAAACGCTCGCTTATGCAAAGTCAATCTCTCAATTTATCAAAACAATTGACCTTAGTAAAGAAAGGTTGACTCCCACGCAATGGCATAGCTTATTGCGCAAACTTAATCTCAGAGCTAAGGATCTTCTCAACAGAGCGCATCCAGATTATCAACAATTCATAGCAGGCAAAAACTGGGATGATGAAAGCTGGCTTAATATCTTGATCAAATCACCTAACCTGATCAAAGCTCCTATTGCCAGTATTCGTAGCAATGCCATTCTCTGCATTACTCCTACTGATATTCTGAAGCTTAATTCGTTGCGTTTAGTCTAATCCCATCAGCTTCGATCAGAATCATTCTCGCTTTGTATAGCTGACCTATGCATTGCTTGAAATGCTTCTTACTCATGCTCAATTGCTCCTGAATTGCCTCAGGAGCAGATTTATCATTCAAAGGCAAAAAGCCTTTTGATTCTAGTATCGCCAATATTTTTTCGGAACCCTCATCGTATTTTACGCGACCAGGAGCCAATAATTGTAAATCCAATTTGCCGTCCTCACGGTTTTTTTTGATATATACTTTCCGGACCTCTCCAAGCTCCAATGGCTGGAAAACTTCATTTTTGAAAAGCAGCCCCTCGTATTCACTGTCTATTAATACTTTGAAGCCAAGTTCGGTTTCTTCGAAAATCATCCCTTCAAGCTCCTTGCCTTCTTCCCAATCATAGGGAGCCAAACGCATAAAATCCTTATACTTATTTACTCCTATTAGGCGATTGGTCTTAAAATCAACACAGATTTTTATCAAGTATTTCTGTCCTACTTCCATGTTTTTACCCATCTCAGAATTTGGAACAAAAAGATCCTTAGGCAATCCCCAATCTACAAAAGCACCAAAAGAAGTGACCTCTTTGGCTTCCAAAACAGCAAATTCATCGAGCAGCGCCAATGGCTTTTGGGTCACAGCCACAGGCCGATCCTCGCTATCGGTGTACACAAATACTTCGATCTCGTCGCCTTCCTTCTCTTCACCTGTTAGGTATCCTTTAGGAAGTAAGAGCTCTTCGCCAGAACTGAGGGCTAGGTAAGCTCCAAAGTCTGTAAATCTATTGATGGGTAATTTTGAGATTAAACCAAGTTCATTCATAGCCCAAAGGTAGGCATTAATCGGAGTTTGAAACTGCACTTTTGACACAAACAAGCCCAGAATCGGAAGTTAAAAAATTGGATTTGGGCAGAGTCGGAATTAGCTTTGAACTCTTCGTATGAGGAAATCCGTTGAAATAAACCCAAATACTATCTTTAATTTTAATCACCGCATTATGAAAAATATCTCAGTTATTGGTTCTGGCACCATGGGAAATGGTATTGCCCATGTATTTGCGCAGCATGGCTATGCCGTCAGCCTGATCGATATCAAGCAGGAATTCTTGGACAAAGCCCTAGCTACAATCACAAAAAACCTAACCAGACAGGTGAGCAAAGAGTTGATTTCTGAAGAGGAAAAAAATGCCGCATTAGGAAGAATCCACACCTTCACTAATCTGGAAGCTGGTGTGAAATCAGCTGATCTAGTGGTAGAAGCAGCTACGGAGAACATGGATCTGAAGCTAGATATTTTTAGAAAAATAGATGAATTCAGCCCAGAATCAGCTATTCTGGCGAGTAATACTTCATCAATTTCCATCACCAAAATAGCAGCTGTAACTAAGAGACCTGAGCAAGTCATTGGCATGCATTTCATGAATCCTGTTCCGGTGATGAAGCTTGTAGAAGTGATTCGCGGATATGCAACTTCAGACGAGGTGACTGCTAAGATCATGAGTCTTTCAGCAGATCTATCCAAAGATCCCGTAGAAGTGAATGATTACCCGGGTTTTGTAGCCAATAGAATTCTGATGCCAATGATCAACGAAGCTATTTACAGCCTATTTGAGGGAGTAGCAGGAGTGCATGAAATAGATACAGTAATGAAGCTTGGAATGGCACATCCTATGGGCCCTTTGCAGTTGGCTGATTTTATCGGCTTAGATGTATGCCTATCCATTCTTAGAGTACTTCACGAAGGCTTTGGAAACCCAAAATATGCTCCTTGCCCACTCCTAGTCAATATGGTAGAAGCTGGTTTCAAAGGAGTAAAATCGGGTGAAGGCTTTTACAAGTACACAGCTGGAAGCAAAGATGCGATAGTTTCTCCTCGCTTCAGTAAGTAAGGCACTATGCATCTCGCTGTAGCAGGAAATATAGGAAGTGGAAAAACCACTCTTACCGAAAAACTAGCCAAACACTATGGCTGGAAAGCTGAATTTGAAGCTGTAGATGGAAACCCATATCTAGCTGACTTCTATGAAGACATGAAGCGTTGGTCTTTTCATCTTCAAGTGTATTTTCTCAATTCCAAATTCAATCAAATC
This sequence comes from Algoriphagus chordae, assembly GCF_003254055.1. GTDB lineage: Bacteria > Bacteroidota > Bacteroidia > Cytophagales > Cyclobacteriaceae > Algoriphagus > Algoriphagus chordae. Next base: position 165,379 of record NZ_QKZT01000005.1, read on the forward strand.
AAAGTGATTCAGGAGAGTAAAGTGCCTACGATTCAGGATAGAACCATCTATGAGGATGCTTACATTTTCGCCGCCAATCTCTACAAAAGCAAGTTATTGACAGAGCGGGATTACGAAAATTACCAGAGTCTATTCAAAAGCATGATTGCGCATGTCAAGGCTCCCGATCTATTGATTTATCTCAAAGCTGATATCCCAAAGCTGGTAGGTCAGATAGAAAAGCGTGGCAGAAGCTATGAGACGACCATGCGAATAGATTATCTCAAAAACCTCAATACCCATTACGAAGAATGGATAGCTGGCTATACCGAAGGCAAACTATTGATTATAGATGTCAACAACCTTGATTTTGTGGAAAATCCAGATGATTTCTCTTTTGTGGTAGAAAAGGTGGAACGGGAGATTTTCGGCTTGTTTTCTTAAGCTCAGAAAGAGGTTATTTACCACAAAGAATCAAAGAACGTAAAAATACTATACGGTAAGATTTTCAGCCTTGGTATTTCCGTTTAAACCAATTCAAAAGCATCTGACGCTGCTCTTCTTTGGGGTTGATCAGCAGCTGATCTAGGCGCTTCAAGGATCCGCCTGTCATGAGCGTTTCGAATGGCGTTATGCGGAATAACTTATAGCCATGAATCCTTGTTTGCAGGTCAAACTGAGCATCATTATACGCACTAAGTTTCCAGCCTACAGCACCATTTCCTGAGAAATCTCCTGCTTCACTTGGTTCTCCAAAACAATGCTTTGCAATAGGAGCTCCATTCCAGATTCTATGTTGCATACCTGCTTTCAAACAGTCTTTCTCATAGCTCCTACACAGCCGTTTTTGAGTTTCTACAAAGGGAAAACTCATCTCCGAATAAAAATCTGATCTAAAGGTAATTAGCCTATATCTATTAAAGTGTAGTTCTTCATCATAGACAAACAAATTCCGATTGATTTTAAAATCAAATTTCAATTTTTCTAGCAAAGGGAATCTACCAACTCCACCCAAATCCTCATAGATCTCAGCGAGCCAGTTTCGTCCTTTTTCATCCAAGAATTTCGGTTCTAATTCTAATTCAAAATCCCGCTCAAAATCCACCTCTCCCTCACGTAAGATAAGGTCTAGCTGTCGGGTCATTAAGTTATCCATTGACTTGGTTTTAGCTCAGTAAGGTTACCGAGAATGTATGTGTAATAAGAGTCTAGTGCAGAATTTCACTTCCTACTCCAACTCATTTCCTGAGGATTGCTCTACTTTCCCTTTGGAACCTGGAAAGGTTGTTCGCTGGGAAATATCATACCCGATCCAGCACAGGATCAGCATAAATATCACAAACAGGATCAAAAATATTTTCTTATTTCTCTGCATTCCGTAATTAATAGCTGTCTTGAATACCCGCAAAATTAACCAATCATAAGAGATCTAAGACCATTGCTCATGAATTATTGAAAGTGACTAGCAGAAAAATCATACTTTTTAAGAAATGTGGTTAATTTTAGGAATATAGACCAAACCCACTTTTTACATAGAACAACCCGTTTTATCCACTCATGTATCAATTAATAAGCGAACAATCCATTTATCAGTACTTTGGCGAAGATGAACCAGAGATGATTAAAGAAATGGTTCAGATAATTTTAGACACAAATATCAAAAATTTGAAGGAGATGAATAAAGCTCCAAGTCAAGAGGATTTCAAATCCATAAAACAATGCTGTCACAAAGCTAGGCCCTCTATGATCTATATTGGAGCGCATAACACACATAGAACCTTGGAAGAAATTGAAAATAATCCTGACAAATACCAAACTTTAAACGAAAGCCTTCAAGCCCAACTACTGGCAATAGAAACAGAACTGCATCAGTTTCTAGAAGCACTTAATTAATATCAGAATAAACCAACCCATACAATTATGAAGCAAAAACTGCTGTTTCTGCCTTTGCTCTGCATTATCCTTATACAAGCTCAGGCACAGTCAACCTTAAGTGTAGAATACATTATGAGAGATCCTGCATGGATGGGCACATTCCCTTCCAATGCGTCTTGGTCTGATGATTCTCAAACTATTTACTTCCGATACAATCAAGATAAGGATCCTGCAGATTCCCTTTATAAGCTAGGATTGGCCGAAAAGAGTAAGATCTCTAAAGTGACTTGGAAAGAGTTAAAATCCAACGAGCGTGACGATCAAGACTTCAATGCGGATAGATCCTTGAGAGTATACCTCTGGGATAAAAAGCTCATGCTGGAAGATATGGGGACAAACACTTCTGAAATGCTCATAGAATGGCCTGAAAACCTTGGCAACCCAAAGTTTCTGGCAAACGAGCAAGAAATTGCATTCAGTTCGAAAAGCAATATTTACATCTGGAATAGAGCTACCAAGTCTGTAAGACAAGCGACCAATATCTCTACTGGCCCAAAACCTAAGGATAAGTCCAAAGACGAGGATAAGGAAGATTGGCTAGAATCAGAAAACTTAGAGCTTCTCAGTGTGGTGAATGAGCGCAAGGAAAAAGCAAAGATGCGTAAAGATTACCGTGATGCTTTCAATGAATCTGAGGATGAGGAATTTGTTTACTACACTGACGGAAAATCTCCGGGAAACCTGCAATTGTCTCCTGACGGCAAGTTTGCAACATTTTCGATCTACAGCCCTTCGCAAAACAAAAACACGAAAGTGCCGGATTATGTAGATGCATCTGGATATACAGTCGATCTCAATGCACGTTCGAAAGTAGGTAATGAACCTACTAAAGTGGAAATTGGAATTTATGATTTGCATCGCGACTCCGTTTATTTCCTAAGCGCCGCAGATCTTCCTGGTATCACAGATTTGCCAGATTACGTGAAAGATTATCCTGACAAAACTTGGGAAGAAAAGGAAAGAGATGTGATGTTCTCTAGTCTGAATTTCTCTCCAGATGGCAAAAATGCTATCGTAAATATCGGCTCCGCGGACAATAAAGACCGATGGATCGCTGCTGTAGATTTGCAGACTGGAAAATTAACGACCCTAGATCGTCAAAGAGACGAAGCATGGATCTCAGGCCCAGGGATTGGTAGATCATTTTACGGAGGAACCTTAGGCTGGCTTCCTGACAATAAGCATATCTACTTCCAATCTGAGGAAACAGGCTATTCGCATCTTTACCTGTTAGACATTACTACAGGCAAGAAGAAAGCACTCACTTCAGGAAAGTATGAGGTGTTTTCACCTTTCCTTTCTAAGGATAAAAAATCATGGTATCTGACTACTTCCGAAGTAGACCCAGGCGAGCGTCACTTCTACAAGATGCCTGTCATGGGTGGAAAAATGGAGAAGCTTACCTCAATGACTGGTAACAATGATGTTTCTCTTTCTCCAGATGAGAAAAAGCTGGCCATCATTTACTCCTATAGTAACGTACCAGCAGAGCTATACATCCAAGACAATAAAGTTGGAGCGAAAGCTGAGAAATTAACTTCTGGTCAAAGTGAAGAATTCAAAGCCTACAACTGGAGAGATCCACAGTTGGTGAAGTTCACAGCAGAAGATGGAGCTCAAGTTCCTGCAAGATTATATAAGCCAGATCCAGCCAAAAGCAATGGTGCAGCAGTGGTATTCGTACATGGTGCTGGTTACCTACAAAACGTCCACAAATGGTGGTCAAGTTACTTTAGAGAATACATGTTCCACAATCTCTTAACAGATTTGGGATATACAGTACTGGATATTGACTACCGTGGATCTGCGGGTTACGGTCGTGATTGGAGAACAGGTATATATCGTCACATGGGGGGAAAAGACCTTTCCGATCAAGTGGATGGGGTAAAATACCTTGTCGCTTCTCATGGTGTAGATCCCGAGCGAGTTGGGCTGTATGGTGGAAGTTACGGTGGATTCATCACGCTGATGGCGCTGTTTAACGCTCCAGACACTTTCAAATCCGGTGCTGCACTGCGCTCCGTAACTGATTGGGCACATTACAATCATGGTTACACAGCCAACATCCTGAACACACCTGAGGAAGATCCTATCGCATTTCGTCGTTCCTCTCCTATTTACTTTGCCGAAGGCCTAAAAGGAAACTTACTGATGGCGCATGGTATGGTCGATGTGAATGTTCACTTCCAAGATGTAGTGAGACTTTCTCAGCGTTTTATTGAGTTAGGCAAAGACAACTGGGAAATGGCGATCTATCCTGTGGAAGATCACGGATTCGTAGAACCAAGTAGCTGGACGGACGAGTACAAGAGAATTTTGAAGCTGTTCAATAACACACTGCTCGAGGAATAACATTCAATCTCAAGAATGCACAATGGCTGGTCATACGATCAGCCATTTTTTTTGGAGGAGCGGAATTTTTGGTATCTAATGTCTTTTAGAGTTGTTAGTCAAACCGAGGTTAGACTAAAGATAGAAATAACCAAATACCATTTCCTGCTGTGTCTTTAGATTGGAGAAATAAAAAAAGCGCCCAGGGTACGCTCCATATATGCCCAGAATGAGCGTAGCGAAAGGCTGGGTGATGGAAAGAGTATAAAGTTTTCAGTCGCAGTCCCAGTCGCCGGCAAACCTAACCTGCCCCCTGTTTTAGCTGGAGGAAAAGGGATACCAAGGTTGTTTTTGATGTTAACCAAATTATTGGTTTCGGAGTTGGTGAGGAAAAACAAGCGCCAAGAACGCGCTCGGCATTTACCCAGTAAGGATGATTCAAGCCAGCTATATTTATTTTCACCCTAAAATCACAAATTCAAAGATTCACCGAACCTTTCAGGCCTAAATACTGTAAACCATAAGCAATGACAGGATTTAGGTCTTGCTGCTCACACGGAGAGTAAGGCTTTTCTCTTTTAGTTTAGTTGACTACGTCATTGTTGGGGAAGGTTTCTTTGGAAGCCTTCCCTTTCTTTTTACAATTAAGGCACAAAAAAGAGTCCCAGACATCTAGGACTTTTTTCGGAAAGTACGAGCGAAATTTCTTTCGCCCCTACTATTTCTAACTCATCAACAATTCAATAATCTGGGCGGGTGCTTTCACACCTTCAACTTTGTCGTCTGCTATCTGCTTTCTCAATTCGTACTCTAGTTCGAAGATCAAACCAGAGACAAATACCTTGTCCATTCGTAGATCACTATCGAATGAAGCATATTTTCTTTTTCCTGTCAGGTCTATTCCATATTGATGGAAGACCTTAGAGATTTTGCGTAAATCAGTATAATTTTTCATTGGGTATGTAGTTAAAAACCCTTGCTAATCTTGCTGATCAGCAAGGCTCATATATTCAATTTTAGCCTAAACGTAAGCCGCTGCTTCAGATTCAAATTCCTCCACATTGGTATCTTCTAGTTCTATGTGCTTCTTCTCGCCTTTACCTATTTTCACCATAAATCTGTCAAACAGGTAATAGATCACAGGCACCACGATCAAGGTCAGAAACATGGAAGAAAGCAAACCACCGATGATCACCCATGCCAAGCTATTTTTCCACTCAGCACCAGCACCAGTAGCCAAGGCAATCGGCATCATACCAATCACCATCGCAATGGTCGTCATCAAAATCGGACGGAATCTAATCTTAACAGCTTTCTGAAGGGCAGCCTTTACCTCTACTCCTTCTTCTTTCAATTGATTAGTGAAATCGACTAAAAGAATCGCATTTTTTGCAACTAATCCCATCAACATAATCAAACCCATAATAGAGAATATGCTGAGCGTTCCTTTAGTAAGCGCCAAGGCAAGCAATGCTCCAATCAGTGCCATAGGAAGTGAGAACATCACTACTAATGGATAGACATAGGAATCATAAAGCGCAACCATGATCAAATAAATCAAGATAATCGAAGCCAATAAGGCTATGCCTAAAGAGCCAAAACCTTCCGCTTGGTTTTTCATATCACCATCATAGTTGATTTGAACCTGCTGAGGAAGTGTCATCGCGTCTATAGCGGCTGTCAATTCTGCACCGACTGTACCTGAAGGAACACCGGCTACCTGCGAGGTGATTTTCACAGAAGAAACCCTGTCTCTACGCTCTAGCTTAGTTGGACCTTCCGATTGACGAACCTGAGCAAACTGCTCTAGTTTCACCAATTGTCCATTTTTATTGAGGAAAGTTAGATTCTGAACATCTGCCATCGACTGACGGTCAAATTCATTCAATCTCACCAGGATGTCATATTCGTAGTCACCATCGGTGTATTTGGAATCATCGTTGCCGTTGAATGCTACCTGAAGAGCACCACCCACCATATCCATGGAAAGGCCAAGTTCATTCATTTTGTAGCGATCTACTTCCACTCGGATTTCTGGGTTACCATCTTCGAGTGAGCTTTCGATCTTACGAGTACCAGTCAAACCAGCTAGAATTCCTTCGATCTTCTCAGAAACTAAACGAATGGAATCTTTATCAGGACCTGAAACAATCACCTGAATAGGCGCATCATTCGCAGTACCCATAATCGAGATCGGAACTCCAGTATATTCAGCGCCAGTGATATTCTCTTCCAGGTAATTTTCTAGGTTTCTAGCATAATCAGGTCCAGACATAGATCTGAATTCAGGTTCTACCAGTTTCACCAAAATCTCAGAAGTAAAAGGAGAAGATTGGGAACCTGTGAACTGCCCACTAGCTACACCAACTGTTGTAAATACTTCAGTGACTTCCGGTAGCGTTCTCAAGTAATCTTCTACCTCACGAGTTTTGAAGTTAGTCTGCTCTAGCGTAGCATCTTTTGGAAGCTCTAGTCTAAGCAAAAATTCACCTCTATCTCCTTCAGAAACGAATTCTGAACCTATAAAACCTTTGATCACAAGGAAGAAGGAGGAAATAAATAGAACTACAGTAATTCCTAACAAAGCTGCCTTATGTGCAAAACCCCACTTCAGTATATCTATCATCCAATCAACAAAAGCATCTAAACCTGCTTCAAATCCATAGACGATTTTCCCAAAGAATGAATTTTTATCCAAATGCTCCAGCTTCGAAAACCTGGATGTGAGCAGCGGAATGAGTGTAAATGCGACCAATAAAGAGATCAGTGTAGCCGTAGCCACGGTGATACTAAACTGTGCTAAAATACCTCCAATCAATCCTCCGGTCATAGCCAGTGGTACGAATACTACGATAATTACTAAGGTGATGGAAACTACAGTGGCACCGATTTCTCGAACACCATCATAGGATGCCTGGGCAATGGTTTTACCCATTTCCAAGTGACGGTAAATGTTTTCAATAACCACAATTGCATCATCGACAAGGATACCTACCACAAGGGAAAGGGCCAACAATGACATCAAGTTCAGGGTAAAACCAGCCAAGAACATTACAGTGAATGTTGCCACAATAGAGGCTGGAACTGCTACCATTACGATGATAGCATTTCGAATACTATGCAAGAACAATAGCATGATCATAGCCACCAATACAATCGCAATTATCAAATCTGTAATCACATGATTTGCTGCCTCCAAAGTAAATTCAGAGGTGTTTTGAGAAATCTGGAATGATACTCCTTCTTTAGTATAGGTTTGCTCTAAAATACTAAGTTCATTGACCAACACATCAGAAACCTCAACTGCGTTAGCGTCAGACTGCTTTTGAACGGTAAGGCCAATGGCCGATTTACCGTTTAATCTTGTCAAAATATCTTCGTCCTTATAGGAATCCTCTACCTCTGCTACTTCTTTCAACTGGATTGGGGATTCATCCTTACGGTAGGCAATCACTAGATTTTCTATATCCTGAATAGACTGAAACTTTCCTGCAAGGCGAATTAAAACCTGCCCTTCATTATCCTTTAATCGGCCTGTTGGGAAATCTAAATTACTCGCATTAATAGTCTGGGCAACAGTGATTGGCGAGATACCGTAGCCATCCAACTTGTTTCTATCCAAGTTTACTTTGATCTCACGCTCTGTACCGCCGAGCATATTCACCTGAGCGACACCTTTGATCTGAGCCAACGAAGGCTGGATCTTATTTTTAATCAAATCATAAAATTCCGAGGGGTTCAGATCTGAATAAACGGCCAACTGCATAATAGGCAAATCGTCCAGATCAAACTTACCCAAACTTGGAGGGTCAGCATCTTCAGGAAGATCTCCCAAGATGGCATTGATTTTACGCTGTGCATCTTGCATGGAATAATCTACATCAGCTCCAGCTTCAAGCTCAATAGTTATAATTGATACACTCTCCTGAGAGATAGAATTCATGGATTTGATGCCTTCGAGAGAAGCTACAGCATCCTCAATCTTTTTCGTCACTGAAGTTTCCACTTCTGAAGGCGCGGCACCAGGATAGATCGTAGAGATGGTCACCACATTGGTTTCCATCTTTGGCAAAAGCTCGTACGAAAGCTGAGAGTAGGAAAATAAGCCCAGCAGTGTCAGTACGGTAAACAGTACGACCACCATGGTCGACCGTTGTATCGATATTTTAGTGATTTGCATAGTTTACTGTACTTTGACTTTGGTTCCTTCTTTCACATTGATCAGACCAGAAGCAATTACTTCGTCACCTGATTTTAGTCCATCTAGGACCTCTACTGTTCCATCGTCAAGTGGATTGATTTTGACTGGCTGATATGTTGCCAGGCCGTCTTTGATCAGGTAAACTCCCGGATCTTTTAAACTTCCAGAAATAGACTTTCTGTTGATTTTCAAAACTTGCTCTTCCTGAGAAAACATAAACTGAGCAGTACCAAACATACCTGGCTTGATCTGATCCTGATTTTTGCTGTTCATGATCAGCTCCACCTCGTATTTGAAAGAAGCATCGGCCTTATCTGAAATGAAATGTACTTTTCCAGTAAAATCCTGATTAGACATCGCGTTTACTCTTACTGCGATCTCATCGCCCTTCTTCACTTTGGAGATTTCGGATTCAGTGACATTCACAGATAATTTCAAAGGATTCTTATTGATGATATCTACCAAAGCCATCCCAGGGCTTACTAAAGTCCCTAATTCATAATAATCCTCATTGATGAAACCAGAAATCGGTGCTGTCACCTGCGTGTCATCCAGTCTTTTCTTCAATGCTCCCAATTGCGCATCAGCTATTTTGAAAGCCTTTTCGTTTTCTTCCAACTGCTTCTTGGTGATTGCGTCAGTTGCTGCAAGATTTTCAAAGCGCTTCAAGTCCTTTTCTGCTTGGTCTCTATTCAATTTTGCAATAGTGTATTCCGAACGGATCAGACGATCATCGATCTGTACGATCAGGTCTCCTCTTTTCACGTAGTCACCTTTTCTTTTTTGGATCTTCACGATCGCTCCAGAAGTCTCAGACATCAGTTTCAATTCCTGAGATGGTTCAAAAATCCCGTTTGATTGAAAATTCCTATTGACAGTCTTTTCTTCTACTTTCTCCACAGTTACGGAGATGTACTCACTAGACTTCATGGCAAGCGTTGCTGCCTCATTCATTTCTGTCTTATTATTATATAGCGTGAAGGCTACTGCACCCACTCCCACCAGAAGTAAGGCTACGATTATTAATTTCTTCATTGTTGGTATGAGTTTTCTATTAGAGTAAAAGGTTTGAGATTTTTCCAGTTGAATTCAGAATCTCCAATTGAGCGATCCGAACTTGGATGATTTGATTGTTATAATTTGCCTGAGCTTCGCGCTGGGTAGTTTCTGAATCCAAAAGGTCAGTCAGTGGACTTAGGCCTTCTTTATACAGTAGGTTCGTATCTTTCAGCACGTCATTTGCCAGTTCCAAATTGCCAGAAAGTGACTCTAGCGTACTCATGGAGCTGAAATACTTATTTACAGCATTTTGATATTCAAGATTTGCGGCATCTTCTGCTTGGATCTTATCTAAGTTCAATTGCTGTGATTTCACCTTAGATTGAGCCGCTTTTGATTTAGTCTGTAAACCATCGAAAATTGGAATCTCTAATTTTAAACCGATCAAAAACCCTTGATACCATACTTTACTCTGACTCATAAAGTCAAAAGTTTCGGAGTAAGCATTCTTGTTGAAATCTGCGAATCCAACCAACTGAGGCAAATGTTCTGCTTTGATGTTTTTATAATCATACTCGTAAAGCTTTTGCTGTATACCGAGTAACTGAATGTCCTTACGATCGAAGGGATTGAAATCTCCAACAGAAAAATTTTCAACTTTTTTGCTTAAATCAGCCACTGTTCTATCCAATATCATCGGAGTATCTACCGGTATTCCCATCAACAATTTCAGATAGCCTTCTCTTTGATAAATCGCGATTTTTAAGTTTTCCAACTCAGACTGAATGGAGGTCAGATTAACTTTCACTCGATTAAGGTCAACTTTACGCGCAAGGTCATTCTCATATTGAGATTCTAGGATTTTCTGCAGAGAAGTCAGCTGGTCGATATTAGCCTGCAAATTTTCCTTTTGCAGTTCTAACTGAATAGCTCCTAGATAATTCATCGAAATATCATGGATCACATCTTCTTCAGATTGCATCGCAAGAACTCGATAAAATTCTTCACCAGTTTTTGCAGCTTTCAAACCGATGAGGTATGAATTGCTAAAAATCAACTGATTAACTCTAGCTCCAGCTTGCAGACTTTGAGGAACACCTAGAGAGATCACTTCAATATCTCCTGGATCTCCTCCGAAAATACCTCCAGGTACTGCCTGAGGATATACATCTATAAAATTATTGTACCCTCCATAGGCTGAAATTTGAGGAAGGCCCGCCCCTCTTATTTCATTTCGCTGATACTTTGCCTTCTCTTCATCCAGAATAGCCTTTTTAAGTGTGCGGTTATTTTGCAAACCTATATTGATACTCTCCTTAAATGTGAGTGTATCTGGAAGACTAAAATCATCCACTTGTTCTTGTGCAATTCCTATCACTGGAGCTAAGAGAAAGAATGCATACGTTAAATACTTCTTTAACATGTTGTTGAATAATAGTTGGTTATAAAATATATAGTTGGTTCTGTATTTACTAAACTAAGTAGTTAAATTTTTTTAAGCTTGCTGTCTTTTAAAACGATCAAACAAGGCTGGAATTTCCTTTTTGAAGAAGCCTAAAAAATTAGAAAAGTCTTTCATATTGCAGTTGAATTCTGGATTCTTATCCGTTCTAATTTCTAATACTTCATCTATGAATTTCTGGATCTCAGAAATGTTTTCTAAATCTTTTTGGAAGTCCTCCCTCCAATCGCTCACCTTCAGAGCAAAATATCTTTTACGATCACCTGGACGTGTAGAATAAACACATCTTCCTTTAGCCTGAAGGAAAGTAAGCGCATTACTCACCGCACTTTTACTAACCCCAAGTTGCTCCACTATTTCATCGAAGGATACTTCACCTTCTTCGTGTACCAAAAGCAATCCGATGATTCTACCTACTAACGGCTGCATTCCTTTGTGCTCATGGAAAACGCCAATTCGCTCGATCAGTTCCTTATGTTTTTCAGTTAATACCATGTTTTTTTATTTGGGTTATGCTCTGATAACGGGACAAAGATAAACAAAGTTCAGTTAGTTCTGCAAATACAGAACAAAGTTTTATGTAATATTTTTTGCAACCTAATTGCCACCTCTTTTTAGAAAGTTCAACCTAAATGATCCTTATTTATTGGTTGCTTCAATAAATCGTCTCCGAAAATCCTTCTTCTATGATTTTCTCCCCACAGATGGAGCGCAGCGATTACATCTTTGAGCGTCTCACCGTATTTGGTCATCGTGTATTCAACAGTCACGGGAAAAGTATCATACACTGACCGCTTCACTAGCTGGTTCAATTCCAAATCCCGAAGTTCTTTCGAAAGCATACGATCAGTAATCCCTGGAACTTGTTTAGAAATTTCCGAAAACCGTTTGTACCCATGCAGTAGTGCGACGATGATTGGCAGCTTCCATTTCCCATTCAATACATCCAAGGCATCCTGAACTGGCCGAATAATTCCTGTGCATTGCGTGTGATTTGACTTATCTAACTTTTCCATAATATCAGTTTACATGTAATTAGGCTATACTATACCGAAGTATAGTGCTATACTTTGGTATAGTACTTACAAATGTATAGCTAATTACCATATGTTTGCAAAAAATATTTCAAGCTTATGACAAACAAAATAATTTATTGGACAGCCACCTCACTGGTTTCATTGATGATGCTTTTCAGCGCCTATGCCTATTTCACCGATCCTAATGTTTCAGCTGGCTTTACTGCTATGGGATTTAAAGATTTCTTCCGAATTGAATTAGGAATTGCCAAAATTCTAGGCGCACTTGTACTACTGATTCCAGTTTCCCCGAAACTCATTAAAGAATGGGCTTATGCCGGATTTGGTATCACTTTCATTTCAGCTTTCATAGCTCATTCAGCAAATGGAGATCCCGTTTCGGCTATGATCATGCCTTTGGTAGCACTTGCTTTATTGGCAGTTTCGAGAATATTCCAAGCAAAAATCAGTTAAAATAAAATATCTCACCATGAAAAGCATCTTAGGATAAATCCAGGATGCTTTTCGTTTTTTTGGCTCCTATCTCTGCAGGATCGTGAGAACTAATAGTGGATTTTAAACATTTATAGTTAAACACACACCACAAGATGCCTGAGCTTTATATCAAAAATATGGTCTGCCCTAGATGCATTGCTTCTGTCAAAGAAGTTATGTACCAGTTAAATCTCCCTTACTCCTCCATCGAACTGGGTAAAATAAAAGTAGATTTTCTCCCAACGAATTCGCAGAAGTCACTACTCGCAGAACAATTGCATTCGAGAGGGTTAAAACTATTGGAAGAAGGAAAAGCCACTCTAATTTCTCAGATCAAAACCATATTGATAGAGCAGATTCAGCATTCTGATGAAAATTTGACTGAAAACTATTCCAGTTATATCTCCGAAAAACTCATGCATGAATATACTTATCTGAGCAGACTGTTTTCTCAGGTGGAAGGTGTAACCATTGAAAAGTATATTACCAAATTGAAAATTGAACGAGTGAAGGAATTGATTTTTTACAATGAGAAAAGCCTGTCAGAAATAGCCGATCTTCTAGGCTATAGCAGTGTAGCATATCTCTCCTCACAATTCAAAAAAGAGACTGGAATGACACCCAGCTTTTTTAAAAAGCATAACGGAAAAAATAGAAAAAGCCTGGATCAAATTTAATCCATCTGATTGAGACTGGAATATCATTTATAGCTTAAGCTATTGGATTAAGCAGAGGATGAGCTTAGATAATTATGTATCAAATGAGTTTTTCTTGCAGAAAGAACTTGAGCGTTTATCTTTGAGCCCGAAAGAAAAATCCTAAAACAGATTACACGAATATATGCCTGAAGCATTATTTCGATTGCGTTCCAATTATTGATGTCCATGCATTGTATTTCGAGAATCTGCATTTTTTCTCTTAAACCTAATTCAATTAATTAACCCCTCAAATTCACATGATTTTGAAAAAACATGTTTGCTTGTTAACTGCTGCTCTGGCTATTCAGATCGGCTCTTTGCAAGCACAGCAAAATCCTGTCAAGCTAAACTTAGACTCCTTCCAAGGAAACAAAGGCAGCTGGTCAGAAGTAGGAAAAGTCTGGGCAGACCCAGCTGTTCTTAATGAACTTCAATCCGATGAAGGCACAGGCATCCTTGCTAATATTCCTACCAAGAAAAAGCATGGAGCAGATATCATTTCTACCGACAAATATGGAGATGTTGATCTTTCGCTAGAATATATGGTGGCTCCAGGTTCTAATTCAGGAGTATATCTTCAGGGTAATTATGAAATCCAAATCCTAGATAGCTGGACAGCGCAGACTACCAAACCTGGTGATAATGGTGGAGTCTATCAACGATGGGACGAGAGCAAGCCTGAGGGCCAAAAAGGTTATCAAGGATATGCTCCTCGTCAGAATGCAAGCAAAGCACCTGGTGTTTGGCAAAAGCTGGATGTTTCTTTTCAAGCTGCGAAATTCGATGCTGCTGGAAAGAAAATCGAGAATGCACGATTCCTTTCAGTTAAACTCAATGGCGTAACTATTCACGAAAACTTAGAAGTTTTCGGCCCTACTCGTGGGGCTTTGACTGGAGAGGACGTAGCAGAAGGTCCACTAAGAATCCAAGGTGATCATGGTGCTGTAGCTTTCAGAAATATTGAAATCACGCCATTCAATGCGAAGACTCCAAGCGTATCCAATGTAAGTTATGAAACCTATCAAGGTTCATTCAATAACTTAGAAGAGTTATCAGGCAAATCAGCTCTAGCTACAGGAACTGTTGCTTCTTTAGTAGAAGTTCCTACTTCTGTATCTGATGTCAATTTGACTAAATACACTGCAAACCTCAATGTAGCCGAAGCCGGTGAATACCAAATCACCCTTCAGGTTCCTGGTGGATTAGCTGGTTTCGCTCTTGGAAGTGAAAGCATATCTGATCTTTCCAATAGAGGAGTTAGAGTTAAAAAGCAATTTAAAGCTGGTGACAATCCTATCCAGATCATTGCTTCAAAAAACAGAAACTGGTCAGTAGATGGTTTCAACTTAGCCATTTCAGGCCCAGGGCTGCGAAATACAAATCTTTTGGTTTCGGAGGCTGGTGCTTCCCAAGATACCGATCCGATTTTAGTAGATGCTGATGAAACTCCAGTTTTGCGAAGCTTCCGTGATTATCCGGGATCGAAAAGATTGAGTCATGTAGTTTCAGTTGCTAGCAAAGAGCAGGTGAACTATGCTTATGATATGGAGACAGGCACTTTGATTCAATTGTGGAGAGGTGAATTCCTAGACGCTACCCCTATGTGGAATAGCCGTGGAAATGGTGTTTCTGTGCCACGCGGTGCTCTGATTAATTTGAGCAATCCAGTAGTAAATGCTGTAAGCAGCGATTACTCTAGTTCGGAAGATTTCAGAACCAAAGGTTACCAGTTAATGAACAGCTCAGAGGACATCATTTTCTCATACCTACTTGCTGGACAAACTGTGAAGGATGAGATCAAAGTATTGGAATCTGGAAAGGGAATCAACAGATCTGTTTCTGGTATAGCCAAAGGCTTTTACAAAGTAGCTGCGGGTGCTGAAATTCAAAAGATCAAAAAAGGCTATTATTTATTGCCTGAAACTGGTGTTTACCTGGAATACGATGAGTCTACTTATGGAGCTCCAGAGACACATTCTACAGATGGCAATGCCGGTATTTACTTGCCTGCAAAGGGAAACATCGTTTACAATCTTCTCTTTTAATCCAAGGACAGCGCAAAGATGAAAACACTATTTAAGAACAAAATCACAAAAATTGCCTTTGGACTAGCAGCTGTAATTCAGCTCATGCCTGGGCAAGTAGATGCACAGGAATCCCCAAAAGAAGAGGATTTCTTTAAAATCATGCGAGTTACTGCTCCAGAAGGCACTCTTTTGGAAGTAGGTGGTATGACCATGTTGCCAAATGGCGATCTAGGTGTAGCTACTCGTAGAGGAGATGTATTTATCGTAGAAAACCCAACTAGCTCTAAGCCTTTCTTCAGAAAGTTTGCTTCTGGTCTTCATGAGATTCTTGGACTTCACTACGAAGACGGTGCATTCTACATGGCTCAGAGAGGCGAGCTAACCAAGCTGGTAGATACAGATCAAGATGGAACGGCTGATTTATATGAGACAGTTTACGCGTGGCCGATTTCTGCTCATTACCACGAATATAGCTTTGGTCCTAAAGTCGGTCCTGATGGATCCTTCTTCGTTTCTGCAAACGTCGCGTTTGGTGACCAGGAATGGTGGAGAGGCGAAAGCCGAGTTCCCATGAGAGGTTGGATCATGAAGATCAACCGTGATGGAACTATGGAGCCTTATGCTACGGGAATGAGATCTCCAGCTGGCTTGGGTATGCTTGGCGATAAGCTAGTCTATACAGAAAACCAAGGTGATTACATGGGTTCTGGTGGACTTTGGTTTATCGACAAAGGTGATTTCACAGGACATCCTGCTGGTTTGGCTTGGACTGGACTTCCAAATTCTCCTTTGAAATTAACAGCTGAGGAATTCAACAAGGTCGTTGATCCTCAAAAGATACCTAATGGAACTGGTGGATTTAAAAAGCCTGAAAACGTAATTGATGTTCCATATATCACCATGGCGCAGGCAAAAGAACAACTTCCTGACTTGAAGCTTCCAGCAGTTTGGTTACCTCATGGTATTCAGGGCATTTCCAACTCTGAACCTATAGTAATACCTGAAGGTTATTTTGGTCCTTTTGAAGGCCAGGTGCTGGTAGGTGATCAGGGTCAAAGTAAGATCATGCGGGTCATCCTTGAAGAAGTAAATGGCGTAATGCAAGGTGCTTCTATCGATTTCAGATCTGGTTTCCAGTCTGGAATTTTGAGAATGGTATGGGCACCAGACAAGTCTTTGTTTATCGGTGAGACCAACCGTGGTTGGGGTTCTGCTGGTGAAGCCAATGAAGGTTTGCAACGTCTAGTTTGGAATCACAATATTCCTTTCGAAATGAGAACTGTCAAAGCACAGCCTGATGGATTTTTGATTGAATTCACCAAGCCAGTTGACAAGGCTTCTGCCGAAGATTTGACTTCATATACTGTGGAAAGTTTCACCTACAAATATTTCCCTGTTTACGGAAGTCCTCCAGTGGACAACAAAACCTTGAAAATACTTGGGGTGGAAGTTGCAGCAGATGGTATGTCAGCGAGAATAGCAGTAGAAGGTCTGCGAGAGGATTATGTTCACAAGCTTAGCGTCAACGGCGTTCGTGCGGTGGAAGGAAGCTTTTCTATTGTACACCCTGATGCTTATTACACCTTGCATAATATTCCTGCTGGTGCCAAAATGGTCATCAAAACTCCTCCAGCTCCAGAGCCTGCAAAGCAAGTAGCGGCGACCAAACTAGTTCCAGCAAAGGTTAAACCTGCAGTGGCGGCAGTTCCAACAGAAGTAGAGATCAAGGCAATCTTGGCCAAAAACACCTGTACTGCTTGTCATCAAACGGATAAAAAATTAATTGGACCAGCCTATACAGATGTGGCGAAAAGAAGATATTCAGATGAGAAAATTGTCGAATTGATCTATAATCCTCAGCCTCAAAACTGGCCTGACTACCCTACCGAAATGCCTCCAATGGCTCAGGTATCAAAAGAAGATGCTATGAAAATCGCGAAGTGGATTAATTCCTTGAGATAAAATAGTCAACAACCTATAGTCCATTGACGGCTGCAGTTAATTATTAAGGCTTAGCGATTCAATTCGCTAAGCCTTTTTTAATTTTTATGTGGCTAGAAAATCACGAACGCCTACCAGAGTGACTCTACATCGGGTTCAGTCTCCAGACCTGTCCGATGCCAGGCGGGCTTGGACTTTACATGCTGCAGTTTTCAAACTGCTACCACCTCCACTCTTCGGAATTTATAATCCCGAAGTCATTTTAGGGGAATTGCAATCCCCATTACCAACTCTCCAGATTCCATAATATTCGTTCCATAGGAACGTCTAATCTGTAGTTTTGATGGGTGTAATGAACCTTGGCGTTCCTTAGGAACGAATCGTGAAAAATCAAGCCATAAACACCCCTCTGGTTCAAATCTCATGAACCTAGGATAATACAGTCTTCAGACTGCTTCCTGCCTATCATAAATACTCTGGGCCAAAAGTTTTTCGCCCCTACCGTGTTTTGAGATAATCAATTTTCAACTGCTATTTTTAAGATTAAAGATTATTAATTGATTGTGTCCAATGCGGCAAAAAATTCGATCACAAAATCTCATAACTTTTCCCCAAAATTCCATAACAGATCCTCCCCACAGTCTTCCTAAGTTTGTACTGTCCAATTAAGACAAAAGAACTCATGGCAGAATCAACCCAACCATTACATAAAGAAACCTTCCCAGTTACCGGTATGACCTGCGCTTCCTGTGCTTCAAGTGTCGAGACCATACTTTCCTATACCGAAGGCGTGAAATCCGCTCAGGTGAATTTTGCTTCCAATACTGTCCTCGTCGAATACGAAGATCAGGTCACACCTGAGGATCTGAACAATGCACTTACAGCCATTGGTTACGGTTTGATCATAGAAACTAAAAATGCAGAAGAAGCCGCAGAAGAGGCGAAATCCCAACATTACGAGGAGGTCAAAAAACAGACAATGGGGGCCGCAATTCTGACCTTGCCCATATTTATTATCGGAATGTTTTTTATGCATTGGGAGCCTGGAAAGTGGATTTCTTTGGCGCTAAGTATTCCAGTGCTATTCGTTTTCGGTAGACATTTCTATGTCTCAGCATGGAAGCAAGCCCGTAACGGACATGTCAACATGGACACCCTAGTTGCTCTGAGTACCGGGATCGCCTTTATCTTCAGTTTGTTCAATACACTTTTTCCAGAATTCTGGATCTCCCGAGGCATAGAGCCTCACGTGTATTACGAGGCTGCCACAGTGATTATCACCTTTATTTCCTTCGGAAAAATGCTTGAGGAAAAAGCCAAGTCAAGTACTTCTTCAGCTCTGAAAAATCTGATGGGGCTACAGCCCAAAACACTAAAAGTGATAAAAGATGGACAGGAGAAAGAAATTCAAATCTCCGAAGTTCAGAAAGGCGATGAGATCATCGTGCGTCCTGGAGAGAAAATCCCCGTAGATGGCAAAGTGATTTCAGGAGAATCTTTCGTAGATGAAAGTATGATCAGTGGCGAACCAATTGCAATTGAAAAGTTGGAGAATGATGCCGTGTTTGCTGGAACTATCAATCAAAAAGGCAGCTTTCATTTCACAGCCGAAAAAGTAGGATCTGAAACTTTGCTATCGCAAATCATCAAGCGGGTTCAGGAAGCGCAGGGAAGCAAAGCGCCAGTTCAGAAATTGGTGGATAAAATCGCATCCATCTTCGTTCCTACAGTGATAGGAATATCAATTTTGACATTTGCAGTTTGGATGATTGCAGGGGGTGAAGATGCTTTCACACATGCCTTACTTACCTCAGTGGCAGTCTTGGTGATCGCCTGCCCTTGTGCGCTTGGTTTGGCTACTCCTACAGCGATTATGGTCGGAATCGGAAAAGGAGCTGAAAATAATATCTTAATTAAAGATGCAGAGAGCCTGGAACTTGCGCACAAAATCGATTCTATCATACTGGATAAAACCGGAACAATAACAGCTGGAAAGCCCTCTGTATCTGATTTGAACTGGGAACCTGAGCAATTCAGAAATCAATTCTCTCCTATTTTGCTAGCGATTGAATCCAAGTCAGAACATCCTTTGGCAGATGCTGTGAGCAGAAAACTGAAAGAAGAAAATGTCAAACCCGAAGCAATTTCTTCCTTCGAGAGTTTGACAGGAGCGGGTGTTCAAGCCCAAAATGAAGCCGATGAAAAATTCTATGTGGGAAATGCCAAGTTGATTGAAAGTAAAAATATACTGCTTTCAGAAGAGATTAAAACTTTGGCAGAAACCTGGAGAAACGAAGCTAAAACTGTGATCTTCTTCGCGAATGAAAAGCAAGTCCTAGCAACACTCGCAATTACCGATGAGATCAAAAGCAGTTCGAGGTCTGCAATTACTGACTTGAAGCAAAGAGGAATTGAAGTCTATATGTTGACAGGTGACAACCAGCAAACAGCTGCGGCAGTAGCGCAACAAGTTGGTGTAACAGATTTCAAGGCTGAAGTGATGCCTTCGGACAAATCGGACTTTGTCAAAGAACTCCAAGCTCATGGTAAAATCGTGGCAATGGTGGGTGATGGAATTAACGATTCTGAAGCTTTGGCGCAAGCCGATGTCAGCATTGCGATGGGGCATGGATCAGACATCGCGATGGACGTGGCGAAAATGACAATCATTTCTTCCGATTTGAGTGTGATTCCAAAAGCCCTAAATTTATCCTCTCAGACAGTTCGTGGGATCAAAGAGAACTTATTTTGGGCCTTTATTTACAACTTGATCGGCATCCCAATCGCGGCTGGAGTCCTCTATCCTATCAATGGATTCCTACTTGACCCTATGATCGCCGGAGCTGCAATGGCCTTTAGTTCGGTGTCTGTGGTATTGAATAGTCTTAGACTTAAAGGAAAGCATATCTAAACTTTAATATTCATCATTTAACATTCATCATTCGATATTAAAACGTTCGTATAAAGTCCAGTGTCCAAAGTATCAAGTAAGTAGTATCAAGAATAGAAGTTCGAAAACTTTACTAGCTTCCATCCTTTTAACTAATATTCCAATCCGCCACGGCGAACAAGTTCTTCAATTTTAAAATCTTCCAATTTCATCAAAATGAAAACTCAAAAATTCAAAACCAATATCGCTTGCGGCAATTGCCTAGCAAAGGTCAGTCCCCTTCTTAATGCTGAACCAAAGATCAATTCTTGGGAAGTAGATTTGCAAAGTGAGGATAGAATTCTGACTGTAGAGTCTGATGATATCACAGCAGACGAAGTTTTCAAAACTGTCTTGAAAGCTGGATTCATCGCAAAGCCAGAGTAGTTAGAAAACTCTTGAAACGGTTAGTAAATTTTGGTTTCACCTACGCATATATTTTTTCTAGTCTTAAGTCTATAATCTTACCTCTCAAGTCTTAAAAACCATGTACTATTTACGTCAAATTCATCTTCCCTCTGGCTCTAATCGCCAATTCCCTTTTTCACTAAAGGCGTTGCAGGACCTGGGGTCGATGGATTTCGACAAGCCTATTACAGTTTTCGTAGGTGAAAATGGTTCTGGAAAATCCACGCTACTTAAAGCCTTGGCGATCAAGCTAAATTTACCTGCTATCGGAAGTACTGATTTGGAAAGTGATGAAACGCTAGCTGGTGTCAAAAGCTATGGCGAGCAGATCATCACTCAATGGAAGGACAGAGCTTTTCGTGGATTCTTTTTCAGAGCCGAAGATTACTTTGGCTTTGTCAAACGACTGCAAAATATGGATTCTGAGATGCAAGGAGATATTGTGGACTTTGAGAAAAGATTGAGCGGAACAGGTCTCAAACTCGCAGTGGGTTCGATTCTAGGGCAAAAAGAAGCCCTGATTCGCAAGTATGGAAATCTTACTGAAGTCTCCCATGGTGAAGGATTCTTAAAGGTATTAGAAGGCAGATTGCAAAATGAAGGCATTTATCTAATTGATGAACCTGAAGCCGCGCTTTCGCCACAGCGGCAATTGGCGCTTTTTTCATTGATAAAGAATCTAGCCGAAAATCACGGTTGCCAGTTTATCATCGCTACGCACTCTCCTATTCTGATGACGCTTCCGAACTCAACGATATTCCAGTTTGGAGATAAAATTGAAGAAGTCAACTACGAGGACACAGAGCATTTTACAATCTTGAAAAACTTCCTTAATAATCCTGATGCATTCTTGAGGCACTTGTAGAAACAAATCTTTTTGAAGAAAGATTTATTACCACATAGAAAAGGGCAATCCTAAGTAGCGCTTATTCTCATTATTAACATTTTATGAGCTTTGTTTCTTTGCGTTAAAATATACTTTCCAAAAAGTATCAAAGGGAACAAAGAGGTACAGATTTTTAATGAAGAGATAGCAAATCGAAACTATAAAAACTATGTGTGGTTCATATTTAGAAACTTCATCCCTCTGAAAAATCATCTGCTATCTTCTTATGCACTTCACTCAATAATTTCATAATCGGAGGAGATGCAATTACTAATGAAAGTTGTCCCAACAGCAGCTTAAATTCTTGATTTAGCATTCTATCCTCTTTTCCATAATCCCAAATCGGATATATGGCACCGATAAATAGCTCATCAAAAGTCAGTTCTTTGCGATAAATTTTATAGGGCAAGTCATCTTTAGAAAGTGTAGTCGGAGGAAAATGTAAGGCTCGAAATCCCAGCAAATCCGCCAGTGCTCTTAAGCTAAGGATTGCAGTTCCAGGATCATTGATTCCTGGGCTTAGCGCCTTTAGCGCAATTTCTGAAAGCTGCCTAAAGCCATATTCATAATTACGGTTGACGAATTCCTGATTACTAAGATTAATTCCCTGCAGAGCATTAGTTATTTGTACTTCATCAAGATTTCGACTACACTTTAAAACTGGCTGACCGCGTAGAATAAAAGTCCCCATGGGATATATTGCGAGCATACTGCATTTATTTTTTGATAAGAAATCCAACATTTCTTTATCATCGAAACCTTCAAAAATTCCAGATCGTGAAGCTCTGATCATTGATAGCGCAGCAAAATCAGAAGCTTCCTTTACCTCCTCAGTTGACGTACAAAAATCTTTCATTCCATCAAAAGTTGAAGATTTGATTCGGTCTATGATCACATTATACTTGACTGACTGAGTGATGTAGTGCAGGAAATAGATGAAAATAAAGATATCTAAGACGGTGATGATCGTAAGTAAAAAAATACTGATAGAGGGAATCTGAAACGCGTCCTCTGTTTCTCGAATCGTGGTGAATAAGAAAAAAGTATACACGATAGTACCGATGTAAATACCCAGCACAGTTTGTTGAAATCGGTTGCCGATAAGTTTGTCCAGCACCCGATTACTCATTTGTGATGCCGCTTGACTCAATACAATCATTACCATCGAAAAGCTGAAAACAGTCAGTGAGATTATCCCTCCAGCTATTGCACCTAGGACACTTCTGGCTGTAGAAGGATCTTTGATTGTAAGCCAAGGGATGTCAGATTTCAGCTGCTGTCCAAAATCCGAAAAGTCAACTAAAAACACCAAAGCGGCCAAGATTAAAAATCCCAAACTGATAAATGCCGGTATAAATGCAATGCTTGATATAATGATCTGATACTTCGCAATCAGCCAAATTCTTATTTTATCCATGAATTTAAATTAGTCATTGTGTTTAATTCTATTTTCGATGTATAGCATTTTGAAGCCGGTCTACTACTTTTGATTGAGCATCATAACTTCGGGATGCTTTCCCTTGGTAGTATCTTCGAATTTACATTTCCAATTCATACCTTCACTAGTCGCCGAACAAATATCATCCTAAAACTACGAATGAAGACCTTTTTATTTTCCTTCTTATTCCTATTCACCACACTAGTCTTTGCTCAGCAAGCCCCACTTTTACCCATCGTGAAATCAAACATCAAAGGTGTCAATATCTATGGGAAAACCGTCGATAATCAAACTCGCTGCCAGCATTGGCATTCGGATTTGGATGTGATTGCGATCAAGTTTAAATGCTGCGAGAAGTATTACCCTTGCTTTTCCTGCCATGAAGAAGAAGCGGATCACCAACCCGAGGTTTGGCCAAAAGCTGAGTTTGATACCAAAGCGATCCTTTGTGGAGTCTGTGGGTCGGAATTAACAATCACAGAATATCAAGCCAGTGGTAACACCTGTCCAAAATGTACCGTAGCTTTCAATCCTGGATGTAGCAAGCATTACCATTTGTATTTTGAAACTGATTCAACTAAACAGTCAAAATTATAACCCTTTTCAATTTTATACCGTACCTTAAAACAGTTGAAAAAGCAAATCTCCATAGCGCTCGCACTTTTGCTGATGCTCTCAAGCATCGGAATGGCGAAAACTACCCATATCTGTATGGGTTCGGAAACTATGGCGGCATTTGGAGTGACTACCAAACATTTGAATTGCGGGATGGAAACCGAACCAAAAGAAAAATCTTCCGACTCGCATCAAAGTATAGATCCTATAGAATGCTGTCAAAACCAATTCGAATTGGTTCAAAATGAAAGCGATCAAAATCTCAAAGTAGTACAAATCGACGCTGCACAGCTTATTTTTATCGCAGCTTTTACACAAAGTTTTATCTTCGGAATAGCTCCAATCTCTTCCACAGAGCAACCTACCCCCCACATTACTCCCCCCTCGATTGAAAAGGACTTTAGCGTCCTGTTCCAATCATTTTTGATTTAATACTTCCTGGTAATAGGTCTTACGAACTCCTTTTTAGCTAATGGCAGCCAGCCATTTAGCCTAGTCCTTTTTTATCCCTCCTTTTACCAGGATTAAATCATTCTTAAAACCACATGAAGAATCTAAGAACACCAATTGCCCTTTCGTTACTAATCGCTCTTTCTCTTGCTTGCTCAAGTAAATCACCTGAAGATCAAACTCAAGTGGTTCAATCCGAAAGCCATAAAATACAGGAAGAAACGCCAGCAATGACAACCACCACAATTGCTTTTAAGGATGAATCAACTACCCAAATTTTCAATTCTTATTTGGCTTTGAAAGACGCTTTGGTAGCTACTGACGGTGAAAAAGCAAGTGCAGAAGCTAATAAACTTAACGCTCTTTTGGCGGATGAAAATTACAATTCAATCAAAGCTGATGTACAGAAAATTGCAGGAAGCACCGATCCTAAAACCCAGCGTGAATCCTTTGATAGTCTTTCTGACCAAATGATAGCCTTAGCAAAAAGCAGTGAGTTGACCTCTGGAAACCTATTCCTTCAGCATTGCCCAATGGCAAATGGAAACGCAGGAGCAAATTGGCTGAGCCTTTCGGAGGAAATCAGAAACCCATATTTTGGAGATAAGATGCTGAAATGTGGTTCAGTGACAGAGAAGATTTGATTTATATAAACATGGTGTCGGGGCGAAAGATTATTCACCCCGACATCACATTACCGCTAATTTCCTTTCATAGCTTTGAAATCCTAAGCTCACCCATCTAAAGGAATATTTTTCCCTTTGTTCTCTTTATGAATTTTGTGATAGAATATTTTTAAACCACAAAAGCAACAAAGAAATCAAAGTCTTTTAATGAGAATCTAACGTAATTAGATCAGTATCGTCGCTATGTTTTACCATGATGCTATTAGGTATAAATAAATTCAATTGTTAAATTTCATAGTGCAGCACAATCACCATAACAACTTAATTATCAATGATTAAGAATTTATAACCAAAGCAAAGTCTAGATTACATCCTCTGCGTCACCCTTAGCGACCACTGCGGTAAAAAGCCCTCACTCTGAAACTGTAAACCTCAGCCCTAAGAATCCTCTTATCCCCTGATTTGGAGCATAAACATAAGTAGGATCAAAGGTTAACGCATGTGGATTGTCTGGTGTGGGAATCACAGAACCATCTGGAGCGAAGGCAACATTTTTATCAAATGGATCAAATGCTCTTGCAATTGAATTGGCTGCAGGAGTGAAATTCAAGAGGTTTTTTACTCCTCCAAAAATTTCCCAGCGATCACCTATCCCTTTGGTCAACTGAATATTCTGCAGACTATACCAAGGCGAATAGCCTGGTCTATCATCCAATGGACCTAACAGTGGCAATCGCATGGGACTATAAACATTACCTGTGTAATCCACTGTCAAGCCAAGATTGAAGAACTCGTATCCTACGGACCAAACTCCAGAAAACTTCTCTGTAAGCAGTTGCCTGGTTTTGATTCCCTCCTCTTCGATACTTACATCCATCAAAGTAGCTCCAGCGGTAACTGTCAAACCTCCAGGCCAGGCTGCATCAAGATTGAGTGAAACTCCTTTGGATATAGCAGATCCATCCAAATTGGCATAGATGATCTGATTAGGATTTGTCTCGTAATCAGGAATTATGCGATTGGTAAAATAAGTGTAGAATGCTGAAGCATCCAGTCCAATAAAAACGCCTCTGTCGGTATAAATTTTCTTCACCAGATTAGCATTTACATTCCAACTCTGCTCAGGTTTTAATTCCTCTGTGAAAACCACTTCACGTGCGCCTGTTAGGGCTGCATGATCTTCAGTGAACACATTGGCCACCCGAAAACCATTTCCAGCAGAAAGTCTGAAAACAGCAGTTTTGTCAGCTGAAGAAAGTTTGTAATTGACACGAGGTGAAAAGATTGACCCGTGAATGGAATTATAATCATAGCGGAGACCAAGCAGTAAACTCTGATTAGCACTCAGCTTGATTTCATCTTGTATAAAAGCTCCTGGTAAATGAATTTGAGATGCTTCGTTTCGTGCTGATTCTATATCAGAAGTAGCAGCGGTATTATCATCATAATAAGTATATCTATAAGCCAATCCCAGTAATAAACCGTGGTTCTCTTGAGTCTTTGCCCAGGTAAGTTGTCCAAAGCCAATGTATTGATCAGCCTGAAATATTGTAGTTCCATAGACTGAATTTTGACTATGTCCATTGACTGAAAACTGGAAATTCATAGTCTCAGATGTTGGCAACTGCCAGGTACCGAAAGTCTCCCAACGACTGGTGTATATACTCTCTCCGTAGACCTCATCTCCTCCCCGATCTTTACTAGTCCAGTTCATCTCACCACCCCAGCGATCTTCATATACATATCGACCTGCCATCGTAAAAAGCCTATTGTCAGGACGAATTACATTGATTTTCTGGAAAAAAGAAATACGTTTAGAAAGCGTCACATCTGTGAAACCATCCGCATTGTTGTCGATAGGATTATCGTAGTAGAAAGCATTGATTCCTGTCAAGGATTGGATTTTCTCAGTCCAATTTGATCTCAAACCTAGATCCAAATTCATTTCCCCCCAGCCTGTCCCAAAGAAATCAGCCGATAGCAATGGCGCATTATCTGGTTTCTTAGTAATCACGTTTATCAGTCCACCCACAGCCTCGGAGCCATATAGGGTGGACGCTGGACCTTTTACTACTTCTATTCTATCGATCAATGCTTGTGGAATTCCTGTCAAGCCATAGACCGTCGCCAGGCCGCTCACAATCGGCATTCCATCTATAAGCACCATAGTATATGGTCCTTCCAAACCATTGATATGGATATCGCCTGTATTACAGACGTTACAATTTATCTGAGGTCGTACTCCATTTACATTCTGTAAAGATTCAAATATCGAAGGGGTAGGATTTGCTCTAAAGAAATTAGCTGAATACACTTCCACAGGCACTGGAGAATCCAATTTGGAAACCTCTTGCATTGTACCACTGACCACTACCTCATCCAATCCAGCGTCCATTTCCTCCAAATTGAAAACCAATTCATCACCGGATTGCGGAATAGACACTTTCAACTGTGAAGATTTGAACCCCACCATAGAAGCCTGAACGGTGTAGGTAGCACTTGTGGAGATCTCAATAGAAAAGCTCCCATTTATGTCAGTTACAGTACCTTTTGATAGGCTTTTCACATAGACATTGGCATATTCAACAGGCTCCCCCTCAAATAAAACCCTGCCTTTGAGCAAGTGATTTTGCGCATAAGTATCAAATGCGAACAGCGAAAAAAGTAAAATAAACAAGTAATTATATCTCATACAGTAGTGATAATTCAGAATTAGATACGACAAATATATTTTGTTAGATCAGTCTAACAAAATTGTTTTCAAAAATTATTTATCATATTTGAATACTAAATCAATAGCACATGGCATCACAAACGGAGGAGAATTATCTGAAATCACTTTTTAACTTGGCAAATGAAAAGAATGAGGTCAATATCTCAGAGCTAGCTACTCAGATGCAAGTAAGTCTTCCCACTGTAAATAGCATGGTGAAAACCTTGCAGAAAAATGGTTGGTTGATTTATGAAAAATATAAGCCTGTCATAATAACTCCAGAAGGAAAAAAAGTAGCGGCTCTCGTGATCCGAAAACACAGACTGACCGAGATGTTTTTGGTGAATAAAATGGGATTCGGCTGGGAAGAAGTACATGAGATTGCGGAGCAGGTAGAGCACATTCATGCTCCCAAATTCTTTGAGCGTATGGATGAGATGATGGGATTTCCTACTATTGATCCACACGGCTCTCCTATTCCTGATGCCCAAGGGAGAATTCAGGAAATAAAATATCTTAATCTATCAGATTGCAAAGCTGGACAGGTTGTCAAACTAGCGGCACTCACCAATTCATCCACCGAATTTCTTGAATTTCTGAATGGCCGAAATCTCCGTTTGGGAACTGAGCTAAGCATACTATCCAAAGAAGCCTACGACCAAAGTATACTTATTTCATATTTAAATCATTCAAGCGAAACACTATCAGAAAAAGTCTCTGAAAAATTACTAGTGAAGTTGTTGGACTAAGTTTGAGTCAGAAAAATTGATTAAATCTACAAATCGAACACCCTATATAAACCACTGATATTCAAATTACTAAAAAACTATTTATCTAATTATATCTTTTCTACTGCCTTCAAATCTCCCCATAGATACATGTCCTTGTTGGGTTACGCCCTTTCCCATAAGTACATTAAATAAGGTTTGAAATAGTATCCTTAGGTCCAGTAAAAAGTTCACATTATCCACATACCATACATCAAGATTAAACTTCTTATCCCAAGAAATAGCATTTCTACCATTTACCTGAGCCCAACCCGTTACACCTGGCCTAACTTCATGCCTTCTAGACTGCTCATCAGAATATAGTTCTAGGTAATCATCTAATAATGGCCTAGGGCCAACGAGACTCATATCTCCTTTCAGCACATTGATCAACTGGGGGATTTCATCCAATGAAGTCTTTCTAACTATACTACCAAAATTGGTAATTCGATCTGAATCCGACAAAAGATCCCCTTGCTCGTTGACCAAATCCGACATGGTTTTAAATTTCAGTATCTGAAACGGAATATTATCTTTTCCTGGACGAGATTGAGAGAAAAATGGAGATCCTTTATGATGGAAGCTTAATACAAGCAACAAAATTAAAAATACAGGTAATAGTATTACAAACATTAAAAAAGCAAGAAGAAAATCAATCCCTCTTTTAAACAAATTACGATAAATCACCTATTTGAATGTTTTACTGAGTTCTTCATGAATTACTTCCACTATCATTTCCTGATTTTGAAGAGTCAAATTTGCAGAACTAGGAAGGCAAAGTCCCTTTGCAAATAGTTTTTCTGACATATTACCACCATAATATGCAGTATTATTGAAAATGGGTTGGGTATGTAGTGGCTTCCATAGGTACCTACTTTCAATCCCCCTATTCGATAAGGCTTGTTTCAATTGTTTATTAGAAAATCCAGTTTTCTCTTGGTCTACCAAGATGGTTGTAAGCCAATAGTTCGATTTAGACTCTATTGATTCAGTTTGAAAGTTTATCCCAGGAAAATCTTTAAGCATTGTTCGATATCGCTGATTTACTGCTCTTCTGCTTTTCACGCAGTTATCTAATTGTTCTAGTTGTGCAAGTCCCACAGCAGCCGAAAGGTTATTCATTTTGTAATTATAGCCGATCTCCAAATGATGATAAAAAGGCAAATCTTCTCTTGCTTGGGTGGACAAATGTCTGGCGTGTTGAATAACAGAGGTATCGTTGGAAATCAAGGCTCCCCCTCCTCCAGCAGTAATAATTTTATTTCCATTGAAGGAATAAACACCAATTTGTCCAAATGTTCCACAATCCCTATCCTGATATTTACTTCCTATAGCTTCGGCCGCATCTTCCAAAACTGGGATATTATACTTCGTGGAGATATCTAAAATCTCTTTCATTTTGGCAGGCATACCAAAGAGGTGCACTAGCACAATTGCTTTTGGTTTTTTACCTTTTGCGATACGACTAAGAATGGTATCTTCAAGCAGATCTGGACAAATATTCCAAGTGTCCTTTTCACTATCTACGAAAATCGGTTTAGCGCCTAAGTATACGATTGGGTTGGCTGAAGCACAAAAAGTGAAAGACTGGCAAATCACTTCATCACCCGGTTCTATTCCAAAAAGGACCATTGCTAGATGCAAAGCAGAAGTGCCAGAATTTAAAGCAACAGATTCATGTGTTTTTAGTCTTTTAGAAAGCTTTACCTCAAAACGATTGATGAATTTACCTGAAGTCGCAATTTGACCTGAGGCTATCGCTTGCTGCGTGTACAGATTTTCGTTGCCATTGAAAACGGGCAACGATAAAGGAGTTTTTGAAACCATTAAAAACTTTAGCTAAGACTGTCGAAAGATACGATACAAACATCAAACCACCATATTGCAGCTATAAGCACTGCTATGGTAAAAGCTTAGAAATAACATAATTAAAGCCCTAATGCACGATGATTTTAACCTATGACCAAGGCACTTCCATATTTAGGAGCCATAATAGATGACAGCAATATACAAAAATGATCATCATAATTATAGTTTTAAAAAGCAATTTTAATAGTTTGAAAAATAATTGTAATTTTGATGAGCCAATCTTTTTAAAAATAAGTAGGGCTGGCACATCAGGTTTCTTTGGCGACTAAATTAGGGAAAACTTTAAGTGATTTGATGAACTAAGAATAATAATAATAATCTTTACCAAGAAATTAAGACCAAAAATCATACGTTTTGAAACTCAAAGCAGACCAATCACAGCATTTATCAAAGGGGAATCTTGTAATTAATACAGGAACTCTTCCAGCTCAAGTTCAGGAGGACATCTTGGTGTCGGAGCAGCTCAACTGGTTTAACCTTAGTATCAAGCGGTTTATTGATCTTTTCTGTTCCATAGGTCTCCTACTTGTCATTGGATGGTGGCTTTTTCCAATTGTTGCTATTTTAATAAAACTCGATTCGCCAGGACCAATATTCTATACCCAAAAGAGAGGTGGAATTTACAATTCAGTTTTCAACTGTTATAAATTCCGATCAATGTCAATCAATGAGGTAGATAATTTCAAGCAAGCAACCAGAAATGATCCTAGGGTCACTAAAATTGGTAGAATCCTTCGGAAAACCAGTATAGATGAATTACCCCAGGTATTCAATGTAATCTATGGAAATATGTCCTTGGTAGGCCCTAGACCCCTGGTATTATCACAAAACGCAGAGAATGCTAAGTTCATTGAGGGTTACAAGAACAGACATTTAGTAAAACCTGGCATTACTGGTTTGGCTCAGGCAAAAGGTTACAGAGGAGAGACCGAGTTGCCCAATTCTATTTATTTTAGATACAAATTGGATATGTATTACATCAGGAATTGGTCTGTAACATTTGATCTCAAGCTAATCTGGATGACTGCCAAAAATATTTTTGCAGGAGATGAAAATGCCTATTAAGTTTTAGCGGTTACATTCATTCTACCTCAATTCCCAAAAACATACTCCGAATTCAGAATCAACTGAATCAAGCATCTATAGGTAGATTATTATACGACTGTTCTATTGCCCCAAACAAAATTCAAAAGTATAAGTACTACAGCCTAAGACGATCAGCAAGAATAGTGTTTTGTAGCAGTCAAAATTCTTTGTTGATCAAAAACAGCAAAGCCAAAGTCTAATTCTACTTTGAGTTTTCATAGTTGACTAAGTACCAAAAAACCTTAACCTTCAATCTCCTCTATCAATTCCGCGTACCAAGCTTCTCCGTATTTGCGGGTAAGTGCATCTTTTAGGAATTTATAGATAGGAACTTTCAGGCTTGACCCCAACTGACAAGCTGGATCGCAAATATGCCAGCGATCGTAATTCAAGGCATCAAATTGGTCATATTTAGTAACACGGATCGGATACATGTGACAACTAATAGGTTTTTTCCATGTGATTTTCCCATCAAGGTATGCTTGCTCTATCCCGCACTTCAGGATACCTCTATCATCAGTTAAAGCATAGGCACACTCTCTGTTGTCCCCTATAGTGGGAGTTCCTTTATCACCATCTTTGTCTATCACCCAGGTTCCTTGCTTGGCAATGGCCTGACGACCTTCCTCTGTGATGTAATCTTTGACAAGAGGATAGATATCCTCGATGATCTTGGTCTCTTCATCTTCCAATGGAGCTCCAGCATCTCCTTCTACGCAGCAAGCACCTTTGCAAGCCTCCAAGTCGCAGACGAAAAAATTCTCCTTAATATCATCCGAAAGCACAGTATCCCCTACTATTATCATGGTCTTCTTTGTTAGCAAGCAAAGTTAAGCAATCGAAGGCTAGGCATTCGACTTCGCATGGTCTTTTCTTCGTACATAAATACCTTTCTGTAGCTTTGCAATGATATTCCCATACGCATCTTTTACTTCACAAGGAAATTCAAACACTCCTTTACCATCCCGATCCACAGCAGTTTTTATCTCAGCGATTTGACTTGGAGAGACCTTAAATTCAGCGTAAACAGTCCCTTTTCCTGGTTTAACAAATTCTATACTTGCCGTCTTATCCCAAACGATATACTCATCTCCCAGCTGAATCAAGACTATAAACATGAAAAACGGATCGCACATCGCATACAACGATCCTCCAAAAGCAGTGCCTATCAAATTCTGATTGTACCAGCGGAGCTTCAGTTGAGTTCGAAACATAGAAAAATCCTCAGCATAATCGATCACCTTAATCCCTGAAAACAGAAAAGGCGGGTACCAATTAATACCGCGTATCAATTTCTTGAACTTTCTTTGTTTGCTATTATCCATCTGAAAAAGATAAGTCAAAAGCCTCAGAAAAAGAACGACTTAGATAATCACATTTTTCATTCGCTAATTCCTACTTCACATTTTTAAAACTGATAGCAAGATTTTACCGTTCTTTGCAAGGTGCAAGTCGTCTTGTCGTCCCGATGTATATCGGGGAGGAAAGTCCGGGCAACATAGAGCGCCATACTTCCTAACGGGAAGGAGGCTGACTGGTGACGGTCAGTTTACAGCTAGTGCAACAGAGAATATACCGCCTTTCGGCTTCGGGGCCTGCCCTGATACCGATAGCTATCGGCACGAAGGGTAAGGGTGAAAAGGTGGAGTAAGAGCCCACCGCTCTGACAGTGATGTCAGGGGCATGGCAAACCTTATGGGTTGAAAGATCAAATAGGTTCCGCGTCGGATTAAGTTTCGAGAAAAGTTGCTCGCTTTTATGCGGAACGGGTAGATCGATGGACCCCGATTGTGAAGTCGGGGCTAGATAAATGACAAGAAACTGATTCTGGAAACAGATGAAGAAACAGGACCCGGCTTATAGACTTGCACTTTTTTATTTTATATTGAAACTATGTCGAAAATACTGATCATCGATGACGAGAAAGTCATCCGCGCTACATTACGCGAAATTTTGGAATACGAGAAATATACAGTTACCGAAGCAAAGGACGGCGAAGAGGGCTTGGCAAAATTGCAGGAAGATGATTACGATCTGGTTCTCTGTGATGTCAAAATGCCAAAAATGGATGGTATAGAAGTCCTAGAGAAAGCTAAGGCTCTGGAGAAATCACCACAATTCATCATGATCTCGGCTCATGGTAGCATAGAAACTGCCGTGGAAGCCACCAAAAAAGGAGCTTTCGACTTTATTCCAAAGCCTCCAGATTTGAATCGCCTTCTTCTTACCGTTCGAAATGCATTGGACAAAAAGAATCTAGTCACAGAGACCAAAGTTTTGAAAAAGAAACTTTCCAAGAAACTGGATATGGTCGGAGAATCCGCTGCTATTCATCAAGTAAAAGACACCATAGAAAAAGTGGCTCCTACCGATGCTCGAGTACTGATCACGGGTCCTAATGGAACTGGTAAGGAACTGGTTGCACACTGGGTTCATGCCAAAAGCAATAGATCCGCTCAGCCATTCGTAGCGGTAAACTGTGCTGCAATTCCATCTGAGCTAATTGAAAGTGAGCTTTTCGGACATGAAAAAGGTGCCTTCACTTCAGCGCATAAGCAGCGCCAGGGAAAGTTTGAGCAAGCTCAAGGAGGAACCTTATTTCTGGATGAAATCGGAGATATGTCACTTTCCGCTCAGTCCAAAGTACTTCGTGCATTGCAGGAAAACTTGATCAACCGTGTCGGCTCGGACAAAGACATCAAAGTAGATGTGCGCGTTTTGGCAGCGACGAATAAAGATCTGAAAAAGGAAATTGAGGAGAATAGATTCCGTGAGGATTTGTATCACAGATTGAGTGTAATCTTGATTCAGGTACCGGCACTGAAAGATAGAAAAGATGATATTCCTTTACTTGTCAATAAGTTTTTGGATGATATCTCTCAGGAAAATGGAGACGCGCCGAAAAGAATGAGCAAAGCTGCTTTGGCAAAATTGCAGGAATATCCTTGGACAGGAAATATCCGAGAACTGCGAAATGTGGTAGAAAGACTGGTGATTCTAGGCGAATCAGAGATTAGCCTAAATGATATAAAAAAATACGCTGACTATTAAGTCAGCGTATTTTTTTTAGCTATTGGCGTCCTGAACTGTAGGAGCCTTTGCGTAAGCTGGGCAAGGTTTACTGGAAGCACAAGCTCCCAAAGCTAAAATTCCAATCAATAATGCTACTGTGGCTAATTTTTTCATATAAATATAATTTGTCATTTAAAGGCTATATGGAATCTCGCAGTTATAATAATCATCCCAGTGGTTCACTTGGGATATGCTCGATTTCATCGTATACGTTTTATGCAGTTCAAATATGTTCAATTATTAATTAGATAGCAATTACTGCACCAAGAGATTACAACCACGGATTTCGCTGTTGTCAAATCTCCCCAACACCTCCAGCATCCCTGTATCATCATACCTTCCCAAATCTTGAGTCTCGATGAAAGCACAGGAATGAAAATTCGCTAGGTCGATCACATTAATTCCTCCCTGTGAGCGTTGGGAAAGTGAAAGTGGATCATTGATATCTCTAAGCATAACGCGCATAGACCTAGGTAGCGTATATTTCCCCTGACCTTTGGAGTAAGCCTGCGACATCAATTCCGTCATCCCATATTCGGAATGTATGGCCTCTACACCGAAAAATGGTTTGAGAATATCATGAACCTCCTCACGGATCATCTCCTTTCTCCTCCCCTTCATCCCCCCTGTTTCCATGACCAGAAGATTTGGAGCTGAATTAAATTTCTTTCCTGATTCAGCCAGATCTAGCAAGGCAAAAGTGACACCCAGCAATAGAACTTTCCGTTTGTCATTTGCCAGCAACTCTATTTTTTCCAGCAATTCATCTTGATTATAAAGATAAAAACCCGAATGTTCAGAATTACTTTCTTTAATAAAATGGTCGGCCATACTCACCAAACTGCTGCCCTTTCTCTCTAAATAGGCAGGCAAAAGTGCAAGCACATGGAATTCATTTAAATCTCCATACTCTGCTTCAAAAATCTGCTGCGCATGTGTTAAATACCAGTTTTCAGACCAGTAATAATGCTTGCTAGTAATCATCCCTGTAGTGCCAGAACTAGAGAAATACCCTTCCATTGTAGCGATTGAGACAGAAATCACGTCATGGTCTTTGAAAAAGCGAATCGGTAAAAAAGGGATTTGATCCAAGCTTTTCACTCTGTTCGTATCTATATTTCTAGCCTCCAGGTATTGCTTATAAATAGGATTAGCCTGCGACTGGAATTCAAAAATATCTAGTGCAAGATTTTCAAATTCTTCCGGTTTCAAATTACTTACTCTACTCGAAAAACTTTTAAATTCCTGCATCGTTTTATATTTTGCATCAATCCAACCAAAGTATTGGTTTAATTTGGTGGTAAATTTACTTTCACCCTATGCGTTTAAAAAGCTATTTAGGAATATTCTTTTTGTTGATCCTCGCCACAGCCTGTATCAATCCACCAGATAACTTCCCTTCAGTACCGAAAATTGACTTTGAATCAATAGAATACGCCCCAACTTCTGGCGCAGATTCCTTGATTATCGGCATTGATTTCCAAGATGCAGAAGGAGATCTTGGATTATCCGGGACAGATGATGATCCACCGTTTAATGATGTGGACTTCCAGCGGGATGCCAATGGGGAATTGATCACCTATAGCACAAGACCTCCAGAGGCACCATCTTACAACCCAATTGACTGGCTTGTAGATCCTATAATAAATAACCAAGAAGTAAAAGATACGGTCTGGGTAAAACAAAATCCTAATCAATACAATATTTTCGTCAAGTTCTTTATTAAGAGAAATGGACAGTTCACAGAGTTCAAGTGGCAAGACCCGCCGTATTACACGACATTCAATGGCCGATTCCCTAGAATTCTGACGACTGAGGAAGGACAGGCTGTCGAAGGCAATATCCGTTACGGAATGCTATCCTCAGGCTGGGAATCTATTTTCAGAACAGATACCATTAGAATAGATGTATCCATTCAGGACAGAGCTCTAAATCGCAGCAACGAGGTATCCAGTCCCGAAGTGACGCTCAAGCAAATCACTAGACCATAGTATAAAAAAAGCCCTTTTGAGGGCTTTTTTTATTAGTAATATGTCTTGTCTTGTTTATATCTCAGGAAAGGTTTTGGGATCTACTTCATTCATCATCGCATATACTTTTTCCACTACATCTTCTACGCTTGGCTTGGAAAAATAATCTCCATCAGATGAATAAGCTGGTCGGTGCGATTTTGCGGTGATCGTCTGTGGCTCAGCATCCAAGTACTTAAAGACATCCTGACCTTCAATCACCTGCTGTAGCATAAATGCAGATCCAGCTCCTGGCACATCTTCATCAGCAAAAATTACGCGATTGGTTTTCTTGACAGAATCACCAATAATCCCATGAACGTCAAATGGCAGTAATGTTTGCACATCTAGCACTTCAATTTCAATACCTAGTTCGGCAAGTTCACTAGCAGCTTCCATCACTACTCGGCACATAGAGCCATAGGTCACTATAGTCAAATCTGCACCTTCACGAAGGAACTCAGGCTTACCCAATGGCACTGTATATTCTCCTAGATTCTCAGGCATTTGCTCCTTCAATCTATAACCGTTTAAGCATTCTATAACGATAGCCGGCTCATCAGATTTCAATAAGGAATTGTACATTCCCGCGGCTTGAGTCATATCTCTAGGCACACAAACAACCATACCACGTAAAGTGGATAAAATCATCCCCATAGGCGAACCTGAGTGCCACACTCCTTCTAGTCTATGACCTCTAGTTCGCACAATTAGCGGAGCTTTTTGGCCTCCTTTGGTGCGGTACTGAAGACAAGCCACATCATCAGCCAGCATCTGCAAACCATAAAGCAAATAATCCAAATACTGAATCTCTGCCAGTGGTCGCAATCCTCGCAAGGAAGTCCCTATCCCCTGTCCTATAATCGTGCATTCTCTGATTCCTGTATCTGAAACTCTTAGCTCGCCATGCTTGGCTTGTAATCCAGCAAAGGCTTGATTCACATCTCCTATTTTACCTACATCTTCACCAAAAGTGAAGAAGCGAGGATCATTTTCTAGGGTGTAGTCAAAATAAGACTGGAGAATCTCTCTTCCGTCCACAAAAGGAGACTTATCATTGAACTTGGCAGGAATCTCCTCCACGTTCAACACATTCCATTCTGAATGGCTATACAAATGGCTATTGTATCTATTAAAATTCAAATCAGTCTGCTTCGCATACCAAGCCTTCAAGTCCGCCTTGGCAGCTGCTGAGTCTAACCTCAAGGTCAATAGTGCTTTTCGAACTGTCACGACCACATCCTTTCTTATTGGATTGATTGTCTTAGACAATTCCTCTGCCAGCTGATTGATGATTACTTTACGTGTACTATGCTGTGCCGCAGCTCTAAGCAGAACTACAGCTTCACTTAATTCTTTTTTGATTTCGCTAGAAAATTGTGACCAAGCGGCTTCCTTTTCTTGCTTTACTTGAGCTTTGGCCTCAGCTTCTATCTTATCTAGAGTATCTGCGTTGGCAATTTCATTGCTCAGAATATACTCTCTGAATTTGGAAATACAATCCCAGTCCTTCTCCCACTGAAGTCGTTTTTTATCTTTGTATCGCTCATGAGAACCTGAAGTAGAATGCCCTTGAGGCTGAGTCATTTCTAGCACATGAATCAAAACTGGTACATGAGATACACGAGCTAACTCACCTGCTTCCACATAAGCATTGAGCAAAGCTTCATAATCCCAGCCATTCACCCTGATGATTTCTATTCCTTTCTGCGAATCTGTCCGTTCAAATCCAGCTAAAGCCTCAGAAATACTCCCTTTTGTCGTATGAAATTCATTAGGAACAGATATGCCATAACCGTCATCCCATACAGAAATCACCATAGGAACCTGCATTACGCCAGCGGCATTGATAGTCTCAAAAAACATCCCTTCAGAAGTAGATGCATTTCCAATTGTCCCCCAAGCGACTTCATTTCCATTTACTGAAAACTTCGTCATTTCCTTCAATCCCTTATTATCTCTATAGAGCTTGGAAGCATAAGCCAGCCCAAGAAGCTTTGGCATTTGAGCTGCTGTAGGGGAAATATCTGCTGCAGAATTATATTTTTTTGTGAGGTCTTTCCAGCTTCCATCTTCATTAAGAGATCGTGTCGCGAAGTGACCATTCATAAGACGGCCAGCACTTGCCGGTTCCGC
Source organism: Algoriphagus chordae (assembly GCF_003254055.1). Taxonomy (GTDB): domain Bacteria; phylum Bacteroidota; class Bacteroidia; order Cytophagales; family Cyclobacteriaceae; genus Algoriphagus; species Algoriphagus chordae. The sequence continues at coordinate 203,467 of NZ_QKZT01000005.1, forward strand.
CTCCACATTAGTATATGCGTATAATTGAGAAAAATATTGCTTTACCGTCAGCTCACCTATTGCCAACATAAATGTCTGATCACGGTAGTAGCCTGAGCGAAAATCCCCCAGTTGAAAAGCTCGCGCCATGGCGATCTGCGCAATCTCCTTGCCATCTCCAAAAATCCCGAACTTCGCTTTCCCCATAAAAACCTCTTTTCTGCCTACCAGAGAAGCATGCCTACTGATCATAGCGACTCGAAAGTCTGCCAAGATTGCCTCTTTAGAAAGATTCGGAGAATTCAGGTTTTTCGGTACTGATTGAACTTCTGACATAAAGCTTAATTTACTAAAGTTATTTGGGTTTTCTCTTTTGATTTTTTGAATCACTCAAAAATAGCCAAATCCATTTTCTATGCAAATTTCGGCATTATAAATTTTCCGTCAAAAATTTTGAAAGACCTATAAATTACAAGACAAAACAAAATTAAATTTTGAGAACATGATAATATCCAATAATAGAAGTATCAAATCCGAAAACCCAGCACACTATAGACCAAGCATTTAGCCAAAATACTATTTCAAAATTATCAATGCTTAAAATTCAAAATTTAAAATTTTCATAATTATTTGATAAAATAAAAGAATAATATTTTGAATTATCTCTATTTTCAAAAGCATACCAAATACTATTCGCTTATGTACGAATAGATAGCAAACCGCATATTATCTTTGCGAACGAATATATCTAAATCCAAATAAATAAGACATGATCATAGGCGTTCCAAAGGAAATCAAAAACAACGAAAACCGTGTAGCCCTTACCCCTGCCGGTGCACAAGAATTGGTAAAAAGAGGTCATAACGTGTACATTCAGCATACTGCGGGTGAAGGTTCAGGCTTCCCTGATGAGATGTACGTAGAAGCTGGTGCTTCTATCCTACCCACGATCGAAGCGACCTACGAAATCGCTGAGATGATTATGAAGGTGAAAGAGCCTATCGAGGCAGAATACAAATTGATCAAAGAAAATCAATTGATGTTCACTTATTTCCACTTTGCTTCTTATGAGCCTTTGACTAAAGCAATGGTAGAAAGCAAGTCTGTATGTCTAGCATATGAGACTGTAGAAAAAGCTGATAAAAGTCTTCCTCTTTTGATCCCTATGTCTGAAGTAGCTGGTAGAATGGCTGTGCAAAAAGGCGCTAATTACTTGGAAAAACCACTTGGAGGAAGAGGTATTCTTCTTGGAGGCGTACCAGGTGTACTTCCTGCCAAAGTATTGATTCTAGGTGGCGGTATCGTTGGTACTCAGGCTGCATGGATGGCTGCAGGACTTGGAGCAGATGTAACGATCATGGATCTCAATCTTCCACGTTTGCGCTACTTGGCGGATGTAATGCCTGCCAATGTAAATACAATGATGTCTAATGAATTCAACATTAGAAAACTGATTCAGAATCACGATTTAATTATTGGTGCCGTGTTGATCCCTGGAGCAAAAGCTCCTAACCTGATCACTCGTGATATGCTAAAAGAAATGCTTCCGGGTACAGTACTAGTGGACGTAGCAGTAGATCAAGGTGGATGTATCGAAACATGTAAGCCAACTACTCACCAAGACCCTACTTTTGTAATTGATGATGTGGTTCACTATTGCGTAGCCAATATGCCAGGAGCGGTACCTTACACTTCTACCTTGGCTCTGACCAATGCTACCCTTCCTTATGCTATTCAATTGGCAAACAAAGGCTGGAAAAAAGCAGCTCAGGATAACCCTGAACTGGCACTAGGCTTAAATATAATCAACGGTGATATTGTATATCAGGCAGTAGCAGAAGCTTTTGACATGGATTATACTCCAGTTGTAAAATACCTTGCTGACTAATCTCAGTAAGTTCTAATACATACAAATCCCTCTGGTGAAACTGGAGGGATTTTTTTTGCGTCGTTTTTTAAGAGTTGGAATGCCTGTTCAAGTTAGGTTGCTTCTGCCAAAGCGGCAATTTTTCATTTGTAATCAGCGATGAATAAATTGGCAAGAATCATCCTTACTACTTACTGAAAGAATGGTAACGAACTAAAAATCTTAGCACTTAAAATAAGCTCTGCGTTTACCTAGGTCTATTGGATTTCCATTGAAATCAGTGCGACATTGCAAACCATACTAAGCGAAGTCCAAAACCTATCATGGCCAAGCCTACTGCCTTGTTTAGCCAAAACATAAACTTAGGAGTAACAAACTGAGCTAGTTTCTTTGCGATATAGGCTTTTGTCAAATCTATGCAGAATACTGTAATTAGAATTCCTGAGTAATAAAGCCATACATCCAGAGATCTAAATGATTCCTTGAGATGCACCAAGCTAGCTATTGAAATCCAAAAGAGTAACACAAATGGATTGATGCCATTGATAGAAAAACCCTTCAAAAAAGCACTTCGTTTCTTAGCTCTACGCTCTCCTTCTACATTAGCTTCAGGTTTAGCGGTTTGCCTTTTCACCAGATAGCTTATCCCAAATCCGATCAAAATAGCCCCACCTACATATCCCAAAACTGATTCAAAATAAGTAGCCTCGGCTAGGAATTTGATTCCGAAAAAAGTAAGCAGTACGTAGAGTGTATCAGAGGTCAAAATCCCCAAAGCAACCATCGCTGCATAGCGAAACCCGTTCTCCAGACTACTTTGGATTAAAGTAAAAAACACTGGGCCAATCATCGCCGAAAGCAATAGGCCCATACTTATACCTTCCAGTAAGGCTTGGCTCACAGCTCTATGCCATTTTTGACCAGAAATTCCTGCCAGCTTGCCGCCTTATCTCCCTTGAGCACTCTTGGGAATTTATTCTGTCCCCCTTCTTTACCTTGCTCTCGCATCCAATCATAAAATAAAGAAGATGGTAAAAGTGTCACTTTCACTTCCTTCAAGGCATGGTTTCGCTCTACAGCATAATCATCATTGGTCACCTTCAAATGTGCATCAATTGATTTTTTCAAAACAGATGGTGAGATGGTATCAGCCGAACCTATAAACCAGTGGTGAGCAAACAAAGTACCATGAGGAACACCTAGCACGGTGAATTCACGGATATTCAGATCATGCTCCTCAGCTGTCAGCTCGATGGCTTTGTTCATATTGTCCACCGAAAGGTGCTCTCCACAAAGACTCAAAAAATGCTTAGTTCTACCGGTAATTATAATTTCTGATTCTTCCTTGGACACAAAGCGAATGACATCCCCTATCAAATACCTCCAGGCTCCTGCGCAGGTACTGATCAGCAACGCATAATCCTTTCCCTCTTCTATCTCATCTATTTTCAGCGTATTTGCATCTGCCCGAATATTTCCTTCTTCATCAAAATTATCATCAGTGAAAGGCACAAACTCATGGAAAATACCATTGTTTAATACCAGACGCATGGATTTACGATTGGGCAAAGCTTGAAATGCCAGAAATCCCTCTGAAGCTAAATAAGTTTCCAAGTACAAAATCGGCTTGCCCAAGAGCTTCTCAAAGCCTTTCCTATAGGGCTCAAAGGAAACTCCTCCATGCACGAAAATCTGAAGGTTTGGCCAGATCTCATGGATATTAGACACCTGATATCTTTCAATGATTTTTTCTATCAAAATCTGAAGCCAAGCAGGAACTCCAACGATAATCCCAATATCCCAAGCCTGAGCATTCTCCACGATCTGATCTAGTTTATCTCCCCAGTTTTTACTTCGAGAAATCTTTTTGCCTGGCTTATAAAAGCGCTGAAACCAAATAGGTAAACGACCTGTAGTAATACCACTCAGATCTCCAGAGAAATAGGTGCCATTAAAATCCAAATCGGTACTACCGCCTAGCATCAAAATCCCTTTGGTCAAAAGCGAGGCAGGCAAGTCATATTTGGATAGCGAAAGAATCTGACGCACACCAGTTTTACGAATGGCTTTCACCATATCATTAGTAATAGGAATGAACTTGGAAGTAGCGCCTGAAGTCCCACTGCTCAGCGCAAAATATCTGACCGGACCCGGCCAGGTGACATTAGGTATTCCTTTTAGTAGTTTGAACCACCATTCTGCATGAATGCTGTCGTAATCGTATATCGGAACCTGATTTTTGTATCGATCATAAAACTCATCTTCTCCCCGCCGAAAACCTTTGAGAATAGCAGGGAAATCATACTTTTTACCAATCTCTGTTCCAGATGCTTGAATCAACAATTTCTTCAATTCCTGACGTTGGAGTTCCAATGGATGAGAGTACTCTTGTTCCAGACTCTCTCTCAGGCGAATGCCTTTTTTTAGCAAAGTACTAATGATCGCCATATCTTTGTTTTAGGCATTTTGGAAAAAGTAAAGCATAAAAATAGAAAATGGACATCAAAGCCAACCTTCAAGAAGTAAAAAAAACATTCTTAAATCAAGATTGCCAACTGGTAGCAGTAAGCAAAACCAAACCACTCGAGGATCTAAAAGTGGCTTACGCGGCAGGAATTCGTGATTTTGGAGAGAACAAAGTACAGGAACTTCAGGCTAAACAACCCGAAATGCCCAGTGATGTCAACTGGCACATGATCGGTCACTTACAAAGCAATAAGGTCAAATACATCGCTCCCTTCGTCTATCTGATCCATGGAGTGGATTCTTTCAAGCTTCTCAGAGAAATCAATAAACAAGGAAAAAAGCTTGATAGAAAGATTAATGTGCTGCTGCAAATGCACATAGCTGAAGAAGAAACCAAGTTCGGTTTTGACCAAAATGAATTGAATGAGATGCTGAACAATACTGACTTTAAGAGCCTAACACATGTAAAGATCAAAGGGCTAATGGGCATGGCTACTTTTACCGAAAATATAGATCAGGTAAGAAAAGAATTCAAAAGCCTCAAAACACTTTTCGATGAACTGAAAGCTCAAGCGCTTCCAGAATTCATCCAATTAACAGATATCTCTATGGGAATGAGTGGTGATTACCTGATCGCTCAGGAAGAAGGAAGTACGATGGTGAGGATTGGCTCGGCTATTTTTGGAGGGAGGAGTTGATAATGGGTGTTGGTTATTCGTTATTCGTTGTTGGTTGTTGGTTATTGGTTATTTAGGAATCTAAATATTTGGGTTTTAGGTATAGCTGTATAGCTAATGAGCTGAGTTGATTGAGCAATTATCACCCAAAAAAGGGCATAAAAAAATCCGGAACTAGGTCCGGATTAAGGTAAGTGCAACTTTTCTACAAATCGTACTGCTTCATTTTATTGAAGAGTGTTTTGCGATCTATGCCTAATTGTTTGGCAGCTTGAGTTCTATTGTATTTGACTTCTTCAAGGACTTTTTTCAATACCTCAGCTTCAGCTTCAGCAGCAGCATTTTTTAGATTCAAAGGCATTTTACTTGCTCTATTTTCTGACTTGTCAGAGTCTGAATCCGTGAAATTAAATTTCTGTGAATAAACGATTTCTGGTGGAAGTGCCGAAACTGACATCTTGCCTCCATCGGTCAGAAGTGTTGCTCTACGGATTACATTGAGCATCTCTCGCAAGTTACCTGGCCATGGATATTCTTTTAGTACATCCATCACCTGCTCCTCAAAGCCAAATACTTTCTTATTCAATTCGGCATTGGAAAGCTCCAAGAAATGGTAAGCAAATGCTTCAATATCCGCCTTTCTATTCCTTAAAGGCGGAACAGTGATACTAAATTCATTGAATCTAAAATACAGATCTTCTCTAAACTTCCCTTCAGAGACAGCCTTTCTCAAGTCTTCATTGGAAGCTACCAGAATTCTCACATCAATGGATTTATCCTTAGTTCCTCCGATTCTTCTTAGCTTTCGCTCCTGAACCAATCTGAGTAGTCCAACCTGAGTTTCGTAAGATAGATTAGAGATTTCATCTAAAAAGATTGTACCTCCATCAGCCAATTCAAATTGCCCAGGCTTCTCTGTCAGAGCTCCGGTAAAAGATCCTTTTTCATGCCCCCAAAGCTCACTTCCTGCTAGCTCTTTAGTCAATGCGCCACAATCCACCGCGATAAATGGTTTTCCTGCACGCTCACTTTGATCATGTATAGTTCGAGCTATATTTTCCTTACCTGCTCCACTTTCTCCGTAGATCACGACGCTTAGGCTAGTCGGTGCTACTAAGGCTACTTCCTTGTACAATTTTTTTGACTCTGCTCCTGTACCTTTTAGGTACTTGGAGTCAGCCTTTTGGCTTTCGGTATCAGTTTCTTTTTTGAGTTGAGTAGCCTTTGTGAAAGTTTGAGATTTGGATTTGCTGGCTTTGGATGCGGCTAATGCCCTTTCTATCAGGTTGATTATTTCATCTGGAATCAGTGGTTTGGTCACATAGTCAAATGCGCCATTTTTTATCACTTCCACTGCAATTTTCACATCGGCATAACCTGTAATTATCGCCACTTGCGTACCAGGAGACATCTCTCTTACCTTCATCAGCACATCTCTACCTTCCATATCCCGCAACTTGAAGTCACAGAAAATAAGGTCGAAAAATGTTTTTTTGACCATATCCAGGCCGTTTTTTCCTGAAATTGTAGTTTCTACATCGTAGCCCTTCTTAGTGAGAAATCGCTCCAGAAGTTGACAGATATCTATATTATCATCAATTACGAGAATCTTAGCCATGATTTACTTGGTGTTGTTTGAGTTTAATAATTGACTCTGGACTACCTGATCCAGTCGCGCAATATTGAATGGTTTACTAAGGAAGTCTAAAGCTCCATTTTGGATTGCTTCCATTTTCACTTCATTATGATCAAAGGCACTCATCATGATCACTTTGGACTTCAGCTTTCCTGAATTGATATACTTGAGTTCGTTCAAGCCATTACCATCAGGAAGGTTTACATCCAAAAAGACTAATTCAGGTTGGGATTCATTGAACATTTTTCTACCCTCTTTCAGTGTGCCTGCTGCCAATACTGAGAAACCAATTCTTCCTAGGAACCTAGATAAAAGTGCTCTGATTTCAGGTTCATCATCTATTACAAGGATTCGATTATTCTTCATCACATGGTTATCTACTCTGGTCAAGACAGGGATACATTTTTCATAAGTTGGGTTATTCAAATATCTGAGGTTATGTAAGAAAAGGTGCAGCTAAAGGCCACACCTTTTCAAAATTCTAAACCTATTTCTATTTCACTTTATCTACTTTTTCTTTGGCAGACTGGAGTGCTGTTTTAGTAGCTTCCAGGCCTTCTGATTTCACTTCCAATAGCTTGGTCTTCAAGTCGCCAATGATAGTTTGGAAATCTCCCAATAAGTTATTCAACTTTTCTTTTTGAGGTCCAAAATCATCCTTGTTCTTATAAAGATATGCTCCTACCATTGCGCCTGTTACTAGTCCGCTGAGCCAAAGGGTTTTGTTTATTGCTGATTTATTCATTGTGTTTGTAGTTGTAACTGTTAGAGTTGAGTTTCAGATTCCATTAATTTCCTCGAGGATCTCTTCTTTGGTCTTGCCCACTTTTTTCTGTAGGCGACCCCAAAGTTCATCTTCCTTACCTTCTGCAAAAGTCAAATCGTCTTCGGTTAGTTCACCGTACTGTTGTTTCAATTTACCTTTGAGAACGTTCCAATTTCCTTTTATTTCTGTAATATTCATGGCTTGGTTGGTTTAGAGTTTCAAAATTCAATGCTTAGATTTCCACTATGCGAAACTAGACGCCTCGCCCAGAAATCAATCTGAATAGCACAGCGATGACAGCTAATACTAATAATACATGAATCAATCCTCCTGCGCTATAGGCGAATACTCCGACTAGCCAGCCGATCAAAAGAATTACTGCGATGAAATACAATAAAGAACTCATAGTTTTGGTGTTTAGGTTGTTTGATTAATTTATATCTGTTAGTTCAACAGGCATGCCCTATTTTAACAAATCATCAAAAGCAGGGTTAATCAGGTCATATAAGCCTTTAAATCTATTTAAGCACCAAGTTGCTACTAGTAAACACAAACTTAACGAGTAATTAATTCCCCATGTGGGGGAAATATCCAAATGAAAAACGAACAAAACCCATCCATACGTCAAGTCAAAATCTACTCGATCGTAACGCTTGTCCTAATTATTATAGGATCTGCTGTTTCCTATTGGACTGCAGATCGTATAGAATATTATACCACTGGGGTGATGCATACTTCCGATGTTCTTCAGCGAACGGGAGAACTATATTCAAGTATTCTTGAAAGGGAAACCAATATCAGAGGATATGTACTGACTGGAAACCCAGAGTTTTTGAGCCATTACAATCAATCTAATGTGGATGCTGAACGTCTTTTGACTCAGCTACAAGCACTGACAATGAATAATGGTCAGCAGCAAAACAACATTGAAGAGCTTAGAGGGCTTATAAATTCTAGAGTAAGGACATTTGATGCTTCCATAGCCTATATGGAGACAAATGGTAATCTAGAAGGCTTTATAGATCCTAACAAAGTAAATAACGCTTTGATTGGCTATAAAATGATCAAGGAAGTCGTTTTACGGATCAATGATGTAGAGAACAAACTTTTCCAAAAAACCAATCAGAGCTTGTTCAATAACATAAACGCCTTACCCTTTATAGTTGGACTTATTTCGGTTTTCTCTATTACTATCGGACTTGTGACCTTTTTCTCGATTTACCAATACAACAAGGCGCAGCTTGCGGCACATGAAAAAATCACCTTGTTTCAGCAAAAACTCAGAGATCAAATCAAACTCCTTGATGACTCAAATAAGGAATTGGAGCAATTTGCCTATGTCGCTTCTCATGATTTGCAGGAACCTCTACGCAAAATCACAGCTTTCTCAGATCTGCTCAATGAGCAATACAAAGATAAACTAGAAGGTGATGGAGATTTATATTTAAATAGAATCACGGCTTCAGCAGTTCGAATGAGGCGATTAATAACTGATTTATTGGAATACAGTAGAGCAGGTAAAATTGACAATGAAAATATAAAAACTGTTAAACTATCGAAAACCATTTCTGAGATTATAGAGGACTATGAAATAGCCATCCAGGAAAAATCAGCGGCGATATCTCTAGGTAAATTGCCTAAGGTAAAAGGCTCAGAAACAGAATTTCGCCAGGTGTTTCAAAATTTAATTTCAAATTCTCTGAAATTTTCTAAACCAAATCTTAATCCAGTTGTTACCATCAATTCTGAGAAAGCAAATCAAGAACTCATCCATAAATTCCCAACACTTGATACCTCTAAAAGCTACCATTTAATTAAAGTATCAGACAACGGGATAGGCTTTAATAAGGAACATGCAGATAGAATCTTCTCCATCTTCCAAAGGTTACATGGCAAGAAAGAATATGAGGGAACTGGAATTGGCCTTTCTATCGCCCGAAAAATAATAGAGAAAAATGGCGGAGTAATATTCGCCGAAAGTCAAAAAGATCAGGGATCAATATTCAATATCATATTGCCAGTGATCCAAAAATAACGGCCTATGGATCAGAAAATAAAAGAGTATATTTAATTAATAAAATCGTGCTTATCTTTTCAGCACAATTCAACCCTTGTTCGTCACAGACTATATGCTCATGTCCTTCGAGAAACCCATCCAGATCCTAGTCGCAGAAGATGACGAAGACGATAAATTATTAATCCTAAAGGCATTCGAAAGGACTTTGCCTAAGGAAAAAGTCACCTGCGTGGAAGATGGTGAGGCTCTGCTCAAATATTTGAAGCGAGATCCTCCTTACAACGATCTGGAGAAATACCCTAAACCGGACATTATCCTGCTAGATCTCAATATGCCACGCAAAGATGGCAGAGAAGCACTTGCTGAAATAAAAAGTATTGACGATCTGAAATCCATACCTGTGATAATTTTCACTACTTCAAATAGTGCTGATGACATTCAGATCACTTATAAAATGGGGTCCAGCAGCTTTATCACTAAGCCAGGATCTTTTGAGGAGCTAGTAAAAGTAACTGAAGAAATAGAAAATTACTGGTCAAAAACAGTCTTGTTGCCAGAGTAAAAAAGTATGATTAGTACAAATACAATAAGAATATTATACGTAGATGATGACCCCGATGATTTCTATCTGGTTTCCAGTCTACTGAAAAAAATCGCCGATACTACCTATGAGTTAGAAGGGGCCACCAGCCTCGAAGAAGCTATCCCAAAGCTGGATCAGAACTTCGATGTCTTCCTAGTAGATTACAGACTGGGCAAGGATACTGGGCTGGAGCTAATTCAAGAAATAAAATCACTCAACAAACATGTTCCAGTAATCATGCTCACAGGCATGAGCACTGGATCTATTGACCGAGAAGCGCTAACTTATGGTGCATCTGATTACTTGGTAAAAGGTGAATTTGATGCGCACACGCTGGATAGAACACTAAGATACGCCATCCGCGATGCCCAGTTGATGGAGTCACTTGCAAGTGCTGCGGTCAAATTCCGATCAATTTTCGAACTGGCATCGGATCCATTTCTCTTGATGAATGATGAAGGAAAGATCCTGGAAGCTAACCCTGCTTTTCTTAAAAAGTTTGGCCATAAGGCGTACGATCCCAGCTCCGACAAAAGCTTCTTCTTCAAAGACCTATTGCCTGAAGTAAGCTCAGCTCAAGAGCTGGAAAATTTGTTTTTCAAAGGTCAGGAGCTTTATGATATGGAAGCTCTGATGACGGTAAACCATGGACATACCATCAACAGCCTAATAAATATTGTAAAGCAGGATGTAAATATTTATCAGGTTTTGATCAAGGACCTAAGCGCCATCAAGGCCAAAGAAGAGGAAGAGCTCAACTTGAAGAAATTTTCATCTACGGGGAGAATAGCAAGGCTTCTGGCTCATGAGGTCAAAAACCCATTGACAACCATTTTACTTTCCGCAGATCAATTAAACTTGGAACTTCCCGCAGATGTGCGCGCTGAAAGTGGGGATTTGATAGATGTAATTCGTAGGAATTGTGATCGCATCAACCACCTCGTCACTCAGTTGCTGGACAGCACAAGATTCACTGAACTGGATGCCAAATCTCATAGCATCAACAGCTTACTGGATGAATCTTTGGAGCAGGTTCAAGATAGAATTGAGTTCAAAGGGATAACAATCGTCAAGCAGTACCAAACAGATATTTGTGATATTCATGTAGATGGTGAAAAAATAAAAATTGCCTTGATCAATCTGATCGTGAATGCGATAGAAGCAATGCCAGAAAAGACAGGGAAGCTAATCCTGAAAACAAGTATAAGGAATAACCATTGTAGAATTGAGATCAAGGATAACGGAGAGGGCATTCCAAAAGAAAATATAGAACGCCTATTTGAGCCATTCTTTACAAGCAAATCTACTGGATCAGGTCTTGGGCTTACCAATACCCAAAACATAATCCTGAGCCACGGAGGTTCTATTCGAGTAAAAAGTGAGGTTGGAAAAGGCACTTCATTTCTGATTTCCTTCAATCTTCAGAATTAATACTGTGCTACTCATCTAATTTCAGATCCCTTCAAATTTAGCTTTTGAAGGGATTTTTTTTACCTTAAATATCTTCAAGCCCATTAGTAAGAACCTTAATAACTAATCCCTTTTTCTACTTGAAGCATCTGATGCAATTTGCTACACAGGTACTCATACACCTCTGGTTAATTTGACTGCCAAAATGAATATACTTTCTGAGCCCGGAGTGATTGATTACTTCCTAAGCTATGACAATGAGAGTAGGCAGTCCTATTTGATTGAGCCAGGAAGATGTGAAACCGAACTAATAATCAGGCCAACAAAAGACTAGTAATGATCGAATTCCAAGGAAAATTAGCTGCATTCGAGTTTAACCACTGGCAATACCATATTCCTATTTCAAAGGAAATATCATCTCAAATGATGGATGATAAGAATCGTAGAGTCTTGATTTGGATCAAAGATGAAGGGCCCTTCCATATGGCACTGATGAAAGCCAAAGACTATTGGTACGTCTTGGTCAATCAGGAACTCAGGTCTCGATTCAAGTTGGATGAGAAACATACTTTCCCAATAAAAATAGATCGTGATCATAGTGAGTATGGCCACGAGATGCCAGAGGAACTCCAAGTCCTGATGGATCAAGATGAAGAAGGTGCCATGCATTTCAAAAAACTTCCTCCTGGACAACAGCGCATGATGGTCTATACCGTCAACAAAGTCAAAAATCCAGAAAGTAGAATGAAGAAAGCACTTGCCATTATTCATCATCTCAAACTAGGTAAAGGCAAACTAGACTACAAGCAACTGAACGAACTGATTAAGTATTACAATAAGTTGTAGTAAAAGCTCGATGACTTAGATGACATTTTGTATTTTAGAATTTAGTCCATTTTTCCCCTTACAATGAAGCAACTGCCAGAAATAAACTGTGATTTAGGTGAAGGAATCCCAAATGAACATCAACTCTTTCCTTTGATCGATAGAGCAAGTATAGCTTGTGGTGGGCATTTCGGTGATGAAAACACAATGAACGAAAGCATAGCATTGGCTAAGGAGTTCAGGAAAAAAATCGGTGCTCATCCCTCCTATCCTGATCAGAAAAACTTCGGTCGCAAAACGATGAAAATCTCTGGCAAAGAGCTAAAGAAGTCCATTTTGATTCAAATCCTGAAGTTTGAGCAATTGGCAGAAAAAGCTGAAATGTCGATGGATCATATCAAATTCCATGGAGCTTTATATAATGATGTCGCCGCAAATCCAGATCTCGCAGACAGCCTCAGTGATTTTATCGCCACCTATTTTCACAATACGCCGATCTTTGCACCTCCACATTCCCAGTTGGAAAAGTTTCTGACTGAGAAAGAATTATCCATTAAGATGGAGGTTTTCGGAGACCGAAGATATTTGGACAATTATCAGCTGATGCCCAGATCAGTCTTTGGTTCTCATATGACTACTGAACCAGAGATTTCAGCCCATCTCCAAACTTTGCTGGAGCAAGGGTATTTTATCTCAGATTCCGGGAAAAGATTACAATTGAATGCTAATACTATTTGCTTCCATGGTGACAATCCTGGCATTGGAGATTTTTTGCCTGCTATTAGAAAAAGATTCTGGAAATGAAGCCTATTTTAAAACGAATCTCCCAAGAGATCTGCGAGTTTGAATGGGAAGCGGCAATCTCGGATGTATTGCTTCAGCATCAATTAAGCTTTAAGGCTAAGCTTCAGGAAGACTTTTCTACAGAGATCTCTGAGCTTAGGATGGGCTTCAAAACCCTTGCAATACTCCTTTCCAAGCGAGTTGAAACTTCCGAGATTGAAGCTTGGTTAAAAGCCATTAGTTCAGAGCTATCCCTAAAGGCACTTCCAGCTAGAATTTGGCAAATCCCAGTTTGCTACTCTGACGAAACTGGGCGAGATCTAGAAACATTAGCAAAGCATAAAAACATCAGGCCAGAAGAACTTATCACCATACATTCACAAACGCTTTATCGACTTCATTTTTTCGGATTTTTACCTGGATTCATGTATTTGAATGGACTGCCAGAAGCATTATACGCATCAAGAAAAAGCATTCCTGATCGCTCTGTTCCAGTCGGCTCAATTGCCATCGGCGGCTCACAAACTGGGATTTATCCATCTTCCAGTCCAGGTGGCTGGCATTTGATCGGGCAGACTCCCCTTGCACTTTTTGATCCTAGCCAAGACAATCCAGTTTTCGCAAGTCCTGGAGAGCGAATAGAATTTCTTCCGATCAGCAAGCTAGAATTTGACCGGTTGACTAGGCATCCACATAAGCCAAAATTCAGATGATTCAAGCAACTGGTTATTTGAAAATAGTGAAAACTGGCCCAGGCACTTCCATCCAAGATGAAGGACGAACTGGTTTTGCTCAGTATGGAGTTCCACATTCGGGAGCCTTAGATTCTCAATCCTATCGCTGGGTCAATCATCTCTTGCGCAATCATATTGATGCTGCTGTATTAGAGATCTGCCAACCTGGATTGAAAATCAAATTTGACTCGGCTACAGAGATTTGCTTCGCTGGAGCAAAAACAGCTGTTAAGTTAAATGGCCAAGTTATTTCCAGTGCAGGAATTCAAGAAATCCGAGCAAATGATCACTTAGAAATTGGTGCATTTCAGGAAGGATCTATACTTTATTTGGGAATCAAAAAAGGCTTTCAATCTGAAAAAATCATGAATTCCAGGAGTTGGTACATGGGGGTCACTAGTTCTGATTATGCAAAAAAGGGAGATCTAATCCCCTATTTCACCAATCACTCACCATCATGCTATACTGCTTCTAAGGTAAAATGGGATTTCGTTTGGGCTCAGGAACGACGCATAAAAGTATATCCTGGTCCTGAATGGGATTTGCTAAATATGGAAAATAGAGAGCTCATCGAATCTATGGAATTCACTTTCTCTGAGCTCAAAAATAGAATGGCTATCCAATTAGCAGAATTACTTCCCAATTCTCTTCCGGAAATGGAAACTGCTCCAGTCTTCCCTGGCACTGTTCAGCTCACCTCTGGGGGTAAATTACTAGTACTTATGAAGGACGCACAAGTCACAGGTGGCTATCCTCGCATCCTTCAGCTATCCGAAGAAGCAATTGCTATTTTGGCACAAAAAAATCCTCATCAAAAATTCAAATTCCAGTTTTGAGCTAGGCCATGCTGTAGTGCGAGTCACAGGAATGAATAGGCCGTTTATGATAATTTCATCCTGCTGAGCGATCTTTCAAAAAAAATCCCAGTTCCAGCTTGAGGAAAGCCGCAAAGCCTATTATCTTACACTTTTACATTGACAATAAACCACATGGACACTCGCTTAAAAGACCAAATTTTGGAGCAGGGAATGAACCCTGAAACCGTAGCTCAGCAAATTGAACATTTCGAAAACGGCTTTCCTTTTCTAAACATCACCGCTCCCGCTACTCCAGGGGATGGAATCAAAGTATTGGATGATAAGGACTTGAAACATTTCCTGACTACCTATCCAGCCAAGGCTTCTGAGGTGGAAGTTTTGAAATTTGTCCCTGCCAGCGGTGCCGCATCTCGAATGTTCAAGGATCTTTTCGCTTTTCTAGAAGGTGATGGAGATATCAGCAAATCAGCTTTTGTTCAGAAATTCATGAACAATATTGAGAAGTTCGCTTTCTATGAGGATCTGAATAAGGCACTAGGAAGTCAAGAAAGCAGTATCTACCATGCGCTGGACACCAAAGATTATAAGAGCATTTTGGCCGCTTTGCTTTTGGATGAAGGCCTTGGTTACGGCAACTTGCCCAAGGGGTTGTTGAAATTCCATCGCTATACGGACAATAGAAGAACCCCTGCCTATGAGCACCTTATCGAAGGGGTTCAATATGCTATTGGAAAAGGGTCTATAGTGAAAATTCACTTTACTGTTTCGCCTGAGCACAGCGACAAATTCAAAGAGGAAATAGAAAAGATTCTTCCAGGAATCGAAAAACAATTTGGTGTCAATTTCGATATCAGCTATTCACAGCAGAAGAAATCTACCGATACTATCGCAGTTAATACCAACAACACGCCATTTACCGAAGAAGATGGTAGCATCTTATTCCGTCCTGCAGGTCACGGGGCATTGCTGGAAAACTTAAACGATGTCTCAGCGGACCTGATCTTTATCAAAAACGTGGATAATGTGGTTCCTGATAGATTGAAAGAGGAAACCAAAAAATATAAAATGGCCATTGGCGGATTGCTTTTGGAGGCTCAGGAAAAAGTATTTGCTGCTTTGAAGGGATTAGATAAATCCATTGACAAGCATTCTGTAAGCCGGGCAGAAAATGTATTTACGCAGGATATAGGCGGAAAATTACCTGAGGATTTTGATTCCAAATCTATCGAAGAACAGGGCGCTTTCCTTAAGGCCAAACTCAATAGACCTATGCGTGTATGCGGAATGGTGAAAAACACAGGGGAACCAGGCGGTGGACCTTTCTGGGTGAAAGAAGCTGACGGTTCCCAATCGCTACAGATTTTGGAAACTGCCCAGATAGATTTGAACCATCCTGCATCACAAGAACATTTCAATGCGGCTACACACTTCAACCCTGTTGATTTGGTCTGTGCAACTAGAAATTATAATGGAGAATCCTTTGACCTACTTGAGTTTCGGGATATGATGACAGGTTTTATCACAGAGAAGTCCAAAAGTGGTAAAGATCTTAAGGCGCTGGAATTACCAGGTCTTTGGAATGGTGCTATGGCAGGATGGAATACCATCTTCGTGGAAGTGCCACTAATCACCTTCAATCCTGTAAAAACTGTGAATGATCTCTTGAGAGAGGAACACCAGTAGAAGTTTAAAAGCTGAAGTCAAAAGTTAGAAATTTTCAGACTTCTGACTTCAGCTTTATGAATTTACTCTTCTTTTTTTCCTTCGTACAAATCGTACTTCAGCAAGCGGCAATCAATTGTACCGTTCCAGAATTCTATCCTCCGATTCGCTTTTAATCCAATCTTTTTGGCTAACTCAAGATTCCCGGTAAAAATGTAGCCCCTATATCCAGCACATTTCTGTTTGAGGAAGTCTCCCATTCGCTTGTAGGTGATTTCCAATTCATCGTTCTCCCCTAGCCTTTCTCCATATTCTGGATTGAACATGATCACTCCTCGTGGTTTTTCTGGGATTTCTGTTTCGGCGAAATCACAAACATGAAATTCGATCATATGATCCACTCCTGCCGTGATCGCATTCTCCTGCGCAAAAGAAATTGCCTGAAGAGAAATATCAGAAGCTATAATCTTCAGATCCGGCAATTCCATGATTTTGCTTTCCAGCTTCTTTTTCTTGGCCAAAAATGCTTGCTCATCATAACCCAAAATGTGCTGGAAAGAATAATGATCTCTATATAGTCCCGGGTATCGCTTAGTTGCCATAAGGGCAGCTTCGATGGCCAGAGTCCCCGAACCACACATAGGATTGATAAAAGGCACTCGAGTGTTCCATTCTGTAGCATAAATAGTCGCTGCAGCCAGCGCTTCCATCATTGGAGCTTTTCCTGGGATCTTGCGGTAACCATGTTTAGCGAGTGTATCACCAGAAGTATTGATATAAACAATGCACTGGGTTTCTTTCCAGTACACCTGAAAAACCAAGCCATTGAAATCCGAGCCAGAATCAGGTCTTCTTCCTTTCAACTCGCGAAAACGATCGACAATAGCATCTTTGACTTTCACATTGACAATCAGCGGAGTAGTGATACTTTCATTTTCTGCTACGGAATTGACAGAGAAATAACCATCCACATCTAAGTAATCTTCCCAAGGGATAGCTTTGAATCTGCGGTAGATATCGTCTGCATTTCTGAGGTAGAAAGATTTGATTTCATACAAAACCTGTGAGGCAGTGCGTAGGTAGAGATTAAGATCCATGCATTCTTCCATGGTTGCTCTTAATTCTATCCCAGTCCTCGTGACTGCTTCCGGCACATATCCGAGTTCTCGAACTTCCTTTTCCAAGTAAGAAACCGAGCGATCCTTACAGGTTATAAAAACTTTTCCTTTGAGGTTGAAATCAAGCATGCGCAAAAGTAATAAATCGAGCACTACATAAAGTCATTCGAAGAAATGAATATTCTTAGCACGTTTCGGACAGCTTAAATCATCTCTATTTCTGCACGAAACTCGCAAACGATTGCGTAACTTAACCTGATTGAGTTTGCTGCACTGCTACTAAATCTTGAATTTTATATGGAACAATAATACCTCATCACTATGAAATACACCCGTAATCTAATCGCGGTAATAATCACCTCTCTCGTCTTCGCTGGCTGCACTAGTGCTCAAAAAGCTGAGGATGGATGGACTAATCTATTCAATGGTAAGGATCTCAGCGGATGGAAGCCCGTAGCTGGCACAGCCACATTTGAAGTGGTGGACGGAGTGATCCAAGGAACATCTGTCGCCGGATCGCCCAACACTTTCCTAATTACCGAAGAAACTTATGGTGATTTCATCTTAGAACTTGATTTGAAGATAGAACACCTTTCAAGCAATTCTGGTGTAATGGCAAGAGGTCAGTTTGATCCTGCTGCTAGAGATGGCAAGGGCTTAGTCTTTGGCTACCAAATCGAAGCTGACCCATCCGACAGAGCATGGTCTGGAGGAGTTTATGATGAAGCAAGAAGAGGATGGTTATATCCACTTGATCTTAACCCAGCTGCCAAAACGGCTTTCAAAATGGGCGAATTCAACCACTACAGAATCGAAGCAATAGGTAATGAAATCAAAACCTGGGTGAATGGTCAGGAAGTAGCTTATGTAGTTGACGATATGGACAAAACTGGCTTTATCGGACTTCAAGTTCATGGGATACGAGATGCAAAGGATGCTGGAAGAAAGACTTCATTTAAAAATGTGAAAATCCAGACTGAAAACCTTGAACCAAAAGCATTTAACACAGATATTTTTGTAGTAAACAATAGCCTAAATTCACTCACCGCTTATGAGAAAAACAATGGATGGAAGCTGCTTTTCAACGGTCAAAATTCAGATGGATGGAAAGGTGCATACAAGGAAAATTTCCCTGAATCAGGTTGGTCTATCAATGATGGAATTTTGACAATAGCTGCTACAGACGGAAGTGAGTCGACCAATGCTGGTGATATCGTTACCACAGAACAATTTTCAGCATTTGACTTGGCATTCGAATTTAGATTGACAGAAGGAGCAAATTCTGGCGTGAAGTATTTTGTGACATTGTCTGAGGGAAATAAAGGCTCTGCAATTGGTCTAGAATTCCAAGTGCTAGATGACGCCAATCATCCTGATGCCAAAATGGGCAGAGATGGCAACCGTACCATGGCTTCTCTTTACGACCTAATCAAAGCAAACAAGCAAGGCAGATTCATCAAACCTGTGGGAGAATGGAACAAAGGACGTGTAGTAGTAACTCCAGACAATAATGTAGCGCATTACCTTAATGGAGTGAAAGTAGTAGAATACGAAAGAGGCTCAAAGGAATTCCGAGACTTGGTCGCAATCAGTAAGTATGCGAAATGGGACAACTTTGGCGAAGCTAAGGAAGGACATATTCTCCTTCAAGACCACGGCGATGAGGTGAGTTTCAAAAATATCAAAATCAAGTCGTTAAAATAAATACCCAAAATCAATCATAAACAGATGAACAACAACAGAAGAGACTTTATCAAAAAATCTACTGCTGCGACTCTCGGCTTGACAGCTTTGGGTTCTGCCGCTTTCTCGGCAAAATCCTATGGTAGAATTATAGGTGCTAATGAACGCTTGAATGTTGCCATTGCAGGACTAGGAAGACGTTTAGGAGCCTATTATGAGCCGATCGGCTTGAAATCCAGCAATGTAAACCTGATGTATCTCTGCGATGCAATGGAATCTCAGATGCCAAAAGCTGCTAAGAATTTTGCGAAGCATATAGACTATGCTCCCAAACTAGAGCAGAATGTCATGAAAGTGATGGATGACAAGGAAGTGGACTGCATGATCATCGCTACACCTGACCACTGGCATGCTCCAGGAACCTGGTTGGCTTTGGAAAGAGGCAAACACGTCTATGTAGAGAAACCATGCTCCCACAATCCTCATGAAGGCGAATTGTTGATTGCTTTGCAAAAAAAGTATGACAAAGTCGTACAAATGGGAAATCAGCAGCGCTCCGCTCCTGAAAGTCGTGAAATCATAGCTGCTATTCATAATGGTGAGATCGGCAAAGCTTATATGGCAAAAGCCTTTTATAATAATAACCGTGGTGCAGTTCCTAATCCCGTAGCAGCTCCTGCCCCTGCAGGACTGGACTGGGACATGTTCCAAGGGCCAGCGCCAAGAAAAGCCTATACCCATGATACTTGGGATTACAACTGGCACTGGTATGGTTGGGAATATGGAACAGCCGAAACTGGCAATAATGCAACTCACGAACTAGATGTCGCTCGTTGGGCACTTCAAGTAGACTATCCGTCTGAGGTGCTAGTTACTGCAGATAAGAGACACTTTGCCGATGATGGCTGGGAAATGTATGATACTATGGACGCCACATTCAAGTTTGGTAATGGCTCCGTGATTCAATGGGACGGAAAAAGTAGAAATAACTACAAAACCTATGGTTCTGATCGCGGAACGATCATCTATGGCACAGAAGGTTCTGTCTATGTAGATCGTGGTGGGTATAAGCAATTTGACATAAGAGGAAAGGAAGTCAAAAACAGTAAATCTTCAAGTAATGAAGCTGGCACTGCCCTTGGTGGTGGTGGTGATATGAGTACTACACACATCGTCAATTTCTTCAATGCTATTCGAGGCTTGGAAAAGCAAAACTCAAATATCGAGGAAGGTGCAGTGAGTACGCTACTTTGTCACCTTGCCAACATCAGCTATAGAACTGGTGAAAACCTGACCTGCGATCCTAGCAATGGGCATATCAAGAACTCCAAGAAGGCTTCTGCACTTTGGACAAGATCTTATGAAAAAGGTTGGGAGCCTCCTAAGGTCTAAGGGCTTCATTAAATAATTTATAAATCTATATAAGCATTCGTCTTAAATTTTATATAACTGTTATAAATAGTAAAATAACAGAATAGACCGGCATATGCTGGTCTATTCTATTTTAGGTCATATACCCTATATTTTCGAGCTTACATATACGGTTCCCAATAGTTTTTTAAGATTTTCTAAAAATAAATTGTGGACTACCGATTACTTTTTACTTGATAATTCAAGAAACTTTTCAGGAATTTTAGTAGGAATGAAAGCAAATTTGAGCAAATAAAAACCCACTAAAACACCGCTTAAATACCAATCAAGGCATATTATCACCAAATAACTTATAATCTAACCGCTCAACTGCGCAATCGATTTCGTAAATTAGATTTCAATATGCTTTCGAAATATTATCTATTGTTATACCTTAATGCACGGTAATATATTCTGAATTGCGCTTATACATTTGCGCAAGGTTTTGAATATCATTCCCAAAACAAATTTTATTAACAAAACCCAAAATTATGAAGCCAAAATTTTACACCTATCTAAGTGTACTATTCTTGCTGCTGATATCCATTTCGAATGGCTATGCCCAAGATGTACAAGTGAAAGGTACTATTTACGATGAGACTGGGCAGCCCTTACCAGGTGCAACCGTACTCGTAAAAGGAACTACAACTGGAACCACTTCTGACTTAGATGGCAAGTACGCCATTACAAGTCCAGCGGGTGGTACTCTTACTTTCTCTTTTATTGGTTACAATCCATTAGAGAAGGTAGTCGGTAACCAAAGCGTAATTGATGTCAATTTAACTCCAGACATTGATGATCTTGAAGAAGTCGTCGTAGTCGGATACGGTACAGCCAAAAAGAGTCAGTTGACCGGTGCAATTTCTTCGGTAGGATCAAAGGAAATTCAAGAATTACCGATCAAAGATGCAAGACAAGCACTTCAAGGACGAGCTGCTGGTGTCGATGTAACACAAGCAGGATCTAAACCAGGAGCCTCTCCTCAGGTAAGAATCAGGGGTAGAAGATCATTTAACGCATCGAACGAACCTCTTTATGTAGTGGATGGTATTCCACTTGCTGGAGGAATCGATGATATCAACCCTCAGGATATCACTTCCATGGAAGTATTGAAAGATGCTTCCGCAACAGCTATTTATGGTTCTAGAGGATCTAATGGAGTAGTATTGATCACTACCAAAAGAGGAACTGTAGGCAAAACTGTAGTCTCCCTTGATGCTTATTATGGTATCAATAAATCTCTAGGTAGAATTGACGTGCTCAATGGTCCTGAGTTTGCAGAATACAAAAGGGAGTCCCGACGTACTTCAGGAGAATACCCTGCAGGACCTGCAACACCAGAAGCTGATGAGGCGCTTTTTGAGCCAATCGAGCTAGATGGTATTGCACAAGGTAGAACATCGGATTATGTTGATGGACTTACTCGAAATGGATCTATTCAGAGTTACCAGCTTGGTGTAAGTGGAGGTAGCGACAAGACCACCTTCTTCGTATCCGGTAACTACTTCAAAGATGAGGGGGTTATAATCAATCAGGATTATACTCGCTATACATTTAGAGCAAATATTGACCATCAGATTAGCAAAAACATCAAATTTGGTGTTTCCACATTAGTATCCTATAGTGAGAGAAATGGAGAGAACTTCAATCCTCTTGGTGGGGCTTTAGCAGAAAACCCACTTGGTAAGCCTTATGACGATGAAGGAAACTTGATCTTCCTCCCTACTTCTGATGGTTTGAGAACTAATCCATATGCAGAAATAGTAGATGGCGCACAAGAGGATTTGACGAAGAACTACAGAATTTTTAACAGTATTTTTGCACAGTGGGACATCCTTCCTAGTCTTAGCTATAGAATGGTATTTGGACCCGATATCACCATTAGTAGAGCTGGTAGATTTACAGGATCACAGACTAATTCAAGACGTGGTGGTGCACCAACTGGTAGCGTAGATGATAGGTTCACATTCAACTACACCTTAGAGAATATCTTGACTTTCAACAAGACCTTCAATGAGGATCACAATCTGAACGTCACAGCTCTTCAATCTATCCAAAAGGATAAATTTGAACAAAGCACCATTTCTGTACTTGGGATTCCTGCTGAAAGTCAGTTATATCATAGACTTGGTGATGCTTCGCAAATCACGGGAGCGAATACAAACTTGGTAGAATGGTCTCTGATGTCATTCATGGGGAGAATCAACTATGACTTCAAAAACAAATACCTGATTACCGGTACATTAAGAGCAGATGGTAGTTCTCGATTTGGAGAAAACAACCGTTTTGCTTATTTCCCTTCTGTTGCAGTGGGTTGGAATATTCACTCAGAAGGATTTATGCAAAACTCTTCTATAGATCAACTGAAGTTAAGAGCATCCTACGGTTCCATAGGTAATCAAGCAATTAGTCCTTACCAGACACAGGCCTTATTGGGTAGAACTAGTTATGCTTATGATAATACTGCTGCTTTTGGTTATGGACCAGGTACAATTGGTAACCCGGATTTAAGATGGGAAACATCAACTACCCTTAACTTAGGTTTGGATTTTGCCATATGGAAAAGTAGAATTTTTGGTTCTTTAGAGTACTACATCACTAATACTAGTGATCTATTGGCCCCTCAGCCACTTCCAAACTCAATTGGATTTGGTGGATTCACCACTAATATCGGTGAAACTCAAAACAGAGGTATAGAACTTACTCTTTCTACATTGAACATTGAGAAAGGAAGCTTCATATGGTCTTCTGATATTGTTTTCACCAAAAACACAGAGGAAATCATCTCTCTACCAAATGGTGATGATATCTCTGCCGGTAGATTCATTGGGCAGCCTTTGACTATTTTCTATGATTATAAGAAAATAGGGATCTGGCAACTGGATGAGTTAGATGAAGCGACTTCTTACGGAGGTGTTCCTGGAGAAATCAAAGTTGAAGACTACAATGGAGATGGTGTAATAAACTCAGATGATAGACAATTCTTAGGTTCTGCAGTACCTGATTTTGCTTTAGGATTCACAAATAGATTTAACTACAAAGGCTTCGATTTGTCATTCTTCATTTATGGTAGGTTCGGATACATGATTGAATCTCAGTTTCACACAGGTAACAACTCTCTAGCAGGTAGATACAATAACTTGGATATTGATTATTGGACTCCTGACAATCCTACTAATGCCTATCCAAGACCAAACGTAAATCAGGAGAGCGCGAAATATGCAAGTTCTATGGAGTACTTTGATGGTACCTTTATTAAGATAAGAAACATCAATTTCGGATACAATTTTACACCTGAGGCTGCAAAGAAAATTGGCATGACTCATTTGAGAATTTACACAAGTATCCAGCAGCCATTTATTTTTGCCAATTACCGATCTGAGCACAAGGGGATTGACCCTGAGGTGTATTTAGATGGTGAGCAAGGTGTAGGTGGTGGTGCAGTTAATGCAAATGTATCCCCTGCTGTTACTTCTTTCACTTTTGGTATTAACGCTAAATTCTAATCAACAATGAAAAAATTAGCTATAAATATAAAATACTGGGCTAAATCAACAGCCCTAATACTTGGACTTTCGGCAGCAGTTTCCTGTGACGGTTTTCTCGAAGAAGATGTCACTGCGCGAATTGGTAATGATTACCTGAACACTCCTAAAGGCATGAACGATGGAATTAATGCGGCATATAGTTCTATGCGCTTATGGTATGGGACTGAGCGAGGTAATAACTTCACAATCTTTGGAACCGACCTCTTCACCAATGGTGCTGATGGTTCCTGGAAGTTTATGAATACCTATACCAATCAGTTTGATTCCCAGAATGGTCATGCTCGTGAAGTATGGGATGGTTTTTATGCTGGAATAAACACCTGTAATGCAGTGATCGATAGATCTGTGAACCTCACTGGTATATCTCAGGAATTGATTGATCAGCGAGTTTCTGAAGCTAAATTCATCAGAGCGCATCATTATTTTATTTTGGTGCAGTTATTTGGAGGTGTCGATCTTCAGCTTTCAGAAACGTCCGTGCCTACTAAAGAAGTAACTCGATCATCTGTAGAAGCAGTTTATTCCGCTATCATTTCTGATTTAGAATCAGCTATTCCAAATTTGGAAGCTAGTGCACAATCAGCTGACTACGGAAGAGCTACCCGGGCTGCTGCAGAGCATTTACTCGGAAGAGTCTATATTACCAAAGCTACTTCGGAAGCTGGTGAAGCAGCAGATTATTCTAAAGCTGAGCCTTTACTTCAAAGTGTCATAGACAATTACGGATTAGCGCTGCTTCCTGATTTTGGCAACGTGTATGCTTTTGGAAACGAAATCAACACTGAAGTCATCTGGTCAACTCAATACACTTATGATCCTTTGACCAATGGTGGAGGTAACAACTCACATGTTTTCTTCCTAATGGAATATGATGTACAACCGGGAATGCAGAGAGATACGGAGAATGGTAGACCGTTTAAGCGATATAAATCAACGGATTACACATTGAACACTATCTTTGCTGATAGGGAAAATGACTCAAGGTATAAAAAAACCTATGTGGATCATTTCTTATCCAATCGACCTGGTACTTATAATACTACTTTCGATAACTCCAAAGCTACTGTCACCTTTGAGCAAGGAGATACTACTATGTGGCTGCCAGGATACAATATGTCAGCTGCCGAAAGAGCTAAATACCCATATCAGGTAATGACTCCTGAACTTTACACTGAACGTCTATTTCCTTCTGTGAAAAAGCAATTGGATCCGGGACGTGCAGATCGTACGCAGTTTGAAGGTGGACGTGATTATATCGCCATGCGCTTAGCAGATACTTATTTGCTTCTTGCTGAGGCTCAATTTAGACAAGGAAAAATGGATCTGGCTACGGAGAACATCAATACTGTAAGAAGAAGAGCTGCCTTCCCAGGTAAGGAATCTGAAATGGAAATCTCTGCTTCTGAGCTAACTTTTGAGTTTATCACAGAAGAAAGAGCTAGAGAACTTATCGGTGAGCAAACTAGATGGTTAGATCTAAAAAGATGGGGAATCTTGGTAGAGCGAGTGAAGGCATATAATCCTTCTCAAGCCGCTACAAATATTCAAGATTTTCACACATTGAGACCAATTCCGCAAAATCAAATTGACAGAGCGGAAGGAAATGCAAGTGCTTTCCCTCAAAACCCAGGATATTAAGTTTATCCCTGAAATACAAAATTAAATATTTAAAGAGCTGCTTCAGATTTGAAGCAGCTCTTTTTTATTTTGTACGCATGCCTACTATATAATATTTTCATAGCATCAATTATATGTTTATTTCAGCATTAAACACAGTTTTTGCTGACATAAACACATAAAATCTCATTTCAAACAAAAAAGTCCGAAAATCAATAAACTACCTGTAGAGATCACGAAAACGATTGCGCCGATAAATGGAGGGGGCATTAGGGCGTACGAACTATTTTATTTTAATTGGACTGTTAATTATTCTTAATTCAGGTTAATTAACAGCTAAGCAAACTTATTCATTAACAATTAACCCCCTACTTATGCGGTACAAATTTTACCAAAACCTCTGGTTGATTGTATTTTCCTTGTGTATAAGCGTCACCATGGCGCAGGCACAAGAAGTACAAATCACTGGAACTGTTTTAGATGAAACAGACATGGCTCTGCCTGGAGTCACGGTTCTATTAAAAGGCACAACAACAGGTACAACTACTGATCTCGATGGAAAATACAGCATTAATGCTACACGTGATGGCGTGTTAGTATTTTCATTTATTGGGTATGATCCAATCGAAATGGCTATTGGAAATCAGTCAGTAATAGATTTGAGAATGAACCCTAACACTTCCGATTTGGAAGAGGTGGTGGTGATTGGCTATGGTTCTGCCAAGAAACGAGATGTGACTGGTGCAGTATCATCTGTCAACCCAAGCAAGCTCGAAAATGAAAACCCAAATTCGGTACAGGATATCCTAAGAGGAAATGCAGCTGGACTGAATGTAGGTCTAAGTACTTCTGCCAAAGGTGGTGGATCACTTCAAATTAGAGGGCAGACTTCCTTAAATGCGGGAAATTCTCCTCTATTGGTTTTGGACGGGGCTATCTACTATGGTGAATTAGCTGATATCAATCCTAATGATATTGAAAACTTAGAAGTCCTTAAGGATGCAAGTGCTGCGGCAGTTTTTGGAGCAAAGGCTGCTAATGGTGTAATCTTGATCACTACCAAAAAAGGTACAATTGGAAAGCCAACTATCAAATTCAATGCAAATGCTGGCCTTGCCACCACTGCTACTTTCCCTGATGTATATGGACCTGACGAGTTTATAAGCTGGAGAGAAGACGTTTTCAAAAGTATCAATGCTGGTGGATACCAGCCTTATGAATTCTCTGACCCAAGCACTCTACCAAGTGATATTTCATTGGAAGATTGGATGGCATACGATGGATCTTCCGGTGACCCTACTACAGTTTGGCTACAAAGGTTAAACATGCAGCCTGTAGAAATTGAAAATTACAAAGCTGGAAATTCTGTTGACTGGAGAGATAAAATTTTCCAGACTGGTTTCCGACAAGATTATACTGTAAGTCTTTCTGGTAGAACTGAAAACATCAATTATTACTGGTCTGTCGGATATATGAATAATGAAGGCATCATAATCGGTGATGAATATGAAACAATTCGTACCAGAGTCAATCTTGAAGGCAAAGTTAATAAGTGGCTGTCAGTAGGAATGAACGTTCAATTTGCAACACAAGATGAGAGTAACGTGCCAGTTAGCTGGGGACTTTACAGAACTCTATCTCCATGGGGATCAGAATACAATGAGGATGGCACTTACAGGTGGAGACCAAATGATGAGCAAAGTGGAGGAACACATCCATTTTATGACAGAACCTATATCGATAGAGTTGACAGAGATGTCAATATCAACTCTACCTTCTTTGCAGCAGTTAAGCTTCCATTTGGTTTCAATTTCAGAACCAACTTCACGCCTAGATTTGAGTATTACGAATACTTCAACCATCAATCTGCAGAGCACGAAGTATGGGGAGCATCTGGAGGAATTGCTTCTAGAAGACAGCGGAAAGAATACTACTGGCAAATTGATAATATCCTGACTTGGCAGAAGACTTTTGCTGAGAAGCATGACTTCAATGCTACTTTCTTGGTAAATGCTGAGAAATTCCAGTCATGGGATAATACGATGACCAACAATGGTTTTGAACCTCATGATCGTCTTGGCTATCATAACATTGGTGGTGGTATCAACCCACTTATTTCCAGTAACGACGAATATAGTACAGGTGATGCTCTGATGGGGCGTTTAATCTACTCTTATGATGGAAAATACTCTACTACCCTATCAGTTAGACGGGATGGTTATTCTGCCTTTGGTCAGAGTAATCCTAGAGCACTTTTCTATTCAGCTGCAGTTGGATGGGTTTTCTCAGATGAAAATTTCATCAATATTGATTGGCTAGACTTCGGTAAAATGAGATTTTCATGGGGAAGTAACGGTAACAGAGATATCGGTAGGTATGTAGCACTTTCTGATTTGAATACAGGTAAGTATTTCTACGAAAGACCAAGTGGGGAACTTTACCTTGTAAATCAGCTCTATGTAAATAGAATGCAAAATGATAATCTGCAATGGGAAAGAACAGAATCCTTCAACTTAGGTATTGACTTCTCTATACTCAAAACAAGATTGACTGGTACACTTGAGATGTACAAAATGTCCACTAGAGATTTGCTTGTACAGAGAAGCTTACCGGATTTCCTAGGTTTCAACTATGTTTGGGATAACCTAGGACAGGTAGATAACAAGGGTTTCGAACTAACCTTGAATTCAACAAATTTTGAAAGAAGTAACTTCGTTTGGAGAACGACTGCCAATTTCCAATTGAACAGAAATGAAATTGTAAGCCTGTATGGTGATTTGGACGAAAATGGTGTGGAACTAGATGACCCAAGCAACGGCTGGTTCATTGGTCATGCTATCGACCAGATTTGGAATTATAAAACCTTAGGAATTTATCAATCTGATGAAGCTGATTTAGCCGATAGTTATGGCGTGAAACCAGGTGATTTCAAAGTTGAAGATGTTGATGGAGATGGTAAATACACCAATGCTGACAGACAATTCCAAGGATATACAGAACCTAGATTCCGTTGGAGCTTGAGAAATGAGTTTACGATGTTCAAAAACATAGACTTCTCTTTCATGCTTTATTCCTACTGGGGACATGATGGCTCTTTCAACCAAATGAAAAACAGAGATGGATTCTTGGATAGAACTAGCTCTTATGTGACTCCATATTGGACCGAAGATAATCCAAACAATGAATGGGCGAGACTAAACTCAAGTGAAGGTAGTGCCGGTGGTTATAGCATTTACCGCAAAAAGTCCTTTATCCGTCTAGAAAATATTTCTATGGGTTATAATTTCCCTAAGCAATTGATAGAAAAGGCTAAGATCACAAATCTTCGTGTGTACGGAAGTATTAGAAATGTAGGATACTATGCGCCACAGTGGGACTTCTGGGATCCAGAAAACTCAGGACCTATCCCAAGATATTTCTCGCTTGGAATTGATGTTACATTGTAAGCCTAAAAAAACATTAAAATGAATATAAGAAGTAAAACAAACTCAATAAAAATCCTTTTGACAGGATTGATTATAGCAGTTACTTCAGGTTGTAATGAAGATTGGTTGGAGCCAAAGCCCCTATCTTTCTACTCTCCTGAGAACACCTATAATGAAGCAAGTGGTTTATGGGCAGCCCTGGTTGCCTGTGAAAGAAACATGCGCCATGAATATACTGGTGATGGCTCCCCTATCCTTACGGAACATATTTTCTCTGAAGTAGCAATTGAAGGTACTACGGATAAATCTGGACCTGCACAGGATATGAATCTGCTCATTACTCCAGATGCCAACCTTAACTCTGTAAATACTAACCGAATCGGATGGTACTGGTATGAGGGTTATAAGGGTGTGAAGTATGCCAATACGGTAGTATCTAGAATAGATGAACCACAGAATTATGAATCTGAAGCAGAAAGAAACCATCTATTAGCTACAGCATATTTCCACAGATCGCTACGTTACTATAGATTAACTCAGCAATTTGGAGATATCCCTTTGATTTTAGAGGAAATTACCGAACCTAAGCTTGACTTCTACTCTACTGAGCGAACAGTAATCCTCAAAAAGATGAAGGAAGATCTTGAGTGGGGAGAGGAATGGATTCCAGAAGTAATGGATAGAGGGAGAGTTCCTAAGGGTGCTCTTCAACACCTGTTGATCAAAATCAACCTAGCACTAGGAGAATTTCAAGATGCAATTGATGTAGCAAATAGACTAATCGATGGTGGTCAGTACGCTTTAATGACTGGGAGATTTGGAGTAGATGCAGCGGATGAGACGAAGAACGTAGTATGGGATCTGCATAGACCCGAGAACAAATCTACCGTAACCAATACTGAATCTATTCTTCTTGTAATGGATAGAATCGATACTGACGGAAGTTCTGGAGGTATTATCACGATGAGAAATGCTGTTCCTTTCTGGGGATCTAACATCAA
Source organism: Algoriphagus chordae (assembly GCF_003254055.1). Lineage (GTDB taxonomy): Bacteria > Bacteroidota > Bacteroidia > Cytophagales > Cyclobacteriaceae > Algoriphagus > Algoriphagus chordae. The sequence continues at coordinate 233,492 of NZ_QKZT01000005.1, forward strand.
CACTCCTGCCGGAAATAAGGGAACTTCAGATGTAGCAAATCGACCTATACCTCAAGTAGAGCAAATCGGGAGAGGTATTGGTAGATTAAGAGGAACCTGGTATCATCAAAGTATGATTTGGGATGACGAAAACGACTTAAGACATGCGCCGGGTAACTGGATGAATATGACAGATCTTGTATACAACAATCCTGGCATTGAAGGAGAAGATGAATACTACGGTAAAAATCTTGAATTCAGAAATGAGGATGATGTGGTATTAGTAGTGGATACTATCAGAAGCTGGTTCTCTTGGCCTCATTACAAGTTGTTTGTTCCAGATCCTAAAAGAACACAACCTCAAGGTGGAAATACAGACTGGTATATTTTCAGATTAGCGGAATCTTACCTATTAAGAGCTGAAGCAAAAGTCTGGATGGGTGATCTAGCTGGGGCTGCCGCAGATATTAATGCGGTAAGAACTAGAGCAGGAGCTGCTCCTTATGATGCTGGCGATATCAATATCGGTACGGTATTGGACGAAAGAGCTAGAGAACTATACTATGAAGAGCCTAGAAAAACTGAGTTGACAAGAATGGCAAGAATATTTGCGATGACTGGCAAAACGGCTTACAATGGCAAGTCCTATAGTGAGGCAGACTTCTCTCAAAACAATTTCTTTTATGATAGAATTATGGAAGTAACAGATTACTACAACAAGGGTGTATTTACCAGACACGGTGATACCTATACCTTGAGTCCTTACCACGTGCTGTGGCCAATTCCACAAAACGCAATTAATTCAAACACCAAAGGTCACCTTAATCAAAATGAAGGTTACTACGGTTCTGAAAACAACATCCCACCTCTTACTGATATCGAACAAGAAGAAGGATAATTATGTTTTCAATTCCTTTATCTAGCTAGTGCGTTATATTCACTACTCTACCTAAAGGAAATACAAGTATTGGAGGCCAGTTTAATCAACTGGCCTCCTTTTTTTTTAGATGACTTTAAGAATTATCAGATTTCATTAACGCTCTGAAGGTAAAGTCTCTCGGGTAAAAAAAATGCTACTACGAGATCGCAGTAGCATTATGCAAGGGTTTTAGTTAGTATTATTCTACCAAAGTTGATTCTCGGATGGTAAGCTTTGAAGGGATGGTAATCACCTGGTCAATTAGCTCATATTGTTTTGGTTTAGTCAATTTCTTGATCAGTAAATTGGCACATTCATTCCCTATAGACATGGCTGGCTGAGTGATCGTAGTAAGCGATGGATTCAGTATTCCTGCTATTGAGGTATTGGAAAAACTTATCAACTTAAGATCTGAGGGTATCCTCAATTTAGTCCTCTTAACAGCAAGATAGGTGGCAAATGCCAATTTCTCCACAGAAGCTAAAATACCATCTGGTCTGTTGGAAGAAAGCAGCAATTCCTCTATTAATTCAACATTACGCTCTTCTTCGTGACTACAATATAGAGTCATAGACGGATCCAATTCCCACCCCTCACTTTTGATAGCATCATTATATCCGCGTTGTCTTTCTTTGCTTATCGACAAATCTTTACCCAGCGTAAGCAGTGTAATGTTTTTACAGCCTTGTTGGATTAGATGTTTTGTTGCCTCAAAAGCAGATTCATAGTCATTAGTAATAAATTTAGTGGTAGGGATTTCAGACCTGATTCTATCAAAAAATATCACAGGAAGACCACGATCATGCAATTTCTGCAAATGTGAAACATCACTAGTTTGACTAGTAACCGACATTGCAATGGCATCTGCCCTACCATTGAGAAGCAAATTCACAATTTTTTGCTCACGCTCTAAATCCTCATGCGTGTTGTAAATCAGAAGATGGTAACCTTGTTCTTGTGCGATCTCTTCTATTCCATCTACGACTTGAGCAAAAAAGCTATTTATCCGCTCAGGAATAATTACGGCAATGGTTTTACTTTTATTCTCTCTCAAACTCCTCGCAAAAGGGTTTGCGTGATAGTTTAGCTTTTCAGCCATACTTATCACTTTTTTCTTAGTTGCTTCACTTATTTCATAGCTGTCATTCAATGCTCTAGAAACAGTGGATGGCGCAAGTTTTAATTCTGCGGCCAATTCTTTTAGACTAATACCTCCGGCCATGGTGATTGGGTTATTGTTAAGATGTTGAAAGTACAAATATTGCTTGAATAAGGGCTATACCAAATGCAATATTTCGAAATCGATTCCGCATTTTCTTACCTAATTACAGTAGTTTCGGGGTATTTTTAAGTCTACATATGAGATTTACCATTTTAGCCCATTTAACCCATGCCCTATTCAACTAATAAAGCATCCTTTTTATCGGATGATTTTTTATTGCAAAATGATTTTGCCAAAACGCTTTATCATCAGTATGCTAAGGATTTGCCAATCATAGATTATCATAATCACTTGCCGCCTGCTGAAATCAATGCAGACAAAAAGTTTGACAACATCTCCAAAAGTTGGCTTGCTGGTGATCATTACAAATGGAGAGCGATGCGAACCTTCGGCATCAATGAAAAGTTCATAACAGGTGATGCTTCAGATGAAGCGAAATTCCATTCCTGGGCGAAGACTTTGCCAAATACACTTAGAAATCCTCTTTATCACTGGTCTCATCTGGAGCTGAAACGATATTTTGGAGTGGATGAATTACTGTCTGAAAGCAACGCTTCAGAGATTTATCAACATTGCAACTCACTCCTCCAGCAAGACACACACTCTACTCAAGGTCTGCTCAAGCAGATGAAAGTCGAAGTTGTATGCTCTACTGATGATCCTATAGATTCACTAGACCAGCATGTATCCTTTCACAAAAAGGATAGTTCCCTTGGTATGTATCCTGCTTTTCGTCCTGATAAATCATTTGCAGTAGAAAACCCTACCTCTTATAATGCCTATATCACGAACTTAGCAGCATCTACGGGATTTGAAATCACCTCCTATGATAAATTGTTGGAGGCCATGAGCAAAAGAATCGATTACTTCCACCTACGTGGTGGTAGGCTCGCTGATCATGGACTTGAGCAATTGTATTTCTTCAAAAAAGAAGCATACTCTATAGACCAGCTATTTAAGCAAGTAACCTCTGGCCATGAGCTATCCAAAGAAGAGATTGATTTCTTCAAATACACGACGCTCCTTGCACTATGCAAAATGTACCATGCCAAAGGATGGGTACAGCAATTCCATTTGGGAGCTTTGAGAAACACAAATGAGCGTTCGCTAAGAATACTAGGCCCTGATACCGGCTATGATTCAATTGGTGATTTTGATCAGTCGACAGCTATGGCAGGCTTTTTCAATGAATTAAATTCAGATGATCAGCTCTGCAAAACCATTATATACAACCTCAATCCACGTGACAATGAGGTTTTTGCTACCATGATCGGAAACTATAACGATGGCTCCATCAAGGGAAAAATACAATTCGGCTCTGGCTGGTGGTATCTGGATCAGAAAGATGGAATGGAAAAGCAAATCAACACACTTTCCAATATGGGCCTAATCAGCTGCTTCATAGGCATGCTTACCGATTCCCGCAGCTTTCTCTCTTTTCCTCGACACGAGTATTTCAGGAGAATTCTTTGCAATCTTTTTGCAAAGGATGTAGCTAACGGAGAATTGCCTTGGGATGAAAAATGGTTAGGAGGTATTATTTCTGATATCTGCTACAATAACGCAAAACAATATTTTGACTTTAGTCCAAAAAACATTCAGGTATAATTATGAGTAGTTCACTATTCTCTCTCGAAGGGAAAAAAATAGCCTTTTCCGGTGCCACCGGAGTATTGGGGCAATCCATGAGTTTGTACCTCGCCAAAGAAGGTGCAGAAGTTTTGATTCTAGGTCGAAATCCAGCGAAAGTTGCTGATCTTGTAAAGGAAATTAAAGACACAGGAGGAAAAGCATTTGGCTATATCTGTGATGTCACTGATGAAGCTAGCATCCAAGGAGCCTATGCAGAAATAGAAAATGAGCATGGTTATATTGATATTCTGATCAATGCTGCTGGTGGAAATATGCCCGGTGCAGTTATCACACCAGACAAAACACTGAAAGATCTAGAATTAGATTCCTTACGCAAAGTAATGGATCTCAATTATCTCGGTACAGCCATCCCCTCACAGGTTCTTTTCCCACTCATGCTAAAGAATGGTAAGGGAAACATTATTAATATCAGTTCAATGGCAGCATCAAGACCGATGACTCGAGTTCTAGGCTACGCTTCTGCCAAAGCAGCAATAGACAATCTCACCAAGTTTTTGTCGGTAGAACTATGCACAAAACATGGTGCTGGCTACAGAGTAAATGCCCTTGCTCCGGGATTTTTCTTAACGGAACAGAACAGAGCATTACTCACCGAGGCAGACGGAAGCTTAACTGGCAGAGGAAACCAGATTATCAAACATACTCCTATGGATAGATTTGGCAAGCCGGAGGATTTACTTGGCACCTTGCATTGGTTATGTGCAGATGCCTCTGCGTTCGTTACAGGCACTATCGTCGCTGTAGATGGTGGTTTTGGCGCATATTCAGGTGTTTAAGAATCTCAAATTTCAAAATCTCAAATTCGTAGTACTATGACTTATAAAATGGAACAAACCATGCGCTGGTATGGACCAAATGATCCAGTTAGCTTACGAGATATTCTCCAGTCTGGAGCAAGCGGAATCGTAACAGCACTTCATCATATTCCAAACGGTGAAACATGGTCTAGAGAAGAAATAAAAAAACGTAAAAACATCATCGAAGCGGCGGGCTTGACCTGGTCCGTAGTAGAATCCGTTCCCGTTCATGAAGTGATCAAAACACGGTCTGGAGATTACGTCCAGGTAATCGAAAATTATAAAGAAACCATACGTAACCTTGCTGCAGAAGGCATTTTTACGGTTTGCTACAACTTTATGCCGATTCTAGATTGGACTAGAACCGACCTTGAGTATGAGTTGCCAAATGGCGTAAAAGCTCTTTTGTATGAGAAAAAAGCTGTTCAAGCATTTGACCTTTTTATCCTAGAACGAGAAGAAGCAAAAGCTGAATACTCAGCTGAAGAATATGCGGAAGTAAAGACTTACTACAAGGCTCTCAGTCCAGCCAAACGTCAAATGATTTTTGACAATATGCTGAAAGGACTTCCAGGTTCGGAGATCGGCTATACCTTGGAAGAATTCAAATCCATGCTAGCAACTTATGACGGAATTGATGCCGCCAAGCTTGCCGATCATCTCAGATTATTTTTGGATGCCATTGTACCTGTAGCTGAAGAAAATGGAGTTTGCGTAGCAATCCACCCAGATGACCCTCCTTTTTCACTTTTTGGCCTACCTAGAATCATGAGTACTGCAGAAGATGCAAGAAGAATTCTAAGAGACCAACCTAGCCCTTCCAACGGCTTAACATTCTGTACTGGTTCTTTTGGGGTGAGAGCAGACAATGATCTTCCAGCTATGGTTAGAGAATTTGGAGATAATATCCACTTTATCCATTTGCGCAGCACCAAAAGAGATGAGGCAGGAAATTTCTTTGAAGACAACCACTTGGAAGGAAATGTCCCGATGGTAGCTGTGATCGATGAACTCATTCAGGTACAGCAGAAGCGAGGCAAAAGTCTGCCAATGCGTCCAGATCATGGTCATTTGATGTTGGATGATTTGAACAAAAAAACTAACCCTGGCTACTCTGCTATCGGAAGGTTAAAAGGTCTTGCGGAAATAAGAGGTGTGGAAGCAGCTTTACTATATAGTCAGAATAAATGACAGAAAAGGAGAAAATGCTAGCAGGCGAGCTTTACCAAGCCGGGGATCCGGATTTGGTGGAAGAGCGTTTGAAAGTTCGAAAATTAGTAAAAGTTTTTAATGATTCAGATCCTGAAGACACTGAGCTGAGGGTCTCATTAATGAGGCAAATTTTCGGAAAAGCTGGCAAAAACTTCTGGGTAGAGCCTCCTTTTCACTGTGACTACGGATCAAACATTGAAGTTGGAGATGATGTATTCTTCAACTTCAATTGTGTAGTCCTGGATATTTGCAAGGTGACTTTGGGAAATCGGGTAATGGTCGCACCGAATGTCCAATTTTATGCAGCGACACATCCACTTGATCACAAAACCAGAGGGGAAATGTGGGAATATGGTAAGCCTATCAGTATAGGAGATGATGTATGGATCGGCGGATCGGCTGTAATATGTCCTGGTGTAACTATAGGAGACAGAACTGTAGTAGCTGCAGGTGCTGTAGTGACTAAAAGTTTTCCTTCAGACCTGGTCATTGGAGGAAATCCTGCTAAAGTGATCAAGCAACTGGAATAAGCATGTATCCATTTTCTTTTTTTTGAAAAACTATTTACTATTTTTGACTACAATTGTTTTTAAACTTTTTCTATATATCTAATGAAACGAATTTTAGTAAGCGGTGGCGGCGGATTTCTAGGCAGCCATCTTTGTGACCGCCTTCTCAAAGAAGGTAATGAAGTGCTCTGTGTTGATAATTTTTTTACGGGAAACCGGAAAAACATACATCATCTTCTAGATAATAAGAACTTCGAGTTACTCCGACATGATATTACTCATCCACTTTTTGTGGAAGTAGATGAAATTTACAATCTGGCTTGTCCTGCCTCCCCTGTTCACTACCAGTTTGACCCGGTTCAGACTACCAAAACCTCTGTGATCGGAGCTATGAATATGTTGGGCTTGGCAAAACGATTGAAAATCAAAGTTCTTCAAGCCAGTACTTCGGAGATTTACGGAGATCCTGAAGTGCATCCACAGCCAGAATCATACAAAGGAAGTGTAAATACGCTCGGACCGAGAGCTTGCTACGATGAAGGAAAGAGATGTGCAGAAACACTCTTCTTCGATTACCATCGTCAGCATAAGGTAGCGATCAAGGTAATGCGAATATTCAACACCTATGGTCCTAGAATGCATCCAAATGATGGCCGAGTAGTCAGTAATTTTATTGTGCAGGCACTCAAAGGCCAAGATATCACCATGTATGGAGATGGAATGCAAACTCGATCTTTCTGCTATGTGGATGACAATATCGAAGGCATGTACAGACTTATGAATAGCCGTGATGGATTTACCGGCCCAGTAAACATCGGAAATCCTGGCGAATTCACCATGCTGGACTTAGCTCAGCAAATCATAGAATTGACAAACAGTAAAAGTAAAATGATTTTTATGCCTTTGCCTCAGGATGACCCGATGCAAAGAAAACCTGTGATCGATCTTGCAAAAAAAGAATTGGATTGGGAGCCTACAGTAAACCTGAGGGAAGGTTTGGTGAAAACCATCTCATACTTCGAATCGGTAATCTAAACATCCCATCAACGAAAAAAGCCATCGAAATTAGATGGCTTTTTTTTGCTCCTGAGCCCCTTATACTTATCACTTTTTACATTCTCCCTTTTAGTCACAACTCACTTACTTTCTCCTTAGCTTCCTTTTCAAATGCAGCATCATAAGCAGGGTTTTTAATGGTAGGGATAGGTGCTCCAAAATCTGTTCTCCATTTTTCCAGTTTCTCAAGAAGCTCCTGAGTCTTTTTAGGATTGCTTAAAGCTAGATTATTAGTTTCCGAAGGATCAGTTTGAAGATCATATAATTCCAGCCCCCCATCTTCAAAATACTGATGAAGTTTCCATTGCCCCGAAAGGATAACTGATCCCGGACGGGTACGAAAAAGCGGATCACGAGATCCATCTTCTTTGGGATTATACGCTTCTAGGTATATCGGGAAATGCCAGAACAAGTCCCTTTGCTTTAGCTTATCGTCAACTAACAAGGCTAAGATACTATCCCCATCCAAATCCAATTCAGCCTTTGGCGAAATCAATGCTTTAAATGTCGGAAAGAAATCCAGCTGAGATACCGGCGTGTCCTCAATCCCTGGACTTATCTGATTTCCCCATTTGATAAGTAAGGGGACTCTAATTCCTCCTTCATAGTAGCTTCCTTTCCCTGCTCTAAGCGGATCCTGGTAACTCGTAGCACGAATACCGCCATTGTCAGAAGTGAATACTATTAGTGTATTATCAGAAAGTTGGAGTTTATCTAAGGTGGTTAGCAATCTTCCTACATTCTGATCCATACTTTCGATCATCGCTGCATAGACAGGATTGTGCTGCCCTTCACTACCTTTCTTATTCTTATATTTTTCTACTAGCTCAGGCTTTCCTTGCAAAGGTGAATGAACTGTGTAAAAGGGTAGATAGAGGAAAAACCGCTGGTCTTTGTTATCCTTCACAAAGCTTATCGCCTCATTTGTCAGGCGATCAGTAAGGTATTCCCCTGCAGTTTCAGCTTCCACATTGACATTGTATGGACTGAAATAACCATCCTTTCCTGGATTTCCTCTGTGATTTCCTCCAACATTTACATCAAAACCATAATCAAGTGGATCATCGGAAACATGCCATTTACCAAATACTCCAGTTCTATAGCCATTGTCTTGAAAAAACTGTCCGAGGGTATAAATATTTGCTGGAATAGACTTAGCATTTGGTGACGCCATCAACTGTCTCGTTTTTGGATTGCCACGATCAGCTGGATCTACCGTATAAATCCCATGGCTCATAGGATAGCGGCCAGTGAGCATAGTAGCGCGACTAGGAGCACAATTGGAAGCTGCAGCATAGGCATGCATGAAAACCTTACTTTCGGTACTGAGCTGGTCCAAATTGGGCGTCTCATAAAAAGTTGAACCCATAAACCCCAAATCCGCCCATCCCAAGTCATCTACGTTTATCAGAACCACATTCGGCTGTGTAGGTAATGGACTATTGATTTGGCCAAATGAGCCCCTTATTCCTGCTATTAGCAGAACCCCCATTATAATGTACTTCTTCACAGTTTCAGATTTACCCTAGTTATACTTTACATAGCCAGCACTTTAACTTTCACGTCTGTGCTAACCCATTTTCCCAATTACTAAATTACATCTCTTACAACCTATCAATCCTTAGTAAGCTTGGAACCCCACCAGTCTGCATTAGGCTGCCAATCTGGAGTAAGCATCTGTTTGCGGGAATCTTCCACCGCCTGTCTTCTCACTGTTTTGAATTTCTCCAATACTTCTTGATGAAGAGCTTCACTGTACTCAGGGTCTGCGGTAGGTCTATTGGCATTAGTTTCTGCTAGCCAGTTTACAAGTTTATCGCTCAGCCTGGTGGCCTCCTTAGGATTTTCCTGTGCTAGATTTCTTTGCTCGCTTGGATCTTTCTTAAGATTATAAAGTTCGACATGCTTTTCCTCCCAGTAGTAAATCAATTTCCAGTCACCATCACGAACAATAGAACTAGGATCTCCACCTTGATTGCCATAGTGCGGATAATGCCAATAAAGGGAACGTTTTGCTAACTTCTTTTTCTGCATAGCTGGAGCCAAACTTAGACCTTCAATATTTACACCTTCAGGCATAGCAACTCCTGCCAATTCCAAAAGTGTAGGATAAAAATCTATACCACTTGCAGGCACTTCCATGGTAATTAATTCCTTTTGACCTGGAACCTTGATAAAATAAGGAACTCTAAGTCCTCCCTCCCACTGATATCCTTTACCACCCCTGAGCGGCAAATTAGATGTAGAATAAGCATCTCCAGAAGCTACTCCTCCATGATCTGAAGTGAATACCACAATTGTATTTTCTTCCAAACCCTGCTTTTTCAAGGTCTCCAATACTTTACCTACCGCATCATCCATCGCTTCCACTAGACCAGCATATACTGGATTGTCCTGAATCTGCCTAATAGGAAGTCTGCGTTCCATTTCAAAGCCATGATCAGCAATTCCCATCTTCTCAGCTTTCTCTCTGTATCTCGCCCATTTCTCCTCAGTCGTCTGAATAGGTCCATGTACTGCGTAAAAAGACAGCATCGCAAAGAATGGCTTTTGATGATTTCCTTCAATGAATGCTGCCGTTTCATTGGCTAATCGCATACTTAGATTTTCACCATCTGGGCCTTGATTTAATTTTGGATTATCGTATGGAGCAAAATATCCCCCCATCGGACTACCAGCTGAATACCCTCCTTTATTGATATTAAAACCATGATCTTCGGGGAAAGATCCCTCTCCGCCAAGATGCCACTTTCCTGCGAAAAAGGTATCATAACCGGCGTCTCTCAAAGCTTCCGGAAGAGTCACATAAGAAGCTTTCAGGGCATGCTCGTAATTTGGAGGCAATAGCTTATTGTGTCGACCTGCTTTTCTCCAGTTCTCTCCATATGCCGCTCCTATCCAGTCCGTCACCCCATGAACAGCCGGTGTTAAGCCAGTCATCAGACTAGCTCTTGCTGGACTACAGACTGGGGAAGCAGAATAGCCCTGAGAAAATTGGTAGGATTGATTAGCCAGTTGATCTATATGAGGAGTCTCATAATAGGCACTACCTGTCACACTCAAATCATGATAACCCAAATCGTCTACCAGGATAAAAACGATATTCGGTTGTTCGGGAGCTTGGGCAAAAGCATAAAATGAACTCAGTAAAAATGTAGTGATGGGAATTATTTTCTTCAGCATGGGAGGTTTATTGATGAATATAAAAACTAAGATGGTCAAGATCCTTGAAAATCAAAAAGCGAATGTGATAGCCTAGGATATATTTTACATAAGAAAAGCTAGCTTAATGCGACACAGTTAATTTTTAGAGCTAAATACAAAATCAAACCTAAGGTAGCTATCGTTAGGTCTTCCGACCAGATGCAAAGAATCTAAGACGAGTGGCATCATTGCGAGTAATCACATTATTTTTTTAAGTATAGATCGATGAGGCTAATAATCAAGCTAGGCTTTCATAAGGTTAAAAACTCATTTCCATTTAAATGCAAAATAGGTCGTCGGCTGATCGCTTGCATTTCTTATCCCATGAATCGATTCTGATTCCATGAAATAAAAATCTCCTGCCTTAGCGGTATACTCTATACCATCTATCAGCTGAACTGTTTCGCCAGAAATCATCAGAATAATCTCAGTTTCGATATGGGAATGAGGTTCGTGACTCGCCACTTTTCTATCCAAGGTAGTCACATGCATTTCGAGTCGTTCACACATCGCTGTGGGTCTATCGAAATAAGAGCGAACTCCTCCCACAGTTGTTGGTTTGTAGTTTAGTGAATCAGCATTTATGACCAAAGAACCTCCAGAACCAATGCCTCTATCTATATTCATTGGCGTCTTGGATTGATATCGAATCACATAATAGGTTAGTGGAGTATCACCTACATTTTCTAAAGAATGCATCTGTTGAGGCATCAAAGAAAAAACGCCATTGGCACCCAGTATAGCGCTCTTCCCTTCTATAGTGACTTTCATTTCTCCCTCCTTGACTATCACAAGCTCTTCCATATCTTCATTTGCATGCGCTTTACTAGGTTTTGCTCCAACATCCTGAGTCGTTGCATGGATAGAAAAATAAGCTAAATGAGTAGACGCACCCTTCAAAATCGCCCTAGACTGCCGATCTCCATTTGTTTTCACTTCAATATCATCCCATTTGAATACTCCTGATTTTATGGGTTGCAGTTGTGCAAAGGCAGTAAGTGACATAAGAATAAAGATTGAAGTAAAAATGTATTTCATGTTAAAATCAAGGATGGCATCTTGATAAAGATAAGGAATTAGTCGATAATGACTTTAAAATGAAGGAATTGAAAATGTGAAATGCGAGTATTTTTTGGGGGTTGGTTGTTGGTTATTGGTTTTATTTTAATGGTAGGCTCTGAGGATAGCCATGCGTGAAGCTTTCGAAACCCATACCAGATAAATATAAAGGCAATTTCCCTCGGCCAAGATATTATTAAAAAGCTCATGTGTTGTGCCGAGGAGTACCAGACAGTATATACAAAATTTCCGGCTTTTGGTGAGCCTTAGCTCGAGCCAGCGGCTCGTCTGGTTTGTAACCGGGTATGGAATCATGAGGTACGAATGATGGAATGCCTGGTAAAATCGAATTTCCGGCTATTGTCTCCTGCCAAGAAAGTCTTTGGAAAATGAGAGTACGTGCAGGAGGATACCGAGATGCCGGTTGGTAGGAAAAGGAAATATTATAAGTGCACAAATCAGTACAATTTTAATATCGAATTTCGAATGTTGAATCTTGAATTTGGAAATGAGAAGGCAGTCAGGAGAATGCATTTTCCAAAGCACAAGTCAAGAGACTTGCGCTAACCAGAGTTTGTACTTGAAAACTATGTGTCCGGCTATCTGGCAAAGGCATGCCGAAGGTATGCAATAATACTAGCCATGGGTGAAGCTTGCGAAACCTATGGCAGATAAATATAAAGGTAATTTCTCTCGGCCAAGATATTATTAGAAAGCTCATTCGTTATGCCGAGGAGTACCTGACAGTATATATTAAATTTCCTGCTTTTGGAAGGTCTTAGCTCGAGCCAGCGGCTCGTCTCGTTTGTAGCCGGGTATGGCATCATGAGGTACGAATGATGGAATGCCTGGTAAAATCGAATTTCCGGCTATTGTCTCCTGCCAAGAAAGTCTTTGGAAAATGAGAGTACGTGCAGGAGGATGTCTAGATGCCGGTTGGTAGGAAAAGGAAATATTATAAGTGCACAAATCAGTACAATTTTAATATCGAATTTCGAATGCCGAATGTTGAATCTTGAATTGGGGAATGGGAAGGCAGTCAAGAGACTGAATTTTCCAAAGCACAAGTCAAGAGACTTGCGCTAACCAGAGTTTGTACTTGAAAACTATGTGTCCGGCTATCTGGCAAAGGCATGCCGAAGGTATGCAATAATACTAGCCATGGGTGAAGCTTGCGAAACCCATGGCAGATAAATATAAAGGCAATTTCTCTCGGCCAAGATATTATTAGAAAGCTTATTCGTTATGCCGAGGAGTACCTGACAGTATTAAGGGGAAAGGCAATAATATGAGTGCACAAATCAGTTCAATTTTAATATCGAATTTCGAATGTTAAATATTTAATAATGAAGGTGAAAACAATGTTAAAATACAAACTATCTATGCGGTAGATTGAAAACTATGTATTTAGCTATTTGGTAATAACCTGCCGTTGGTAGACGATCCTTTCGGGAAACAGGCTTGCTTGCCGTAGGTAGAACATGGCTCGAGCCAGCGGCTCGTCTGGTTTGTAGCCGGGTATGGATTCATGAGGTACGAATGATGGAATGCCTGGTAAAATCGAATTTCCGGCTATTGTCTCCTGCCAAGAAAGTTTTTGCAAAATGAGAGTACGTGCAGGAGGATGTCTAGATGCCGGTTGGTAGGAAAAGGCAATAATATAAGTGCACAAATCAGTACAATTTTAATATCGAATTTCGAATACTGAATCTTGAATCTTGAATTTGGAAATGAGAAGGCAGTCAGGAGAATGCATTTTCCAAAGCACAAGTCAGGAGACTTGCGCTAACCAAAGCTATCCAGAACATCGCGCTTTGCTTGTGATGACGAAAAAAAAAGATCTCCTATTTCTAGAAGATCCTTAGATCACAATGCTTAGCAAGCTATATATCGTAATTAATTCAAATTCACTTTGGAATCTTTGAACTCTATTTTGTCCAACTTGATTTTTGATTTTTGTTTAACTCGTACCGGTCTTACCTCAAGAACCTTAGGCTGAAGTGCAACTTTTTTCTTCAAGTAATGGACAGTTACCTGATCAAGCCTATAGCCCAAAACCATGGAAATGGCCACAATAATTGGAAGGACAATGTTATCAGAAAAATCCTTCATGAAAAACACCAATATAATAATCCCTAACTGAAGGGAGCCCAAGAGTAATGCTACATGGTTATGCTTCAAACCCATTCTCATTAGAAAATGATGCACATGGGATTTATCTGGAGTCATAGGACCTTTCCCTTGGGATATCCTTCTCACAAATACTCTTGCCATATCGTAAAGAGGAAACATCATTAATGCCACTCCAGCTGAAAATGCAGGTTCAAATTTCCAGTTATTTCCTGAAGGTAAAGCAACATTATACTCCATAAAGGCTATTATCAAAGTTCCCATGGTAAACCCCAGAGTTAGTGAACCTGTGTCACCCATAAAAATTTTTGCGGGATGCCAATTAAAAACTAAAAAAGCCAAAATACTTCCTAAGAATGCGATACTTAGAATTGCATAGCTGTTAAGACCTTGAAAATAAAACCAGATGCCTAATAAAGCAAATACCATCGCAGCAATAGTCCCAGCCAAACCATCTAGCCCATCTATCAAGTTAAACGCATTAGTGAGTGCCAACAGCGTAAAAGAGCTAAATAGGTAACTAACCAAGAGATTGAACTCCCCTATTCCTAAAAACCCATGGAACCCTTTGATACGAATATCAGCAACTACGACTACCAAGACAACGGCAATTAGCTGTCCTAAAATCTTTTTTGTGGCACTTAATTCAACAATATCATCTCTCAGGCCAACAAAAAACATAATAGAAATCGCTCCTAATATGTAGGGAGTTTCAACTCTTGGGAATTCCCAACCCCAAATTGCCAAAGAAACGGATGTTGCAATAAAAAAACCAATACCGCCCATTGAGGGTATTTTTTCTTGATGGATTTTTCTTCCTCCTGGAACATCAGAAATTTGGTATCTACGGAAAACACTGATTAATACTGGAAAGAAAAGTATCCCAATGACTAAAGAAGACAAAAAAGCAAAAACAAATGACATGGAGTTAGTTGGTGTAGTTCAAAATCTTAACGAAGATAAAGCAAATATCGCTACAACTAAAATGCCATTATCTGTGATAGTAGTAATATCTCTTTTAAAAAACCTTTTCAGATTAATAAAAACTAATTAGCAACCTTTCACTATTTTAGTAACAGGCAAATTTAAAACCAATAATTACAAAATTCATCAAAACAGGTCTTAACTTTGAAACGATTAAATGAAGAAAATCACAAAATGAACAGGAGACTTTTATTATTTCTAACATTTTTATGTACCACAGGTACAGGCTTTGCACAGAATATTCCACTCGGATTTCCTATACTTAATGACTACCTCAGACGAGAGCAAGTGATGGATAATTTGAATTCAAATTTCTCTTTCAATTATAAACCAATCCTAGTAGAAAAGGCATTTCCCGCATTCACCAATTCATTTCTTCTTGATACAGTAAATGGTTTCGAAGAGAAAACACCAAGATTGTACTCTAAAAATAAGGCCTTTAAGATGGCATTATTACCATTACAGCTCAATACTGTTTACAATTCTAGTAACCCCTATGGCTGGGGGAATGGGGCTATAATTCCTGCAAGAGGATTACAGACACTTCTTTCTGCAGGTGTATCCATGAATTGGGGGAACTTAAGTGTGCAACTTTACCCTCAATTTCACTGGGCTCAAAATTTAGAATTTGAAGAATATCCTAAAAATGCTCCGATTCAATATTTTCAAATCATGAAAAGAGATGAAGGAGGAACTGAGAAACCAGTGAGATTCGTTGGAAAAAACAGAACAGAAGTTCTTCCAGGTAATTCACATATTCAATACAATTTCGGTTCGTTTGCTACTGGAATTTCAACAGAAAACATTTCTTGGGGACCTGGACAATTCAATTCCTTACTATTGAGTGATAATGCTGAAGGCTTTTTACACTTCACACTAAAGACTACAAAACCCGCAAAAACCTTTATAGGGAGTTTTGAAGGTCAATATTTCATGGGAAAACTTGATGCTTATGGTGGCCCATATTATAGTGACAGCGCATATGTAGACATTCTAAAGATAAAGAGGGAGATTTCTTGGAGGTATTTTACAGGCATTTCGATAAGCTATAATCCGAAATGGACAGAAGGATTAAGTATAGGTTTCAGTAGAACATTCCAAGTTTATCGAAAAGACATGGAAGACAACTTTAAGGCTTGGTTCCCAATATTTGCTCCCTTACCAAAGGAAGGAACTGGAGTAATCGAAAACATCAAATTAAGACAAGATCAGCATGTGGCAGTCTTTGCACGATGGGTAGTAAAAAAAGCAAATGCAGAGTTCTATTTTGAGTTTTTAAGGAATGATCATCCACTCAACTGGCGTGATTTATTCCTCAATTCCGAACATTCAAGTGCCTATATTTTGGGCTTTAATAAGGGCTTTAAAATTGAGCACAATAAATACATTTTTGTGAGAAGTGAGTATACTCATACACAAGCGCCACTAAATAATATTGTTAGAGAGGGAGGGCAAGGAGTGGGAGTATATTATAACGGTCAGGTAAAGCAAGGATTAACGCAAAAAGGACAAATACTTGGAGCTGGACCTGGACAAAGTGGAAATCACCTAATTCTTGAAATCAGAAAAGCCAATAGTTTTAACAGTACGGGAATTACGTTAGAAAGGCTAGCGAGAGATCAGAATTTCTATACAAATGCAAAATATGCAAACTTTAATTTATTGCCTTGGGTGGATTTATCAGCTGGTGTATTCGCTGAAGTAGTGAAAGGGAACCTATTGGTAAGTGGGAATTTAAAAACCATCTTATCTAAAAACAAAAATTGGCTTCCAGTAGATAATGGATTGGATGGACTTGGGACAAAAGGAGAAAACTCCTTTAGTATTTATTCTAATATAAAAATTGCCTATATTTTATAGTTATTTGCTTCTAGCCCCTTTAACCAAAATATTTGAAAAAATCTTAAAGAAATAGTTTACATCAGTTGAAAAAGGAGCTTTCTCATATAATTCAAGATATTTTTTTTCTGACAAAATTATATCATCAAGTGTCTTGGGCATATCGGCATAAAAAGGTGGTACCAAACCCGGCTTCACCCTCGTTCTCATTTCTTGCACTTCTGGAGTATACAAACTGAAATAATGCTTACTTAAAGGGCGGACACCTATAAGTTTCATATCTCCTTTTATCAAATTCCAAAACATTGGAAGTTCATCAATCCAAAATTTACGCAAAAATTTTCCTAAAGGAGACACACGGAAATCATCTTTAAACTTTCCTCCCTCATCTAACTCATTGTTTTTATAAACATAATCTTGTAAATATTCAGCATAGGGATACATGGTTCGAAGTTTATAAACCTTAAAAATCTCACCATTTTTACCTATCCTTTTCAATTTAATCAATGGGCCATAGGTCGGATGCAAATCAAACGAGGGCTCAGAAATCTTTTTAGCGACAAAATACAATTTGTTGTTTGCTTCAACTTGTTTTAAAATCTCAAACCCACAAGAGTACAACCTGCCAAACATTTCGGCTCTAGAAAGCATCCTCCCCTTCCCTTTGGTTAAGTAAAAATATAATCGTTGAGTCAATTTCAGCTTAGGTAAAATCCTATGAAAAAAGGTATCTACATAATAAACACAATAATTTAATGGGAACACATATTTAGAAATCAACCTCTTCCTCCTATTGGCATAAGTCTGTACACAGCCAATAAAAACACCTTCGAAAACAAGCCTTCTATTTAGAACTTCTAAAAATTTATTGACTCTTCTAGAATCATTCAATCTAGAAAGATTTAAAATACCCTGATAGTCCGAATGAGGCAAAACTTCCAAATTAAAATAATTGCCCGTGGAAAGGACAGTTACTTTAGGATCATCCAAATCAAAGTATTCCGAGCAAAGGTCTAATACTGCTTTACCAGCTTTGTCAAAAACCAATGTATCTCGTTCGGTCATATTACTATTGATGGAATCTATCATAGAATTTAAGAAATATTATATTGGTAATCAGGATCAGCTTTCAAAATATCAAAAGATTTAGGGTAATTAGCTACAAACCAAATCAAAAAATCAGTAGGATTCACAAAATCTGAAACCATATGTTTCAATTTATTAGTACAAGATAACTTAAACATAGGAAAGTCAGAAATTCCAGTTAAAAATTCAAGTACATTATCGCCATCAGTAAAATGATAAAGCAAATCATTTTCTTTTTCTAACTTAAGGTAACACATCAAAGGTAAAGAATTTACATAAATAGCAGGTGTCCCCAATAGCGAAGATTCTGAAGCCATAGTTCCAGACTCACCTACGAAAAGGGAAGCGAAAGAAAGAGCATCATGCATTTTATCTGGAGGTATTGATATTTGAAATTCTGAAAATTCTTCGTCAAGCGTACCTTCGGAACTTATGAAAACGCGCATCTTTGAAGATAAATATCTAACAATTTCTCTTTTTTGGACAAGTGTAAATCCACCCTGCCCAACATCATGAAAAGCGTTCCAAGACACAAATCTTACAATCGCAAAATGTTGAGTTGATTCAATACCCAAAAATGTATAGATATCTTGATTAGGACTAAATTTAGTAGGATGCAGATATAAAGACTCTACTACATTATTGAATCGAATATGCTTAGCCCCCAAATTATTCTGGTAAGACTGTGGCGTTATTATAGCCTTAGAAAATGGATAAGTAAATCTTGAGTGAACCTTATCAGTATGTTCTGTATCATTTAAGGCAATATGAGGGACATTAAATAAAAAAGAAGTTTGAGCGGCATATGGAGAACTAAAACTAATAGAAATATCAGGCTTAAAATTTAAAAATTTCTTAATCAAAAAAACATCAGCTTGAAGCATATATAATAGTTTCCCAAACTTGGAGTCCTTTCCTCGACCTCTATTCAGATAAGGTATCCCATAAGTTTCAAGCAATTCACAAATAATTGGCTTATCTCTAGCTGTAATTAGAAAATCATGGCCATTATTTATCATGATAAAATAAAAATTCTTAAAATAATGAACATGACCAGGATGGCCTATATCTATGAAAATTTTCATGCTAAAACTTAAATATTCTTTTTAAATGGAATTTATTAATAAAGGAAGCAAGTTGATCGTCAACGTATTTAGGAGATGATTTAGAGTATTCTGAAAAATATCCTTTAAAAAAAGTGTACCCCAATAACAAATTATTAGATCGCACTGATTTGATAAAAGACCGAACAAAAGCCAAAAACAAATTACCGCCATTAAGATAATTGGAGCGTCCTACATTATATGCTAAATCAAGAGAATTGTAATCAGAAGCTGCAGGCCTAAAATGTTTTACATCAAGTTCAACTATTTTTGTGCCCCAACCTAAGTACATTGCTTTCATTTCATCCAAACCATCCCAACCCAAAACAGGCATTAATCCGCCAATATCTTGAAAACATGAGACTCTATAAGATTTTAAAGCACCTCGAATGTGATAATTAGCTTGGTTAGTACTTACCCATTGTTCACCATGAAATTCAATGATACGACCTCCTACAATTCCTATAGTACTATCAGAACTAAAACAATCCAAAACCATTTCAAAGTAATTACAAGGAAGTTCTAGATCAGCATCAATTTTTGATATTATAGAATACTTAGACAAATCTACAAAAGACAAACCATAGTTAAATGCATGAATAACCTTCTTCCCTTGAACCTTACCGACTCCAGAAGCATTATAAACGTACTTGATAAATGTATATTTTGTTTCAAATCCCTTGATTATAGCTGCAGAATTGTCAGTGGAATTATCATCAACGAGTATTACAGATAGTGGTAAAATGGTTTGCGAAACAATAGAATTTAAGAAACAAGTCAAAAATTTTTCCTCGTTATAAACAGGAACAATAACAAGCGTACCTTTAATCATAATATACTAAACTTTATAAGAACCACTAATCTCAATTTACCTATTTATTATGAAGCTCATAAACAACAACTTGATTTTTTGCAATAAGATAACCCAATACACTAAAAGGAAAGGCTCTAGCCCAGTATATATAAAGACCATCAATGGAATGGCTAATCAATAAAACCAAAAAATAAGTGAATGAGAGTACAAGTAAAGATTTATTCAACCTTAGTTTGGAAAATCTTGTATTAAGATAAATTAAGTTATTAAATATTTGAACAAAAATAAAAATAAACAATATAAATCCAAAGATTCCAATACCATATAAATAAACAACAAAATCACTATGCAATGACCTGTCATTAACATTCAAACCGTAAATGTTGTCATGACCAAAATCACCTGTATTTGCAAACGGATTCTGTCCAATAAATGATCTATAGGAAATTGAATTTACACGGTCATCAAAATAAATCAAATACTCCAAGTATCGTCCCTCACTCTCTAAAGATTCACTAGTTAGCTCTCTATCTCGCAAATTTTGAGTTTCTAGAATTCCATCAAACGAATAAAAACCTACTCCAATTAAGATAGCGATCAATAAAAACCCCAAATACTTTTTCTTCTCAAAGAAAATAAGAACAAGGATAAAAGCGAAGAGGAATACACCTACAAAAAGCAAATAGGTCCTTTTCAAACTTAAAAAAAGCAGGGCAATTTCAGATAAAACTAAAACAAGAAGGACAATACTAAACCTCTTTGACAAAGCATGAATAAAAATTGGAATAGAAAAAACAAATAAATACAAGCCAAAGAAAAACAAACCTCCAAACCGTAAAACTTCATTTCCATAAACAACAAATCCTATTTGAAAATAAGAAGTATAAATAATATAAATCACAGAAAATATATTCGTATATAAGATTACTTTCTCAAACCTAGACCGGGCTATTCCATCTTGAAAAATTATAATTGAAGCAGGCAGAACAAGAAAGTTGGAAGCTACAATCAGCAATCTTGTCCACGAGGCAAAGACATCCTTGGAAAACAAAGTCAATACAAATACATATGAAAGAAAAATCAGTATAAAATAAAAAATTTTACTCCTGTCAAATTTAATAATAATTTGAAATGACACTATCACGAGAAGTAATTTTACAGACAAAGTCAACAGTACCGTGTAAAAATTAGACTCAGGTTGTATAGAAGAATAAACATCTGTGATGGCAGGATAAATAACCGCCAAAAAAAACATTAGAAATGGATAAAAAATAATAAAACCTCTACCAAATTTTAAATATAGGCCGATAGCAAGAGCAAAGAATACTAAAGTTGGAATCACGCTATACCTTTTAACGAATAAAAACTAAGCCAATCTTGTGCGAGAGTCTCAGACTCAAACATATCTTCGATAATCTTTTTATTCACTTTAGCTTTCTTAGATATATCGACAATATCATTTAAAACATAAATTAAAGTTTTAGATAATTCTTGAATTGAGTCTAGTTCAATAAAAAAAACACCAGAGTTTTTTAAGGACTTATAAGGTAACCATGACCCAGTGATAATTATGCTACCAGCATAGAGAGCTTCTACCATAGACGCTGAATATTGATCGGTAATTTGAAGATTAATAAATATGTCAGTGGCAACACGAATAGTGCTAACGTCAGTTTGAGAGAGAAAATGCTTATAAAAAATCATATCAGCCTGAATATCTCTAGCCTTTTTTACGATCATCTCTTGATTAGCCTTTTCAGAACCATAAGTCAAAGGAAAAACAAACTCAAATTCATCAAGTATAGGTTTTTCCAAGCCAGCCAATTCTGAAATAATCAAAGGATGCTGCTGTCCTTGATTAAAATTATAACCAATAACAACTTGAATTTTTCTTTTATTCCAATTAAGATTAGCCTTTGCATCAACTTTATTTAGATTAAGTGCATCCATCATATCTAAATTATCTAAAAAAAATGGTATTGCCTCAATCTTTGATATTGGGACAAAAAATTTCTCAGAAACAATTTCTTTTAATGCAGAATTGGAGCAATGAATCAAATCTGCCCTTCTAAACATATAGCCTAAAACATACATTTTCCACTTATTTGCCCTTAACACTTCAGAGCCCCACACAGAGATCACAACTTTATTACCTTTAAATCTTAATAATGGCCAAATAAACAAATATTGTATTTTCGCTAGGTGAATATGAATAACATCGAAACTAATAGGTAATTTCAAAAATCGACAAATTATATCAAAAGGGTAAATCAATTTCCTTAGAACTCTATTATCATATGCTTTACCGAAAGACCTTGCTATTTGGATATTTTCAAAAATATTTTTGTTATCATCTTTTATCTTTTTGATACTGAAAGCTGAAAATTCATCACTGTTAAACCTTGAATAAGATCTGATAAAGGAAGTAAGTAGTTGATGATTACAATCACCGATAAATAGGATTTTCATTAATCAGAGCAATTATTTGTAAACTATTATTTTAGACAAAAAAGGGGAATATAGTAAAGTGGAAGAGAGGAATTTATTAGTTCTATCTATAATTTCATTCCTATATATTCTATTATTTCCATAAGTTAAAGGAACGATTAATTCAATGCAGTTAATGTATCTTTACTTAAACAACACAGTTGATCAATTATAAAAATATGCCGCAGACCTTCATTAAAATTATAACCAACAACATTCTGAATCCTAGCTAAATCCCAATTTAATTCCTCCTTAATATAATTGTTATATTTTTGTTCTTTGTCAATGATTTTAAGATTTTCTAAGAAAAAAAGAATCGCAATAACTTTAAATGAAGGTAAATTAAAATCTCTAATTAATTCTTTCCTCAATTCACTATTTGTACAATGATTGAAATTAGCTCTTTTATACATCAAACCTAAAATAAACTTCCTACTCTTACTAGCAGGAAAATATTCAGAACAGCAAACAGAAATAACAAGCTTTTCACCCTTAATTCTAATAAACGGTCAAATTAAAGGACATTGAATTTTGATAAGGTTAATATGAACATAATCATAACCAGCTTTTAAGTTATAGAACTTAGAATAACTAGTAAAATTTCAAAAAACTTTATAATTGTATATATCCAAAAGACTTAGCATAATAAATGTTATCATATAAATCTTCATATTCAGACTTGATAAATAAAATACTAAACGCATCAAAATTTATATATAAAATTTTTTTAAACATTATTTAAATAAAAAAAAAATTGGTGTCCACAATCACCAATAAGTAACATTATCATAATTAAATTAAAAACATATACTATAATACATTATTTCTTTTCTTAATTAACTTAGCAGGATTTCCACCAATTATACAGTATGAATCCACATCTTTTGTGACAACAGAGCCAGCCGCAATAATTGAACCTTTTGCAATTCTATTAACAGTTGAATTAACAATAACCCTTTCGCCAATCCATACATCATCTTCGATAACCAAGATCTGTGCTTTATTATATCCTTGATTGACCATAGGTATAGACGTACTTTCATATTTATGATTTTGACCAAAAAATATAACATCTGGACCAATCATCACATAGTTTCCTAACGACAAGTCTCTACCAATATTAAGATTATATCCTAATCCAGAAGATTCACCAATAGAAATTTTCCTTCTATAACCGATATTAATTTTAGACTCAACTGTAAACTTTGATCCACTAGAATAAAATAGAAACTTGCAGGAAGAAAATCTAATATAATTTATATATGATCCGAAGAATTTTGACGAAGAACGTGGTAAATGCCTTAAAACAAATCTATATAGAATATAAATTAATAATCTCATAGTTTTGCTTCTTCTTTAGCCACTATACGATTAAAAACTGAAAAACTTAAAACATATGTAACTAAACCTCCCAATATCATAGCAAACGGAACTCCATGAATACCAAAGCATTGTATAAATAGGACAATCAAAAGGGCATGAAATAATAAAGAAACGAGATTTATCATAAAGTTGACTCTTATTTTCCCTAAACCAAACAACGCACTACCTCGAAATGCACTAGAATCTCTAATTAACCATGCAAACGCTAATACAATAAAATAGTATATAGAATTATAGTACTTTCCATTAAGGATATAAGTCATAAAAATTGTAACAAAAATTAGTGACAAACAAAAAATGGAAATTAAAGTATAATTCATTAGTCTATTATATTTATTGAAAGAAGATATCCATTTCACGAAATTGTTTGATTTTTCTGAAAAATGAGGATGTGTAATTTGAAGAACAGTCCTTGTGATAATACCAAGCATTCCAATAAAAATAGTAGCAAAACTATAATAACCCAATTCAAGTCTATCAACAGAAAAGAAATTTAAAATAAAAATATCTATAGAAATCAATATCATTCCAATTACATTAGTCAACATTGAATAAAATGAATAATTCATATGGAGCTTAAAAGGATTAGGCACCGAATTAAGTTTACTAAATATCAGAGCCTTATTTCTAATAAGAACAACTACCAAAGTCAAAACATAGCTGATTACAATTGCAGTTGCATACCCGTATAAAGAAAAATAATATGTTAATAAAATCAGCAAAATCACTCCAATAGGCTTAGTTATTATTTGAACAGTTGAATATTCCTTTATCATTTTTAAAGACTGCAAATAACTTAGTATACTACTATCTAAAGCAAGTGGAAATATACCCAAAGAATATATTATAAAAACACTATTAATTAAACTATCAGATGAGAGCATATTATTATAAATACAGAATAGAATAATCAAAAAAGTAAGTAATTGAGGAAGTATAGAATAACACACCCCTTTTCTGAAGAGATAGTTTTTTTCTTCAATACTGCGATCTTCAGAGCATAGTTTCAAGATTGATATATTAAATCCAAACCCAGCTAAAACAACAAACACACTCATAAATGATTGCATCACTTTTATTCTTCCTATATCTTCTGGAGTAATTATCCAAGCAACGAGGATCTGAGAAGAAAAACCTAAAAATCGAATCAAAAAGTTAGCAGAAACCAGATGATAAAACCCCTTATCTCTAATTGATTTTAGCAAGCTTCTATTATTATGGATAAGTTGCTTAATCAAAATTCATACATTTTTAATATACTCACTCCACTCTCCAATATCTATCCAAGAGCCTTCACTAACAGGGAAAACTCCAACAGCTCCTTTTCTATCTAAAATTTTATTTATCAAATGTGTAATATGAAAAAATTCATTTTCAGGAATTTCATCGAGTAGATGTGGTTCCAATATATACATCCCGCTGTTAATCTTAAATGTAAGTTCAGGCTTTTCAGTTAATTTGACCAATTTCCCTTTTCCTGTTGTCTCTATAGTGCCATAGGGTATAGGGTAGTGTTTTAGTGCAGCAACTATAGTGATCTCATTTTTATGTGATTTATGATAATCAAGCATTTCAGAATAATCCTGATCAATAATTATGTCACAATTACTCACAAAAAAAGTCTCATGAATAGAACCTTTTAACATAGACATACTGCCAGCAGTCCCCATAGGCTTTCCCTCTTTAAAATAGTTTATTTCGTAAGGTAGGTTTTGATTATTGAGATAATATTCAATTAATTCAGCCTTATAATTCACAGAAAGATAAAATCTACTACTTCCATGTTTATAAAACCTTTTAAAGATTTGTTCTAATATTGTGGTATCACCTACTGGAATAAGTGGCTTAGGTAATACATTGGTTAAAGGTTTTAATCTGGTACCAAACCCACCAGCCATTATGATAACAGGAAGATCGAAGGTAGCTTGAGGTTCTGGCTTAGTTTCCTCAAAAATATCTTCCCAAAAGTAAATATCTAGGATGTTCTTTCCCTCATCCAATACAGGACAAAGCTCCATCCTGTACTTTAACATAAGATCCTTTATTACCTGAAAAGAATCCTCAGGCGAAGCAACTCTAATATTGTCACGTGCTATTTTAGTAACACAAGTATCTAAAGATCTGTCGTTAATAATTGCTCTCTGAATATCTCCTGCACTTAAAAGTCCTAGGAATGCATGCTCTTCCACTATGATCAGAAGCTTATGATCAATCTGATCCATCAACTTTATAGCGTCTAGAATACTCGCATTCTTATTTATACTTCTTCCTTTAAAATCAATATTTTTGTTCATTAGATTTTTTTTCCTGGATTTCCCACCACTAATTCATTGTCTTCTATATCTCTAATTACAACAGTTCCTGCTCCAACTACAACATTTTTCCCAATTTTGACACCTTGTTTTATCACAGCATTTGCCCCAACGAAAGTGAAATCACCTACGCTTACATTACCTGCTAACACTGCCCCAGGCGCAATATGTACTCCATTACCTAATGTACACTCATGCTCGACAATCGACCCTGTATTTATAATACATAAATCACCAATTGTCACTAAAGGATTAATAGAAACGTTTTTAGAAATAAAATTACCAAAACCCATTTTGCACGTTTTAGAAATAGAACTTAAAGGATGAATAACATTTAGAAGTTCACCATTTTTTGAGATAATATAGTTAGCTACCTTTTGTCGAATATTATTATCACCAATTCCCAAAATATACTGCTTATCAGATGTCCATTCCTTAAAATTAGGATCCATTTCGTAACCTAGATAATTCAAATTGAACGGATTCCGAAATGTTTGTTTGGTCTCTGTATAACCCAATAAAAATAAGCCTGATTCAACGGCTGCGTCAGCGACGACATATCCATGACCAGAATACCCTACTAATACGACTTCCCTATCTGACACTACTTGGAATATTTACTATCCTATCTTCCAAATACTCTGCATTTATTTGCTCATCGCGAAAGCAGCTTTCATACATTGGAAGCTTATACATCAATTGCCATATTGGCCTGGTCATGACTTTGGCCATATTGGTTTCCTTCAAGAATAAATCTCTTTCTTCCCGATTTTTCAATTCCACAGACATCAACCAATAATTGGCTTTAGTTTCTGGCATTTCGGTCCGAAATCTAATATCGGATCCTTTGAAAAAATTATCATATAAATTGGCTAGTGCCCTTTTATCCTCTAGAAACTTATCTAGACTTTCTAGCTGTGCACATGCAAGGGCTGCATTCAAATTTGGCATTCTAAAGTTGAAACCTAATTCATCATGATAATACTCGTATGGATGCGGTTTCTTTGCAGTGGTAGTGAGATATTTTGCTCTATCTCCTAAGGCTATGGAATTACTTACTATTGCCCCGCCACCACCGCAGGTTACAATTTTATTTCCATTAAATGAAAAAACTCCTACTTCTCCAAAGCTCCCCGTCGGTTGCCCTTTAAACTCACTACCCAAGGATTCTGCGGCATCCTCTACTACCGGTATTTGCCAGCTATTACAAATATTTACCAATTCATCAATTCGAACTGGAAAGCCAAAAGTATGCATTGGCAAACAAGCTGAAATTTTCCTCCCAGTTTTTATATTGTAGCAGCCATCTTTACGTATTTCTCCATTTTCTGCTAGAAAATTGCTAAGTGCAACTGGAGAAAGTCCCATGGTATCTAAATCAACATCCAAGAAAACTGGATGCGCCCCATTATACGCTATAGCATTTGCTGTTGCTACAAATGTCAGGGCTTGTGTGATCACTTCATCTCCTGCATTGACTCCCACTAAGCGAAGCGCAACCTGTATTCCAGCCGTACCGTTTACCACTGCTACCGCCTTATTAGTGGATGTGATGTCTTGCATCATCACTTCAAATTTGTCCACATATGCTCCTACTGAAGAAACAAAGGTAGATTCAATAGTATCATTTAAATATTTCTTCTCGTTTCCACAAAATCTAGGTTCATGCAAAGGAATAAAATCATTGGAGTTAAAGCTCTCTCGAATAAAAGAAATGGTTTCTTGAAATCCGTCCATTACATCTTTGAATCTAAATACTTTCCTGTTTCCTTATGTCCAAAATCAGGAATCATTTTATGAAACAAATCCACAATCTCAGATTTATTCCATTCTTTTGCATCCCTCAAAGAAGATATGGTGTTCTCGAAAAACTCCAACTTATCCTCCTCAATATTAAGTTCATTTTTGATCACTCCTAGATTATGAAAACGATCAAGATCCAGAGTTTCCTTATTAGTATAAAACTCTTCAAAATCCTTTTCTCCAGTAGTGTCGCTCTCCGTGAAAAAGCACGGCCACTTTTTATCTTGAGGTAGTGTATTGACAAGTTCTCTAGCCTCATCTTCAGAATCGCATAAAAAGGGTTCATATCCCAATTGCTTTAAATATTTTACTGCTATATCAGCAAATGAGATCAAATGAAGACTTTCACTCAACTTTGGAAAAAACACATCTCGGTTCTCTCCAAATATACAAGACATCAAACAAAGCTCACCAGACTCTTGTGGAGTGACAAAATATCTTTTCACATCAGATGGAGCAACAATAGGCTGCCTTTTTTGAATTCGTTGATTGAAACCATGTAAAAGTGATCCATCCGAAAAAGCAACGTTAGCAAATCGAGCTGTAGAGATAGAAATATCTTTACTTCTTCTCATCAAGAACATTTCCATTATCCGTTTAGATGCACCCATCATATTCACCGGATTAGCCGCCTTATCAGTGGACACACAAAAATATTTCCTTGTTCCGTTTTTGATTGATTGTAAAATAGTCTTGTCTGTATTAAAAACATTTACATCGATCATTCTCATCAATGTAAAGGGATCTTTTTCACTGCGTACATGTTTCAAAGCAGATAGATTTAGCACATAATCATATACTCCGTCAGATTTTATAAATGTGTCATATTCCAACGAACCTATATCTAAAGCAAAAGTCTGGAAATCTCCGTCAATATAGCCGAAAGAACTCCTTATGTCTCTCACCAATTCTACCATGTTGTTTTCACTAATATCTACAACATGCAGCTTTTTAGGATTTCTTTTAAAGATCTCTTTCGTAACTGCCTGACCAATTGATCCGGCACCACCTACTACCAGAAATCTTGATTTTTTAACTATGGTAGATAATTCAGAATCTTTAGATAAAATATCCTTTTTAAACAACTCCTCACTTCTACCTATTAGCTTAAGTATATCCATGCCCTACTTTTTAGAAAAAGGATGATTTGTCAATTCTCCTGCTGCCAAAGGATGATAATCCCCTTTCAAACCTATAGGCTCTGCATGTCGAATATGCTGAACGATTTCTATACTAGGTCGTGCTTCTTCTAAGCCAAAGCCTTCTCCTCCCAAAATATGTTTGTAGCTATGCGTATGCAATTCCGTAAAGCCATCTGAGAACTCTATTTCTGTGCCTTCCATGGTCAATGAACGATAGGTTCTGCCTCCTCTTGCCTTCACAGCATCTGGTAAGGTATCTGCATTGATACTCAAGAACCAACGTACTCTGGCTTTCTCCAATTCAAAATAACCAGAAGCTCTATCATGGGTGTGAACATGGACTACGTTTTTCTTCACCGCTCCGAATACCCAAGTCAACATATCATAAAAGTGAACGCCAATATTGGTGGCAATTCCACCGGACTTACTCACATCACCCTTCCAGGAAGTGTAGTACCAATGTCCTCTTGAGGTGATATAGGCCAGATCAATGTCATAGATCTTGTCTTTTGGGCCTTCCTCAATCTGCTTCTTCAGTGCTATGATAGAAGGATGAAGTCTGAGCTGAAGAATATTGTACACGCGGGTTCCATGCTCCTTCTCCACCTCTGCCAAGGCATCTATATTCCATGGGTTCAGCACCAAAGGCTTCTCACAAATCACATCTGCCCCTACTCGCAATCCAAAGCGGATATGAGAATCGTGCAGGTAGTTAGGGGAGCAAATGCTTACATAATCAATAGGCTTCTGAGTACGCTTCAGTTTCTCTACATGCCTATCAAAGCGCTCGAATTCAGTGAAAAAATCAGCATCTGGAAAATGGCTATCCATTACTCCCACGCTGTCAAATTTGTCATAAGCGGCTAAGAGTACATTTCCAGTATCTTTCACAGCTTTCATATGTCTTGGGGCGATATAGCCCGCGGCACCTATCAAGGCAAAATTCTTCATACTCAAAGTTTTGTTACTTCTTTATTGCTAAGCAAATATCGATCTCCAGTTTCCTGGCATTCGGCTTCTCCTTGCTCATTGAAAACTAATTTAGAGCCAAATTCACTCATCCAGCCCATCTGTCTGGCAGGATTCCCCACCATCAAGGCATAAGCAGGAACATTCTTGGTAATCACCGCTCCTGCACCGATAAAGGCAAATGCGCCAATATCATGCCCACAGACTATAGTAGCATTGGCTCCTATGCTCGCTCCTTTTCCCACATGGGTTTTGGCGTACTCTGACTTTCTATTCACCGCACTCCTTGGATTGATCACATTGGTGAAAACCATGGAAGGTCCTAAGAACACATCATCATCGCAGCTCACTCCTGTATAAATAGAAACGTTGTTCTGAACCTTTACATTGTTCCCAAGGACAACTTGTGGAGAGACCACTACATTCTGGCCGATATTACATCTCTCTCCTATCTTACAATTAGGCATGATGTGTGAAAAATGCCAGATTTTGGTGCCAGCTCCGATTTCACAGCCTTCATCTATATAGGCACTTTCATGTGCGAAATAATCCTTCATTTAAAAAAACTTTTGATGGTTTCAATGATATAGTCTTGATCTTCGGATTTCATCTCCGTATGAATAGGCAGTGAGAGTACGTTCTCACACAGTGATTCTGCTACAGGAAAATCACCTTTTTTGAATCCCAAATCTAAATACGCTTCCTGCTGATGTAGCGGAAGTGGATAATAGACCATGGACGGAACTCCTTTTTCAGCCAGGTAGCTTTTCAATTTGTCTCTGCTAATGCCTGCCACTTGTATCGTGTACTGGTGAAAAGCATGCGTAGAATTAGCCGCTCTTACGGGAATCTTAAGATGTGCATGTCCTGCAAATGCTTGATCATATGTATCGGCCACTGCATTTCTAGAAGCTGAATAGCGATCCAAGTGCTGTAGCTTTACCTTCAAAATAGCAGCCTGAAGCGTATCCAAACGGGAATTCACCCCAACGATATGATGATGGTATTTTTTCTTTTGACCATGATTGGCAATCATATGAAGTTTCTCTGCGAGCTCAGCATCATTGGTAAACATCGCTCCACCATCTCCATAGCAGCCTAGGTTTTTGGAAGGGAAAAAGGAGGTAGTTCCCACATCTCCCATCGTTCCTGCCTGCTTTACTGTTCCGTCTGAGAAAGTATACTTAGCTCCAATTGCCTGAGCAGTATCTTCTATAACTTTAAGATTATGTTTTTGAGCTATTGCCAGAATAGCTTCCATATTGGAACACTGACCGTACAAATGAACAGGAACAATCCCGGCTGTCTTAGGGGTAATCTTAGATTCTAGTTGCGTTATATCAAGCTCGTAGGTGTCAGGAACTACATCGATGAAAACTGGTTTAAGCCCTAATAAGGCAATGACTTCAGCTGTAGCAACATAAGTGAAGGCTGGCACGATCACTTCTTGACCAGGCTGGAAATCCAAGCCCATCATGGCTATCTGAAGTGCATCTGTACCATTGCCGCAGGTAATCACATACTTCGCTCCAGTATAAGCTGCCAGCGCAATAGAAAATTCTTTTACCTGAGGGCCATTGATAAAGGCCGTCGTGTCGATCACCTCTTGAATCGCCTGATCTACCTCAGTCTTAATTAACTCATATTGGGACCGAAGGTCCACCATCTGCACTTTCATATAAAAATCTAAAGTCTAGCGTCCACTAATTCCTTACTCAAAACAGATTTCACATCAAAAACCACCTGAGAATCAGATTTTTTGATATCCCAGCTTTTAAATTCTTTGTGACCAACTGCGAGTATTATAGCAGAGTATTCTTCTAAGTTAGGCTTAGATACTCCAGAGCTAATATCTATACCGTATTCGTGCTTTACCTCTGCAGCATCTGCCCAAGGATCATACACACATACATCTATATCAAAGGACTTAAGCTCAGCATAGATATCTATCACACGGGTATTCCGCACGTCAGGGCAATCTTCTTTAAAAGTAAAGCCTAAAATCAGAATTTTTGAGTCAATCACTTTCAGGTCCTTCCGCATCATATGCTTGATCACCTCAGTAGCTACATGTTTGCCCATGGAGTCATTGAGTCTGCGCCCAGCCAGAATTATCTCTGGATGATAACCTACTTCCTGAGCCTTTTGTGCCAAGTAGAATGGATCCACAGAGATGCAATGTCCTCCAACTAGCCCCGGTTTGAATGGAAGAAAATTCCATTTGGTTCCTGCCGCTTCCAGTACATCCTGAGTATCAATATCCAAGAGATTGAAAATCTTAGAGAGTTCATTCACAAAGGCAATATTGATATCCCGTTGAGAGTTCTCAATTACTTTAGCAGCTTCAGCAACTTTAATGCAGGATGCCTTATGAGTACCTGCAGTAATCACTGATTTGTACAATTGATCAACATATTCAGCTACCTCAGGAGTAGAGCCTGAAGTTACTTTTAGTATCTTAGTGACAGTATGTTCTTTATCTCCTGGATTGATACGCTCCGGGGAGTATCCAGCAAAAAAGTCCTCATTGTATTTCAAACCAGATATTTTTTCCAATACTGGAATACATTCCTCTTCTGTCACTCCTGGGTAAACGGTGGATTCATAGATTACAACATCTCCTTTTTTCAAAATCTTTGCTATCATCTCCGATGCCTTAAGCATAGGAGTTAGCACTGGTCTATTGTGCTTATCTGTGGGTGTGGGTACAGTTACGATAAAAATGTTTGCAGATGTCACTGGAAGGATCGCATCTGTGATCAGCAATCCACTTTTATTCTGATCCAGCTCAACTTCAGTACTCACCAATACCTTTTGCAAATCTTGATCGGCAACCTCTAAGGTTCTATCATGTCCCTTCTGAAGCTCATCTACCCTAGCAGCATTGATATCATAACCTACTGTCTTGTATTTTTCTGCAAATGCTGCTGCAAGAGGAAGGCCTACATAGCCTAAGCCTATAATGGCAATTTTACTATTCTCTAAATTAATTAACATACTGATATATGTGATTATAAATTACAGGTAATACTTTCATGCATTAAACCCACAAATCAATTCTATTCTTCTTGTCTTAATACTTTATGCCCATGACTTACGAGATCCAAATCTCTATGGAAAAGTTTAATATCTGATGACATCATATCTTCTACCAAGCCAGCTAAATCATACTGTGGTGACCATCCCAGTTTTTCGTTTGATTTGGATGGATCTCCAATTAAGAGATCTACTTCAGTAGGACGGAAATAACGAGGATCCACCTTGACCAATACTTTATCAAGAAGTGTTGAAGGCAGAAAAGTGGAAGGATTTGAAGATTTTCCACAAGCCTCTCTATATTTATTCTCATCTATTGAGTCGCATATACCTAACTCCTCTATTCCAGTTCCTTCCCAGCGGAGCTTAAAGCCTATATGGTCAAATGCCATAATGATAAAATCACGAACCTTAGTGGTGACACCAGTCGCAATCACATAATCTTCCGCCTTCTCCTGCTGCAAAATGAGCCACATGGCCTTCACATAATCTTTGGCATGTCCCCAGTCTCGTTTAGCCTCTAAATTCCCCATGTAGAATTCCGTCTGAAGACCTAATCCTATTTTAGAGACTGCTCTAGTGATTTTGCGTGTCACAAAAGTCTCCCCTCTTAATGGAGATTCATGATTGAACAAAATACCATTACAAGCGAACATATTATATGCCTCCCTGTAATTTACTGTGATCCAATAACCATACAGTTTGGCTACTGCATAGGGTGATCTAGGATAAAATGGGGTAGTCTCAGATTGTGGAACTTCCTGAACAAGTCCATACAACTCGGAAGTTGAGGCTTGGTATATTTTCGTTTTCTTTTCAAAGCCAAGCAGTCTGACTGCCTCAAGGATTCTGAGAGGTCCTATACCATCAGCATTCGCTGTATATTCAGGCGTATCAAAAGAAACTTGGACATGTGACATGGCTGCCAAATTGTATATTTCATCCGGCTGACATTCTTGTATTATACGAGTCAGATTCATAGAATCTGTCATATCCCCATAATGCAATACAAGTTTAGGGTCATCCACTTGAGGATCTTCATATAAATGATCAATCCGATCAGTATTTAATAGGGACGACCTTCTTTTGATTCCATGAACTTTATAGCCTTTCTCTAATAAAAATTCAGCTAAATAAGCTCCATCTTGACCGGTAATACCTGTTATTAGCGCTGTTTTCATTTGATTATTTTTATCACATTCATAAAAAAATTGAAATTATAAAAGTTATATGCCTTGATGCAGTTGATATAAACCAATCTAAATTTTAACCTCTTTAAAGCTCTGTTGGTTAGCTAAAAACCAGTCATATGTTTTTCTAATCCCTTCTTCTAAGCCTATTTTAGCTTTCCATCCAGCATTTTCCATTTTTGAAACATCCATTAATTTTCTAGGTGTACCATCTGGTTTTATACTATTCCACTTAATTTCACCAGTATGACCTACTATTCTTTGAATCATAATAGCTAACTCTTTGATTGTTAAATCATTACCTGTACCCACATTATATAGATTATCTGAAAATTGATTCTCCAAGGCAAACACAACTGCATCAGCTAGATCATCAACATACAGAAATTCTCTCAATGGAGATCCAGACCCCCATAGCTCTACGGGCTCACTGCTAGTCGCTCCTGCCAATTTCGCTTTGTGAAACTTACGAATCATCGCAGGAAGCACATGTGAGGTTCTTAGATCAAAATTATCGTTTGGTCCATACAAATTTGTTGGCATTAAGGAAATGTAATCCTTACCATATTGTTTCCTTATTGCTTCACAAGCTTTTACACCAGCAATTTTTGCAATAGCATACCATTCGTTAGTAGGCTCTAATGCTCCTGTCAATAAATACTCCTCTTTTAATGGCTGTAAGGCTAATTTTGGATAGATACAAGATGATCCTAAAAAAATGAATTTTTGAACATCTGTTTTCAGAGAATAATCAATCAGATTATTTTGAATCTGCATATTCTCCATCAAAAACTGATACGGATAATCATTATTAGCTAAAATACCCCCGACTCTTGCGGCAGCATCTATTACAACATTTGGCCTCTCCTCTTTGAAAAATTTGGCAACATCCTCTTTCTTTCTTAGATCTAGCTCTTGCGAGGTCTTGCCTATTAAATTTCTGAACCCTTTAGATGCTAGAGCTCTCCATATCGCAGACCCCACCATTCCTCTATGGCCGGCAACGTATATTTTTGAGTCTATGTTCACTATATTTTATTCATGGGTAACAATTCTAAAATGTAAAACTATTTCAGGTTGAATTTCAAACTAAACCTGGCTTCTCTCTCTCCAGCTGCTCAAACACTTTCTTTACATCCTGAGCGTTTTCTTTATTCAGAACAAGAACAGCATCACCTGTCTGAATAAGAATGGTGTTACTTAAGCCTACAAATTCTGTATGGAGACTTGATCCAATAACCATATTGCCATTTGAATCAACAGCATATCCTTCCATTACAAAATGATCATATATAGACTCAAATGATCCCATATCAGACCATGCAAATTTGGAAGGAACAACTTTGATCCTCTTAGTTTTCTCCATTACAGCATAATCAACTGAAATTGAAGGAATTCGCATAGAGAGCTCAAAATCTAGCTTACCATCTTTTGCTTTGTCAATAGCAAATTTAGAAGCTTCATATACTTCTGGTTCAAAACGCCTTAACTCCTCCAGATAAATTCCTGCTCTAAAGCAAAACATTCCTGAATTCCAGTAGAAATCACCACTTTTCACATATGCTTCAGCTGATGCCAAGTTAGGCTTTTCTAAAAAACCTTTAACCTCTTCCCCATCTGATTCTATATAACCATAACCTGTTTCAGCCCTATTCGGCTTCAAACCGAAAGTGACTATATATCCTTCTTGCGCAAGCTGAGCAGCTCGATTTACAGCAATCTGATATTCATGGCCAGATTCTATCAAATGATCTGATGGAGTTACAAATAAAATATCATCAGACTTAAGGGAGAAAGCTGCAAAAGCTATAGCAGCGGCTGTGTTTCTAGGACAAGCTTCAATTATCTCAGTGTATTTGACGATACCTGAAGATGAAAGGTCATTTCTCGAGAGTTCATAATTTTCACAATTACCAACAACCATAACTTGATCACAAAACCCAGTGTTTCTCTTCACCGTATGCTGAAACAGAGTATTCCCGTTAAAAATTGGCAGGTATTGCTTAGGCCGCGATTTCCTTGAAAGAGGCCAAAGCCTAGACCCAACTCCGCCTGAAAGAATAACATTAACGATTGCCAAGCCTACTGATTTTGAATACTTTGATTAGTATTTGTGAAAAAATATGATTTAAAGTATTCTAATTTATGAATAATATGCTTCTTGTCCCAGTGCAGTACGTACAGCTTCGCCCTTTCAGTCCCATGGAAAGAAGATATTTGGAAACCTAAAAATTCCAATCATCCGCCATTTCGGGCTTAGCTTAGTCGTTCAATCCCCAAAAAGGTCAGTTAAACCTCATTTACAGATTTTAAAATAAAAGGCTTCAATAGATGCCAAAATTAAAATTTTGCCCACTTTTTAAAGCCTTTCGCGCTGCAAAGATAGGGAAGTGAGTAGTTTTTGTACTCATTTTAAATACTATTTTCTATCGGAAATTTTATATGTTGAAATCTGCATTTTGAATTGGCAGATTTAAACTTTGTTGAGATCTTGTATCAGGCTGATGACCAAGTTGTAATAATTCATTATGGTCAGAAACCGGATTTATGGAGTTTGAGTTGCCATGGATAGAAATTCTGGAGACCATGGTACTAAACACGAATACAATCCCATCCCTCTGCACTTGCCAATCGCAAGCTCGTCGCGAAAGCTTTCGGGATATCCTCCCACCGCACCTTAAATATAAACAATGCTACCAATTGATAACTATTTGTTAGGCTATATGGAATATGACCTGCTTAAGGTAGGATATAGCTCGAGCCAGCGGCTCGTCTAAATTGTAGCCAGATATGGATTCATGAAGTACGAATGATGAAATACCTGGTAAATTAGAAATTATGACCATTGACTCCTGGCAAGAAAGTCTGTGGAAAAAGAGACTGCTTGCAGGTGGATGCCGGTCTGCTTTGCCGGAAAAAACGGAAAACAGAGAAATCGTAAAACACCTAGTAGCTGTAAATTAATCTGAATGTCGAATGATTAATGATGTTGGGGCAATTGTTTAATAAACACACCTTTGATGAGCCCCTTTGAAGCCAATATCTACGTGATGCACAGGGTGACCATCCCTTCGGGAGGCAGGCCATCCTTTCGGGAGGTAGGTAACTTGTGGGTTGATGATACAATTAAAACCTTCGAGGTTCTGAAAAGGATCTCAAAAGATTGGTAATAAAAAAGAGTCCCAGAACATTCCGGGACTCTTTTGATATTTCTAATTAACTAATTTTCACTCTACTATCAAACGATGCATTTGCGTAGCTCCTGATTCAGTGGTGGTAGTCACCAAGTAGACTCCAGCAGCTAGGTCGTCCACTTTAAGAGTGTACCTGTTACCATTTGCCACGATGCTTGGCTCGTACTTCTGGATTAATCGGCCTCGGATATCGAAGATCGCGATCTCCGCTATCTCAACAGATTCATCCGTTGGCTGAAGGTTCACAATAGAGCT
>NZ_QKZT01000006.1:0-86461 GCF_003254055.1 Algoriphagus chordae
CCCGTACCAACGGATGTGGCTCCAATAGTGGAGTTGGAGGTGTTGGAGAACCACTCATAGGCAATGCTTCCCGTACCAGTTGCCACCACCGATAAATCAGTAGGAGTTTCGTTTTGGCAATAAACACTACCTATAGGATGGGTATCAATTGTAGTTTCTGGTGTCACCTCTATTTCCACAATATCTGATGTGATGGATCCACAAGTTGCACTGGCAGCAACAGCAAAATAGTAGGTTGTTTCTGCAGTAGTAGTAGGAGGGGTAAATGTAGTGCCTGTTCCCACAGAGGTAGCTCCAGTAGTTGAATTTGAGCTGTTAGAGAACCATTCGATATCAATTATTCCTGTGCCAGTAGCCGCCACTACCAGGTCTGTTGGGGCTTCGTTTTGGCAATAGGCATCACCAATAGGTTGTGTGGTAATCGTAGTCAAAGGGGTTACAGTATGTACTCCAGAAACAAGTGAAGTAGCAACTGGCCCACAATCTCCGGTTACTTCTACATAGTAGTATAAATCTCCAGTAGTTGTTGCGGGAGGAGTGAAAGTAGGTGAGTCAGTGCCTATAGTAGTACCGCCAGTAGTATTGGCAGATGTATTACTATACCATTGATAGGACAATGTGCCAGTTCCAGATGCAGTTACAGACAGAGCTGGGAAACTTCCTCCTTCACAAACTATTGGAGGTGCCGTGGTACTAAGGTTGGTTTCTATTCTTGTGACAGGATCAACAGTGACAGTCGAACTAGCTGGGCTTTCGCCATCACAACTTACTCCATAAGCAGTTACAGTGTAATTCACTGTGACTGCTTTGGGGCCAGGTGTTAGCCATCGGACAGTAACGGTATGATCACTGATACTAATCCCACCAGCTTCTATGGAAAAGTCGATGCCTGCTGTCCCTGGCAGGGACCAGTCATAGTTGCTTATTGCTGCATCTGACTGAGTGGTATAAACTACATCTTCCACATCTTCACAGACATTGACGGTTGGCGAAACAGAAAAAGTAGGAGTTGGTCTAAAGGTGATTTGAACTCGACCATTAGCGCCATTTCCTCCTTCTAAATCACTGCACCCCCATCCTATACAATCTCTTATCGCACCTCCGCCACCTCCTCCCGGAGCATTACCAGGATCGCCGTTGTCGTTTGTACCAGTTCCGCCATTTCCTCCATCTCCAACTCCTACGGTATGACTTCCCCCTGTAGATCCAGAGCCAGCAACACCATTTTCACCCAAATTTCCAGATGAACCACCTCCACCTCCCCTAGAAGTATTACCGGATGCTCCTGCACCTCCTGGTTTTGTTTCCTGGTTTCCTATTGCACCAGAAGTAGTTGCGCCAGTTCCTGCTGTGTTCGAATTGTTGTTAGTACCTATGCCTCCATTGGCTAAAACATGGTCAGTTGCACCTAAATAAAACCTAGAAATACCTCCATTAATGGATCCGACAGCACCTCCAGCCCCCACAGTATAACTATAGGTTTCTCCAGGTGTAACGGATATAATTGATCTAGAATAGCCACCACCACCTCCTCCTCCACTACCGCCATTATTAGTTCTAGAGCCTCCTCTTCCACCAGCGCCCCAGGTTTCGACTGTGATTTCTGTAACTCCTGCAGGTACAATAAATGTATGAACTCCTGCTGTGTTTTCAGTAATCACACACTGCCCCTTCACCTCTCCAAGAGAAAAAATCAATATGCCCAAGCTCAATATCAAAGTTCCACCCAAACAATGTTGAGATACCTTTCTAAAAATGTCTTTTAGCTTCTTTGTAAACCTAGAAATCATAGGCAGGGAAAGTAATAGCGTGTGAAATTGTGTTTTTACGCTAGACTCGTCAGAAGAGTATTAGAACTGAGGAGCTTAAGGATAATTGAGTCAAAATAAAATAGATCCTTAAAATAAATAAAATTACTGATAATACTAGGTTTTTTGAAATTGAAATACAATTTCATGCAGATCAAACAGTTTTGGCATTTTGAATTCCGATAATTTGGCTATTCGAAGTTTGCAACTTCGAATGACTACCGAAGGATTTGTAATCAAAAAATCCGAATTGGGTATTGCTACTAGAACTAGAGGATACTAGTAAGATCTAGAATCCGGAGGTCTGAAAAATCATCTCTTATAATTTGGTTTCAGAGAGATGCTGAAGGATGAAGTTTTTTACGGATTGCAAATCCTATATATGACCTCACTATTACATCCCGATAATTATTGGGATGCGAGGTGCGATGGAGCAATAAACCCTCGCGAATGCTTTTCGATAATTATCTAGATGCTTTCACGAGGGCTCTATACCTTTTTTTAAGACTTCTTCTCCTTTTCGTCTGATTTCAAATCATCTCTATCCTTTAGCTTCTTGTCTTCTACATTCTTATTGAGAAACTCGTTGATTTTATCAATAGAAAAGGAAGAGGATATCTCACCAAAGGAATTAATGTCCATTTTGAAGCCATTCAAGTCTTCATGAACCTTAGGGTCTTCGTTTTTCTTTTTCTTCTTTGTCATAGCTTATATTTTTAGCCGATTACTTCTAAAGTAGCTAACGCAAATCTGATTCGCTTGGCCACTTCCTCTGTCCCCAAAATAGCAAAAATCTCCATCAAATCCGGTCCTGCACCAACTCCAGTTACGGCAAGTCGCACAGCCTGCATCACTTTTCCTAATTTGATTTCTTTAGCTTCAGCAGTTTCTCCCAGCATAGCTTTTGCCTTTTCGGCATCAAATTCGCCAGTATACCCTTCCAAGGTTTCGGCATAAGCGGTCAATACAGTGACTGCATCGGCGTTCCATCTTTTGCCTGCTATAGCCTCATCAAAGGTGCTAGGAGCTTCGACCATAAATTTACTTCCTTTCCATAGTTCGGCAGGGAAGGTTACACGATCCTTTGTCAAGGATACGATCGCCTCTGCAGTTTCAGGAAGTATGGTGATACCTTCAGCAGCAGCATCAGCAATCACATAAGGCGCCAATTCTGCATTTGACTTTGCTCTCAAATATTGCTCGTTGAACCATTTGGCTTTTGCAATGTCAAACTTGGTTCCTGACTTGCCAATTCTTTCTACCGAGAAGGCGTCGATCAGTTCATCCAAAGTGAAGATTTCTCGCTCATCCCCAGGATTCCAGCCTAGGAAAGCTAAGAAATTCAAGAATGCATCTGAAAAATATCCTTGCTCACGGAAACCTGCCGCAGTTTCACCGGTCACTTTGTTTTCCCAGTTGATAGGAAAAACAGGAAAGCCTAATTTGTCTCCGTCACGCTTGGAAAGTTTTCCATTGCCATCAGGTTTCAATAGCAAAGGCAAGTGCGCAAACTGAGGCATGCTGTCTTCCCAACCAAAAAACTTGTATAGCAAAACGTGTAATGGAGCAGAAGGAAGCCACTCTTCGCCTCGGATGACATGAGTGATTCTCATCTGATGATCATCCACAATATTTGCCAGATGATAAGTAGGCATGCCGTCAGATTTCATCAGCACCTTATCATCCAAAGTAGCGGACTGAACCATCACCCAACCACGAATCATGTCATTTAGACGAACTTCCTCTTTGCGCGGGATTTTCACTCGAATCACATAAGGATCGCCAGAGGCCAATCTTTCCTTCACTTCTGCTTCTGGAAGTGTCAGAGAGTTTTTCATCTGGGTTCTGCTGATGCTGTTGTACTGCGGCTGCACTACTCGCGCAGCTTCCAAGCGTTCCCGCATAGCTTCCAATTCTTCAGAAGTATCAAACGCGTAATAGGCATGTCCAGCTTCTACTAAGTCAAGAGCGTACTGCATGTAAGATTGCTTGCGTTCAGATTGTCGGTAAGGGCCGGTGTCACCTGGATTCCATGGGCTTTCGTCTGGAGATATTCCCAGCCAGGCCAAAGATTCCTTAATATATTCCTCTGCTCCAGGCACAAAACGGTTTTGGTCAGTGTCCTCTATTCTTAGTAGAAACTTGCCGCCCATTTTCCGGGCAAAAAGGTAATTATATAGTGCGGTTCTCACCCCGCCGATATGCAATGGGCCTGTAGGTGATGGAGCGAATCTTACGCGAACTTCTTTACTCATGGTTTTCTATGTCAATACGCTCGCCAGTAAATTGAGAGCATGTTTTGGTTTTTGTGATCAGGGGGCAAAGATAAGGAAATGTTTGTGTATGAAGGGAAGTGATAGATGATCCAGGGATGAAGAAAATCGGAGAGGAAACTTTTAGCTTAAAAGTTGTGAATAACTTTCGGCTTATTCAGTGAAAACAGCATATTACAATAGTAGAATTAATTAGTCTGCCATTTATTATGTACCCTTTTCCCATTTCTAGTGATGATCTAGGGGGGGTAAAAGTAAGTTAATTAGATGTCAAATAGTTTAGCAATATGTACAGTGATTTTCTTGCTTATTTCAGCCTCATTTTCCACTGTAGAGAAAGAGAAGATTTACGTTATCATCGACGACTGCCAAAAGTGGGAAAATCCTAGAACAATCTCTGGGCAGTACTTTTCTATCGCTTCGAACAAAGTGTGCTGTGTTCCCCCATTTAATACTTACAAGGGCAAGGATTCTTTGGCATCAGTTCATCTCTTTAATGTAGATCTAGATTTGAATCCTCCTGACCTTTTGAAAATCACATTCTCTGAACTGTTGGATTATGGCGCTAAATTTTCATCGGAAATGAGCTTTGAAGAATGGGATTCAATTAATTCAGACGAGATTGATTTATACATTTTGCTTACTGATGATTTTTGCTCAAGAAAGCGTTTTAACTATAATGAAGTCTTCACTGTTTATAAAACGAATCTTGTAACCAAAAGCTATTATACCTATCAAGATATTCCCCCAGAAGGTGATTACAAGCGTTTTTTTCCGATAGATAGCACTCGAGAAAGTAGGGATTTGTACAATTGACTGACTGTCTTTTCTGAAGCAAGACATTCATTCTGAACTCTTACAGCTTCCAAATGTTTATTAGCAGGGAAAAGCTGCATGATATCAAAGATCAGAATTCATAAAGCACTAACTTTGACCCACCAAACTTCTATTAAAATCACAAGCTATTGGATCGTCAGGACTTTCTTTCCATTTACCAATCAGACCCTATTTTTCAAACGATCGCACATGAGATTTCAAGTGGCGAGAAGCTTAGCCTGCAAATAAGGGGTTTGTCCGGAAGTTTGGATATGGTGCTATTTGCGGCACTTTACCAGACAAAAGGCGGGATTCACCTGATTGTAGCGCAGGACAAAGAGGAAGCAGCATACCTCAATTCTGATCTTCAGAATTTGCTGAATACTGAGGAGCACATGATCTTTCCTTCCAGTTTCAAGCGGGCATATCAGTATGAGGAAGTGGACAATGCAAATGTCCTCATGCGCTCTGAGATCCTCAACCTTGTCCTAGAGGAAAAAGGAAAATCACGCATTATCATTACCTATCCAGAGGCTTTGTATGAGCGAGTGATCAACAAACGCTCACTTTCAGAAAATACGTTTATAGCCAAAGTAGGTGAGCAGGTAGATATGGAGTTCGTGTCAGAAATCCTGGCGAGCTACGATTTTGAGCGTACGGAGTTTGTGTACGAACCAGGGCAATTTGCCATTCGAGGTGGAATTCTGGATGTATTCTCATTTTCTAATGAGCATCCATATCGCTTGGAGCTTTTCGGTAAAGAGATTGAAAGCATACGGACTTTTGATCCAGAATCGCAGCTTTCTATTGCTAGCGTGAATCAGATTTCTTTGATACCCAATGTACAAACTAAGCTTCTTCAAGAAGTTCGTCAGTCATTTTTGGGCTTTTTACCTGAGGAGACGGTCTTATGGATCAAAGACTATCAGTTGACGCTGGATGTGATGGACGAATGTTTTCACAAGGCTTCTCTGGCTTTTGATAAAATCATTGATCAGACCAACAATACTAAAACTGTGCTCGGCCCTAGTGATTTATTTGACAAGGGTTCTGATTTTGCCACTAGCTCAACGAATTTCTCCAGGGTAGAATTTGGCAAGCAGTTTTATCTCAAAAATGCCAAGCAAAGCACTTGGGAATCTCAGCCTCAGGCTTCTTTCAATAAGAATTTTGACTTGCTCGTCACGCAGCTGGCAGAGAATGAAAAGAAAGGATACGTCAATATACTAACAGCCGAAAATGCTAAGCAAATAGATAGACTGCTAGGTATTTTCAAGGAATTGGATCCGACATTGCAGGTGCAAAGTATGTTACTCGGCCTGCGGGAAGGTTTTGAAGACAGACAGTCTAAGATTGCATGCTTCACAGATCATCAGCTTTTTGAGCGATTTCATCGATATAAGACCCGTGATAAGGCGAGCAAATCCAAAGCCCTTACTATAAAGGAGTTGAAAGCACTTCATCCCGGTGATTACATCGTCCATGTAGATTATGGCGTTGGCCGTTTTGCAGGTTTGGAAAAAGTGGATGTGGCCGGCAAAATGCAGGAAGCTGTCCGCTTAGTGTTTAGAGATGACGATTTACTCTATGTGAATATTCACTCCTTACACAAAATCTCAAAATTCTCTGGACAGGAAGGAGCAGCTCCGTCCATGTCGAAGCTGGGTTCGCCAGACTGGGAAAACAAAAAATCCAGAGCGAAGAAGCAGGTAAAAGATATTGCCAAGGACTTAATCGCGCTCTATGCTAAGCGTAGAGCTGCGCCAGGTTTCGCGTTTAACGCAGATTCGGTGCTACAGATTGAGCTAGAATCTTCCTTTATCTATGAGGATACTCCTGATCAGGCTATTGCGACGCAGGATGTGAAAACCGATATGGAGAAGTCCTATCCAATGGATCGCTTGGTTTGTGGGGATGTGGGCTTTGGGAAAACCGAAGTAGCCATTCGTGCTGCCTTCAAAGCAGTAAATGATCGAAAGCAGGTTGCTGTTCTGGTACCGACTACAATTCTTGCCATGCAGCATTTCCAGACTTTCAATGAGCGCTTGGGTAATTTTCCTGTGAAA
The DNA here is from genome assembly GCF_003254055.1 of Algoriphagus chordae. Classification (GTDB taxonomy): domain Bacteria; phylum Bacteroidota; class Bacteroidia; order Cytophagales; family Cyclobacteriaceae; genus Algoriphagus; species Algoriphagus chordae. The sequence goes on from NZ_QKZT01000006.1 coordinate 6,964, forward strand.
ATAGAATACATCAATCGCTTTCGCACTGCAAAAGAAATCAAAGAAATCATCGCTCAGGTGAAAACCGGGGAGATTGATATTCTCGTAGGTACCCATAAGATTGTCAATAAGGATATTGTCTTCAAGGATTTGGGATTGTTGGTGATTGATGAGGAGCAGAAGTTTGGCGTGAAAGTAAAGGATCAGCTAAAGAACCTTCGTGTCAACGTGGATGTGCTGACTTTAACTGCCACACCAATTCCTAGAACTTTGCACTTTTCCCTAATGGGAGCAAGGGACTTGTCTATCATTGCTACTCCTCCACCTAATCGACAGCCAGTTACGACCGAAGTTCAGACTTTCCAGGAGGAAGTGATTCGAGATGCTGTGTCATACGAACTGAGAAGAGGGGGGCAGGTTTTCTTTGTCCACAACCGTGTAGGCGAGATTGACTCGATCGCCAATTTGATTATGAAACTCGTTCCCGATGCTCGGGTGGCCGGTGCGCATGGTCAGATGGATGGGAAAAAGCTGGAAAAAATCATGGTGGATTTTATTCATCACGAATACGATGTGCTGGTATCTACCAATATCATCGAGTCAGGACTGGATATTCCGAATGCAAATACGATTATGATCAATCGGGCGCATATGTTTGGTATGAGTGATTTGCATCAGATGCGTGGACGTGTAGGTAGAAGTAATAAGAAAGCCTTTTGCTACTTGCTTACTCAGCCTATGTCTGGATTGACTGCAGAAGCTAGGAAGCGCATGCAGACGCTGGAGGAATTCTCAGATCTGGGTGATGGCTTCAAAGTGGCCATGAAAGATCTCGACATTCGAGGTGCTGGGAACTTGTTGGGAGCGGAGCAAAGTGGCTTTATCACTGATCTGGGTTTCGAGATGTATCATAAGATCCTCGATGAGGCTGTTCAGGAATTGAAGGAAAATGAATTTGCTGCCCTGTTTGAAACAGATTTGGCAGAGAAAGTCAAAGTGCTCGTTCAGGATTGTACGATTGAAACAGATTTGGAATTATTGATTCCAGAGGATTATGTTGGGAATATCTCTGAGAGATTGGGGCTTTATTCCAAACTTGATGCGATCAAAAATGAGGAGGAACTGGGCAAGTTTTCCACTATGCTGATTGATAGATTTGGGCCATTGCCTGATTCTGTGGAAGACCTGATGGAAACTGTTCGTTTGCGTTGGAAAGCTGAGAAGCTTGGGATAGAAAAACTTGTATTGAAAGGCAATCTTATGAAATGTCATTTGCTGCCATCTACACGGGATGATTACTATTCCTCAGATATTTTCCAAAAAATCATGAGATTTGCGCAGATGAATAGCAAACTTTGCAAAATAAAGGAGTACAAAAATCGTTTGATTCTTACATTATCGAATGTATCGACTATTTCCAAGGCGCAGATTAAGCTCAAGGAAATGAATGATGCCTAATTTTGAATTTATTTAGTGGCACAAAAATTGCAGATTTGCCTATCGATTTTGTTGATTTTCTGAGGTTTTGGCGGGTTTTTGCCAAAAGGAATGTAGGGACTTCATCGCAAATCATTGGAAGTGCTTGACTTTGCAATTATATTAGCACACTGAAAAAGACCTAAAACAATTAGAAATATGCGTCTGAGTAACAAATCATGGGGAATGTGGGTAGCAGCTTTGGCAATAGTTGGAAGCTCTATTTTAACCTCTTGTAATAAAAATAGCTCCTACGGCAGAAGAACTGCTCATAAGCCTGGCAAAAAAAGTGCGACTACTGGAGCAGAATTCAATTTTGATGAAAATGATTCTACACAATTTTTTGTAGCCAAAAATGCGGAGCAAATTCCAGGACCAAATTTAAAATTCATCCAAGGTGGCAGAGCAGTGCTAGGTACTCAGGAGGAAGATGTGATGGCTTTCCGAGATAATCAGGAAAGAACAGTTACGCTTGCAAACTTCTATCTGGATGAAACGGAAGTAACGAATAACGATTATCGAGAGTATCTTTTCGATATGAAGAAAAAAGTGAGTGCCGATTCTCTTCTTAAACTTGAGCCTTCTGATAATGTTTGGGCTGGTGGTGAGATGACATTCAATGACATGTACCAATCCTATTATTTCAGATTTCCAGGCTTCAACTTTTACCCTGTAGCTGGAGTATCATGGGTTCAAGCGTCTGGTTACTCTAAATGGAGAACAGAATACGTACAGGAAATCATTAGAAAAGACAGAGGTATCGATTCTACTTTTACCAAAAGTCAATTAGTAGAACGAGGAGTTGCGCTAGCTGATTACAGATTGCCAACAGAGGCAGAATGGGAATATGCTGCTAAAGCGATGATTGGTACTCAATACCTAGACGAGAATCAGGAATTTGGCCGTATCTATCCTTGGGATGGAAGAGGGGTAAGAAATCCTTATAATGTCAAAAGAAAAGGTAAGCAAGGTGATTTCCTTGCCAACTTCAAAAGAGGTAGAGGTGATTATGGTGGAATCGCCGGAAGTCAATCAAATGATGGAGACATCATCCCTGCCAATGTTTACGACTTTGCACCAAATGATTTTGGTCTTTACAATATGGCTGGAAACATGAATGAGTGGGTACAAGATATTTATCGTCCTCTATCCTTTCAAGATATGGATGACCTTAACCCAGTAAGAAATTCTGGTGTAGGTGATGAAGAAGATACTTACCAAACTTCCATGCTTACAGATGAGCTGAGAGTTTACAAAGGAGGTTCTTGGAGAGATGTAGCCTATTGGTTAGCTCCGGGTACAAGAAGATTTATGCAACAGGATTCTGCTACCAACCACATTGGCTTCAGATGTGCAATGATCTCTATCGGAGAAAAAGGAAATTAATACCAAGAGTATATAGTGAAAGCCCCATTGATTTGATTCAATGGGGCTTTTTTGATGATTTTTTTTTACCTGTCAGGCTCGAAGAGCGCCTATTATTTATCCTTATGCACGGAGAGCACCATGTAAATCAGAACTGTGGCTGGTGCAGTTCCAAATAGGATGATTTCAGCAGCAGGCTTTTTAAAAAAAATGAGTCTGAGTAAATATAAATCAATAATAATGGCATCCTATGCCGGTAAAAAAAATAGATCGTGTTCATAATCAAGGGATAATGATTTTTGTTTAACTTATTCTTTCGAATAATTTTTCAACTTTTAAACCTAATTCTTATGGAATCAAAATATGGATTCACCAAAATGAGTATAGCTGAATTTAGCTCATGGATTCAATCTCAGCGTATCGCTAGGACCATTCTTACTGTTCAACAGCATCATACTTGGAGTCCCGATTACACACATTTCAATGGAACCAATCACTTCGAGAGGCAGCGAGCTATGAAAAACCACCATGTTCGGAATAATGGTTGGTCTGATATTGGGCAGCATTTTACCAGCTTTCCTGATGGTACAATTGTGACAGGGAGAAACTTAGAATTACCACCAGCCTGTATTTTCGGCGCCAATCGAGATTCCATTTGTATTGAGCATCTTGGCAATTTTGATGCGAATGAAGATACCATGACCAATGAGCACCGGCTCGCTATCATACAAATGACGGCTGCCTTATGCGATAAATTCCGACTTCCGGTGAATACCTTTAGCATCATTTACCATCACTGGTTTGAATTGAGCACAGGAAAAAGAAATAATGGAACAGGTGGAAATAAATCCTGTCCAGGCACTAATTTCTTTGGTGGAAATAAAGTAGAGGACTGTATGACCAATTTCCTTCCGTTGGTAGAGCAAGCACTTCAAAGTGCTCCCATTCCGCACTTGCCTCCAGGACTCGATAAATATGTAGCCGTCACAGCAAATTCTTTGAATGTACGGATAAGCCCAACTAGTTCTGCTTCCAAAGCCACAGATAGAGACTCGGTTCAATTGGGTGCAATTCTAAGGATATATGAGGAGTCAAATGGCTGGCTGAAAATCTCCAAAAGCCAGTCACACTGGGTTTATGGAAAGTACACTACAGATGTGCAAAGAGCCACCGTCAATGCAAATGTACTGCATGTGAGATCTGGGCCAGGCACACAATATTCAATAGTGGATAAATTGATGAAATCTGAGGAGATTTTTATTTCTACCATCAAAGGAGATTGGGCCAAAATCTCTTTGGAGGAAAAATGGCTGAGCAAAAACTATTTGGATTTCAGGCTGTAGCAGTCAATTGCCTTGAATAGCCTTAATGAAATAGAAAAACCTGTCGTCGGACAGGTTTTTCTATTTAAGATCTGAATGGGGGAATCAGTATGTATTAATAAAGATCAATCTACTTTTTCATATTGGCATAAGTGAATGCCACACTGAATCTAAACATATCCACATTTGCGTCATTGTCGCCAGCGAATACAGTTCCATAGCCTACATAGGCACTTAGATAAGGCAAAACCTGGTAACCAACTGTGGCCCCTCCACCGAGAATATTGATTAAGTTATCATCGTCTACACCATCCACCACTGTTCTACCTCCATATTGATAGGAGAAGTCAAAGCTTGCCCATAGCTTAGGAGTGAAATTATGCGTTAAGTGGTTTTCAATTCTAAACATTGCCTTCTGCGCTGTTACCTCTGCTCGAGCACTTCTAGCAGGGTCATTATTGTCAGTATAAAACTGCATGTATGGATAAGTTTCCAACCAAGTAGCTTTTCCAGGCGTGGTGGATAAGGGGATATTCATAGGTGTACCCACTTCGATAATCCACCTATTTGTACCTAGGTTCAACAGTTTTTCACTATCGTAGGTACCCGAATACCATAACCTAAGATTTCCAGTCATGGTGAAGGTAGGTGTATGTTTTGAAAACTCCTGAATCGTCAAAGCTGGAGAATTAATCAAGCCCAGTTCCATCGCGACAAAGCCATCTGCAAAGCCATTCGCATTTATTGAAGTTACTCCAGGGCTAGCTTCAACGTTACCAGTGGCTGATCCTGGATTAATCATTGCATAAACTCGGGCATAGCGGCCCTTGATCCCAAATGTGTGAAATAAGGTAATGGGGGCTACGTCAATTGTGAACTCAGCTCCGTCGACCAAAATTGTTCCTGATGGTACCAAGTTTTGGGTCAGATGAAGGTATTTAGGATTAATTCCCCATATCCCTGTAGGTGCAAAATTGTGGGATTTTGGACCATCGCCTTGGGCAAAAGTTTTTATACTTAGAAAAAGAATGGTGATTACTAAAAGGCTTCTCTTCATTGATTTGAGTTGTAATAATACGCAAGATAGTCACCGAGGTGAAATAATTACTTATGTGAATACCAGATTGGTGATGAGAATACGCGCTCTTAAATAGTTAAAGGTTTTCTCACAACATTGTGGTCATGTATAAGGACAAACGTTAAAACTCATGACCCACTCCGTGGTCATGCGTTTCATGATCCAATTAATGCCGGATAAATGATCCCAAATGGGGACAAACCTTGAATAGCCATGGGTGCAACTCCTCCCGATTTTGTGATTTGACTTCTCAAATTGAGGAGTTATTACTAGGTCAGAAATATTCGAATGCTGCCTAATATCTGATAAGGAGGGATATTCTTTTTGGAATAGTATTGGTAATTCTTTTATCGCTTCCATACAGAAGCTACTTTCTCTTAATAAGAGGAAGTAATTACCAACTTAACCACAATTATCATGAGTTTATTAAAAGATGCAAGAATAGCAATCCTTGCCACCAATGGGTTCGAGGAATCAGAACTTGTAGAACCAAAACGAGCGCTAGAACGTGAAGGCGCGGAAGTGTTTATTATTTCTCCTGAAAATGATCATATAAAAGGCTGGAAAAATGGAAACTGGAGTGATGAGATCAAGGTAGATGCTAGGGTAGATCAGGTAAGTTCGAAAGATTTTGATTCGTTGATGATACCTGGTGGTGTGATCAATCCTGACCTATTGAGACGGGACATGACCTCGGTAAATTTCGTCAAAAGTTTTTTTGATGATCATAAGCCAGTAGCAGCAATATGCCATGGACCTCAGATGCTAATACAGGCAGAGGTGACTAATGGTCGCACCTTGACTTCATTTGAATCAATAAGAAAAGACCTTGAAAATTCCGGTGCACACTGGATAGATGAAGAAGTTGTTGTTGATCGTGGGTTAGTTACCTCTAGGAGTCCCAAAGACCTTCCTGCATTTAATAAGAAAATGGTAGAAGAATTTCGGGAAGGCAAGCATGCCGGACAAACTGCCTAACAATTAAAAATCCCGATTAATTAAATTTAATCGGGATTTTCATTCCATTTATAGGATGTAATGTTTCTCAGGGGGGGGAAATGGTATCCCCACTAAGCGTAGATTGTATCTACGTTTATATATATTTTTTGGAATTCCTAAGATATGAGTTCAACATCTTCAGTGTTGCCGTATCCCATCATCATTTTGCATATCCACGGGTTGCACCTGCGGGGAACAAATGCTGCAAACAACTTTAGGCAAATAGTGATTCATTGCAGAAATCGCTTGAGATAGATCAGCGCAATGCCGAGAATTGCTCCTAGCTGTATGAAAATCTCGGAGGTTTTGACAAATTCATCCTCGTGGATATTCATGGCGGCAGAAGCCAAAATCATGTGTCCCGTAGATGATACAGGTAAAAATTCGGTCAAGCCCTCGATGATGGCAATGATAATAGTTTGAGTAATCGTGCGGAAAATGGGGAAGTTACTAGATGATTTAAGTGCAAAAAGTTAACAAACCCTGTTGGACTAGGGGAAAATATTTTTTGGGAATCCATGCTCTTTGGATTTCTTAACAGCTAATTTGGTAACACTGTGTTTCATAAAGCGTAAAAAAATCAAATCATAAATTGTTTAACAACTCAGCTATGGAAAAACCATCTTTTACTTTAATCCTATTTCTACTTAGCCTTGTAGCCTTTTCTCAAGAAATAAAAGAAACCCCCTTTAAGTCTGGAATCAAAGAAGTAACCGTTTTCCTCTCTGGTGCGCAGGTTTTCGAAACTGCCCAAGGCCAACTTGCGGCAGGGGAGTCTCTTGTGTTGATCAAGGGGCTTTCGCCATACATAGATGAGAAAAGCATACAGGTGAAAGGCTTGGGGAATTTCACGATTCAGGCTGTGAATAGGAGGATGGACTATCTGACTGAAGTGGAAGTGAGCGAAAAAGTAAAGGCTCTAGAAACTCAAATCGAAACGATCCAAACTAATCAGAATCGAGAAAATCAGCGAATGGAAGTTTTGAAGGAGAAAAATGAGCTGCTCAATGCCAATAAAAAACTTGGCGGGGCAGCAGCAGGTCCTACGGTAGCGGAGCTCAAGCAAGCGATAGAATTTTATGATTCTGAACTGATGAAAATCAAAAATGAGGAATTGGAGATCTCGGAAAATGTGAAAAATGAAAGACAGGAGATCGCTAAACTTAGAAATCAGATCAATGCCATGCGGGAATCTGGTAACAAATCCACTTCTGAAATCCGAATAAGAGTAAAAACGGAGACTGCTGGACCAGCCAGCTTTGAACTGAATTACTTGGTTGCAAATGCCGGTTGGTATCCCAAATATGACGTGCGAGTAAAAAATGTGAGTTCTCCGCTTTCCTTGAATTACAAGGCGGAAGTTTATCAGAATACTGGAGTGAATTGGAAAAATGTGAAGCTTCGATTTTCCAACGGTAATCCAAATCAAAGCGGTCAAATCCCAGAATTGGACAAGTGGGAGCTGAATTATGCACGATTGACCTCCTACACTCCAAAAGCTCAGAGCTTCACTACTGTTTCTGGAAGAGTATTAGATGCAGGGACAGGTGAAGCTCTTCCAGGAACTAGCATTTTGGTGAAGGGAACCACGATAGGGACTGCTACAGATTTTGAAGGGAAATACTCGCTGACACTCCCACCAAATTCCTCTTCATTGATTGCCTCCTTTATTGGTTATGCTCCAAAGGAAGTATTCATCAACTCCCCAGTGCTGAATGTTCGATTGAATCCAGATACCCAAGCACTGAATGAAGTGGTGGAGGTAGGATATGCTTTACAGGGTAAAGTTGCTGGGATCGATATATCCAACAGAGAACGAAGAATGTCTTCACCTACTATGGAATTGGAAGTAGCGAATTCTATCGCTACTACAGTAGTCGAAAACCAAACGACCGTAGAAATCGAAGTTGCCGAGCCATATTCCATTAAATCAAATGGAGAAAAAACTCTTGTAGATCTGAAGGGCTACGATATCCCGGCGATCTACCAGTATTCAGCAGTACCCAAACTCGATAATGATGCATTCCTAATTGCTCAGGTCACTGATTGGAGTCAGTATAGCTTGTTGCAAGGGGAGAGCAACTTGTACTTTGAGGATGGTTTTGTAGGCAAATCCATCTTGGATGCTGCAGCGCTACAGGACACCTTAGAGATATCTATGGGCAGAGATAAAAGCATAGTGATTCAGAGGGAGAAAAAAGGAGAGTTTTCCAAAAAGCGAAGTATCGGTAATAATATCACGGAAACTCGTGGCTATGAAATCACCGTGAGAAATAATAAGTCTCAAGCGATTACGATCAGTCTGTTGGATCAAATTCCAGTGTCGGTGAATTCGGAGATTAGCGTAGAATCCCTAGAATTGTCTGGAGGAAGCCTTGATCCACAGACTGGAAAAGTTACTTGGCAATTGACCATCCCTGCCGGTGGGCAGCAGGTTATTCCACTGCAGTATGAGGTCAAATATCCTAAGAAGGAAAAAGTGCTTTTGGATTAGGACTCGACTTAGGTTATTTGATTTGCTGGAAAAATGAAAAGGGGCTAAACTAGCTTGATACGCTAATTTAGCCCCTTTTTGTAGCTGCTAAACGAATAGCTCAGCTTACTTTACTACCCAGTAATTCAGGTATCCAGCCGGAGTTTCAAGGACTACCTTGAAGATCTCTGATTGAGTTCCGTTGAGGGAGAATGTCTTCTGTTCATCGTCTAAGTTTACATCGCCTACGAGCCAGTAGTTGTCCAGACCACCAGTTTTGAAATTGTTGGTGGTAGAAACCCAAACTTTACCTTTTTGACCTTTGGCAAGAGATTTCCAGTTCATTTTAATTTCACCATTAGTCAGTTCAGCTTTAAGGCTTGATGCCGCTACTGGGCCGATGAATGGTGATCCATCTAATTCCATCGCAATCTTTTTAGGAATAGACAATCCCATGTGATTAGCAATAGAAGGTAGGATGTCCACCATTTGCGGCGTTTCCTCAAAATGAGCATTAGTGTTTTTAGAATTAGTTACTATCCAGATAGTACGCTCTCTCTGGGTTTGACCACCGTGACCAAAGCCATCTGCAGATCTACCATGATCGGTGGTGATTACGATCAACCAATCTTCTCCGAAAGCTTTTTCTCTATGCTGAATAGCTTCCCATACGCGCCCGATTTGCACATCGGCTTTCTCTACGCCGTCGATCATTTGAGGACTATTGCCGAAGCTGTGCCCCATATCATCAGAATATTCCAAATACATCCATGACATATCAGGAGCTTCCGTTTGTATGTAGCTAGCAGCTTCTTTGGATACAGCTTCATCGATTTTATAAATGAACGTTCTGTCATCTCCATGTGGGAAATTCAAGCTATCCAACTCCATTCCATCAAAGTAATAGTCAAAAATGAAGGGGCCGGTTTCAGGTAGATTTGCTCCTACTAGTTTGGTTCTATTGTCTAACCAGGTAGAAAAGATCGCTGTTTTCTTGCTTGGATCTGACTCCTTCAGCATCCGGAAAATTGTCCAGTAGTTGTAATTCGGCTTTTTGATGCTGTTTCCCCAGACGTTATGCTTATTTGCCCAAACGCCAGTCAATAGAGAATTGTAACCTACAGCAGAAATGGTGGGAGTTTGAGAATATCCTCCAACTTCACCGCCCATACTAGCTTTCGTATATCCGCCTACAGCAGAGATTTTATCAATATTTGGAGTAGCTACGCTGTCAAGGACATCGGCAGGTATTCCGTCAAGTATTACAAATAGTACCTTTTTGGCATTTTTCTGAGCGTATCCTTGAGAGACAAGTAGCGCCATGGCAACGGCCATTAGTATTCTTTTCATTCTTTTTCTAATTATATACTGTAAGTCACTATATGAAAATGGCCTGACCTTTAGAGTCAAGCCACCGTGCAAGTTCAAAATTCTATATTAATTCCAGCCGAAGATCTGCTTCAAATTAGGATTCAATGTCACCTGCTGGACAGGCACTGGACGATAGTAGTATTTAGGCTCCTCAAAAGTCCGTGCTTTTGTCTCAGTTACCATCATTCCACCATCTTCACCATTTTCCAAGAATACATCTACATTCTCATCGATAGTACCTGCTTTGTAATAAAGCAAATCTACGCCAAGGCTGTTTTTCTCCTTTTCATCTCCTACTGGAATGGTGGTGTCCTTGCTGACCAAGATAATATCTTCTACGCCGTCGCCAGTTAGATCGTATTTACCAAGACCTGCAAAGTACATTCCCTGAGGAATATTTTCGAATAATTTGCCTGCATGCCATCTCATCATATCATCGTATCGATAGCCTTCCACTGCAAATTCAACTCTTCTTTCTCTTCTGATCTCTAAGGTAACTCCTAGATTAGAACCGCTTAGGTTTGGATATTTCGCCACAAGAAATGGATCTGGAGACATATTAGCTTCTACCATATTCAATGCTGGCATACCTGCTCTTTCTCTCAGTAGATTTACTGACATATCTAGATCTGCCTGTGTCAACTCATTCAATTCAACTTTAGCTTCTGCATACGACAATAGAACCTCTGCATATCGATAGGCAGGGAAATCAGCACTTGAAATCTCTATATTATCCGTAGTGTTCTGATATCCTTTGATCTGGTGATAACCAGTAAAGTTCTTATTCAGACCCTGAATATAAGGGACGGAATTTGGTGCTCGAACCCATCCAGGATAGGCTACAGTCTGCATCAATCTAGGATCTCTGTCTTGAAATTCATCTACAAAACCGAGTTGCATGTGATTAGGAACTGAAGAATAATAAGAACCATCCTTCATTAAATAGCTCATAACCAAGTCTCTAGAAGGAGACTGCTCATAATCTCCAAACACTCCAGTGTTTACATCACCACTTCTATCTTTAGTAGCGTCATATGCATTAACCAGAATTACTTCAGAGTTGCCCATTAGATCCTGACTACTGAAAAGAGTTGCATAGTCTGATTCAGGATGGCCAGTAGAATAAACAGAATATTTACCTGATTCCATGATGTCTGATGCCATATCACGAGCCTTTTGTAAGAAATCCGAAGCAGAACCTTCTAGCCCTAGTTCTGAATGGTACTTTCTGTAGGTTCCCTCGTACAGAGTCAGACGAGTATAGAATGCTTTGATTGCGGATAATCCTGGAGTACCAGAAGGTACGGATTCACGTACGTTGTTTACTGCAAACTTCAAATCTTCCATCACGTTAGTCATTACTCTTTCTCTAGAATCCTGAGTCTTGTATAGCTGCTCATCATCACTAGGATCTAACGTATGTTCATACCAAGGAACATCAGAATATCTTTTGACCATTCCGAAGTAGAAAACAGCTCTGTAATATCTAGCCAAGCCAACATAATGCGCAATAGCTTCTTCTGAAGCTACGGCTCTCTCATAATTGTCCAGGAAATAATTGATATTTCTCAAAGTGCCCCAGTTCCATCCACCAGTAAGTGTTTGAGAGCTTGGAGTGCCTGTTACTATATTCTTGATTTCTACGGCTCCAGTTGTAGCCATATTGTCACTGCTTTGACCAGCTTGGTAGCTTCCAGGCCCAGCCATGGTAAGTAGGCCGTTTACATAGAGTTCAAGGTCTTCTTCAGACTTGAAAAACTCTTCAGGTGCCACTGAAGTTTGTGGATACCTATCCAGAAATTCATCGTTGCAGGAAGACAATGCCATCACTGCAGCTATTAAGACGATATATTTTTTCATGATCTTATTCATTTCTTAATTACAAATCGATATTAACTCCGAAAGAGAATTTTCTCTGGAATGGGTAAGCCCATCCACTGCCAGTATTGATAGCTTCAGGATCTATATATTGCTTGATAGGAGAAAATTCAAAGATGTTCTCTCCAGAGACAAATAGCCTGATTCTACTGACTTTCATTTTTTGTAATACAGCTGCAGGGAAGCTGTAACCCAAGGTGATATTCTTGATTCTCAAATACGCTGCATTTTGAAGGTATCTTGTTTGTGGAATAGCTAGACCTGAACCATAGTTAGCATCCGCAAGCCATGCTTGAAGAACTGGGAATTCTGATTCCAGATTCTGCTCAGCCAGTCCTGCTTCGATGTAAGAATCAGAGTGTTGAGCGATCAAATCTTGACTATCCGCTTGGCCTCTATAGTAATCTAAGTTCCAAGGGTAGATATTAGCATATGGTTGCTGATATGGGCCCCAATACAGGTAATGTCTTGGGTAATAATCTCTCTTGCCTACCCCTTGAAGGAATATAGAAAGATCAAATCCACGATGACTCATGTCAAGATTAAATCCGTAACGATATCTAGCAGTCGTATTTCCGATAATAGCAAGATCCTGTGGTTCTTCAGCAGTTTGACCTTGTACGATTTTACCATCTCCATTAAGATCTTGGTATTTAGGCCAACCTGGCACCACATCTATAGCTCCCCAAGGAACGATTGCAGATTGGTCTAGGCTTGCAATGTCATCTTCATTTTCCATAATGCCATCATTTACCAATCCCCAAATCTCGCCAATCTCTTGACCTACTCTGTAGTTAGATAAGAGTTGATTTTCGTTTTGGAAGCTCGTGATATGAGATCTTGAATCAGAAAGGATTGCTTTGATACCAAAGGTTACAGGATTGGCTGTGCTACCAAATTGATCTCTATAACCCACAGAAAGTTCAAATCCTTTGGTTTGTAGATCAGCGGCATTTTGTTTTGGAGGGCTAGTACCAAGAACTGCAGGAAGCTCTACTGGATCAGTAAGCATGCCTTTAGTATCTCTAATGAAATAATCAAAAGTACCAGTGATACGGTCTCCTAACATTCCAAAATCCAAACCGATGTTATTTGTAACTACTTTCTCCCAAGTATAATTAGTAGGATCTACTGCCAATGATGGTGATGAGAGAATCACAGTCTGTCTGTTTCCATCTATTAAATAGCCGGAAAGTCCTGTTGGCAATGTCTGGATATACCCGAAGTTGTCTACATTTTGGTTACCAAGGCTACCATAAGAAGCTCTGAGTTTAAAGGTAGAAACCACATTGGTAATGCCAGAGAAAAACTCCTCATCCATCACCAACCATGAACCAGAAACAGATGGGAAGAAACCCCAGCGGTTGTCACTTGGGAATCTTGATGATCCATCGTATCTACCGTTTATTTCTAAGATATAACGATTCTTGAATGAGTAATTGATTCTTCCAAAACCACTTCTCAAGGCATAAGTGCTATAAGAAGGCGTAATAAATGAGTCTCCAGTAGTCAATCCTATATAAGGTAGAGAAGAAGAAATTAGGACTCTTCTTTCAGCCTGAATAGTCGAATATTCATAATTCTCTTGGTTGTATCCAGCTAGCACGTCAAATCTATGATCGCCCAGAGTTTTAGAATACTTACCGAATAGATCAAAGATCGTATTGATTAAGGTGCCATTTCTTTCAGTTACAGATCCTGCACCACCTTCAGTTCTGATATCTTCAGGTCCATAGCCAATGTTGTATTTTGTCTGATCCCAGTGATATTTCCACTGCTCTCTTTTGAAGCTACCACGACCAGTGAAGGTCAAGTCACCGTCTAGAAAGGATGCTGTTGCTTGGATAATATCTTGAAAACCGAACATGTCTTCTTGGTTTCTACCACCATCTACTAATCTAGCTGCCAATCTACCGGTAGCAGTATTTGCCCAGGTTCCATCTGGGTTCGTTGCCACGTCAGTAGGTTGTAAGTAATAGACATCAGTAAGACTATTAGTAGGATCAGCACGCTTGGTTTGGTAGATATTCAAGTTGTTATCTACTGTCAACCATGGTAATGGCTTTATATTTACTTTAGCTCTTAATGAATAGCGATCCCAGTAATCTGGTGCCAGCTTGTTCAGTCCATTTTCTTTGGTGTAATCACCAGATACATAGTATCCTATTGGCATTTTCCCGCCAGAATTTCCAGAGATAGAAAGACTTTGGTTTGTAGAGAAACTAGAAGAATTGAAAAAGTAATCATTCCAATCATTGTTACCCATATATGCATATAGGTTAGGGTTAGTTGGATCTAATCTAGTGTCTTCCACCGATGGGTCTTCAGACCTTTCTTTTGCCCATTGGTAATGCGCATCAGAATAGTTCACATAATCCCAAGGTGTATTGTTGGTTGAAGTTTCCAAAACCCTAGAATAAATATATGGGTCCGTCACTGGTTCTGGTACCACAGATGGCTTACCCCATGCAAAATAGCTATTGTAAGAAATCTGCTGCTTTCCTTCTTGTCCATTCTTAGTAGTGATCAAAATCACACCAAAGGCAGCTCTGGCACCATAAATAGCAGCAGAAGCAGCATCTCTTAGTACCGAATAAGACTCGATATCAGAAGGGCTAAGTCTCAATAAATCACTGTTATTGCCAGGGATTCCGTCTATGACGATCAGCGGTCCACCACCATTAATAGAGGTAAAACCTCGAATGTTGATATTAGGTACAGAACCTGGCTTACCACCTTGATAAGTAATGTTAAGTCCCGGGCTCATGCCTTGAAGACCCTGCACCACATTGGCGATAGGACGATTAGAGATTTCGTCACCAGCCAATTGATCTACCGCTCCTGTTACGTTCACTTTCTTCTGTGTACCATAACCTACAACAACGACCTGCTCAAGAAGTGTGTCTTCTTCCTTCAGTTCTACATCTATCACGGACATACCTGCCACTGGCCGTTCCTCTGAGGTGTAGCCGATAAATGAGAAAATCAAAATTGCATCCGCTGAAGGAGTAACGATCGTATAGGCTCCATCCAAATCAGTAATGGCTCCGTTTTGCGTTCCCTTGATTAATACAGAAACTCCAGGCATGCCTAGTCCAGACCTATCGGTCACCTTTCCAGTCACCTCCCCTTGGGCAAATGACTCAAAACAGATAGCAAAGAACATCAGAATCAGAAATCCAATTCCTTTACTTTGACTGTTCCAAAATGTTGACTTTTGTAAAATTTCTTCCATAAAATATTGATTTGAATTAGATTTCTAACTGAATTATTTACTCTTCTAACTTACTGAAAGTACAAATTTTTATTGAACATTCATTCAATATTAAATATTGATTTCTACGAATCAAAGCAATTATATTTTTAGTAATCATATTTTAATAATTGATTAATACTGAAAACATGAAATATAATATTGGCAGAACCCGAGAATAATAGGAAAGGTCGCAAAAATTTATTAGGCTAAGTGCCCAAGTTTTTATTGTTGCTATAATTAAAAAAAATCTTATTTTATTGCTATTTAAACAGTATGTCCTCCTAAGAAATTCCTTAAATTATTTGCAGGGTTATCATTTACACAGCATATTTTAACATAAAATAACCATTGCAACTGCCCCACTTTAAGTATCCGACTATTAGGAAATGCCATTCGAGAATGGTCAAAATCAAATCATAGGAAAATATTTATTTTCTACAGAGCCGTCAGCGAATAATTCTAAAATCGCAAAACCTGGTGCTGTTTCGAGGTAATATTGCTTACCGGCAGAATGCTCATCCCCGTCTCCCCACCAAAATCCACTTAAGGAGCCATTGCAGAAATAGTGAACGTCATTGTACCAGGCTCGATCTAGGAGATGCTGATGTCCGCTGAGGCAAACACGCACCTTATCTTTATGGGTATAAAAAAGTTTCTTCAATTCCTTATGGTCACTGTGTTGACCGCCCACCAAGGCATTGGTTATAGAGGTGATAGGGAAATGTGACATGACAAGGGTGGGAGTATTCGGAGCCAAAGCAGCAAGGTCATCTTCTAACCAGCTCATTTGTTCTTCCCCTAGACTGATACCTTCATGATTTCCATCTAGAATTATAAAATGCCAACCTTTTTCATCGAAGCTATAATAAGGGGCTGGCATCTCTAGCCGTTTTACTACATAGGGTTTGCCATACATTTCATCGTCCTGAGAGGGTACGTCCCACCAGGGATCATGATTTCCTATACAGCTATACACTCTGGCCTCTTGGATCTCCGCCCTAAATTGATCCCAAGCTTCCCACTGTTCCAGCGTCCGTTCCCGTGTTACCTTAGCGTATGAGGCATCGTGGATACTATCTCCACCATTCAAATAAAAATCTGGATTATGATCTTTGACAAGTTTGAGCCAGTCAATCGCTCGAATTGGTATATTATCCTCGGGACGAATATGTACATCGGTGATATGGGCAACAGTAAGTACGGGTGCCTTGGTGTTCTTTTCATTGGCAGCTTTTGCTGAAAAAATGGGCGCAGAAGCCCCGATAGCCATGGTAGCTCCACTTGCCAAAAATTTCCTTCTTTTCATAATTATGCTCTTTAGTACTTCGTTTGGTTTAGTCAGACTTCAAGGAACAATGATTATTTCTCAATTCTAAATCGACTGTCCATATTTCTAAGAAAATTTTTTCAATTAGTTTATAATCGATATATTGAACGTTCATTCAATATTATATATTGATTATTATGATTCTAGCGAATATTACTATGGCATCAATGATCTTAACTTTCTTTTAATACTATAATAATATGGGTAACAAAATTTCAGATGAAAGGAAAAAAGAGATTATTGACGGTTTTTATCATCTTTCAAAACAGAATGGAATAGAAAACACTTCGATCGCTAAGATTGGTAAGCACCTGGGTATGCCACCAAGTTTGGTGATGCATTACTTTCCTTCCCGTGAAATCCTGATTTCAAATTTGATCTCATTTATTTTGGAACGAATGCTACTGATCTATCAGCCGATGCTGGCGGAATTGGAAGAACAAAATTATGCAGATCCACACACTTTTGTAGATCGCCTTTTTTCCAGAGACTGGAATTTGCTTTTGGATGATGGGGTGTTTTACAGTTGCTATAGCTTGATCTTTAGAAATAAGCGTATCAAAAATGAATATCGTGCGCTTCATGAGAAGTTGCGAGAAAATCTCAAGGAGATACTCGACAGAGATGAGAATTTGGAAGACAAGGATACCGAGCTTCTGGCGGAGCAGATTTTTGTGGTAGTAGAGGGCGCTTATTATTACCTCTCGATGTTTGATGACCCTGAAGTTTATGAGCAGAAGGTCGCTATTTTTAAGGATCAGGTCTATGAGCTATTGCGAAAGAATGAAGTTCTGTCCTCCTAAGCTCAGAGTATAATGAGCCTATTCGGACAGCTTCAATCGGTCCATAGTTGAGTTTTATTCCAACTGGCTTAGGGACTTCTTATCCAGAGTCATCTCAAAAAAAGTGTACCAATTTTCTCCTTGGTTGAATTCTCCGATTTCGTGCCATTGACCCTTGTCATTAATTCGGATGATATACCTAACGGATTCAGTGGGATACCAATAGAATACTTCCTCTTTTAACTCAGATTTGAAAGTCCCCTTTTGCCCAGAGGGAAGATAAGACTGGAAGTCAAAGTGATTGCTTTCTCCATTAGCAGTAAGAATCGCTAAGGCATTGTGGACAATTTTCCCATCTGATTTGCCCATTCCTTCGATTAGTATGGCTGTAGAATCCAATTTGAACATTACTTTTTCAGTTTGATCAAAAGTCCTCTTCACTCGATCCTGTCCCATCATCCAGCCTGAACCTTGCCATTCACCAACCAAAAACTCTAATTGTTTTACTTGTGATTGGGCTGCGCTATCTGTTTCGCTACTTTGACCATACCCGCTACTTACTATAGAAGCAAAGGTGATAATAAGGGCTATTAATTTTTTCATGATTTCTATAAATTTGTTTATATTATAAACTAAATGTTCAAATTTTTTTAGGTGATGTAGTTCTTAAGATTTTCCACATAATTCTCAAAAGCATGTAGGCCATTTTTGGTTACTGCACAGGTAGTTAGCGGTCTTTTGCCCCGGAAGGATTTGGTGATTTTGATATACCCAGCTTTATCCAATTTGTCTAATTGTACACTCAGGTTTCCTGCAGTAGATTGGGTTTTCTCTTTTAGAAAGGTGAATTCCGCTGTGTCTACACTTATTAGTAAGGACATGACTGCCAGCCTCAACTGTGAATGTAATAGGGGGTCTAAAGGCTTAAACTCGCTCACGATAGGTGTTTTTCAAATAATAACCAGGCACAAGATATCCCAAAACCATGGCAATGCCAGCAACTAAATATTGGTCTAGCACAGGAACCAAGAAGGCGATTATGGCTGCAATTGCCAAAACCAGCGAACCGATCTTCACTACCGAAACCCGTATCATCGTCCCCGTGGCAAACATGCCAACAGCTGCCAATAGCAATATCACTGGATTATGGTTGAATCCCAGAACGGGCATAAAACCAAGGATTATGATGATTGATACAAATACCGCTATCCAGATTTGATTAAGTATCTGATCTAGATGGGTCTTGATTTTGGATTTACTTCTCTTTTGGTAGCTCCAGAAAAAACTATAGAAAGTAGCCGGTACGACCAAAATCCAAATGTAATATGGGTGTTCATATCCCGCTTTTGCAAGTGCAAAAAAGCCTAGATTGCAAATTGAAATAACCCATCCCCAAAGCAGCAGATGGAAGCTTCCGTCTCCCGCAGCTTCCTTTTTTGCCTTAGCTATCATATCTGTGATGATAGCCAAAGACTCGTTACCAGTTAGTGATTTTTCCATAAGTGTATGTTTCATTTAATTATCATTACGATGTAAATGTAAATAAGTTTATAATATAAACCAAATGATTTAATCAACTGAATTTTAGTTGCTTAATCCTATGTCTCCAGGCATTTAATGTCAAAGCCAAATTTCTAAGCTTCCTAAATTCATTTATAAGTACATTTTCTTATCTTCCCTATTCAACCCTTTTACGTCTAATCATGAAGAATATTTTTCACCCGCAGATTGTACAGGAGCTTATAGATCGAATCAATCTGCTCACGCCAGAGACTACGCCTCGCTGGGGGATTATGCGAGTAGATCAAATGATGGCTCATTGCTCGGTGGCTTACGAAATGGCCTATACTGACAAGTACCCCAAGCCGAATGCGTTTATGAGGTTTATACTTAAAACATTTGTGAAGAAGGGCGTCGTAGGCGAGAAGCCTTATCCTAGAAATGCTAGAACAGCCCCCGCTTTTGTGATAGCAGAGCGAAGGGATTTCGAGACTGAAAAGGCACTCTTGATTAGTTATCTGGAGAAAACACGTGATCTGGGAATAGCACATTTTGAAGGAAAAGAATCTCTTTCTTTTGGTCCACTTACAGCTCAGGAATGGAATAGTCTTTTCTACAAACACCTTGATCATCACTTGACTCAATTCGGTGTATGATACATCCAGCGAAATCCATTCGGACATTTATCGGGGCCAAAGACTATGCGGAGAGCATCAGGTTTTATGAAATCCTTGGCTTCAATGTACGCGCTGTAAGTCCCAATATGTCGCTCGTTACGGTTAAGGAGAATATCGCATTTTACCTACAAGATGCTTATCTGAAGCCCTGGTGTGAAAACTCCATGATTTTTCTAGAGATCGAGGATGATCTGGAATCTTACTGGGAAGCAATCAAAGTTCTTGGCTTGCCTGATAAATTCCCAGGCACCAAATTGAGTGCTATCCAACACAGTGACTGGGGAAATGAATTTTTTCTCCATGATCCAGCCGGAGTACTTTGGCATTTTGGGAATTTCAAGTAAAAAACAGGGAATCGACCATAATGAAAACTATGTTTTTGAAACTTTGTTATTTTTTAGTACGTTCAAAATCAGTGTATTGCAAATGTTAACTCTTTATCCAAAAATCTCTATGAAAAAGTCAACCTTATTATTTTTACTGATTTTCATTTTTGGCATCTCTGCTGCTTTTGCGCAGAATTCTGATTCCCCACATGAAATGAATCAGCTGTTTAGCAAAAACCTTAAATATCCAACTGAGGCAAGAAGACTAAATGCTCAAGAGACTGTAGTGGTATCGATCAATGTCGATAAGGAGGGGGTTATTACAGACGAGGTTGAAATCCTATCTGGTGAAAATGAGCAGCTCAGAACAGAAGTTCTCAGAGTCATACAATTAGTAGGAGATAAGTGGGATCCTTCATTTTTAACAGATCATAAAGCTGGGGAAGATTATTTGTTGACAATTCAGTTTAAGCTCCACGGGCAAAACGATACCGGCGAACGATTTAATTCTGTTGCCCACAGATTGAAAGACTTGCCTGAACTTCTAAATGAAATCAATGAGAAGATTGAGCAAAATCCATTTTCTTCCCAGTTGTATTTATTCAGAGCAGAGATTTACCTAGATATGGGGGAAAAAGTACGTGCTGAAATGGATGCCAATCAAGCTGAGTTTTTGAAGAAGAAAACACTCAGTGAGATTGTAGTAGTGGGCTATGGAGCTGTGAAAAAAGCCAGCACAATTTGAGAATGAAATCATAAAAATGAATAGAGAGGAGGTTTTGATGACCTCCTTTTTAGTTATCCACAATAGATACCTGTTGCCATTTCGATAGAAATCTATATTTTTTCTTCTTCGGTCTGATTCTTGATGTTTTTGCGTAAATCAGAATTAATTATCTATGAACAGAATTTTGCTCATACTTGGTCTATTTACCTCACTAGCACTCTTGGCTTCCTGTTCCAATTCGGAACAAAAAACGGGCTTGGAGGAAGAGATTGCCCTAGAAGAAAACATACTATATAACCAAGATAACTCTGCCACCTCACTTGACTGGAATGGTACCTATGAAGGCATTGTGCCTTGCGCTAGTTGCGAAGGAATAGAAACCAGGCTAACACTCAATACTGATCTCACTTATAAATTAGTCACCAACTACTTGGGTAGAAATGACGCATTGGAGCAAGAAAACACGGGTTCTTTCACCTGGGATAAAACAGGTTCTATTATTACGCTAGCTAAAGTAGCCCAAGGTCCAAGGCAGTATAAAGTTGGTGAGAATCGCATTTGGCAGCTAGATATGAAGGGGAAAATAATCAAAGGAGATCTAGCGGATCATTACATTCTTACCAAGAAATAGTTTATTTGAATCGCACGACCTTGCCATGAGCCTTGGAGCTCATCTCTTGAGGAATGGAGTCAGAGATTTCCTTGAATAATAATTCTACGAGTTTCTGCTTGAGGAAATTTCGGTTTAAAATAATGCTCACCTCTCGTGTAGGAGGAACCCCTTCAAATGGCCTTAGTCTAGTTTTTTCCTCATCTGATAGCTCCAGCGTTGCCAATTCGGGGAGAAGCGTTACTCCCTTATATCGATTGACCATGTTTTTCAACCCTTCCAGTGATCCACTTTCATAGTGGAAATTTTTGGGACCGCTCAGACTTGGGTCACAGAGATTAATCACTTGATCTCGGAAGCAATGCCCTTGCTGTAGCACCCAAAAATCTTCTTGTAGAACTTTCTCTGGATGGAAAACATCTTCTTTTAGCAAAGGGTGATCTTTGGATAAGTAAGCGAAAAATTTTTCGTAAAACATAGGTTTCTCTACAATACCAGTATCCTGGTAAGGTGTCACGATAATGCCTAGATCCAGTTCATCATTTTTTAGCTTTTTCACCACATCTTCCGTGACCATTTCCTGAACTTCCAATTTCACTTTTGGGTATTTTTCTAGAAACTTCCGGATAAAAAGGTGCAGTAAATAAGGGGCTAGGGTAGGAATGATTCCAAGTTTGATCAGTCCAGATATATCACCTTTCAGATCGGCCACCAATTCAAAAATCCCCCTACTCTCAGACACCACTTTTTTCGCCTGCTCGATGATTTTCACGCCCATCATTGTGGGGATCACGGGCATTTTACTTCGATCAAAAAGAATAACGCCCAAGTCACGCTCCAGTTTACTCAATTGAGCACTCAGGGTAGGTTGTGTCACAAAACAGCTTTCCGCAGCCTGTCCAAAGTGGCGGTGTTTATCTACGGCAATCAGGTATTCCAGTTGTTGTATGGTCATAAGATAGGCTTCTCTGAGTTTAAAGTAGAAATCTCCCAAAAGAGTTTCTTCCATAATCCATAAGGACAAATACTTTTGGTCAAATAGCCTCTGGAATATTTTTCTGTCGTTCAAAAAAGCAGTACTTTATTTCACTAAAATCAAATACTCCATTCATAACCTTCAATATCTCTAGTAATGAGCAAATCAAATTTTTCCCGAAGGAAGTTTCTAACTGCTTCCATCCTCAGTACAGTCGGCCTTGGTGCTATTCCTTCCTTAAGTTTTGGTAAAAATGTCAGTTCAATGGCCGATAGCGCCAAAGTTCGATTAGGATTTATCGGAGTGGGAAGACAGGCGATGGGTCTGCTTAACAACATGATGAAGAATCCCTTGGTGGATGTAGTGGCTGGTGCGGATGTTTATGAGATTAAATTGGATAGATTCAAACAGCGCGTGGCCAAGCTTTATGCTGATGAAAAAAGAACGGCTCCTGCATTAAAAGTGTATGCTGATTATAAAGAGTTACTCACAAATCCAGAAGTAGATGCGGTGGTAATTGCCTCGCCTGACCACTGGCATGCGATGATGGCGATCGATGCCTGTCATGCCAATAAGGATATTTACTTGGAGAAGCCACTCACTTTTACAGTACATGAAGGCCAAGAATTAGTAAAGGCTGTTCGCTCAAACGGTACCGTCCTAGCAGTAGGAAGCATGCAGCGTTCTGGGGCAAATTTCCAGCATGCCGCTCGGATGGTCCAAAAAGGGATGCTAGGAGATATCAAACAAGTTTTGGTTAATGTAGGAACTCCGCCACATCCTAAACCTTATGATTTACCTGCTCAGCCGGTTCCTGCTGGTTTGGATTGGAAAACTTGGACAGGTCCACTTCCAGATATTCATTACAATGAAGAGTTGGATCCGCCTATCAGTCTGAATCCTGAGCAGAATGAGAAAGTATGGGGAGCTTGGCGCTGGTACAAGGAGACAGGCGGTGGATTGATGACTGATTGGGGAGCACACATGATTGACGTCGCTCAGTGGGGGCTTGGAATGGATAGAAATGGTCCGGTGGAGGTTATCCCTGCTTCTGGCTCGACTCCGCTGACTTACAAATATGCCAATGGGATAGAAATGCTAATTACCTCCTTTGACAAAGGTCGACAGGGCGTAAAGTTCTTAGGGGAAAAAGGCTGGATTAAAGTTTCCAGAGGTCAATATGATACTGATGTTGCAGCCTGTGAGCGCAAATTTTCAAAGGATGAGTTAGGTTTTGGCGCACATCATGTAGATTTTATTACATCAATTATTCAAAGAAAAGATCCGGTGGTGCCGGTAGAAATCGGCCATAGTTCCTGTACCGTTTGTACGATTGGAAATATAGCGCATGAATTAGGTAGACCAGTAAAATGGAATCCAATCGCACAGGGATTTGAAGATGATTGGGAGGCCAATATGAAGCTGCATTATAACTACCAACATGGCTATTCATTGAAAACCTAGTAAACTTAACAATCCCTGTAACCCAAAAAGCTATGAACTCTAAATTAAAATTCCTCGCCTTCCCCGTAGCTCTCGTAGGAATTGTACTCCTGTTTTCTCAATGTAATAGCACCTCTAAGGAAAATTCTGAAACAAGCTTAGAGGCATCTCCTCCCACAACATTTGTTGCCAATCCAATTGTGGTAGAGGAGCAACCTATTGGAAAATTAGCAATTGGAGATGCCGCTCCACCCTTTAATCTTCCCGGAATTGATGATGCCTTTCACAAGCTTGAAGACTATTCAGATGCAGATGTCCTTGTGATCAACTTCACCTGCAACCATTGTCCCACCGCTCAGGCCTATGAGGATAGATTCATAGATGTAGTCGATTATTACAAAAGTAAAAAAGTAGCTTTTGTGGCTATTTCTGCCAACAGCCCAATAGGTATTCTCCCAGAAGAGTTGAGCTATACAGATCTCAGCGACACATTCGAAGAAATGAAAATTCGGGCCAAGGACAAATCCTACAATTTCCCTTACCTATATGATGGAGATACTCATGAATTCTCATTGGCTTATGGCCCGACGGCCACACCCCATGTTTTTGTTTTTGATAAAGAAAGAAAACTTAGCTACTCTGGAAGAATTGATGCATCCGAAAAGCCTGGAACTGCCAATGCCGAAGATTTAAGAAAAGCGATTGACCTGACTTTGCAGGGAAAAAGTCTTCCCGAAGCAGAAGCTCAAACTCCAGCTTTCGGATGCTCAATGAAATGGGCGTGGAAGAATGAATACACTATTAAAACCAATAAGGCGTGGAAAGAAAAGGAAGTGACTATCGAAAAACTATCCCCAGACGGATTGGCAGATCTATTGAAAAATGACACTGAGGAATTACTACTTGTTAATTTCTGGGCTACTTGGTGCGGGCCATGCATTATTGAATATCCAGAATTTGTCACTATACAACGGATGTTTGGAGAGCGTGATTTCCAGTTTGTATCTGTCAGTATGGATAGTCCTGAGCAGTCCGCCAAGGTGCTCAAATATCTTAAGGGGAAATCGTCTGCACTTCCTAATTACATCATGGACACCGACGATAAATACAAGGTGATCGATATTGTCGGAAAAGATTGGGATGGAAGTTTACCCATTACCTTACTGATCGAGCCTGGAGGGAATGTTGCTTACCGAGTTTTAGGCACCATTGATGCAAATGAATTGAAAAGGGAAATTGTTGATAATCCATTAATTGGCAGATATTTTTAAAGTGAGAAATTAGAATTTTAAGACTATACAGTTAAATTGTGTAAAATCTTAATGCTCAACTTATGCTGCAAATTCACCAAGTTTCGCTGTCACTTTATTCAAGCTCCAGATTGCTTATTCAGCTCATTCAAAGCTCTTTGAACGAGCTGAATTTGACTTATCCACAATTTCTGGTGCTTTCAGTTCTCTGGGAGGAGGATGGATTGAAGGTGAATGAAATCGGCAAACGGTTATATCTTGACTCAGGTACCTTAACTCCCTTGTTGAAAAAATTGGAGGCAATGAATTACGTGAAGAGACAACGTGGAGAGGCTGACGAGAGGACGGTGCATGTGGAATTGACTTATCCAGGCAAATCGCTTCAATCAAAAGTTCAGGAAGCTCTGGAGCCCGTAAACCAAAAGTTTATAGAATCTTCGGAAATATCCCTGCCAGACCTAAACCAATCTCTCCTAAACATGTTAGTAACTATTGAAAACTTAAAAGAAACGATCTAAGATGAAGAAGTTAAATATTGATTATACCGCGGTGGCAATAAACACTGGAGGTAGAAAGGGACACGTAAAAACCGATGACGGTCTCTTGGATTTTGATGTAGCCATGCCAAAAGAAATTGGAGGCGAGGGAGGGAAAACTAATCCTGAGCAACTGTTTGCTGCTGGCTATGCGGCATGTTTCGGAGGTGCACTTGGTGCAGTTGCGGGTAAGGTCAGCTTAAGAGATTCTGAAATTACAGCTAAAGTTCATCTTGGGAATTTCGAACCTGGAAATTTTGGATTGGCCGTAGATATTTTTGTAAAAATCCCACATGCAGGTTCCTTAGAGGCAGCGCAGCAACTAACAGATGCAGCTCATGAAGTTTGCCCTTACTCGAAGGCTACTCGTGGTAATATCGAAGTAAATGTGAAGGCAATTTCCTAATAGGAAAGGGTACAGGCTGAGGTCAAAACTCAGTCTGTATTTTATCGAACGCTTTGCGTCTGTGCAATTTCCACCACGGCCAAGATTTCCATATTCATTTTTTCAGCCATCAATTCATCTGCTTTGGCTCCTTCTTCATCTCCCATATCCTTTTTGTATTTTGCCCGCATGGTATAGTAAATCGGCTCAAAAGGATAATTCTTAATTGCATCATTATAGGTTCTCACTGCTTTTTCTGGCTTTCCTTTGTCTTCAAATTTTTTGGCCATCTCATGATAATCTACCGGCAAAGAGTTGTAATAAATCTTGTAACTGAAGACTAGTAAATACTCCCGGTCCACTGCATTGCCATGGACCTTACTTGGACTCCATGCTTCATTCAGGTTAGCTATTGCCTCATCAGTTTGATTGGAGAGATCATCAGAAACTCGCTCTATTGCTTCTACTTTAGTTAGTTTTCCCGACTTATCTATCCTAAGTAAATATATTACATCTCCTTGACTACCGTTGGCGGCAGCCTCCTTTGGGTAGATCAAATCCTGACCTAGTATGCTTATCAAATTACCTTTAGAATAAGTCGCCTTTACAAAATCTGATTCTGTTTCTGGGTTGAATGCTGTTTGTGCAAATGAAATGGAACTGATAAAAATAGAACAGGTTAAAAGGATAATTCTTAGCATTCGTGATGGGTAGTTTTATTTTAACTGCAACATAAGCTGTTACGTAATAGATTAAACTATTGTTTAGTTAAATAAATTAAAAAACTCGTACAACCATCTTTTTGAAATTGCTTCTGTCCTGGAGAGCAGAGATAGCAATTTCAGCTTCTTCTAATTTAAAGACCTCAGGAGTATGTCCAGTTATTTTTTCTGCTAGTATCCATTCATAAAGCTGATTCATGTTGATTCTATTTTGTTCGGCTTCTACTTTCGAGAAATTTCCCCAAAACACCCCAACAATAGAGCATCCTTTAAGCAAAGGCAGGTTCATCGGGATTTTTGGAATCTCTCCATTGGTAAAACCAACGATCAGATATCTTCCTTTCCAAGCAATGCCTCGAAGCGCGGGATCAGTGTACTTTCCACCTACTGGATCCAAAATCACATCAACTCCTTTGCCCTGGGTTAACTCCTTGATTCTGGTTTTAAGATCCTCTGTTTTGTAATTGATCGTTTGATATGCTCCCTTTGCTTTGCAAAGTGCCAGTTTTTCATCCGAAGAAGCAGCTGCAAGCACTTTTGCTCCCATGGCTTTTCCAAGCTCCACAGCTGCCAAACCTATGCCTCCAGCGGCGCCAAGAACCAATAAAGTTTCTCCAGATGTTAACTGAGCCCTATCCTTCAAAGCATGTAAGGAAGTGCTGTACGTATAAAGTGAACTAGCGGCCGATTCCGATGAAACACCCTCAGGAAGCACAAAAACTCTATCAGAATCTACAGCGACTTTCTCCGCAAAACCTCCCCAGCGACAAAGTGCCAGAACACGATCACCGATTTTGAAGTTATCCACATTCTCCCCCAGCTCAATTATTTCTCCTACAACCTCACCACCTGGCGAAAAAGGAAGTTCTGGCTTGAATTGATAGCTGCCTTGCAGAATAAGCAGATCAGGAAAACTCAGACCACAAACTCCGACTTTGATGAGTACTTGATTTTCCGAAGGTTCCGGATCGGAAAGCTCACCGATTTTGAGGTTTTCTGGAAGTCCAAAATTTTCACAAATGACTGCTTTCATACTTGATAATTTTTCAACACAGAGAAACAAAGAGGGTAAAGCTATGTTTATCTATCTGTCTATATGGTTTAAATTTTTTGAACACATAGCCACATAGCTGTAAAACGGCACTAAATCTACCTGCAAACCTTACTTTACTTTGTTTCCTTTGTGACTTTTGCGGTACTCCTATTTTTCAACACAAAGTAACAAAGTGCATAAAGGTTTCAATACCAATTCATGAGTCTAGACTTCAGATCGCCAATCTATGTTTTGCTATCTGTCTATGTGGTTTACCTTTTTCGACTATTCATTCAGCTAGATTTAAAACGTTACCAAAACTTCCTACATGCAGCGTCCTTAACTTTGTTTTCTTTGTGACTTTTGTGGTGAACTTATTTTTCAACACAAAGTAACAAAGTGCATAAAGCTTTCAATACCAATTCATGATCCTAGACTACAGATCGTCAATCTATTTTTTTCTATCTGTCTATGTGGTTTACCTTTTCGACTATTTACCCGATAAGCTCTCCTAGATTTAATACGGCACTAAATCTTCCTGCAAACCTCTTACTTTACTTTGTTTCCTTTGTGACTTTTGTGGTACTCCTATTTTTCAACACAAAGTAACAAAGTGCATAAAGTTCTAAAATCAAAGCTATTGAGCTAATGGCTACAGCTTGTTAAGCTATGCGTTCTATCTGTCAATGTGGTTTGCCTTTTTCGACTATTTAGTCAGCTAGTTTTAAAACGTCACCAATACTTCCTTCATGCCGCTTCCATAACTTTGTTTTCTTTGTGACTTTTGTGGTGAACTTATTTTTCAGTACAAGTCACTTTGCCATTCTTAGTCGTATCCACGGCTAATAACTTCAATCAAAATAGGCATTTAAGGCTGAAAAGGATAATTTTGGACTCTTTACCAAATAATCCCCAGATATATGGCTGTTAATAATTTTATCCGTGACAACAAAGATCGCTTTCTTAACGAATTGCTGGATTTACTCCGCATTCCATCGGTAAGCGCTGATCCCAAATTTAAGAATGATGTCTTTGCGGCAGCTAATTTTGTAAAGGAAAGTCTGGTAAAAGCTGGTGCTGACACAGTAGAAATCTGTGAAACTCCCGGCTATCCGATTGTTTATGGGGAGAAAATCATTGATCCTTCTTTACAGACGGTTTTGGTGTATGGGCATTACGATGTGCAGCCTGCTGATCCTTATGAGTTGTGGGATTCTCCACCTTTTGAGCCAGTAATCAAAAAGACAAAGATTCACCCTGAAGGAGCGATTTTCGCACGTGGATCTGCTGATGACAAAGGGCAGTTTTACATGTATGTGAAGGCTTTCGAAGCGATGATGGCTTCAGGAGATTTGCCATGTAATGTCAAGTTCATGATCGAAGGCGAGGAGGAAGTTGGCTCTGACAACTTAGAGAAATTTGTCATTGAAAATAAAGAGAAATTGAAAGCAGATGTCATCTTGATTTCTGATACACACATGATCTCCATGCAAGATCCTTCCATCACGGTTGGTCTTCGGGGCATGGCTTACATGGAAGTGGAAGTGACAGGATCCAATCGCGATCTTCACTCGGGTACTTACGGTGGTGCTGTAGCCAATCCAATCAATGTGCTATGTGACATGATTGCTTCCATGCAGGATGAAAATAATCACATTACCATTCCTGGGTTTTATGATAAAGTGCAGGAGCTCACTGCAGCGCAAAGAGAAAGACTAAACGAGGCTCCATTTGACCTGAATGAATACCAAGAGAAATTAGATATTGCAGATGTTCATGGAGAAAAAGGCTACACCACGATCGAGCGAGTAGGCATTCGTCCTACACTAGATGTGAATGGAATCTGGGGTGGATATATTGGCGAAGGAGCCAAAACTGTCTTGCCTTCCAAAGCTCACGCGAAAATCTCCATGAGACTTGTTCCGGATCAGGACTGGCATGAAATCTCTGAATTGTTTGAAAATTACTTCAAGTCAATCGCTCCAAAATCTGTGAAGGTGAAAGTAAAAGCACATCATGGCGGTGCGCCAGCGGTAGTGTCGGATTCATCTGTAGGCTATAAGGCCGCGGAAGCTGCGATGGAAGAGACTTTTGGCAAAAGACCAATTCCTACACGCGAAGGTGGATCTATTCCTATCGTTGCTTTGTTCCAAAAGGAATTAGGTTCAGATCCGATTTTATTCGGTTTTGGATTGGATACGGATGCGCTTCATTCACCAAATGAACACTATGGCGTAAAAAATTACTTCGTAGGTATCGAAACCATTGCTGCATTCTTCCGTCAGTTTAGAAAACTCACCGAGTAGTAAACCCTATTACTGCTATTAATTGTCATCTCATTTGCTATTCACTTTCATGACTAAAGCCCAGGGGAAATCAGGGAAATTACTGCTGCTGGCATTACTTTTCTTCAGTTTCTACGCTCAAGCACAGATCATCGCACCGCCAAAATGGACGGTTTCTATCGAACCAAAAAGTTTAGTGCAAGGAGAGGAAGCTAAGCTTGTGTTCGAAGCTGAAATTCCTGCAGGCTGGTACATTTATGCCAACGATTTTGACCCGGATCTCGGCCCAATTTTAGCGACACTGAAGCTGGATAAATCTGAGAGTTTTGAGCTGAAAGGTGAGTTCAGAGCGATAGATTCCAAGACTAAGTATGAGGATGTCTGGGAAGGAGATGTCAAATACTTCATTAAAGATGGAAGGTTTGAACAGACCTTTATCCCAAAAGTTACTAGCGGAAAAATATCTGGAATCCTAGAATATCAAATGTGCTCTGACTTGACAGGTCAGTGTGTCAATTACGAAGAGGACATTGAGATTACTTTTGATGCAAAAGAAAACTTAGCAGATGCACAAGCTGAAAAAAGTATAATAACAGCAGTCACTGAAGGAGATACGTCATTGCGAGAAGGAGAAACGACGACGAAGCAATCTGATCAGAATGTAGAATCTGATTCGTCTAAAGATGATGGTAGTCCATTTAATGAAGTTTCTTCGGCTGACACCACCTCATCTATAGAAATCATTCCTGTTCAGGAAAATGAATCTCTTTGGGGATTTATCGTCTTGGCATTCTTGGCTGGCTTAGCAGCCTTGCTCACTCCCTGTGTATTTCCTATGATTCCTATGACCGTGAGTTTCTTCACTGGAAGAGCTGGAAGCAAAGCAACAGGAATTAGAAATGCCATTATTTATGGGCTTTCTATCATCGCTATTTACACGATTGCAGGAACTGCGGTAGCAGCTATTCAAGGCCCAGAATTCGCCAATTGGCTAGCAACACATTGGCTTCCAAATCTCTTTTTCTTCGGGATCTTCATCTTTTTTGCCTTGGCATTTCTCGGCATGTTCGAGATTACTTTGCCTTCAAGCTTAGTGAATAAAGTAGATGAAAAGGCTGAAAAGGGAGGGTTAATAGGGGTTTTCTTTATGGCCTTCACCTTAGTTCTGGTGTCATTTTCCTGTACTGGCCCTATCGTCGGTTCCATTCTGATTTCTTCAGCAGGAGGAGAATTGCTGAAACCAATCTTGGGTATGTTTGCCTTTTCTCTAGCATTCGCTATCCCATTTACTTTGTTCGCTATTTTCCCAGAGTGGATGAATCGTCTTCCAAAGTCCGGCGGCTGGTTGAATTCTGTGAAAGTGGTTTTAGGTTTCTTAGAACTCGCTTTAGCTTTCAAGTTCCTATCCATCGCTGACTTAGTTTACCACTGGGGAATCCTCGATCGCGACATCTTCCTTATTATCTGGATTGTGATTTTCTCTGGATTGGGATTATATCTTTTGGGGAAAATTCGTCTTCCACACGATTCTCCTGTAGAAACTATAGGGGTTCCAAGGTTACTTTCAGCGCTAGTTGTTTTCATGTTCGTGCTTTACATGATTCCTGGACTTTTTGGTGCCCCTCTGAAATACCTAAGTGGCTATCTTCCACCTATGTCTACCCAGCAATTCAAAATGACTGGTGGGCAAAGTATGAATGATGCAGGGGAAAATATTCTGGGTGAACCGGTAAAATACGCGGATACTCCTTTGGAAATTCCACTCGGGATTCAAGGGTATTTCGACTACGAGCAAGCCATGAGAGCGGCTAAAAAAGCCAACAAGCCTTTGCTCATTGACTTCACGGGGCATGGCTGTGTGAATTGCCGTAAGATGGAAGAAAATGTCTGGGTAGATCCTCAAGTGTTGAAGCGTCTGAAAGAAGATTTTGTAATGGTGGCGCTTTATATAGATGAGCGATTAGAACTTCCCGAAAGTGACTGGTACACCTCAAAATACGACGATAAGGTTAAGAAAACATTGGGCAAGCAAAACGCTGACTTCCAAATCACCCGCTTCCAAAACAATGCCCAGCCTTATTATGTGATCCTAGATCATAATGAAAATCTCCTCGCTCAGCCCAAGGGTTACGATACCAATATTCAGTCTTTTATTGAGTATTTGGACGGGGCGAAGAAGGAATTTGAAGAGAGAAATTAATTCTCCTTGAATTTATAAGTCAGCAATCTAGGATTCACGATCAGTTGCACCCAGCCCCAATTGTTCGTGTTTTCCGAGCTAATTCCGCCCTTTACTGCACTCATGCTTTCTGTAGCAAACATCTGAGAATAGCCTGCCCCTATTTTGACGTATTTTCCGAAGGATTTGGAATAAACCAGATCTAGCTCTGTACCTAGATTTTGTCCTAGATCATTTGCCATTTTAGCATTGGCAAAAAAGAAATGTGCATTTAATCCAATCGAAGATTTTTCTCCTGTGGCAAGTGCCACTTTGCCATAAGCATCATTTAAGCCTACATTATTAGCGTGATTACCTACATAAAAGTAATCCATGAAGCCATTGAATTTGTGATTCGTGCCATACAGTGGGAAGAAGGATTTGTTCTTTTCCTCACCAACTTGATCTGTTCCGCTCAAGGATTCAAAACCAGCGATCAGAGTTACTTTTCCAGGTTGATATTTTGCTTCCACCATGTATTGGAAGGCGGATAAATCAGTACTGGCATTTGCCATTCCCGTTTGCAAATAGGCTGAGCCCGTAATCGTCAGAACGGAAAGAGGGAAGACTACGTGTGCACCGGTAGTTTGACGGTAGTATAATCCGTCCGTTTGTGGAATTGGGTCTGATGTGTATTTCTGGAAACCATTATTCATAAATAAAAAGCTGAAAGTAGCTTTGTCCCATGCCTTTGACAAATGAGCCATTTGCATGGTTTTATAGGAGAAGCCACCTGTAATCGTGTAGTCCGTTTCTAGATTACTCTGCTTTTCTTGATTGTAGGCAAAAGCTAAGTCTAGCTTGAATTTATTCTTGGAATATTGAATCATGGCAGCATCATGAAATCTACCTTGCATTGCCCAATCCACTTCTCCTAAGATCCGCTGATTATCGTAGGCTATGACCTGACGACCGAGCTTGATTGCCCAGTCTTCTGTGAATGAATATCTCACCCAAGCTTGAAAAAGTGAAAAAGAATTGTTGTTGTCTGATGCGGTGAGGGTTTGTTCATCTCCCCAAGTACTCACATCTTGCACCGCGAAGTATAGGCTTAGCTTTTCGTCGGTAAAGCCCATGTTCAATCTTGATCGCTGCGTGACAAAAGCAGCAGGTTTGGCATTATCTGGAAAAAGGTCTCCAAATCCGTGGCGGTACTCAAATCGTGGACGGATATCTGCATCGAGTGTGAACTCTTGTGCATCAGCAATTTTTACTGTGAATATTGAGATCAAAATGAGTAATAGAATTTTTTTCATAGCACGAATATTCATCAGGTATAATCAACAAATGTAAAAATTTATGTTACTAATTAGCTGGATGTTAGTCTGATATAAATCAGCTTATTAGCTAATACTTTAGCTTTTATTTGTGTGTTATTGTAAGTTTTTTCTTAATAAACTTACTTTTTGCTGCTTCGCATAGTGAGCAGCAATAATCTGCAGGAAGGTCTTCAAAAGCTGTATTTGCTGGAATGTCCTGCATCTGATCTCCATAAATAGGGTCATATATCGTAAGACAATCTGCACATTGGAACACTTCTTTCTCGCTAGATTCTTTTAATGATGCAGGCTTTCTGGCTTCATTTGTCTTTTTTCCCAATTGTTCGAAATACATCTTACTCAACTCGATCAAAAGTCCTGGCAGCTCAGCTTTGTCCACTTCCTGCACATACACGATGTACTGCTGTGTATTTGGGTCAAAGTTTTTGGCGTAAAGAAGATTGTACGTGTTTCGAATTTTAATACCCTCTAAGCCTGCAGGAGGCTGATTTTTCTCGATAATAATGGAGGTAAAATAGTATGCCTTTCTGGTGTAATCAGTAATTCCAAAGGTCAAACCATAGGTACTTATATCTCTCTTAGCAAAGTTGTCCACAAGATATTCCTTGAGTTTGAGTGCGGATTTATTGCTAACGGGAAGGTGCCAATTCAGCTCCAGCATGGAGTGACGCACATTGATTCCAAAGCGACCAAGAAGCCTTTCCCAGTCTATTTTAGTGCTTTCAGGGATTCCCTTGATGATGATGGATTTCCATGGAGTGATGGAGATTTTACCGATTCGACTATCTGCACAGAGATCGCATAGTACTTTCAGAAACCCTATGTAATACTTGTTATTTCTCCAGTATAAGCCCAACCAATACCGATCGTCGCCCACTCGATTTATCCCCTCGTAATATGGGAATGGATAAAATGGCACTTCCAATGGACTGTCTACCGTCCGATTATTAGAATCTACTGCATCATTCACCAAGTCAAATAGAAACGCCACAGTCTCAGGCTCCTCTTTTAATATGTCCTCAATCGCTGAAGCCACCTTTGCCATATCCCAACTGTAAATAAGCGCAGGATACATCATCGTTTCCTCCCATTCTGGTAAGCGCACATAGAGATACCAGTAATCTTCATGCGCTGAAGCGATGAAATTCAAGTGTCCAGTAAATAGTGGAACCAAGCGCTGCTTTGGATCAGTGATGTTAATTTTAAGATTTGGCTGAACTCTAAATTGCTCCAGAATATACAGATATCTATCTCCCGTCAGCCAAGGTGTATTTGGGAAAATGTCAGCAGAAACGTATGAAGAGACGATATTTTCTGCTCCCAATTCTTCCGGTGATACCAGTTGAAATTTATCCTGAGAATCAATTTCCAAGGTGTCTTCATCCTTGATGAATAGAATGTCTTGGCGAGAGCCCAAGGAAATAGTGTCCAACCCAGCACTTTCCGCCAGTTCCAAAATCTGCTTCAATTCTGCTGGAGAGAGCACTCCACCTTTCACCACTACTCTAGAATAGGTCTGTTTCATACAAGTACTTTTGATTGGTGAAGAATTTCTCTTACCTCAGTTTTGCAACTGCCGCAGCCCAAGCCAGCCCCCGTTTGTTGACAAAGTGCAGTGAAATCTGAGCACCCACCTGCGATAGCTTCCTTTATATTTCCCTCGCCTACACGACTACAGCTACATACTAATTTGCCGATTACGGGTCTAGTCTCCGAAGATCCCATCAGCAAAGACTTCCGCTTTTCGGAAAGCTCAATTTTGTTTTCGATCAGGGATTTGAACTCAGCGAATTCATTTTTATCTCCCATCAGCACAGCACCAATTAGCAAATCATCCTTGACGATACACTTCTTATAATAGCGGCGGCTGATATCGGTGAAAATGATTTCCTCATAAGAATCGTCATTTTCTGGAATCAAAATATCCCCGATACTGCATAGTTCCAGATCCTTAAATTTCAGAATATTCATCAGCACCGATCCGCTGTAAATACTACTCACATCTCCGGCGATATAATTTGCCAAAACCATGGCCTGCTCCTCAGCAGCGGAGGTGATTCCAAAAAGTTGATTTTGAAATTCTGCGATCTCCCCGATGGCAAAAATATTAGGGTAATTGGTCTGCAGGTGCTGATTTACCTTGATCCCACGACCACAAAGTATGCCATTATCTCGGGCAATTTTGATGTTCGGCTGGGTGCCAATCGCGTAAACCACCGCATTGGCGTAAATGATCTTTCCACTTTTTAGTGTGATAGAAAGCGATTTTTGTTCTTCATCATCGAAGACCGTGCTGACTTCATTATCGAAGTACACATGAATTCCGCGTTCCTGCACATCTAGCGAAAGTAGCTTACTCGAAACCTCATCCAGCTGACGCTCCATCAGTCTGGAAGCACGCTGTACTATCGTTACTTTCACCCTATTGTGCTGCAAAGCAGCCGCAAGTTCCAGCCCAAGTAATCCGCCTCCGATAATCACCACATGCTGATTCTCTGGTCGGAGATTCGTGGAATCCAAGTAATCTTTAAATCGATCTGCATCTGTTTTGTTTCGCATGGTGAATCGTCCAGGCAGATCCAATTGTGCATCCTTTGGAATAAAAGCCCTGCTTCCTGTTGCCAAAATCAGCTTGTCATAAGGATATTCCTCTCCTTCATTATCTATCACAACTTGCTTCTCAGGGTCAATATCTTCTATAGAAAGTCCCGTGTGCAGCGATATTTTCAATTTCTTCAGCTCGTGCTCTTTGATCTTCTGAAGCTGCTCCCAGGTCAGTTCTTCGGTCACATATTCTGGCAAAAGCACTCGATTGTAAAATGGATGTGGCTCTTTGGAAAACACATGAATCTGATCGGACTCATTATGCTCGCGGTAGTTTTGGATAAAGCGGAAAGCTGCCGCTCCAGCTCCTATGACCACGATTTTCTCAGTAGCTTTCTTGTATTTGGAAACAGATACGGTGGTGAATTTGAAATCCGGTTCTTTGGATTGCGGATCGACTACCGTTTTTGTAAGATTGTTTGCTCGATTGAGATCAGATTGCAATTGCTTGCCCCAGTGCATGGGTAGAAAAACGACACCTTCACGGATGTTTTTGGAAAGCTTAGCCTTTACTCTCACTACGCCATTTTTGCTTTTTACTTCCACCACATCCCCGTCTTTTACTTTGTCTAGGTAAGCATCGATGGGATTGATTTCCAGCACTGGACTTGGGTAATGCGTTCGAAGTCGGGATACTTTTCCCGTCTTGGTCATCGTATGCCATTGATCTCTCACGCGTCCTGTGGTAAGAATCAGAGGGAATTCCTTGCACGTTTTCTCCGATGTGTTGGTGATTTGAGCTGGAATATTGAATACCGCTTTTTGTGTAGGTGTGTAGAATTTATTATCGGCGAAAAGTCGCGGAGTTCCCGTGTGCCTGTACTCCGGAACTGGCCACTGGAATGTTCCTTCGTTCTTCAGCCTGTCGTAATTGAGATAGGAAATATCGATGTTCGTGCCTTTCGTCATGGCACAATACTCCTCGTAGATCTCCTCCGTGTTGTTGAAATTAAAACCTCTGAAACCCATTCTTCGGGCAAAATCACAAAGTATCTCCACGTCGGGTCTAGCTTCTCCAGGAGGATTGATGCCTTTATTGAGATAGGAAATCCTGCGTTCTGAATTGGTCATCGTTCCTTCTTTCTCCAGCCATCCAGCCGCTGGCAGTACCAAATCTGCGTACTCAACTGTGTCGGCTTTATGAGAAATATCCTGAACGACCACGAACTTGGCGTTTTTCATTGCCTTTTCGATCTTCTTGGAATTCGGCAAACTCACCATCGGATTGGTACAAATGATCCAAACGGCTTTCATTTCCCCACTTTCGAGCGCGTCAAACATCTCAGTGGCTGATAGTCCAGGTTCTGGAGAAATTTCATTTACTCCCCAGAAATTGGCTACTTCTTGACGATGAACAGGGTTATTCAGCTCTTTGTGAACAGCCAATAAACTCGCCATGCCACCAACTTCACGTCCGCCCATTGCATTTGGCTGGCCTGTAAGTGAAAAAGGCCCATTTCCTGGCTTGCCTATTCTGCCTGTTACCAAAGAAAGGTTCAGCAGGGAAAAGTTCTTATCCGTTCCGATAGCGCTTTGGTTCAATCCCATCGCCCACATGCTGATAAATCCTTTTGATTCGCCGATGATCTCGGCTACTTTCTTAATATCGTCAACAGAAATCCCGCAGAGTTTAGAAGCTTCTTTTAGAGAAGTTGCCATCACTTGCTTGCGGTAGCTAAGATAGTTTTCGGTATGATTTGCTATGAATTCTTTGTCAGCCAATCCAATATCGATGATTCTTCTGCCTATGGCATTGTACAAAATGATGTCGGTGCCGGGGATGATTTGAAGGTGAATATCTGCGAAAGTGGCAGAATCAGTCTTGCGTGGATCTACCACGATAATCTTCACATTCGGATTTTTCTCCTTATGCTTTTCCAGTCTGCGAAAGAGGATCGGATGACACCAGGCGGGATTTGCGCCAGCGATCAAAAAAGCATCTGCCAATTCTATGTCTTCATAAGAGATAGGAACCGAATCCTCTCCAAAAGTTTTTTTGTAAGCCACCACCGCCGAACTCATGCACAAGCGACTGTTGGTGTCGATGTTATTTGTCCCCAAAAAGCCTTTTGTAAGCTTATTTGCAATGTAATATTCCTCTGTGAGACATTGTCCAGAGATATAAAAACCCACACTGTTCGGGCCGTATTTCTGAATCAAGGACTTGAAAACTCCCGCAGCTCTGTCGAGTCCATCGTCCCAACTCACCCGCTCACGAGGATGAGACCTGCTCCAGCGCATCTCTGGATAGAGGATTCTATCAGAAGTATCATTGACTACGTAGTGCAGATTCCGCCCTTTGGAGCAAAGCATGCCTTGGTTCACAGGATGATCCTGATCGCCTTCGACCTGTACTTTGTGTTCAGCGTCCACCTCAGCAACTATTCCGCAGCCGACGCCGCAGTAGGAACAAGTGGTTTTAACTTTTTTATCTGGGATCACTACTCAAGAGTTACTGTTGGAAATAGATTTGCTATGATGATTATCAATGTTGCTAGTATCCTTTCACCTTGATTGTCAGTCTTGAAGACAGGTGACCGGTGACCGATGCAGCGGCAATAATAGTGTTTACCATATATTCAGAGCTATTCATTTATTATTTAGAAAACTAGTCATTTTGATTCAGGTTTTTCAGGTGTTCTCTTGTGTTTCAGAGGGAAGTACGAGTATATAAGAGAAGTGTATTCTTAAGTTACTAAGCCAGAATATATTTTTTATTATATCGGCAAATTAATAAATGCATTATAGGATCTGATGAACAATGGGGAGTTTGTGGCATCGGTCATCGGTCATCGGACACCCGTCCTAATGCTTGCAAAAAGAATGAGCTTGCTGACATAATTTAGAGTAGTTACTAATAAATAGCTTCAAGTTAATTATCTATTCGCACTAATTCAGGCTGTAGTTTGCTTAATTCTACTTCTGCTACTTTTTCATCTTCGGTACTGAATTTTATCGCTAGCGCAACCATGCCTGATATAATGATCATGCAGCCAATCACTAAATATCCAGCTGAAACTGCAGATGCAGCTGCTGCAGATTGAGCGGCAGCCGCAGCCTCGGCCCCCAACGCTTCACTTGCAATTAAGGCAGTCTTCTCTGCTACTGCTGATTTTGAACTTAAGAATAGCGCAGCCATGAAAGCACCGAAATTCCCTCCAGCTCCAACTATACCTGAGATAGAGCCAATTGCTTTTCTATTCACAAAAGGTACGACGGAGAATGTAGCACCTTCAGCCATCTGCACTGACAAACTGAAAGCAATCAGGAGTATGAAGCCGATGAAAAGACCTGTGGCCAAAGAGAATAAGCTAAGCATAAGTCCTTCTACAATTAATATTGCTGCGAGGAACCAAACTCTTCCTTTCAAGCCTCTCGATTTTCCAAATTTGTCACCAAAATATCCACCAAGTGTACGAGCAAAAATATTCATCAGTGCGAAAGAGAGCACGATATTACCAGCAGTGATTCGTTCGAGTTGGAACGTATTCTGCAAGTAATCATCCATGGTTCCATAGACTGTCAGTTCAATTCCAAAGCATGCTGCATAGACTACGAAAAGCAACCAAACACGATAGTCTTTCACAGCTTCCATAAAACCAACTTTGTCCTTCTTCGTGCTAGGAACTTGCATTCCTCTTGCTTCCAATTCCTTGAAGTTGCCATCTGGAGTATCCTTTGTGAAAAAGTAGTAAACCAAACCCATGCTGAAGCAAGCGATACCCGCTATAACCATAGAATATCTCCAGGCATCTGCCTCTGCTACTCCAACGCCTATGACTATCGCCGCAATGATCGGCATTCCCAATCTATTGGCTCCGCCACCGAGATTTCCCCAGCCAGCAGAAGTTGCATTGGCAGTTCCGACTACATTGGAAGCAAACATCAGCGAGGTGTGAACCTGCGTGATGACGAAGGAGGCTCCTATGAATCCAGTCAATAGACGACAGATATAAAACTGCATAGGTGTCTGAACAAGACCGCTAAGTACAACTGGGATAGATCCTAGAATAAGCAACCAAGTGTAACAAAGTCTTGGACCATATTTATCGCATAGTTTCCCGATAAGTAATCTGGCGAAAACTGTTCCCGCTACAGCAAGAACTGTTGCATTCCACTTTTGCGCAGGTGTAAGACCGAGGTCTTTGACTACGTCAGGCATGAATGGCACGATGCCGAACCATGCGAAAAAACAAATGAAGAATGCAATTGAAGTGATCCAGAAGGTTCGGATCGGGACGGTTTTAATGTCTAGTAGATTTAACCGTTTCGCTTTGTGTGTAAGTAGTGGCTCCATAATACTTATTTTTATCTACCCTAAAGCTAAGTATTAATACGTAATTATAATACTTAGTACGTAATTTATTTACGTAAAAAACAAAAAATCCATTCAGAATTGCTCTAAATGGACTTATGACTACGT
The DNA here is from genome assembly GCF_003254055.1 of Algoriphagus chordae. Taxonomy (GTDB): domain Bacteria; phylum Bacteroidota; class Bacteroidia; order Cytophagales; family Cyclobacteriaceae; genus Algoriphagus; species Algoriphagus chordae. The sequence continues at coordinate 47,265 of NZ_QKZT01000006.1, forward strand.
ATAAAATTGCGTGTTTTCTTAGATCAAGTTTAAATCTCTGGATTTTGTCGTGAGCTCCACAAGGTTCTTGACGTTCATTTTTTTCATCAAATTGAAGCGATGAACTTCCGCTGTTCTCTTACTGATTTCCAGCGCATCTGCGATTTCATTATTTCCTTTCCCTTCGAGAATGAGTTCTAGAATTTGCTTCTCTCTATTGGTTAGATTTGCCAATTCCTCTGGAAGTACATCTGACTTTGGTGCAGACTTAGCTTTTCCATTGACGAAATTATTTATGATATAAGCAGAGACATCTCCTGCGAAAAATTTTCCACCACCAGAAATCGTGTGCAAAGCCTTCAAAAACTCGCTTTTTGAGGACCCTTTAAGCAGATACCCATCGGCTCCAGCTTGAACAGCCTCTACCACGTACTCTTCCGAGTCATGCATGGAAAGGACTAGCTTTTTGATATGAGGAAATGATTTGCTCATCTCCTTCACTACTTCCAGCCCATTCATTTTCGGCATACGAATGTCTACAATCAGTAAATCTGGATTTTGCATCGCGACTACTTCCAAAGCTTCTAAACCATCAGATGCTTCGTCGATTACCCGAAAATCTGCTTCACTTTCTAAAAGCGACTTGATTCCATCACGTACCAATTCGTGGTCATCTGCTAAAACTATCTTGATTGGGTTCATATGCGCTTAAGTAAATACGTAGTAAAGTAACAGAATTTACGTATAAAAATCTAGAAAATCTAAGTCAAAGGAATGTTGAGTGTGACTTTGGTACCTTCATTTGGAGAGGAATTGATGAACAATCTCCCATTGATGTATTTCACCCGCTCTCTCATAAACGTGAGTCCCATGCCGCCTTCCTCATCCGGTTTTGCTTTCAGTTTGGATTTGTCAAAACCTTTTCCATTGTCATCCACGATAATGCTCAGAATATTCTGACTATGAGAAACCGTGACGATGATATGTGAGGATTCTGCATATTTGATCGCGTTATTGATTGCTTCCTGCGTGATCCGGTATAGATTGATTTCCACCAAGGAATCTAGTCGCTGTGAGAATTCTGATTTATTGAAAAGTACTATGTCTTTGCCGGTAAGTTTGGAAAGCTCCTGCGTCAGTTCTGTCAGCGCTGGGACAATTCCGTAATCCTTTAATTCCGGAGGAGTAAGATTAAAAGTGGCAGTTCGCACACCCTTGATGATATTCGAAGTGAGTTCTTTGAGCTTGATGATCTTCACTTCGGCTTTCTCAGGATCAGAAGAATCTACACTTTCCAGTAAGTATTTCAATCCAGTGAGCATTTGCCCGATTCCATCGTGAATATCCTTGGCAATTCGGTTTTGTTCATTCTCTTGATTCTCGATGATTTGTCTTGAGATCACCTTTTGCTGATGCATTTTCTCCTCAAAACTCTCCTTAGTCAGCTGCTCCACCTGATGCATATACTCCTTGCGCTTGGTGATATCCATGCAAATCAAAATCAATTCGGGTTTGTCCTCAGTAGAATTGAAAGGAATCATGGACACATCCAACCAGATTTCTTCACCAGTCTGAGAGGTTGTTTTGAACTCACCTTCCCAACCGGATTTTTTATTTTCGGCAATGATGCGATCTATCGTGAGCTGCTCATTTTCCAAGGGAGAGAGCAAATCAGAGATCTTCGCATTGATATTGAATTTCTGTGCTTTATATAATCTACTGAAGCGCTCACCTATATGGGTGATGTATCCTTCTGGTGTGATCCTCGCGAAAAGGAGAATTTGATCCATTGCTTTGCTAAGTGCCTGCAATTCTCTAACCGACTTTTCCTTTGATTGGCTGAGAATATCAGCATTCTTGGCCATTCGGATTGCTTTTTCTTCTGCATCCATTAATTCGTGAATACTGGCTTTCATGGCTTTTGCCGAAGGCCAAAAAATGATCAAAAACTCAGCTACTAAGACTAATAGGGTGAAAAGGGTGATGATCAATTCTACCCGCTGCAAAGCAGACACCTTATCCTTGGCCTCCTGATCGTATTGATTCACGATCTCGTCCATTTTGATCAAAAAGCTATTTGCATTGGCTTCAATAATCTTCAATTGGGTAGCGATAGCTACAGAATCCTCAGAATTGGTGGATTTGAGAAAAAGGAAGTTTTGTGTAGCATCAGTGACTTGCTTGAATTCTGGATCTATTGCCTCAAACATGCTCGTGACCTCGGGACTATTGTCCACAATAAAATCCTGAGATTCATCTCCCAGCTGTAAAAGCTGATGGGCATTTTCCCAGCGATTCAGAGTGGTTTTAATTGTGTCTCCAAGGGCTTCTGAACCTTCATCAGATTGACTTTGGGAAAGTAATAGTACTTCCTTGTTCAATTTTTGACTCAGCATACGCTGCCGACCGGCGACATTGACCAGGCGACTATCATTTTCCTGATCATTCAGGTATTTTCTGATGAGAATCTGGCTTGCGATCAAGGAGATGGCAATTGCTCCCAAAGCAATAATGTAAAGGCGGCGGAGACGATTAAAAGTATCTTGATCCAGCGATCGCGGTGTACCGGTCATTTGATTAGGTAATAGCTTCTTTGACTAATTCGAGGCTTGACGGTGAAAATGGTAATTGCAATGCGGCTCTATGTCCTTTTTCAGACATTTTTGCCCAGGTTTTTTGAAGGATGTCTATAATCTTGGCAGACTCATGTTTGGCAGCGAATTCTTCGAAATAATATTCCAAGAAAACCAGACAAATGACATCTTCCATGGTTTGGGTATCAGGATCTGTTTTCAGCTGCTTCTTTCTAATCAGGAATTTCACCCTTTCAATAGTCTCCTCATCGTAGCCAACTTCCTGTAGAATCCCCGCAGCCATATCAGCATGCATCTTCTTCAATTCCTCTCTCCACTTGAGATAGCCCACTCTATCCATTGGGTAATCTGATCTCGGAATCTTCCATCTTCCGATGTGTTGTGCTCTGACAGCGAGTTGCATAGCTTCGGAAGATTCAGGATCAAATTGATCGAGCTTTTCGGTCATACGGATGGAGTACAACAGTTCTTTTGCAATCTCTTTTCCCAATACTACTTCTTTGATGGGGTCTTCCGCATTGACCTGATCGATCAATGAGATTGCTTTCTGGAATTTGTTCATGTGTCAATTGGATTAATCTACGAATCCAATATATACATTTCCCTCCTGAATTCTGACCGGATAGGTTGCAATACTATAATCTTCTCCGTTCAAATTGCTGCCATCTTCCAGCGAAAAGGTCTTCTTATGAAGCGGACAAGCCACTTTTGGAATTCCTTGCGAATCGCCAGTCATGCCCCGCGAAAGAACCATTTCCATCTTGTGTGGACAAAGATTCTGGCAGGCATACCAGGAGTTTGTTCTGGTAAAATGGTAAACTGCAATTTGCTTGGCATTGTATTTCACACAGGCTCCCGCATTTTCTGGAAAGTCACCTGTCTGACCGACTTTGATCCAATGGATAGCGTGCTGATCTGCTACGGATTGATAGTTTTTTAATAATTCTTCCATGATCTTATTCTTATAGGATTACCAAGGTCTAGGCATTTTTTGATCTCGCATCGGTACAAAAACCAAGCTTTCATCTTTCTCTTCTGAATTGACAAATGGCTTAAATCGCTTCATCATCTGAGGATCCTCGATGGCTTCTTTCCACTCACATGCATACTGGTTTACCAACTCCTGCATCTCAGCTTCCAGTTCTTCGCCAATTCCGAGGCTATCTTCCACCACTACTTTTTTCAAATATTCTATTCCACCCTCCAACTTGTCCAACCAAGGCGCAGTTCGCTGAAGTGGTGCGGCTGTTCTGATATAATAAACCAAGAATCTATCTAGGTATTTGATGCAAGTATCGTCGTCTAGCTTTTCTGCCAAAAGTATCGCGTGTTTCGGAGTAGCTCCGCCGTTTCCACATACAAATAGGTTCCAACCGCCTTCAACTGCGATGACTCCAAAGTCCTTGCCTCTAGCTTCGGCACATTCGCGAATACAGCCAGAAACGCCGCCTTTTAGTTTATGCGGAGACCGAAGTCCTTTGTATCGATCTTCGATTCTGATGGCAAAGCTTACACTATCATGCAATCCAAAGCGGCACCAAGTAGATCCTACACAGCTTTTTACTGTTCTCAGTGATTTGCCGTAGGCATGTCCACTTTCGAAACCAGCATCGATGAGTTCTTTCCAGATCATTGGTAATTCATGCAGCTGAGCTCCAAAAAGATCAATTCGTTGTCCGCCGGTAATTTTGGTATAGAGATCATATTTCTTAGCAACTTGTCCCAGCACCATCAATTTGTCTGGAGTAATCTCTCCTCCTGGTACTCTAGGTACGACTGAATAAGTACCGTTTCTCTGAATATTTGCAAGGAATCTATCGTTCGAATCTTGAATAGGAGCCTGACGATTGGCAGTTTCCATGTATATACTGGCGAAAATCGAAGCCAGAACAGGCTTGCAAGATTCGCAGCCATGACCTTTGCCGTGACGATCCAGTGCTTCATCAAAATTCATAATGCTGTGCAACTTCACCAAATCGTACATTTCCTGACGGCTGTATTCGAAGTGCTCGCAGATAGTTTCTTTCACTTCCTGTCCCATGGATTTCAAAGTGGCCGAAACCAAATCCGTCACCATAGGCTTGCATCCACCACAGGAGCTAGAAGCTTTGGTGCTTTTTACTACATCTGAGAAAGTGCAACAAGCGCCACTCGTGATAGAGTCACAGATCGTTCCTTTGGATACTGCTTCGCAAGAGCAAATCTGAGCTGTATCTGGTAAATCCAGCACAGAACCCAAAGCACTTTTGCTTTCTCCACCTCTAGAACCCAAGATCAAATCTTCTGGATTCTCAGGAAGCTTCATCGCATTGATATACAATTGGAAAAGCGTATTGTAATCAGAGGAATCACCCACCATGATTCCACCAAGTAGCTTCGAGCCATCTTTGGCGATGTTGATTCTCTTGTAAACACCACGCTGCTTGTTCTCATATACTATCGCGGTGATCTCATCATTTTCTATAAATGGATCTCCAAATGAAGCCACTTCCGTTCCCACCAATTTCAGTTGGGTGGACATGTCGATGGAAGGACTCATTAGCTTTTCTCCACCGGCAATTTGATCTACAGCTACTCCTGCCATCTCATAGCCTGGAGCAACTAAGCCATATATGCCATTATTATATAGTGCAACTTCTCCGATCGCGTAAATCGCCGGATCGGAAGTTTCCATTTTATTATTTACATAGACTCCACCCCGCTCGCCAGTTCGTAAACCACATTTCACAGCCAATTCGTCTCTAGGGCGAATACCTGCGGAAATGATTAGCATGTCGGTTTGGAGGGAGGTTTCATCAGCGAAGTCGATTTTTTCTATACCTTCTTCTCCTACGATTTCCTTGGAGTTTTTACCCAGGTGAATCTTCATTCCAAGGCTTTCGATCTTGCTTTGAAGCATGTCACTGGCAGCTTTGTCCAGTTGACGTGGCATAAGTCGTGGTGCAAATTCGATTACATCAGTCTGCAGTCCGAGCTCTTTGGCGGCATTTGCAGCTTCCAAACCAAGCAATCCGCCACCTAATACAGATGCCTTGAATTTACCTTCTTGCTTGAGTTTGTCTGTGTAGTCCTTGATCGCATCAAGATCTTCGATAGTTCTATAGACAAACACGCCTTGCTTGTCCACTCCTTTGATATTTGGGACGAAAGGAGCAGAGCCTGTAGCCAAAATCAGGTAGTCATATTCGAAATAGTCATGCTTATGGGTGAAAACCCGCTTAGTCTCAGTTTCGATGGAAGTGATCATTTCTCCCGTGCGAAGCACTATGTTATTCTCAGCATACCAGTCAGAGGAAGCCAGTAGCAGCTTATCCGCAGAGTCTAGTGTGAAGTATTCACTTAGATGAACTCGATCATAAGCTGGTCTGAATTCTTCCCCGAATACTACCAGCTCAAATTGATCACGAAGTGGGTGGGCAGCTAGTTTTTCGCAAAACTTATACCCGACCATTCCATTTCCTATGACAATAACTTTTTTCATCTGTTTGTAATTAATTGTTAATGGTCAGATGGAATCTCGCATGGTAGATGATCATACCATTTTGTGACACTTAGGGTCATGCTCGATTTCATGGCTACGTAATTTAGAGCTCAAATATAAGTATAAATACGTAATTACAAAGAAAAATGTAAATAAATACTTACTTAGAATAAGTATTTAAAACTGGCTTAATAAGTTGTAAATAGCCAATTTATGGCCATATGGATGCCTTTTTAATGATTGTAGGTGTCTAGTACGTATTTTTTTGACCTGCTAAGCTTCAGCTATACCTAAGTAAAGTTTTTAAGTAGGAGGAGAACAGCGTGAATTCAGACAGTCCTGTCTCTTGACGATAGCTGCTATTAGATAAGGCTACCTTGACTTAAGCTTCATAAATCTGGGAGGAAGTGGTTTTTAGGATAGGTGGGCAGTCAGGAGACTTTGCGCAATTGGGTACTCTGTCGTACATCACTCTTTTGTAAATTCTAATTATTTTGCCAGACAGATATGTGAAAGATAAGGTTTCGACTTCGCTCAACCTGACAAGACTATCGTGCTCAATCTGATTATTTGTCTTCGGGCGACCTGATATTTGGTTTAAGTATCCAGCTTTTGGCTATTTACCTTAATTCACACCGAAAAAAGTATGGTGACTTGATAACAAATTAGGAAGGGAAAAGGATTGGTGAGAAACTTAGAATTAGAATTGTGAAAAATACCCAGCTTCTAGGAATGCAGGTTAGGCTGCTCTGTGAACTCCGCGTCAAGCTCTGCGTTCCCCGCGGCTATCTGCCAATTGACTTTAATCAAAAAAAACACCTCAAGATGAGGTGCTTTCAATAGTATTTATGCTAAGAATTAACCTACTCTTTCAGTCTGAGAGAAGTAGAATGATCCTTCGATGGCTGCGTTTTCGTCTGAGTCAGAACCGTGTACAGCATTTGCTTCGATAGACTTAGCGAAGATCTTACGGATAGTACCTTCAGCTGCATCAGCAGGGTTGGTAGCACCGATCAATTTTCTGAAATCTTCTACAGCATTATCTTTTTCCAAGATAGCAGCGATGATAGGTCCAGAAGACATATACGCGCATAGATCAGCGTAGAAAGGTCTTTCTGAGTGAACTTCGTAGAATTTACCTGCGATAGCTGGAGTCAATTGGGTAGCTTTCATGGCTACGATTTTGAAGCCTGCTTCTTCGATCATTTTCAAAATCGCTCCTGAGTTTCCTTCTGCAAAAGCATCAGGCTTGATCATGGTGAATGTTCTGTTAGTTGCCATGTTATTCGTTTTTCATTGGTTTAAATCGGGCGCAAAAATAGACTTTTTCGCAGCATTCTCCATAAAAACTTTTGCATTTTTCTCCTAGGCTATTCATTGTCAGCCAACTAGTATAATTGGGAATTGTCAAAATTTTACTGACCTTTGCGAACTACAAGAGCCAAAAAGCAGCTAAATGTATAAAATGGAAGCTTTAGCCTCGTTTAAGAGAGAGATTTCTTCACCCAAAAAAATACTCATCACCACTCACGTCAAACCCGATGCCGATGCATTGGGTTCTTCCTTGGGAATGGCTAACTACCTGATCAAGAAAGGACATGAGGTCACTGTGGTGACTCCATCGGATTATCCTTCATTTCTCAATTGGATGAAAGGCAATGATACTGTGCTGGATTTCAGTAATCCTACGCAGACTAAATTGGCCACCCAAAAGTTAAATGAAGCAGATATTATTTTCTGTTTGGACTTCTCTGTCTTAAATAGGGTAAATGAACTAGGCGAAATGATCCGCAATTCGGATGCATTCGTAGTCAATATAGATCATCACCAGGATCCTGAGGATTTTGCTGATTTTCGTGTTTGGAGTACTGAAGCCGCAGCTACCTGTGAATTGGTCTATGAATTGATCGTGCAGCTAGGTGATGAAGAGCTTCTAGACAAAGATATCGCAGAATGTCTTTATGCTGGTATTATGACTGATACTGGTGGATTCAGACATCCCAATACTACCAAGAATGTCCATCTCGTGGTGGCGGAATTATTGGATTTAGGAGCTGATACTTCGCAGATTGCCAATTGGATCTATGATTCCAATTCAGTCAATAGATTGAAATTTATCGGTTTTGCTATTAGTCGCCGCCTGGTGGTTCATGAGGACCTCCATATGGCATACTTTGCGATCAGCAAAAAAGATCTTAAAAAATATCAAAGCCGTACTGGCGATACAGAAGGTTTAGTCAATTATGCATTATCTTTGGACGGGATAAAGCTGGCAGCCTTGTTTTCGGAACGCGAAGATGGTGTCAAAATATCTTTCAGATCATCCAGTGAGGTAGCTGTCAATAAATTTGCGACAGAATATTTCGACGGAGGAGGACACAAAAATGCCTCTGGAGGCAAGTCCTCGATGAGTCTAAAAGATACAGTGGAGCGATTCGAGTCTTTGGTAGAAGAGCACCAAGATGATTTATTCCGCGTTGTTCCTGTTACAGCAGATTGATTGGCCTGAAAGCCCTCTTTATTACCTTGAAAAATCACTTATTCTTTATGAAAAATTCAAAAAGCCTATTGGCAATCCTTGCTCTCGTGCTGGGCGCAAGCATCTTGACTTCATGTAAAAAAACTAAAGTCACTGAAAAAGACGGTATCGAATATACCTATGTAAAAGAAGGTAATGAAAAAGCTCCGAATGGTGAGTTTTTACTTTACAACTTTGAAGTATTGACTGGATCTGATTCAGTGCTGATCTCTACCTCAGACAATCCTTACCCAGGTTATATGCAAGTAAATGATTCTATGCAAATTAGAACTGGTATGGATGAGATTTTCCTAGGCTTGCGCAAAGGAGATAGTATTGCTTTTGAATCAACTGTGAAAACAATATTTGGTGAAAATGCACCTCCATTCTTGAAGGAAGATGACGTCATCAAAATCAGATTGGGCGCGTTTGAAATCATGAACGAAGAAGCTATTCAAGCCTATTTCGACAAAGTAATGGCTGCTGAAGAAGTGAAACAATCAGAAAGAGCCGCTGAAAGAATTTTAGAGGAAGACAAGATCATCCAGGATTATATCAATGAAAAAGGCCTAAAGGCTGAAAAGACCGAAAGTGGACTCTATTATGTGATCGAAGAAGAAGGCACAGGCGATCCAGTAACTCCTGGTACTACTATGCTAGTGGACTATGCAGGATACCTAATCGACGGTACCTTGTTTGACACATCTATGGAAAACATAGCTAGAGAAAATGATATTTTCAACGAAAACAGACCAGCTTATGAGCCACTTCCAGTGTCAGTAGGAATGGGACAAGTTATTCCTGGATGGGATGAAGGTTTACTTTTATTGAAAAAAGGATCTAAGGGTAAGTTTATTATTCCTTCTCCTTTAGGCTATGGTGAGAATGCGATGGGAGCGATGATTCCTGCTAATTCCATCCTTGTTTTTGATGTAGATGTAGCGGATGTACAGTAATTCTCGTACTGAAGGTATAACTAGTAAACAATTACAAAACCAACTACAATGAAAATTAGAATAATTGCCATTTTGAGCCTGCTTGCAGGGAGTTTCGCTTTAGCATCTTGTATTGATGACGAGGCAACAAATGAAGTGATACTTGCCAATGATAAGGCTGCTATTAAAACTTATCTAGATACTACCTCTATTATTAATGTAAAGGAACTTCATGATGCTGCTTCAGGATTGAGTATAATTTGGCAAGAAACAGCGCCAAGTGATACCATTGAAACATTTTATGTAGGTGATTCTGTCGTTGTAAATTATACAGGTAAATTTCTGTCTGATCAGGTATTCGAAACAACAATTGAATCTGTTGCAAAGGCGAATGATATCTATAATAGCAATTTTAAATATCAACCAGTTAAGTTTATGCTGGGAGGTGTTATTTATGGTTTTCAATATGCTATTTCGCAAATGGAGATAGGTGAGAAGGTCACCGTATTTGTGCCTTCTGAATACGCTTACGGTAGAAGTTCAGATGGACCCGGAGGCCCAAATACACCGCTTATTTTTGAACTAGAGCTTTTGGAAGTCATTCCAATAAAAAGAGAACCATAATATGATTTTACAACGAGCAAGCATTTTCTTCTTTTTGGTACTATCGATTGCATTTGTAAGCTGCGATGCAAAAAACCCTTATGATACAGGGCCTGCATACGATGTGGAGGGACATCTGGCAACAGATAGCCTATTGATCGTGGATTACCTTGCGACGGCTGAGATTGATAGCCTTTATCGCATTTACGATCCTAGTGGAGTAGTCATCATCGTACAAGAAGAAGGTGTAGGCTCACGCCCGAAAAGTGGAAACGCAATCTATACCAATTACATCGGTTCCTTGATGAGTGATGGATCTGTATTTGACACGAATATTGAGCAGGTGGCTAGAGATAATGATCTCTACGTAGAAGGATCAGATTATGATATTTTGAGATTTGGACTTTTTAGTACCGGTTCAGATCGAGTAATTGATGGTTGGAATATTGGTTTTAGTCGACTTAGGTCTGGCTCTAAAGCTCAACTGATCATTCCGTCGACATGGGGCTATCGAGATGCTTCAAACAATAGCAGAATTCCACCTAATTCCGTATTAATATTCGAAGTAGAGTTCAAAGGAATGGACTAAAATAGATAAGAGGGCTTCGGCCCTCTTTTTTTATGCCCAGTACAAGATTTTTCTTGTTTGATCCTAGTGTGGATGATTTTTTCAGTGGAGGATAATGCATCCTTCCCAACACAGCCAGCATTCAATCTTAACCAGTTAATTACCCAACCAATTGCTGAGATTTACTTTCTGTTTGAATTCTTTTACCCAACCAGCCTAATACAAAAAAACTTACTAAAAAGGCAATAGCAGCTATGGATAACATGAGCAGTTGCCAAAAGAATGGCGTCGTGTCTAGCTGAAATTCGCCGAAAGCAGATTGAATTTCCCTTTCCCAATCCTCAAAAATCCCGAGTGATGCTAGGTAGGCTATATAAATTAATACAGCTACCATCGCTGCTGAGAAGAACATTCCTATACGGATAAATACTTTAGCAATCTGATAGCTTGGATCGAGAGAAAATGAATTGCTCATAAGTGAAAAGTTTTTTATAAAAATGGTTTTCAAATTACTGTTAACCAATTATTTAACGTTAAATACTTTTAAAAGTATCTCGAGGATCCTTTTTTTTCTTTCAGTTAACAACAGTTTGAATTGAAATCTATTGTCTTTTCAATCGAAAGTCCAGCTTCTGTAGAAGCAGGACAACGGGAGAACTCAGCTTCTGGAGAAGCAGGACAACCTGGATGTGTTGTACTTTCTGAAGGGCATAAAAAAAGGAACCCATTGCTGGATTCCTTTTTGATTTCAATCGTGTGAAATCTTACTTTCTCACTCTGATTTTTTCCTTGATACGTGCAGCTTTACCCTGACGTCCTCTTAGGTAGAATAGACGAGCTCTTCTTACTTTACCTTGTCTCAATAGCTCGATTTTCTCGATTGCTGGGGAGATGATAGGGAAGATTCTTTCTACACCGATACCATTAGATATTTTTCTTACAGTGAAAGTCTCACCGTTAGAGTTAGGGTTTCTACGCTGGATCACAGTTCCTTGGAACTGCTGGATACGCTCTTTGCTACCTTCAGTAATACGTACGTGTACGTTGATGGTATCGCCAGCTTTGAAAGAAGGGAATTTAGCTCTTACCTCGCTGTATTCCGCCTCTACTATTTTCATTAAATCGCTCATAGCTTTATGTTTTTATGCTTTCGCTGTTTGCCAACGCGTGGCTTATTAATTATTTCTTATAAGATTCTGCATCGCTTTCCCCAGTTTGCTTGTCACTGAGCAAGTCAGGTCTTCTCTCTTGGGTTCGGCGAACCGATGCTTCAAATCTCCATTCGTTTATCTTGGCTTCATGTCCTGATAGCAATACTTCCGGCACTTTCATCCCATCATAATCGGCGGGGCGTGTGTACACTGGCGGTGCTAGTAGTCCATCCTGGAAAGAGTCTGTCAAAGCTGAGGTTTCATCATTCAATACTCCTGGAATCAGGCGAATCAAAGCGTCAGCTACTACCGCTGCTGCCAGTTCTCCTCCAGAAAGCACATAGTCACCAATACTGATTTCTTTGGTGATGAATCGCTCTCTTACTCGCTCGTCTACTCCCTTGTAATGACCACAAAGGATCAGCAGGTTTTGGTTAAGCGAAAGTGCATTTGCCATGGGTTGGTCGAATCTTTCTCCATCGGGTGTCATGTAGATGATTTCATCGTATGTACGTTCCTTTTGAAGTGCTTCTATACATCGAGCGATAGGCTCAATGGACATTACCATCCCAGCTCCCCCTCCAAAAGCGTAGTCATCGACTTGCTTCTGTTTGCTTGTTGAGTAATCCCGTAGATTAATCACGCGAATACTGGCTAGTCCTTTGTCCTCCGCTCTTTTCAGAATGGAGTGTGCAAATGGCCCTTCCAATAATCCCGGTACTACAGTGATAATATCAATGTGCATGGGTTAGTCTTCCAGATAAATTTCAAGTAAACCTTCGGGTAATCGGCAGTAAACTTTTTTAGCTGCCTTGTCCACCTTTTGGATAATTCCGTCCTGCATAGGTATGAGAACTTCTTTTTCCTTGTGTGTTACTCCGAGGAGATTCTGTGTCTCCAGATCATAGACGATCTGAATAGGTCCGATCAGGCCCTCAGTCTCATCAAAGACTTCGAATCCGATCAACTCATGGAAGAAATACTGATCATCTTTCAGTTCGGGTAGCGCTGTCAAGGGAAGATAAACTCCCAATCCAACCAAATCTTCTACCTGATCCAGCGAGTTCAAATCCTCAAACTTTGCTAATGCTTTATTTCCAGGTTGGAGTACAAAGTGCTCCAGGAAAAACGGCACCAGCCGGGATTTTTGCTCTAAGAATAAGTGCTCTAGTGTCTCATAATCCTCAGGATAATCGACATCCAGCACTATCATTACTTCTCCACGAAGTCCATGAACTTTAGACACGTAGCCTAATTGAAAGCTTTGGTCTTTATTCATGGGGATTTATATTAAGCTTTTGCTTCGTCTTCGCCAGCTTTTGGAGCTTTCTCTTCAGCAGGAGCTTTAGCCTCAGCAGCTTCTTCTTTAGCTACAGGAGCCTCAGGTTCAGCAGCAGGAGTTTCTTCTACTACAGGAGCCTCAGCTACAGGAGCTTCTTCAGCAACAACTTCCTCTTCTACTACAGGAGCAGGGTTGTTTGCAGCTTCAGCAGCAGCTAGAAGAGCTTTTTGCTCATCTTCTCTTGCTTTGATAGCGTCAAGTCTCGCTTGGTTCTTAGCAGTCTCAGCATCCATTGCTTTCTTACGGATATCCGCTTTAGCAGCAGAGATACCTTCAGCCTTACCAGCAATCTTAGTATCTTTTTCAGTTGACCATGCTTCGAATTTCGCGTCTGCTTGTTCTTGCGTGATTGCACCTTTCAATACACCAATCTGAAGGTGTTTTTTCAGCATTACACCTCTGTAAGAAAGCATAGCTTTCACAGTGTCTGTTGGCTGAGCCCCGTTCAACAACCATTTAAGAGCGCGCTCATTGTTGATGTTGATAGAAGCAGGATTTGTGTTTGGGTTATAAGACCCAATTTTTTCGATGAAGCGTCCATCACGTGGAGCTCTTGCATCAGCTACAACCACGTCGTAGATAGCTAATTTTCTTCTACCTCTTCGTGCTAATCTGATTTTTACTGACATAAATTTTGTATGTATTTAGTGAGTGGATGGAACCCGTCCATCCTAATTTTGGAGTGCAAAGATAGTGTAAATCCTTGTAAAGCCATAAGTTGACTAAAGAATATTTGCCTGAAAGCGAGCTTTTCTTATATCTTGCAGCTCTGGTTCTGTTGCAGTTAACTTGCTTCAGACTTAAAGCGTTCATTGGCAAGCGTAAAGCTTACTATTTCGTATGATTAAATGGCCCCGTAGTTCAATGGATAGAACAAGCGTTTCCTAAACGCTAGATCTAAGTTCGATTCTTAGCGGGGCTACTTCGGAGGATAAGGAGAACAAGGCCACTTTTATTGCTTTGGTTTCAAGCAACAGTTTCTCCTGATATAAGGTGGTCTGATTTTCCGCTTAGTTTCGTACTACAAGAGGGAAAAGCTATCCAGGATATGTTAAAATTTATAATTGAGGCCACATCGGTCTTCCTACTGGATAAGCAAAGAATCTAAGTGGACTGGCATCATTACGGATAATCACATTTTAAAAATTAGTATCTTTGAAATATGAGTACAAAAAAAGATAAGCTTACTGAGCAGATTGAAGATTTGACTAAAAAAATGAAAAGTCAGATGCCGCGCATTAAAAGGGAGATCCGCATATATGAGCAGAAAGCAGCCATGGGTAAGCTAACAAAGAATCCCAAGCTGTCCCCCCAGTTTAACTAAAAATGGAAAAAAACCAGCTTTTGGTTATCGCAGGATGCAATGGAGCTGGTAAATCTTCTTATTCAGGCATCCTATCTCCTAAAGGAATAGATGTTTTTGATTATGATAAGAATTTCCTCAAAATCTATTCCTCGATAATTCCTACAGACTTTCAGGATCAGATGGCACACGGAATGACATTCCAAAAGCTTGAGACGCAAATCGATCAGGCTATTCAAACCCAAATGTCTTTTGCCTACGAAACCAACTTCAATTCTGATCCTTTGCACTGGCCATTAATATTTAGAGCTAAGGGGTATGCGATTAGCATGATTTATTTCTGTTTGAATTCAGTAGAAGAAGCCAAAAAAAGAGTGGCTATCAGAGTTGAGAATGGGGGGCATTTTGTGCCTGACTATGAAATAGTTAATCGGTTTAATGCAGGTTATAGTAATTTGGATGAGTATTTTGGTTTTTTTGATACCGTCCATTTATTCAATAGCTCTACTTATGGAATGGCTCCCTATTATTGTTTGACATTCCAACATGGCGATCTGGTCAAAAAAGCTGATCTGCCCCATTTTTTAAAGAATTTAACCCCTAAACTTTATAAACTGGCGATTAATTACAAGTGATTGGTAGTGTTCTGGTTGATGTACAGCTTCATTTAAGTAATGGAAAAATCGCAGGCTACCTATTTATAAATAAAGTTAGAAAATGCAATTTAGGATAAGGGATAAAAAGATTCAGGATAGATATTGATTGTGAAATGACTTCAACTCATGAAAACAATCAACTTTTTCGCTCTCTTTTCAAAGGACGTGGAGATGTGTTTGCTATTCGTTGGGAAAAAGGAAATAAATCGGGCTATATGCCAGCCTGTATTTATGACCCATATCGTCTACGGGCACATAAAATGAATGGAGGTTCATTCCAGAATTTTACAGAAAAGTCTTATCTACCACTTACCGATGAACAAATTCAAAAGCATCTAGACGGTTTTCATCATATTGGGGTTTATCCATTATTACAAGAAAATACTACTTGGTTTTTAGCGGCAGATTTTGATAAAGCCAATTGGCAAGAAGATGCCGTTACTTTTCTTAATGCTTGTAAGGAAAAAGAAATTCCTGCATACCTTGAGCGTTCACGCTCGGGAAATGGTGGGCATGTCTGGGTATTTTTTGATAAACCTTATCCTGCCATAAAAAGCCGAAAAATTTTCCTGGCAATTTTAGAAAATTCTGGAGCATTCTCAATGTTTGATAAAAGCTCTAGCTTCGACAGATTGTTCCCAAATCAGGATTTCCTTTTAGGTAAAGGCTTTGGGAACCTCATTGCCTTACCTCTATTTAAGTCAGCTCTTAAACTAGGAAATAACTGTTTTATCAACCCCGAAACTTTTGAACCATATCTCGACCAATGGCAATTTCTAAATGGAATTAGACGAGTTTCAACAGAAACATTAGAGCAGTTTTATCAGGAATTTTCATCCAGCCAAATTTCACCAGTTGTCCCTACTCAGGGAAAACTGACAATTTCACTCAAGCAAAGTATCCGTATTCAAAGAAATGGATTGACTATTCCGTTAATCAATTTTTTAAAGGAAGAGCTGAATTTCGCTAATTCGGAATTTTTCATTAAGAAAAAATCAGGAAAAAATACTTTTGGAATAGACCGGTATTTTAAACTCGTAGAAGAAAACGAGAATGAAGTCAGTATCCCAAGAGGTTTTATCGGGAAATTACTTCGGTTTTGCAAAGAACAGAGTTTGGATTTCGATTTTCAAGACCAACGAAAACGCAATGAATTAATCTCCTATAGATTTAATGCTACATTAAGGGGTCATCAAAGCAAAGTTATTGAGGCAGTTTCGAAAAAGGATTTTGGAGTTATTGTGGCTCCGCCAAGTTCGGGTAAAACGATTATAGGATTGAAGATTATTGCAGAGAAAAAACAACCGGCTTTAATCGTTGTGCACCGCAAATTATTATTGGAACAGTGGCAAGAGCGCGTTCAGGTATTTCTTGGAATCCCCAAACAAGAAATAGGTATTATTGGTCAGGGAAAGGTAAAAATTGGGAGGCAAATTACTATTGCAACCATTCAAAGTTTACCGAAGCAAATAGAACAAATCCATTGTCAGTTTGGGGTTATTTTGGTAGATGAATGTCATCATATTCCAGCAATATCATTTCGTAATACCATTGAAAAATTGGAGACTTATTATCTATATGGTCTAACAGCAACGCCTTTTAGAAAATATAATGATGATAAACTGATTTTTGCTTATTTGGGAGATGTGATTTCGGAAGTTTTGACCACCGAAATTGAAGATTTCAAACCTGCTCAAATTTTTGTTAGAAATACAAATATGGATGTTCCCTTCAATTCTAAAACTGATAGTTTTGAAACCCTTTCGAAGATTTTAATCCATGATTCAGAACGCAATAAGACCATCCTGATTGACATCAAAAATGAATTATCCAAAGGAAAACGGGTTGCCATTATAACAGAAAGAAAAGAACATATTGATGCGCTATACCTTTTTTTAAAACAATCTTACGAAGTCGTTACCCTAAGTGGAGATGATGCTGAAACTAGCAGGAAATCGAAGTGGCAGACTTTACAGCAAGGAAATTTTCAGGTATTGATTACCACAGGGCAATATTTTGGTGAAGGGTCGGATTTGTCAAGTATCAATTCTTTGTTTATAGTTTATCCATTTTCTTTCAAAGGTAAACTGATTCAATACATTGGTCGTGTTCAACGTACCGAAACCAATCCAACAATCTATGACTATCGGGACTTCAAAATTGATTACCTGAACAAATTGTTTTTAAAACGAAACACTTATTACCGTCAGATTGTCAAACAAGCAAGTCTGTTTGACGAACCAACTGAGTTTATACCTGAAAGGGAAAGTTTGATTATTGAACAACAAATTAAAGTAGGAATAGAAGACTTGGATTTCAGGTATGGAAATGTTGGCTTTGATTACACAGGGTATGAAAATTCTCAGCGGTTCAATTTTGAAATAGAGAACGAAGAATTTAGACCAGAATTTGAAGTTCTAAAGCCATATTTTATTAAAGTTTTAAAATCTAAAACTATTAAGGTTGAAATTTTTTTAGAGGTAGAAAACGGAGTAATTGTGTCACAATTAGCTACCTCTCTCGAGATCGAAAACATCAATAAGGAAATTATTGAAAGCGTAAAGTTTCAATTTCTGAATAATGGTTTTATAGGTCAGGTACCAGCATCTAAGAAGAATATTCTTACAACAAACGACCTACCGAAAAGCCAGAATATTTACACTAATTCTGAAAGTATTCTGGAGGATTTGTTGAAAGGAAAGCAATATAAGCATTCTAAACACGTCCGATATTTGGCAGACAGGCACGAAAGAAATGTAATGAAACTCAGGTTTGTTTTGCAACCGTTTTCATTTGTGTTTATGATTGCTGGCAAACACCATTTTCATATCGTTTTAGAGACTTTAGATACGGAAGTGGCTACCTACGTTTGGCATTCAGCAAAGAGTAAATCTGTACTTATGGAGGCTATAAAGCAAATTGACCTAGAACTAACCATCATTCGGGAAAAAGGGAGGCAAGCCTACTTGGATACTAATCCGCAGAACTTTTCAAAAGTCCTTCACGATTATTCTGATGATAATAATGGGTTTAGTATTTGGAAAGGGAAACTAGAAGAACTCTTCACTTAAGTTGGCTACCTGCTCACAACCTCAAATCTTCCTCTAAAAAGTTCGACATTTGCCCTACGGGGGCTACAATTTTAGTGCAAAAATCGACTCGCTTTAAATCCTTTTGTATTGGTTTTTACCATAAATGCATCCCCACTCAATGGATATTCCTTCAATTGCTCTGAGCTCATATTTTCCTGGGCAGTTGTGATCAAAAGGATATCAAGATTCTCTCCACCAAAACAACAGGAAGTAACGTGCGGTACTGGAAGTTCTATTTTATCTAATAACTCGCCTGAAATTGGATTCCAGCGATAAACTCCTAACCCCCCATAATGTGCCACCCAAAGCATGCCTTCTTGGTCTATGCACATGCCATCAGGAAATCCTAATTCCTCTGGAATATCGACAGCAACCCTTTCAAATTCAATTTCACCTGATGCTATATCAAAGTGAAAAGCTTTGATTTTCCGGGTTGGAGTATCGATAAAGTAAAAGGTCTGATTGTCTGCCGTCCAGGCCATTCCATTGGAAATGGTCAGTTGATCCAGTTGCTTTTTTGGATTTAGATCCTTGTCGACTCTATATAGAGCGCCAGATCCTTTAGTGAATTTGGTGCTTAGCGTGCCAATCCATATTCTTCCTTTGGTATCAACTTTTCCATCATTGAAGCGATGAAGAGGGAAATCTGATTCTACTTCGCAAAGCCAAGTTAGTTTTTCAATTTCTAAATCAAACTTTGCAATTTTTCGGTCCAAACCTAAGATTAAATTTCCGTCTTCTGATTCTAAAACCACTGCCAAACGATGGGGGAAACTTCGCGTTTTAGTCTCTGAAATCTTGAGATTATGTTCAAATAATTTCCCGTTTTCAATATCCACCCAGAAAAAGCTTTGTCTTCCGGCATGCCAATAGGGACCTTCGCCGAGGAAGCATTGGGAGGGGATGGAGGTATAGTTGTAGGTTTTCAAGGAATGACTGGAGTTAAGGTTTTACAGTTATAATTTATGAGTTGTAAGGTTGTAAAGTGGCAATGAGCCAACTGGATACATTCCGAATGTCAAACAGACTGAAGTCGAAGTGTCAGAGGTTTTACAAAATCTCGTAAATCCGATATCATAAATCTTAAATCAATTGTGCCAATACTGAGCAATTTTCTTTTTCAGAAATGATACAGATCGCTGGAGCTGATCCATGCCATCGACCCCATCTTCTATGCTGATCCAATTGTCAAAACCCACTCGTTTCAATTCAGTGAAAATGGCATCGTAATCATTTAAGCCTTTCCCAACTTCTCCATGGCTCAATCTTGCTGCATAGCCAGTCACGCCACTTTCCTCATTTTTCAAATCTTCAATAGTCCCATACTTCAAAAACCGATCACTGGCATGCATCGTCACGATCCGTTCCGAAACTTCATACAATAAATCCAGTGGATCTTCAGCAGCCAAAAAGGCATTGCTGGGATCGTAATTCACTCCGAAATTCGGATGCTTGATGCTGTTGACCAGCTTTACAAATAGCTCTCTTTTCTGAGCAAACTCAGGATAGTCCCAAAAGTCATCCTTGTAGTGATTCTCCAAAATCAGGGTAATCCCAAGTGATTTTGCGTAAGGCAGACAGGATTGGATAGACTCTGAGGCAAATTTTATCCCCTCATCCACGGAGAGTTCGGGGCGATACTGTCCCGAAAGTACTCGGCAATACTTTCCTCCAAGTTCGTCTGTCATTTCTATCCAACGTCTTTGTTTCTGGATTTCCTTATCTCGAAAAGCCTTGTCTGGATGAGTGAAATCTGGTGAACAGCACATCATGGGAATGACCATTCCCTTGTCTTCCACCATTCTTCGGAATAGACGCCAGTTTTCTTCTTTTTCCATTTCCAGAAAACCTGCATACCATTCCAATCCATCGATTTCTAGGGCTGAGGCAAGTTCTACCCATTCCGATATTTTCATGCTTCCATCTTTGCAAAGAGCTTGCATAAAGGCTTTGGGGAAGGCGGCTATTTTAGGCATTGATTCTTATTTTTAATTTATGATTTAACTAACATCTGGTCTTATCAGAACATGGCTAACTCTATAAATCCTGCTATTTATTACTTTTCACCTTTTACATCTCACAACTTACCATAAACAAGATTTTTAGGATTAATACCAAACTAGCGTAATAAAAAGATTCATTTACTTATGAGGAATAGTGCTCGCGTCTTTTGGGATATTTCGGCCGATCATAGGGAATTGCTCCAAGTCAACTACCTGTCCGCTGATAGGCCCAGATTCATCTGAAAGCCAATAAATGCATGCTGCAGCAATTTCTTCCGGCCAAATAATTCTCCCAGCAGGAGCAAAAAGCTTAGATAAGTCCTTGTACCAGTTGTCAGCCAATCCGTGTTCTCTTTTGCGCTCGATTTCCTTTTCGGTAAGCACCCAGCCAGGATTGATCTGGTTGACACGCACTCCATGTTCACGGAAAAGGGAATCTCCCAAATTCCTGGTCATGGTCATCAAAGCCCCTTTGGAAATGCTGTATGCCAATAAATTATGCTCACCACTCCAGGCATTGATTGAGCCTATGTTCAAAACAGCACCATGACTTTCAATCAAAGGCGGAAGTGCTGCTTTGATTAGAAATAAGGGTGCAATGGTATTTACATCCAGCATTCGGTTCAAAAATGCCTTGTCTGTAGTATCAATAGTCGAGGCCGCTACGACAGCCGCATTATTGACAATAGCGTCAAGTCGTCCCCAGCTTGATATGGCGAGGTCCACTAGTCTCTGTACAGCGCCTTCATTGGATAGGTCTTCTATGTGAAGCCGGGCATTTTCAGCGCCAAGTTCAGCTACAACCTGAATTGCCAAATCCTCTTCCAGTCCGTGGACAATCACCTTTGCACCTTCCGCTACAACCCTTTTGGCAATGGCTTTGCCTATGCCCATCGTACTTCCTGTGACGATAATTACTTTATCTTTTAGTCGCATCCTAAATAGGTTTTAATACACTTTTTACAACTTCTCCGCTATGCATTTTTTCAAAAGCCTCATGCCATTCTGTGATCGGCCAGATGCCCCCGATGATTGGTTTTACATTTAGTGTTCCACTGGAAAGTAGCCCTATGACTTTTTCCCATATCGGCCAGTTGTGGCTAAAACTTCCTTGCAGGCGTACATTCTTCTGTACCAAAGGATCGATAGAGAAATTGCAGGGGGTTGGACCCCAGCCGACTTTTGTGATTTGTCCATTGGGGCGAACGAGATCCATGGCGATTTTCAAAGTAGCACTGATTCCTGCCGCATCAATTATCAGATCAGCTCCAAGACCATCTGTTTTCCTTGCCCATTCCGAAGCATCATTGATAATAGGAGTAACTCCATAGCTTTTTGCTATTTCCAGTCTTCCTCGGTCTTTTTCCAAACCTAAAATGGCAACATTTCCACCACAGATTTTGGCTACTGCTGCGCAAAGAATCCCAATTGTCCCTGGGCCGATCACGATTACTCGATCTCCAGGTTTGATGTGTGAGTTGACCGCGACGGCGTTATAAGCGACAGAGCATGGCTCGGTGAGACAAGCTTCTTCAAAAGACAACCCATCAGGCACTCGGTGCAAACATCTGGCAGGAACTCTCACAAATCTCGTCATAGCACCATTCACTCCATAGCCAAAACCCTTTCTGGTGGGATCTAGGTTATACAGGCCAGTTTTGCTCATAGGGTTTTGTGGATCGATGACGGCAGCCGTTTCGCTGACTACTCGATCGCCAACTTTCCAGCCAGTTACACGATCTCCGACAGAAGCGATCTTTCCTCCGAACTCGTGCCCCAAAACCACTGGATAATTTACTGGCCAAGAATGATCTGAAGTCCACTGATGCAGGTCACTTCCACAGACTCCCACATTTTCTACTTCCAATAAAATGTCTTCATCGCCGATTTCTGGAACGGAAATTTCTCTGATTTCTACTGAGCCCTTTTTCTCTGAAAAATTCACTACGGCGGCTGATTTACCTGATATTGACATGAAATAAGGGGTTTAAGATTTGTTGATTGTTTGAGAATGTATGGCTGCGCAAATTTTCCTCAAAGAAGCTTCGAGGTCCCCGTCAGCAGTTTTGAAAGCATCTGCGTCTATGGTCAGTGGTGCTCCGAGTACCGCAAGTGGAGCTCCGAATTGTGGACATTGGATGGCTTGCTCTAGCGAGAGTCCACCCACTGCTTGAATAGGCACTTTGACAGCCTTCACCACTTCCCGCAGTTGATCAAGCGGACTTGGCATTCGCTTACCTGCTGCAGCAATTCCCCGGCGCTCATCGTAACCGATGTGATGGATCACATAGTCGCATCCCAAATCTTCTAAAAATCTCGCTCCCTCAACCATATCTGGACAGCCTAAATTGTCACCCATCACTTTGACTCCATAATCTTTCCCTGCCTGCACCACACATTTGATGGTTTCGGCATGAGCTCTAGCCATCACAACCACATGAGTTGCACCAGCTTTTGCCATCATTTCTGCTTCTAGGTAGCCTCCATCCATGGTTTTCAAGTCTGCGACAATTGGTATTCCGGGGAAAGCTTCGCGCAATTTTCTTACTCCATGAAGTCCCTCGGCTAGAATGAGCGGGGTGCCGGCTTCCAGCCAGTCAACACCTGCTCGCATTGCCAAGGCAGCCGTTTCCAGCGCTTCATCTATGTCAGTCAGATCTAAGGAGATTTGTACTATAGGTTTCATTTTGGTTTGGGTTAAAAGTAAAGCAATGAAAAAGGAGTCCTGAAGGCTATCAGGATTTACTCAGATTTTTAAGATAAGGAAAATTGAAAAAGATACTTTCCTGTTTTGGGCTAAAAGGAGGACTAATAAATAATACTATGCATAACTCGACCAATAAACCTCCCTAATGTTGACAGGTGTCTAGTGCAGAGATTGTTCTGGTTATTTTAGTTTTATTTTTCTGTTTGACAGAAGGTGAATAATTTATAAGGATCCAAGGGCCAACTAGGCACTTTTGCCTAATCAGCCTATCTTTAAGCTGTGCAGTTTCTTTTCAAAATCTATCAGCGCATTACCTGGCTTTCCATTGATGTAGTTCTCGGAGCTATGGCAGGGATGCTTTTTTTTGCAAAAGCTCTGCGGGTTGACCTGGCTTGGCAGGAATATGTCCTACTAGGGATGGCGGTTTGGTGTATTTATACCGCGGATCATTTGATGGATGCGCGCAAATTAGCTTCGGATCATGTGGAGGATAGGCATCATTTTCATCTGATTTACCAGAAACCCTTAGTCATTTTACTTGGCTTAGTCGGAGCAGCTGGACTGTTTTGGGCGATTCAGTTTTTCGGCTTTTCACATGAACTGTATTTCGGAGCAGGGCTAGGCTTGCTGATTTTGGGAATCATGCTTGCTGTGCGCAAATTGGCGTCAAAGCAGGTGCGATTAAAAGAACTTAGCTCGGCAATTTTCTATGTGATCGGAATTTCCTGGCTGCCTTGGTATGAAACAGCGCAGATAGATTATACTTGGATTGCTTTTGCTTTGACAATTTTATACATGGGATTGGCTTACCTGAATCTGATCATGCTTTCCAGTTTGGACATCGAATCAGACAATGCGGCTGGCTTCTCATCTATCGCCACGATAATACCTCAGGAAAGACTCAATCCAAGAATTCGACAACTGGCAACTGGATTGATTGCAGCTGCGTTTCTGGGACTATTGTTTGTGAATTCACTATACAAAATCCTCCCAGCATTATTCTTGATCATGCTACTGATCCACTACCTGAGCTTTTTTAAATCTGACCTGAGACCCGAGCAAGTCAGAATGCGAATGGAAATCGCATTCCTGATTCCTGCCCTTTTGCTCTTGTTTTAAACAAACGCGCTGTGCCCCGTAATCGCGCGACCTACGATCAACGAGTTGATTTCCTTGGTGCCTTCATAGCTATAGACTGCCTCCGCATCTGCCACAAATCTCGCGATGTCATGGCGTAGCAAAATGCCATTTCCTCCAAATAATGCGCGTGAATTGTCCACAATAGAGCGCATTCGAAGGGTGCAGAATACCTTGGCAAGGGAGGCGTGCTCATCTTTCAATATGTCTGTGTCCTGCATTTCGGAAAGTCGGAAAACCATCGTCTGCATGGCTGTCAAATCACCCAACATCGTCACCAAAAGATCCTGAACGAGTTGGAAAGAGGCTATTGGACGACCAAACTGCTTGCGCTCATTCGTATAGGCTAGTGCCAATTCATAAGCTCCTCGCGCACAACCCACAGCTTGCCATGCTACGCCAGCTCTAGTCATGCGGAGTACTTTCGCAGTATCCCGGAAGGAGTTTGCCTCTTGAAGTCTATCCGACTCAGGCACTTCACAATTCGTCAGTGTGATCAATGCATTTTGCACTGTTCTAAGGGCCATTTTATCTTCTAACTTTTCAGCAAGAAATCCAGGGTTTCCTTTTCTTACGATAAATCCTTTTACCTGCTGATCTTCTAAATCTCTTGCCCAGATGATGGTCATATCTGAGAAAGTGGCGTTTCCTATCCATTTTTTCTGGCCATTGAGTACCCAGGCATCACCTTCTCTTTTACAGGTTGTAGTTAGACCTCCCGCTACTCCAGATCCCACTTCAGGCTCTGTCAAGCCAAATGCACCAATTTTCTCTAGCTTTTGCATAGGTGGAAGCCATTCTTTTTTCTGCTCCTCCGAGCCGCAGAGGTAAATCGATCCCATAGCCAAGCCACTTTGCACTCCGAAAAATGTAGAAATAGAGGTGTCTATTCTTGCCATTTCCATAGCTACAAAACCTTCCAGTAGCGCCGAGTGACCTGGGCAACCATAGCCTTGGTAGGTCAGTCCAGCGATGTCCAACTCCGCCATTTTCGGGATGATTTGCATCGGGAATTCACCACGATTCCAGTAGTCATTGGCGATAGGTTTGATCTCCCGTTCCATGAATTCACGCACACGAAGTTGAATTTCCCGTTCATGAGCGGGCAGGCTCTTGCCCAGTTCATAGAAATCTCCATTGATAGGAGGAATGATTTTTTTCTTGCTACCGCCTTTCATCATTCCCATCATTTTGGAAAGGTCCTCTTCGCTCATCTGCGACACCAGACCGACCAACTTGGAAATATCTACTTTTTGTGAAAGCTTAGAGATTTGATCCAGATCGACACTGGACAAAAGTTGGCGTAAGCCACTGATATTCTTAAAAAGATTTTTCATATAAGGGTATTTTGGGAATTAGTTCATTCCTTTAATCTAGTGAAAGATCATTACAGTTTCCTTGCTCCTTTTTACAATCAGCTGTCCAAACTGATTTTTGATGATCAGTTGATGCAGGCAAAAACCTATTTTGTAGAAGATCTATCGAATAAAAAGATCTTAATTATCGGTGGAGGAGATGGTTTGGATTACCAAAGTTTCCAAGCTCAGCTATCAGGTGAGTATTGGGAAATCTCCAAGGCGATGCTCAGCAAGGCAAAGTCCAATCTTGGAGAAAGTGGCTTGAGCTTTCATTTGGGCTATTATCAAGTCGAAAAGGAGGGTTTTTTTGATGAAGTCTGGCTTCATTTTGTGCTGGACACGATGAGAGATGAGGAGATCGCCAATCTTTTAGGAGAAATTAGCAAAAGTATTACACCTGGCGGAAGGATTTATCTGGCCGATTTTTTTGCTCCACAAAATACCTTTCAGCGGATTATGCACAGGTCTATGATTACATTTTTTAGAATAATCACTCAGCACAAGCGGGCAAGCATTCCTGATTATGAGGAAATATTAGTCGCTGATAACTGGAAGAAAAGCTCTGAAAAGGAATATGTGAAAGCTTGGGTCAAGGCTCAGGTTTGGGAAAAAAATTAAGGGTTGGACCTATTGATGATCGCTAGTATCATCTCATCAAAGTATTTTCCATTTCCAGGTCCATACCAGTTCATTTCTCTGACTTCATGGAAGTTCTCGTCATAGAGTTCATCAGGAGTGATATAGCCTATGTAGCCACCGTTGAAGGTGGTGACAATGAGATTCAGACCTTTGCTTTGCGCCAGCTTCTCCCATTTCGCATAGAATACTCCTGATAGCTCACCACTGGATGCGATCATCAACGTATTGCCGACCTGCGTAATGTCCAGATGTGCATTAGTCTCGCCGAGAAGGTAGTCGAAAAGCCATGGGCGCAGTCGTAAATTGTCCGTAACCCGCAGTTGAGGTGCACGTAGTGAAATAGGTAAGTAACCTGTATTGATCTGGTTCTTTTTGACAGTAGCAAAGTAAGTCATCCGAAGATTCAGCGTAGAATCCAGTTGATGCGCATATAGTTCGACCATTTCAGGAGTGTTTCCAGGTCTTAGTGGTCTATGACTTCCCACTGTTCCAGCTGCATACATCGCAAAGTCAAAGTTACCAGCCTCTAGCTCCTTGGTTAGGTAAAAAGGATAATCACCCGATAAGCCCATGAACTTGGTGCTCATGGTAGTCGCATGAGCTGAGTAGGTGAGGAAAGTGGCTTTCTTGCCTGAGTTTTTGGTGAAAATAAGCTGACGGACATAGGGATCTGTCGGCCCATCTTTTACAAATCTATTGGCAACCAGATCTCCTGCATCTGACTTTCTGTAGTTGATGGAGACAGTGTCTTGAGTAGCAATTGCATTTTGCAAAGCAGTAAGACTTCTGGAAACCATGAGATCCACAATGTCTTGATTGTAGCCTCCGAAAGCCATTTCTCCCATCGGGCCAGGCATATAGCCTCCCATTCCTGAATGTGTATGTGTGGCGGTGAAAATAACCTGATCAATCGGTAGGTTTGCTTCTTTGATAGCTATCTGTATTCGGGAAGCAAGAGACGGATGTACGATCAGCAGTTCATAATTGAGCCAGGCAACACGGGTTTTGCCATTTGAAAGAGCCAATGCTTTGACATAGCTGCTGTCTTGAACGAATTCATATTTTCCCCTTGGTGCATAGCCAACCAGCTCAGCAGCTTCGGGCGGTGTCATATTGGTGCTTGACCAACCTGCCAGCCATGTGTCTCCCTGCGATTCAGAAAAACTACTCTGATCTAATCGCTCGAAAGTCTCTTTATAAAAGTCCTGATCTTGAATGGGAGAGCGATCTACTTTTGCAAGCAGCAAAAATCCGAGAACTAGTAAAACAACAAAAGTCCAGCATAGGACTTTTGTTGTTTTCAGTAAGATGCTCTTAGTGCTCATTGAAAATTAATATTCAAATTTGCCGTGAGGACTAGTAATCGTTACTTTCTTGCCTTGGTGCGGTTCTACTCTACCGATGATCTGAGCTTCTACGCCATACGATTCGGCGATGTCGATGATCTCCTCGGCATAGCGCTCGTCAAGATAAACTTCCATTCTGTGGCCCATGTTGAAGACCTTGTACATCTCCTTCCAGTCTGTACCACTTTCTTCCTGTATGATCTGGAAAAGGGGAGGAGTTTCAAACAAATTGTCTTTGATCACATGCACATCATCCACAAAGTGAAGAACTTTTGTCTGTGCACCTCCACTGCAATGCACCAAACCATGAATTCTAGATCTCATGTAGTTGAGCACATCCACCATAATAGGTGCGTAAGTTCTAGTCGGTGAAAGTACCAACTTACCGATATTTACAGGAGCCCCTGGAGCTGGATCTGTTAGGTTGTATTTTCCTGAGTACACCAGATCTTCCGGAACAGAAGGATCAAAGCTTTCAGGGAATTTTGTCTTCAATACTTTGTTGAACACATCATGACGGGCAGAGGTAAGTCCGTTGCTTCCCATGCCGCCGTTGTATGCCGTTTCATATTTTGCCTGACCAAAAGAAGCCAAACCTACGATCACATCACCGCCTTGAATCTGATCATTGGAGATCACTTCGTCACGTCGCATTCTACAGGTGACCGTGCTATCCACGATGATCGTTCGTACCAAGTCTCCCACATCGGCAGTTTCGCCGCCCGTGAGAACAGCGTTTACGCCATTGTCACGAAGCATCTGAAGAACCTCTTCGGTACCTTCGATGATCGCGGAAATCACTTCGCCAGGGATTAGATTTTTATTTCGGCCAATCGTAGAGGAAACGAGGATGTTATTGATCGCACCCACACAAAGCAAATCATCGGTGTTCATGATGATGGCATCCTGCGCGATACCTTTCCAAACACTCAGATCGCCAGTTTCTTTCCAGTAGGAATATGCCAAGGAAGATTTGGTGCCAGCACCGTCAGCATGCATGATATTGCAGTATTCGGGATCGTTGCCAAGGGTGTCCTCCACGATCTTACAAAATGCTTTTGGGTAAAGACCTTTATCAAGTTTTGCAATGGCCTGATGCACATCTTCTTTGGAGGCGGAAACTCCGCGCTGCATGTATCGCTCGTTCATGGAGGCAAAGTTAATAGGTTCTATTCAAAATGGATGAATATGAGGGGTAAAGTTGATCTTATTGGAATGATGGTTTTAACCGCGAAGTACGCAAAGGCTGCGCAGAGGGCACAGTTAAAGAGTTGGACTTCTGTCTTGGTTCAAAGTTTCCTTATTTGGTTCAAGTCTCATGACTTGGACCCAAAATCACTGCAGTCTTCAGACTGCTTTCTCTTTTAAATATAAAACGTCCTGCTTCTCCAGAAGCAGGACGACTTTGCTCTCTGCGATATATTCCGCATACTCCGAGGTTAAAGTCTATTATCTCAAGAATGCTCCAGCACCATCTCCTTAACGCATTCCACCCAGGTGTTTTCAGAATTCAGGCTTGGAACTAAATCCCATTCTTCTCCTCCTGCTTCCAGGAATTTGTCACGGTATTCCCCCGCTACTTCTACAGTGGTTTCCAGGCAGTCCGCCACAAAAGCAGGTGAGAATGCCAATACTTTCTTCACTCCTTGTTTAGCTAAATCGTCAATCACTTCATCCGTATAAGGCTTCACCCAAGGGTCTTTTCCGAGTCTGGACTGGAAGCAGTTTACCGCTTTTTCTTCAGGTATTCCAAGTTTCTCGCAGATTAAGCGGGTAGTCTGAAAGCACTGCGCACGGTAGCAGTAATGATTTTTTGCGCCGTATTTATTACAGCAAGCTCCTAGCTGGCAGTAGCCATCTACGGAACCTTTGAGGATCTGACGCTCGGGAAGTCCGTGGTAGGAGAAGAGAATTTTATCGTAATTCTTGCCTTCCATCATCGCACGACCGCGTTCTGCCCAAGCTTCCAAGAACAAAGGATGCTCTATGAAATTACTGATAAAAGAAATATCTGGGATAATCTGCCAGTCGCTCGCTATTTCCATCACTTTCTCCTGAACTGAGCCAGTGGAGGCAGAAGCATACTGAGGAAAAAGTGGGAGAACAATGATTTTTGTGACATGAGCTTTGCGCAGTTCTTCGAGCCCAGATTCTATTGATGGACTCTGGTAGCGCATAGCAATAGCTACTTTGTATTGCTTAGTATCTAGTTTTTCGATCAAGCGATCTCTGAGATCTTCGGTATGGAAAAGTAGTGGAGAACCTCGATCTGTCCAAAGTTTGCGGTATTCATGCGCAGATTTTGGTGCGCGAAAAGGAGCGATGATTAGGTTGATCAGCATCCATCTATTGAGATATGGGATGTCGATCACACGCTCATCCATTAGGAATTCACGAAGGTATTTTCTTACATCGCCGGTAGCAGTACTATCTGGAGTTCCCAGGTTCACCAGCAAAACGCCGGTTTTTCCCGATTTATTCATGTGTGCTCTATTGAGTATTTCCGATTGAGAACCCAAAAATACGTCCTATTGTTAGATTTAGCCAATTGATCTTGCGAATCACTGAGTGAAAAAAGCTCTTAGATTTTCAGATTCCTTGCCCAGCCTATCAAAGGTCCAGCACTCATACTGGCGATTATTGCTAGAATTACCAGTCCTATAAAGAGCGGTTCGGTCACCAAACCGTTTTCTAAAGCGATCAGCCCCAGTACAATATCCATGCTTCCTCTAGTGCTCATACCAAAGCCAGCGACAATGGATTCTTTGCGCGGAACCCCTGCAAGTCTTCCTCCGAAGTAAGCTCCATAATACTTGGTCACTAAGCCCACAATAATCACCACACCGACGATTCCTGGATCAAAGCCTGAGATAAAGTTGACCTTCAGGCCGATAGACACGAAGAAGATAGGGGCGAAAATATTATTGATAAACTGGTGTAGAATCTCTTTGGCTTTTTCGGTCAAATACTCCGAATCTCCCAAAGCTACTCCTATGATGAAGGCTCCAAAAATGGCGTGAATCCCGATGAACTCAGTGAAGGATGCAGCCAAAAAACAAAGCGCTAAGGAAAGTGACAATAAACCTCCCGGCCAGGCTAATTTCTTGTTGATCCAAGGCAGTACTTTATTGATCAATCCTTTTCCTATGGTCAGCATGACTAAGGTAAATAAAAGCGTCAGTCCGATGGTAGGCCAAACTCCCAAGCCATCACTTCCGGATTCGGAGAGTGATAAAATCACTGAGAAAATCAGCCAGCCGAGCACATCCACGATCATCGCTCCTGCTATAATAAGTAGTCCTGAAGAGGTTTTGAACAGGTTCAAATCCATGAGAATCCTGGCTACAATCGCCAATCCTGTGATAGAGATGGCAAGCCCGAAGAAGGTAGAAGCGACTATTCTGTCATTGATATTCACGCCTAAGAACTCAGGGAAAGCATAGGCGACTACAAATCCGGCGATGATCGGTAAAACCATAGATGCTACGGCTATGTAAAGGGCCTTCTTACCCTGACTCCACACGATATGCAATTCTACTTCCAGACCCGCGATGAATAGTAAGAGCACCACGGAGATCTGGACAAAGCCATCGAAGGCTATATTAGTCATCTCATGGGCATTAAATAAGTATTCATGAGCCCCAGGGAAGAAGTTTCCTAGGATGGTAGGCCCGAGGATGATCCCGGCAAAAATCTCACCTACTACAGCAGGTTGTTTGAATTTCCTGGCTACTTCCGCGAAGATTCTGGCCAAAATAAGTATAGATGCGAGCTGGAGGAGCAGATTAATGACCTCCTTATGGTCTAAAGTTTCCATGGAGGATTAATTTTTTACGATTAGTAAATTACAAGGCAAAGTGCTCAATAGATCTTCCAAGTCATGTGGGAAAATTCTGTCAAAGAAATTCAACTTATGATCATCACCTACTACGAGCAGATCAGCTTCAATTTTTTCGCAGAAACGTGCTAGTTCCACAGCCCATCTTCCTCCAGTTACTTTAATATTTAACTTCAAATCTCCTTGATCTATGTTTTTTAAAATCTCCTCCACATACTGCATTTCATTTTGAACTAGTTGTCGGCGAGTTTGTGAGGCTTCTTCTTCTGAATCTTCACTGGCAGTTCCCATCTGAAGCCCATACATTTTGATTTCGTTGAGTATATGAACCTGCTCAGCATCTACTTTTTTGGAAAAATTGATTCCCACTTCGATTACGTGAGGGGTGATCTCAAGTTGGGTGCCATTGACAACTATTTTGTCGAAGAGGGTGGAACCCACCTTTGGTTCTATTAGCGTCAACACAGAACAGGGAGCTTTTCTAATGATTTTTCTACCTACGGATCCCATATAATACGTCAGGAATCCCTCACGCTTCAAAGCACCAGCTACCAATAGGTCCGCATTCTCCTCCTCACAAGCTTGGATGATCATTTTCACAGGCTTCCCTTCTTTCCAGATCAACTTGGTTTTGAGTTTGTCCAAACCTGTTTTGTGAATAATCTCATCCAGTTTTTCTTCCAGTTCATCGGTTTTTTTACCGATATGAATCAGGATCAGTTCAGAGCCGAAGAGCTGAACTAGACGTTTTGTTTCTGAAATAAGAGCTTCCATCCGAGGGGAGAAAGCTATGGCAAGGGCGACTTTTTGATACATTTTGAAAAAGCTAATGCCCTTAAATAAGCGAATTTTCCGCACCTGTACAATAGTTAGGTGTAACTCCATTTATCCCAATGACTATCCATTCAAGGGTGATTTCTGCATTAAGAAAAAGGAAAGGGCATATTGTCATAAAAATTTAGTAAAATTTAGGTGTCAATCTTTTTTTTAGATTTGGCGAAATAGAAAAATATAACCCAAGAGATTCCTCTCCATCCAGATAACTGCCTGAATTGGGAGGGCCGTTTAAAAACAAATACTAATCATATGAAAAAAACACTACTCAGTTGGTTGTTGATCGGAGGGATGGGCCTTTCTGGAGCTGCATTTGCGCAGTCGGATTACCCTACTCTCTCACAACTAAACCAGCGTTTGCAGCGCGTGGCTTCCAATGCCTCTGCTGAACTAACTTCCCTCACTAAGACTGAAGGAGGAAAAGATATCTGGGTGCTGAAAATTGGCACCGGTGCAGCGGATCAAAAGCCTGCTATTGCCGTAGTCGGCGGAGTGGAAGGCTACGAGGTATTGAGCGTAGAACTTGCTGTTCAATTTGCCGAGAAGCTAGTAACTGATCATGCTGATGCACTTGAGTCTACCAGCTTTTACATTTTCCCAAACATGTCTCCGGATGCTTATGAGCAGTATTTCGCTTCGCTAAAATACGAGCGTAGAGGAAATGCGCTAGCTGTAGATCATGACCGAGATGGTACGCCAGGCGGATCTGGATACACGGATCTCAATGGTGATGGAATGATCACCATGATGCGCGTGGAGGACCCTACAGGGGATTATTTGATCTCTAAAGAAGATGATCGTGTATTGGTGAAAGCAGATAAATCCAAAGGTGAATCTGGCAAATACTCACTTTACAAGGAATCTAAGGATGATGATCAAGACGGTGAGTTTGCCGAAGATTTGAAAGAAGGAATAGCTTTCAACAAGTCATTGACCTACAAATTCCCCGTGTTTGAGCCATTGGCTGGTGATATGCCAGTGACACAAAAGGAATCTAGAGCACTACTTGATTATTTATTTGAGCAGTGGAATATTTTTGCCTTTGTCACTTTTTCCCCAGCAAACAATCTGTCTTCTCCACTGAAGTACAATGCTGGCAACGCCAAGAAGCGTATCGTGACTTCTATTTTGGAAGATGATCAAGCACTCAATGCATTGGTTTCAGATCTATACAAGGAGACGGTGAAGCAGAAGGCTTTCCAGCAAGACAATCAGGGTACAGATGGTGATTTCTTTCAGTGGGCATATTTCCACTTTGGAAGATTGAGCTTCGGTACGCCAGGCTATTGGACTCCAGAATTCAAAGATTCTACGGGGAAGGGCAAGTCGAATGCAGAAGCTAATTACTTGGCTTGGGCCGATTCTCTGGGTACCAATGATGTGTTTGTGCCTTGGACAGAAATTCAGCACCCTGATTTCCCAGGTAAGAAAGTGGAAGTGGGTGGAATCAAGCCTTTTGTAATGACAAATCCTCCATATGAGCAAGTGGAAGAAATCGCAGATCAGCATACAGATTTCATTTTGAAACTAGCCGCTATGCAGCCAAAACTCGAGATTCTCAATGTGAAGTCTGAGTCACTTGGTAATGGTTTGACTCGAGTGACCATGGATCTGTTCAATAACTCAGCCATTCCTACGCATTCAGAAATGGGTGAAAGGTCTAGATGGCTACGCAAAATCAGAATTGACATGGATGCAGATGCAGAGGATATTGTCTCTGGAAATAAGATTGAACTGAAGGACTCCTTAGGAGCTTACGAGAAAACAAGCTTCAGCTGGATCATTCGTGGTTCTGGAAATGTGACTGTAAAAGCCGGCGCTTCACATGCTGGGTTCGCTACCACAACTGTTAAACTCTAAGCCATGAAAAAGATGAAAACAACAAAATTGATCCTTGCTTTGGCGGTAGCAGCACTTAGCCTAGGAAGTTTTACAGCTGATGCGCAGGAGAAGTTCTTCCGTGCAATTGGCACACCACACAAACCTAAAGTAGAAATCGCATTCAACCGATATTATACTTACGAAGGTCTGGTGGATAATATGAAGAAGATCGCGGCAGCACATCCTGATATTGCCAAAATTGAAACAATAGGACAGTCCTACGAAGGCAGAGACATAATGACGCTGACGATTACGGATTTTTCTACTGGAAAAGATACAGATAAGCCAGGAATGTGGATTGATGGGAATATTCACTCCAACGAAATTCAGGGTGCTGAATTCTCACTCTATGGAGCTTGGTACCTGACTGAGATGTTTGCTGATAATGAATTTATCCAGCAACTTCTGAAGGATAAGGTGTTTTATATCACGCCTACGATCAATCCTGATGCGAGAAATGACTTTTTCCTAGAGCCTAATACTGCCAATTCACCTAGATCTGGAATGATTGTTTTAGATAACGATGGTGATGGTGTAGCTGGTGAAGATGGTATGGATGATCTCGATGGGGATGGGCATATTACCATGATGATCAGAAAATCTCCTACCGGACGATATATCAAGGATCCACAAGATGGGCGTAAGCTAATTATGGTTGGAGCTGATAAGGTGGGAGAGTACGAAATCCTAGGTCAGGAAGGTACAGATGGCGATGGAGATGGTCGTGTAAACGACGATGGAGTGGGTTATTATGACCCCAACCGTGACTGGGGATGGAACTGGCAGCCAGATTACATTCAGCGTGGTGCGATGAGATATCCTTTTACACTACCTGAAAATCGTTCAGTAATGGAGTTTGTGATGAAGCATCCAAATATTGCTGGCGCTCAGAGTTTCCACAATTCAGGCGGAATGATTCTAAGAGGTCCAGGTGCCGAAGAAGATGCAGGAACCTACAATAGAGATGATATAAGGATCTATGATGCTATAGCAAATAAAGGAGAAGAGATTATTCCTGGCTATCGATATTTGACAGTTTACAAAGATATGTATTCTGTGTTTGGTGGGGAATTAGATTGGTTTTATGGGGTAAGAGGCATTTTTACCTACTCCAATGAGCTGATGACACCTTACCTTTATTTTCATACCCAAAATCAAGGACGTGGACAGGACGAGATGTACAAGGTGGATGAGTTATTGACTATGGGCGATGCCTTTGTGAACTATCATGAGTTTGAGCATCCTCAGTTTGGAACAGTAGAAATCGGTGGATTTAAGAAAACCTTTGGCAGAGCTCATCCAGGATTCTTGCTAGAGCAAGATGCGCATAGAAATATTGCATTTACGATCTATCATGGCTATCACACTCCTAAACTATCTGTAATGGATGTGAAAGAAGAAGATCTGGGTGGAGGCTTGAAAGCCATCACGGCTACTATCTTCAATGAGCGCTTAATGCCAACTCACGCGAGTCAGGATCTTAAATACAAGATCGAAAGACCTGATTATGTTACGATCTCTGGAGCTAAAGTTGTTGCAGGTTTTGTGGTAGAAGATGAGGACTTCAATAAAGTCACCGAGCAAAAATTGACTCCTGAGAAAATCTCTGTCGCGAATGTGCCTGGGATGACCGGAGTCAAAGTGAAGTGGATTGTGTCTTCAGGATCCAACTATTCCATTACTGTGGACTCCGCCAAAGGTGGAAAAGCGAGTTGGAAAAAGTAAGGTAGTCGCAGTGATCAGTCGCAGTTTACAGTGCTAGATCGCCTGATTGTCAACTATATAAATAAAAATGCGGAGCAGAGATGCTTCGCATTTTTTTTGCCTTTTAAATATAGGATTTCATGATAAAAGTATTAGGCCATTATGAGACTATTGTTTAGATGTGTAAACTAGGTTATCATAAATCAATTTTGAGGACATAGTAGTTTAGGGTGTTTTCCTTTTCTTGAGTTTTCCCTTTTATAAAAATGCCCCCTTTATAAATAAAAAATAGTTTTCCAACATCAGGCTGGATTTCAGATAAGTTGATTTCACCTAGCTTTTTCAAAGCTAAGTCAAACACTTCTATATACATCTCATAATCTTGCTTTTGTCCTTTTTCCTGAGGCCCCTTTATCATTCGGAAATACCCATCCCCCGAGGGTAAAGTGTCGATAATACTATACGAAACATCATAATCCCAGAGGTAACTTGTTTTGCCTGCCTCCTTGCTAGCTTCAGCGCGGATAGGCTTAGGATGATTTATTTTCTCTGATGGGAAATTATAGGTGGGATAATCTAGGTTAGTGCTACTGTTGGTTTTTGTGTTGTAAACGATCAAATCATTCGAAAATACATAAGACATGAGTATAGAATCACCAATTACATTCACATATGGAAGATTATTTTTTACTTGAATTATTCCGTTTCCGGAAACTTGAAACTGATGTTTTTTCAATAATTCTTCATCATAAATAGCAGGTAATTCTGTAACCTCTTGAGTTGATAAATTAAACTTAAAGAAAAACACTTCTCTGGACTGTAAATCTTTAGCCATTAAATACATCTCATCAGTTTTTGGGTCATACCATGGAAATCCAGCCCCCAATACACATCATATAGCCCGCTAAAATTAATTAAAGGATAAGTTTGAAATTCTTTGAATTTGTCAAAGTGAATTGTTCTTTCGTAAGTAGTGTCAGCACTAAACCAAGACAATAACCCTCTAGGTTGAATAAAATGAGTGCCACTCTCAGTTTGAAAAAATGACCCCGCGCGTGGAAAAGAATAGGGTCCTTCTATTTCCATTTTACTACCACTTTTGAGTATTGCTTCTTCACCATTAAAATAAAGTGTGTCAATCGTTTTTGCTGCTGAGTTTAACAGAAGCATGGTTTTTCTATCATCATCTAGCATATATGGTGGGAATAGGGGGTCTGATGATAGACCATTGAATCCTAACTCAAGGTGATTCACATCACTAATTTTCACCTGAAATAAGGTGTTAGATTCAATTTTTTCTGCTGAGCAGGATGCTAAAACTAGCGCAATTAACCAAAGGTATCCCAATGCACTTTTTACTATTCTGCAAAACAGTCCATTTCGGGTTGAGACGAAAGTGTTAATTGTCATTGAAACCAAATCTAAATCGTGATCATTGAATTTACATAGAAATTATTAGCAAATTGTAGCCTATGGAGTCAACATCGGCTTGTTCCAGAGTTAAGTAAGGATCAGTTTGATTACAACCATCTTGCAAGGCAATTGCTGAAATGAATATATAAAAAGTGTGACTTTTATATATGAATCACTGATTTTTAGCCATAATGTAATTTTGGTTAATTCTATGAAAAAGCTTTTATGTCCAATAAATTCTACTGATATCTCAAATTATATAATGGTCAACGAAAACTATAAACAACAAAACCCCGCTCGATTGCTCAAGCGGGGTTTCTTTATAGAAAGTTGGTTTAGCTTAAAGGCTAGTTACGTATCCTTCAAATCCTGATGCAGTCTTCACTTTGAAGCTAATACCTGCTTCAGAGATATTGTCTAGCGTGTAGATCTTGTGTAGTCCTTGAGGATTGTCGATTTTCTCAGTGTGGATCAATTTGTTGCCATCGTAGATCATTACTTCGATATCTTTAGCTTCCAAGTTGCTTACAAGCAGTCTGTACTGATCGTTTCCCATTGGAGATACTCTAGAGAATACAGCAGGAGTTTCTACTATATAGTTGTTGAAGGAAGCAGTTCTCAATACGCCTGATTCACCTAACACTTCTACAGAATAGTTTCCATTAGGAAGATCCTTGAGATCATACTTCTTAGCAAAAGCTTCAGACTTGTTGATTTTATCTCTTAGGATTACATGACCTTCTGAATCTGCGATTTTTACAGTCACCATACCTTGAGGTGCTTCGTTGAAAGCTACAGCAACTTTCGTAGTTTCAGTTTGTCTGATGTGAACAGATGTTTTTTCTGTTGTGGCAAAGGCTCCTGCAGCGATCCCCGCTACAAAAAGCAATGTGAATAATTTTTTCATTTTTAATAATTGGTTTGAATAGGTTCTAATTTTTGTGTAACCGCCGGACGGCTGATCCGTCTCTTGGTGGGGTAATTTGGGCTACATTTTCCATCGGGGTAACCGATTGGTTTGTTATTATGATTCAAAGGTACAACGGAAATTATTAATTGCAAATTCCATAATTAAAAATGATGATCGTTAATGATTTATTAACATTTGTCCATAATATTTATGAATATAATAAAATACGCTCGCAATCGATAGCGGAAGTCACAGAATTCCGAGTTTTGCCATTTTTTAAAAATATTTGTTTGTATAATTGATATTTGCAGAATATAAATACTAAGTGTTCTGTATATTTCTATAGATTTCCAATGGAAATTTTGTTGAAAAAAAATTAAAAAATTTTAAATATGCCTCTTGAGTAGGGTGGGAATTAAGCCGATTTTGGATTTTTATACATTTAGGTGGCTGATTTTTATCTCATATTTTACCCTAGTTTTTTAAAATGAACAAAAAAAACAGGTTTAGATTTGATTTTCTAAACCTGTTTATGAGATTTCTGCACAAAAATGAAATGTGCTGTTTTTAGCTTTTTGCGCTAAATCAGTTTTTTCCCTTATAATTTGCAGCTTTTGCTACTAATTCCTGGTCAAATTTACCCTTCAATTCTACGACCATCAAGTCACCATCATCACCTCCGACGAGTACCACCAAATCCGAAATAGTTTTTCCTCCCTTAGAATATACAATTACTCCGCCTTTCTTGCCTTCAGAAGCCTCCATAAGCAAATCATAACGTTCGCGTTCCAAGCCCTTCTGCAAAGCTTTGTATTCCATTCGGGTGTCATCTGCATGATCAGGAAGTGTAAAGAAGTTCAATTTCTCGATAGACTTAGCCACTGTGGCCATATCGTTTTCGTCGATATCGATCTTGAAGCCTTCGGCAAAGTTCATAAAATTGCCTCCCAGCTCCATGTGGAAGAAGTCATCTTCGCTCTTGTATTTTTCATACAGGGCTTTGACACTTTTGCTTTGTGCCTGAACGGACATCACCGCTCCAATTAGTGCTAGGCTTAGAATTAGCTTTTTCATAGTATTATATATAGTGTGGTTTGTTTTAAAATATTCTTCAATTTCCGTAACCTATTTTCTGTCCTCCAGTTTTGCCTTACCTGCTACCTGCTACCTGCTACCTGCTACCTGCTACCTGCTACCTGCTACCT
>NZ_QKZT01000006.1:86471-264307 GCF_003254055.1 Algoriphagus chordae
TACCTGCTACCTGCTACCTGCTACCTGCTACCTGCTACCTGCTACCTGCTACCTATTACTTATTTAACTCCTTTAGGTCCCTTTGGTCCCTTGCTTC
The DNA here is from genome assembly GCF_003254055.1 of Algoriphagus chordae. GTDB lineage: Bacteria > Bacteroidota > Bacteroidia > Cytophagales > Cyclobacteriaceae > Algoriphagus > Algoriphagus chordae. The sequence goes on from NZ_QKZT01000006.1 coordinate 86,569, forward strand.
CTTTTCCATATAAGTCCATGCCTGGGATATCCGTCTTCTCGGCAAGCAAGTTTAGATCCTCATAGGTAAAATTGCCAAGCATTGATAGTAGCGTAAAGTCACCATCTTCTCCTGAGATCATCATCAATTCCTTGACTAAACCGCCTTCTTCTCGAACCATGAATTTCAGGCTACTTCCCTTGTCTTCAACTACCATCAGGTCCTCGTATTTATTTCGTGTAAGAGTTCCCATGGCTTCTTTATAGAATGTCAATCCATCTACCTCATCTGAAGAAAGAATTCGGATGCCCTTTACTTTCTGAATTAGAACACCAAGGTCTTCCGAGTCTTGATCCGTCCCAGCATTGCTTTTCAGGAATCCTCCAGCCATCTGCATCATCTTTGGGCTGATATACACCCTAGAGAATCTGTCATCATCCATGTATTTGGAGAAGAAGCGCTGAATAGCATCATCCTGGGCCTGTGCCTTCAGGATAAAGGCAAACAGCAGTAAGGGGATTAGTAGAAATTTTCGCATGGCTTATTTACTTATAGGGTTGCCGAATAGTTGGTTGGTGGTATTCAAGTATTTCAAATCATTCATCAGGTGCATTTGCTCCTGACCTTTGGAGAGATTGGTTTGGATTAGCGCAAAAGCCTGCATCACTTCCATGTATGCCTCTTGCTCAGCTTGCTTTTGCTCGTAAACTGTCCATCCCCAGACTGATCCAATCAGGATAGCCACTGATGCAGCCCAATTCATCCAGTTTCTAGATTTGATTGGTACCACTTTCGTTGGCATTTTCAAATTAGGCTCTAGGTTGGATATCTCACTTATGCCTAGAAATAAGGCCTTCTCTTCAGGATATCCTTCAGCATTTTGAAGTAAGTTCTTTAGCTCCTTTTCTTCTGCGAGGCTAGTTTCAGCTTCCCAATACTTATCGAGTAATTCATCTATTCGCTGTCTCATTTGGTTGATTTTTGGTTGAGCATCCGCTCACGAATGCTTTTTCTGGCTCGGTGAAGGTTTACTTTCACTTGTTCCAGGCTTATATCTAGGTGCTCGGTAATTTCCTCGTAACTCAAACCTTCCACCTCTCTCAGGTGAAAAATCTCCTGCTGTCGCAAAGGCAAACCTTTTACAAGGATCATTACTTTTCTCACCGAATCTTTTGTGTCCTCAGAAACTGTCTCCTCCACTTTCAAATCTTCCAATCCATCCAGTGAGTCCAGTTTCTTGTTTTGGCGAAAGTGCATCAAAACCTCATTTTTCAAGCTTCTTACCAACCAGCCCATCAGATTTGGATGGCTACGAAGTTCATCTTCCCGTGTAAAAGATTTCTCGAAGACATTCTGAAGCATATCCTCTGCGAGGGATTGATCCCTTACCCAGAGATAGCCCAGCCGGTAGAGCCTGCCTCTTTGCGGCCAGATATGTGCTTCAAAAAATGACTTCATTTAATAGGGTAATGCATGGAAAAGGCGAATGTTACAGTTGTGATGAAAAAAAGTAAAAGTTTTTTTAAACATACGAGAAAAATGCTGACTGAAAGCTGCTCAACAGTTTAGGGTTTGGCTGAGATCGCTATCTAGACTAAATTGTTTCTAAATTAGAGTAGGAAATAGTATGCATGCCTACTATTTCTTAATTTGCTTACAGTTCAACCAATAATAAAGAGTCATCAGCTGGTGGAAAAACCCATAAAACAATCATGAATTGGAATTTCAAAAACGGTAGTGGTAGTAAAATGGTCGACTTCAGCTTCGGGGGTGATTTTACAATTGCGTACTCTGTGGTTGAAAAGGAATCCATAAAAAAAGCCCTGAATTGCTTCAGGGCTTGTGGTGATAAATGGACTCGAACCATCGACTCACGGATTTTCAGTCCGATGCTCTACCAACTGAGCTATATCACCTTGTTTGTAAAGTGATGCAAAGGTAGATATTTCAGTATTTGAAGCAAGTCATTTAAGGAAAAAATATAGATTAAAACCCAAAAAACACGCTAATATTGTCACTATGAGCTTTTTACCTCAAATAATATTTTTGATCATTTTGATAGCTTCGGGCTTCTTCTTGATCAAACGAGTCAAGTTCCTCCGGAGAAACATACTTCTGGGCACAGCAGAGATCAGGAATGATCAGCCTGAGAAGCGCTGGAAAACCATGCTGCTGGTTGCTTTTGGACAGCAAAAAATGTTTAAGCGCTTTATCCCAGCCTTTCTTCACCTCTTCGTCTATGTGGGATTCTTGGTAATCAATCTAGAAGTGCTGGAGTTTGTCCTAGATGGCATTTTCGGTACCCATAGATTATTCGCTCCTTATCTCGGTGGGGCATATGTGGCGGCGATGAACTTCTTTGAATTTCTAGCGGTGATGGTTCTGATCTCTTGCCTGATCTTTTTGATCCGAAGAAATGTGGTCAAAGTACCTCGCTTCACTAAGCCAGAGATGAAAGGCTGGCCAGCATTGGATGGTAACTTGATTCTTTGTATTGAGATCGTCTTGATGATGGCGATTTTGAAAATGAATGCTGCTGATCAGATCTTAGCTTCGAGAGGAGTGGAGCATTATGTAGTAGTGGGGAATCTGTTCTTTAGCGGTTTGCTCCATCCGATTTTTGAGAATATGAGTTCATCGTTCTTGATTTTCGTGGAGAGAGCAGCCTGGTGGTTCCATATTGTTGGGATTTTAGCCTTTGCTATTTATGTGACCTATTCGAAGCATTTACATATTTTCCTAGCCTTCCCAAATACCTGGTATTCAAATTTGAATCCTAAGGGTGAAATGGAAAATATGCCAGTCGTAACCAATGAGGTGAATATGATGCTTGGAATTCCTACGGATGCTCCAGCTGACCCACCAGCAGAGATCGGCAGATTTGGAGCCAAAGACATCAATGACCTGAGTTGGATCAATGTGATGAATGCCTATTCCTGCACAGAATGTGGCAGATGTACTTCAGAATGTCCAGCAAACTTGACGGGTAAGAAACTTTCCCCTCGTAAAATCATGATGGATGTGCGAGATCGTGCTGAGGAAGTGGGGAAAAGCTTGGATACGGGAGGGAAAGGCTTTGAAGATGGGAAATCTCTTTTGGGAGATTACATCAGCAAGGAAGAATTGAATGCCTGTACGAGTTGTAATGCTTGTGTGGAGGCTTGCCCGGTGAATATAGATCCGCTAGCAATCATTTTGGAAATGCGACGCTATGTAGCGATGGAAGAGTCCGGAACACCTCCTCAGTGGAATGCGATGTTCCAAAACATGGAAACCAGCTTCGCTCCTTGGAAATTCAGTCCTCAGGATAGATTCAATTGGGCTGAGAAGGTGAAAGAGGAAGAAATTCCAAATTAAAAATTGGAAGATATGAAAATTGAAAAATTAGTTATTTCTAAGGCTTTTTGTTTTATACACCAGTTTCATTGAAGTAAAAAGCAACAAAGAATTAGGCTAAAACTGGCAAAGAGGCTACTTCGGTCATCCGTCATCGGTCTTCCAGCCTATATACCAAAGAGGGTAAGCTTAATGGCATATTCTTGGTCAAACATAAAACGTATAACCATGTCAACATATAAAGTACCAACTATGGCCGAGATGGCCGGTAAAGGAGAAAGTCCAGAAGTGCTATTCTGGGTAGGCTGTGCCGGTTCCTTTGATGATAGATACAAGGCCGTAACACAGGCATTCGTAAAAATTCTAAATAAGGTTGGGGTGAGCTTTGCCGTCCTTGGGCCAGAAGAAGCCTGTACCGGAGATCCAGCTAGACGTGCCGGAAATGAGTTTCTTTTCCAAATGCAAGCCGTAGCAAATATCCAAGTGATGAATGGCTACAATATAAAAAAGGTAGTCACTGCCTGTCCACATTGCTTCAATACCATCAAAAACGAATATCCTGCTTTGGGAGGAAATTACGAAGTGATTCACCACTCTCAGTTTCTCCAGCAACTCATCAATGAGGGTAAAGTAGCACTGAAAGGCGGAGGAGAGTTCAAAGGGAAGAAAATCACTTTCCACGATTCATGCTATCTAGGACGTGGCAACAATGTCTATGAAGCACCTAGAGAGGTCATCAAGGCGCTAGATGTAGAATTGGTAGAGATGAAGCGCTGCAAAACCAAGGGGCTTTGCTGTGGAGCTGGCGGAGCACAGATGTTCAAAGAACCCGAGCCAGGTAGAAAAGATATTAACGTAGAGAGAACCGAGGAAGCTCTGGCAACTGGAGCTAGTGCCATTGCGGTGGGATGCCCTTTCTGTCTGACTATGATGACCGATGGCGTAAAGAACAAGGAAAAAGAAGCTGAGGTTAAAGTTTATGACTTGGCAGAAATGATCGCAAAAGATATGGGGATCTAAAAATATTCAATGAATCAATTTGACCCTTTTTGCCGTTAGGTAGAAAGGGTTTTTCTTTGCCATTAGAAAACAAGCAATTATGTACGTTGAATTTAAAAATATGCCGGAAGATTCGCGGGTTTGGGTTTACCAGGCTGCACGCAAATTTTCAGAGCAGGAAAAAGACTTAATCAATTCCAGACTATCCGCATTTTGTGATGGCTGGAATACGCACGGTAACAGAATGCCGACTTCATTCGAGGTCTTGGATGATCAGATTTTGGTTTTGGCTGTAGATGAATCTGGCTTGGGAGCAAGCGGTTGCTCTATCGATAGTTCCGTGAGAACTTTGCGCGAGCTAGAAAGTGAAATCGAGAACAATATCACTGATCAAGGCAAGGTGACATTTAAATCCAATTCGGGTGAAATCAACGTAGCTTCTGCTTTAGGAATCAAGTCAAAAGTGACATCTGGAGAGATCGATTCGCAGACCCTAGTGATCAATCCACAGGTACAAAGCAAAAAAGACCTAGAAAGTGTATGGATTTTGGCAGGGAATAGCTGGCTGAACCGATACTTTCCAAATTAATTTAGTAATATTCAGAATAGATCATCAATCACCTTTCAGATGAAATCGAACATGATTCTAGCGTCACATAATGAGAGGGTAACCATGTGAGATTCCATGTGGCCATATAAAATCAAATTTAAACACATGAAAAACCATTTTTTTTGGATTTGTCTTATACTCCTTATCGGGGTAAGCTCATGCAAAAGCCTTCAGGAAAAAGGAAATGACCAGTTTCTTTCTGGTCAATACCAGTATGCCATCAATTCTTTTTCTCAGATTTTGGCTGATGATCCTGAAAACAAAGAAGCCAATCAGGTTATTGCGGAAAGCTATAGATTGTCCAATCGTATAGAGGATGCAGGTCCATATTATCAAAAGCTAACTGAAGAAGACCCTACTTTTGAAAGCTACTATCGACTAGGTTTGAGTTTGAAGGCTCAGGACAAAAACGATGAGGCGAAGGAGGCTTTCGAGAAAGCAAAAGGTTATACCCAGGATGAAGCATTCTTGGCAGAGACGCAACGACAGTTAGAAGCGATCAAGCTGTCAGAGGGAATAGCCGATTACTGGCCAAATCATGTGCTCAGCAATTACAAAGATCTCAATACGGCTGGGCCTGATTATGCTCCAGTGATTTCAGAAAACTTTATATACTTCACCTCAGGGCGTCAGGCATCTGGACTTTATCCTGCAGATGGTTCTCCGTATACCAAGCTGTTTCGTGCTAGAGCGGAAGGTCTTCGAGTGGATGTGACAGGAGCTCAGGCACTCCCTGAATTCAAAAATGAAGAAGGACTTAATCAGGCGGCAATTGCAATTAGCCCTGATGGGAATACGATAATTTATGCAAGAGGAAATTCTACCTCGGATAAAGATCTTCCGGAAACAGCACTTTTTGTTTCTTACTTCCGTGGAGGTGGATTTACACAGCCTATTTGGATGCCAGTAAATGAAGATGAGACCTGGTGGAATTCTACGCCGGCTTTTTCTGAAGATGGATCTGAATTGTACTTTGCATCCAATAGACCGGGAGGTTTTGGTGGAATTGACCTCTATAAGGCAACTAGATTAGCTAATTCTGACTTTGGTAATCCAGTGAATCTGGGTCCAAATATAAATACTCCTGGCAATGAGCTTTTTCCAAGACCTATGGCTGATGGAAAGTTTTTCTTTTCTTCAGATGGACATCCAGGTTATGGCAAACTTGATCTTTTTGTAGCTGAAAAAGATGCTGCAGGTGCTCAGGTGGTCAAAAATCTAGGAGAGAATTTCAATAGTATCAATGATGATTTCTCACTTTTCTTCACAGAATATCCTAAAGCTGGATTTATCGCATCCAATCGCGATGGAGGTGTGGGAGATGATGATATTTACTTCTTTGAGGACAAAACACCGAAGCCAAAGATCATCAATGTATTGTTGAATGTGTATACCAAACAACGCGTGGCTGGTGCTGATGATGCAGTGCTAGAGCAAGCGAGGGTAGTGCTATACGATAGTCTCAGCAAGCAAGCAGGTGGTGATTTCTCCAATACCAATGGGCGCGTAAGATTTACGCTGACACCAGACGCGGATTTTTCAATCATAGCTTCCAAGTCTGGTTATTTCTCCAAATCGATCCCTTATACCACCAAAGGAAAGACTCCGGATATCTCCACGCTTGTGCAAGATGTGACGAATATTACCTTGGACACTACGATTGTCTTGGATCAGCTTGTACTGGATCGTTCTATCGTGCTTGAGAATATCTATTACGATTTGGATAAAGCCGACATTAGACCTGATGCAGCGCTAGAACTGGATAAATTGGTACAGATCCTAAAGGATAATCCTGCCATTAGAATAGAGTTGAGCTCTCACACGGATTCCCGTTCGGGCGATGCATATAATCAAGATTTGTCTCAGCGTAGAGCACAATCAGCGGTGGATTACATTGTTTCCCAAGGAATATCTGCTGATCGATTGGTGGCCAAAGGATATGGTAAAAGTCAGTTGATCGTTGAGGATGCAACTACCGAAGAAGAACATCAGACAAACAGAAGAACTGAGTTTAAGGTGATTGAGATAAAGGAGTAGGTGGCGTATCTATGTAAGTGGTCAGAAGTAAAAAGTGTCAGGTGTGATCTAGAAGAGGAAGGAAATACCATTTAACAGGGGATAGAGATTGCCTCATTCGTGCCTCATTCGCAATGGCACAGCCACATGCCACTTTCTACCCACCACCTTTTACTTACAACTTACAACTTCCCCACAATGTCCTTCACGATCATCCCAGCATGCACAACGCTGTTTTCGATAAAGAACTCACGGGTATTTAATCCGCCGCAAACTACACCGGCAAGGTAAACTCCAGGAACATTGGATTCGTGGCTTTCTTCATCGTACTGAGGTTGGCATTTCTCATCATCACTCAGTTTTACTCCTAGTTGATTCAGCAATCCAAAGTTTGGTTTGTAGCCTGTCATGGCGAGCACGAAGTCATTTTCTATAGTTACATCTCCGTCTGGAGTTGTGATTACAACTTCATGCTCACGGATTTCCTTGAGTCTAGAATTGGTGAAGGCTTTGATAGATCCCTCTTTGATGCGGTTGACGATGTCTGGGCGGACCCAATACTTTACGGCCTGATCGACTTCATCTTCAAGTAAAACCATGCTTACTTCGGCGCCTTTCCTCCAGCATTCAAGCGCTGCATCTACGGCCGAATTTGCTCCACCTACCACTACTATCTTTTGATTGATAAAAGGCCAAGGTTCTTTGTAGTAGTGCTGCACCTTTGGTAAGTCCTCACCAGGGATATTCATCAGATTTGGCAAATCATAGAAGCCAGTAGCCAGAACTAGGTTCTTGGAGAGATAAGATCCTTTGGAGGTTTTGACTTGAAATAGCTCATCTTTTTTCTCAAGACTTTGCACGGCTTCATACAGCTTTACATTCAGATTGAAATGGGAGAAAACCCTGCGGTAATATTCTAGCGCCTCAGTACGATTGGGTTTATTTCCAATAGACATAAATGGAATATCTGCCATCTCCAGACGATCTGAGGTGGAGAAAAAAGTCATGTTAATCGGATAATTGAAGATTGAATTGGTCAGCGCGCCTTTTTCGACGATTACGTAATCCAATCCAGCTTTTTCTGCTTCCACACCGCAGGCAAGACCAATAGGTCCACCGCCGATGATCAGCAAATCGTATGTTTTATTTGACATTAGGTCTTAGGTTTGATCGAGTTGAAATTGAAAATCCCGGTCTACGTACTGCTCTTCTTCCCATTGATAAGTCCGTTGTTTGAGCCGAACTAAACCGGTTGTGTCTTGAACCACTGCAGCGGCTGAAACCGTTCCATAATTTCCCGACATTCGTATTAATTGTGCTGAAAGAGAAGTTTCCATTGCTAATGGGATACCAGTTTTTGGGAGTTTTTCTGGTGGATAAGTCTCTTTGGATTTTAGGATATCTAGCAGATCGTTTGTGGAAAAATCAGAACTGCTCACTTTCTCAAGCTGTTGTTTTGCCAGTTCTACTTTTGGCCAGGGATCATCGAGTAAGCCATTGCTCAACCCGTAAATTCCCTGTTGGACTTCCTGTATATCAGGAGAATAATTGCTCAGATAAAATAGCTTTTCACCGTCGCATACCAAGAGATTGAATCCATCATATTTATCCTGATTTTGTTGGATTTCTTTTAGATATTCTACTGGGGAAGCTTCGCTTTCTAACCAGTTTTGGACAAGTTTACCTCTGCTTATTTGTGCTGATCTAGGATTTTCAAAATCCCGATAGTTAGTCAGTAAAGACCAGCGACCGTTTGGGTGAAATCCCATCCATGTTCCACCACTTTTGAGATCTTTCCCTGCGTAAAATCCAGCATCCCATTGATGCATTTCTTGGGTAGGACGATTAAATAACTCATCTCGATTGGTGGAGATGATTAAGGGGTAGGCTGGATTAGATTTCCAGGAAAAAGCAACTAGACACATGGCTAAAAATAAAGAAAAGGCCGGAAATTCCGGCCTTTAGAGTGATTATCCAACTTTTTCTTCCTCAAGTTTTGGGTAATCAATATACCCTTTTTTCCCTGGAGTGTAGAACGTGTCCTTGTCTGGACTTGCCAGCTCAGCATGTTGCTCAAAACGCTCCACAAGATCTGGATTGGAAATATATAATGTTCCGTAGGCAACAGCATCCGCGTCACCTTCTTCGATTACTTTATTCCCTTTTTCTTGGTCAAAACCTGCGTTGATCACTAAAGTGCCTTTGTATAATGGACGGAAATGTTTTGCAATATGACTCACGAGATAGGGTATCTCTGATACGTCAGTAAATGGCTCAGAAAGGTGTAAATAGGCTAAGTCGTAATCATTTAACTTCTTGACGATGTACTCAAAAGTTGGAATAGTCTCCTCGTCCGCCTCCATACCAAATACTCCATTGAGTGATGGGTTTAGCCTCAAACCGATTTTTTGCTCGGGCATTACTTCTTTGAGCGCATCGATGATTTCAAAAAGAATTTTGGCTCTATTTTCTATTGATCCACCATATTCATCCCTTCTTGTATTACTGGTAGCGTTGAAAAATTGATGAAGCAGGTAGCCGTTGGAACTGTGAATTTCTATTCCGTCAAAGCCAGCTTCCATTGCATTTTTACCAGCATTCTTAAAATCCTGGATTGTCTGCTTGATTTCTGCACGACTCATCTCTTTTGGAGTGACAGTTTCTTTGAAACCTTCAGGGGTAAAAGATTTTTCGTGCGGATTAATAGCTGATGGGGCCAAAGGTAAATCACCGTTATGAAAATCTGGGTGAGAGATCCTGCCTACATGCCAAAGTTGAATGAAGATGTGTCCACCTTTCTTGTGTACGGCTCTGGTTACGCCTTTCCAACCTTCTACTTGTACGTCGGAAAAGATGCCTGGTGTGTTAATGTAACCTACTGCCTGCTTAGAAACTTGTGAGCCTTCGGTAATGATAAGTCCTGAAGAAGCACGCTGTGCGTAATATTTTTCATGGATTTCAGAAGGCTTATTTGAAGGATTGTCAGCACGACTTCTCGTCATGGGAGCCATCCAAACTCTATTTTTCAGTTCTAATCCAGCGGCTAAGGTTATCGGCTTTAGTAATGCTTGTTCGGTATTCATGGTATAGTTGGTTTGTTATCAAAAATTCAATGTCTATACAACTAATGTCGAGGAGGGAAAGTTCAGGTGAACTTAGAGCTGGCTATTCGCTAGGGGTGTTTGTGGTACAGACTTCTTTATATGTATTCAAAACCCTTCCAAAGTTCATAATCGAACAATTTTATGCTAAAAAATACCATTTCTTGATGGATCTTAATTTTCACTACATATCATTTTTAATTATTGTAAGAATCTGTAAAGCAGTATTTTAACATATTTTAATACGATTATTTTCGTAGATGTTTTGAACTTACGATTCTCATCGTATATCTTTGGTACGAAAGTTATCGTATAAACTCCCATGAGTAAGCCAACCGAATCAGAATTAGAAATACTTTCCCTATTGTGGGAAATGAAGCAGGCAAGTGTTCGTCAGATCCATGAGCGTCTCGCAGAGACAAAAGATACTGGCTACACGACCACACTGAAGACGATGCAAAATATGCATGCCAAGCAAATGGTCAGTAGAAATGAGACACAACGAACTCATATTTATAGTCCAGCTACTAATCAAAAGGATACGCAGAAGTCTTTGCTCAGGAATCTCGTTTCCACTGCATTTGGTGGTTCAGCGCAGAAATTGGTGCTCCAGGCTTTGGGAGAAGAAAATCCCTCCAAGGAGGAAGTTGAAGAAATTCGAGCATTTTTAGACCAACTAGAAAATAAGAAATCATGAATCTTTTAAACGACTGGGTTCCCGAAAGTTTACTCTATGCCATGGGCTGGACGCTAGTGCATTCACTTTGGCAACTGGTGATTATTAGCGCTGCACTTTGGCTGCTAATGAAAGTAGTTAGAAAAAGCAGTCCTGCTTTCAAATACAAACTAGGATTGGGCGCCCTCTCTCTGGCGCTGATTACGGCTTTCGGCACCTTTATATATGAAGTTTCCAATTTTGCTCCTACGCCTTTGCTCGAAAGACTCACTTTAGCATCTGCTACACCTCAGGTATTTCAAGCCTCCACATCTATTGGACTTGAGAGCCTTATTGCTATGATTATTTCTTGGATCGAACTTCAGTTGCCGCTACTGGTTAATGTCTGGTTTGTTGGCGCATTACTCTTTCTATTCCGATTATTTAATAGCCTGTCAGAAGTTAAGACGCTGCGAAAGTCTTCCTCAGAGCCAAATGATTTTGAGTTGGAGAAAAAGCTTTATCGTCTGATGGGTAAAATGAATATTTCCAAAAAGGTAGAGATCCGACTTACATCTTATGGGCTTTCACCTATCACTTTCGGCTATTTCAAACCTATTATACTTATTCCCGCAGGGCTTATTTTCCAGCTTTCTCCAACTCAATTGGAAGCAATCATCGCTCATGAACTGGCGCATGTCAAGCGAAATGATTACCTCGAAAATATATTTCAGTCTTCACTGGAGGTACTTTTCTTCTACCACCCATGCTATTGGTGGATGAACCAGACGGTCAAAGAATTGAGAGAAAATGCGGCAGATGATCTGGCTGTAAAGGCCGGAATTGCCCCACAGGAACTGGCTTATAGCTTGGCTGAAGTATTGAACTTTGCGAAGCAAAACCCTCCTGAACTAGCTCTGGCAGCTGCGAAGAAAAGAAACCCTACGCTGCAGAGAATCAAAAGAATACTGGGCCATCCAGCTCAGACTTATCCACAAAACCCTATTATTTCTATCCCCATGCTACTAACACTCTTATTAAGTGCCGGCCTTATGGCAACTGCACAGCAGGACGTATCTGCTCCCGTCGAGAAAGGAAAACCTATTGCAACATTACCTGTCAATGCCGAAGCGAATGCAGTGGCGCAGCTTGTTCAATCACCAAAGACCGTGGTCGCCGTTGACCCAATCGTCGATCAGGTAGTGAGCACAGTAAATGTGGTTGAGGAAAATTCTGTTTGGGTTAATTCCAATAATGAAGTAATTGAAATTGAGGCTGCGAAACCTGCAGTATTTCATGTAAAAGGAGATACAATCATTACAAAAGGGGACACGGTTATTGTAAAAAACAGCAAGAAAAGTTCTTATGTATATAAGCATAATGGAAAAACAGTAGTTCTTGAGGATATGCCAGAATTGGAGCTTGCTCCTATGCCGCCTTTTCCTGCTGAAGCGATGGCTCCAGCAATGGACTTCGCAATGGCTCCGACGCCTGTCATGGAATTCGAGATGGCTCCAGTACCAAGTTTTGATATGGATTCTATGCCGGTGATGGCTTTTGAATTTGCTGGAAGCCCGATGGTTTTCGATTTTGAAGGAGGTACTGTTTTTGAATTTCAGTCTCAGGACACTATAGGAATGACCAAGGCTGAAAAGGAGAAATGGACCATTGAGATGAAGACCAGGGCCAATGAAATGGCAATGAAAGCTGAAGAATGGGCCGCTGAATGGGAAAAGAATAACGCTGGCTTTGAGGAGAAAATGAAAGCTTGGCAAAAGGAAATGGAGCCAAAGATGAAGGAGTTTGAGAAGAAGATGGAAGCTTGGCAAAAATCTCAGGAACCAAAAATGAAAGAATTTGAAGCCAAAATGCAGGCTTGGCAAGAATCCAATGAGCCAAGAATGAAGGAATATGAGGCGAAGATGAAAGCATGGGAAAAAGAGATGAAGCCTAAATTGGAAGAATACGAGCGTAAAATGGAGGTTTGGCAAAAAGAGAATGCTTCCAAAATAGAAGAGTACCAGAAAAAACTTGAAGAAGCATTTAAGAAGAAAGATGACAATAAATAGTCTCTTTCTCGAAAAGGTAATTGTGTGTTGATACTTCAAAAAAGACCTGTCCGTTGGGCAGGTCTTTTTTGGTTTCTGTTGAAGACGAGTATGTTATTCAAATTTGCTAAGAAGGTAATTTTTTTTCTAAAAGTCCTTAATATAGCAGGCTCGAAAAAAACCCATGAATTCCAAGCCTAAACGTGCCTTACTTTTTATTTTCATCACCATTCTGGTAGATGTGATTGGCCTAGGGATAATCATACCTGTGGTGCCGAGTTTGATCGAAGAGCTTACCGGAGAAGGGCTCAGTGTAGCTTCACGTTATGGTGGATGGCTGATATTTTCTTTTGCTGCTATGCAGTTTCTGTTTTCACCCATTATGGGAGGCCTATCAGATCGATTCGGGAGAAGGCCTGTATTACTCTTCTCGCTTTTCGGTTTGGGGATAGATTACATCTTTCATGCCTTTGCACCTACCCTGTTTTGGTTGTTTGTCGGCAGATTAATTGCCGGGATGTTTGGGGCAAGTTTCACCACTGCGACGGCCTATATCGCTGATATCAGTACGCCTGAGAAGAGGTCTCAAAACTTCGGGTTGATCGGAGCTGCTTTTGGCTTGGGCTTTATCATAGGACCTGTGATCGGAGGTTTGGCTGGAGCTGAATATGGGCCAAGAGCTCCTTTTTTGGTAGCTGCGGCATTATCACTTTTAAATGTGATTTATGGAATTTTCTTCCTTCCTGAATCGCTGGAGAAGGAAAAGCGAAGATCTTTTGAATGGAAAAGAGCTAATCCAATAGGTTCGCTGATGAGGTTGAGAAAGTATCCGGTGATTTCAGGTTTAGTAGTTTCGATGGTTTTGATTTACCTGGCTGGACATGCCGTTCAGAGTAATTGGTCCTATTTCACCATGTTCAAATTCGATTGGGACGAAGCGATGGTAGGTTATTCCTTAGGCGTTGTTGGTTTGTTGGTAGCGATAGTTCAAGGAGGCTTGATTCGGGTGGTAATTCCAAAATTCGGTCAGGCAAATTCTGTTTATATAGGTATCGCACTCCAGGCTATTGGCTTGTTTTGCTTCGGTATTGCCTCGATGAGTTGGATGCTTTTTGTTTTCCTAATTCCCTATTGTTTGGGTGGGATCTCAGCGCCAGCCTTGCAAGGAATAATTTCCAGCCAAGTTTCAGACAGCGAGCAAGGCGAACTTCAAGGAGCATTGACCAGCTTGGTAAGTTTGACGGCGATTATAGGTCCCGTGATGATGAACAGTCTATTTTCTTATTTCACATCTGAAGAAGCTCCGATATACTTGCCGGGAGCTTCCTTTTACCTAGCATCTGTCTTGATGGTATTCGCCTTGATTTTTGCCTATCGTGTTCTCTCTACAAGGCTGGTCAAAACTCTGTAAAAACTTGTGCTTAGCTGCCTCATTAAATGGTGAACTTGTTTTAAAAAGCGATGAAGGAAATCGCTGAATGAATTAAGCACAAATCATTTTTGAAGTCAAGAACTTCTTATCCTCAAATCTTGAATATGATTCCCCAACTTGCTTAGTTAAAAGGATAGTTTTTTATTTTATTTTTTCAAAAAATGGTCTTTAAAGCAATTGGAGGCTGTTTTATAGGCTTGCCTTAGCTTGGCATCAATTATGGATATTTCAGTATACAATTAAAGAAAACTATAACCACTAAACTCAATAATCATGAGCGCATTTGAAGATAAAGTAAAAGGAAACTGGAATCAGATCAAAGGTAAGTTGAAGCAAGAATACGGTGACTTGACCGATGATGATTTGATGTATGAAGAAGGAAAATCTGATGAGTTGCTAGGTAAAATCCAGAAGAAAACTGGCAAGACTAAAGATGAAGTTAAGTCTTTTATTAACAATCTGTAAGTCAATATATCTAGGCACAATCACCAAGCGTTCTCAATTTGAGAACGTTTTTTTTTATTGTCAAAAATCCAGAGTTACGATTCTTTAGGATTTAGATCTCAGGATATTTTTCTATTTCTCCAATTGATGCAGTTCTAATTTCTATCGAGACGAACTTTTTTCAATAAAAATTCAACAGTTACATTTTTGATTTGAAAAACCTGTGGGATTTTTCCCCACTCGAGCATGCAAAAAGAGTTTATTCATGGGAAATCAACCCACTTTTCTTCGGGAGGATGGTAATCTATCGCCATCATATTCTTTTTTGACTCTCATAAACCTGCAATACGCTCTGTTTTGCCCCATTTTGGGGAATCTCTAACCTCTTTCTAATCAATACTATACCTCTAAAAAAAACCTTGATTTTTTTAATTAATAATTGGGATGGAATAAAGATTTGCCTACTTTTAAGTCAAAGTGGGAATTTGTGGGGGGAAGTGGTAGAAAGTGAGAGTCATTTTATTACTTTTGTCTTTACCTCATACGCATCATTCTAAAGGGTTCAAGAAATTATGTTCAACAGTCAATACGATTGCAAGCTAGACACCAAGGGGCGTCTGGTATTGCCAGCCAAAATCAAGGCTGCGATACCAGAGGCTAACGGCGCTACGCTTATGCTTCGAATGGCTGAAGATAGGTGTTTGGCTCTTTATCCCATGGTGGAATACAAGAAACTTGAGAATCAAATTAAGTCTCTTTCCATTCATAACCCAGAGCAAAGAATGTTGCAGCGTTCCTTTTTCAATTCTGTCGTCGATGTGGAGTTGGACAGTGCAGGTCGTTTGTTGATTCCAAAAGCTTACCAAGCCTATGCGGGTCTTGAAAAAGATGTAATCGTGATAGGGAACGGAGGTCGAATCGAGTTCTGGAATCAAGAAAATTATAGCAAGAATATCATAGTTGATCCTGCGGACATATCTAGTCTAATGGAAAAGCATCTCTCTTAAATCTCATGACAGAGTCTATTTACCATATCCCAGTGATGCTAGCCAAATGCACTGAAGGCTTGTCTATTGATCCTAACGGGATCTATGTAGATGTGACTTTTGGTGGAGGAGGGCATTCCCGGGAGATTCTGAAGCATTTAGATAAAGGGCATTTATATGGGTTTGACCAAGATGTAGATGCTGAGGCAAATATTCCTGCTAGCGACAATTTCACTTTTGTAGCTGCCAATTTCAGGGATTTGAAAAGATACCTGAGACTTCATGGAGTAAAAAAAGTAGATGGCATCTTGGCTGATTTGGGTATTTCATCCCATCAGATTGATGAGCCAAGTAGAGGTTTTTCTACCAGATTCAGTGGAGATCTAGATATGAGAATGAATCAGTCCGCTGATGTTTCTGCCAAAGAGGTTCTCAATACTTATGACGAGGGCAGACTTCACAAGATACTCGGTATGTATGGTGAGGTGAAAAATGCCAAAACCTTGGCACAAGCGATCGTCTCTGAAAGAAGTTCGCAACCATTTGAGACTACAGAGGGATTTACCTCCTTTTTGAAAAGATACGCTCCTCGGGGCAAAGACTTTAAATATTACGCTCAGGTCTTCCAGGCTTTGAGAATAGAAGTAAACGATGAAATGGGCGCTTTGGAAGAAATGCTGCTGGAAGCGGTGGAAGTGCTAAAGCCCGAAGGCAGATTGGTAGTGATGAGCTACCATAGTTTGGAAGATCGCTTGGTGAAGAGTCTGATGATCAAGGGCAAGTTTCAAGGTGAGGTGGAAAAGGATTTTTACGGAAATCTCATTCGACCTCTGGAGCCTATCAGCCGGGGTGCTGTGGTGGCAGATGCGGAGGAAATCGCATCTAATCCAAGAGCTAGAAGTGCAAAACTCAGAATAGCGAAGAAGGTAGAGGCATGAGCAATAACACATTTAGAAAAAAATTAAAGTCGGGGAATAAGCCTAAGGGCGGGCCTCGCAAGTCCATCTTTAGTTGGATAGAGGAAAAACTGGATATCACCGGAATCTTAGGCGAAGGAGTGCCTGTACAGCTGGTTCCGCCAGTTGGTTTTGTAGCCATACTGGCTTTGATCTATATCTGGGGCAATCACCGCGCTGAGAACATGGTGCGCAAGATTGAAAAAGCTCAGCAGGAGGTAGAAGACCTTCGTGCAGATGTCACTACCCTGGAAGCAGAGTATATGTTGAGCAGTATGCAATCAGAAGTAGCGAAGCGTGTAGCTGAGCAAGGAATATTTGAACTCAATCAACCACCGATAAAAATCGAGGTAGAAAAGTGAATTTTAAGCGATCCATATTGATCCGAGTGAGGGTGGTGTTCATCCTTATTGCGCTATGTGCAGCGGCGATACCTTATAAGGTGGTCAAGCTTCAGATGGCGGAGGGAGATGTATGGCGTGAAAAAGCTGAAACAATCAATTTCCAATACAGAGAGGTGGCAGCTACTCGTGGCAATATCTACGCGAGTGACGGATCATTACTAGCGACAAGTTTACCTTTCTATAGGGTAGCGCTAGATCCTACCATCGCAAAGAAGGATGTCTACGAGTCTGGTCTTGATTCCTTGGCAAAAATGCTATCCGCATATTATAAGGACAAATCAGCCACTTCTTACAAGCGAATGATCAATGATGCTAGGCTTGACAAGAAGCGTTATTTGGTGCTGAACAGAAAGCAGATTGGCTATCAAGGTATGCAGGAAATGTCTACTTGGCCGATTTTCAGAAATGGAAGACTAGGAGGTGGAGTGATTTTCGAGAAAGTAGAGAAAAGATATAGACCGTTTAATTCCCTCGCCAGCCGTACAGTTGGCTTTTTGAATGAGGATGACTACGGTGCAGGGATCGAGTATTCTTTCAACAATTATCTACGTGGACAGGATGGCAAGGCGCTTTTTCAGCGCTTAGCTGGAGGGAGCTGGAAACCGGTTTTTGATGCTGAGGATGTGAAGCCAGAGAATGGCTATGATGTCACTACTACCCTGGATGTAAATATGCAGGATGTAGCAGAAACTGCACTTCGACGTCAGTTGATCGATCGGGATGCAGATTTTGGTTCGGTGATCGTGATGGAGGTAAAGACTGGTCAGATCAAGGCAATCACCAATTTGCAGCGCAATACCAAAGGATCTGGCTACGGTGAAAACTATAACTATGCGATAGGCGATCAAGGAAATACAGAGCCAGGATCTACTTTCAAGCTGCTTTCCATGCTGGCACTTTTGGAAGAAAATAAAATTTCACTGGAAGAAACTGTAGAAACTGGGAATGGTTCTTACAAATTCTATAACCAGGTGATGCGTGATGCAAAGAACGGTGGCTATGGCACCTTGACCATTCGGGAGGCATTCGAAAAATCTTCCAATGTCGGTATCTCCAAATTGGTCGATGAACACTTCGGGGCAAGTCCTACAAAGTTCATGTCTTATATAGATAAGGTGGGATTGAGAGAGCCTTTTGGTTTTCAATTGATCGGTGAAGGAAAGCCTTTTTTCAAAAAACCAACTGATAAAGACTGGTATGGCACTTCGCTTCCTTGGATTTCGATTGGCTATGAAGTAAAGCTAAATCCACTTCATACACTGGCCTTATATAATGCTGTAGCGAATGGTGGGAAAATGATGAAGCCCTATATCGTGAAATCTATTTCCCGAGGGAATATTATTGAGCAACGATATGAGCCAGAAGTAGTGCGCAAGCAAATCGCGTCTGATAAAAACATCGAACTCCTTCAGGGTTTGTTGGAAGGCGTGGTAGTGCGTGGAACTGCTAGAAATATCGCCAATGCTGATTATAAAATCGCAGGTAAAACTGGTACCGCTCAGAAGCTCAAAAACGGAGCTTATACCAAGAATTACTACACAAGTTTCGCAGGTTACTTTCCTGCAGATCATCCTAAGTATTCCATGGTCGTAGTGATCGATAGCCCAAAAGGCATTTTCGCCTACGGAGGAGATGTTTCCGCTCCAGTTTTTAAGGAAATCGCCGACAAAATCTATGCGCTTGATATAGAGTTGAATCCTGACAATCAACAAGAAATCCTAAGAGCCGAAGCTACAGGCAGTCAATTGCCTTATGTGAGAGCTGGTAAGGCGGAAGAGTTACAGGGGATTTTCCAAGAATTGGGACTGAAAGCTTCTGCTGCCAATCCAGAGGAATGGGTAAAGACGGTTTCTCATGAAGCCTCAGTGGAAATGAGCGTCAATGACACGGATCAATCGCTTGTTCCGGATGTGTCTGGGCTTCCGCTTCGAGATGCACTTTTCATTCTGGAAAATAAGGGAATGAAAGTCAATTACACTGGGAAAGGTCGAGTGAAAAATCAATCGATTTCACCCGGAACAGAATTAACACCAAATGCAACTATTAACCTGGTGCTAGGATAAATGAAAGTACTGAAAGACATATTATATAAGGTATCGCTTACCTCTACTACCGGAGACATGGAGTTGGGGCTGAATGCTATTGTCTTTGACAGTCGTCAGGTGACTGAGGGATCTGTATTTGTGGCCATCAAGGGTACGCAGGTAGATGGACATGAGTTTATAGAGAAAGCTATTGGGCGTGGAGCTCAAAGTATTGTTTGCGAGCAGTTGCCAGAGAAATTGATCGATGGAATTACCTACGTGGAAGTTGTGAACTCTGCTTCTGCACTGGGCATCATGGCAAGTAATTTCTATGACAATCCTTCCGAGCAAATCAAAGTAGTAGCGATTACTGGAACCAATGGCAAGACGACCACGGCGACTCTTTTGCATCAGTTATTTATGCGAATGGGCTATAGCACGGGTTTGCTTTCCACGGTAGAGAATAAGATAAACGAAACAGTAATTCACGCGACGCATACTACGCCAGATGCAGTAAGTGTACAGGCTTTGCTTCGCAAAATGGTAGCAGAAGGCTGCACCCATTGCTTTATGGAAGCAAGCTCGCATGCGATAGTGCAGGAGAGAGTCGCTGGATTGAAACTAGCGGGAGCTGTTTTTACTAATATTTCTCATGATCATCTCGATTATCATGGGACTTTCGATGCCTACATCAAGGCCAAGAAGAAGCTATTTGATGAGCTTCCAAAAGATGCATTTGCACTGGTAAACGGTGACGACAAGCGTGGAGCGGTGATGCTTCAGAATTGCAAAGCTTCTCATCAATATTTTGCGCTGAAATCTCCAGCAGACTTTAAAGCCAAAATCATTTCCAATACCCTAGAAGGTCTTGAGCTAGAAATCAACGGCAAGTTGATCTGGTTCAGAATGATCGGAGCATTCAATGCTTACAATCTCTTGGCGGTGTTGGGAGTTACAGTTCTACTTGGGGAAGAGGAAGATGAAGTTCTCCGTGAGCTATCTGGAATCCGTGGAGCCAAAGGCCGTTTTGATAGGATTTCCATCGCTGGAATTACGGCTATCGTGGATTATGCACATACACCAGACGCATTGGATAATGTGCTGAAGACAATCAACGGCGCGAGAACTGGTGGAGAGCAATTGATTACAGTCGTTGGTTGTGGTGGAAATAGAGATAAGACTAAGAGACCTGTAATGGCAAAAATCGCTGTTCAGGAAAGTGATAAAGCAATTCTTACTTCTGACAATCCTCGTTTCGAGCAGCCAGAGGAAATATTGAAGGATATGCAAACAGGCGTAGGCCCTTCTGAAATCAGAAAAACACTAACAATTGTGGATCGCAGAGAGGCTATTAAGACAGCTTGTATGCTTTCCCAAAAAGGAGATATCATCCTCATCGCTGGCAAAGGCCATGAGGATTATCAGGAAGTCAAAGGGGTAAAACATCACTTTGATGATACTGAAGTAGTAACCGAGTTTTTACAACAATTGACGCAAAGCTGAGATGTTATATCCACTTTTTGATTATTTGGACAAAGTGCTTGATATCCCCGGAACAGGGGTGTTTAGATACATCTCGTTTCGTGCGGGAATGGCATCGCTTTTTTCATTAATCATCACCATCTCTTTCGGTCACAAAATCATCGCTTGGATCCGAAATAAGCAGATCGGTGAGACCGTAAGAGATCTTGGCCTGGAAGGACAGCAGGAGAAAAAGGGTACACCTACTATGGGCGGCCTGATGATCATGGCTGCGATATTGATTCCGACTTTGCTTTTCGCAGATCTCAATAATATATACATCATCCTTTTGCTGATTACCACGGTTTGGCTTGGGACGATTGGTTTTATAGATGATTACATCAAGGTTTTCAAGAAAAATAAGGAAGGGCTTGCTGGTAAATTCAAAATCATCGGACAGATCGGGATCGGTATTATCGTGGGTTCCACGCTTTATTTCAATGAGAGCGTAGTAATTCGTGAATTTCAAAATCCAGTTTCTATAGAAGAAGGAGTGGTAGAAACCTCGGCTTTCAGAGATGTGAAAGTGGCAAAAACCACCATTCCTTTCACCAAAAATAACGAGTTGAATTACGAGACAATGCTTGGCTTTATGGGCGAGGCGATGACTCCTGTTCTTTATATTTTCGTCGTGATTTTTATCATCACGGCTGTTTCTAACGGTGCAAATATCACGGATGGTATAGATGGTCTCGCAGCGGGAACATCCGCTATTATCGGGATTACCATAGCCATTTTTGCTTACCTCAGCGGTAATGCCATTTTCTCCCAATACCTCAATATCATGTACATACCCAACTCCGGCGAGCTGGTGATTTTTGCTTCTGCTTTTGTAGGTGCATGCGTGGGATTTCTATGGTACAATGCCTATCCGGCTCAGGTTTTTATGGGAGATACCGGAAGTTTGATGCTGGGTGGCGTGATCGCTGTGTTGGCTTTGACGCTTCGCAAAGAATTACTGATTCCAGTGATGTGTGGCGTTTTTGTAGTCGAAAATGTAAGCGTAATGCTCCAAGTGGGCTATTTCAAATACTCTAGAAAAAAATACGGTGAAGGCAGAAGAATATTCTTGATGTCTCCACTTCATCACCATTACCAAAAGAAAAATATTCCTGAAGCCAAGATCGTAACTCGATTCTGGATTGTGGGGATTTTGTTGGCAGTGATCACTTTGGCAACATTAAAACTGAGATAATAGAAATGAAACGATTGGCCATTCTGGGTGCGGGAGAAAGCGGATTGGGAGCAGCGATGCTTGCCAAGCAGAAGGGCTATGCCGTTTTCGTTTCGGATGCAGGACAGATTTCAACAGCTAGAAAGGCCGACATGGAGCGATTAGAAATTGCTTTTGAAGAAGGACATCATTCGGAAGAGAAAATCCTAAATGCTGACCTGATTATCAAAAGTCCAGGGATTTCTCCTAAGACTGAACTGGTAGCTCAAGCTTCTCAGGCTGGTATTCCAATTATCGATGAGTTAGAATTTGCATTTGGTTACAGCAAAGGGAAAGTGATCGCGATCACTGGAACGAATGGCAAAACCACCACGACACTGCTGACTTATCACTTGATGAAAGAAGCAGGTTTGGATGTGGGATTGGCTGGAAATGTAGGTAAAAGCTGGGCTGGACAATTGATCCAAGAAGACCACGAATGGTGGGTGATCGAATGCAGCAGTTACCAGATTGACGGGATGGTGGATTTCAAACCATCAGTAGCGATCCTTTGCAATATTACTCCTGATCACTTGGATCGATATGAGTACAAAATAGAGAATTACATAGATTCCAAGTTTGGGATTTTCAAAAACATGACTTCAGAAGATCAAGCAATTCTTTTTGCGGAAGATGCTTTTACCAAGCAAGGTCTGAAGTCGAATAAATTAAGCACTTCTACGCTTTGGGTCTCAGCTCTGGAAGTACAGAAAGCTGGTGCTTGGACTGATGGAGAGATGTTGACTTATGCAGTGGCTGGAGAGTCTGTTCGCGTTCCTGTGGATACAGTTTCTCTTAAAGGAAAGCATAATCTACTCAATGCACTTTGTGCAGGGACGGCGGCCATGATCGCTGGTGTAAGTGATGTGGATTTGATGCTGGGTTTCCAGACGTTCAAGAATGCTCCGCACAGAATGGAGCTAATCAGAGAAGTGGATGGAGTGAAGTATATCAATGACAGCAAAGGAACCAATGTGGAAGCTACGGCTTATGCTTTGGCGAGCTATGATAATCCATTGATATGGATTGCTGGTGGTGTAGATAAAGGAAACGATTACGCAGTACTTCTGTCCTTGGCCAATGAAAAAGTGAAGTCATTGATCTGCTTAGGCAAAGACAATGAAAAGCTAAAAACGGCTTTTGCAACCGAGATAGCTGATATCCGAGAAACTCAAGATATCACGGAGGCTGTAAGCTGGGGGCAAATGCTCGGAGAATCAGGAGATGTGGTTTTGCTATCACCAGCCTGTGCAAGTTTCGACTTGTTCAAAAATTATGAAGATCGCGGAATAAAATTCCGTGGCGCAGTAGAAAAGTTAACCTCGAAAACCGTTTCATGATGCAGTTTAAGGCATGGATAGATAGGAATTTCAAAGGAGACCCAATTATTTGGGCCATTGTCATTCTATTGTCTGTTTTCAGTATCCTGGTAGTGTATTCTGCTACGGGATCCTTGGCTTATAAGTATGCAGGCGGCAATACCGAAATCTATCTGATTAGACATTCGATGTTGATCTTAGTGTCGCTGGTGGTGATGTGGATTGCCCACAAGATCCCTTATAGAAAGTATGCAGTCTATGCCCGATTGGGAGTGATTATTTCCATCCCACTTTTGCTGGTGACTTACCTGTTTGGTTCCAATATCAACGAGGCTAATCGCTGGATTACTATTCCTGTTATCAACCAAGCTTTCCAGCCTTCAGATTTGGCAAAACTTGCCTTGATCACAGCGATTGCCGGTATGCTGGCTAGACGCCAAAGCAATATCAAAGACTTCAAGAGCACCTTTGTGCCGATTATCATTGCGGTAGGATTGATCTGTGGATTGATCGCCATGGCAAACTTTTCCACAGCAATTCTACTCCTGATCACCTGTCTGCTAATCATGTTCATCGGTCGGGTACCGGTGAAATATTTAGGGATAGTATTATTGGTGGGGCTTTTGGGATTGACGGCGGCTGGTTTTGCTGGTCAGCGTGGAGCCACCTTAGTATCGAGGGTCACGGCATTCTTTGACGATACAGAAATCCCTTTCCAAGCCGAACAGTCAAATATCGCGATTGCCACGGGTGGTATAGGGGGAAAAGGACCGGGGAATTCTGAGCAGAGAAATTCACTTCCACACCCGTATTCAGATTTTATCTACGCCATAATCATCGAGGAATATGGACTGATCGGAGGATTCTCTGTGCTGTTCCTATACCTCGCGCTTCTGTACAGAGGGATGCGAATCGTGGCAAATTCAAATAAAGCCTTTGGAGGATTGCTGTCAGCGGGACTGAGTTTCGCTCTGGTGATCCAAGCATTGGTAAATATGGCTGTGGCTGTAGGCTTAGGTCCGATCACAGGATTACCACTTCCGCTACTAAGTATGGGGGGGACCTCTTTGGTTTTCACGGGAATTTCCTTGGGGATAATTCTCTCAGTAAGCCGTGGTGATCATCAGGATGAATCTCAGACAAGTTCGGCTAGTAGCCCTGCTTTTAGAAATAGAACAAGACTTAAAACCGCATAATTATTAACGCACAACGCACATATCGCATTTTGATCTCAGGTGGAGGTACCGGTGGACATATCTACCCAGCTATCGCTATCGCCAATGCTTGGAAGGAAAAACATCCTACTAGCGAGATCTTGTTTGTGGGTGCTTTGGGCAAAATGGAAATGCAGAAAGTGCCTGAGGCTGGTTACAAAATCAAAGGTCTTCCAGTAGCTGGGTTGCAAAGAAGCCTGTCTCTTGAAAACCTCAAGTTTCCTTTCAAGCTATTGAAAAGTCTGACTCAAGCTTCGCAAATCATCAAGGACTTTAATCCGGATGCTGTGGTAGGAGTAGGTGGCTATGCTAGCGGGCCTGTGCTATATGCTGCGCAAAGAAAAGGTATTCCCACGCTGGTGCAGGAGCAAAATTCCTATGCTGGTTTGACTAATAAAATTTTGGCTAAAAGGGCCAATAAAATCTGTGTTGCCTATCCAGAGATGGATCGTTTTTTCCCGGCTGATAAAATTTCCTACACAGGTAATCCTGTTCGCAAGGATATTTTGGATTTATCTGGGAAAAGAGAAAAGGCATTGGTGCATTTTGGATTGGATCCAGCTAAGAAAACACTCTTGGTTTTGGGAGGGTCTCTAGGAGCAAGAACGCTTAATCAGGCAGTGCTGAAGGATATGCAAAAACTGGAGTCCGAAGGTTATCAGCTGCTATGGCAATGTGGCAAGTTTTATTTCCAAGAAATGAAAACCAAGCTTGCTGACTCAGGATTGAAGTCTATCCATCTGAATGAATTTATCCGCGAAATGGATTTGGCTTATGCCGCTGCGGACCTGATTGTGTCTAGAGCAGGAGCATTGTCAGTTTCGGAACTCTCGCTTGTAGGCAAACCGGTGATTTTCATCCCATCACCAAATGTGGCGGAAGACCATCAGACCAAAAATGCAATGGCTTATGTCAATCATGATGCGGCTTTGCTGCTGAAGGACTCGGAAGCAGTAGGAGCTTTGGAACAAAAAGTAACTCAACTAATGAAGGACGATAAGCTGTCTGAGGAATTAGGAAAAAACATAAAGAATCTGGCTAAGCCGAATGCGGCAAATGCCATAGTGGAAGAAGTAGAACAATTGATTTCATGAGTTTCGAAGGAATAAATAGCGTCCATTTGCTCGGTATCGGCGGCATAGGCATGAGTGCCTTAGCTCGATGGTTCCGTCATGAAGGATATGCTGTGTCCGGCTATGACCGTACGCCTTCGCAATTGACGGATCAATTGATTTCTGAAGGAATGCAGATTTCCTTCGAGGACCAATTGGATACTATTCCAACTGAGATCAGAAGCAGCACTGAGAAGGTGTTGATTATCTGGACGCCAGCGATGCCTAAGGACTCTATTCAGCTGAATTTCTTTCGGGAAGGCGGCTACCAACTTAAGAAGAGGTCTGAAGTGCTGGGTATAGTGACGAGTACTTACTACACCATCGCAGTAGCAGGGACACATGGTAAGACAACTACCTCTTCTATGGTAGCGCATATGTTGAAATCTGCTGGAAAGCCGGTGATAGCATTCCTTGGAGGAATCACTCAAAACTATCAGAGCAATCTGATTCTTGGAGAGAAAAAGGGCAAAGATCAGCCTTTGGTAGTAGTGGAGGCAGATGAGTTTGACCGCTCCTTCCTGAGACTACATCCCAATGAAGTAGTGCTGACAAGTGCCGATCCAGATCATTTGGATATTTATGGTGAAGAGCAACAGATCCTCAATGGTTTCTTGGAGTTTGTCAATCTGGTAGATAGAAAAGGAAGATTATACATACAGCAGCACGCTGCTCAAAGACTTGGAGAAGCTAAGCTTCCAAAAGTCGCCAAGCGCGAATATGGACTGAGATCCTCTGGAATTAGCGCTGAGAATATTCAGGCGAGACCGGGCTCATTTGTATTTGATTACTTGGATGGCAAGAATGAGATCAAAGGTTTAGAGTTGTTTATCCCTGGCTTCCATAATGTGGAAAATGCCTTGGCGGCAATTGCTATTTCACTGGATCATCAGATTTCTGTAGAACAGATTAGAAAAGGAATTAGCTCATTCAAAGGAGTAAAAAGAAGGTTTGAGATTCATGTAAACGAAGGTAATCAGGTGTTTATCGATGACTATGCGCATCATCCTGAGGAGATCAAGGCTTGCTTGAGTTCTGTACGAGCCATGTTCCCTGCGAAGAAGTTGACGGTGATTTTTCAACCGCATTTGTACTCAAGAACCAGAGATTTTGCAGAAGGATTCTCTGAAAGTTTATCGCTGGCAGACTCGGTGGTTTTGCTGGATATCTATGCTGCAAGAGAGCTGCCAATCGCAGGGGTGACTTCAGCCATGTTGTTGGAAGGAATCAATACGAACCATAAGGAATTGGTGGCGAAAGAGGATTTGATGAGCTATTTGGATCAGGCGTCTCCAGAAGTATTGGTGACGCTAGGAGCGGGAGATATTGATCGCTTGGTTCCAGAAATAGCTTCTTGGATGAAAGAGGGACTTAACCGATATGCATTATGATCAAGGCAAACTTAAAAAAGATAATCGCTTTTGTAGTGCTCAGTCTAGTGCTGGTAGGATTTATAGGCTTTGTGGAAAAGCAGACGCTATATAAAACTTTCCAAGGGACTGAAATACATATTGAAGGAGTCAGTGGGGTCTATTTTGTGGAGGATGATGAAATCAACAAAATCCTAAATGAAGCATTTCCTGACTTGAAAGTTGGATTGATGCTGGAAGAAGTTCCGATGAAAGCAATCGAGGCTAGGCTATTGGGACATCCATTTGTGAAGTCGGTACAAGCCATGCTTGGTCAGAAAGGCATTTTGAATTTGAAAATTAGCCAGCACCAGCCGATAGCAAGAATTGCGCAGCCGCTGGCAGCCGATGGATACATCACCACTGAGGGGAAAGTGATTCCTACCTCTACTTCGTACACTTCCCGTGTTCTGATTTTGGAGGGTGATTATGCAGAAATGCTGATGGACAAAGGGGATATCACAGCAGATATGCCGGAGCTGATGGACTTGATCAGATACATCACTGAAGATGAATTTTGGAATGCGCAGATCACCGAATTGGAAGTCAATTCCAGGGATCATATACGTCTTTATCAACAAGTAGGAAGACAGGTCATCGAGTTTGGAGATGCGCATGATATAGCAAATAAGTTTGACCGAATAGCGGTCTTTTATAAGGAAATATTGCCTCGCAAGGGTTGGAATGCTTACGATCGGGTAAGTGTAAAATTTAAGGATCAAATCGTCTGTGAATAATAGCTTGGATATGGAAAACAAAGAATTAATAGTAGGACTGGATATTGGGACAACCAAGATCTGTGTCATCGTAGGACGCAAAAACGAGTATGGCAAACTCGAGGTGCTAGGCATGGGCAAAGCCGTTTCTGACGGTGTTGATCGTGGTGTAGTGACCAATATCGATAAGACCGTCCATGCGATCGAAAAAGCTGTAGAAGAAGCCTCCGAGATGGCGAATGTGGACATCGTGGATGTCATTGTAGGAATTGCAGGTCAGCATATCCAGAGTAAGATTCAGAGTGGTAGTATTATGCGTCAGCCGACGGATGATGAGATCACTATCGAAGATGTAAGGAGACTTTCCAGCGAAATGGAAAACATCCTGATTCCTCCGGGGAACACGATTATTCATGTCATGCCACAGGATTACACCGTGGATTACGAAGGTGGTATCAAAGATCCAGTAGGGATGTCTGGTACGCGTCTAGAGGCTGATTTCCATATCATCACTGCCCAGACCACCGCTATCAACAATATCAACAGATGCGTTCGCCGCGCTGAATTAATTTCCAAGCAATTAATTCTTGAGCCACTGGCGAGTTCACTTTCTGTATTGAGTGATGACGAGAAAGAAGCTGGCGTTTGCCTAATAGATATAGGAGGCGGAACGACAGACATCGCCATTTTCTACGAAAATATTATTCGTCACACAGCTGTGATTCCTTTGGGTGGAAATATCATCACTAAGGATATCAAAGAAGGCTGTATGGTAATGCAAAATCAGGCAGAGCTTCTGAAGACAAAGTTTGGTAAGGCCATTACTGAAGAAGCAAATCCAAACGAGATCGTGTCAATTCCTGGCTTGAGAAATAGAGCGCCAAAGGAAATATCTATCCGAAACTTGGCTTCTATCATTCAAGCGAGAATGGAAGAAATCATTGAGATCGTGCAGAATGAGATTATGCAAAGTGGCCATTACAAAAAACTAGCTGGCGGTATAGTGCTGACTGGTGGTGGTTCCCAATTGCAATTTGTCTCTCAGCTATTTGAATACATGACTGGCTTAGATACTAGAATCGGCTATCCAAATGAACACTTGGGTAAGTCGGTAGTAGAGGAAGTGAAAAGCCCAATGTATGCTACCTCTGTGGGCCTGGTATTGGCAGGATTCAAAGCACTTGATGACAGAGAACAAGGCTATACAAACCGCACAGCAAACGGGAAGCCTACCAAAAAAGTGAAAAGTATGGACATCAATCCAAAAGATATATTCGATAAGATCGCGGGAAGACTGAAAGGGATTCTCAGTGATGATATCGGTGACGATTCAAATTACTAGGGCTTATGATTGGGGGAGGTTGCTGGTTTTGCTGCCAATCTCCCTATTTAAAATTCCACTAAGAACAACCATAGAAAATTTCACCAATAACAATAAATATGTCAGATAACATGAAAGATTACAGATTTGATTTACACAAAAACCCAAAGTCGATTATAAAAGTGATCGGCGTAGGTGGAGGCGGTTCTAATGCCGTAAACCACATGTTTGGTCTAGGTATTAAAGACGTTGAGTTTGTGGTAGTCAATACCGATGCTCAAGCGCTTAAGTCTAGCCCGGTTCCACTTAGATTGCAATTAGGTGCCAATTTGACCGAAGGTCTAGGTGCAGGAGCAAATCCTGAGCAAGGAAAGAATGCAGCCATAGAATCAGAGGATGAGATCCGTGAGCTATTGGCTGATAACACCAAAATGGTATTTATCACGGCTGGAATGGGCGGAGGTACCGGTACAGGTGCAGCTCCTGTGGTAGCTAGAATTGCGAAAGAACTGAATATCCTGACTGTGGGTATTGTGACCGCTCCATTCATGTTCGAAGGAAAGAAGAAAATGAATGTAGCTCAGGCGGGTATAGAATCTCTTCGCGAGAACTGTGATACGGTACTGGTTATTTTGAATGACAAATTGAGAGAGATCTATGGTAATCTTGCCATCAGAACTGCTTTCAGCAAAGCAGATGATATTCTATCTACTGCAGCAAGATCTATCGCGGAGATCATCACTGTTCATCAGGATGTCAACGTGGATTTTGAAGATGTGAAAACTGTAATGAAAGATGCCGGTGCTGCTGTGATGGGTTCTTCCACTGAGGAAGGAGAAGGACGTGCGATCCGTGCTGCCGGTGCAGCGATTTCTTCTCCATTATTGAACAACGTGGACATCAAAGGAGCTGAGAAAATCTTGCTTTCTATTATGTCTGGTGAAGATGAGGAATTGTCAATGGACGAATTGAGCGAAATCACTGAGTATATCCAGGAGAAAGCTGGTGACAATGCTGAGGTTATCTTCGGTCAAGGTATTGATCCTGAATTAGGCAAGGCTATCCGTGTGACAGTTATTGCTACAGGATTTGAAATGGACAGACTTCAAGGCTCTACCAAGAAGGTGGAAGCTCCAAAAACTATAGAGATTCCAGCACCAACACCAGCAGTAGTAAGCAGTCCAGTGCAAGAAGTAGAAGAAGAAAAGACCTTGATCAATTTGGACTCTGGTAAGTCTGAGAAAGTGAAAGAAGATTCAATTCCAGGAGGATCTACTTTTGTGTTCACTACCCCAAAAATGCCAACTCCTACACCAGCTCCAGAGGAGACGCCAGTAGCAGAAACACCTAAGAGAGAAGAGCCAATCGAAGCTCCTAAGCCAGCTCCAAAGAAAGAAGGTATATTCTCTTTCATGAAGCCTAAGGAAGAAGTGAAAGCTGAAGCGCCTAAGCCTGCCCAAGAGAAAATCGTACACGATCTTTTCGAAGGAGAGGAAGAAAAAGAAAATAAGAATGTAGAAGAGCCTAAGAAAGAAGAGCCTGCTACTCCAGCTTTTGCAAATGATTACTATGAGCAAATGAAGCAGAAGGCGATTCAGAGAGCGCATGAGCGTTTCGAAAAGCTAAAGGGTAACCGTGCATTCAATCCAACTCCAGATGAATTGAAGGAGAAAATGGATGTGCCAGCTTATCAGCGTAAGAATGTTCAATTGAACGAACCTCAGCATAGCTCAGAACCAAGCATCAGCAAGTACAACTTGAGCGATGATAATGAGATTCTAGGTAATAATAGATTCCTGCATGATAATGTGGACTAAGTCCTAAAAGTCAAGCAGCATGTCTGCCTGGGTTTGCAACAAGTCCATGTACAGCCTGTTGGTGAGCAGGTTATCTGACATGTTTTGCTCTATTGTAGCCAGTTTTGGCTTGAGAGCGAGGACATGCATACCCAGATAATGGAAGATGTCGGTAAGGTGGCTCATTGCGATGCCACCGCCGCCTATTCCAGATGAAATACCCACCAAAGCACATTTTTTGCCCCTGAAAGTATTGGGGTAGGTCATCCCGTCGATGAAGGTTTTTAGGATTCCTGGGAAGGATCCGTTGTATTCTGGCACAATGAAAACAAACTTTTTCCCTCCTACCAATTGATCGTGGAACTCATTGTATAGCTCATGCTTGCCATTATTTTCATACAATGCATTCTCGATAAAATCACTAGGTACGTTTTCCAACTCAAGGATTTCGGAATGTTCCCCTTTCTCTTTTAAGATGCTTTGATATAGTTCAGCAATGATTTTGGAGACAGAATTCTTACGGTTTGTTCCTACAATTATCTTGATCATTTTCTGGTTTTTCTGAAAGGATTACAATCTTGCCAAAGCAAAAGTTTGAAGCTGCGAGGTAATTAATATATTTAGGACTGGCAAATTACTCCTTATGAACTACCTAAGTCAAATCTCTGAAGCAGCTTCTTTTATTCGCTCACAATATACTAGTGATGTCTCAATTGCGATCATTCTAGGCACAGGTCTGGGACATTTGGGTGATCAAATTACCATTGAAAAGGAAATAAACTATGCTGATATCCCCAATTTCCCCCTCTCTACAGTAGAGAGTCATTCTGGGAAATTGATTTTTGGAGAGCTGTCTGGCAAAAAGGTTATGGCAATGAGAGGACGCTTTCATTACTATGAAGGCTATTCCATGCAGGAAGTAACCTTCCCAGTACGCGTCATGAAAAAGCTGGGTGTGAAAAGGCTGCTCGTTTCTAATGCTTGCGGAGGACTCAATCCAGATCAGGAAGTGGGAGATGTGATGCTGATTCGAGATCAAATTGATTTGTTTCCAGAGAGCCCATTACGCGGAAAGCACTATGATGAATTTGGGCCGAGGTTTCCTGATATGAGTGATGCCTATTCTGCCGATCTGATTGCCATTGCCCTGGGCTTTGCCAAGGCAAATAATTTTCGAGTACACACTGGAGTTTATGCCGGCGTGCAGGGCCCAAATCTTGAGACACCTGCAGAATACAAATACATTAGAAGCATAGGGGCAGATGCTGTGGGGATGAGTACGGTGCCAGAGGTGATTGTCGCTAGGCAAATGGGAATTGAGGTTTTTGGTCTTTCTGCAATTACAGATTTGGGTGTTGAAGGAAAAATCCAGCCAGTAACATTAGCAGAAGTTCTCGCAGCTGCAGCCAAAGCCGAGCCTGTGATGGCTGAGATCATCAAAGAAGTGGTGCGGCAGATGGATTGAGATTTTCTCTCCGTTGCCCTGCCTCTCCAGAAGCAGGACCGTATGGTTTTACTCAGCAAATTGTGTTAGTCCGAGCGTCCCGTATAGTTATCGGGATCGAGGATAATAATTTTACTTAAATTGAAAAGAGCCTTCGACTTCGCTCAGGCTGACGCTACAGGTTGGGTTAGGTTGTTTCGGGCTTTTAGCCCTTTTTTTAACTTGAATTGACTAATTAACCGGCTTTTCGCAGTCATAACTGGGATCAGGAAGGTTAATTTTCACTCAAAAAAACTGCGCCTTTGGGTCTTGTCGGGAGGATTCACAACAATAAAACCTTCGAGGTTCAAAAAAAACCTCAAAGGTTTACAACTCTAAGGCCGTGCCGCCTCGAGAGATAATTACCAGCTAGTCGGTTTATAATCCTTCAAAAACTTCCCGTTCCAATGCTTTCCTGTGTTGATCCCATCGAATAGCGGATCCATCACACGAGCAGCTCCATCTACGATATCCAGAGGAGGCTGGAAGTCATGCAAGTCTTGCTTTTGTTTCGCCAGCTCTGCTGGGTCCTCATCTGTCACCCAGCCTGTATCTACCGCGTTGGTGTAGATCCCGAATTTTGGTAATTCAGCTGCAGAGGTAAGCGTCATCATATTCAGTGCAGCCTTTGCCATATTGGTATGTGGATGCCTAGCTTCCTTGTGAAACTGATGGAACTTGCCTTCCATGGCAGACACATTGATGATGTGCTTTTTGCCAGTGTTATCCTTCTTCATGATGTTCACTAGACGGTTGCACAGGACAAAAGGAGCCACAGAGTTGACTAGCTGCACTTCTAGCATTTCGTTGGTGTGGATTTCACCAAGCTTCAGTCTCCAGCTATTCGTCTTTCGCAGATCTACTTGCTGCAGGTCTGCATCGAGTTTCCCAATAGGGAAAATCTCTTCCGAACTCAAGGAATCATCGATGGAATAAGGGATTTGCGTCAGCTGAGCAGAAGAGGTAAGTCCGATTCCAAGTTGCTTTCCATGCCAGGAAACAGGCAGGTTTTTATTTTCTCCGTCGGCAAATTCCTGGCTGAGTATTCGTATTTCTTGCAGGCAAGCATGATGATCGGATAGTAATTTTCGCGAAGCTGAAGTAAGATCGGTCCATGACAACGCTTCATTTTCTATCAGGTGCTGGTAAAAACCCGATGGACGGCGCACTGTTTGTGCGGCATTATTGATCAGAACATCTAGGCGATCATATTGCTGCTCGATGTAATTGCAAAAAATCTCCACACTTGGAATATGCCTCAAGTCCAAGCCGTGGATGTGAAGTCTATCTCCCCATTCATTAAAATCGGGTTCTTTGGCGTAGCGTAATGCAGAATCCACCGGAAATCTAGTCGTCGCTATCACAGTAGCCCCTGCTCGAAGTATCATTAGTGTGATGTGGTATCCAATTTTCAATCGAGATCCTGTCACCAAAGCTACCTGACCATTGAGCTCTGCTGTCTGGAAACGCTTGGCATAATTAAAATCCCCACAGCTAATGCACATGGTGTCATAGAAATGATGCAATCTGTCAAAGGATTCCTTGCAGACATAGCATTCCCGAGGTGATTCCAACTGGATGGCTTCATCGGCTTCCTTGCCCGTCAAAGCAAGCATACTTGGTGCTATGAAAATCGAAGCTTCCCGGGCAGAACGGATGCCAGTGGTTTTTCGGGCAGATTTATCTTTGGCGGCGATTTTCTTACGGTGGATCTTTTTAGCTCCTTTTTTACGCTCGGCAAGTTCCTCCTTACTTGGTCTTGAGAATTGTCCTGCAGCGATCAGAAGCGCAAGTCTACTCTCTTTGGGAATGTCAAAAATCTGATCTGTATCCGCATTCAAGCCTTCAAGCACAGCTATACACTGTGCGATTTGCGCTGGGCTGATTTTCACTGGATTTACAGATTCTGATTCCTCTTTCATGGTAGTATGCTTTCAAAGGGGCAAAAGTAAAGATTTAAAAAATGGAAATGTAGGTGGCTTTGCAAAATGGAATAGCGAGAGGATTGGGAGCGGGAAAACAAAGCAGCATTATCGCGCCACTGCGAGAGAAATAAATCTCCTGTGAGAAAATTCATCCTCCACTAAGGGTATTTCCAATTTCCCTTGTCATAGAATCAAACTAAACCAATTAATATGAATTCGTTTACTAAAGTTCTTGGGCTGATATTTTTCATGGCAATCAATTCCCTGCAAGCTCAACATCTCACTCAAACGATCCGTGGTACTGTGATCGACCAAATTACCAAAGCCCCTATGCCAGGTGCAACAGTAGTGGTTTTGGGTTCAGATCCTCTTATCGGAACTACTACAGATGTGGATGGAGATTTCAAACTTGCTGATTTGCCGCTGGGCACCTATTCTCTCAAAGCAAGTTTTATCGGCTTCAAAGAAATTGTTTTCCCAAATATCCAGCTCAACTCGGGTAAGGAAGTGGTTTTGATAATTCCTCTAGAGGAGGACATCACCCAAATCGATGAATTTGTTGTAACTGCCAGTGATAAAGACAGGACAGTCAACGACATGATTCAGGTTAGTGGTCGTACCTTCTCCGTGGAGGAGGCTAGAAAATTTGCTGCGGCAGTAAATGATCCAGGGCGAATGGCTGCCTCTTTTTCCGGCGTCAGCAGTACAGACGATGGCAACAATAATATCTCTATTCGCGGCAATAGTCCTAATGGCTTGCTTTGGAGAATGGAAGGGATAGATATTCCAAATCCCAACCACTTCGTCAATCCTGGCACTTCAGGTGGTGGTGTGTCTATCTTGAGTTCACAGTTGCTGGCCAATTCTGATTTCCTGACAGGAGCTTTTCCTGCGGAATATGGTAATGCACTTTCCGGAGTCTTTGATTTGAGCCTGCGAAAAGGCAATAATGAAAACCAAGAATTCACAGTTCAGGCAGGATTTCTAGGTTTGGATGTAGCAGCAGAAGGGCCAATTGCCAAAAACTACAAAGGATCTTACCTGGTCAATTACCGGTATTCTACACTTTCTATGCTTTCCAAATTCGGTCTTCCTTTGGGTGATTTTGTGACTAATTTTCAGGATTTATCTTTTAATGTTTATCTGCCAACTGGCCCGAAAAGCACGATTACAATCTTTGGCTTCGGTGGACTAAGTGATCAAGACGGTGATGCCTTGACGGATTCCCTTGACTGGGAGTCTGAAGGGGATCGCTATGGAGGAACATTTTTCTCCAATACTGGAGCAGTTGGGATTAAGCATTCTTACATATTGAACGATGCGAATTTCCTCCAAACCACTGTTCTCGCTTCTGGAAATGCACTAGGAACTACGGAAAACAGATTGGATGATAACCTTCAGTTTCAGGAGCGATTTTATGAGAATTATAGCAATTCTAAAATTACACTTAGCTCTGTCTTGAACACCAAATTTTCTGCAAAAGCAACTTTGAGATCTGGATTTTATATAAATCAATTGTACTACAATCTCCATGAAGATAGCTTCGATGAAGAGTCGAAAAGTATGCAGACCAATATCAATTCCAAAGGGAATACGCAGAGCATTCAGGCTTTCTCCCAACTGAACTACCGAGCCAACGAAAGACTCACCTTCAATGTCGGCTTACATTACTTACAACTTTTGCTGAATAATTCGAGGTCTATAGAACCTAGGCTCAGTGCTTCCTATGCGCTCGATGAAAAGCAGCGTCTGAGTTTCGGTTATGGCCTGCATTCTCAGGTGCAGCCACTAGGGACCTACTTTGTAGAGCAAGAAATAGATGGTCAAATCGTGTTACCAAACAAAGACCTAGGTCTGAGCAAATCTCATCATTTTGTACTCGGCTACGATCGTTCGCTTACGCCATTTCTACGCATGAAAATGGAGACCTATTACCAACATTTGTATAACGTTCCAATAAAAAGTGGTGCTGAAGAGACCTATTCTATCATCAATCAGCAGTGGACTTTTGCCACCGATCCACTTGTGAATGAAGGATACGGTAGAAATTATGGCCTGGAACTGACCCTGGAGCAGTTTACGCACAATGACCTGTATTTTCTTCTTTCCACCTCACTGTACTCCTCCAAGTATAAAACGAATGAAGATGTCTGGAGAAATACAGCTTACAATGGGAATTTCAATGTGACGCTGACAGCTGGCAAAGAGTATAAACTCAAAAAAGAGCGTGTACTCGGCTTGAACATTCGTACTATTTACGCTGGAGGTCTACGAACTACGCCTATAAACTTGGATGAATCCATCGCTAAAGGAGAGGGAGTATATGAGGATAATTTGGCCTATACTGATCAGAACCCTGCTTATTTCAGAACAGATCTTCGCTTTAGTCTAAAGAAAAACAAACCCAAATCCACTCGTACTTGGGCGCTGGATATTCAAAACGCCACCAACCGTCAAAATGTCTACGGAAGCTATTTTGAACCCATGAGTGGGGAAATCAAAACCTCCTACCAAACATCGATTATCCCAATACTCAGTTATAGGGTGGAATTCTAAAAGCCAAGTTCAGAAATGATGCAGTTTGCATGGGCTAGCATCTGGAGAGATGCTAGCTCGTTTTATCGGTATGAAGTGAATGTTATGGGCTTAGCTGACTAGTAAGCTGCACTAGGTCTCGGATTCGCAGAGGATCTTCGAAATTCTCGCCAAAAATCACTTTCTTAGACAATTACTTTTTCTTTTTTCAATTCTAAGCCTTCTATTTTCTAACATCATACCATGGCAGCAAAATATAAAACACCTGGAGTTTATCTCACAGAGGTAAATGCCTTTCCAAATTCGGTGGCGCCAGTTGCTACAGCTATACCAGCCTTTGTGGGCTATACTCCTCAAGCTGAATATCAGGGGGAGTCTTATCTGAATAAACCCATCAAAATTAGATCCTGGATTGAGTTTTTAGCTTTTTTCTGTTATCCTCAAAAAGGCAAAAGTCAGCCTCAGCAGTACAGTCCAAATTACTTTGTAAACAGTACAAAAGGCGATATCGCAGCGAAAAATCAGCTAAGTTTTGCGCAACGAGATTATGTTATTAGCCCTGATCCCAGTACTATATATTACCTCTATTTGAGTGTCATGCTATTCTACCAAAATGGTGGAGGCGATGCCTATATTGTATCGGTGGGAAACTATGGGGAGCCATCAGGTAAAGCACTTAAGCATACTGATCCTCTTGTCAATTCAAACGTTTCGCTTAATGACTTGCTACAAGGGCTCTACTTGCTTAAGAAAGAGACTGAGCCGACGATGTATATTTTTCCCGAAGCTACCTTGCTCTCAGCAAGTGAATATGCCAAACTCACGCAGGCTATGCTGCGCCAGTGTGAAGAGCTTGGGACAGCTATTAGTATTCTAGATGTGCCATGTGGAGGAAGTCCTGATCAATTGGACTATGCACGAGCAATTGAAGATTTTAGAAGCAGGACAGGAAACAATGGGTTGAGTTATGGTGCTGCTTATTTTCCCTTTTTATACACCAATCTTCTTCAGATCGGGGACTTGGATTATACTAATCTATTCGCTGGAGATATAGAGCAACTTGAAGCATTATTAAATCCTAAGGATAGTGATCCGGCTCTGAAGAATGTTTTTGACATGATCAAAGGCAATAAAGATCAGTCAATGGCTGTAGACCAGCTTAATCATGGACTTCTTAGATCAAGTGAATTTTATACAATAATTTATTCTAAGCTGCTAGACTTGGCAAATTTGCTGCCTCCAAGTGGAGGGATGGCAGGTGTAATCAGCACAAATGATATGATGAAGGGGGTTTGGTATTCTCCAGCTAATGTTAGCATTGCTAGTGTGCGAGGCGTACCTGTCTCGCTAAATGATGCGCAACAAAGCACCCTTAATGTAGATGCCTTCAGTGGCAAATCTATCAATGCCATTCGTACTTTTCCAGGTGTAGGAGTTCTAGTTTGGGGAGCCAGAACACTGGATGGAAATAGTCTGGACTTAAAATATATCAACGTTAGGAGGATGCTTATATATTTAGAGCAGTCCTGCAAAATTGCTGTAAAGACCTATGCATTTGAACCCAATAATCAGAGGACTTGGACTGCGCTGAACTCTATAATTAGCAGTTTTTTGATTGATCTTTGGAAACAAGGAGGCTTGGCTGGCGCTTCTGCTCAAGATGCATTCCAAGTGGAATGTGGGCTAGGAATCACCATGTCCGCAGTAGATATACTGGAAGGAAGGATAGTTCTATCGATCAAGGTGGCCTTAACCCGTCCTGCAGAATTTGTGGTGATTACTATCCAGCAGCAGATGACCAAATCGGCTTAGGTAATGACCGATACTATGCCCTATTAGTGTTCCCGATTCCTACATACCTACATTATTTGGTATTCTTACCCAATTAGCAAACGTCACCAAAACTAATTAGCACCGTTTGTCATTGAAATTGGACTATTTATAGAAGGCTTCCTATATTGAATAGGTATGCGAAAATTCCATTTTCTCTTTCTGGTCATATTTTTTTTAAGTGCAAGTTTGACTCTTGCTCAGACAGATTCACTGTCTTTTTCATTTGGGGATAAGGAAGGGATGCATGCCAAAAGGTATATTCTTACGGGGAAGTTGCAAGATACTAATACTAAAACCCCATTAGAAGGAGTCAGTATTCATGTGGACGGAGTTACGACGATTACACGATCCGATCGATTTGGAACCTATCATCTTGAAGTGAGCCCAGGGGTCCATAAAGTTACTTTTAGGCATATGACCAAAATTCCGCTTACAATTAAGGTCACTTCCTATGCAAATGGAGTGGTCAATCTGGAATTGGAAGATAAAAGTTACGAGTTGGAAGGGGTAGTTGTTATGTCCGAGGAGCCTGATAGGAATGTTCGAAATCCCATTTCAGGAGTCAGCAAGTTGACTACAAGAGAGCTGAAAGCTATTCCGGCTTTTTTAGGAGAGGCAGATATATTCAAAGGATTGCAGTTGCTTTCTGGCGTGAGTGCAATTGGTGAGGGCACTTCGGGAATCAATGTGAGAGGAGCAAAAACTGATCAAAACTTGCTGCTGATGAATGAGGCCTTAGTGCTCAGTTCCAATCATGCTTTGGGTTTTCTGTCACCATTTAATACCGATGTCACGGAGACTTTTACCTTATATAAGGGTAACGTTCCGGCTAACTATGGAGGAAGAGCTGGTTCCGCTTTGGATATTCAGATGCGTGAAGGGGATATGGAAAATTGGGGAGGGCAATTGGGTGTTGGGACCTCCAATGCAAGGTTGTTGGTGAATGGGCCTTTGATGAAAGATAAGCTGTCTGTAATTATAGGTGGCCGTATTTCTAATACCAATTGGCTATTGAAGCAAGCTAGGGATTACGATATCAACAATAGCAAGTTGAATTTCTATGATATTTATGCTGGCTTGGCCTGGGAGGTAGCTAGTGGGCATCATCTAGAATTCATCAATTTGATGACCAGTGATTACCTGAAATTTTCAGAAGAATTTGGCTATGACTGGAGTAATCGGGTAAGTTCCTTAAGGTATAAAGGCATTTTAGGAGAAAACTTTTCTGTATCCGCCATATTGGCTGATGGAAACTTTAACAATGCTTTTTTCGAACCCGAAGGTGTAGATGCGGCAGAAGTGAAAAATGGAATGAATTACCAGCAGGCAAAAGTGTCTGGGACCTGGGCGAATGATAAACTTGCACTCCAAACAGGTTTAGAGGCGATATACTATAAGGCCAAACCTGAGCAGTTTTTGCCTTACGGGGACGCCTCAGAAGTTGAGTCAAATACTGTAGACAAGCAGCAAGGGGTAGAGTTCTCTGGCTTTGCCAGTTTAGAATGGGAGCCAACTTCTACTATGGGAATTGTGATAGGTTTGAGGTATTCTACCTACAATCAGCTGGGGCCTGATTCGGTATACCAATATCTTCCAAATGGCCCTATCGCCGAAGATCGGATTTCGGGAAAAGAGTATTCTGGCAATGGAGGTATACAAAGTTATTCAGGACTAGAACCAAGGTTTTCATTTCGTCAAAACCTTGGACAAACGGCATCTGTCAAGTTAAACTACTCACGTCTATTTCAATACATTCAATCTATCTCGAATACCTTCGGACCTACTCCGATTGATCTATGGCAGCTTAGTACTTCATACATTCCGCCGCAACAATCTGACAGTTTTGCTTTAGGCTTTTTTAAAAATACCAAGAGTAATAGTTGGGAGTTTTCCGTAGATGCATTCTATAGACTTAGCCAAAATCAAGTAGAATACAGGGATTTTGCACAGATCTTCCAAAACCCACATTTAGAAACGGAACTGGTATTTGGTGAAGGCAAAGCCTATGGAACAGAACTGATGATCAAGAAAAATCTAGGGGTAGTCACTGGATGGCTGGCTTATACCTATTCTCGCTCTTTTGTGAGAACTACCAGCGAGTATCCAGCTGAGCAGATCAATGATGGAGATTGGTTTCCTTCAAATTATGACAAACCTCATGAGATAAACTTGATCCTTACTCGGAAGATGTATCCTCGTGGGCTACTAAGTCTCAGTGTCAATTACGCAACAGGAAGACCCATCAATGCGGTGAATGCAAGTTATAAATTGGGAGGCTTGATCGTTCCGGATTATAGTCAGAGAAATGAATATAGAATACCGGATTACTTCCGTGTGGATCTATCCTATACTTTGGAAAAAGTGTTTTCTAAAAAGGGAGATAGTTTGAACCTAAGCATTTACAATCTGCTGGGAAGGAAGAATGCGTATTCGATTTTCTGGAAAAAAGATGGGGATTCTCAGCAATTGAGGCCATTTAGATTAGCGATTTTAGGAGCGATATTTCCTTCTATTACATATAGTATAGACTTTGGGGGAGGGAAAAATGAATAGGCAAAAAATAGAAATGGCTGGACAGATTACCCTATCCAAAAACCGGAGTAGCTGGCTGCTAGTAGTTTTGATCAGTATGCTTATTGGTTCCTGCGTGGAGAAAATTGAATTTCCACTTAATAAAGGACTGGCTAAACTAGTGGTGTCAGGTCAGGTTTCGAACCTCCAGGAAAATCGATTTGTGTTCCTTTCAGAAACGACTTCAAAGGATCGGAAGCCTGTGTTTTCGGGTAATTATTATGTGCTGAATGACCTGCCAAATCCAGTGTCTGAAGCCGAACTAACCCTTGTTGGAGAAGATGGAAGCCAGTCCAATTTCACGGAGATTGAACCTGGTAAATACCAACTCGAAGCAAGTGTGGAAATACTAAATGGAGTAGCTTATTATTTGGATATAGTGGTACAAGGGGAGCGATACCAGTCGATACCTGAGTCTTTGCCCGAGCAGGTTGGAGAGGATGAGTTGAGCTATACTTTTTCCAGGGATATTATTCAGGATCAGCCAGAAACTGCGTTTATTTCGATACACACTACTACCACTTTGCCTTCACAAAAAGGAGGGTATTATTTCCGCTGGGACGTAGACGAAGTCTATTATTGGGACTTGACCTTTTTTCCAAACCCCTTTAATCAACCTCCGCCGGATTGCTATGTATTTGGCTTCCCCGACCCTCAAAGGATCAGTCTATTGAATGGTGATTTGATTAATTCTCCTGGTGGAAAATCCACTCAACTGGTTGCTGAGCGAATACTTGATGATTCATTTTTAAGTAGACATTATTTTAATGTGAGATTGACGAGTTTGAATAAGTCAGCATTTGAATATTGGAGAAAGGTGAGAGAATTAGTCAATAATTCAGGATCGGTTTTCGATACTCCCCCAGCTCCAATCTATGGAAACATTCAGAATGTCAACAGGCCCGATGAAGTAGTTTTAGGGAATTTTGAAATAGCTCGCGTGAGTCAAAAGCGGATCTATACGACTCGTGCAGATGTGCCTTTTTTTGAAGAAGAAGTTTGTACCTATGATCCCCAACGGCCTTATGAGGATTACCCTAAAACCTGTCTGAGATGCAGCGAATTCCCAAGTAGCACCAATGCTACTCCTCATTGGTGGTTTGATCAATAGCTTCTAGCAACATATTTTTTTTTCTTCTCCTGGTTCATATCTCCCCAATTGGACCAATGGTAATGCATAGTCTCTAGAGCTTAAATCCCCAGAAAATGACTTGGTCAGAATACTTTGTGATGCCTCCATTTGAAGTGGTTTGTCTTTTTTCATAATGCTGTGTTTCACTGATTTAGCTGATAATAATCTAGAATTTCTTATATTAAGAAGTCAAAAAAATACAATTATGCCACTTTTTATAGATTTTCATCAGTTTGATAAGGTTACTATCGACGAAGTCAAGACTGCTCATATTGCAGATTTGAAAATTCAAGATGAATATGGGGTGAAATACCATCAGTTTTGGGTGAATGAAGAAGCTGGGACTGTTTTTTGTCTCATGGAAGGGCCGGACACAGAAACCTGTGAACTTGTGCATCATCTAGCCCACGGTAATGTAGCCTGTGCCATTACTGAAATCCAGCAAGGATTTTATCAGGTGGCCATGGGAAATACTGTCAAATCCAAAGGAGGAGTAGCCACATTTACAAGTGGTGAAATAGACGTAGCCTATCGAAGTGTTTTGGTGGTATCTGTCAGAGCTATCACCTTAGCCAGAGACTCCAAGGATGTAAAAAGTCTATTGCTACCTACCTGGGCAAAGGAGCTAGTGATGGAGAAATTTGTAGAATTTGGGGGGAGAGAGATAGAATGGGGAGATGACGATAGTTTGATAGCTATATTCAATGATGCCAAACAATCCTATAAATGCGCCAACAGCATCCAGGAACAGTTGAGCAGCAAGCCTGATATGTCTCCTAAGATAATTTTTAAAATGGGGCTAAGTGCAGGTCTTCCCGTAACGGAGGACGGAGATTTCTTTGACAAGGTATTTAAGCTATCTCATCGATTGTGCAATTCTGCGAATGATAATCAACTTTTAGTCTCGGCCTTGATCGCTAAGCTTGCCAATATCGATATTCAAGCATCCACAATGAAAAATAGGGTGATGGTGCCTACTGAAGAACAGCTATTGTCAGATTTATTCAATATTACAGAAAACAACCTGTCTGATATGAATTTTAATATGGCTTGTCTTTGCAAATCTATTGGAATGAGTAGGTCCCAATTTTATAGAAAGATCACAGCGATTACAGGTAGGTCTCCAGTTTATTTTTTGAGGGATTTAAGACTCGAAAAAGCTAGGGTCCTATTACAGCAAAAATCCGGTAATGTGACACAGGTAGCTATGGAAGTTGGATATTCTAATCCTTCCTATTTCACCAAGTGTTACACTGAAAAATTCGGGTTTCTTCCTTCTTTGTCTTAAAACTAATCAAAAGCCAACTTGAACAGATATTGCTATTTTTTGAATTGTGTGTGGTGGTTCTTTCTTTTCTGCCTGTCTAGATTTGAATAGTAGCTAGCTGTTTATCAGTGAGTAATAGTAAGTTATCATTTAAATCCTTTCAACTATGGAACACACTAATGTAAACTCAAGAAGAAAATTCCTTGGAGCTCTGGCTGCAACTGCAAGCCTTTCGAGTTTGGGAACTGCCGTGATGGCTGAAGAATCTCATGATCATGGGACTAAGCTCATCCACGAAGCCGACGAGTGGTTTAAAAATGTAAAGGGGTCTCATCGTATAGTTTATGATGGATCTACACCTCATGACGGATTCGCAATCCTCTGGAATTGGGCTTTTTACTTGTCAAATAATCAGACCGGTTCAGCTGATTCTGATATTACTGCTATGTCAGTTTTAAGACATAATGCTATTCCATTTGCGCTGAAATCTGAGCTCTGGGAGAAATATAATTTGGGAGAATTATTTGGAATCAATGATCAAAAAACTCAAAAGCCTTCCTTAAGAAATCCATATTTCGAGCCGCAGGAAGGAGATTTTCCTGTTCCGATTGTACAGGGTATCAAAGATCTTCAGGCTCGAGGAGCGATGTTTTGTGTTTGTGATTTGGCATTGAATGTATATAGTGGCGCCAAGGCACAGCAAATTGGAGCGGATCCTAAGACAGTCTATGAGGACTGGAAAAGTGGAGTGCTTCCAGGTATACAAGTAGTTCCCTCAGGTGTTTGGGCACTTGGAAGAGCTCAAGAGCATGGATGCGGGTATATTTTTGCGGGTAATTAGAGGATAAAATGTTATAGGTTCAAGTCTTCCTGAAGACAGGTTTCTGACTTGAACCCTTATTGTTTGTGCTGTCCTAACTGTTTTTAATATTAACAGCTGCAATCCTTAACCATATTTGCAACTCCTTTGTCGGTTGCTTTGCGGATAGCTTGGCTCACAGATCCAAAGTTCCAGAAGTTTACTCCGCCGTCTTCATCAGGTGTTCCCCAATCGCTGATTTCTGTGATAATCGCATTATCCGATACGATATTTCCTGTGGCAGTTTCTATCAGTGCAACACGGATCGTAGCTGATATTTCCATATCCGGAGGGGGCGGATTCATATCGTAAAGTTCCTGCTTCGTTCTATAATCCCATTCATCCGAATTCCGGGTTTCTCCCAGCGTTATTCCCAAAAAGTATGGATACCCTAAGATAGAATTCACTTTTGAGCGCTGTTCGGGATCGTTTGGATCATTTATACCTGCGGAAAAAAGTTCGTGTTCCAGTCGAT
The DNA here is from genome assembly GCF_003254055.1 of Algoriphagus chordae. Lineage (GTDB taxonomy): Bacteria > Bacteroidota > Bacteroidia > Cytophagales > Cyclobacteriaceae > Algoriphagus > Algoriphagus chordae. Next base: position 131,260 of record NZ_QKZT01000006.1, read on the forward strand.
CATAGAGTTCAACTTTCGTAAAACCCTTATCTCGAAGGAGGTTCAACACCTGCAATTCAATATCAGCTTGCTCACCTGGAGAAAGTCTGCTGAATCCTGCATCCCAAGGTAAAGGCAAAAGCAAAACCCCATTTGACTGCGAAAGGCAGATATGGCATTTTAACCGTGTGTAGATTTTTGTGGAGGTACAAGCTGATTTGGCTATTAGAATAAATAGCAGTAAAATTCCCTTTTTCAAAATATATCTAATCTTGTAAATGTTTTATTACCAATTAAAATCTATATCCAAAGCGTAAATGAATATTTGCCGTTAACTCACCATCATCGGAAGTATAGCCTTTGGACTTGTAAAAATTGTGTAAGTATCCAATACCAATACCTGTTTCGAACACGAAATTTTTGCCAATAGGTCGGCGAATACCCCAAGTTGGAACAATTGTCAAAAAAGGAATTATATCATTATAATAATTAGAAATAACAAAGAGATCAGGACTATAGCTGGTCTTTAATGAGAAGAAATTCCCAAAGTTTCCTTTGGTGGTTTTATTCTTTTTATTTCGCTTTTCAAGATTGTAATACCATCTCGGTTCTGCTGTAAATACTGGGATTAGAAGAAATCCCGAAGAATAAGTTCCAGTCCATAAATCACCATCCAAACCTACCTCGACTCTGATGACAAATTTATTAGATATCTTATATTCCTTGTTCAGCCAAATTCCTAAGAGTCCAGTATGAATTTCTACCGGATTGGTGGTTACAGGTGCTTCTTGGGCATTCGCGAGGGAGGTTGAAAAAATAAGAAGAAGTAGAGCAAGAAGCCTTTTCATACAGACTATAAAATTAATTTGCACAAAACTATTCTTTTTTTGATAACCGACAACCGACAACCGACAACCGACAACCGACAAATTTCTTTGAAAGAAAATCCATCAGCAATCGCTGTTTAATGGCTCATGAAACCTGAACAAAGTGAATTAATTGATACTTGAGACTTCAGATTTTGTTCTTTTCTTACCCCATTTGCTAAGCAAACCGGCAATAGATATGACTTGAAGAATCATAGCGGAGCCAAGGATTAGATCAGCATTTGGAAGGTCATTGATCTTGAAATAGGCTCCAAAAAAGGCTGCACTCACACTGAGAAGCAAAAGGCGAAAAAATAATTTCTGACGTTTAGTGAGATTATTTAGAACTGGAAATAGTTTGTACAGAAGGTTAATCATGTAGGTAATTTAGTTGAATACTTTAATTAAATGACGATCCACTTGAAATAATGTAGTCTTCGTTTCTACTAAGTTGCTGGTTACATTGTACTTAGTATTTGGTACAAAAATCTATTTCCTCGGATGAAAATCCGTCAGCACCTGCCTCAGATAATCCCGATCTAAATGCGTGTAAATCTCTGTAGTAGTAATGCTTTCATGACCGAGCATTTCCTGCACAGCACGTAGGTCAGCGCCGCCTTCGATGAGATGCGTGGCGAAGGAATGGCGGAACGTATGTGGACTTACATTTTTCTCAATTCCAGCTTGCTCAGCCGTCTTTTTGATAATCAGGAAAATCATGACACGAGTCAGCTTCTTGCCACGACGATTTAAGAAGACAAATTCCTCATGGCCTTTGGCAATGCTTTGATGCACACGAACTTCATCTTTATAGATATTCAGATATTTCAGCGCGTCTTTTCCGATGGGCACCAAGCGTTCTTTATTTCCTTTTCCCACTACTTTCAAAAAACCTACATCTTCGAAAACTTGACCCTTTTTCAGCTCTATCAATTCGGACACACGCAATCCAGAGCTATACAACATCTCAAGCATCGCGCGATTGCGATGACCTTCAGGTTCGCCAAGAGGAATTGACTCCAAAAGCTGGACGATTTCCTGATAACTCAAGGTGTCAGGGAGTTTACGGCCGAGTTTCGGAGCTTCTAAGAGTTGTGCCGGATCTTCTGAAATCCTATCCTCATACATCAGGTATTTGTAGAAAGCTTTGATGCCCGATATAATTCTAGCCTGCGTGTAATCTGATATTTCCAATTTGGCTAAGTCATTCACAAACTTCCTCAAGTGCTCTAATTCTAAGGTTAATGGGCTTTTCCCTGGGAAATTGGTCTCTGAATAGGCCGCTAACTTTTCCATGTCACGGGTATAAGCCTCGATGGAATTCCCGCTTAGGGATCGCTCTAGCTTGAGGTAATGACGGAATTGCTTGATATGGTTTTGCCAGAGATTGCTCATTGGAAGATTAAAAATTGAAATATTGGAAAATTAGGTTGGAAAGTTGGAAGGTTCAAATGTTGAAAGGTTTTAACTTTCCAATCAGAAACCAATTACCTTTGATTTGAAACCATCAAACCGAATTTTGTTTTGAAAATCCTGATTATAAACGGGCCAAATCTTAACCTTCTTGGAAAAAGAGAGCCGGAAGTCTATGGAAGCACTTCTTTTGAAGAATATTTTGAGGGGATGAAAGTGGCTTTTCCTGATGTTGATCTTCATTATTACCAAAGTAATGTGGAAGGTGAGCTGATCAATAAAATCCACGAAGTAGGCTTTACTTTTGATGCCATATTATTGAATGCCGGAGGATACACCCACACTTCCGTAGCAATCTCTGATGCCATTGCGGGGGTGACTACACCTACGCTAGAAATACACATTTCAAATATCTACAAGCGGGAAGAATTCCGCCACAAAAGCATTATTTCCAAATCCTGCGTCGGAATGATCTCCGGACTTGGCCTGAAAGGCTATGAACTTGGAATCCGCTATTTTCTTTAAACACAAACCTATGCTCACATTTGCACCTGGGCCATCTAAAGTTTACGATGCCCTTCCTACTTATTTGCAAGATGCCTACACCGCTGGCATTCTGAGTGCCAATCACCGCAGCAATGCCTTCATGCATTTGTATCAGGAAACTGAGCAGTTGATGCGTGAAAAGCTCCACATGCCGGATGATTACAAGTTGCTTTTCACTTCAAGTGCTACCGAAAATTGGGAGATTATCACCCAATCCATCGTGCAACAAGCGAGTTTTCATATTTACTCAGGATCATTTGGGAAAAAGTGGATTGGCTTCGCAAAGCATATCAATCCGGCAACTGACGGACTCAAAATCGAAGCAAATGAAGCTATCGATGTGGCGAGTTTGGAGATCTCTGAGGACTTCGATGTGATCGCGCTGACGCAAAATGAAACTGCAAATGCTACGCAGGTTGCGATGTCAGTAATTGATGCGATCAAGGAGAAGTATCCTGAGAAAATGATCGCGGTAGATACCACTTCGTCTATGTCTGGAATCGAACTGGATTTCAGTTTGGCGGATATTTGGTATGCTTCTGTGCAGAAATGCTTCGGACTTCCAGCAGGTTTGGGGATTTTGATCCTTTCTCCAAAAGCCATAGAAAAATGCGAGAGTAAAGGAGAGAAAGGGCGATACAATTCCTTGAGTTTTATGCTAGAGAATGCAGCTGGCTATCAGACACATTATACGCCAAATGTATTGGGAATCTACCTGCTCAATCGAGTTTTGAAAGACCTTGAAGAAATCCAGCATATTGATGCCAATCTTCGTGAGCGAATGCAAAAGCTAGAAAATGCTATAGCGCAATCCAAATCACTTCGAATGCTAGTGGATAATGCCGAGACAAGAAGCACAACAGTTTTGGCTGTAACAGGAACAGAGGATTTGATCGCTTCGGTGAAAAAGGATGCCGAAAAAGAAGGTATGCAGCTGGGTTCTGGCTATGGTCCTCACAAACCTACAAGTTTCCGGATTGCTAATTTCCCAGCCATCACCAATGCAGAGATGGATAAGTTGATTGGTTTTTTATCGAAGTATTGAATTTGACCTTTGGGGTTTTCAAAACCCCGAAGGTCTTTTGTTTTTAACTTCATAGAGCACATTTTTTAATCGTAAGCTGATGAATAATTGCATGTCAATTCCCCCATAGACTGCATACTTATTGTGGAACAAAAAGTCCTTAAAGTGGGCTAGGGGGATTTGATTATTTCACTAGTGTGAGAACTCAGGATTTTGATTTTTTAGTTTGACCAAACGAAAAGTGGAGCTATAGGTTAGTCGGTGAATTCTAACTATACATTGAAAATTATCGTAAATTGATTCTAGATAAACAAACAAAAGATGAAAACTGAATTGCAAGTTGATCTATCGTTTAAAAAAATTCTCTCCATTGTAAAGCAGTTGCCAAGAGAACAAAAGTTGCTCCTATCCAAAGAGCTAGAGAAAGAAGTGATTGACTCGAAGCTTACTCAGCTTTTAAAGTCATTTAAATCCGATGAGCTTGACAATGAGGTGCTTGACGGAGAAATTGAAAATGTAAGGCAAGCAATCTATGAAAGGCAAAAAGATCAGAGTCATATTTGATACTAATGTTTGGATTAGCTTTCTTATAGGTAAAAGGTTAGCAAAGCTGAAACACTATATTTCAAATGGAGATGTGTTGCTTGTTATTACAGATCAACTTCTCCTGGAAATCAAAGAAGTAACTAATAGGGAAAAACTCAAGAAATACTTCCCCCAAGACTCAGTAAATGAGCTAATAGAACTTTTGGAAACGATCGCTGAAAAGGTTGAGATTAGCCCAACGCACTTTGTCAATAGAGACCCCAAGGATAGTTTCCTGTTAGATTTGATAGATTTTTCTAAAGCTGATTTTTTGGTAACAGGAGATAAGGATCTTATAGAACTCAACCCATTCAAAATTGCTCAAATAGTAACTCCTACCAATTTTGAAATAATCTTAGAAAGGTAGAAATCCAATTACTGCATGTTTGAGTACTACTTCCTGCCTACTATAAGATAGGCTTGGACCTTTATAGTTTTCACAGTGTAGCTATTGAGCTCGTACAGAATTTCACAGTGACTTTTTTCTTCACCATTTCATAATCTAAAAACCTTCGAGGTTTTTGAAACCTCAAAGGTTAAATGTCTAATTTCGCGGAATGTTTGATTTGAAAGAAATTCTATCGGTTTCCCTGATCCTTTTTTCTGTGATTGATATCCTCGGTTCTATCCCGATCATAGTCAATCTAAGACAGAAGGTTGGTCATATTCAGTCCGAAAAAGCCACCTTGGCTGCGGGTGTGCTGATGATTCTGTTTCTTTTTGCCGGCAAATCGATTTTAAGCCTTTTCGGTATAGGAGTAGAGGATTTTGCGATTGCGGGTGCGCTGATCATTTTTGCGATTGGTGCTGAGATGATCTTGGGAATCGAGCTTTTCAAATCTGATCCTGATGCCAAAGACAGTGCTTCTATTGTCCCTATCGCTTTTCCTTTGATCGCAGGGGCAGGTACTCTTACTACGATTTTGACGTTGAAAGCGGAGTTTGCTCAAATCAATATTGCTATTGGGATACTGTTGAATCTGATATTGGTATACATTGTGTTGAAAAGTACGGGTTGGCTGGAGCGTAAAATCGGTAAAACTGGTTTGGATGTCCTGAGACGAATTTTTGGAATTATTTTGCTTTCCATCGCTGTGAAGATTTTCAAAACAAATGCCTTTCCTATTGGAGTAGAATCTGGGATTTAGCCCAATTCTTCATTTCATTTTTCTTTTCTTTGTTGCATGATTACCATTTATACTGATGGCGCTGCCAAAGGAAATCCAGGCCCGGGAGGTTATGGTGCCGTGCTGAAATTCGGAAAACACCGCAAAGAGCTATCAGAAGGCTTTCGATTGACTACCAACAACCGCATGGAATTGCTAGCGGTAATCCGTGCGCTTCAGGCGATCAATACAACAGAATTTCCTGTACAGATTTATTCGGATAGTAAATATGTAGTTGATTCTGTAGAGAAAGGCTGGATTTGGGGCTGGCAGAAAAAAGGCTTCAAAGACAAGAAAAACCCGGATCTCTGGTTACGCTACATTCCGCTCCACCTGAAATACAAACCGAAATTCATCTGGGTAAAAGGTCATGCAGGCAACATCGAGAATGAGCGCTGTGATGTGCTTGCGGTGCAGGCAGCAGAAGGATTTGATCTGAAAGCAGATACAGGATACGAAGAAAGCCAGAGGTAAAAGTAAAAGATCTAAAGTCTGAAATCTGAGTAAAGTGTTTCAAACCCTGCAAAATTGAATTAATAGTGTTATCTCGTTCCCTAAAAACATTTCGTGAATGAATTTTCACCATATGATACTACGGTATTGATCAATGTTAATTACAGCCCCATTTAATTGCTATCAAGGATTGGTGGTGCATTAATTATTTTGCCTTTTGAACTTAAAGCTGCATTTCTAGTGGTTTGGTCATTCAGTGATAAATAGTGTATGGCTAAAATCAATTGAATGTTAGGGTCGTTTAGGTCCAAAGATTTTTTATCACCAAGCACATCAAAGTATTGAATATCCAATGTGTTAAAGCTGCCATATGCCCTGATTCTTTTCGCATATTTAGCAATGAATAGATTAGTTTTTCCTAATTCCGTTAAAAAACCTTGGTATTTACCTTTTGGGTTTGCACAAAGGCTTTCTGCTACTGTTTCACTAGGATAGTATTTACTTTCGCAATAGGACCAAATCTCATTGAAAGTTGATTCTGAAATTTGTTCATACAATTTCTTCTGGTCTTCGAAGTCTATTTTTGTCCAAAACTGACTGCCTGTAGCCTCTAAATATTCGTGTGGGATTCGTTCATAACAAGTTTTGAAATCACTTTCCATACTTAAGCACATTTCTGATCTGAAAAATTCTGTAATCTTATTCAAATCAGCTATCTGTTCAGTTGTGAAATTTCTATTTAATTCCACCATCGAATATTGTGATTTGCAAGAGTGGAGAGCTTGCGAAATCAATATTGCAAATAATATATAAAGTGTTTGCTTCATGTTATAAACTATACTTTTAACTTAATCTCTCCATCGTCATTAAGGGAATATCAGCTCTATTCATTTCTGAAAGAGGTTTGTATGCTGACTCAGGATATTGCCAGCCATTTTCTCCCAACTCATAAAGTAAAGGCGCCAAATTCTGCACCGCGGCTTTGCAGCCTTGGACGATGGCACCCATATTTCCTGTTTGCTTGGAGAGAAAAGCCTCGTTCTCGATCTCAAAAGGTCCGGAAAAATTGCGCTCCTTGAGAATATTCACAAAAGCCCGCCAATCCATCGAGTCACCCAATCCAAAACCAGGAAGGGTAGCTTCGTAATGATGCCTATCCCAAGGGTTCGTGCTGGAAGGAATACCGGCTTTTTTAGCCCATTCAGCTCGAACTTCCTGCATGGGATACATATTTCCCCAGAAGGGGTCAGGATTATTTCGGGTGGATTTGACGTGGATTCTCTTCAGGCGATTCATGTCTGTATTTTTGATGACTTCCACTGGATCTGTGTGCTGCCAGATATCGTGAGAGGGATCGTAGATTTCTCCATGATTGACTTCTGGAACAAGCTCATACATGATTTTTCTAGCCGCCAAGACTCCCGTCAGGTTATTGAACGTACCAAAGTGACCTGAGCTTCTCCAGCCTTCCATCGGGCAGTTTTCATAGAGAACAGTCACTCCTAGGCTATTTGAGTAGCGGATAATCGGCCCAAATATTCGCTGATATTCCAGCAGGTTTTTCTCAAAGCCACCTTCTTGGTTTCCGAACTCGTGATTGTAACCCACGAAGGTTCCGACCTTCACATCATTTTCATCCCCACCGAGTAGGTATGCCATTCGGATCAATCTTAGTAGATGATTTTGATTCTTGATACGCTCAGCTGGATCACCACCGATGAGATTGTCAAAAGCGCCTATGGAAAGTCGGAGTTTGGCACCATTGAATTTCTCTAGGAGTTGCTTGGCATCCTCTGGCCCAAAGATTTCATAATCCAAGTGGGTAGCCACAAAGTCATCACGCGTTCCATCCTTGCGGAATACACAAAGGTCAAGACCTTGAGAACCGATTTCTAACGCTTTTTCTACCGTTTGATCCAGATTGAGTTGGTCAAAAGCAGAGGTCATGATCCAGATAGGATTTGCCATGGTTTGATAGTTTGGGTTGAAAACAAAAAAAGGAAATAAACCATGCGCTCACAAGTGCAATGGCTATTTCCTGATTTAGAATATTAAAGATGTGAATTTGAGATCAGTGAATTAAGGTGACTATTACTTCTTGAGTACCAAAGCCTGGTAGGGCTACATTTTGAGAAAGCACCAACTCTGCGCTAGTGACGCTAATTACCTTTAGATCGCTGGCTGCGCCAGGAATATCGATCACGTCACTATCAAATGATAGAATTTTGGTCGAATCATTATATCTCCAAGTGAATTCTTCAGTCTGAGGGTCAGATTCATCGCATTTTATTGGCCCAGCATCAACGACTCCGGTTTTGCTTGAGTATGTAAAGGTAATCAGATTGTCAAGCAGGCATTCGTCAATAAAGGAGCTTGCATCAAGTCCGCTGGCAGTGACTGTACTGAACTTCCAGGCTATGCCCGAACCAATCAGTTCTGCGTCTGACTTTACCGGATCTTTGTCCTCATCTTGGTGACAGGAGCTAAAGGAAACGATACAGACAAGGGAAAGTAGATAAGAGAGCTTGTGAAAAGTTTTCATAAGGAAAAACAGTATGATTTAGAAAGTCTAAAATAGGGAGAATTGCCTAAAATCTCCTTTTAATATAAATGCTGAAGCTTAATCATTTGCTGAATACCTTCGTCTGATTTCAATTTTTTGTTTTTGCCTTTCCCAAAGTGCAAGAGCCAAATCCGGTGCAACTTGGTCAGGCTCGGATTCATGAAGGATTTTTTTGAGTTTTTCTTCTCCAAGGTCGATTCGGTAGCAAATCTGAAGCAAACGCTCAAATTCTCTATCTAGCATATATGCGATGACTTTCGTAAGCGTATCAATGGCCTTTTCCTCATCAAATTCCGCTATATTTTCTGGAAAGTCAAAGTCCTTTCGGAGCAGGGAAAAAGTTTCTTCAGATAAGGATTTACTCATGTTGATGTCCAAAAAGTGGCTGTTTAATAAAGCCTTTGTCACATTGAGCGAAGTCGAAATGCATTTGTATTCATAGCAATTGGCCTTCGACTCCGCTCAGGCTGTCATCAGAATGTCTCTGGAGACAGCCTATGATTTATTTGTCTGATTTTTTATCAGCATCAGGCTCTTTTTCTTTTGGAACTTCGGCTTCTTCTGGTTTTTCTTCTCCAACTTTTTCCAATACTTCAGGAGCTTGAACGCGTAGTAACTTGTACCAGGTGATCAGTTTTTTGATATCCGAAGTATAAACTCTCGATTCATCCACTGCAGGAAGTATATGCTTCATGAAAGCTCTAAGTTCCGTGTCATCAGGATTGGCATCCAAACCCAAATCACCTTGGAATTCAGCTTCAATCTTTTGCATTACAGATTCCAAGGGCTCAGCACCCTCTTCTGTCAAGGTATAAATAGAAATATCGCTTAAAATAGATACACGCTGGGACATGCCTGCAACGAGTTTAGTTTTCTTAGCATCCATGCTTTCGAGGATAACTCCTGTGCGTGAAGGCTTCAAAACTTTGAACAAGCCGGGTTTACCGGCTACGGTGGCAAGATCTTTAAAATTCATTTGGTTTATTTTTTCGAGGATGCAAATATAGGATTATCAATTAAATGATTCACCTGGCTTCATATTCAGTTACTAGTTCTTCCATAAACTTTGTTAACTCCACTTTACCGGTGCTAGCTTCTGCACTGGTGACGAAGTAGTCCGGATTCTCTCCGAACATTTCTCTGGTTTTCTTCAGAAACTTCTGGATGTTCTGATTAGTTTTCGACTTAGACTGCTTGTCTGCTTTGGTAAATACCAAGGCAGTAGGGACTTCCTGAGTGCCGCACCAAAGCAAGAATTCTAAATCAATCTGCTGTGGTTCTAATCTGCTGTCTATCAGGACAAACACGCCGCATAAATTTTCCCGCTTCGTAAGATAGGTAGTAATCATACTTTCCCAGCCCTGCTTCACTTTCAGGTTTACTTTGGCGAAACCATAGCCAGGAAGATCGACTAGATACCACTTGTCATTGACGAGGAAGTGGTTGATCAACTGGGTTTTACCTGGTTTTTGAGAAGTCTTTGCCAAGCCTTTTTGGTTGACTAGCATATTGATCAATGAGCTTTTGCCCACATTGGATCTGCCGATAAAAGCAATCTCAGCACGGTCAGGCTTGGGACAATTTCCGGGGTTCGAATTACTGATTACAAAAGAGGCTGTCTGGATCATCTGCTGGTATTTGAATGCAAAAGTACGACATTATCCGAAAAGGGAAGGATGAAACCGAAGTGTAACATTTTTCCTTTCCTCGTGTTTCTTGCCTATTATTGTCCTTTCAAAGACAGAATTCTGATGGCCGTAGTTCCTTACAAAGACAAGCAAGATTCCAAAAAAGATCAGGTAGCTGAGATGTTCAACAACATTTCGGGCAAATATGATTTGCTCAATCACGTGCTCAGCATGGGAATTGACATCACTTGGAGAAAAAAAGCAATTAAATATCTGAAAGAAGATCAGCCGAAGTTGATCCTGGATATCGCTACTGGCACGGGAGATTTTGCGATCGAAGCACTTTCTTTGAACCCAGATAAGATCATCGGAGTAGATATTTCCGAAGGAATGCTAGAGGAAGGTCGCAAAAAAATGAAGAAAAAAGGTCTTGAGGATAAAATCGAGCTACAGCTGGGTGATTCTGAAGGCTTACTTTTTGAAGATAATAAGTTTGATGCAGTCATCGTTTCTTTTGGTGTTAGGAATTTTGAAAACCTGGAGAAGGGATTGTCTGATATGTATCGGGTACTCAAGCCAGGAGGGAAAGTGGTAATCTTGGAATTTAGCAAGCCTACCAAAGCTCCAATGAAGCAGGCCTATGCATTTTATTCAAAGGCTATTCTTCCACAAATAGGCAAAATTGTATCCAAAGACAATTCTGCATATACTTATCTACCTGAGTCAGTACAGGCCTTTCCATACGGAATGGATTTCCTGAGAATTATGAATAACGTTGGATTCACAAGCAACCTATGCAAACCACTCACATTTGGAATAAGCTCAATCTACGTAGGAACAAAGTAGTCCTATTAGGTTTAGTATTTTTCTTGGCAGTGCTTCCCACCTTTGGGCAAGGGATGTTTGGCATGACCTCGACTTCTGGTTCGGATAATAGGACCCTTTCATACGGATTCTTTCTTGCAGCACATACGAGCACGCTCAGACTGAAGTATTCTGATGCCTTCTTAAATCAGCAAGCGAATGAGACTAATCTTTTTGCTTCGGTAAGAAGTATTGAGCCAAAGTTTTCACCAGGATTTTCGCTTGGTTTCATCGGAATTTTGAGATTTCACGATCAGATGTCATTGTTGTTTACTCCTAAAGTTGGGTTCTACGAATACAAGACGGATGTCACTTATTTTTATTCCCCTATAGATCCAGCTAATACTAATTCGAATGTGGCATCTTTCCCTGAAGGTGAAACTTACGTGACAGAATACGCATCTGAGGAAACTGTAGTAGAGCTTCCGCTTTTGTTTAAATATCGCTCGGTACGATTCAATAATACGCGGATGTACTGGCTGGGTGGCGCGAGTTATCAATTCCGTACCAAGAGTCAGGATGAAGCCAATGTGGATGATATTGTATTGACTGGACAGGATTTTTCCCTAGAAGCTGGAATGGGTTTTGAGATTTATTTCAAGTACTTCAAGTTTGCTCCAGAGATCCGCTTTTCACATGGGTTGAATAATCTCTACCAAGCTGAAAACACCCGCCCAGAACTTCGGGATGCAATATCCTCTATTAAGAAAAAGTCAATTACTATTTACTTGAATTTTCAGTAGAGGTCAGAAGATTGACGGATTGCAAATCCTATGATATATCCTCGCAATTGCAAATTGCGAGGAGCAGTAAAAATTTCAAGCGTCTTCCTTGATAATTGAGCATTGCCCATTGCTCATTTTTTCAAACTCCCAAAATCAAAGGTATGGATCACCATTTCGTCTTCGTTAAACTCGGGATTCTCGGGATGCATGGGGAATAGATTCAGGCCTTTTTCATCTACGAAGTAGTGATGGGCGAGGTAGGTGTTTCGAAGAAGGGAAAACTCTGACAATAGGGAAAATTCGTCTTCAATATCATAGATACTAATAGTGAAAGTTGGTAGGAACTCCGAATATTTCATCGCGTCCAAATCTGCAGATACCTCTTCCCCGGCAAAACCAATTCGATAAAGTAATTTCCGATGTTGATCCACTAGCAAGCCTATGTTTTGGCTGTCCTTGTACAAAAGCCTCATGTTTTCTTCGATAGTATTTCCCATTCTATCTGCTTCAAAATAGGCGTTGGAGAATCTGGTTAATAGCTGTGACTCTAGTTGAATCTCTTCAATCTCTTGAGTAGAAAGATCATAGTAGTAAAGCATATCAGTACGTGTACCTATGATAAGGTATTTTTCTTCTGATGCAGCAAAAACCATGTTTAGCGTATTCGGGCCAAATTTGAAATGAGCTGATGAAGTGAATCTCATCGGCAATTCCTCAAAAGTTCCCTGATTTAAGTTCAAAGTCACAAAGGGAGAGTAGGACTTCAAGAAATCTTCAGATATAAATTCTGTAGGAACTAATTGTGGACCTACTTCAAAGAATAATTGATTTGCATAAAAATGAAATGGACGGGTATAGCGAGTAAATGAACTGGCGGAATACTTATGGTCACCTAGGGATAAATAGTCAAATGAATTTAGCACTTCAGAATTGTTATTGACCAGGAAAATTTTTGAAAGTTTGGACGGGAAGAAAATACTATCCCTCGATACCATATAAAATCCGGATGGGCTTCCGATTCCATTTGGCCCCTCAAACTGATATTTTAAAAATGGTCTAGAGACTTTATCTGTTAAATCAATTTCGGTGATAGAACTGTGATCTCTATTCCACCAAAATAAGCTCCCATCAATGTATTGCATTCGAAAAGTGCTAGGACTAATATGTTGATCGATAGAGAAAGATTCTGTATTAATAAGAAAATCTGCTAGTGATAAATCTTTCTGTTTTTGATTACAGGATGCACTAAGGAGGAGTATGACTACAAGTTTTGCAATTCGCATTGGTACTGTTTAAGAAAAATGTGGTTAGTGTTATTGGTTAAACATAGGTATAAACTAAAAACCTTAATTCTTAACTGAATCTCCAATTACAGGGACGGTGTTTTTTTCTTCTTAAATGGCTATTAGTTGATTTTTTGTTTTGGGACTTGATTATTGAGAATTGGTCATGGATAATTTTTTTAACTTGCCTCTATGAAAAACAAAATTGCCCTAGTTACAGGAGCAACTTCCGGAATCGGTAAAGCTGCTGCTATCAGCCTTGCTAAGATTGGTTATGATATCATTGCTACAGGAAGACGTGGAAACCGTCTGGAGGAATTGAAGTCTGAATTACCCGAAGGAATTGATTTTTTGCCTTTGATATTCGATGTGCGTGATCGGGAAAAGGTGATGGAAATCCTTGAGAATCTGCCCGAAAAATGGAAATCAATTGATGTGTTGATCAATAATGCCGGGAATGCCCATGGTATCGATCCAGTACAAACTGCCAACCTCGACGATTGGGATGCGATGATGGATATCAATGTAAAAGGATTGCTGTATGTTTCCAGAGCAATAATTCCAGGAATGACATCACGGAAATCAGGAATGATTATCAATATTGGATCCATCGCTGGGAAGGAAGTTTATCCCAATGGTAGCGTCTATTGTGGGAGCAAGCATGCGGTCGATGCGATCACTAAAGGGATGCGAATTGATCTGAATCAATTTGGGATTCGTGTGGTCGCGATACATCCCGGATTGGTGGAAACTGAGTTTTCCTTGGTAAGATTCAAGGGGGATGAAGACAAATCGGATGCTGTCTATCAGGGAATTGAACCTCTGGTCGCTCAGGATATTGCGGATATTGTAGAATTTGCTGTAACTAGACCTTCTCATGTGACGATTGCCGATGTGGTGGTATTGCCCACAGCGCAGGCCTCGGCCACAATAGTCAATAGAAACAAATGAAACCATTGAGATTCTCTTTTCCACTTACTATACTTATCATACTTATCTGGAGCTGTTCTCCCAGTGAAGTTACTGTTCTTGACGATGAAGTTGAGTTTGTAGATGAATTGGGACATGCCCTAGAAGAGGATGATCCAAAGAAGGAGATAAAAATACCGGAGCTGGAAAGCCAATTAGTAGCACAGGGCTTAGTAGATATACAAGAGCTGATTCCAGCGATTAAAGTGGAGTTGAAATATTCTACTACAGATAATTTTTTTAAGCAGGATGTATATGGGGATCTGACCAAAGCTTTTCTCCAGCCAGAAGTGGCAGCGCAATTGAAGAAAGCTCAAGAAATGCTAACAACTGAGTACCCAGATTATACCTTGTTGGTCTATGATGGGGTCCGTCCTTCCTCTGTGCAGCAGATCCTTTGGGATAATCTAGACAAACCAGATTCTTTGAAACCACTTTATGTCGCAGATCCGAAAAAAGGTAGTTTGCACAACTTCGGAGTTGCGGTAGATCTGACTATTTTTGACACCAAAGCAGATTCAACTTTGGATATGGGCACTGGCTATGATTACTTTGGCTATCCAGCCTATCCTGATCGTGAAAAACAAATGCTTGATGAAGGTAAGCTTACCGAGTTTCAAATAGCAAATCGAGACATTCTTCGAAAAGTGATGACAGCAAATGGCTTCTCGGGAATCGGTTCGGAATGGTGGCATTTCAATGCTTTTTCCAGAAAAGAAGCTGGAGAAAAGTTTGAATTAATCAAGTAACAATTATCAAATTCAATGTTCAAATAGTACTATATAATAACCTAACAACTCAAACCCTATGACCTTAAAACGTACGATTCTCGCTCTTACACTGATTTTCAGTGTCGCGCTTACCACCCAAGCTCAGCAATTCAGAGCCTTAGTTTTTAGTAAAACCGCCGGCTTCCGTCACCAGTCTATCCCCGAAGCGGTAGCAGCGATTAAGCAACTTGGCAAAACTCAAGGATTCGGTGTTTATACTACTGAAGATGCAGGTGCTTTTAATGATGAAAATCTTGCGAAATACGATGTGGTGATTTTGGCATCTACGACGGGGACGATTTTCAATGATGAGCAGAAAGCTGCTTTCCAGAAGTTTGTTCAAAGTGGAAAGGGCGTTGTTGGGATTCACTCTGCAACTGATACAGAATACGAATGGCCTTGGTATAACAAGATGATTGGAGCATATTTCCTTACGCATCCGGCACAGCAAACCTTAAGATTGGAAGTGGTAGATCAGAATCACCCAGCCACTTGGCATTTGGCTAAAAACTGGCTATGGTACGATGAATTGTATGAGTTCAGAGATATCAACCCTGATATCAAGGTCTTAGTAAAAGCAGATGAAAGTACCTACAAGCCTGCCAAAGGAAATGGAGACAATCACCCTATGGCTTGGTATCATGAGTTTGATGGTGGAAGAGTGTTCTATACCGCGCTGGGTCATGTGGAGTCTGCCTGGGTAGAAGCCGATTTCTTAAAGCATATTTCAGGTGGAATCTGGTACGCAGCTACTGGACATCCTTTTAAATAATAAATAGATTTCCGTTGAAAAATGGTTTTGATCAGCTTCAAAGCCAGGAATAAAAATGAAATACTGATTTGCTGGAACTTAATGCCAGCAAATCGGTTTTCTAAACAAAAATCAAGAATACCATGCTACAAGCACAAGCAAGACCTGTACACCTCTATATGGAGGCCAATCCTAATCCAAATTCCCTGAAATTTGTAGCCAATTTTATGTTGGTTGATGAGGGCGTAAGTTTTGATTTTCCAGATGCTGAAGGTGCTAAGATCAGCCCATTGGCGCTGGAACTATTCAATTTTGCTGCAGTAGAGCGTGTTTTTATCGCATCTAATTTTGTGACAGTTACCAAGACTGAAAGTGTGGACTGGTCAGAGATTCAAGGTGTCGTTCGTGATCATATCAAGCAGTATCTAGAAGCTGGCAAAGCTCCAGTTCCTGTTGGATTTGATAAGGATCCTCTTTTTGATGAAAATGATTCGGAAGTAGTGAAAAAAATCAAAGGAATATTGGACGAGTATATCCGTCCAGCAGTGGAGCAAGATGGTGGAGCTATCGTGTTTCATTCTTTCCACGACGGAGTGGTCAAAGTTCAGTTGCAAGGGGCTTGTTCCGGCTGTCCTTCGAGTACAGTGACCTTGAAAGCCGGTATTCAAAACCTGCTTACCAGAATGCTTCCTGAAGTGAAGGAAGTGGTAGCAGAAGGAGTTTAAGTAGTTCTTTATGGGGAAGAGAGATTGGTCTTGGGCGATTCTTGGAGTTATTGCTTTGGGGATTCGTTATTTGGCAGCTCTCAATCCTGAAGCTACTGATGAAATTTATTCTAGAATTTTCTTTCCGGGAATCCGGAACGTAATAGATATGACGCTGGGAAGATTGCCTTTTCCCAGCGTTTATTTGTTTATCCTTTCAGTAATCCTGCTCATTGGTCTTTATTTTTATAGGCTTCGCAAAAAAAATGGCTGGAAAAATAGAGTTCTCTACTCTTTTCGAGCGCTAGCCAATGGCCTTGGTGCCTTGATATTCTTCTTTCTTTTCCTCTGGGGATTCAATTACCAGCGAACACCCATCGTGCAGCAACTAGGGCTAAGTCCACATGCTATGAATTTGGAGGAGTTGAAACGCGAGGTACTGATAACACAGCGATTGGCGCTACAATACCGCAATTCAGTCACGCAGGATACTGCTGCCATCGAGGAGATTTTGCCCTATCCAGAACTGGAAAAGCTCGTTCGTTCCAATATCGCTGACAATCTGGATATGATGGGATTGAACTTCACAGGAAGGCCTAGGACGAAACTTTTCCCACCGCCTGGCTTTATGCGGAAAATGGGTATTCTTGGTATTTATTTCCCTTTTACGGGTGAAAGTTACATCGATCCTACCTTGCATGCATTAGAGAAGCCATTTACCATTGCACATGAGATGGCGCACAGCTACGGAGTGACGAATGAAGGAGAAGCAAATTTTATCGCTTGGGTGATTTGTACGAATAGTGATGACCCGCTTCTTAGGTATTCGGGACAACTGAGATTGATGATGTATCAAATCAGGGATTATTATCGCATGGCGCCGGAGGAATATAGGGAATGGCTGAAAAACTTAGATCCAGGTATCAAAAATGACATGATGTCAATCAAGCGAAACAGTGATAAGATTGAGGCTTTTTCTCTGGAATTGAGCAGAAAGACAAATGATGTATTCTTGAAAACCCAAGGCGTCAAGGCTGGAATCAATAGTTATCAGCAGTTGCCGAAACTAGCATTTGCCTGGAGAGAGCGGATGAATGGAGATTAGGGAGTATTAATCTTCTTCCTATTGCCAAACCAAACTCCAAGAATCACCGCTACAATTCCGATGTAGTGACCCAAAAGCAGTACTTCACCATCCAATACTCCCCAGAAAATAGCAACGATAGGGATGATGTAAGTTACCGATGCCGCAAAAACAGGGGTGGCAGTTTTTACCAGCATATTGAAAATAATCAATGCAATGGCGGTTCCCAATACTCCCAAAAGGGTTAAATAGCCTAAAGCGGGTAATGCACCTTCAATATTCACTACTTTATAAGAAAATTGTGTGCCAGCCATCAGGTAAAACAGGGCCACTGGCAAGACCATGGTCAGGGATATTGCCGTGATTTCTAGAGGTTTGAGCTTTTGAAAGCGGTATTTAATGATATTCAGGTTTAGGCCATAGCAGACACAGGCCAAGATCACATAGAATGCATGAGAGTTGATGTCTGCAAAAGCACTGAATCCTGAGCCTTCCTTGATGGTCACCAAGATGAAAACTCCTATAAATGCAATCGCTAAGCCTATTCCGTTTCTTCGGGTAATCTTGGAATTGAAGAATAAAGCGCCGATTACTACTACAGAAAGTGGAGTGAGTGCATTCAGCATCCCTGTGAGTGAACTGCTGAGTTGAGTCTGGGCTTTTGCAAAAAGAAAGGCTGGGATAAAACTACCAACAAAGCCCACGATGATTAGATTTTTAAACTGAGTTTTATCGAGTTTCTTAATCCTTGGTATGGATAGCGGCAGCAAAAAAGTCGCAGCAGCTACAATCCTATATGCGCCGACTTCACCCGCTGAAAAGACTTCCAGTCCTCTTTTGATCAAGATAAATGAACTACCCCAAATCAGGGATAAAAGAATAAGCAAAGCCCAGTTTTTGAGATTGCTGTCGTTGGTGGATATGGACATTTAAAACAGGTGAAAAGTGGTAAGGTAGGTAAGTGGTAAAGTTGTGATTAAGCATTGTGCCTTCCAACTTTACCACCTTTCAACAACTCAAAAAACGTGATCTGCGTACACATCAGAGACTTTTTCTAAAATCTCATATACATGCTCGTAAGTTTCGGCAGTGACCATTTCGGAACGGTACTGCTTGAAATTGGGCATGCCACGGAAGTAATTCGTGTAATGTCTTCTCATTTCCAGAATTCCGAGTTTTGGGCCTTTCCACTCTACTGAGAAATCCAGATGCTTCTTTGCGACAGCAATTCTTTCATCTAAGCCAGGAGCAGCAAGTTTTTCACCAGTGGCAAGGAAATGCTTAATCTCATTGAAGATCCATGGATACCCAATGGACGCTCTGCCGATCATCATGCCATCGACATTGTATTTGTTTTTGTATTCCTGTGCTTTTTCCGGAGTATCAATATCTCCGTTTCCAAAAACAGGTATATGCAAGCGTGGGTTTTCTTTCACCTGGTTTAGGTAGCTCCAGTCAGCTTCGCCCTTGTACATTTGCTTTCTGGTACGTGCGTGAATGCTGATTGCCTGAATCCCTACGTCTTGAAGGCGCTCTGCCACTTCCACGATACGGATGGTATCATTGTCCCATCCCAGACGAGTTTTTACTGTCACGGGGATATTTACGGCTTTCACGATTTCGGCAGTCATCGAGACCATCTTATCAATATCTAGGAGAATCCCCGCACCCGCACCTTTACAAGCCACCTTGTTGACAGGGCAGCCGTAATTGATGTCCAGAATATCTGGCTGAGCTTCTTCTACGATCGCTGCCGCCTCCCGCATCGAGGCTATCTCATTTCCGAAAATCTGAATCCCTATAGGCTTCTCGTAATCGAAAATATCTAGTTTAGCCACACTCTTTGCTGCATCACGAATCAAGCCTTCTGAGCTTATAAATTCCGTGTACATCAGGTCTGCACCGTTCTGTTTGCACACTGCTCTGAACGGCGGATCGCTGACATCTTCCATCGGTGCAAGCAACAAAGGGAAGTCCCCTAACTCCAAGTTTCCTATCTTAACCACGTCTTATTTTAAATTTGGGCGTAAATTTACTTCAATTATGGAGATATACGAAACTGATTCAGAAATTGCCAAGAGGAAGAGTTGGCTTTTGTCCCTGATAGTCATTGTTTTAGTAGGATTAGGAGTTTTGATCGTGCTTCAAGTAGTTGCATTAGCTATTGCACCTTTTCTATTTGATATCACGATGGCGGAGATTCTTGGCCTTATGACTGGAGATTATTCTCCTGAAAATGGACGAATGGCGATGTTTTTTATTCAGGGTATAGGATCAGGAATTGGCTTTTGGGTAGCGGCATATGTCATTATGCGATTCATCGACAAAGCTAACCTGCATTGGGATATTCAATTATCGCGATTTAATGCCATGGGTGCAGGATTGGTTATCCTTATTGCGCTAGGCGGAATGCTCTTCAATGGTTTACTTGTTTATTGGAATTCCCAGTTGGTTCTTCCAGAATTCTTGTCGGGAGTAGAGACTTGGATGAAGGAGATGGAGGAGCAAATGCTAGATCTCACGATGTTTCTGACCGATTTCCAATCTATTCCAGAGTTACTGATGGGGATCTTGGTGATAGGGGTGCTTGCAGGCATAGGAGAGGAGATGTTCTTTAGAGGTTTGATTCAGCCCAAAATGCATTTGTATACCGGGAATGGTCATGCTGGTGTTTGGTTGACAGCTTTTATTTTCTCAGCTATTCATTTACAGTTTTACGGTTTTCTGCCTCGATTATTTTTGGGAGGGATGTTTGGTTACCTTTATTATTATTCGGGGAGTCTTACTTATCCCATCTTGGCTCATATACTAAATAATACTATTACCATAGTAATGGTCTATGCTTCCAAACAAGGGATGATAGATTTTGATATGGAATCCACGGATACAGTATCTTATCCTGCTGCAATTATTGGTTTATTGGTTCTTATGGCAGGAATCTTTTACTTTAAGAAAATAAATAAACCCAATGGAGAACTGGAACAAGGTCTTTGAAACCCCTATGCAGGTAAGAGCTGAGATCGTCAAAGGCGTCTTGGAGGAGCATAAAATACAGGCTGTAGTGTTGAATAAAAAAGAAACAGTGTATCAGATTTTTGGAAACTACGAGGTACATGTGCAGCGTGAAGATTTGATGTTGGCGAATAACCTTATCAAGAATGAGATCACGTTTTAGTATAAATAACTACAGTAATCTAGGTCAGAGAGCAATTACGGCTTTGTTTGGTGCCCTGATTATTGTGGGAGGTAGTATCTATTCAGACTGGACTTATTTTCTGGTGTTTGCGGGGATTTTGGGCTTTGCTCAGATGGAATTCTACAAGCTGAGTGGACTTGATGGGATGCTTCCACTGAAGAGCTTTGGGACATTTCTTGGGCTGATGATTTTCTGCCTGACCTTCTTGGTAGAGAAGGAGCATCTATCCAGCAATTACTTCTTTTTGATCTTTCCTATTGTCTCACTTACCTTTTTTATTAAGCTTTATCGCAAAACAGATAAAAAACCTTTCACTGGCGTAGCTTATACGTTTTTGGGTCTTTTCTATGTTGCAGTGCCCTTTTCTTTGCTAAATCTTGCGGTATTCTCAGTGGATGCCACATATAATTATCAGATCATTATTGGTTGTCTTTTGATTCTCTGGGCTTCTGATACCGGAGCCTATTTTGCGGGAACAAAATTTGGTAAGACTAAGTTATTCGAGCGAGTTTCTCCGAAGAAATCCTGGGAAGGCTTTTTGGGAGGAGCATTCTCTGCAATTGGCGTGGCTTTTGTCTTAACAAGGTACTTTCATGTGATTGATGATTGGAAGTGGTTAGTGATTGCCGGGATTATTATAATTGCCGGTACATATGGAGATCTGATTGAGTCGCTTTTTAAGCGATCTATTGAGATCAAGGATTCTGGAAAAGGACTTCCGGGACATGGTGGATTTATGGACCGTTTTGACGGATTGTTACTTTCTGCCCCATTTATTACTGCCTTTTTGAAAATCTTCTAATTCTGGCCCCTGTTAATTGAAAATCTGCTTAATATTGCAGCGCATTTGAATAACTAAATCAAACCCAAATATGGCTTACATTGAACCGGCTCCTATTAAGGATAAAGAGAATCCTTTGGAGTCAATGATGGAAAGATTCAACATTGCAGCTGAAAAGCTAGGCCTCTCTGATGAGGTGTACAATGTGCTGAAAAATCCTGCCAAACAAGTAATCGTTTCCCTTCCTATCACCATGGACAATGGAAAAATCCAAGTCTTTGAAGGTATCCGAGTAATCCACTCCAACATTCTTGGCCCAGCCAAAGGCGGTATCCGCTTTGCCCCCGATGTACACATCGATGAGGTGCGTGCGCTGGCGGCTTGGATGACATGGAAATGTGCAGTAGTGGACATTCCTTATGGTGGAGGTAAAGGAGGTGTACGATGCAACCCTAGAGAAATGTCGAAGGGTGAAATCGAACGACTCGTCAGGGCCTATACCTTGTCTATGATCGATGTGTTCGGTCCCGATAAGGATATTCCTGCTCCAGATATGGGTACAGGTCCTAGAGAAATGGCTTGGCTCATGGATGAGTATTCCAAAGCACGTGGAATGACGGTGAACTCAGTAGTCACAGGGAAACCCTTGGTATTGGGTGGCTCCTTAGGCCGAACCGAGGCTACTGGTCGTGGTGTGATGGTCTCTGCTTTGGCAGCCATGCAAAAATTAAAAATTAATCCTTTTCAAGCTACTTGTGCAGTTCAAGGCTTCGGAAACGTAGGCTCTTGGGCAGCTAGACTTTTGGAAGAAAGAGGCTTGAAGATTGTCGCTATTTCCGATCACACAGGAGCTTTTTACAATGAAAAAGGAATCAATATTGTCGAAGCTATAGAATACCGTGATGCAAATGGCGGAAACCTAGAAGGCTTCAAAGGCGGAGACAAAATGGAAAATGCAGGTGATCTGCTAATCTTGGATGTCGATGTGCTGGTGCCTGCTGCGGTAGAAGATGTGATCACGATTCACAATGTAAATGATGTCAAAGCTAAGCTGATCGTAGAAGGCGCCAATGGCCCAACTTCTGCAAAAGCGGATGCTATCATCAACGAAAAAGGAATCATGGCAGTGCCGGATATCTTGGCAAATGCTGGTGGAGTGACAGTATCTTACTTCGAATGGGTTCAAAATAGACTGGGCTACAAATGGACTGCTGATCGTGTAAATCGTCGTTCTGACAGGATCATGAAAGATGCCTTTGATACAGTTTATCAGACCTCATTGAAGTATGAGGTGCCTATGAGAATAGCAGCTTATATCGTTGCTATTGATAAAGTTGCGAAGACATATACATACAGAGGAGGATTCTAAGGCTCTTCTATCGAAAGAATATTTTATCTTTGAGGCGTGGAGCAATCTCCACGCCTTTTAGTTTTGAAGCTTATGACTATACACAGAGAAGGAAGAGTTTTGTTATTTTGGCTGCTAATCATCCTAGTAGCCGGCAATTACCTCATTATCTATTTCATGCCAGATGCTAGAGTGCTTTCAAATGTAGCTGTATTAGGAAGTATTGCGCTTTATCTGATTATTCTTCAGTTTTTCAGAAGCCCAATCATCCAATTGCCATCTGACGAAAGTTTGGTGTACGCTCCAGTAGATGGGAAAGTAGTGGTAATCGAGGAAACTTTTGAAGAGGAGTATTTGAAAGAAAATCGCAGACAGGTATCCATATTTATGTCTCCGATCAATGTGCATATCACTAGATCTCCCATCAAAGGCATCGTAGAGTTTTTTCAATATCACCCAGGAAAATATCTGGTAGCTTGGCATCCTAAATCAAGCACAGAAAATGAGCGTACGACTATGGTGGTAACTCATGAGAATGGTACAAAACTACTGGTAAGACAAGTTGCTGGAGCTTTAGCAAGAAGAATCAAGTGGTATGTAAAGCCGGGCTCTGAGTTAGCTCAGGGTGGAGAATTTGGCTTTATCAAATTCGGGTCTCGTGTGGATGTTTACCTTCCACTGGATGCTGAGGTTTTAGTTGGGTTGGAAGAAAAAACTAAAGGTGGCAGAACTCCTATCGCAAGGTTGAAAGGATAGGTTCTTAACTTTACTTGTAGCGAATTGATTAGTAGAGTCGTTCTAGGTTTTGTTAACCAAATTTCTTCTCAGCCATGAAACATCTTTCCTTACTTTCTCTTGCCCTAATAGCTTTCAGTTTTGTTGCCTGCGACAAAGATGATGATCCGCTTCCGAACCAATTAGTGGGTAATTGGGAAGCTCGATATTATGTAGATTCTGTAGACTATTGGGTGGTGAATACGCTCGAGTTTAAAAATGACAGTGTCTATCAATTTAGAACTACAGTTAGAGATTCGGAAACAGGACCTGATTTAGGCTATCGTATGTATTATGATGATAGATATGAATGGGATGGAATGACATTCAAATATCTTCCAGACTTGGCTAGTTGGATTGACCATAGAGAAGAGGCTTTTTATGTACCAAAGCAAGAGTTATTGGCTGGAATCATGGATTATTTTTATCAACCAACTGCAAGGATCACATTTGTAGAAAATAAAGAGAAGTTAATATTTCAGGACCTTTGTCCAGAAAACCCTGCTTTTGGATGTGAAGGGCTTAGAAACCCAATAGAGTATGTTAGAGTGAATTGAAGGCAAATTGTTCCATAAAAAAAGGATGTTTTCAACTACTGAAAACATCCTTTTTTTAAGCCTTAATGACTTTTTTATAGACTACAATTCCAAGGCCTAGACTAATCAGGAATAGAATCAAGCTGATCCACTCAAAAGTCCGGCGCTCGGATAGCTTCTCTTCAAGTTGTTTGTCTCGTTCTGCTACAGCTCTTTTTAGTGCCTGTACATCCTTCTCCTGCTTGAAGGCAATGGCTTTGTAGTCTTCGCCAGTTTGAGTTGCTGTGGTGGTCTCTATATCGCTAATCATCCGGAGTTCGTCCATAATGAGGTTGTCCTTTGCGATGATTCGCTCCAGCCATTCATTCGTTTCGATCATGTCCTTCTTGGTGCGATTGCCGAAGATGCCTGATTTCTTACTTTCGGATTCCTTCCATTGCTGAGTAAGTGCATCGCGATCCTGAACCATTTTTTCCAGTTTTGCCTGGCCTGCTTCAGTGAATTGTGGTGATAATAAGTTTAAGAATAATAGGACTAGTCCGAAGATCATTTTTCTTGTGGGTATAGCTTGCTAAGCGTTGCCATTTCTGGGCGCTCGACGTTGAGTTTGGTTCTAATATAGAGAAAAGCAAAAAGCAGCATTCCTACGAAAAAGATTAAGGTCGCTGATTTTGCCTTCCATGTATCCAGCTGTTGAGAGTTGATCTCGTGGTTTTTATGTGCTAATTGGCTTTTCAAGCGCTGAATGTCTTTTTCCTGGGAAACTGCAATAGCCTGAAAATTTTCGCTTCTAACTGTTAGGTCAGTGCTCGTCAAAACTTTCGCGTCACTTTCCAGAGCTTGAACCTTGCTTTCTTCCAAAGCAGTCGGTGAAGCTGTATTCTCCAAGGTGCTGATGTTGCTTGCGTAAATTTGAATCGGTAATAAAAATAGCCAAGTAAAGATTGCAGTTTTCATATCTAAATAATTTGTCTGTCGAATGCCATCCCGAAAACGATCGAGAAGGTTGGTGGTTTTTCAAATTTCTTATCCAAACTGCATTCCACTTCACAAATTATTTTTTCCAGCCTCGCGTCATTTCTTTTTTGCCAGGAGGTCCAGGCAGGATTTCTACTTCAAGTCCCAATTCTTTCAGGTCTCTTCTCAGTTGGCCAGTGGCGCAGTAGGTCGTGAATATTCCACCAGGGTTAATCGATGAACAAACCTTGTTTAATATGTCTTTTGTCCACATTTCTGGCTGTTTGCTCGGTGCGAATGCATCAAAGAAGACCACATCGCTAGGGTAGAGCACTACGTCTTGAAGGGTAGTTTTCTCCTTTTTCATATTGAAATATTCAGACATGATGATGCCTTTGTCCCAGTCAGCCTTGTGCACTCTTTGCAAATAAGGTTTGTAATGAAAAATCGCATCGTCCATATCGCCGTAGTTTAACTGGGAATAAATATCCTCAGTTAGTGGAAATGGCTCAATGCTATGATAAAGCACTGGGATCTGATTTTGCTCCGCCCACACTAAAGTAAGCCAAGCGTTAAGTCCTGTACCGAATCCAACTTCAAAAACCCGGATTGGCGTTTTGTTTGGATTGTTGATTACCCAGGAGTCTAGTCCATATAGCATGCATATATGAATAGATTCTTTGAAAGCGCCTCCTAGATTGTGGTAGCTTTCTTTTAACTCTTCATTGTAAAGAGAATGTGAGCCATCTTCTGTAGTGACAATTTTCAAGTTTTCGCTCATACCGAATAGATTAATGCTGTACAATATGCAGATACTCCTTCTTGTCTCCCGACAAACCCTAGTTTCTCAGTAGTAGTAGCTTTGATGGAAATATCATTTTCAGAGACATTCATCACTTCAGAAAGACATTTCTTCATTGTTGGGATATGAGGATTGACTTTAGGCAGCTGAAGGCAAATAGTAGTGTCTAAATTGCCTACTTCATAGCCAGCTTCACGAATAAGAACCATTACTTCGGTAAGCAGGATTTTGCTGTCGATTCCTTTGAATTTGGGGTCTTGATCTGAAAAGTGATGTCCGATATCGCGTAGATTGGCTGCGCCAAGAAGTGCGTCGCAGATCACATGAATCAGCACATCTGCATCGGAATGACCGACAGCGCCTTTCTCATACTCCAATTTGATCCCACCCAGCCAGAAGTCATAGCCTTCTTTGAGTTGATGGACATCGTAACCGAAACCTATTCTGAATTTGTTCATGCAGGTACAGATTTATAATATAATACTGAGGAGTTTTCTTCACGGATCAGGCGATTGGCCCAAGTCATGATTTCATCTCCTTTTATTTTTGATTTATTTTCGAATTCCTCGTAATACAAGTCTGGGCTCCCGAGCTGTGCATAATTTGCCAGATTCATGGCTCGATTTAGCACTTGGATAGATTCATAGGTTTTCATTGCTTCACCTTGATTCTTTACTTTTTGAAGCGAAAGGTCAGAGATTTCTGAAGTTAAGAATTTAGAAACTACCTCGTCCAATGCGTTTTCGGCTTCTTCTGCTGAAACTCCAGATTCCATTTTCCCAGAGAAGATCAATAAGCCAGGATCTACAGATCCCAAGATATACGCTCCTACAGCGGCGAAAAGTTTCCCGTTCTTCACCAAAGTTTGCTCTAGGAGAGAGCTCTTGCCAAAACCTATAATGTCCGTAATCAAGTCAGCCTCTAAATACCCCTCAGCCAATTTTGCTGGCATTTTGTAAGCTTTATATAAGGCGTCTGTGGGTACAGATGCTTCTACGATTTTGATTCTTTTGGTCAGTTGGGCTGGCTCAATTGGGATTTGCAGATTTGATTTTGAAAGATTTGGGATAGGTTCAAACCATTTCTTCGCCAATTGCTCAACTTCAGCTTGAGTCACCGCTCCGGCTACGACCAAGACAGCATTGTCAGGTCTGTAGTTTGCCTGGTAGAAAGCCCAAACATCTTCCTGCGTGTAATTGATGATGTCATCCAGATTTTGCCCGATTGTAGGCCAGCGATACGGGTGGGTAGTGTACGCCAAATCCCGCAAATGATGAAATACATCGCCATAAGGCTGATTGAGGTAGCGCTGTTTGTATTCTTCCATCACTACTTTTCGCTGAGTTTCGATGGTTTTCTCACTTAGCGTCAGCTGCAGCATGCGATCAGATTCCAGCCAAAAAGCCGTTTCTAGATTGGCGGCGGGAATGGTGATGTAATAATTTGTAATGTCAGGACTGGTGAATGCGTTGCAGGCTCCTCCGACGCGCTCCAGTTCTCTATCGAAAACTGGGACATTGGCAGAACTTCCAAACATCAAGTGCTCGAAGAAATGGGCAAGTCCGGTTTTGCCGAGCTTTTCATTTCGGGATCCGACTTTATATAGCAGGTTGAAAACAGCGATTTTACTGCCGTGATCTTCGTGGACGATCACTTCCAGTCCGTTTTCTAGGAAAAATCTTGTGTAGGGTAGCATAATTGTAGCTTGCAAAGCTAAGATAATTGGCAATTTTGGCTAATCGGGAAGCCGTATTTTAAATAAACCTTCGGGCAAAAACTTCAGTTTAACCAGAAACAATCCCATTGATGTAAGCATTCCGTGTTTTTTCGAAAAAATAGCGAACTTTGGAATGATTGCCTAAGTTAGTTACCCTTTACAACCCTCAGCTCCGATTCCTTATGAAGAAACATTGCGTAGAACTCCATCAAACCGGACAGTTTTCACAATTTTTTTTAGATTACATCGGAGGAAAAAAGGCACTAGCTCCTTTTTATACTCATGAGCCTAAGTTGGAAAGCTTCAAACAGGCAATTGCGCAGAAGACTTTTTCCGAAGGAAATAGAAAAGTGCTGGTCGGAGCATTACATAGCCAATATGCTAATCAGGAAGTGAGTCATGCTGTATCTTCGAATATTAAAGCTCTGGGGAATGAAGGTACTTTTACAGTTACTACTGGGCATCAACTGAATCTCTTCACAGGACCGCTATACTTCATTTACAAAATCGTTTCTACGATCAATCTTGCCAAGAAATTGGCGGAGACTTATCCTGAAAATAAGTTTATACCTGTGTATTGGATGGCGACGGAGGATCATGATTTTGACGAGATCAATTACTTCAAGCTTGATGGGAAAAAGTATCAGTGGAATTCTGAGCAAACTGGCGCTGTAGGAGATTTTGAGTTGGATAAGAGTTTCAAGGAATTTCTGAAGTCGGTTTCTTTCGCTCCGGAGGTTTTTCAAGAAGCTTATTCTACTTCCAAAACTTTAGCAGAGGCGGTAAGGAAATATGTAGACGCGCTGTTTGGTGATCAGGGGTTGATAATCGTGGATGGTGATGATGCAAGCTTTAAAAGAGAATTTTCAGAAGTTATTCTTTCCGATTTGTTTGAGCATAGTCCGTTTGAGAAGGCTACTGAGGCCACAGAGGCGTTGGAAAAATTGGGTTACAGCAGTCAGATATTTCCCCGAGAAGTCAATTTCTTTTACCTGGATAAGGGAGTGAGAGAACGGATTGAAAAAATGGAATCAGGGTTTGGAGTCGTAAATACCGAATTGCGATTTACAGATGAGGAAATGAAGGCCTTGGTAGAAAAACATCCAGAGCGTTTCAGTCCAAATGTGGTTCTAAGACCATTGTATCAAGAAGTGATCCTGCCAAACCTAGCCTATCTTGGAGGTCCAGCTGAAGTGGTGTATTGGCTTCAGTTGAAAGGAGTGTTTGATCAGTTTGAGGTTCCTTTCCCTGTTTTATTGCCTCGTAATTTTGCTTTGCTGATCAACGAGAAAGTGCAGCGTAAAATGAAGCAGTTGAATTGGGATGTTGAAGACCTTTTCGTGGATGTAGAATATTGGAAAAAGACTTTCGTAAAATCTGAGGCTAGCATGGATATAGAACTGGCCAAGCAAAAGGAGATTATTTCTGCTATTTACGACATCAAGGGTAAGGAAGCAGCACATTTGGAGAAAAGTCTAGAAAATGCTTTTGAGGCTGGAAAAGTGCGCTCCTTGAAAATTATCGATCAGATGGCTACGAAACTCCGTAAGGCTGAAGAGCGCAGATTGCATACTCAAATAGAACGTGCCTGTTGTATTCAGGAGCTTGTGAAGCCAGGTGGAAGTCCGCAGGAACGGGTGGTGAATATGATGCAGTTTTACCTGAGTAATCCTGATCTGATCTCAGAGTTGTTGGGTTGTTTTGATCCGCTGGATTTCAGAATGATGGTGCTGACCCATGAGTCTTGAAAAGAACCAGTTAAGAACTTTTTATAAAAGCCTTCGTGCGGCTTTGACTGATGAAGAATTGGAGAGAAAATCTCTTGAGATCAGGGATAATGTGATTGCATTTTTAAGTGAGAGAAAAGAGCTAACCCATTTTCATCTGTTTTTCCCCATACCCAAACAACGAGAGGTTAATACCTATCCAATCAAAAATTATCTTGAGAATAAGGGATGCGCTATATATACTTCAAGAGTGGGGTCAGATTCTTTGGCGTTACAAACCTTGTTTCTGAAGCACGATACAGAGTTTCAGTTTGACAGCTGGGGGATTCCGGTTCCATTAGATTTTGACTTGGTGAACAATGAATCCATTCAAGCGGTTTTTGTCCCCTTGTTAGCATTCGATCAAAAGGGAAATAGGATAGGATTTGGAAAGGGGTATTATGATGTGTTTTTGGCAAGTCTAGATCCTTCGGTTTTGAAGATCGGCTTAAGTTTTTTTTCGCCAGAAGTGAGTATTCCCTCTGAATTGCACGATGTGCCGCTAGATTATTGCATCACTACCGAAAGTGTCATTATTTTTTGATTTTCTAATAAAAGGTCAGGAAAGCTAAAATTCTTTATTGTAGCTCGGATTGTACTTATTCGAAGATTTGATCTGAATGAGAATTAGGATGTCCATTTCTGGATTTTGTGAGTTGATTAGAATTGGCCAAAAGGCCTAGAAACCGCAGTTCTTAGTTTGCCAATTGATCGGTATTATCCATTATATGCGATAGGTGCAATTTTAGGGGTAGAATACAATATCCGCAGAAATACCATTTCTGTAATGTTTTTATGCATTCAGCATATAATTTTATGGTGTTTATGCTCGCTAATAGGGGTCGATTGATCTATGATTTACGATTTAGGTGATGATTTGGCATAATTTGTAATTATTTCAAACCTACTATTGAAAATAGCGCAAGATTTTAAACTGATTTACCAAAAATTTGACCCATATATTGCAAAAAATACATTTTTATATCCATGATGTTCTGCATAATCCACGTAATTAAAATTATATTTTGTTTAGGTCTAGGTTTTAGGTATTAGTTCTAAAATATTCTGTAATAGCTCCTTTATCTTCTATATAATCTTTTTTTTCCCAAATTTAAACATTTTTTCATTTTGTGCGATTATGCACATTTGCAAAATATTATTCTGACTTTGGGGGGATATCAGATGTTTCGTGTTAATTTTTGTTAATGAGCGCATCTGTGCCGAATATTCAATTCTTTTAGCCACTTAAACAAAATTCTAGCCATTGATTGAAAATAATCTCCTATAATTTACCTATTTGATAAATAAATTATTCTATAACAATTAATTGTATTCTAAATATTCTTATTTGATTATAAAATATAACTTTTATTATCCCCAGTCTTTACAATAGGGCATTTTGATATTCACTTGAAAGGGATTTTATTTACGTATCAACTAAACTAAATACCTTATGAGAAAAGCTTTACTCTTGGTTGTTGCGCTTTTCACCATGACCCTCAGCTATGAGGTGTCGGCGCAGCAACGGGTAATTACCGGTACGGTAATTTCCGAGGAAGACGGGCTCGGTTTGCCAGGGGCAACCGTACTCGTGAAAGGTACTACAGTGGGGACTACCACCGATCTAGATGGTAATTACTCCATTACAGTGCCTGCAGGTTCTGATGTATTGATTTACACTTTTGTCGGTTTGAAGCCTTCAGAAGAAACTATCGGCAACAGAAGTGTTATTAATGTCACCCTGAAAACAGATGCAGCTCAGCTATCCGAAGTGGTGGTGACGGCGATCGGTGTGGAAAGGGAGAAAAAAGCCTTGGGTTATGCGGTCAGCACAGTAGGTGACGAGCAGCTCGAGAATCGTCCTGAGCAAGACGTGTCACGCGTACTGCAAGGAAAAGTACCAGGTGTGAATATCACCGCCACCAATGGTATGTCTGGTTCGGGTACTAACATGGTAATTAGAGGTTACTCCTCAGCTACCGGTTCTAACCAGCCTTTATTCGTAGTAGATGGTGTTCCATTCAATACGAATACAAACAACACCAATGGTTTTACTACTGGTGGTGCTGCTACCTCATCTCGTTTCTTGGATATTGACCCAAACAATATTGAGACTATCTCAGTGTTGAAAGGTCTATCTGCTACCGTACTTTACGGTGATCAGGGTAGAAATGGTGTGGTTTTGATCACTACGAAATCTGGTTCTTCTAAAAGAAGTGCCGCTGAAGTGACCATCAATCAATCGTTCTTTGCCAATAAAGCGGCTTCTTTGCCAACTTATGGTACTGAATATGGTAATGGTTTCCAGCAAGCTCCAGGCTTCTTCTTCTCTAACTTCGGTCCGGGATTGAATGACGGTTTGACTATTGACAATCCAATTGCAAAATCATCTCTTGCCTCGATCAGAAATGCCTTCCCAGAATATTGGGTAGATGGAATCGTAGGTGGAACCCCTACTCCGTATGAGTATAAGTCTTATGAGGATCCTTCTACAGCTTTCTTTAGAACAGGATTGGTTAGTAATACTTCTGTTCAGGTGGCTGGTGGCTCTGATAGAACAGGTTTCAACGCTAGCTTTGGCTTCACAGATGATGAAGGATTTACTCCAGGTAACGAATTGATCAAATACAACTTTGGTCTTGGTGTTAATTCTGCAGTAACTGATAAATTGTCTATCAACTCCAGCTTTACCTTTGCGATCACAGATTTGGAGTCTCCACCTGTGAATGCTGCTTTTGGTTCTGGTCCTTCCGGTGGTATTCCTTCCGTATTTGGACACGTATTGTATACTCCTAGATCTGTGGATTTGGCTGGTCTTCCTTGGAATAATCCAGTAGATAACAGCTCAGTATATTACCGAGGTGGTAATGATATTGTAAATCCAATCTGGTTGGTAAATAATTATGTGAATACTTCGGATGTGAAGAGATTCTTTAATGCGACATCATTGATCTATGATGTTTCAGATAATTTCTCAATAACCTATAGATTCGGTTTGGATACCTATGGTGAGAAACAAGAGCTTCGCTATAACAAAGGAGGACCTTCTAGTAGCTTAGCTACTCAATCTGGTTATTACAGAACGATCAATATCGTCAATACTATCTGGAACCAGGATTTGGTCCTCAATTGGAAGAAAGAATTCTCTGATAAGTTTGGAATGAGTGTTTTGCTTGGTGGTAACTCCAGATATGATTCTTATATCCAGGATGGTGTAGCTTCCCAAGGTCAGCTGGCTTATAACTTGTTCCGTCATTCTAACTTCACGAATTCATCTTCTAATGATGCTTATTCTGGAGGTACGATGAATAGAACGGAAGAGCAAAGAAGAATGGGTATATATGCCAACGTGACATTGGATTATTCAAGCTTCTTGTATTTGAACTTAGTTGCGAGAAATGACTGGACTTCTACGGTAGAAAAAGAAAATAGAAGAATTCTTTATCCTGGTGCTTCTGTTTCCTTCATCCCAACTTCAGCATTCAACTGGAATTCTTCCACCTTGAATGAATTGAAAGTGAGGTTAGGATATGGTACTTCAGCAGGATTCCCTTCTCCATATCGTACAAGAAATACACTTGATCAAAGTGCCAGAGCATTTGTGAGAGATGGTTCCGTGACTCAAACTCACTCTGTATCAAATAGTTTAGGAAATCCTAACTTGAAACCAGAGCTTCTTGAGGAATTGGAATTAGGTATAGAAGCATCGATGTTCAATAACAAATTGAAGTTTGATCTGTCCTTATACGAGAAAAACACAAACGACATGATCACTAATGCTCCTATTGATCCATCTACTGGTTTTACCAGCACCTTGATCAATATCGGTAAAATCAGAACAAGAGGCGTGGAATTTCAGGCAACTGTAACTCCGATCTCAACAGCTTCTGGTTTCACTTGGAACTCCATCGTCAACTGGGGTATGTACAGATCACAAACAATGGAATTAGGCTTCGGTCTTGAAGAAGTTGTGGTAGCTGGATTTACTACTCTCGGTAACTTCGCTATTCCTGGTGAACCTTTCAACGTTATCAAAGGAACTGGCTTCGCTAGAGATCCAGATGGCAATCCTATTGTATTGTCTGATGGTATTTATCAGGCTGATCCTAATTTGAAAATCATCGGTGATCCTAATCCTAAATGGAATAGCTCATGGATAAACACCTTCTCATTCAAAGGCTTTACCCTTTCTGCAATGCTGGAGTACAGACACAAAGGAGATGTATTCTCCAATACTGTGACTGCTACGCTTGCTAGGGGTGTGACTAAAGATCCTGTTGCTGATAGGGAATTGACCTATATTATGCCAGGTGTAAGACAAGACGGTACGAATGCTGACGGTACGGCCAATTATATCAAGAATGACATTCAGATTTCTGCATCAGATTATTTCTTCTCTGGTTATCAAGGAAGAACAGATGAGCCGAATGTGTTCGATGGTTCTATGATCCGTCTTCGTGAATTGTCTCTTGCCTATGAATTGCCAACTGGCCTAATGGCCAAGTCTCCATTCAAAAGAGCCTCTATCGCTGTAAGTGGGAGTAACTTATGGTTCAAAGCCTTGAATTTCCCTCCAAACATGAATTATGATGTGGATGTGTTGGGAACTGGTGTAGGCAACGGTCTTGGTTTCGACTTCGTGACTGGTCCTAGCTCTAGAAGAATTGGTGGTACGGTAACTCTTACATTCTAATTCCAAAACTGAACTAAAATGAAAAGAAAAATATATAGCCTGTTAGTGGCCTCTACGATGTTATTTGCGTCGTCCTGTGGTGATCTTGATCTCCTGGACAATCCAAATGCTGTAACGGCTTCTACAGCATCCCCTGATTTCCTTCTTAACAGCATTCAGCTTGATTACAAGGATTTCTACAATACCGTAAGCAATCATGGTATGGCATTGACTCGTATCATCAACCAAGGTAGTGCACAGTATGAGAGTTCATATACTGTTTCATCCACCAATGGTTATTGGTCAAACTCCTATGCTAATATCTTAGCTGATATTCAGTTCTTAGAGCCTTTAGCAGTTGAGGCTAACTTCCAGAGACATTTGGGAATTGCGAAAACTATCAAAGCAATGGTTTTATTCCATTTGGTAGATTCCTACGGTGACGTGCCTTATACTGAGGCCTTGGATCCTGGGAATTTCTTCCCAACTACTGATTCTGGAGCTTCTGTATACGAAGCTGCTTTGCAAAGTTTGAATGAGGCAAAAGAGCATTTCACTGCTACTTCAGCTGGTGCGCCAAATGATTACTTCTACGGCGGTGACTACACCAAATGGGTGAGATTGGCGAATACGATGAAGCTTCGTTACTACATAAATACCAAGCTGGTAAATCCTGCTGCTTCTAAAGCAGGGATTGATGCATTAGTAGCTGAGAATAATTTGCTAAAAACTGGTGATGATTTTGCTTTCAGATTCGGAACCAACTCTGCTGATCCAGATTCAAGACATCCAAGTTTTAGTGGGTCGTATACTTCTGGTGGTGGAACTTATCATTCTACCTATTACATGTGGCACATGACTGAAGCTAAAGGATTTGATGATCCTAGAGCGAGATACTACTGGTACAGACAAGTAACGGTAAACTCAACTAATCCTGATGAGATTGAGTGTATTACTCAGATAGCACCTCCTCAATATTTGGTTGGTAACTTTATCTATTGCCTACCTGGAGAGAGAGGTTATTGGGGTCGTGATCACTTGGATCCTGATGGAGTTCCACCAGATGGATTGCTTAGAACAGTTTGGGGTCTATATCCAGCGGGCGGTAGATTCGATAACGATTCTGCTACACCGGTCAATAATTCTACCCTAGGTGCTCAGGGAGCCGGTCTTTACCCTATCATGCTAGCTTCTTATGTTGACTTTATGCTTGCGGAAGCTGCATTGACTTTGAACGATGATGCAGCAATGGCTAAGAGCTACTTACTGTCTGGTGTTGAAAAGCATATGAATTATGTGATCAAGTACGGAAATGATTCTCAGGAGTCTGGTGCTATCAGTAGTTTCTTTGGTGACAAAGAGATTGATATCTTAGACGAAGTTGAAGATTATCTTGGGTATATCAGCACTGAATATGATGGGGCCTCTGCTTCTAAAAAGATGTACGTCATTGGTCGAGAGTATTGGTTGTCTTTGTTTGGAAATGGAGTGGAAGCTCTTAATCTATACAAAAGAACTGGACAGCCTGCGAATATGCAGCCTGGATTAGAACAGGATCCTGGGCTATTCCCACGGTCTTTCTTATATCCGAACAACTATATGGTGACCAACAATACTGCGGTTCAAAAGCCAGACTTAAGTGCGCAGGTGTTCTGGGATACCAACCCAGCAGGTAACGCTTGGATTTACTAAACCAAAAAATTGAAACAATATGAAAATGTTAAAATATAGTTTTGGCCTACTCTTAGGTGCTTTGGTTTTCCTAAGTTCTTGTAGAGACTTCGTAGAGCCGAATATTCCATATTCAGAATTTGATACTGGTGCTTATTTACGTACAATCGCACGGACAAGTACTACATTCAACTTCTTTGATTTGGCAAACTCTAAGTTTGCGCTAACACTTGAGGTAGTGGATGCGGAAGATGGAGCTACACTTGAGACAGTGGCTATCAATGTACAACATAGAAGATTGATTCCAGGGGTAGGTTTGGAATATACTCCAACTGAACCAGTGTTGATCAAAACTCTTAGTGCATCAGATTTTGCAACGAATACGGAATCTAGATTTCTTAGATCATCTTTTGAAATTAGTGCAGATGAGGCGATTGCAGCTGTTGGATTGACTCCTGCGGATATAGAAGGTGGTGATGTCTTTGAATTCAGCATGGTGCTGACGGACAAGTTCGGTCGCACATTCAATCGTGAGAATGTTTCTGGCAACATCGCCGGTGCACCTTTCTATGATTCACCTTTCCAGTATTTTGTATCAGTGATTTGTCCATCTGATTTGGGTGGTACATTTGAATACACGGCTACAGATATGGATAGTGTTTATGGCTCTTGTCCAGGTACTATTTCAGGTACGATTACCTTTGCGCCGATTACGACTTCACCAGGATCATATAGAATTTCTGACGGTACCTTCGGGTTTTGGAATTGTTACGGTGATTCATGGGGGTCTGGGGATGTTCGTTTGAATGATGCTTGTGGTACCTTGACTATGTCAGGAGCCGATAAATACGGCGCAAGTTATAGCATGACCCTTGTAAGCGTAGATGATACAAATCTTGTACTTACTTGGTTGAATTCTGATGGTGAGACAGGAACTGCCACTATCAAATCAAATGCTGATAAACCTTGGCCTTCCAATCTTAAATAAGAAGAGTTTAATATGATTTAAAAGCGGCGCTATAAGTGCCGCTTTTTTTTAACGCACATGTATATTTGGAAAGGCAAATAAGCAATTTTTTATTATAGATTTAAGACCTTAGCTTTGATTCTTCATTAAGGATCAATTATGGATAAGTTTTCTTATATCGCTAACGCTCACGTGTCCTACATCGATGAGCTTTACTCTACTTACAAGTCTGACCCAGCATCAATCGACCCAAGCTGGAAAGAATTTTTCGATGGCTTTGACTTTGCACTGACCAATTATGGAGAGGATGAAAATGCTGCCGTATCCAATGGTAAAGCTACTACTCCTGCAAAAAACGGAGCATTAGCTACTCCTGGTACCATCATGGACATGGAGCAATTGCCAAAGGAAATCAAAGTAAGGGCTTTGATTCATGCCTATCGCTCTAGGGCTCACTTGAGGTCAAAGACAAACCCAGTCAGAGAGCGTAGAGATAGAAAAGCATTAATTGATCCGCAGGATTTTGGTTTGGGCCAAGAGGATATGAATACTGATTTCCAGGCTGGAAATGAGATTGGAATCGGAAATGCCAAGTTGTCTAAGATCATGGATTCCCTGAAATCCATATATGAGGGCTCAGTTGGATTTGAATATCTATACATACGAGATCCAGAGATGCTGGACTGGTTCAAAACCAAGGTGGAGAAAGAAGCTTTAGCTTTTAACCCTACACACGAAGAGAAAAAGAGAATCCTTTCGAAATTGAACCAAGCGGTGGTTTTCGAAAACTTTTTGCATACTAAATACCTTGGTCAGAAGCGTTTCTCCCTAGAAGGTGGCGAGAGCACTATTCCTTTTTTGGAGGCTGTGATCAATACTTCCTCAGAGTTAGGAGTAAAAGAAGTAATGATCGGAATGGCTCACCGTGGGCGTTTGAACGTGTTGGCAAACGTCATGGGTAAAACCTACGAGCAGATTTTCTCTGAATTCGAAGGAACTGCGAAACCAGATTTGACGATGGGTGACGGAGATGTGAAATATCACATGGGTTATTCCAGTGATATCATTACACATTCTGAGAATAAGGTTCACTTGAAATTGGCTCCTAATCCTTCTCACCTAGAAGCGGTGGATCCAGTGGTAGAAGGTTTCCTTCGTGCCAAAATTGATTCTGAATATAAAGGAGATTACAAAAAAGCACTTCCTATTCTAATTCACGGAGACGCAGCTGTCGCTGGGCAGGGTATCGTCTATGAGGTGACTCAGATGGAAGGTCTGAAAGGATACAATACGGGTGGCACCATTCACTTTGTGATCAATAACCAGGTTGGTTTTACCACTGATTTTGATGATGCTCGTTCCTCAATTTATTGTACTGATGTGGCGAAAATCATCGATGCCCCAGTAATTCACGTGAATGGTGACAATGCTGAATCCGTTGTTTTCGCAGCTAAACTTGCTGCTGAATTCAGACAGAAATTCAACCGTGATATTTTTGTAGACATGGTCTGCTACAGACGTCATGGGCACAACGAATCTGATGAGCCTAAATTCACTCAGCCAGAATTATATAATATTATTTCTAAGCATCCCAATCCACGAGAAATCTACGTGAAGCGTTTGGCTGAGCGTGGTGATATCGAGGCGAAATTAGCTTCTCAGATGGATGAGGAGTTCAGGCAACTACTACAGGATCGCCTGAATTTAGTGAAAGAAAAGCCCCTTCCATATCAGGCAACACGCTTCGAAGAGGAGTGGAGCAGCTTAAGAAGATCCAAGCCAGAAGATTTTGATCAGTCTCCAGAAACAGGAGTTAGTCAAGACCTGATAGAAAAAGTAGCAGAAGCGCTTACGGTAATTCCTAAAGGATTTAAACCACTTAAGCAGATTGAAGCGCAATTGAAACAGCGTAAGGATATGTTCTTCCAGTCAAAAACCTTGAACTGGGCAGCGGCTGAATTGCTTGCTTACGGTTCCTTGACATTAGAAGGGAAGACCGTTCGATTAACTGGTCAAGATGTGCAGAGAGGCACCTTCTCTCACCGTCATGCAGTATTGCATGATGCCAGTACAAATAAGGCCTACAATTCCTTAAAGGAAATGAAGGATAGAAAAGGTGATTTTTACATCTACAATTCGCTATTGTCAGAGTATGCTGTGCTGGGTTTTGAATATGGCTATGCGATGGCAAATCCTAACTCATTGACCATCTGGGAAGCTCAATTTGGTGATTTTGCCAACGGTGCTCAAACGATGATTGATCAGTTTATTTCCTCCGGTGAGTCCAAGTGGCAGAAAATGAATGGCCTGGTGATGCTTCTTCCTCATGGCTACGAAGGTCAGGGGCCTGAGCACTCCAATGCTCGTCCGGAGCGTTTCTTGCAGCTTTCAGCAGAATACAATATGATAGTGGCAAACATCACGGAACCTTCTAATTTCTTCCATTTGCTGCGAAGACAGTTGGCATGGAAATTCAGAAAGCCATGTATCGTGATGTCGCCTAAGTCTCTTTTGAGACATCCTAAAGTTGTTTCTCCACTTTCAGAGTTTACCTCAGGTACATTCAGAGAAGTACTTCCAGATACTACGGTGAACGCAAAAGACGTGAAGCGAGTGGTGCTATGTTCAGGCAAAATCTTTTATGATCTAGATGAGGCAAGAGAAAAGGAAAAAGTAAAAGATGTAGCAATCATTAGAATTGAGCAATTGCATCCACTCCCTAAAAAGCAAATGCTGGAAGCTTTGGCTGCATATCCAAAAGCCGAACTTGTTTGGGTTCAAGAAGAACCTTCTAACATGGGTTATTGGAATTATATATTGAGATTGCTTTACAAAGAATTGCCAATGGAGCTGATTGCACGAAAAGCTAGTGCTTCTCCAGCTACCGGTTACAATAAAGTCCACGTGGAAGAGCAAAAGAATATTGTTACTCAAGCCCTTAAATTGAAATAAACACAGCTCTTTTTTATAAAGACATCCAAAATAATCGTATCATTTTGTTCCTCTCTTTTTGACTAGAAAGAGAAAAAAAGAAAAACTTATGAGCAAAGAAATTAAAGTCCCAGCTGTAGGCGAATCCATCACGGAAGTAACCATCGGCCAATGGTTTAAGAATGACGGAGATGAAGTTCAGATGGACGAAGTCCTATGTGAACTGGAATCCGATAAAGCTACTTTCGAGTTGCCAGCTGAAGCTGCGGGTGTACTTAGAATCAAAGCCCAAGAAGGCGATGTGTTGGAAATCGGAGCTGTGATTTGCGAAATTGACGAAACTGGAACTCCAGGCAAGTCTGAGCCAGCTGCTGAGGTTGCTCCTAAAAATGGGGAGAAACCTGCTGAAGCAAAATCTTCTGGCGCAACAGCTACAGGAGAAGTGAAAGATATGGTAGTTCCTACCGTAGGTGAGTCGATCACTGAAGTTACCTTGGCCAATTGGCTGAAAGGTGACGGGGATTACGTGAAGTTGGATGAGATCATCGCTGAGGTGGACTCTGATAAAGCCACTTTTGAACTGCCTGCAGAAGCATCAGGAATTCTTCGTCATGTGGCGCAAGAAGGCGATGTGCTTGAGATTGGTGGAATGATCTGTAAGATCGAAGTGACCGAAGGCGAACCTGCTGCGGCAGCTTCATCTGAATCCTCGACTGCTCCAGCATCTGCTGCGCCGTCAGGAAATTCAAATTATGCTACTGGGCATGCTTCTCCAGCTGCTTCCAAGATTTTGGCAGAAAAAGGAGTTTCTCCAGAGTCAGTTCAAGGAACTGGAAAAGACGGTAGAATCACGAAAGAAGATGCCCAATCAGCTCAGAAATCAGCTCCTGCACCAGCTAAAGCTGAAAGCAAACCAGCTGCGGCTGCTGCTCCAGCTCCAGTTGCAGGTTCTAGAAATGAGCGTAGAGAGAAAATGTCTTCTTTGAGAAAAACAGTAGCTAGGAGATTGGTGTCTGTGAAAAATGAGACGGCTATGTTGACCACATTTAATGAGGTGAACATGAAGCCGATCATGGACTTGAGATCCAAATTCAAAGAACAATTCAAAGAAAAGCATGGTGTAGGACTTGGTTTCATGTCTTTCTTCACCAAAGCAGTTTGCGTAGCCCTTCAGGAGTGGCCATCTGTCAATGCTAAAATCGACGGAAATGAGATGGTTTTCAATGATTTCTGTGATATTTCTATCGCTGTATCTGCTCCGAAAGGATTGGTAGTTCCGGTAATCAGAAATGCTGAAGCAATGAGTTTTGATCAGATAGAAAAAGAAGTAGTTAGACTGGCAATGAAAGCTAGAGACAACAAGCTTTCTATCGAAGAAATGACTGGTGGTACGTTTACATTGACAAACGGAGGAATCTTCGGTTCAATGATGTCAACCCCAATCATAAACGCGCCACAATCAGCTATCCTAGGCATGCACAACATCGTGCAGCGCCCAATGGCTGTGAATGGTGAAGTTGTCATTCTTCCGATGATGTACTTGGCACTTTCTTATGATCATAGAATCATCGATGGTCGTGAATCCGTAAGCTTCCTAGTGAGAGTAAAAGAATTGCTTGAAGATCCGACACGATTGATGTTTGGAGTCTAGGGAATTACGATTTGTGATATACGATTTACGAGGGGGTGAGTAACTTCAGCCCTCATTTTAAACAGTCTTGACTCTTGGTTCTAGACTCTAAAATCTAAAAAAATGTACGACGTAATAGTTATAGGTTCTGGCCCAGGTGGATATGTAGCAGCGATTCGCTGTGCGCAGCTTGGCTTGAAAACCGCCATTGTTGAAAAATACCCTACCCTTGGAGGGACTTGCCTGAATGTGGGTTGTATCCCGTCTAAGGCATTATTGGATTCCTCAGAGCATTACCATAATGCTGCGCATACCTTCGAGACTCATGGCATTAAGTTGAGTAATTTGAAAGTTGACTTGAAGC
Source organism: Algoriphagus chordae (assembly GCF_003254055.1). Taxonomy (GTDB): domain Bacteria; phylum Bacteroidota; class Bacteroidia; order Cytophagales; family Cyclobacteriaceae; genus Algoriphagus; species Algoriphagus chordae. The sequence continues at coordinate 172,745 of NZ_QKZT01000006.1, forward strand.
AGATGATTACCCGTAAAGATGATGTAGTGAAGCAGAATACTGACGGGATAAATTACTTGATGAAAAAGAACAAGATCGATGTTCATCAAGGAGTTGGCTCTTTCGTGGATAAAACAACGGTGAAAGTCACTAAGGATGATGGTGCTTCTTCAGATATCCAAGGCAAAAACATCATTATCGCTACAGGCTCTAAGCCATCTTCTTTGCCTTTTATCAAGCTGGACAAGGATCGTGTGATCACCTCTACTGAAACTTTGAACTTGAAAGAAATTCCGAAGCATTTGGTAGTAATCGGTGGTGGAGTGATTGGTTTGGAGTTGGGTTCAGTCTATGCAAGATTGGGAGCGAAAGTTTCTGTGATCGAATTTATGGATTCTTTGATTCCTACTATGGATCGCACCATGGGCAAAGAACTTCAGAAGTCTTTGAAGAAAATTGGTTTTGAATTTTTCCTCAAGCATAAAGTGACCGCTGTAGAAAGCAAAGGCAAAGAAGTAACTGTCAAAGCTGAAAACGGCAAAGGTGAAACTATAGAAGTGAAAGGCGATTACGTTTTGGTTTCTATCGGTAGAAAGCCATACACGGATGGCTTGAATGCTGAAGCTGCAGGTGTGAAAATCACTGACAGAGGTCAAGTGGAAGTGAATGATCACTTGCAGACCAATGTGCCAAATATCTATGCAATCGGCGATGTGGTGAAAGGCGCAATGCTAGCCCACAAAGCTGAAGAAGAAGGTGTGTTTGTTGCTGAGACTATATTGGGTCAAAAGCCACATATCAATTATAACCTGATTCCTGGTGTAGTTTACACGTGGCCAGAAGTGGCTGCTGTAGGATATACGGAGGAGCAACTGAAAGAAAAAGGTATCAAATACAAAACTGGTAAATTCCCGTTCATGGCTTCGGGCCGTGCGAGAGCTTCCATGGATACAGATGGATTGGTGAAAGTACTAGCAGATGCGGAAACAGACGAAATCCTAGGCGTGCACATGATTGGCCCAAGAACTGCAGATATGATTGCTGAAGCTGTGGTAGCTATGGAGTACAGAGCATCCGCTGAGGATATCTCAAGAATGTCTCATGCGCATCCGACCTACACTGAAGCTTTCAAAGAAGCTTGTTTGGCGGCTACGGATAATAGAGCGTTACATATATAAAATTAGTACCCTTGCTGATTTAGGCCATTCGAAGAGATTCGAGTGGCTTTTTCTTTTTGGGGAAAAATAGTTTACTTCCATCATGAAGTTTAAAATTGCCTTAATTGGTGCAGGTAATGTCGCTTGGCATCTTGCTCCAGCATTAGAAGACGCAGGTCATGTGATTACGGAAGTCTACGCCCGTACCTTAAAAAGCGCGGAGAATATTACTGACCGGGTGTACGCAGGTGAGCCTAAAGATGATCTGGACTTTTCGGCGAGTGAGGCGGAGATATTTATCTTGGCGGTGAAGGATTCGGCAATCCTTGAAGTGGCTGATGAGATTATTCTGCCCGAGGACAGTATTCTTGTGCATACTTCGGGGTCTGTTGCCTTGGATATTTTGAATTACAGTTCAGCGACTTACACGGGCATATTTTATCCTTTGCAATCATTTACAAAGGGAAGGAAAATTGAATTTGACGAAGTTCCTTTTTTGCTGGAGTCTGACGATGAAGAGACTTTACAAAAGTTGAAAAAGCTGGCAAAAAGTTTGACGCCGCTGACTTATACTGTGAGATCAAAGGATAGGAAGGCTATGCATATCGCAGCAGTCTTCGCCAGTAATTTTTCCAATCATATGATTAGAATTGCTGAGGAGGTGATGCGTAGGCAGGGATTGGACTTTGAGATGCTCAAGCCGCTGATTATAGAGACGATTTCCAAAAGCCTTCAGATAGGAGCTAAAGCCGCGCAAACTGGCCCAGCTATACGTGAGGATTATGAAACCCTGGAAGACCATCATCGCTTTTTAAGCTACAACGAGAATTTCGCCGAAATCTATAGATTAGTCTCCCAGGATATCATTGATAGCTGATTGATACGCTTTTCGCTGAATGTTTCTCTGCGTCTAAGACTTTTTCTTTCTAGTCGTCTTTTTCCGTAAATCAAATAAGTCAGTTCTCCGGTCTTTCAAGTTCTGTACGCTTCCAAATTGATTCAACTCTCTTAGCAAAGAAATATCCACGTCGGCAATTAACGTCATCTCGTTATTTGGAGTGGCCTCGGCTTTTATTCCATTACTTGGGAAGGGGAAATCGCAAGGAGTGATCACCATAGATTGTGCGTATTGCATATCCATATTATGCACTTTGGGCAGATTGCCTACAGAACCAGCCATGGCGACATAGCATTCATTTTCGATTGCTCTGGCCATCGCACAATTTCTGACACGGGAATAGCCATTTTGAGTATCTGTGAGAAATGGGACAAACAAAATATCCATTCCTTCATTGGCAAGCAGTCTGCTAAGTTCAGGGAATTCTACATCATAGCAGATGAGAATTCCTATTTTGCCGCAATCTGTATCGAATGATTTGAGGATATTTCCACCTTGCATTCCCCAGACTTTGGCCTCGAGCGGGGAGATATGGAGCTTCTCGTAAGATTCAATAGAGCCATCTCGCTTGCATAGATAGCCTACATTATACAATTTGTCGTTTTTGACCATCGGCATGGAGCCGGTGATAATATTGATATTATACGAAACTGATAGCTGCCCAAAACGCTTGACGATCTCATCGGTGTATTTTGCCAATCCACGAACAGCCTGTGCCTCACTCAGGTGATTGAATTCTGCCATCAGTGGTGCATTGAATAACTCAGGGAAAAGGGCAAAGTCAGAGCGATAGCCAGAAACAGCATCGATAAAATATTCCGCCTGCTGCATCAGCTCATCCAGATTATCATACAAACGCATTTGCCACTGGATCAATCCAAGGCGAACAATGGTCTTATTGGTAGAGGCTTCTTTGTTTGGCTTTTCGTAGAAAATATTATTCCATTCCAACAATACCGCAAACTCGCTGGAAGCAGAGTCTCCTTCCAGATAGTTCTTCATAATTCGAGCAGGGTGGAAATCATTTGCCAACTGGAAATTCAATACTGGATCATAAATTTCCTTGAGCTTCACCTTTTCCAAATACTCCTTTGGCCCCATCTGATCAGCATACTTATGATAATTCGGGATTCTACCTCCAAACACAATTCCCTTTAGATTAAGCTTTTCACAGAGTTCTTTGCGGTAATCATATAATCTTCTTCCAAGTCTCAGACCACGAAATTCCGGTTTGATAAAAACATCAATACCATACAGCATGTCGCCAGAATCATTGTGGTTTTCAAAGGTGAAGTTGGTTGTGATGTCCTTGTAAGTGTGCTCTCCTTCCAGTTCAGCATCGTCTACTATTATAGATAGGGCGCAACCTGCTAGCTGATCATTTATTTTAATAACAACCTGGCCTGCTGGAAATTTCGTTATCAAGGTTTCAATCTGGCTTTCTGCCCAGAATGATCCCGGCATGCTTCTATATGCCTCGATCATGGCAGCCTTGAGAGCTTTGTAATCAGAAGGCTGAAGGTAGGATAATGATATATTTTCTGATTGAGTATTGTCCATGTGCATGGCTTGTGGCTTATTAAATAGGAAGGGACAAATTTAGATAAAGATAGAATGTCCGAAGGATAAGGGTATTGTGTTCAACCAAAAAATCCTTTCCGTGATGGAAAGGATTTGAAATGGATATAGTATTGGGTTATTTAAGCCAAGCTAATTTCACCTCTTCAGGAGCTTTCATTCTATCAGCTAATCTCATATATCGATCAGATAGTTTTACTAGGTATTCCTGTGCTTTAGCTGCGACGTCATTTAGTCCAGTTAAGCTTTCGATTTTCCAAAGGTCAACTAGATGCTCGATAATTCGGGCATAATCCCAGCCAGTATATATTCCTACTTTTTGAGTAATGGCGGAGAATTCGGTGAATAAAGAAGGGTTAGAACCTCCAGTGCCCATCATAACTGCAGGCATTACTATCTGCTTTCTCATAAGCTTTTCAAAAGCAATGATTGCTCCATTTGGATCAATTTCGAAGATGGCTGACATAAAGCTTTTATAGGCTTTTTCATGCCTGGCTTCATCACCTGCAATCTGCTTACAGATTCTTCCTAAAATAGGATCGCCAGCTATATCAGCTAATTTCCCTGTATTTACATGGGAGACTTTGGTAGCTCTCTCCTGAAAGGAAGTATACACAATCGCCTGATAAGGGTCTCCTCCAGTATTGGCATCAAATCCATTCATAAGCAATCTGTGGATCGTCTGCTCTACAGCTTTCATGTCCACCCTACCTGTCATGTACAAATACTTATTTAATAGATCTCCGTGGCGATTTTCTTCTGCTGTCCAAGATTTCGACCATCTAACCCATCCTGAAGGAGATAGGAGGCTTCTTTCTGGATTGATTCCTTCCAAGAGATTGAAATATGTCTGATAGCTTGGTAATGCTTCTTCGGTAATCATGTTGCCGATTAATGAAGTCAATATTGTATCTGGGATACCGTCAGATCTTTGCTGAAGTTGCTTGATCTGATCATGAATATCGGGATCTCCAAAATCGGGAAGGAAATCTGATGGTTGCCAGCATTTGTCCGGATCAACTAGGATATTATCTACGGCTTCGCTTACAAGACCATCCAATTGAGAGATGACCTCTATGTTCTTTTCTAGTTCGTAATTTATTTCTCCTGATTTCATCATGGATAAATTTAGACCCGAATTGAAAAAATTCGGTAGGGTTTTGAGATAGGACAAATTTACTCACAAATGGACAAATTACTTATAAAAACTGCCCATCAATGATTCAAGATTCACGTAACTAACCAGCATACAGTTGCTTAGCGGAACAAAGAGTTGAGTTTTTTAACAATAAGTATCAAGATTTGCCCCCTGAGACCTTTGAAAGCTGATAATTTTTGGTGATCACCTGTCCATTAATATAAGGAAATTTATGTCCTCACAGTTCAATTAGCCAAAAAAAGCCTCCGTAAGAAGGCTTTTAGAATAAGTTGTATGTTGCTTGGGCTAATAATCTAATTTGTATGCGACCACTTTGTTTTTGAAAAAAGTAGGGACTAATACAATGTTGTCTCCTGGGATGAAACCAATGTCAGCAGTATTTGATTCTGCATCTTTGGTGTCCAAAAGCAAGGTTTCTACTCCATCGCTATTTACAAAGTAGATTTCACCAGCCCATCGCGAAGCCACATAATTGCCATCACCTAGAATGACCAAGCCATCACCACCAGTTACCTTATCGTTCAGGATCTTGGATGTGCCATCTGTGTTAAGCATTTTTAGACCAGCTTTATCTAGCATATAAAGATCTCCATTCTCAGCAATAGCGATACCATTGATAGATTCATGTCCTTCAGTTATTGTTGTGATATTGCCACCGTCAAGCATGTGGACTTTTCCAGTATTCATATCTGTGAAATACACTTTGCCATCATAGGTAGCAAGATCATTCAAAAAGCCAGCGCCCTCAATTGGATATTTATTGCTGATTGCCCCTGATTCCAGATTTACTTCTACCAGCTGATCGATGTCAGTTACATAAAAGTTGCCATTGGTGATTCCCATACCTTTAGGCGCATTCAGGCCGGTAATCCAGTTTTGATTAACTACGTTGCCATCCTTGTCAATAATGGAAATTGACCCTTTTCCGTCTTTTCCTCTAGGATCACCTTCAATATTTGAAACATATAGTTTGCCTGAAGCGGCATCATACAATACCGATTCGTTGGTGGTTAAAGTAGTGTCAGTTTCCCAGATTTTAGTCAAGGTCGGTGTTTTCACCTCTTCAACGGTGATCGCTTCGGTAGTTTCTTCTGTTTTTTTCGGACTACATTGAGCGAAAAGCAATGTGGATGATATGCCAAAAAGAGCAAGTTTTAAATTAGTGTTCATGAGTTTAGATTTATGGTTTTCAAAGGTTGTTTTTTAGCGAAGATGGTAAATAATTACTGCGCTTGTTATATCTCTTCGATGTGAAAAGTTACAACAAAAGAACTTTTGTGTCAAAGAAATAGAGATTAGGGAGAGAGTTTTGAGCGATGAAAGTCAGATTTGAGTTGTTAAATACATCCATCACTTATTTTGCAAGTGTCCAGTGATGCCGTTTAAAATTGTAATTGATTTGTCTTTGTAAGTCAAAATTTTTTATTGTGTGGATTATAATCTTTCATTAATCGGCTAATTTCTTGTCAGAAATGCCATTGATGGATTATTTTACTTCCAAGAAGGAAAATCCAATTATCTTAGGAATTAGTTTAACCCATCAACTTATGAGAAAATATTTTAATACGGTATTACTGGCAGCGCTGGCAGTAGCCTGCTCACCAAAAGAGCAAGATGCTAGTATAGATTACACGACACTTTCCGATGCTGAGCGATTGGAGGTGGCTAAAGAAATTGCACACGAAACCATCATCGTAGATGGACATGTGGATTTACCTTATCGCATGAAGGTAGGCGGATTTACCCTTCAGCGTGAAGTTTTGGATGTTTCGGTTCGCACTCCTGATGGGAATTTTGATTTCCCTAGAGCCAAGGAAGGCGGATTAGATGCTCCGTTTATGTCGATCTATATTCCTGCAGGTCTTCAGCAGACGCCTGGTTCTTCCAAAGCTTTAGCTGATTCTTTAATTCTGATGACTGAGCGTTTGGCTGAAACTTTTCCTGATCAATTTGCCATGGCATATAGTCCTTCAGATGTGGAGACTAATTTTACTGCCGGCAAAGTTTCACTTCCTATGGGAATGGAAAATGGATCTGCCTTAGAGGATGATATTAATAATGTTGCTTATTTTCAGGAGAGAGGTATTCGATATATCACCCTTACGCATGGCAAAGCCAATCTGATTGGTGACAGTAGTTATGATACAGTAAGATTGTACAATGGTTTGAGTGAGTACGGCGAGAAAGTGGTAGCTGAGATGAACCGAGTGGGAATCATGGTTGATTTGTCTCACGTTTCGGATGATACTTTCAAGGATGCCTTGGCTATCACCAAAGTTCCTGTGATTGCTTCACATTCTTCGGTAAGAAAGTTCACTCCAGATTTTGAGAGAAATATGAGTGATGAGCTGATTCAGGCTATGGCCAAAAATGGAGGTGTAATGATGATCAATTTTGGAGGAACCTTCATTGATTCAGCTTATGCTGCCGGTTCTGGGAAAGCTCGTGAACATTTGGTGAACTATATGGCTGAGAACAATATGAGTCGTGGTGATTCCGCATTCAAAGCTTATGCTTCTGAATATATGGCTGCTAATAATCCATTTCCAACTGTTCAGAGAGTAGCAGATCACATCGATCATGTGAAAAACTTAGTAGGGATTGATTATGTGGGATTGGGCTCTGATTTTGATGGTGTTGGTGACTCTTTGCCTACAGGATTGAAGGATGTGTCTATGTATCCAAACTTAATTGCAGAGCTATTGAAGAGAGGTTACAGTAGAGAAGAGATAGAAAAAATCTGTTACAAAAATGTATTCAGAGTGTGGCAGGCTGTAGAGGATTATGCGGTTTCCCAAAAGGGATAATCATTTGATATAACTCTTTAAATAGACCCTGTTTCATAAAGTGGAACAGGGTTTATTTTTTAAATCCAATTTTTGCTCTCTCTCCCAGACTTGGCTTTAATAGTTCTTCTATCATTTGATAGATATGATTAATGTGCTGGTTTTGATTTGACTCGGCATCTTGTAATGTCTGGATTTTGTCCTGTAATTCTGAATAATTAAGTGCCCATTCTCTGATCCTGACGAAAGTCCGAATAATAGAGATATTTACCTGGATAGCTGGCGGACTATTCAACACTGAAGATAACATCGCTACTCCTTGCTCTGTGAAAACATAGGGAGGAGTTCGTCGTCCTCCCCAACTTGAGGTCACATTTTGTGACTTCAAGTTTTGCCACTCTTCTTCAGAAAGTTGAAACATGAAGTCTATAGGGAATCTGTCAGGGGTTTCTTTTGACGGATTGATTTAAAACTTTCGTCTGTACACCATACATTTCTGCCAAATCAGAATCCAACATTACTTTCAGGTTACGGATATTGTGGATGAGCTGGAGTACCTGCTCTTCATTTAAAAGCTCGTTCATAGAAGATGTTTTAAAAAGTGTAGATTAATATAAGTAAACGAGGGATTTCAAATGCGCAAAATGTCGTAAAACCTTACTCATCAGAATATTATTCTGTCAACTTTTCCGCTTTAGCGTAATTAATAGAGGTTATTCGGTCATTATGACCGAAAAAAGTAAGTGGAAGTAGTTTTGATAGTAAGGTGGAGAATGGGAAAAGAGTTTAAAACCTCCGTTTCCAATAGAAGAATTAAGACACCACTATTAACCAACCATACTATGGACTTTAAACAATTCACGATAAAATCTCAGGAGGCGATTCAAAAGGCTTTGGAATTGGCAACATCGGCAGGACAGCCGAATATAGAGCCAGCACATTTGCTGAAAGGAATTATCTCTGAGGATGAAAATGTGACTGAGTTTTTGTTCAAAAAACTCGGTACAAATAAGCAACTCATATCTCAAAAGCTTGACGAACAATTGGGGCGCTTGCCAAAAGTAAGTGGCGGACAGCAGCCTCATTTGTCAAACTATTCGAATCAGGTATTGACCAAAGCCAAGGACTATCTTAAGACTTTTGGTGATGAATACGTTGCGATTGAGCATTTGGTACTAGCGATTTTGGCTGCTGGTGATGCTACATCTCAACTATTGAAAGATCAGGGTATTGCTGAAAAGCCTTTGATCGAAGCTATCAAGGAACTTAGAAAAGGAAATAAAGTGACCGATCCAAACGCAGAAAGTAAATATCAGGCACTGGAGAAATACTCTAAGAACCTGAATGAAATGGCTAAGAAGGGCAAGATAGACCCTGTGATTGGCCGCGATGAGGAGATCAGGCGAGTGCTTCAGATCTTAGCACGTAGGACCAAAAACAATCCGATTCTACTTGGCGAACCAGGTGTTGGTAAGACCGCAATTGTCGAAGGCCTGGCCCAGAGAATTGTGTCTGGAGACGTTCCGGAAAATCTTAAAACCAAGACTTTGATTTCTTTGGATATGGGTTTGCTTGTCGCAGGAGCCAAATATAAAGGTGAGTTTGAGGAGCGATTGAAAGCAGTTATCAAAGAAGTGACCGATGCGGAAGGTGAGATTATACTCTTTATCGATGAGATACATACGTTGATTGGCGCTGGTGGGGGCGGAGAAGGAGCAATGGATGCGGCAAACTTACTGAAACCTGCTTTGGCAAGAGGAGAACTGCATGCGATCGGAGCGACCACGCTGAAGGAATACCAGAAATATATTGAAAAAGACAAGGCGCTTGAGCGTAGGTTCCAAGCAGTAATTGTCGACGAGCCAGATGCAGCGGATGCGATTTCGATCCTGAGAGGAATTAAAGATAAATATGAATTGCACCACGGTGTCCGTATCAAGGATGATGCGGTAATCGCAGCTGTTGAGCTTTCTCAGCGATACATTTCAGATCGGTTCTTGCCAGATAAGGCGATTGATTTGATGGATGAAGCCGGTGCAAAATTGAGAATGGAAATAGATTCTCTGCCTCAGGAATTGGATGAATTGAATCGTCGAATCATGCAGTTGGAGATTGAGCGTGAAGCTATTCGAAGAGAGAAGAACCATGATAAAGAGACGGTTCTAAGCAAAGAGCTGGCAGAACTTGCTGAAAAGAGAGATAGTGTAAAAGCCAAATGGGAAAGTGAGAAAGCTGTGATCACAGGGATACAGCGTGAAAAAGAGCGGATAGATAATTATAAGCTTGAAGCTGAGCAGGCTGAACGGGCTGGCGATTTCGGAAAAGTAGCTGAAATCAGATATGGTAAAATCGTTGAAGCGGAGAAGAATTTAGAGTCCTTCAAGACTCAGTTGGCAGAGATGCAAGCGGGTTCTCCATTGCTGAAAGAGGAAGTTGATCAGGAAGATATCGCTGCGGTAGTGTCTAAATGGACGGGAATACCGATGAATAAAATGATCCAGTCTGAACGTGAAAAGTTACTGCATTTGGAGCTGGAGCTTGGGCATCGAGTGGCTGGACAGAAGGAAGCGATTACTGCTTTGTCCGATGCTGTGCGCCGAAGTCGAGCTGGATTGCAGGATCCAAAGCGTCCGATTGGTAGCTTTATCTTCATGGGAACTACTGGCGTGGGTAAAACCGAGCTGGCGAAAGCTTTGGCAGAATATCTCTTCAATGATGAGAACTCCATGGTTCGAATTGATATGTCAGAATATCAGGAGAGACATGCGGTCAGTCGTTTGGTAGGAGCACCTCCAGGCTATGTAGGGTATGATGAAGGTGGACAGTTGACAGAAGCAGTTCGTAGAAAGCCATACTCTGTGATCTTGTTGGATGAGATCGAAAAGGCTCATCCTGATGTGTTCAATATTCTCTTGCAAGTCTTGGATGATGGTAGATTGACGGACAACAAAGGTCGTGTAGCTAATTTTAAAAACACGATTATCATTCTGACTACGAATATTGGTTCGCATTTGATCCAAGAGCGCTTTGCTGAGATGGAAGAATGGAACAAAGATGAGATTCTTGATAAAACCAAGAAGGAAGTTTACGAGCTTTTGAAAAAGTCAGTAAGACCTGAATTCTTGAATAGAATTGACGAGACGATTATGTTTGAGCCGCTCAACAAGCAGATCATTCGTAAGATCGTGGACATCCAGTGGAAGGAAATTCAGAATAGATTGTCTGAATCCGGGATTGAAATCGAGGCTAGTAAAGAGGTTTTGGATTACTTAGGAGAAGTTGGCTTTGATGCGAATTTCGGAGCTAGGCCGCTGAAGCGTACTATGCAGCGATTGGTTTTGAATGAGCTTTCGAAACAAATATTATCAGGATATATAAAAAATGATTCTGCAGTGATGGTAGATCTGGACGCTGACAATCAGGTTTATTTCAAAAATGTAGGGACAGAAATAGAAGTGTAATTTAGGTTGATGGTTAGAGTTAAAACCTCGGAGCGAATGTGCTTCGAGGTTTTTTTTGTGGAAAATTTTTTGCCACGGTGGGCACGGAGGACTTCACAGAGGGCGCAAATATCCAGATCTGATTTTTAGCAATAGCAACTATTGAGATTGAGGGAAATTGCTTTTAGACTGACTGAATTAACGTTAATACCGTCAGTAGGATGACGCAATTAATGCAACTACCGTCAGTTGAAGAATATTGTCTATTTGATTACCTTGAAAAATGCTTGAGCACTACTTCCAATGTCCATACTGTTTGGCAGAAATATCTATGCTGATTGATCCGTCAATTTCTTCCCAGCAGTACATCGAAGACTGCGAAGTATGCTGCAATCCAATTGAACTTAATTTCGAAATCGAGTCAGGAGAAATTATAGTATTTGAAGCTAAGTCGATTGAACAATAACTTATTTAGCTTCCTTTTTTAAGGTGATTTTACCCAAGTCCTTGGGTAGTTTCTTGGTGTTTACCATTATCTCCTTGGATTCGTAATCAATCATAGAGATTTTTAAGGTTATAGTCTCTTGATTAAAATTTTCCAAATCCAACCAAAAATTACCTTCTATATCAGTAACGGTTCCAGTGGTTGTCTCTTTGACGAGGATGACAGCGCCTGGAATGGGTTTCTTATCTGGAGAAAGAATGAGACCCTTGACAGTTTTTTCGCCTACGAGTTGTACTGTTTCAGGAGCAGCGGTAAGCTTTGTGATAGAGAAAGCTAAACCTCCAAGGAATAAACAAAAGGCAAATACCACCCCAATATTTATCCTCCTCAAATTACGTTTGTGCGAATCAATCAATGTATTTTTCATAGATCTACTAATTTTTAATAGTAAGAAAAATAAAATAGTTTGTTATTCCTAATTAATTGATAATTAATTCACTGGAGTATGAGTCATTAGGTAGTTTGTCAACAAAGTATATAAATGCAGACTAGTGCCAGCACCTTCAGAGATTCCATGAGAACGATTTGGGTAGGGCATCATCTGAAATTGTTTGTTGTGCTTGATCAGTTCATTCATTAGCATTTCGGCACCTTGGTAGTGGACATTGTCATCGCCTGTGCCATGCACGATCAATAGGTTTCCTTCTAAGTTTTTAGCATATGTGATAGGGGATCCTTTTACAAAGTCCTCCATATTTTCCTGCGGCAAACCCATGTAGCGTTCCTGATAGATGTTGTCATAGATTAGCTGATTAGATACTGCAGCTACAGACATTCCAGTTTGATAGACTTCAGGGAATTTGAACATCAGGTTTAGTGTCATCGAACCACCACCACTCCAGCCCCAGACAGCTACTCTGCCTTCATCCAAATAAGGTAGTTTCAGTAATTCCTTTGCCGCCAAACCCTGATCCTGCGCATTGATAACACCGATTTTTCTGTAAATGCTTTTTCTCCAAGCGCTTCCCTTCAAAGTTGGGGTACCGCGATTATCCATATCGATGATGAAGTAGCCTTTTTGCGCCAGCATGATATTGTAAAGCCCAACTTGTGTGTCGGTGCTGACCGTACTCCAAGGTTCTCCATATACATGGAAAAGCACTGGATACTTTTTTGATTCATCAAAATCAATTGGGTAAATCACACGAGCATCCATCGTAACTCCTTCTGGGGTAGTTACAGTGGTAAATTTTATTTCAGGTGTATTAAGTGAAGCTAGCTTTTGAGTATAGTAAGTGTTTTCAACCAGATTTTTGATAACTGTATGTTTTGGGAGACTGATTAGTCGCACTGTAGAAGGATTCTTGGTGCTTTGATTAGTATGGATTGCAACCTGGCCATTCGGGGCGATATCGTAGGTATTAACACCTTCAAATGCTTCAGGTGTTACTCTGCGTAGTTCTCCTTTTCCTGCCAAGTCGATCGCATAGAGGTACCGCTGAGTCGCATTATCAGGAGAGGCGATAAAGTACACTTCCTTGTCTGTAACCCCGCCAAAGGATGCTACATCAAATTCTCCTGGAGTAATCAAGGTTTTATTGCCTGTGGCGATATCAATTTTATAAATATGTCTCCAGGCATTCTTTTCGGTCATTCTTAAAAAGGCTGTTCCATTATCAACTAAGGGTAAGCTGTTGTCGCTCCAGCCGTTTTTGGAAAGATCTGGATAGGCCAAATCCACCCAGGTTTCCTCTGATTCGGTATAGATTTTATTCAGCTCAGCAGATGAAGGCTGGTAGGTCCAGATGGTCAAAAGATTTTGCTTACGATTCATCTGTTGGATAAGTAGTAAATCTGCATTGATCCACTGCATTCCTGGAAGGTAATTTTCAGTTTCTCCTCCCGGAATCGGAATCCAGTTAGTTTTTTGCGTAGCCAAGTCGATCAGGCCTATTTTGGCTCCAGCGGGTTCCTGACCTACTTTTGGGTATTGTAATGGGATAGGTCTGGAATAGACAGAGTCCGTATAGTTGATCATGTAGAAAGTCCTGATTTTGGAAGCGTCGATCTGCCAAAATGCAATGTGTGCTGCATCTGGGCTCCACGAAAAACCGTCGCGCTTTCCAAATTCTTCTTCGTAAGCCCAGTCAAATGTTCCATTGATGATCTCGCCTGTACCGTCAGATGTGAGCTGCGTGATTTCTCCAGTTTTGAAATTTTCCTTGTACAAATTGAATTTTTGCACATAGGCTACATATTCATTATCCGCGGAGAATTTTGCAAACATCAGTGAAGAAGCTTCGAATTTGCTTCCAAGCTGCCTTAGTTCTTTGGAGGTAAGGTCGTAAACCCAATAATCACCTTTGGTGTTTGACCTCCAGACTCGACTGGAGTTCGTGAAAATTAGAACCTTTGTCCCATCGTCCGACAGTGAGAATGATTGAATTGAAATGGCTTTACCAGCACTTTGCAAAGCAGACCCAGGTACAAAAACACTTTTCTCTAAGGTTTTAGAATCCCATCTCGCCAGTTCATTACCTTTTTCTACGGTGACATAAGCTGCTCCATTTTCGATCCATTGGATTGGTTGGAGCCTTTCTTGGACAAATTCTCTTGAATTATAGATTCTGTCCAAATCTAAAAGCCTAAGGTCCTGAGCAAGAAGAGTTCCTGTGAAAAGGGTGAAGAGTAATATTGAAAAGAGTAATCGAAAAGGAGATCGCATAATTCGGATTGTTGGCAAATTTGATTTCTAAAATAAAAGAATATATCCAGATTAATCTTTTGAAATCAAACGAATAGTAAGATAGGTTAATATCAGCCTAGTTGATTCGTTAAAGATTCCACCAATAGGTAAACTTCAATACTAGTGAGCGGTTTTTGGTGTAAAAAGGGGCGGGGAGGTAATTGTCTGTGTAAACCAAAAACAAATCAGATGCAGGCTTAAATCTCCACTGAAAGCGAGTATTTAGATTGATGTTTTCGATTTGCTCATTGTATTGGACAAAAGCTGTGAAAAATAAAGTGTTTGTCATCGTGACATCGACTCTAGGGCCAATAAGCCAAAAGGTATTGGTGTACCAAGGTTCTGGCAGGATGATTCGATTGTAATTGGCAGACATGGTGATACTCACATAGGGCTGGAACCTGTAGCCGAGCTCAGCAGTCACATTATATCGATCTCCATCGGCGTAGTATCCACCCATTCTCGTAGAGAAGGCATAGGTTAAAATACTCTGCGGTTTGGACGTGTATTCTGTGCCCCAAGCAAACCATTTGTGTTGTGAGCCAGCGGGTAAGGTTTCTCCGCTGTAATTCGTAGGGTCGAATGGACGCTGCAGCATGACATAATCATAGGCTGTCCAAAGCAGAAAAGTACTTTGGCTTCGCCACTTTACATTATAGGCAATGAAGCTCGTGTTGTCGGTGTATTCCCCAGATTTGTTCCAGTAGGAAGTGCTGCTTATATCGGGGCCATGGCTGAGGATTTTCTCGCTTTTCGGAAACCAACGATATCCTATTGTTGGATTTATTTTGAAATAACCATTTCGAGGTACGTAACCCACTTCAGCAGTATAGCTTTCCGAGACATATTCATGCTGCCATTCCCAGGTGAGATTGCCAGAGGTGTATTTGAGGTTTGCCGCCTGGACGAAGCCTTGATCGGAATTGTCCGGACCAAAGCTTTTCAAACCCATCACCTTCCCCGTCCATAGGTTGTTGGATGTGGCGAGGTTATATTCCAGTCCTAGATTTCTATTGAATTGTGAATAGATTGGCTTATCAGAATTTGGATCTGGGTTATAATTCAGCGCCTGTTTATTGACGAATATGGCACCGATATTGGATCTGGAGCCTACTCTCCTCTGGACTGCCAAGACAGTGAAGTTCTGAGAGGGAAGTGCCTCTTCTTCCACTTTTCCGGTTTGCATATTCATCGCACCGACACGCCAGTTTTTGTTGATTTTTCCACTTAGTCTAGCTCCAAATTGAATCGGCGCATTCAAGCCGATTCTTCTGGAAAAGAATGGTCTTATCCTTTCATATCCAAAACTGGCAAATAGGTCTCCGTTTTCTAGGAAAAACTGTCTGCGCTCTGGGAAAAACAATTCAAAGCGATCCAGATTTGTCACTTGTCGATCCACTTCCACTTGAGAAAAATCTGGATTGACAGTTAAATCCAAGTTTAAAGAGGAAGTTAAACCGATTTTAACGTCACCTCCAATTTCTTTTCGATACATAGGCTCTTCTCCTTCAAACCTATTTTGTCGAAATCCTCCAAGTGCATAGGGGATGACTGAGATGTTGGCCCCAGTTTGTGGAGGAGCTTGATCCCACACGAGTATTCCTGTATACGCTAAAGAGGCGGAAGGGAATTGACGAGGCACGGGTGCCCAGCCAGATTTCTCTGTAGTTTTCAGGTCTAGTCTGGAAAAATTGATTCCCCATTCAGTAATACCTTTTTTGTATCGGATGGATTTAAAAGGAATTTTAGCTTCAAAAACCCATCGATCATCGTAATTGGTGACTTTGGAAGTCCACTTGTTATCCCAGCTAAGATCCACACTGCCTCCATTGTACATGATGCCGTCCCATTGGGCCCCTGCGGCATTGGCACCAAAGGAAAACCCATTCGTCTGATCATCGAAAGGATCCATGAAAAGTAGGAAGTTATCATTTTTTCCAAAGTTGAAATCCCGTCGTAGTGATTCCACCATATAAGGGCCTTCGACAGCATGAAAATTCTCAACCAGCAAGTAAAGATTCTCTTCATCATAGGTCATTCTTACATCTGTTCTCACCTTCGCATAGCTAGTATCCATCGGAGTAATCATATAAAAATCTGTAGCAACCTCAGCATCCAGCCAGGCTTGCTCATCCAATGCTCCGTCAATCAGAATCTCGGAGCTTGCTTTTTGGATATTTAGGCGATATGAATCGTTGATTTTCTGAGCATGGACTGATGTCAGGTGGACTAGAGTTAGAATAAAAAATAAAGTTAGTTTACGCATGGGGCCACATCAGGTAAATACTTTTGCAAGGCTTTGTCAATTAGAAGGTTCAATAAAAAATTGACAAACCCTTGAGCTAGTTAATAAAAGTTCTGGTAGAACTTTATTGTTTTAATCTGTAGCTCAAAGTCAGGATAAACTGTCGCCTTTGGTATTGGGAGTTTCCTTCGGTAAAGAAATTTACACCTTCATTGATAAATCTATTGCGTCGTGAATTGAAAATGTCTGTAACATTGAAAACCAAAGTACCTCTGTCGTATAATACACTTTTGCTGGCTGAAAGATCCATGTAGAAAATTCCTTTTCTATATCCTTGAACCGTTTTCTGCTTGGCATCGTAGTTTGCTCGTATTTGTATATCAAATCCATCTGCTATTGTGAATCTGGAAGTCTGACGGAAAAGCCAAGAAGTTGTCTTCGTTTCGTACCCATTCTGGATGTTAGTCCCATCGATATCTGCATGAAAGAAGTTGACATTAAAGTCTAGTTTCCACCAGTCGTACAATTGATAATCACTGCTGATTTCTACTCCAAATGAATTTTCACCGTTCAAATTATAGGGTAATGTTCTAGAAAATCCCTCATCATTTACTGAGCGAAGTCTTTCGATTTTGTCAACTGTGTTCCTATAATAGATAGTAGTGAAAAGGGTTCCTTTGTCAAAATACTTGATGTGCCCTAGTTCAAAAGCATTGGTATACACAGGATTCAAATCCGGATTTCCCGAGAAAAAATTTCTTGAATCTGAAAGAGTCACATATGGGCTCAAATCATTGTAAACAGGTCTTCTTACACGCCTACTATAACTTAACTGAAAAGCATTTTCTTGGCTGATATTATAAGTCAAATGAGCGCTAGGGAATAGGTTGGTGTATTTTCTAGGATTGACTTCGTCGGTTTCTACTAATGTGGTTTTTACATCCGTGTATTCCACGCGAATACCGCCCTGATAGCTCCATTTTTTGGAAGTATTTCCTATTATTCCATACACTGCCAGTATATTTTCATCATATAGGAAGATGTTGTCCAGGCCTGGGATTGGATCAAAGTCACCATTCTCATCTTCCTGCATCACGAGGTAGTCATTTTTCAT
Source organism: Algoriphagus chordae (assembly GCF_003254055.1). Taxonomy (GTDB): domain Bacteria; phylum Bacteroidota; class Bacteroidia; order Cytophagales; family Cyclobacteriaceae; genus Algoriphagus; species Algoriphagus chordae. Next base: position 190,292 of record NZ_QKZT01000006.1, read on the forward strand.
CTCACGGAAACTAGTTCTGAATCCTGATTCAAATTTCCCTTCCTTTCCAAAAGGCTGTACATAATCCAACATCGCCAAATACTGATTTTCATATTCGTCATTCAGTGAAGTTTGAACTACAGATGAACCCTCTATGGGTTGTCCTTCTGGAGTAAAACTTGACTGGGTAAATAGCTGATCAGAATTTTCCCAGTAATTCAGGTAAGTCAAGGTGCCTGTCAGCTCATGACCTTCTCTTTCGAATGTTTTCTTGTAATTCATCGAAATCTCAGAATTTGGCTCCTCCTCTGTTTCATCCTGTCTCCTCAAGGTATAGCTCTGGAGATTGTCTGAGGTGTTATAAGAATCTTCGTAGCGAATATCGGTAATTCTGTGTGCGTCACTTCTTCTCCAGAGATAGGATAGCGTAAGTATGCTACTTTCACTGAAGTAGTAATCTAAACCACCGCGAATGTTATTGTTTAGGCTTTTTACTTCCCCTTCATTGTTTTGGTTTAGGATAAATGTGGTGTCTACTCCATAAGTTTCCTGATAGAGTTCATTCACGTTTGGAGATCTACGATGTGTTAGCCCGTAATTGATAAACCAATTGATTTTCTTGTGTCTATAATTCAAATTGGCTGTAAATCCTAAGTTGGTAGGAACTCCGCCCACTACTTCAAAAGAGCCATTAAAGCCTTGATTATTATCCTTTTTCAGGATGATATTGATTACACCTGCCATCCCTTCCGCCTCATAGCGTGCAGATGGATTGGTGATTACTTCTACACGCTCGATCATATTGGCGGGCAATTGCCGGAGACCTGCACTTCCTTTGAAACTCACCAAGCCTGAAGGCTTGCCATCGATAAGAATTCTGACATTAGCAGAACCGCGTAATCGAACATTTCCTTCCGTATCCACTGCTATAGAGGGAAGATTCATTAGGATATCACTTGCATTTCCACCTGCATTTGCCAGGTCTTTTCCCACGTTGAAAATCCTCTTATCCAACGAAAGCTCCATGATAGTTTTTTCACCTTGTACGACTACCTCGTCTAAATCACTTGCAGAGGTTTTCATATTGATTTGACCTAGATCATAGGAAGGAGCTTCTTTGGAAGTTGTAAATGGATCAGTTTGGAAGGGTTCATAGCCCATGAATTCCACCAAAGCATAAAATTGGCCAATAGGGACATCAATTTGGAACTTCCCCTCATCATCTGTTAGGCCTCCTGAAATAAGGCTGTCAGCACTGGTGTAAATTCCGATCGAGGCAAAAGGCAGTGGAGAATTAGAGCCAATATCGAGGACATTGCCAGTAACAAATGATCCTTTTCTTGGTGATTGCTGAGCTAAAAGCTGAAAGCAGGAAAGCATGCTGAAAAATAGTAGGAAAGCAAGCTTGCTGAAAAAGCTTCGGGTGAAAATATGCATCAGTGGTAGCTTAGGTTATAGGTTTGGGGAAATTAATCCCGAAGCAAATCTTGTTTGGGGTTAAAATCATGAAAAGATATTTCGATTTCACCGAAAAAGCAGTTAATAAATGATCAAAGGTGGATTTTTGCGTACGAATAGAAAACAATCTTATAGAAGATGGAAAGGCTATTTTCTTTTCAAAAGTTTGGAAACTGTTTTGCCTATCCAATCCAATCGCTCAATTGGTCCGATCAAAGATCCATGCAGCATATTCCTTGGCGGCATCCCCATCAATTTTGGTTGATTTGGATAGATGAGGATAAAGCTGTGATTTTTCAACCACATGTTTATCAAATGAGGAACTCGCTCAAAACGAGGGTGATAGGAGGCCTCTCCGCGTCTACTGAGGATTATAATTAGATTGTCGTCAGGCTTGAGTATAAAGTTCAGCTTATCAAGCTCATCCCAGTCTGGGAATGGTCTGAAATCTACACGAATCGGATTATTTCGAAGAATTTCACTGAGGTATTCTTTGGTTTCTTCGGAGGTATAAAAGATCATTTTCACACCGGAATTTTGGGCAATATTCCAAACTTTGACTAGCCAAAACGGAAATCCAAGCTCCTTTTCTGCCTGAGGCGGAATGAAGACTAGGTGACGTTTATGCGTGTCAAAAGGTTGATGTGGCTTATATATGAAGGTTGTTGTATTGCACTTGCTAAGAAGTCCTTCCGTAAGATTTCCTAGAAAACTGTCGTCTAACTCTGATTTTTCGTGGAGTCCGAGGACTAGATCTGTTATTTTGTTTTCGTGAATTACATTTGAAATTCCGTGCTCGATATTCGTATCATATCGAAGGAGCTCATACAGGAAGTGATCGGTTGAACTGGCGGATTTACTAGCTTGTTTAAGGGTTTTTTGAGCTTTCATTTCCGCATTGCTATCTTCCTCTTCTGGATTAATAATACTAAGGGCGTATAGGTTTGACTGTTTCTGGGCTGATTTCAGCATAATACTTAGATGAATCAATTCGTCAGATGTTTCCTGATTTCTCACGGGTATGAGTATGCGCTCCGGCGATTCTTCGATCATATCATTATCAAGTGGTGAATCTGCCAATAAGATCCGTTTGGCAGCCTTTTGAGCTTCAATGGATGCAATAGTACAGGTTACCAAAATCATAATGATAGTGCCATTGAGTACGTATTCCGATAGGAGTCGTATTGGGTCCCCGTTTTCGTCAGTTCCTAGAATAATTTTGTAGCCAACTGTCACCGCTGCCAAAGTTGCCGCAGCCTGTGCGTTGCTCAAACCGAAAATTACTTTTCGTTCATCTTTGGTGAAACCATATGTTTTCTGTGTGGCCAAAGCTGCGAGATACTTGGCGAGAGTGGCCACTACTGTCATGACAATTGCTACAATTATTGTCTCCCAGCCATTGATAAATGCAGTGAAATCAACCAGCATCCCAACGCCTATCAGGAAAAAAGGTATGAAAATCGCATTACCAACAAACTCAATTCTATTCATCAAGGGAGATGCATGAGATATTAGCGGATTTACAGCCAATCCTACTAGGAATGCACCTATGATAGGTTCTACTCCAGCTAGCTCAGCCATAGCCGCTCCCAGGAATACCAATACTAGACAGAATACATATTGGGAGACATTATCATCGTATTTCTTCAAAAACCAGCGTGCGATTGGGGGTACAAGAAATAATACGATGCAAGTGAATACCGTAAGTGAAACTACTAGTTTCATCCAAAAAAGGGCATTTACATCCCCTTTAGTAACTTCCACGACTATGGCAAGAACCAGTAAAGCGAGTGTGTCTGTAATGAGTGTGCCGCCCACGGTGATGTTGACGGCTCTATTTTTTGAAATACCCAACTTAGAGATCATTGGGTAGGCAATCAGGGTATGGGAAGCAAACATGCTAGCAAGCAAAGTAGAGGTAAGCATGCTCATATTCAGAAGATATAATCCCGCAATCATACCCAAAATCATAGGGATCAGGAAAGTATACATTCCGAAAACCATGCTTTTCTTACTGTTTTTCCGAAAATCTACGAGATCAATCTCTAAACCTGCCAAAAACATAATGTATAGCATCCCAGCCGTTCCAGATAGGATGATCCCACTATCCCGTTCAATTAAGTTAAGCCCTGTCGGGCCTACGATGGCACCAGCGATGATTAAGCCAAGAAGTGGGGGGATTTTTAGTCTGTTAAGCGCAATCGGAGCCAATAAAATGATCAATAAAATCAACAGGAATTTGCTCACCGGATTCTCGATCGGCAATACAAATTCAGAAAGTTGATCTAGATGCATAGTTTATAAATTTGTACTGGAAATCACATTTCTTTACTTACCAAATATGCGGTATAGCCCAAATAGAACACTAATAGTAGCGCAGCTTCCCAACGATCTAGTTTTTTGCGTACACCAGTAAACATCGCGATGAATAAGAAAATCGTTCCTGCCCCAAGTATATAAAGATCAGTATTGAACGTGACTGTATATTCAAGTGGATTGATTAGAGAGCTAAGGCCTAGAATGAGAAAGATATTGAATATGTTAGAGCCAATGATATTCCCAATTGCGATATCATTATTCTTTTTTATGGAAGCTACCACAGAAGTTGCCAATTCAGGTAAAGAAGTTCCTGCTGCAACGATGGTAAGGCCTATAATTTTCTCACTAATTCCAAGAGTTTGAGCCATTGTCACCGCAGTATCTACCACTAGTTTACCTCCAAAAACAAGCCCTGCCAGACCAGTTAAAATCAAACCCCAGATCTTTGGGGTACTGTATTTTTTTAGGATGATATCATTATTGTCAGGTTCGGACTTTAGCTGGGTAAATACATAAAAGAGGAAAGCTCCAAAAAACATAAGGAGAATGGCTCCGTCCATTGCTGAAAGTCCGGTTGACTCCTGGAGGAAAAAATTATTTGTCAGTAATAGTAAGATAATGACGGCTAGGAATGAAAGTGGGATTTCTTTCCAAACCGAGCTTGATTGTACTGAAAGTGGCATAATCAGTCCTGCAATGCCTAAGATAATGTACAGATTGAAATTATTTGAACCGATTACATTGCCAAATACTATATCCGGGTAGCCACCCATGGAAGCCACCGAATTAACAACTAATTCAGGTGCAGATGTTCCAAATGCGACTATTGTCAGTCCAATAGCCAGGTCCGAAATATTATGTTTTTTTGCCAAAACTGACGCTCCATCAACTAACCAATCCGCTCCTTTTACAAGCATTAGTAGCCCTAGAACCAATAGAATAATTGGTAGAATCATTTCAAAAATTAGATTTAGAAATTGAGAGAAACTGGCATTCCTTTTCTTAAGTATTCCATCAAAAATACTCTTAAAAAGCATCCCAAAATCGGCAAAGGGTGGAATTATTTTCGGGTAAACTGAAGCGAATTATGTCGATATTTTTGAGCAAATTTTATTTGATTTTGGTTTTGTTACAAATAGTTATACTTTTCGTAATACTCTTTAAATCAAAATATTATGAAACTGTTTTGCTTTTCCTTATTGCTTTTGAGCACGCTGACTTTGACTAATATTTATGCTCAAGGTTCTATGCCTGCTCATATCAAAGAACGAATCACTTATCCCGCGCTAGATTTCCACCCTTGGATAGGAGTAATGTCTGTTGAAGATCCAGTAATGCGCTATGATCCGACCTTGGATTATAAAGTAGCAATAGATCTCTATGGGAAAATTAATGATTCTACAGCTATTCATCCGGCCATTTTGGAGGTTGCCCGTACCTACAATCTGAATATTGCCAATGGAGTGCCGGCTGAAAAAATTCAATTGGCAGCAGTAATCCATGGTGGATTAGTACAAGCAATCCTTACTGACGAAGACTATCAACAAAAATATGGTTTAAGTAACCCAAATATTGTAGCGATAAAAGCATTAGAAGAGGTTGGTGTCAAGTTTTATGTATGTGGCCAAAGTATGGGTTTTTATACGCTCAATGCTGGGAATATCACTCCTATGGTCAAAATGGCTATTTCTGCCAAGACCACTTTTATTACCCTTGATCAGATGGGGTATTCTTATCTCAATGTGAGTGAGGATTGATTTTGGCGAATTTTTTATGACTAACAAATACTTTGGCTTCATAGTCTGAGTAAACATTCGGATTTTAGAGAAGAAGGAATAAGCCATAGCTCCAGTATGTTTTCAGTTGAAGAGGGTATAAGCATTTACTAGTGGAGTATAAAACCTCATTCTGCTGCTTTATTCCTTATGAATTCCAATGAGATTGCCATGTGTTTGGGTCGGCAGCCTTATGAGCTATGGTTAGCTCTAGATGTTTTTTTAATAATCTTGAGTGGAGTTAGTCCACAAAAAAAGCCACTTTTTCAGTGGCTGCATGATTTGTATTCTGTGTTTGTTTCTCATTGATCCTCACAGTTTAGGATCGTATGACAATTCTAATTGATAATTAAGTAGAATAGGCTAGAAATAAAAAGAGCTCGATAGAATATCGAGCTCTTTTAGTATAGTTTGGAGGCTAATTACTTCACTTCGAAGCTAGCTCTTCTTGCCATTTGTCTAGCATCAGCAGACGATTTGTCTACGCTAGTGTCTTCGCCATATCCTTTGTAAGATAATCTAGAAGCATCTACACCAGAAGCAACGATTAGATCATATACAGACTTAGCTCTTCTCTCAGAAAGTTTCATGTTGTAATCTTCTGGGCCTAATTCATCAGCATATCCTTTGATTTCAACACTTACTCCTGGATTCTTTTTCAAGAAGTTAGATACATAGCTAGCAGCGCTAGTAGAGTATCCAAGCGGCTTAGCGCTATCGAATGCATAGTAAACGTTAACATAACCGTCATTGATAGCTTTCTTGAAGAAATCAAGTTGCTCTTTTACTTCTTCAACTGGACATCCGTTAGTAGATGCTGGGCCAGGAAGGAATGGACACTTATCCATGTGATCAGGAGTACCGTCACCGTCAGAATCCATAGTTCCACCATGAGAATCAACTCTTGCTCCAGCTGGAGTGTTAGGCTCTTTGTCCAAGTAATCTGGAACACCATCGCCATCAGAATCTTTCAACATATCTTTGATACCGTTGATCTGAGTAGCAAGCTCTTCTTTAGTAGCATATTTGTCAGCTGCGATGAACCAATCTGCATGCTCCTCATTCTTACCTAGGTAAAATTGAAGTCCAATAGAACCTGTCCACCAATTACTGTTAGCTCCGAAGAATCCAGGATCATTAGGTCCGATAGCAGAAGCACCATCCCAAGTTACAGACTGACGACCGTTGATGACAGTACTAATATCACCTACTAAAGCGATACTTTTACCTAGCTTCAACTGCGGCGTGACACCAACGATGAAGTTATAAACGTCATCAGTGTAATCAGCGTAAAGATTTTCCTGAGGTTTCACAGCTCCGATACCAGCACCAGCATGACCTAATAGGCCAAATGATCTAGAGAATGATTCGAAGTTCATGATTCGACCAAGGTTTGCAACTCCTTGTAGATTCAAGCGAAAGTACTTGGTGTCAAAAGAACCTGTAGCAGCATCATCGTGCCCAGCCTCCTTCATAGAGCCAAAACCGTAATCCAGCTTCAAACCGAATTTTTCGTTGAACATGTACCTAGCGCCTACTTCGATGTGACCAAGGTTTAAGGATGGAGAAAGATATCCCGGAGTAAGTGGTGCCATAGGTTTGTTAAAACCTCCGCCCAATTCTAGGGAGAACTTGTCGAATTCCTGTGCGTTTGCTCCGAATGCCAAAGCGCCTGCAATTACTGTTGATAGTATTAGTTTTTTCATAACAAAAAATTTTTGTTCAAATTTTAAGTGTTGATTGATGTGAATACAAATTTATAAACTTTTTATTTACTACAAATCTAGCTGAATTATTTTAAACCCTATTCCGGTAAAAAAATAATTTCTAACTTTTTTCAAATTTAGTAATGAAATATTAACATAATTTATGCCAAAATGAAAATTTTATTAGAAATCCTCAAACAAAGTGGCGTTTCGGGTGATGAATCTATAACGTCCGATTTTCTTTTGCAATATATAGACCAACGAAAGAATAATTGGAATGTTTTGCCAATAATCTATTCTGGAGAGGATTTCCATGATTGTATTTTACTCAAATTTGGAAAGCCTAGAACTGCTGTTTTTGCACATATGGACACCATTGGATTTATGGTACGGTATGGTAATCAGTTGATTAGTGTAGGAGGGCCAGAGATTATTCCAGGAACAAATCTAGAAGGATCTGACTCGATGGGGGAAGTGAAGTGTAAATTGGTTGGCACTGAACATGACATATCTCATGATTTTCCACGAGGTATAGATCCTGGTACTCGACTTTCTTTCTCTCAAAACATTAGAATTGATGATGAATTTATTCAAGCAGCCTATTTGGATAATAGATTAGGATTGTATTCTGCCCTAAAACTTTGCGAAACTATCAGTGATGGCTGGGTTGTTTTTTCTACCTATGAAGAACATGGTGGCGGAAGTATGCCGTTTTTGCTGAAATTTATACAAGAGACCTCTCCCATTAAACAAGCACTAATAGCAGATATAACCTGGATTACTGAAGGTGTTCAGTTTCATAATGGAGTTGTGATATCTATACGTGACAAATATATTCCAAGGAAAAAGTTTATTGATAAAATCATTAAGCTGGCTAAAGAAAGTGGAATTCCCTTTCAGCTTGAAGTAGAGGAGTATGGAGGTAGTGATGGGCGTGAGGTTCAGTTTTCTCCTTATGCGATCGATTGGTGTTTTATAGGTGCTGCGGAGGATAATGTGCATACGCCAGATGAAAAAGTATCATTAGTAGATTTGGAAGCCATGTTAAATATTTATCCATATTTAATGGATAGACTTTAAAAAACTGGAATGAACGTAACAGTAAAAGACAAAGAATTCGAGATTTACCTCTCCGCTGAGGAAATTAATCAACGGAATTCCCAGCTTGGGCAAGCCATCACGCAGGATTTTGCGGAGCAAGAACTAGTAGTATTGGGGATTTTGAATGGTTCCTTTGTATTTATGGCAGATCTGTGTAGGCATATAGCCTTACCACTTACGGCCACATTTATTAAGATCAGTAGCTACGCTGGGACGGAATCTACAGGTAAAGTTCGCTCCGTGTTGGGTTTGGAAGAAAAAATTGAAGGTAAAAATGTGCTTATTGTAGAGGATATAGTTGATACTGGAATCAGCATGAATCATTTGTTAAAGACGCTTTCTGCCTTCAATCCAGCTAAACTTTCCATTGTTACCTTACTACATAAACCTGAGGCTTTTCAGTTTAATTATGCTTTGGATTATGTCGGTTTTGAAATTCCCAATAAATTTGTGGTCGGTTACGGCCTTGATTACGATGGTTTGGGTAGGAATCTGCCCGGTATTTATCAACTCAGTACTCCTTAAATAATAGACTTACGAATGTATAATATTGTATTATTTGGCCCTCCGGGTGCAGGCAAAGGCACTCAAAGTGAAAAACTCATACAGAGATACGGACTTACTCACCTGTCAACGGGGGATTTATTCAGAAAGCATCTCGGTGAAGGAACGGAGCTAGGTCAGCTTGCCAAAAAATATATGAATGAGGGGCGTTTGGTTCCTGATGAAGTGGTGATCGGCATGGTTGAGGATAAAATCAATGAAACGAAAGATGCTCGAGGCTTTATTTTTGACGGATTTCCAAGGACAACAGCACAAGCGGAGGCATTAGACGAAATGCTGTCTCACCATTCTCTTGCAATTAATGGAATGATTGCATTACAAGTCCCAGAGGAAGTACTAAGAGCTAGAATCATGGAAAGAGGCAAAACCTCTAACCGTGTAGATGATCAAGACGACGAGAAAATCAGCACGCGTATTAAAGTGTACTTGGATGAAACACTCCCTGTGGCTGACTACTATGCTTCCCAAGGCAAACTTCAGAAAATCAATGGTGTAGGTGAGATCGATCAGATCTTCTCTGATATCACTTCAGTAATAGATAGCTACTGATTGCCTTTAATTTCCTAATTTTGCAATTCATATTTGGCTAGGCTTTTAAGCTTAGCCTTTTTTCTTTATCAAAAAATGGCTGATTCAAATTTCATAGATTACGTTAAGTTCTGCTCTAGATCAGGGGCAGGTGGACCAGGATCGACACATTTCCGAAGAGAAAAGCATGTTCCTAAAGGAGGTCCAGATGGTGGAGATGGAGGAAGAGGTGGACACATTATAGTAAGGGGTACTACCCAAGTGTGGACTTTGCTTCACCTGAAATATAAAAAGCATGTGATCGCCGATGCCGGCAAAAGTGGAGAAGGAGGGCGAAGAACTGGTGCAGATGGAAAGGATATGATTTTGGAAGTTCCTCTGGGTACAATTGCGAAAGATGCAGAGACCGGAGAGAAAAGATTTGAAATCACCGAAGATGGGCAAGAAGTAATTCTGACAAGAGGGGGTAGAGGTGGCTTAGGAAATGATCATTTCAAAAGCGCTACAAACCAAGCTCCTCACTATTCACAACCCGGCGAAGAAGGGATAGAGGAATGGATCATCTTAGAATTGAAGCTTTTGGCTGATGTTGGCCTAGTTGGTTTTCCTAATGCTGGTAAATCTACTTTGCTGTCCTCTATATCTGCAGCGAGACCAGAGATAGGTGATTATCCATTTACTACTTTGGTTCCCAATTTGGGAGTTGTTGGCTATCGAGGTGATCAATCCTTCGTAATGGCCGATATTCCTGGGATTATTGAAGGAGCTGCGGAAGGAAAAGGTCTTGGCATTAGATTCCTTAGGCATATTGAGCGTAATTCTATATTACTTTTTATGGTGCCTGCTGATGCTGCTGATATCGCGGAGCAATACAGAATCTTATTGGGTGAGCTGGAGAAGTATAATCCAGAGCTTCTAGATAAGCGAAGGCTCTTGGCGATCTCCAAAGCTGACATGCTAGACGATGAGCTCGTAAAGGAAATGGAGAAAGAAGTGCCGGAAGGTGTTCCTCACGTTTTCATTTCTTCAGTCTCTCAGTACAATCTTGACAGGCTCAAGGATCTAATCTGGCAGGCTATTCACGAAGGTTAAGGTGTCAGTTTGTCAGAGAATGAGCACTGGCAACAATATTGTTAAACCCATATCTCCAACTATTGTCTATTTCAATTATGAGTAATAAAGAACAAGTGGATCAAGAAATGAATCTTAAGGACGAGAATTTAAACGAAGAAATGACGGAGAACAGTTCTCCAGAAATGGATTTCGAAGGTGAAGAGCCTCAGGTAGGTTCAGATGATCAAAAACTGGCCTACGAAGTAGCTGACCTGAAAGATAAATACCTTCGTCTTTACTCAGATTTTGAGAACTATAGAAAAAGAACTGCTAAGGAGCGATTGGATCTTATTTCCACTGCCTCTGAAGATGTGTTAAGTGATTTGATTCCAGTGGTGGATGATTTCGAGCGAGCATTTAAGGCAAGTGAGAATGAAGAAGAAGTATCAAAAGTGAGAGAGGGTAATTATCTTATTTTTCAAAAACTAGTAAAAATTTTAGGTTCAAAAGGCCTCAAGCCAATGGAAGACCTGATTGGTAAGCCTTTCGATGCAGAGACACAGGAGGCTATCACGCAGATTCCTGCGCCTAGTGCAGAGCTGAAAGGGAAAGTAGTAGATGTGATAGAGAAAGGTTACGTGTTAGGAGATAAAGTAGTACGCTACGCAAAAGTGGTGACAGGAGCATAATATTATGGCGAAAAGAGATTATTACGAAGTATTAGGAGTGACGAAGTCTGCTGCAGCGGATGAAATAAAAAAAGCATACAGGAAACTTGCGATTAAATATCACCCAGATAAGAATCCAGACAATCCTGAAGCTGAAGATAAATTTAAGGAGGCAGCAGAGGCTTATGAAGTCCTAAGCAATCCTGAGAAAAAACAACGATACGATCAATTTGGTCATCAAGGCGTAGGCGGTGCTGGAGGATTTGGCGGCGGTGGAATGAATATGGATGACATCTTCTCCCAGTTCGGCGATATTTTCGGCGGTGGTGGTGGAGGAGGATTTGGGTCTTTCTTCGGTGGCGGCGGCGGTGGTCGACGTACCAAGAAGGGAACGAACCTTCGTGTGAAGATGAAATTGACTCTTGCCGAGATTGCCAATGGTGTAGAGAAGAAGATCAAAGTGAAGCGTCATTTGATAGCAGATGGGGTGACATTCAAATCCTGCTCTGCTTGTCAAGGTTCTGGACAGGTGAAGAAGGTAGTCAATACCATGTTGGGTCAAATGGTTTCGGCAAGTACCTGTGGAGTATGTGGCGGTAGCGGTCAGATTGTTGACAAAAAGCCAGCAGATGCAGACGCTAGAGGTCTTATCGTAAAGGAAGAAGTTATCTCTATCAATATTCCAGGTGGAGTTGCAGAAGGAATGCAGCTGAGTATGTCTGGAAAAGGAAATGAAATTCCAGGTGGAGTAGCCGGTGATTTACTTATCGTCATAGAGGAAATTGAGGATAAAGTTCTTCAGCGCGATGGAAACAATGTGATCTTTGATCTATACGTTTCCTTTGTCGACGCAGCACTTGGAGCTTCCATAGAAGTACCTACCATAGAAGGGAAAGTTAAGATCAAGATTGATCAGGGAACTCAAAGCGGTAAAATGCTTCGATTAAAAGGTAAAGGGATCAAGGATATCAATGGTTATACCAAAGGAGATCAGTTGATCATGGTAAACGTTTGGACTCCTACCCATTTATCAAGAGAAGAAAAAGAAGCTTTAGAAGCCTTGAGGGATTCAGAAAATTTCAAACCTGACCCAGGAAACTCTGAGAAATCATTCTTCGATAAGATGAAAGAGTTCTTTTAATATAAAAAAAGCCAGAAGCAATTCTGGCTTTTTTTATATTTTTAAAAAACCTTTTCAAAGTCGCCTCGTAACCTAACCGTATGCTTAGAAAATTGTGTCTGCTTTTTCTGATTATGATTGGATGGGTAGCTGTGGGTAAGGCGCAACTGGTCAAAGAGTTTAAAGCGATAGAAAGAGACGGTTTTGATATGGTCGCTCTTGAGTTTACTACTTATAAGAGTACTACTCAGTTGAGGAAAACCAAATCTTCGGATCCGGTCTATATTCATGGACATCTTGATAAAACGAATATACTCCCAGTTTTTTCAGAGAAAATCTCAAATAATATTCTTCAGGCTTCACTGATTCATAAGAATGTGGAGTCCGAAAACTTAGGGAAAAGTATTACTTCCAAGCTTTTCTCAGGGGCAGATAGTGATTTTGATCATAGCTGGGATGTAAGCCTGAGTACCAATTACCTCTATCATCTTGATTTTAATTTGGGAATGGGTAGGTCTGATTTTGACTTGGCCAATCTCACCATCTCGCAGCTTAAAGTGAAAAGCGCCTCTGCTGATGTCAGGATACATTATGGTAGCGACTCTCCCAATCAGATTCAGATGGATACCCTGCTGGTGACCTTGAATATGGGTACAGTAGTGATAAATAATGCCAATTTCACCAATGCCAAAAGAATGATTTTTGAGGTGAATTATGGCAAAATTGATTTGAATTTTTCTGAAGGAATGCACAATGCTACACATGTGATCGCTGCAGTGGGTGCAGGATCGCTTCATTTACATTTGCCTGATGATTCTTTTCCGATCAAAATAAAAATGAGAACCACGGCGATGTGTAAAACCACTTTGCCCAAATATTTAAAAACCTTAGAGAAAGGTACTTACATCACCAAGGGCTATGATGCCGACGATCCGAGATTGATGGAATTAATTCTAGATGTCGGAGTGGGTTCATTAATTGTAGAATAATCCCTACTTTTTGGAATATGCTGAAAATAGAAAAGCTCAATAAATCTTACGGAGCAAATAAAGCGCTTACAGATGTGGATTTGAATGTGTCTGAAGGACTGGTGTTCGGTCTGCTAGGTCCCAATGGCGCTGGGAAAACCACTTTAATACGAATTATCAATCAGATCATAGATAGTGATAGTGGTGAAGTCTATATAGGAGGGGAGCTTTTGGCACCCAAGCATATCGAGTTGATAGGATATTTGCCAGAGGAGCGAGGGCTGTACAAGAAAATGAAAGTTTGGGATCAGATGCTTTATTTTGCCAGACTCAAAGGACTCAGCGCTCAGGAAGCTAAGATAAAAATCAAATACTGGCTCGAAAAGCTAGAAATGGATACTTGGAAGGACAAGAAGATCGAAGATCTGTCCAAAGGAATGGCCCAAAAAGTCCAGTTTATCTCTACTATTATCCACAATCCACCCCTATTAATTCTCGACGAACCCTTTTCAGGTTTTGATCCGGTGAATGCAGAGATTATCAAAAATGAGATTTTGGAACTCAAAGCTAAAGGCACCACGGTCATTCTCAGTACGCATAGGATGGAATCGGTAGAGCTTCTATGTGATCAAGTAGCCATGATCAATCGTTCCAAGAAAATCCTAGATGGCTCGATCAAGCGGGTGAAATCAATCTATAGACCTGAGGTTTATTCCGTCACTCTGGATCATCTCACCAAAGAGCTACCGACGGAATGGATATCAAAGGAAGATGAGGGGACTTATAGTTTTACACTTCCACTTAGCGGTAAGGCTCCCAATGAGCTGCTCAATGAACTCATGCAATATGGACAAGTGAACAGATTTCAGGAGCTAATTCCGAGTATGGAAGAAATTTTTATTCACCAGGTAAAATCAACAGAAAATGGATAAGATCTGGTTAGTCATTCAGCGAGAGTATGTTTCGCGGGTCAAAAAGAAATCGTTTTTACTGGTCACCTTATTGACTCCTTTGATTTTTCCTGCCATCATGGGGGTTTTCGTGTGGATAGCCTTGGCAGAAGAGGACAGCCAAGCCCTGCGGATCATCGAGGTAGTAGATGACAATAAGCTTTTTTTTTTGGAAAGTTCGGAGCAATATGCCTTCTCTTTTTCGGATGCAAGTCCCGAGGAAGCGAAGCAGCTCGTGCAAGATGGGAATCGCTATGGTTTTCTGCATATCCCCAAATTCGACATCAAAGATCCTGGAGGGATCTCATTTTACGGAGAAGAAAACCCTAGCATGAGTTTGATCTCTTACTTGGAGAATAATCTGCGAAAGAAAATCGAAGAACAACGGCTTTTTGAAAGTGGGATAGATCCCAAAATCATCAATGATGTACGAACCAAAGTAGCGATCAAATCCATAACGCTGGATGAAGAGGGTACCGAAACGGTCTCTGATGCCACGGTGAATTATGTCATAGGCTTTGTCGCGGGTATTTTGATTTACATGTTTATTTTCATCTATGGAAATCAGATCATGCAGGGCGTGATAGAGGAAAAATCAAGTCGTATCGTTGAGATACTAGTCTCTTCACTTAAGCCATTTCAGCTGATGCTGGGCAAAATCATTGGGATTGCTGGGGTAGGACTTACGCAGCTTCTGATCTGGATTCTGTTAATTGGTACACTGACTACAATTGTGACCGGTTTTCTCGGGATGCAAATGCCACAGCAGCAAGCGATGGAATTGGCCAATCCAGAAATGGCGCAGGGTTTAGCGCAAAATACGGAGATGGGGGATATTCTTCAGGTGATCTCAGGGATCAATTATGTACAGATTGTATTCAGTTTCGTGTTTTACTTCTTGGGAGGCTATTTACTTTATGGAGCCTTATTTGCCGCGATTGGGTCGGCAGTAGATGCTCCTTCCGATGCACAGCAGTTTATGTTGCCAGTGACTATCCCATTGGTTGTTGCTTATATGGGCTTGTTTGTGTTTATTCTAAACGACCCTACCAGCACCACCTCCTTTTGGCTTTCAATCCTACCACTTACCTCTCCGATTGCAATGATGGGAAGGGTGAGCTATGGCGTACCTTTTTGGGAACTTGCACTTTCGATGGGCTTGCTGATTCTTGGATTTCTATTCACTACCTGGGTGGCGGGAAAAATTTATAGAATTGGAATCCTGATGCATGGAACCAAACCAGGCTACAAAACACTATGGAAGTGGATTAAGACAAATAATTGAGAAGCTAAAATCCTTGTATTAAGTTGCAAGACATACGTATCAAGCTGGTAGAGCCAAGAATCTAGAGTCTAGGAGTATGGATTAAGGCTATAAAAAAATCCCGATCAGTTTCTGGTCGGGATTTTAGTTTGGGGGATTTTTTATCTCAAATATGCAGAAAGCATCCACACTACTTTTTCTTTTTCTGTGATGTAATCACTCATCAACGAGGCTGTTCCCTCATCACCAGATTCGCCTGCAGCTTCCAAGGTTTCTCTTTCCAGTTGCAAAAGCGTATTCATATTTGATTTGATCGTCTCCACCATTTTGGTAGGTTCGTTGATCTCTTTGGCTTCTTGGATAGAAGCTTTGTCAATGTATTCTTGGTAGGAAGAGAGAGGTCTAGCTCCAAGCGTAAGAATTCGTTCGGCTGTTTCGTCTACTGCTAGGTTCGCAGCATTGTATAGTTCTTCAAACTTGGCATGCAGCTCAAAGAAATTTGGGCCTGATACATTCCAATGAAAATTCCTCAAATTCTGATAGTAAACCTGGTAGTTTGCGAGCAAGTCGTTAAGCTTTTCCACCAAAACCTTACTTTCTTTGATTTCTAATCCGATGTCGTTCGTTTTCATATATTTATTTGTTTTTCAATGGTCATATGGAATCTCGCATGCAAATTTATCAGCTCGGACTGTGAGGCCAGACTGATACTCGATTTCATATTTCAGTTGTTTAATTTTCTCTGCTTGAATTAAAGTATAAATTTACTCAATAGGTCATTGACTTCCCAACTGATAAAATCTATATCCAAGTCATACTATCTATGTGATTGGGAAGTTAGTAACGATAGTAATTCACCTTTGATTAATGAAAAAAAGATTTCAAGACCTTACCTCCTTAGACTTTTATACCAATAAGAAGCAAGTCAAATGGATTGTGGTTGCTGCCTCCTTGATTATAGGGGCGGGTTCGATATGGTACACCAATAGCCTCGTGGAGGAATTGCGCGAGCGGGAGAGACGACAGATAGAGTTGCTTTCCAGTGCGCTGGAATATGCGGCCACTACGATGGAAAACCTGACCTTTATCAATCAGGAGATCATTCAGCAGAATTATTCCATTCCTATCATCATGGTGGATGATTCGGCAAATCCCATAGAATTCAGAAATATCCCTTTTAAGAAGAATGCAAATGCCGAGGATTCTGTCAAAACCCTGAAGCGTGAATTAGCTGAGATGCGGGCTGAGTACGAACCTATCCTACTGCCTGAGGCGGATATTCAAGTATATTATAGAAACTCCGAATTGCTGATCAATCTAAAATACTATCCCTACGTACAGTTGGGGGTAATATTGATTTTTGGGGTATTGGCTTATGCGCTTTTCAACCAAAGTAAAATCGCCGAACAAAATCGTGTCTGGGCTGGACTGACCAAGGAAACAGCTCATCAGCTCGGAACGCCTATTGCCTCACTCATGGCTTGGATAGATTACCTGCGAAATTCTCCCGTCTGGGATGAAAATAAAGAAATCATCACTGAAATGGACAAGGATGTGGTGAAGCTGAGGATGGTGACTGAGCGATTTAGCAGTATAGGAAGCAAGCCTGTGATCCAATCAGGAAATGTCTTTGAGACGATCGAAGATACGATCAATTACCTACGTCCGAGGATTTCTACCAAGGTGGAAATGAATATTTATGCAGATGCCAAAGATCTGGATGCTATGATGAATAAGCCACTTTTTGAATGGGTGATTGAGAATATTTGTAAAAATGCCGTGGATGCGATGAAGGGCAAAGGGAAAATTGACATTGAGATTCTTCAGGATAGTGATAAGTATGTCATCGTAGATATCACTGATACGGGAAAAGGAATGGAGAAGCGCATGTACAGACGCGTATTCAATCCGGGTTTTTCCACTCGCCAAAGAGGTTGGGGCTTAGGATTGACACTTGCTAAAAGAATAGTAGAAGGATATCATGGAGGTAAAATCTTCGTCAAACATTCCGAAGTAGGCAAAGGAACCACCTTCCGGATATTGCTTCATGGAAGTCATGAGGGAGCATCTCAGTTTATTACAGAAGGAATTCTTGAGTATTGACTTTGAGTATTTAGGAATTACGATATACGATTTACGAGATCCTCGATAGAGTTAAGCGACAATTACAATTCTGAGCTTAGAATAGAAAATTCATGAATTGAGACTTCACAAACGTAGATTCGCGCCAACCTTAATCGACAGATAAGATTGGCGGGAATCTACGTTATTTTTCTGCGTCGATCTGCGGGGACTTTTTGGAGACTTTCAGAAATAAATGAAGATAAACTTGTAGGCAAAGAACGAAGTGCCAATTGAACTCGTAAATCCAAAATCGTAATTCGTAAATTCTTTCCAGCTATTTTTTCCCTACCTTTGCAGCCTTAATTTGATGTCCCCCATGAGTTTGAAAGAAGAAATCCAGAAGCGTAGAACCTTTGCAATTATTGCTCACCCCGATGCTGGTAAGACCACTTTGACTGAGAAGTTGTTGCTTTTTGGCGGAGCGATCCAGACTGCCGGTGCGGTGAAATCGAATAAAATTGATACGGGAACCAAGTCGGATTGGATGGCGATAGAGAAGCAAAGAGGTATCTCTGTGGCTACTTCTGTCATGGGCTTCGAATACAAAGACATCAAAATCAACTTGCTTGATACGCCTGGTCACCAGGATTTTGCGGAAGATACCTACCGTACGCTGACTGCGGTCGATTCAGTAATTATGGTGATTGACTGCGTAAAAGGCGTGGAGATTCAGACGGAGAAACTCATGGAAGTTTGTCGGATGAGAAATACGCCAGTGATCTGCTTTATCAATAAACTCGATAGAGAAGGTCGTGATCCGTACGAACTGATCGAAGAAGTGGAGCAAAAATTGAACATTCAGTGCCGTCCGCTCTCTTGGCCTATCGGGATGGGAAAAAGCTTCAAGGGCGTTTACAATCTTTTTGATCACAAACTCAATCTGTTTACTCCTTCTCAGAGAAAGCTTAGTGATGTTCGTCAATCTTTTGAAGATGTTCAGGATCCTGAACTAGACAAATTGATTGGACAAAGCTACGCCGATCAGCTCCGTGAAGATGTGGAATTGATCGAGGGAGTTTATCCAGACTTCGATCCCACAGAGTATTTGGAGGGAAAAGTAGCTCCGGTATTCTTTGGCTCTGCCGTAAATAACTTCGGGATCAATGAGATGTTGGATACCTTTATCAAAATCGCTCCAGCGCCTAAAAGCCGTAGAACGGAAGATCGTGAAGTGAAGCCGGATGAGAAGAAATTTTCGGGTTTTGTATTTAAGATCCACGCCAATATGGATCCAAATCACCGGAATAGGATTGCTTTCTTGAGAATATGCTCAGGTACTTTTGAGCGAAATAAGCCTTACAATCATGTGCGTGGGCCAAAGCCATTGCGCTTTTCTAATGTCACCCAGTTTATGGCGCAGGATAAGGAAATGATTGATGAGGCATTTCCAGGAGATATTGTAGGTCTATATGATACTGGAAATCTGAAAATCGGAGATACGCTGACGGATGGCGAAGACATGCAGTTTGTGGGTATTCCAAGTTTCTCTCCGGAGATTTTCCGTGAAGTGGTGAACAAGGATGCGATGAAAACCAAGCAACTCGAAAAAGGCTTGAAGCAACTCATGGAAGAAGGAGTGGCACAGATGTTCACCTTCGATATGGGTTCTAGGAAAGTAGTCGGTACTGTCGGCCAACTTCAGTTTGAAGTAATTCAGTTCCGACTGAAAAATGAATACAACGCCACGGTAGAGTTTCATCCGATGAACCTGTATAAAGCCTGCTGGATCACGAGTAAGGATAAGAAACAACTGGAGGAATTTGTCCGCTCCAAAAACCGTCACATCGCTCATGATAAAGATGGAAAGCTGGTCTTTATGGCTGAATCAAAAGCCTGGCTGCAGATGGTGATGGATAATTATCCTGAGATAGAATTCCACTTTACTTCGGATATTTAATTATTAGACTTTTTAATATACCATAAGCGCCAGCAACCCAAGATTTATTACAATTCTGATAATGAAGGCTATGTTATTCTTACGTGGTTTCTCAATTTCGTTCTTATGCTTTACACTCTGAAAGAGGAAGTATGCTGAGCCAATAATTGTCAAGGAAACTAGGATGATCAAGGGGAGAGTTAGGAATTCTAGCCCACTTATTCTTCTTATCATGGCATTTAAGATATAAGAAATCAAAGTCACCACAGATCCTATGGAATGGGCTTTTTGGATTTGAGATAAGATAGTGTAATCAGTATTTTTCATAATTGAATAACAATATTTGTCTAGCAGAAATGAGGAAAGAGCGGCTTAAAATAAGGCTCTCTATAAGATTTAGGCTACTTCTGTCTCCCGTCACTCGTGCTGACCGAAGTCGAAGCATCGGTCACCCAGCATCGGGCATCGGACTTCCCAAAAACACCTCATCAAACTCAAACCGCTGTCCATTAAACAATCCCTTGTCACTTAGTTTCAGGTCAGGAATAACCAGCAACGCCATAAAACTCAGCGTCATAAAAGGAGAGTTAAGCGTGGCTCCCATTTCCTTGGCTAATCTATCGATTCGTGTGTAAGCAGCTGCTATTTCATAGCCATCTGAAGCTGACATAATTCCTCCTACTGGAAGTGGAAGTATTTCTTCCTGATCTCCAGAAACGGCAGAAACTCCCCCTTTTGCAGCGATGATTAGATTCACCGCCTTGCAGATAGATTCATCATCGATGCCGACTGCGATGATATTATGTGAGTCGTGACCAACTGAAGAAGCGATGGCCCCGATTTTCAACCCAAAGTTCTTGATAAAAGCCACAGCTGGGGGAGCATCTTCGTAGCGATTGACCACTGTGATTTTCAGGATGTCTTCAGCTGGATTTGATTCGGCGAAGCCATTTTTGATTAGAATTTCTCCTTTGATCTCCGGCGTAATCAATTGTCCATCCAAGGCTTCGATCACTCTGACTGTGGAGCCATTTGCTTTGAGTTGGAAGTCTTCTGGCTTTTTCGGGGGGCAATTGAAGTTGTTGATTATCTCGTTTTTAGTCCGCTGTATTAAGGTCTTTCCATTTTCAGCTACTTTTTCTCCATCTATATAAGTGCTGATGACTTGGAAATCTTTCAGGTCTTTCACAAGAATAAAGTCTGCTGGGTCTCCTTCTCTTAGTTGTCCCACATTCATCGCATAGTGAGCGATAGGATTCAGACAAGCTGCCTTAAGTACATTAAACACATCTTTGCCTTTCGCGATAGCTCTGGCTGCCAGTTCATTGATATGAGAAACTGCCAGATTATCGGGATGCTTATCGTCTGAGCAAAACATAATCATCTCAGGGTATTCATCGATCAGATCTATCAGCGCCTCGAAATTTTTCGCAGCAGATCCTTCACGGATGGAGATTTTCATCCCAAGTTTTAATTTCCCTAAGGCTTCCTCAGCGCTGAAGCACTCATGATCGGTACTTGGGCCAGCGCTCACGTATTTCTCTGCCAGTTCTCCTTTTAGTCCTGGCGCATGTCCATCGATGGGTTTGTCGTATTTTTTAGAGATTCGGATTTTCTCCATCACCATTTCATCCCGATTCACTGTTCCAGGCCAATTCATCATTTCTGCCAAGTAATGAATCTCGGGTCTGGACATTAGGTTTTCTATATCTGCAGCATTGATTTCTCCGCCAGCCGTCTCAAAAGGAGTTGCCGGAACGCAAGAGGGTGCGCCGAAGTAGAACTTGAAAGGAACCTGCTTTCCGTTTTCTATCATGTATTCCACGCCTTGCATTCCGCAGACATTGGCGATCTCATGCGGATCAGAGACTGTCGCCACCGTACCATGAACTACAGCGAGTCTGGCGAATTCGGAAGGGACTAACATCGAACTCTCCACATGCACATGCGCATCGATAAAGCCGGGCATCAAATAAGGCAAGGAAGAATCCGCTTCGATTTTTTCCAGTTTAGTTATTTTCCCGTCTGCCACACTGAGAGAGACAGCAAAGATTTCACGGTTTGGGATATCTACGAATTGACCTTGGATCTGCATAAAAATGTAGGGGAATTTAATTGGAGAGAATCTGTATAAGCGATTCGCTGCCATGGGTTGGGGATAGGTTTAGATTAAAACTACTATATTTGCGCAGTAATAAAAAAACGAATTAAGCGGGTTTTTTGAATGAATAAAATCGTCATCGCCATCGATGGATATTCGGGATGTGGGAAGAGCTCCACGGCCAAAGCAGTTGCAAAGGATTTGGGATATACTTACATCGATTCCGGAGCCATGTATAGAGCGGCGACGCTTCACTTTTTGAACAGTTTTCTTTCGCCAGCCAATCCACATGATGTGGAAAAGGGGCTGAAATCACTAGAAATTTCTTTTCACCTCAATCCGGATACGCTCAAGCAGGAGACTTATCTCAATGGATTGAATGTGGAAAATGAGATCCGCAGCATGCGTATTTCCAATAAAGTATCTGAAATCGCCACTATTGCGGCTGTCAGAAAAGAGTTAGTCGCGCAGCAGCAGCGCCTAGGAAAGAAAAAAGGGGTGGTCATGGACGGCCGTGATATAGGCTCAGTAGTATTTCCTAATGCGGATCTGAAGGTTTTTATGACTGCGGATTTGGATACCCGGGCGGTTAGAAGGCAAGATGAGTTGTTGGAGAAAGGTGAGCTAGTTGATCTAGCCGACATCAAGGCCAATCTTGCCGAGCGGGACCGAGTGGATTCTTCGCGGGCAGAAAGTCCCTTGAAGAAAATGCCAGATGCTGTGGAGGTAGATACAAGTAATAGTACCTTTGCGGAGCAAGTGGGAAAGATTGTCCACATCGCAAGACAAATCATTGATAAACAAGAGAGCTATGCAGGTAACCATTGATTCAAACTCTGGGTATTGCTTCGGTGTCGAATTTGCCATAAAGATGGCAGAGGATGAGATGGAGCAAAGCGATCAGCTGTATTGCCTAGGCGATATCGTGCACAATGACATGGAGGTTTCTAGACTAAGCGCCAAGGGGTTGGTGGTGATCGACCGGGAGCAATTGTCAAAATTGCATGATTGCAAGGTGTTGATCCGTGCACACGGTGAGCCGCCAGAGACCTATAGAACTGCCATTGAGAATAATATCGAGTTGATAGATGCTTCCTGTCCAGTGGTGCTGAAGCTTCAGCATAGAGTGAAAAGCGCTTTTGACAAGATGGAGCGTGAGGAAGGTCAGATAGTGATTTATGGCAAAAAAGGCCATGCCGAAGTAATTGGCTTGACTGGTCAGACCTTAGAAAAAGCTATCGTAGTGATGGAAGAATCTGATTTGGATAAAATTGATTTTTCCAGACCGGTGACACTTTTCAGTCAGACTACAAAAAGCACTAAAGGGTTTTATGAGATTTCTCAAAAAATAGAAGATCGTATTCAAGCCTCCAAACAAGAATTGAGTCGGGAGACCTACAATGCAAATGACTCTATTTGTCGCCAGGTCTCCAATCGTGAGCCTCAGTTACATCGTTTTTCGCAGATAAATGATGTGATCTTATTTGTGTCTGGCAAGAAAAGCTCCAATGGTAAGGCATTGTATCAAGTTTGCTTAGGGCAAAATGAAAGAAGTTACTTCATAGAAAATGAGACTGAGATAAATCCAGACTGGTTTCAAAATGCTGAAAAAGTAGGTATTTGTGGTGCTACTTCTACGCCAATGTGGCTAATGGAGCAAGTGAAGTCTTATGTGGAGTCACTAGAAGAAAGAGTGCTTTCAGTGTAAAATTCGATTAGTTTAAAATCTTAGGAAGCCATTCTTCCAAAAGTTCAAACAATAAAGTTCATATACGCTCAGAATAAAAAGGTTATTTATTAGATTTGGAGCGTTTTTCAAAAGCTCATAGTTCAAAAACAGATATGTCTAAAATAGTGAAGCTTAAGAAAGGTTTTGACATCAATATGGCGGGAAAGGCTAAGCAAGAGCTAGCTGATTTCGCCCCGGCGCAAACCTTCGCAATTAAGCCGACAGACTTTATTGGGCTCCAGCGCCCTAAAGTACTTGTCAATGAAGGAGATACCGTAAAGGCAGGTACTCCAATCCTGATCGACAAAGCATTGGATCAAGTGATATATGCGGCTCCTGTTTCCGGCAAAGTTGTCGAGATAAAGAGAGGGGATCGTCGTAAATTGCTTGAAGTCAAGATTTTGGCGGATGCTACCATTACACACGAGCAGTTTGCAGCAGTTGATCTTGCTTCTCTAGATAGAGATGCTTTAGCAGCTACACTAGCAGCTAGTGGCACATGGCCTAATATCATCCAAAGACCTTACGGTATAGTAGCAAATCCTGCTGATACTCCTAAGAGTATCTTTATTTCCGCTTTTGATACCAATCCACTTGCTCCAGATTATGCTTTTACGCTAAAAGGACAAGAGAAGTATCTACAAGCAGGAATCGAGGCATTGGCGAAGTTGACTTCTGGTAAGGTTCATCTGAATGTAGATGGTTCTAAGGCTGTTCCAGCGATTTTCTCAGATTTGAAAGGCGCTCAAATGAACAAGTTCTCTGGACCACATCCTGCAGGTAATGTAGGTGTGCAGATACATCACCTAGATCCTATCAACAAAGGCGATATTGCCTGGACGGTCTCTCCAGTTGGACTTGCCCAAATCGGTAAATTCATTTTGGAAGGTGTTTTTGATGCTTCTAGAATAATAGCTGTCACTGGATCTGAATTGACCACAGCCGCTTATGTAAAGACTTACAGCGGTGCTTGTGTTTCTACTTTCGTGAAAGGCAATCTTAATTCAGGGCATGTAAGAGTAATATCCGGGAATGTACTGACAGGTGAGAAAATTGCCTTGGAAGGCTTCCTTGGTTTTTATAGCAGCCAGATCACCGTGATTCCTGAAGGAGACTATGAAGAATTCTTAGGGTGGATCAAGCCAACTGCATCCAAGTTAAGTTTCAGTAGAGCATTGGGTATTTTCTCCTTTTTGAATAAAGGAGAATTTAAAGTTGATACCAATGCACATGGAGAAGAGAGACCTTTCGTAGTGTCAGGAGTATTTGAAAAAGTACTTCCTATGGACATTCTCCCAACATATTTATTCAAAGCCATCGTAACAGAGGATTTTGATGAGATGGAGGAGCTAGGGCTTTACGAGATTATAGAAGAAGATGTAGCCTTGTGCGAATTTGTAGATCCATCGAAAAATGATCTGCAGGAATTGGTAAGAAGTGGGATTGAATTATTAATGTATAGTTAACATATGAAGGCATTACAAAACTTATTTGATAAGCTAAAGCCGAATTTCGAAAAGGGAGGAAAGTGGGAGAAATTTCACACGCTTTACGAAGGACACCGGACGATTGCTTTTGCACCAGATTTAACTACCAAGGCAAAAGGAGCTCAGATTAAAGATGCTGTAGATTTGAAGCGTGTGATGATCACTGTGGTAATTGCCATGATCCCAGCACTGCTTTTCGGAGTATTAAATGTGGGATATCAACATTTTTTGGCAACTGGTCAGGAAGCTACAGTTATGGACAAAGCACTTTTCGGTGCGATGGCAGTGTTGCCAACTCTGATTGTATCTTATGCTGTTGGTCTATTGACTGAATTTACATTCTGTGTAATCAGAAATCACCCGATTAGTGAAGGATACCTTGTTTCAGGGATGTTGATCGCTTTGGTGATGCCTCCATTTATACCATTATGGCAAGTGGCACTGGCTACGATTTTTGCTGTGGTAATTGGTAAGGAAGTATTCGGTGGAACAGGGATGAATATCTTGAACGTAGCAATGACTGCTAGAGCCTTCTTGTATTTCGCATATCCTGCTCAGATCTCAGGTGACCAAGTTTGGACTTACCTGAGTGATGCCACAGCAGTAGATGGATTCTCAGGTGCTACTGCACTTTCTGTAGCATACAATGCAGGTGTGGATGGAACTCACTCAGTGGTGGAGGCACTGTCGACACACAATGCGGGTATCGGTGGAGATTACAGTTTTATGAATCTATTTATGGGTTGGGTTCCTGGTTCAATCGGAGAGACCTCGACATTGATGGCATTAATAGGAGCAGTCATTTTGATTGGAACTGGAGTAGCTAGCTGGAAGATTATCGTTTCTGGTTTTGCAGGAGCATACATTATGGGATTTGTAATGAATCTCTTTGCAGTAAATGAATACATGGCTATGCCTCCTCAGTATCACTGGGTGATGGGCGGCTTGGCATTCGGTATTGTCTTTATGGCAACTGATCCAGTGTCTGCAGCACAGACTGAAACAGGTAAATGGATTTACGGTCTGTTGATCGGAGTTCTTACTGTGATCATTCGAGTGACTAATCCAGCATATCCTGAGGGAATTATGCTAGCGGTTCTGTTCATGAACGTGTTCGCTCCATTGATCGATTATTATGTAGTTAAGGCAAACAAAACAAGGAGGTTACAACGTGCAACAGTCTAATACTTATATTATTACGTTCTCCGTCATCTTGACGGTAGTTTTGGGATTACTTCTTTCTGGTACTTCTCAGTTACTAGGACCATTGCAGAAAGAGGCAATTGCTCTGGACAACAAAAAGCAGATCCTTGGAGCTGTTATTCCTGGCGAACAGATAGCGGCCATGACTCCTAAGGAGGTCAATGAGTTCTATAGCAGCAGAATAGCTTCTGTAGTAGTGGATATCTCTGGCAAAGAAGTGACTGAGCAGGGAGGAACTGCAGTGACTGCTGAGACAGTAGATATTGCAAAGAACTATAAGAAACCTGCTGAGGATAGATTGTACCCAGTTTATATTTTCCATAGTGAAGGAAATCCTGATGATGTTGCTAATTACGTGTTGCCACTTTATGGTGCAGGTCTTTGGGATGCTATCTGGGGATATGTTTCATTGGACACTGATATGAATACTGTAGGAGGTATCACGCTAGCTCACGCAGGTGAAACTCCAGGTTTGGGAGCAAGAATCACCGAGCCAGGTGTACAGGCTAGGTATGAAGGAAAGACGATTTTTGACGAATCTGGAGATCTTGTAGCAATAGAGATGCAAAAGGGTGAAGGAAAAGATTATTCTGGCGATCCTCATGAGGTGGATGGATTGTCAGGTGCTACCATTACTGCAAAAGGTGTAAATAATATGCTAAGAAATTATCTTGGTTATTATAAGGCATACATTGAAAACAAAAAGTCATCTACTGCTGTAGCTGCACTTTAATCGAACTATCAACTCAAGAATTTTATACACATGAGTGCTGAAACTGTAGAAAATGCGATTGCGAAAAAGCCCGCTGAGGCTTTCCTCTCAAAACGTCGAAAAAAATTAGTCTCTGATCCTTTGGTGGATGAAAACCCAATTACCATTCAGGTACTGGGTATTTGTTCAGCCTTGGCGGTAACTACCCAGATGAAACCAACTTTGGTCATGTCTATCTCGGTAATTTTCGTGATAGTGATGTCCAACTTGGTGATTTCTCTGATGAGAAATACTATTCCAAGTCGGGTGAGAATTATCGTACAACTTGCTGTTGTCGCCACCTTGGTGACTTTGGTAAGTGAAGTATTGAAAGCCTTTGCTTACGACATGTACAAAGAACTTTCTGTTTTCGTAGGTCTGATTATCACCAACTGTATCGTAATGGGTAGACTTGAAGCTTTTGCTTTAGGTAATAAGCCTTATGATTCAGTTTTGGATGGTTTTGGTTCTGCATTGGGTTATTCTTGGATCATCCTTACTGTAGCGTTCTTCAGAGAGCTATGGGGATCAGGAGCTGTCTTCGGGATTCCAATCTTTGAATATGTGTCTGGAATATTCGGTCCAGATTTCAAATTGGCTACTAACGGCCTGATGGTCTCTCCAGTGGGTGCATTTATCATCCTAGGATTGATTATATGGGTACAGCGTACCAAAACAGGATATGTCGAACACTAAAACAAGCTGAAGAAATGGATTTATTTAATTTAGGTATTCGGTCGATTTTTATCGACAACATGGTTTTCGCTTACTTCCTTGGAATGTGTTCTTTTTTGGCTGTTTCCAAAAAAGTAAGTACAGCAATTGGTCTTGGTGCAGCAGTTATCTTCGTATTGACGGTGACGGTTCCAGTGAACTGGGTGCTGAACGAGTATGTATTGAAAGAAGGTGCTTTGTCTTGGGTAAGTGATAGTTTGGCTACTATCGATCTTTCATTCTTGAGATTCATCATGTTTATTGCGATCATCGCTGCGATGGTACAGCTGGTGGAAATGATAGTAGAAAAGTTTGCGCCTGCACTTTACGGTGCCTTGGGTATCTTCCTTCCTTTGATCGCTGTAAACTGCGCGATCCTTGGTGGATCACTATTCATGGCTCAGAGAGATTATACTTTAGCTGAATCCACTGTCTATGGCTTTGGATCAGGAACTGGTTTCTGTCTTGCAATTGTTGCTTTGGCTGCTATCCGTGAGAAATTGAAATATTCTAATGTGCCAAATGGCTTGAAAGGCTTGGGTATTACCATGCTCTTGACAGGTTTGATGGGAATGGCATTCATGTCCTTTATGGGTATTGATTTGTAATCACATTAGGTGTAAGCATATAATTAAAAGCTCTGGGATGATTTCTCAGAGCTTTTGTTTTTAGCGGTTATTGATTTTCGTCAATTACCTAGTAACTTTTGTTCAGCAAACTTATTAAACCAATAAACCTAACTCTTATGAAAACCCTATTATCGATTTGCTGTTTTTTAGCACTTAGCTTTTCAGTTTCCGCGCAAGGTGCTGACTGGATAGAGCTATTCAATGGTAAAAATTTGGATGGTTGGAAAATATCTGAAAACTCTCAATCCTTTCAGGTAGAAGATGGCACGATCAAGGTCGCCGGCCCACGTGGACATGCTTTCTATAATGGCGATGTCGCTAATCATGACTTCAACAACTTTGAGGTGATTGCTGAAGTGAAAACCATGCCTGGAGCTAATTCAGGCATTTTTATACATACCCAATACCAAGAAGATGGCTGGCCAAGTATAGGTTATGAAATCCAGGTGAATCAGAGCCATTCTGACTGGAGAAAGACTGGTAGTGTGTATTCTTTTCAAGATGTGAAAGATGTCTATGTGAAGGATGGAGAATGGTACACTGAGCATATCATTGTTGAAGGCGATGTAGTCACTGTGAAAATCAATGGAGAAACTATCAATGTGTACGATCAGTCCAAAGATGAAAAACGTAAAGGAGACCTTGGTACCAAAAAAGTAGACCATGGAACTATCGCACTACAAGCTCACGATCCTAAATCCGTGATTTATTACAGAAGTGTAAAAGTGAAGATTCTCCCAGATTGATAATTTGTCTTAATTCTTTGAATTAGAATTTAAATCCTGATTAATATTGAATGTTAATTAGGATTTTCCATTTACAGCTATGGCATTTACATACAAACGCATCATTTCGTATTTCCTCAGAGGGCTGCTATTCATCACTCCGGTAGCAGTCACGCTTTATATTATTTACCAGACGATTCTTTTTCTGGATAATCTGATTCCAGCACCGATTCCTGGAATAGGGATTTTGATGGTGATTGGCTTGATTACTTTTGTAGGATATCTGGCAAGTCTGTTTTTCGCCAGACCTATTTTTGAATGGTTTGAGC
The DNA here is from genome assembly GCF_003254055.1 of Algoriphagus chordae. Taxonomy (GTDB): domain Bacteria; phylum Bacteroidota; class Bacteroidia; order Cytophagales; family Cyclobacteriaceae; genus Algoriphagus; species Algoriphagus chordae. The sequence continues at coordinate 219,413 of NZ_QKZT01000006.1, forward strand.
GTGGGCTGATCAAGATCCCCTTGGTCAATCTGATCTACACAAGTATCAAGGATCTGATGGGAGCCTTTGTGGGAGACAAAAAGAAGTTCTCCTCACCTGTCAAGGTTCAGCTTAGCGACACCTTTATCAGATTGGGCTTTATTACCCAAGAGGATATGTCCATCGTCGGTGAGCCAGCCATGGTAGCCGTTTATTTCCCACATAGCTACAACGTATCTGGAAATGTGTTCTTGGTGCCAAAAGATAAAGTAACCCCTCTAATAGGCGTCAAAAGCTCTGATGTAATGAAGTTTATGGTATCGGGAGGAGTTTCCCCTCTTACCTGATTAAGGCTTATGATACTTCACAAAAGCAAGCCATTCGCCGTCGGGTGACCAGCTGTGTACATTGATCGTCCCTTGACCACCGTAGAAGACTTCTGTGAGGTCTCTGACATCTTTGGTTTCTACATCTAACAAACGAAGCTTGACGTCCTTCCCAAAAGGATGAGAGCCTTTTTGATCTTCTAAATAGGAAATGATTACTGCTGATTTATTATCCGGAGATGGATGGGGAAACCAATTATCTAAGGAGTCATTAGTCAGTTGCTCGGCGCCAGTTCCATCAGGCTTCATACGATAAGCCTGCATTCTTCCTGTGCGGTTTGAATTGAAATAGATCCATTTGCCATCATAGGAATACTCTGGGCCATCATCAAGCCCTTCTGCATCTGTCAATCTTTTTTCAGCTCCGCCAGCTGTAGGAATGGAGTAAATATCCCAAAGCCCATCTCGCTCCGCACAGTAAACCAAAGTCTTCCCGTCTGGACTGATTCCATGCCAATAGCTTGGATGATTTGGGGTGATTAACTTGAGTTCGCCACCTGCAAGCGGCATGGTATAAATACGAGAGCTTAGGTCTCCATCACTTTTACTGATCACTAGAAGTTCTCCATCGAAACTTATTCCATGATCATTATTTGCTCGGGATATTTTATCAGGCTGAATTTGCCCTATTTTATTTCCATCCAAGCCCACCTTCTCCAGAAACCCTCCAGAATTGATCAGTAAGTATTTCCCATCTCGCGACCAATTTGGTGCTTCGAAATGCCTGACTTCTTTTAAGATTGTCTTCTGTTCTCCAGTTTTTACATGGAGGATTACTAGCTCGCTCGTAGTTCCTTCAGGGGCTTGTTGCGCATAGAGCGAAATAGAAGTAAATAGGAAGAGTACTGAGCAAAAGATCTTTAGGTTTTGCATGATTGGGTTTGCTTGTTTCTCAATAAGATAAGAAACTGAAAGTAAACTTATTGCATAACTTCCACCAGCTGCTCATTTCTTTCTATGAATCGACCAATTTCCCAAATAACCTGGTTTTGCTGTTCCATAGAATCTTCAAACCAATCCTTATTTTCAGGATCTACCGCAAGCATTAGCCCGCCGCTGGTCTGAGGATCACAGAGTTTGACTAGGTCCATTCCTACCACACCTTTGGTTTTGGCGCTGTAAGCATTCCAGTTGCGGTAAGTATTATCAGGGAAAATAAACTGATTGATGTATTCCTGGACCCCAGCGATCATAGGAAGCTTATGTAGATCTATTTCAGCGGAAAGACCTGATCCCTCGCACATTTCTATCAAGTGACCGAGTAAGCCAAAACCAGTCACATCAGTCATCGCATGAACTTCCTCATGATTGCCGATGATTTCCCCAATGGAATTCAATCTACAAGCCGTATCAAGTAAGTTTAGGTAATCTTTATCTGAGATCTTCTGACGTTTTAGTGCTGTAGCCAAGACACCCACACCAAGAGGTTTGGTTAGGTAAATGATATCACCAGCCTTCGCTCCATTGTTAGTTTTGATCTTGTGCGGATGCACAATACCATTAACGGAAAGTCCAAAAATGGGGTCCTTGGCAGCGATGGAATGTCCACCAGCCAACTCGATTCCCGCAGCTGTACAAATAGTCTTTGCGCCTTCCATTACTTTGGCTGCAAGTTCTGGTGAAAGTTTTTCCACTGGCCAGCTTAAAATGGCATTAGCGAAAATCGGTTTCCCTCCCATGGCATAGACATCTGAAAGGGCATTTGCAGCTGCGATTCTTCCAAAGTCAAAGGGATCATCTACGATTGGAGTGAAAAAATCGACTGTATTGATCACAGCGATATCTTCAGAAACTTGGTAAACTGCAGCATCATCCTTTCCTGAGTTGCCCACCAATAAGTTTGGATCAGTTTGCGTAAAAGAGCCACTTGAACTTAGAATTTGTTCTAAAATTGCTGGTGCTATTTTGCAACCACAGCCGGAGCCTTCACTCCATTCAGTCAGTCGGGTTGGTATGTTTTCCATGGAATTTGGTTTTTGCATCGAGTAATTTTTTGATGGATGTGTCTGGATCTATTCCGGTAAGATCTAATTGGATGGTTTTGCCTGCACTATGCTTATCCAAGTCGAAACTGTAAGCCTTGTCGTAGTAGATCAGCATGTTTGAGATCCAGTCGGCGTGATTGCCTTCTACAATAGCTTCTATTGCTTGGGAAGTTCTTAGCCCACCCAGACGTTTTTTGAGTCGCAATACTGCCAGGATTAATTCATCAGCAGGCAAAATCGCATATTCTTCAGCGATCAAGTCAATTCGTTCTTTCAGGGATTTTTGTATGTCTATGAGCGGAGCGGATAGCATCTGCGCATAAAATTCTTGGGGTAAAATCGTTCGCCCTATTTTTTTGCTTTCGTTTTCTACCCAGATTGACTGCTTGCCATCAAGCCTTCGTAAGTCTTCTGCAAATAGGTTTTCGAACTGCTCCACCGTGGGCTGGGCAGGCTGACCAATTGATCCAAAAGATGAGCCTTTGTGATTTGCCAATCCTTCCAGATCTATGATTTGCTCCCCTGATTCTTGGAGTTTCTGTAGCAATCTGGTTTTACCAGTTCCTGTTTTTCCTCCCAAGACAATGAGATTCCAGTCTTTTCGGACCAGTTCAAAAGTATAAGTTCTGTAGGTTTTGTAACCGCCTTTGAGGCGATACACCTCAAAACCTACCATGCTGAGTAGCCAAGATAAAATCTGAGATCGCATTCCTCCTCGCCAGCAGTAGATGATGATTTTTTTGTCCGGGAATTTCTTGAGGGTCTCTCTGAGAATTAAGTGAAATCTAGGACCAACTAATTCGAAGCCTTTGATGGTTGCTTCTTCAGAACCTTTTTCTTTATAAAGTGTGCCAACTACTATTCGTTCTGAGTTATTCAGAATTGGGATGTTGATCGCCCCTGGGATATGGCTCTGAGCAAATTCTCCTTCACTACGTGCATCGATCATTGGGTACTGATCCCGCAAACTCCAAAACTCATCTAAAGAAATTAATTGCTCTGCCATAAAGTTTGAAGATAAAAAAAGCCGCAAGGAATTCCTTGCGGCTCTGACTGTAATATAGCCAACTAATTAAAGTTGCGCGTCTAATTTTTGAGATAAAACAGATTTTGGAACTGCTCCAACTTGCTTATCTACGATTTCGCCACCTTTGAAGAACAGGAGTGTAGGGATTGATCTGATTCCGAATGCTTGTGCTACAGCTGGATTTGCATCCACATCTACTTTGCCTACGACAGCTTTGCCATCATAATCTCCAGCTAGTTCTTCTACCACTGGACCGATCATTTTACATGGACCACACCATTCTGCCCAAAAATCCACTAGGATTGGCTGCTCAGATTTGATGATTTCTTCAAAGTTTGCGTCAGTAATTTCTATTGCTTTTGACATTGTATGTTTGGTTTTTGATTTCGAGATTTCAAATATATGAGCAAAAGCCAATAGCGTATTAATAAGTTCCGAGGGATTAAATTTTTTTATCTATGAGGGATAGGCGAAAGCGATGTTGACCAATAGTTGTCTTATTCTGATAATTCAATTCCCTAAGCCTGGATATATCTAAAGCAAGCAGCAAAATCAGCTTTGTGAGCTTATCGCATATCGCACTTAAAACATCCAACTTATTTCATCAAATCACCCGATACACCACCTCTGGGATTTCTTTCAGTTCTTTGATCATTTCTGCACTTGGATCAATTGAGAACTTTTTGGAGAAAAGCTCCAAAGCAATATTTTCTTTGCGATCTACCACATCAAAATACAGCTTGGCATCTCCCTTATACTTCTCAGTGATTGCCTGTAGTTTCTCCATCAAATCCAGAGAAAGATTATCTAGATCAATATTGACGCGCAGACCCTTCACCATTTTTCCACGGATCTCATCTAATAGGGTAATGCTTCCAATCTTAAATTCAAGCTCATTCTCTGCCCATCTCTTTGAAGCTACAGCTCCGCAAATAAACAAGAACCAGCCAGGCATAAAGTACTCTTTGAACTTCACGTAATCGTCTCCAAACAAGAAGAAAGTAAAAGCTCCTTGATAATCTTCCACGGTGAGGGTGCCAAAAGGCTTTCCATTTTTGGTGGTGCGATGTGCAAAAGTGGACACTGATCCAGCCAGCTTGATATCACTCTTGGAACGTAGACTTTCGAGATCATTCAGATCAGGCAAAACAGCATTGGTAAATGACTCGATCTCTAATCTAAATTGATCAAGCGGATGCCCAGAAATATAGAGACCAACGACTTCTTTTTCGATGTTCAACTGCTGCAATTGGGTGAAAGGCTCCATCGGTGCAATAGAAGGAAGCGGAACTTCCATGTTGCCATCTCCTCCTCCAAACAGGCTAACTTGATTACTTTCCTCTTCCTGCTTCACCTTCTGTGCGTACTTGGTTGCCTTCTCTATTAGATTCAAGTCTCCGTCTGCTGCCTCCAGATATTGCCTTCTGTGATGCTCTGGGAAACAATCAAATCCGCCAGCCATTGCCAGAGCTTCCATGGTTTTCTTGTTTAGCGCTTTGGAACTGACACGCTTCGCAAATTCGAAAATGTTCTTGTAAGGGCCATTTTTCTCCCGCTCTTCGATGATTGCATCTACAGCGGCCGAACCGGCACCTTTGATAGCAGCCATTCCAAATCGTATTTCTCCGGCTGCATTCACTGTGAAACCATTATTGGATTCATTCACATCTGGACCTAATACGGGAATATTTGCTCGCTTGCACTCTTCCATGAAAAATGTCACCTGTGAGATGTCATTCATGTTGTTACTTAAAACAGAAGCAAGGTATTCCGCAGGATAATGTGCTTTCAGATAAGCCGTCTGATAAGCAATCCAAGCATAGCAAGTTGAGTGGGATTTGTTAAATGCGTAAGATGCAAAAGCTTCCCAGTCAGTCCAGATCTTGGAGAGCTTCTTAGCATCATGGCCTTTGGCGGAAGCCTGTTCGATGAATTGTGGTTTCATCTTATCCAGTACATCCTTTTGCTTTTTACCCATTGCCTTACGCAACACATCCGCTTCACCTTTGGTGAATCCTGCGAGTTTTTGCGATAGAAGCATCACTTGCTCTTGATAAACGGTGATACCGTAAGTTTCCTCCAAGTACTCTTTCATGTCGTCCAGATCGTAATCGATCGGCTCGGTGCCATGTTTTCTCTTAATAAAGGAAGGAATATAAGCCAATGGACCTGGTCTATACAAAGCATTCATGGCAATCAAATCAGCAAAAACTGTTGGTTTCAGCTCACGCATGTATTTCTGCATTCCAGCAGATTCATACTGGAAAATGCCGACTGTCTCGCCACGTTGGAAAAGCTCATAGGTAGTCTCATCATCAATCGGGAAATGCTCCGGATCCAGTTGGATACCATGCCTTTCCTTGACGATTTTGACAGCATCCTTGATTAGAGTCAGTGTTTTAAGACCCAAAAAGTCCATCTTCAACAGACCTGCTGATTCCACTACGGAGTTGTCAAACTGCGTGCACACCATGTCAGAATCCTTGGCCAATGCAACAGGAACATAGTTGGTGATATCAGCAGGAGTGATGATGACTCCACATGCGTGAATACCCAGGTTACGCACAGATCCCTCCAGCATAGTTGCCTGTTTGATAGTTTTAGCAGACTCATCTTGACCTTTCGAGATCTTGATGAGTTCATCCGCCTTAGCAATCAATTCACCCTGTCCTTTCAGTTTATCTGAAAGCGCTGCTCGATTTCCTGCTAAGCCAAAAAGCGCTTTCAATTTGATGTCAGGAACCAAATTAGCCAATCTTCCAGCCTCTGCCAGGGGAAGGTTCAGCACTCTTGCAGTATCTCGAATGGCAGATTTAGCTGCCATCGTGCCGTAGGTGATGATCTGGGCTACCTGATTAGAACCATACTTTTTGATTACATAATCAATCACGCTTTGGCGTCCTTCATCGTCAAAGTCAATATCAATATCGGGAAGTGAAACTCGATCCGGATTTAGGAACCTCTCAAATAGGAGGTTGTATGCGATTGGATCAATATTGGTGATACTCGTACAATAGGCAACAGCAGAACCTGCCGCAGACCCACGACCTGGGCCTACAGAAACTCCCATTTTCCTAGCCTCAACAATGAAATCCTGTACGATCAAGAAATAACCTGGATATCCGGTGTTTTGAATAGTAGCGAGCTCAAAATCTAGTCGCTCTTCAATTTCTGGAGTGATTTCCTTGTAGCGTTTCTTAGCTCCTTCATAGGTGAGGTGTCGCAGGAAAGCATTTTCTCCACGCTTACCACCATCAACTTCATCTTCGGCATGTTTGAATTCTTCAGGAATTTCAAATGCCGGAAGGAGTACTTCTCTGGCTAGTTTATATACTTCAATTTTCTCAGTAATCTCATTCGTACACTCGATGGCCTCTGGCAAATCCGCGAAGAGCTTTTTCATCTCATCGGGAGTTTTGATGTAGAATTCATCATTTGGAAAGCCGTAGCGAAATTCGCGTCCACGCTTGCCGATGTACTTTTTAGGTTTGTCGTACAACTCACCATCCTTTACGCAAAGCAAGACATCATGCGCCTTTGCATCTTCCTTCTCCATGTAGTAGGAATTGTTTGCTGCAAAGTATTTAACATCGTATTTGGTAGCAAACTCTAGCAGTACTTCATTTACTTTTTCTTCCTCGGGAACTCCGTGGCGATTTAGCTCCACATAGAAGTCTTCTCCAAACTGCTCCTTGTACCAGACAAAGGCTTCCTCAGCTTGGGTTTCGCCTACATTCAAAATCAGGAATGGAATCTCTCCCCAAAGTCCGCCAGTCGTAGCGATAAGATCGCCTTTATACTGCACCAAAAGTTCTTTGTCGATACGGGGTAAATAATAGAAACCCTCAATATTGGCATAGGAAGCCAGTTTTGCCAGATTATGATAACCAGCTTTATTTTTTGCTAAGAGGACAGTCTGATAGCCATCATCCTTGTTTGACTTGTTTTTTCGATCTCGACAGAGGTTGAATTCGCAACCCAAAATCGGTTTTATATCTTTTCCAATCGCTTCTTTCACGAAGTGGAAAGCTCCCATCATATTGCCGTGATCTGTCATCGCAATGGCAGGCATACCCAATTCTTTTGCGCGAGCGATCATAGCTGGAATCTCGCAAGTAGCCTGAAGCACAGAGTACTGAGAATGTACATGTAGGTGTGTGAATGGGATGTCGGTCAGATCCGAGATGTCAGCTTTTCCAGCTTGTTTCAGTACATCCTTTGCTGCAGCTTTCTGCGTGTCTTTTGCTTGTGCAAAGTTGGCTTCCTCCAGTTTTGGCGCTTCGTAGATTACTTCTTGAATCGTAATTCCAGCTTCTGGAGCCTGCACTCCTTGCGTGATTAGTCCAAAGAAACAGCGAGCAGTAGCATCCACATCATAGGCAGCATCGTGAGCATCGCCGAAGCCTTTCCCGAAGAGTTTTTGGTGGAGTTCTGTAAGTGTAGGCCATTTGAATTTTCCTCCTCGGCCACCTGGAAGCGCACAGAAATCGGTTGAGATGTCCTTAGTATCCAGCTGATCTGCAGTCAGAGGCATCGTCGCTTTCGCTCGGTAATATTCGGAACCTGTTACGTTGACATCAAATTCCACATTGTGTCCTACCAAGTAGGTGGCTTTCTGAACATCCCCTTCGAATATTCCGAGAATCTGCTTTAGGTCATGACCTTCGGCTAGGGCTCTCTTGGTAGAGATCCCGTGGACTTTCTCAGCATTGTAAGGAATGGTAAAGCCCTCCGGCTTGATGATGTAATTGTGGTTGGAAAGCAGATTTCCCTTAGCATCATGCAGTTGCCATGCGAGTTGGACTAGCCTTGGCCAGTTGTCCACATCAGACATGGGGGCATTGTAATCGCGGGGAAGGCCGGTGGTCTCGGTATCAAAAATTAAATACATACAGCTTGGGGAATTGAGACTTCAAATTAGGGTTAATCTGGGAAAGGAGACAAGCGAAGCGGAGGTAATTGTCGGAGAAATTTTAGTGTATATTGGATTTTTAGTTTAACAACCCGTTTATAAGGTATTTTCGCCAAAAAAAAACAATAGGCCCATTCATCGCTAACTTACCTAAGTTAATCGAAATGTTGAGGTAGGTTTAAGAACACTAAAAATTATTTATTATCAAAAAGTTATTTTTGATTTTCGCTATATTTGGTGGTGTTAGTTTATTTTCCGCACATGCAGTGGAAGAGGATCCTGTTTGTCCTACTTTGCCCGTCGGGACTATCGCGATTATAGGTAAATGTGAGCCAATAGTAATTATGGGGATAACAAATGGCTACTGTAATACTATGGCTGTAGGGTTAGGTGATTGTGCGGTTGAAGCTCCGCCAATTGAACCTGAACCTTAATCTAACTGGGGGGTAAAAGCGTTTTTTTACCCCCTTCTTTTTTACTTGATCATATTCTATGAATAGATATTCCGTATTTATCATCTCAATAATTTGCTTTTTTATTGGGTGCAATAGCAAAATTAATAATAAGAATTTGTCCTTAGATCTTGAAAAAGAAGATGTAATCATTTTTCCCTTAGATTCCATGACTTCTTATTTCAACCACTTTCAAGTTGTTGAACAGGGTGACAGAAATCTGCTATATATGTTGACCCAATTTAACAATAGGTTTGTGGTATATGATATTGAAACGCAGGAATTGGTTAAATCATTTGAATTTGAAAATGATCAGAGAAATCCGATTTCTATAGGAGAAATTCCTCCTTCGGGATTTTCATATGTAAATCCGGATACTATTATATTGTATGATTTTTATAAGCAACAGATTTATATTGGGAATGAAAATGGAGAGAAAGATTTGTTAATAAATCTGATGAGAAAATTTCCTTCTGAAAGAGATAATTGGGGTTCAGCTTACCAAAGTGCAGAACCTATATTGATTAATGATTCTATTCTTTCCATCACAGCTTCTGTTTTTACAGGTAATGAACCTTTTCATAAGGATCAAAAATCGGATTTGTATATTAATTTGAATTCAAAAGAAGTTTGGAAAGAAAATGTATTTCCTGAAGAGTACTTGTCAGGTAATTATTATTCAAATACTAGGCTTCGTCCAACAAGAGCACAGGATAAACAAAGAGGATTAATGTATTACAATTATCTAAATGCAGATTCTATTTATATTCTGGACATCAAGTCTGGAGATCGGACTGCATTTTATGCAAGTCATATAGATAAGCTTCCATCGATTGAGACTAGTAGTATTGATGAATTTAGAACTTTTGCAGATGGATTTGATAGTCAAAGAATATATAATAATTCACAGGGTACCTTTGTGTCAGTATTTTACAATCCTTTTAAGAATCAGATTATCAGGTTAGGCTATCCTGGTATAGTAGATTTCAATAATCAGGACTTTAAAGATGGATTTTACAAAGATGAAAAAACTCTAAGTTTTTATGATGCAGGGAGTTATGAGTTCCTAGGGAATGTAAGTATTGAAGGGCTAGGCTATGATTTCATGTTTTTCGATGAAAATAGTTTCTATGTAGCCCAAATAGAAAATAATAAATCTGAAGACGAACTTGTCTTCACGAAATTTAAGTATCCTGATTTTTAGTTTAGCTCTTTGCTTAATTAGCTGTAATTCAAAGGGGAGTTTTGAAAGAAACACGCTAATAGTTCCTCAAATAGGATGTACAACTTGTGTGAAAATAGGGAAAGAATTGGCAGCTAAAAATCCGAATAACCCTTGCTTGGATATAGTATTTACTAAAATTCAAAGTTACAAAAGCCTTAAAATCGAGATGGGTTATGATTTCTTTGACTTGGCTAATGTGTATGTAGATTCTATAGAGTCATTTTCTGATATTGTTTCTTCATTTCCAGTATTAATTTTGAATGATTCAATACTGGAAATCAATGCCTATTATCTTTCAAAAACAGATTCTTTGACTGAGGTTTTACAGCAGTGTGATCATTGAGTAGAAGGGATGGGAGTTTGGAAAGTCTCTCCATGAGATCATCTTTAGAGAAGATGTTTTAAATCCAATATTTGCATGTTGATTACCAGTTGTTTACTTGTTTTTATATCCAGTAGAATAGTGACAACTTAGATACTAAAACTGCATTCTAGAGCATACAAAATGAACCAGTTTATGCACCCTAGAAGATACAATTTTGCCCCTCGACAAGACCTTACAGTTCAACCGATCAACTAACAACTAGCAACTAATACCCAATAACCAACAACTAAAGCCCAACCTACCTCTTCTCCTCCCAAGGCATATAGATCACTTTTTTGGTTTCAAAAAATTCCTCTTTGAAGTAATCTTCCAAATGGTAGACCACATAAGACTTATCTAATTCCTCCATTTCTTCATCGACCTCTCCACCTTTCAGGTAAAGAATGCCATTGGGGTACTCGTTGATATCTTCTTTGCGGATCTTGTTTTTCACCCAAGGGTAAAAAGTAGACATTCGAGTCACTGCTCGACTGATTACAAAGTCATATTTGCGAACTAATTCTTCGGCTCTTGCTTGCTGCGCTTCCACGTTGGTCAATTTCAATTGCTTCACCACGTCTTTGACCACCGTGATCTTTTTTCCAATAGAATCCACCAGATGAAAATGTGTCTCGGGAAACATAATAGCCAATGGAATCCCTGGGAATCCGCCACCAGTACCGATATCCAAAATCTTAGTGTCGGGCACAAAAGGCATCACTTTCACTATGCCAAGGGAGTGCAGTACATGGTGCAAGTAGAAATGCTCCATGTCCTTGCGAGAAATCACATTGATTTTGGAGTTCCAATCATCGTAGATTTCCTGAAGCTGATCAAACTGTGCAAGCTGTGCTTCGGAAAGCTCCGGGAAATAAGACTGGATAAGCTGAGTTCCTGAATTCATCAAATGTGTTTTTGTTTGCCAGCGGCAATTTCGTAAAGTAATTCTCTGGAGCGATGCAATTGTGCCTTCACCGTACCTAGTGGCTTGTCCAGTTCTTTGGCGATTTCATCATAAGAGAGTTCATCAAAGTAGCGTAGTTGAACCAGTTTTCTGTATTTCGCTGGAAGCTTGTCCACAAATATCCGAACCATCTCGATCCGCTGCGTACGGATGAACTCATCCTGAGGGTTGTTGTCATCATCTTCTACATCAATAGTCACAGAGTTTCCTCCGTCATCAGACATAGTGGTGTTCAAACTCATGGTCTTGAGTTTTTTCTTTCGGATGAAATCAATGGTGTTATTGGTGGCAATTCGAAAAAGCCAGGTCGAAAAGGTATAATCCTTTTTAAATCGGTGTAGATTTTTAAATGCTTTGGCGAAAGCCTCCATGGTAAGATCCTCTGCATCGTCAGCATCTCGGATCATTTTCAAGATCATGTAATAAACCGCCTTTTTGTAGCGCTTCATCAAGGAGGCATAGGCTTGCTGATCCTCGTGCTTTACTGCTTGATCGATCAGCTCAAAGTCTTCGAGAGCTTTCTTAGAAAAACCGCGTTCGTTTATTTCCATTGAATGTCTTTTGCCTGGTGGGATATTGTCCCTAAAATCCAAAAGTAACCTAAATACAAGAAATCGAGCATCCAGATGTTTTTCGGTGGTTTAGTTCCTTGGATCTTTTTCTCTGCAGCTTTGAAAATAACCGTAAGGAGAATAGATCTCAAAAGAATAATACCGAAAACAATGGAAAATTGTTCCCAGCTTTGGGCTAAACCCAAATAAATAAGCAAAGCAATCCCCCCAATCCAGAATAATGCATGAGAAAAGGAGTATAATCCAATCTTTCTCTTGTCACTGCCTCGATAGTACTTTCCTACGTGCAGGTGTCTTTTTTTCTGAATTAGGTATTCCTTCCGTGTTTCTTTTGGCTTGGAGATGGTGGTTGCTTCGGGGTCTAGTACGATAGCGGTATTTTGGCCACTGGCATACTGATTTAAGAACAGGTCATCATCTCCACCTTCAATGTGCCAAAGCCCTTTAAAAGCTTTTGCATTCATGAAAAAGTCTTTGCGGTAGCATAGATTTCTACCAATTCCCATAAAGGGTTTTTTCCACAGGCCAAAAGAGATATAGTATAAGGCCGTCAGTAAGGTCTCAAATTGAATCCAGTTGTTTAAAAAGCCTGGCTTATGTTCGTATCCCGAAAACCCAACAGCAAATGTTTTCCCCTGATTTCTCACTGGAGCGGTCATTTTTCTGATCCATTGATTGGTTTCGGGCAAGCAATCTGCATCTGTTAGCAGCATCACATCATGTTTTGCTACCTTGATCCCAAGGGTAAGTGCATACTTCTTGGCGGTGCAATGTGGAGGAGTGTACTTGATGGTGACAGAGCGAAGTTTGGGGAAACTCTCCATCATTTTCTCCAAAAGTCGCTTGGTTCTATCCGATGATCTGTCATTGACAATCATGACATCGAAGATAGGGTAATCTTGTTCGAAGAGCTTAGGAATGAGTGTCTTGAGGTTTCCGAATTCATTATGTGCGCAGATTACTACGGTCACTCCTTCTTCATTTCTCGAAGTAGATTGAGGGGTGTTGCCTGAGTAAAAGGCTGTCTTTCCAAAAATAACCAAGAGGTAAATCGCTTGGATTAGTATTCCGATACCGAAGAATAACCAAAATAAAAATAGGCTCATAGGTCGTTTTTGCTGAGCAAATATAAAATCAAATTCAGCAAACCATTTAAGAATAAGCGTATATTTTTGTAGGCTGAACGAGACAATCTGTAGAAAGCCTCTACAGCAACCCATTAGCGACATGAAGTTTACCTTATCCCATCAAGATCCCAAGAGCAAAGCCAGAGCAGGTGTAGTAAAAACCGATCATGGTGACATTCAAACTCCCATCTTTATGCCAGTAGGCACAGCAGGTTCTGTGAAAGCGGTACATCAGCGGGAATTGGATCAGGATATCAAGGCTCAAATCATCCTTGGAAATACTTATCATTTGTATTTAAGGCCAGGACTTGATGTGCTGGAAAAAGCTGGGGGTCTTCATAAATTTAACGGCTGGGAGAAACCCATCTTGACAGATAGTGGAGGATATCAAGTTTTTTCACTTTCAGGAACGCGCAAAATCAAAGAAGATGGGGTGATGTTCAAGTCTCATATTGATGGTTCCAAGCATCATTTCACGCCTGAAAATGTCATGGATATACAGCGGACAATCGGTGCTGATATTATTATGGCCTTTGATGAGTGTACCCCTTATCCCTGTGAGTATGGCTATGCGCGAAATTCCATGGAGATGACCCATCGCTGGCTGACTAGATGCATTGATCGATTTGATGCGACAGAAGGAAAGTATGGTTACAATCAGACACTTTTTCCCATCGTTCAAGGATCAGTTTATAAGGATTTGCGTAAGCAAAGTGCAGAATTCATTGCATCGACCAACCAGCAAGGAAATGCGATTGGTGGACTCTCGGTAGGCGAGCCTGCCGAAATGATGTATGAGATGACTGAATTGGTGACAGATATTTTGCCACAAGACAAGCCTCGCTACTTGATGGGAGTAGGGACTCCAGCGAATATCCTGGAATGCATCGCACTTGGCGTGGACATGTTTGACTGTGTGATGCCTACCCGAAATGCCCGAAACGGCATGTTATTCACTTCTGAGGGATTTATCAATATTCGAAATGAAAAGTGGAAGGATGATTTTACGAGCATTGATCCTGCCATAGGCGGCTACGTGAGTACCTTTTACAGTAAAGCATATTTACGCCATTTGACTGTCAGCAAGGAGATATTGGCTGCGCAAATTGCCAGTATTCATAATTTGAGCTTTTACCTATGGTTGGTTGGCCAGGCTAGGGAGCATATCCTTGCAGGTGATTTTGCCGTTTGGAAAGATCAAATGGTGAAAAAAGTGAGCACCAGACTTTAATATGAAGATACTCGACAAACTCATCATCAAGGATTTCCTGAAGACCTATTTTTTCGTAGTGGTCATGTTGATTCTGGTGGTTTTGGTTTTGGATTTCACAGAGAAAAATGACACTTACATGAGGAATGAAGTGCCCTCTGGTGAAATATTCAAATACATGATAAATTATGGTCTGTATTTGAATAACCTGCTGACGCCTATCACTGTCTTTATTTCGGTGATTTTTATCACTTCCAAAATGGCGGGCAGAACGGAGATTATCGCCATACTAAGTAGCGGTGTGAGTTTTATGAGGCTGCTTAGACCTTTTCTCTTTGCGGCCAGCATGATCGGAGGAGCAAGCTTCCTGTTGAATGGCTGGATTTTACCAGGTGCAACTGCCGGAGTGACGGAATTTAGGGTCACTTATTTGGATAAAGAAAAGACTTCTTCAGAATCAAATCTCCACCTTAAAGTTGGGGCAAACTCCTATGCCTATATCAGTCGGTTTTTCACGACAGGCAATACCGGCTATAACTTCACCTTGGAGACTATTAAAGACGGAGAATTATTGGCTAAACTTTCCTCAGATAGAATAGAATGGGATACTGCCAAACGTGTTTGGACGCTCCACAATTGGAGGCTACGTGAATTGAAAGAACGAGAAGAAATTTATACGGTAGGAGAACATCTTGATACGACGCTGAGCATTAGGCCGGAGGATTTTGATTTGCCCGAAAAACATCATGAGACTTTAAAACTCCCGGAACTTGGGAGACAGATTAAAATTTTGGAAGAGCGGGGAGCAGATAATGTGGGATTCTACAAAATTGAACGCTATGTGCGATTTATGTCACCTTTTGCGGCGATTATTCTGACATTTATAGGGGTGATTATGTCTGCACGGAAAACCCGAGGAGGCTCAGGCTTTCAGATTGCAATGGGCTTTTTGCTCGCCTTCGTGTATATCATCTTATTTATTCTTTCTAGGACTTTCGCCGAGAACGGTGCGGAATATCCGATTTTTGCTGTCTGGCTACCTAATATTATTTTTGGTTTGACAGGTCTATTGCTTTACAAAACCGTTCCACGCTAGATGAACGCTACGCTCAAAGATTACCTGATGCTTCATTTGATAGTACTCATTTGGGGATTCACGGCTATACTGGGTTTATTGATCAGTTTGCCAGCGATTGAGTTGGTATTCTATAGAACCTTAATAGCCGCAGTCGGAATCGCTGGGCTTTTCCTGCTCAAAAAGAAAAATCTATTGATGCCTTTCCCTGCCATGATCAAAGTCATTGGGATTGGGTTTGTGATCGCCTTGCACTGGATTTTGTTTTTTTGGTCAGCGCGGGTTTCTACAGCTTCTGTATGCCTAGCTGGGATGGCAACCACATCGCTTTGGACAGCTTTCGTGGAGCCTATCTTCAATCGCACCAAAATCAAATGGTATGAAGTCGGCTTGGGCTTAATGGTGATTTGCGGCCTTTTGGTAATATTCAGTTTTGAGTCAGGCTATTGGCTTGGATTAAGCATGGCATTGGCATCCTCTTTTTTGGCAGCAGTTTTCTCAGTTTTGAATGGAAAACTAGCACACAAGCACAATCCCTATCAGATTACTTTCTATGAGATGGCGGGTGCCTGTTTGTTTTCGCTCCTCTTTATGCCAATCTATGCCAATTTTATGACGGATGAAGGTTTGCAGCTTACTTGGGTTGGCTACGATTGGTTTTGGCTTTTTATCCTTGGAGGGGTTTGCACGGTGTATGCATTTTCTATTTCGGTGGAATTGATGAAGCGACTTTCGGTCTTTTCGATCAATTTGACTATCAATCTTGAGCCAGTGTATGGGATTGTTTTGGCTGTTTTGATTTTTGGGGAAAGCGAAAAAATGACGCCACAGTTTTATTTGGGAACTGGGATTATCCTGGTATCTGTGCTGACCTATCCAGTATTGAACTATCTGAATAAAAGAAGAAAGCCAGTAAGGCCGCTGAGGTGAAAAATCCTATAGGGTTGTAATGTCCTTGAGTGTAGCAAGTGCCTGAGTCAATTCTTCATTAGATATTTCTCCTATTTTCATAATTAATCTATTTTTTGAAATTGATCGGATATGAAAAACCATTAGTTCAGACTCCGTATTCAAGCCGTTATGTTGGGACGGTTCTAAAATCGGATTTCCCTGATAGTTTTTTATTTTGGAGGTTAGGGGAGCAGTAATCACCACCTGGAGAAATTTGTTCATCAGATTTCCGCTTAAGATGACCACGGGCCTTTTACCTGCTTGCTCTGAGCCGATCACTGGGTTCAGATCAGACATCCAGATATCACCCTGCCGCATCTTCGATTTGCTTCAGGTAATCTCTCATGCCTTCTTCTGCTACCATTAGAATGTCATCATCCTGAGCGGCCTTACTATATGACTTAACATATTCAGCTCTTTTCAGATGATCCAGATAAAGATTCAATGCATTTTCTACCAATTTATTTTTTGGTAGAGAAAGCTTTTTAGCATAATCAGCGAGTCGCTGTAACAGGTCGTCAGGTAGTGTGCTAGTGTAAGTTGCCATTGTGATTCATATTTATGATTTACAAATATAAATAACAATTATCTGATATGCTGTTGGTCTAAACTGTTTATTTGTAGTGTTTTATAATTTTACTTCAACGTGGAAATAGCTCTCTTTCCAATCCATTTGACCTGGTTTCTCATCAAACAATCCAAAAACGGATGAGCCTGAACCCGACATAGCCGCGTAATAAGCTCCATTTTCATATAGTTTCTCCTTTATAGCTGCGATCTCAGGGTGATTAGGGAAAATGCTTTTTTCGAAGTCATTCACTAACTCATCTTTCCATCTACTTTTATCCACCAAAATGGCTTCCAGTTTTACTTTTGGCGCAGCTGGTGTCACTCCCGCATAAGCCTCTTTAGTCCCAATATGAATCCCCGGATTGATCAGAACCAAATGAGTTCCTTTCAAATCTAATTCAACTGGCTCCAAAAGCTCGCCTCTTCCTTTGGCGATTTTCGCTGTGTTTTCAATAAAAAACGGGCAGTCAGATCCGAGTTTGGCGGCATATTCTTCGAGGAAGAAATCATCTAAAATCAGATCAAAGAGGTTGTTCATCAGATTTAGCGCAAATGCTGCATCTGCCGAGCCGCCACCCAAACCCGCGCCAATCGGGATGTTTTTGTGCAAATGAATGGAGAGCTGAGGTAAGTTTGGGAAATCTTTCTTGAGAAGTTGGTACGCCTTAAGTATAAGGTTGTCCTTAGGATCTCCAGGGACCTGCAGTCCGCTAGTCGTAAAAGTTGTTTTCTTGTTATCAATGATCATTTCCAATGCATCGCAAAGCGGTATAGGAACCATACAGGTCTCGATGTCGTGGAAACCGTCTTTTCTTTTGGAGGTAATGTGGAGACCTAGATTGATCTTAGCGTTTGGAAATGAAATCATTGAATAAGATGTTTGGTCAAAAATAGAACAAAATCTAAGGGATTTGAAGTTTTAGTCAATTGATAATTCGGTAAAAAATCTAGTATTTTTTGAAGTAAATGTGGTATATCATTTTTCTTATTAAAAAAAAGGGAATAACTTTTGCCTTAAGTTGAAAAAAATTGAAATCAGTACAAAATTTCGAAAATCGAAAATTTAAACAAATCATTTGCTGTGAAATAGGAGTAAATGCAGGGTTTAGGAGTTTATTATTTTGAAAAAATAAATTTTCAATACGTTTTTTAACTGGGATAGTTGAAAAATGTAAAATTAAATATTGTAAGTCTGAAATTTCGGTTTTAAGTTTGTCCTGTACTTCGGCATACAGTCGAAGGGAAGCTCGAAAAATAGTATGTATAAAGTAGTCATTTTGCTAAGCGTAATTATTCTCATTGGATTTTAAATGTGAGGCACTAGACTATTCTTTATAATGAAATAAAAAAAAATCTGAAGTGCCTCACTAACCTGAGGCACTTTTTTTATACCCCCATAAATATGACCCTGAAAAAACACAGTTGGGAAATAAGTGATAATCCTGAGCATCCAGCAGGAATGGCAATGTTGTATGCCACTGGGATGAGCGACAAGAAAATGAAGCAGCCATTTGTAGGGGTAGCCAGTTGTGGTTACGAAAGTAACCCCTGCAATATGCACTTGAACGACTTTGCCGGTCTGATCAAAGAGTCTTCACAAGACCATGATCTGACCGGTTTAGTTTTTAATACCATTGGGATTTCTGATGGAACATCCATGGGTACACTCGGGATGCGCTACTCATTAGTTTCGAGAGAGATTATAGCTGATTCAATTGAGTCTTTTATTCTAGGTCATTCCTTTGATGCCTGTGTAGCTGTAGCTGGTTGTGATAAGAATATGCCAGGAGCGGTCATGGGGATGCTCCGTATCGACAGACCTTCTATTATGGTTTATGGAGGTACTATCGCATCAGGAAATTATAAAGGTGAAAAACTGAATATTGTTTCTGCTTTTGAAGCGTTCGGTAAAAGAGTGAATGGAAATATAAGTGATGAGGATTATGATGGTGTCATCCGAAATGCATGTCCAGGTGCTGGAGCATGTGGTGGTATGTACACTGCAAACACCATGTCTTCGGCTATTGAAGCCTTAGGTATGTCCCTTCCTTATTCCGCCTCAAATCCTGCAAATTCTCCTGAGAAACTTCAGGAATGCCGCGATGTCAATAAGTACATGAGAATTCTCTTAGAAAAAGACATCAAACCTAGTGACATCGTCACCAGAAAAAGTATTGAGAATGCTGTTACAGTAGCAATCGCTTTGGGTGGAAGTACCAATGCTGTAATGCACATCATCGCAATAGCGAGAACTGCAGGTGTTGATTTTACCATACAAGATTTCAAAGCTATCAACGCTAAGACTCCAATGATAGGGGACTTCAAGCCATCTGGCAAATTCATGATGGAGGATCTTCATCAGCAAGGTGGAGTACCTGCATTCATGAAGTATATGTTGCAAAATGGCTTCCTTCATGGGGATTGTTTGACTGTGACGGGAGAAACTGTAGAAGAAAATCTAAAAAATATAGCTCCAGTGACTGTTTCGATGGTGAATGTGATTCATCCATTAGAAACTCCTATCAAAGCTACTGGACACTTGTGCATCCTTGATGGCAATTTGGCACCAGAAGGAGCTGTGGCCAAAATCACGGGTAAAGAAGGCAGTGCCTTTACTGGTCCTGCTCATGTATTTGATTCGGAGCAAGAGGCAAATGATGCGATTCGTGATCATAGAGTAGAAAAAGGCGAAGTGCTCGTCATTAGAAATATAGGTCCAAAAGGAGGTCCTGGTATGCCAGAAATGCTGAAACCTACTTCCATGATTATTGGTGCAGGCTTAGGATCCGATGTGGCCTTGATCACAGATGGAAGATTCTCAGGTGGAACGCACGGATTTGTGGTGGGGCATGTGACTCCTGAAGCATGGTGTGGCGGGCCAATAGGCTTAGTACAGAATGGTGATATCATTACCATAGACGCTGATGGATTGAAACTTTCGGTTGCTGTCTCTGATGAAGAAATGGTGGAGAGAAAGAAATCATGGAAGCAGAAAGATGTTTCTGACTTGCAAGGGACATTGAAGAAGTATAACAAATTAGTATCTACCGCTTCCGAAGGTTGCGTAACAGACAAATTCTAAACCCATGAAGGATTCAATGATAAGAGGAGCTGACATCGTAGTCAGATCACTCATTGCCGAGAATGCGGATATAATCTTCGGTTACCCCGGAGGAGCGATAATGCCCGTTTACGATGCATTGCATGATTACCATGATGAGCTGAGGCATGTGCTGACACGCCATGAGCAGGGAGCAATCCATGCCGCTCAAGGTTATGCTAGAGTATCCGGTAAAGTAGGTGTTTGTATTGCTACCTCAGGTCCTGGGGCAACCAACTTAATCACAGGATTAGCAGATGCTCAAATTGATAGTACTCCTCTGGTGTGCATCACAGGGCAAGTTGCTTCCCATCTTTTGGGTACGGATGCTTTTCAGGAAACTGATGTAGTAGGTATTTCTATGCCTGGGACTAAGTGGAATATCCAGGTTAGAAGAGTGGAGGATATTGCGCCAGCTATTGCAAAAGGCTTTTATATAGCCAAGTCAGGGAGACCAGGGCCAGTATTGATTGATATTACCAAAGATGCACAGACAGACTTTGGAGATTTCAATTACAGTAAATGTCTGGGTTTCCGATCTTACAGAACACATATTCCTATAGAGAAGTCAGCGATTCAAGAAGCTGCATTCTTGATCAATATGGCTAAAAGGCCTTATGTGCTTTTTGGTCAAGGAGTTGTGTTAGGGCAGGCTGAAAATGAGCTAAAAGCATTTTTGGATAAGTCTGGAATTCCTGCTGCCTCTACCTTATTAGGTTCAGGAGCACTCTCAGAGGATCATCCAAATTATGTAGGAAAACTTGGGATGCATGGCAATTATGCGCCAAATTTGCTGACTAATCAATGCGATGTTTTGATTGCAGTAGGAATGAGATTTGATGATCGTGTGACGGGGGATTTGAAACGCTATGCTAAGCAAGCAAAAGTGATTCATCTGGAACTTGATCCAGCAGAAATCAATAAAATTGTAAAGTGTGAGGTAGCTGTATTGGGTAGCTGTAAGGATAGCCTTAGTTTACTTACAGATGCAGTCAATGTAAATGCTTATCCAGATTGGATGTCAAAATTCCAAGAGCTGACAGATGAGGAGAATGCTACAGTAATACAACCAGATCTGAAGCCCACTAAAGCAGGATTGACCATGGGTGAAGTGATTCATCAAATTAATCAATATAAAGCAGATGATGCGATATTGGTCACTGACGTAGGTCAGCACCAAATGATTGCCTGGAGATATTTCAATTATAAGAAGCCTAGAACGCAAGTGACCTCTGGTGGCTTGGGAACGATGGGATTTGCCCTTCCGGCCGCCCTAGGAGCTCAGATGTATGATTTCTCAAGACAGGTAGTTTGTGTAGTAGGTGATGGTGGTATTCAGATGACTATTCAGGAATTGGGTACCATTATGCAGACCAAAGCTCCCGTGAAAATTGTATTGTTGAATAATAATTTTCTTGGAATGGTAAGACAGTGGCAGCAAATGTTCTTTGACAAACGCTACTCATTTACCGAATTGGACAATCCTGATTTTATCAAAATAGCGGAAGCGTATAATATTCGAGCGCAGAAGGTCACCGAGCGTGGAGACTTACAAGAAGCGATTGAGGATATGCTGATCCATGATGGGCCTTATTTCCTCGAAGTGGTAGTGGAGAAAGAAGATAATGTATTTCCAATGATTGCCACTGGTTGTTCAGTGGAAGAGGTTAGACTTAGCTAAACCAACTATGAAATCGAGCATTACTCAGGAAAAACACACTGGAATGATTACCAACTATGCGAGATTCCATATGACCGCTGAAAAACAATTATAAGCAGATGAAACGATATACCATTTTCGTAATCACCGAGAATTTCATCGGTATTCTAAACCGCATCACCATTATTTTTACCCGTAGAGGTATCAATATCGATGCACTTACCGCCTCAGAAAGCCGACTAGAAGGAATTCATAGGATCACTATTGAGGTGACTGCTACGGAAGAATCGGTCATTCAGTTGGTCAATCAGATCGAAAAAATCATCGATGTGATCAAGGCTTTTTACCATGAAGATGATAGCGTAGTCTATCAGGAGATTGCCTTGTACAAAATTCCTGTTTCGAGATTGGACAGTGGACTGGAGAAGATCATTCGCCAGCACAATGCGAAGATCATCGCTGCTGAACCTGATTTTGTGGTCTTGGAACTTTCAGGGCACAAGGAGCAGACGCAGGAATTACTTGAGATTCTAAAAACCTACGGGTTGTTGGAGTTTGCAAGATCGGGCAGGGTAGCTGTCGCAAAAAGAATGTTGACAATTGACAGTTTTGTCAAATAATAATAAACCAAAAAAGGGATTCCAAAGGAACCTATTAAACACTAGTAATAAATATTAAAAGCTCATGAAATTAAAATTCGGCTCAACAGAAGAAAACGTAGTAACTAGGGAAGAATTTCCACTAGAAAAAGCAAGAGAAGTACTCAAGGACGAAGTGATCGCAGTATTAGGATACGGTGTTCAAGGTCCAGGTCAGGCACTTAACTTGAAAGACAACGGATTCAACGTGATTGTAGGTCAGCGTAAAGGCTCCAAGACTTGGGACAAAGCTGTAGCTGATGGCTGGGTTCCTGGACAGACTTTGTTCGAATTGGAAGAAGCTTGTGAAAAAGGCACTATCCTTCAATTCCTACTTTCTGATGCAGGGCAGATTGCTCTTTGGCCAACAGTGAAGAAGCATCTTACACCAGGTAAAGCATTGTATTTCTCTCACGGATTCGGTGTGACTTACAAGGATAAGACTGGCATCATTCCTCCAGCTGACGTAGATGTGATCTTGGTAGCTCCAAAGGGTTCTGGTACTTCTTTGAGAAGAATGTTTGTGGAAGGTAGAGGCTTGAACTCTTCTTATGCAATCTATCAGGATGGAACTGGCAAGGCTTACGATCGTGTGGTTGCGCTTGGTATCGGAGTAGGTTCAGGTTATTTGTTCGAAACAGATTTCTACCGTGAAGTAACCTCCGATTTGACTGGAGAAAGAGGTACCTTGATGGGTGCTATCCAGGGTATTTTTGCAGCTCAGTATGAGGTGTTGAGATCAAATGGTCACACGCCTTCTGAAGCATTCAACGAAACTGTGGAAGAATTGACTCAGTCATTGATGCCATTGGTAGCAGAAAATGGAATGGATTGGATGTATGCCAACTGCTCTACTACTGCACAAAGAGGTGCTTTGGACTGGTGGAAGCCATTCAGAGATGCTACTAAGCCAGTATTCGAAGATTTATATAACTCTGTGAAAACTGGCCAAGAGGCGCAGAAGTCAATTGACTCTAACTCTAAAGAAGATTACAGAGTGAAACTGGAAGCTGAATTGAAAGAATTGAGAGATTCTGAAATGTGGCAGGCAGGTGCTGTCGTTCGTCAATTGAGACCAGAAAATAATTAATACAAAACCCCCAAGAATTATGAGTGAGAAGCTATGGATATTTGACACTACCCTGAGAGATGGGGAGCAAGTACCCGGGTGTCAGCTGAATACCCAGGAGAAAATTGTGGTAGCAAAAGCACTGGAAGAACTAGGTGTGGATATTATCGAAGCGGGCTTTCCGATTTCTAGTCCAGGAGATTTCAATTCTGTTCAGGAGATTTCAAAGGCAGTTTCTAATCCGATTATCTGTGCGCTCTCCAGAGCAGTAGAGAAGGACATCGAAGTAGCAGCTCAATCCCTCAAATTCGCAAAAAAAGGTAGAATTCACACTGGAATTGGTGTTTCTCCTTATCATATTCAATTCAAGCTGCGCTCCACTCCCGAGGATATAATTGCTCGGGGTGTAGCTGCAGTAAAATATGCCAGACGATTTGTTGACGACGTGGAATTTTACGCCGAAGATGCAGGGAGAGCTGAACCAGATTTCTTGAACAGGATCATTGAAGAAGTGATCAAAGCAGGGGCTTCCGTTGTTAATATTCCTGATACGACAGGTTATTGTCTTCCGGAGCAATACGGAGCCATTATCGCTAGTCTGAGAAATAATGTTCCGAATATCGACAAAGCTATCATTGCTACTCACTGTCACAATGACCTTGGTATGGCTACGGCCAATACAGTATCCGGTGTACAACATGGAGCTCGTCAGGTAGAAGTGACTATCAACGGTATTGGCGAAAGAGCTGGAAATACCTCTTTGGAAGAAGTGGTCATGGCGATCAAATGCCATAAATCAATCGACGTCCATACCGAAATCGTTACTCCTAGAATCTACAATACAAGTAGATTGGTTTCCAAATTGATGAATATGCCTGTGCAACCTAACAAGGCGATTGTAGGTAGAAATGCATTTGCGCACTCATCAGGAATTCACCAAGATGGTGTATTGAAGCACAGAGAAAATTACGAGATCATCGACCCGAAAGAAGTAGGCGTTGGTGAGTCAACCATCGTATTGACCGCTAGATCTGGAAGAGCTGCCTTGAAGCACCACTTGGATGCCTTGGGAGCAGAATTGGAAGGAGACGCACTTCGTGAGGTTTATGAGGAATTCTTGATCCTTGCTGACAAAAAGAGAGATATAGGAAGAAAAGATCTTTTGGGATTGGTTGGCAAATACGTAGAAGACACCAATTTCATCGAACTAGGTAAGGTTAGTTATTCTTCCAATGGAACTATCGAAGCCAAAGTGTCTTTGAAAATTGGGAACGAATCTCATACCTGTACCGCTCATGGCAATGGTCCTGTGGACGCTGTCCTGAAGGCGATTGAAAAAAGTGCCAAGCCAGCAGTAGAATTAGAAGAATTTCTGATTCAAGCCATCACCCATGGCTCTGATGATGTGGCCAAAGTTCACATGAGATTAATCAAAGGAGACAAGCCATATTATGGTTTTGCTTCTCATACTGACATCGTTTTGGCATCAGCTCAGGCTTTTGTCGACGCACTCAATAAAATACCGGTCAAAGAATATGTGACCGCATAATTATGGAAAAGACAACATTATTTGATAAAATCTGGGATGCTCACGTTGTGAAATCCGTTCCGGCTGGACCTGATGTATTCTTCATCGATAAGCATTTTATCCATGAAGTGACTTCTCCAGTGGCTTTCCTTAATCTGGAAAAGCGTGGAATCGGAGTAAAAAACCCAAGCAGAACAGTAGCTACACCTGATCACAACGTACCTACGGTAGATCAGGACAAAACTATAAAAGACAAGCTTTCCCGCATGCAGGTGGAGAGACTTCGTGAGAACTGTGCCAAATACGGCATTGAACTTCACGATTTAGGATCTGCTCATCATGGGATTGTACACGTGATCGGACCAGAACTAGGCATCACCCAGCCTGGTATGACGATCGTATGTGGCGATAGCCATACTTCTACTCATGGTGCCTTCGGAGCTATTGCTTTCGGTATCGGGACATCTGAAGTAGAAATGGTACTCGCTACACAGTGTATCATGCAGTCCAAAGCCAAGAAAATGAGAATCACCATAGATGGAGTAGCTGGACCAGGCGTGACATCTAAAGATTTGATTCTCTATGTAATCGCTCAGATTTCAGCAGCTGGTGCTACAGGATACTTTGTAGAATATGCTGGATCTGCGATCCGAAGCCTTTCTATGGAAGCAAGAATGACTGTGTGTAACATGTCTATTGAGATGGGTGCACGTGGTGGTTTGATCGCTCCTGATGAGACTACTTTCGAATACTTGAAAGGAAAAGACTACGCTCCAAAAGGCGAAGACTGGGACAAAGCAGTGGCTCATTGGAAAACGCTGAAAACTGACGATGGTGCTGTTTTCGACAAGGAATATCACTTCGATGCTGCAGATATCGAACCGATGATTACCTATGGTACCAATCCAGGTATGGGTATCAAAGTGAAAGGGAATATCCCAACTACCGAAGGAATGGAAGGGAGTAACAAAACTTCTTACCTGAAATCTTTAGCCTACATGGGCTTTGAGCCAGGAGAAGCCATCAAAGGTAAAAAAGTTGATTTTGTCTTTGTGGGATCCTGTACCAATGGTAGAATTGAAGATATCAGATCTGTAGCGGAATATGTAAAAGGCCATAAAAAAGCTGACAACATCACCGCTTGGATCGTACCAGGTTCTCGTGAAGTTGAAAAAATGGCACATGAGGAAGGATTGGTGAAAATCTTGGAAGAAGCTGGATTCGAACTTCGTCAGCCAGGCTGTTCAGCTTGCCTAGCGATGAACGATGACAAGATTCCTTCCGGGAAATATGCCGTCTCAACGTCTAACAGAAACTTTGAAGGTCGTCAAGGACCAGGAGCTAGAACGATGCTCGCATCTCCATTGACCGTAGCAGCCGTAGCCATTGCTGGCGAAATTTGCGACCCAAGAGAAGTGTTTCAAAATTAAAAATACGAAGTCAGAAATGGGAAGTACGGGTTTGAATCGGTAAGTAAGGTTTAGGTACCGTTCAAATCTTTCAATTTTCCAATCTTCCAATCTTTCAATTAATAAAAAATGGCTTACGATAAATTTACTGTTCTCACGAGCACTGCGGTTCCTTTACCGACAGACAATGTGGATACAGATCAGATCATCCCAGCGCGATTCCTGAAGGCTACTGAGCGTGAAGGTTTCGGCGACAATCTTTTCCGTGACTGGAGATATGATGTAGAAGGTAATCCGAAAAAGGATTTTGTGTTGAACGATCCCACTTACAGCGGTAAAATTTTGGTTTCAGGTAGGAATTTCGGTTCTGGATCTAGCCGAGAGCACGCAGTTTGGGCATTGTATGATTACGGATTCAGATGTGTAGTTTCTAGCTTTTTCGCAGATATCTTCAAAAATAACTGCTTGAATATCGGAGTATTGCCAGTGACGGTGTCTCCAGAATTCTCAGATAAATTGATGGAAACTATCACAGCAAATCCTGCTGCCACCATCACAGTTGATATTCCTGCTCAGAAGATCACCTTGGATTCCACAGGGGAATCCGAATCTTTTGACATCAATGAATACAAGAAAGACAATATGCAAAATGGCTTCGATGATATCGACTACTTGTTGAGTATGTCTGACGAAATCGATGCTTTTGCAGCAGATAAATAAGTGAAAATGATCGCAGGGAAGCGCATTGAAATAATGGATACAACACTGAGGGATGGTGAACAGACCTCCAGTGTTTCCTTTTTGCCTTCTGAAAAGCTGCAAATCGCCAAACTTCTGCTGGATGAATTGAAGGTAGATCGTATAGAGGTGGCTTCAGCAAGAGTTTCAGATGGGGAATTGGCAGGAGTGCAGAAAATCACCCATTGGGCTGCCGAGAAAGGCTACCTTGATAGGGTGGAGGTTTTGGGTTTTGTAGATACTCCCGCTTCGGTAAATTGGCTGTTAGAGGCTGGTGCCAAAGTGATGAATCTCCTAACTAAAGGCTCACTGAATCACCTAGTTCATCAACTCAAAAAAACGCAAGAAGAGCATTTCGAAGATATTCGAAACTGCATTGCTTTTGCTCAGCAAAATGATATTGCTGTCAATGTTTACTTAGAAGATTGGTCTAATGGCATGCGTAATTCGCAAGAATATACGCTAGCTCTGATTGATTTTCTGACTACGCTACCAGTGAAGAGAATCATGCTCCCAGATACCTTGGGGCTACTTTCTCCAGAAGAGACCAAAGCTTTCTTCATTCAGATCTCGACGAGATTTCCAGATACACATTTTGATTTTCATGCCCACAATGATTATGACCTTTCCATCGCCAATGTGATGGAAGCGATCATGCATGGTGCCTCTGGAATTCATACCACTGTAAATGGCCTGGGAGAAAGAGCAGGGAATGCACCACTAGAATCAGTAGTGGCAGTCATCAAGGATTTCACCGAGTTGGAAATCAATGTGAAGGAGCAGAAAATCTACCGCGTAAGTAAGCTGGTAGAGCAATTCTCTGGTCAGCATATCCCGGCAAATAAGCCTGTGGTAGGTGAAAATGTCTTTACTCAGACTGCTGGAATTCATGCAGACGGTGATAATAAGAAAAATCTTTATTTCAACGATCTACTTCCTGAGCGCTTTGGGCGACAGCGGAAATATGCCCTAGGCAAAACTTCTGGTAAAGCTAATATCCTCAAGAATTTGGAAGAGTTGGGGATTTCTTTGGAAAAGGATGAGCTCACCAAAGTGACTCAACGCATCATCGAATTGGGAGATAAAAAGGAGAGAGTAACGACGGAAGATTTGCCTTATATCATTTCTGATGTGTTGCAGAATAATTCCATTTCCAAAAATATCTTTATCGAAGGCTACCACATGACACATTCTCATGGTCTGAAACCTTCTGTGCAACTACGCTTAAACATTTACGGCAAATCGTATGACGCCCATGCTTCTGGCGATGGGCAATATGATGCATTCATGAGAGCGGTAAAAGAAATTTATAAATCTAGAAAGAGACAACTTCCCAAGTTGATCGACTACCATGTTTCTATTCCTCCGGGAGGAAAAACAGATGCTTTTGTAGAGACGGTAGTGACCTGGGATTATGGTAAAATATTTAAAACGAAAGGGCTTGATCCCGATCAAACAGTGGCTGCGATGATGGCCACGGAGAAAATGCTGAACATCGTCGAATCATTCAATCAAACACCAACGAAAGAAGAATCCAAATTTTATGGAAATGAATATCGCGCTGTTGCCGGGTGACGGCATCGGACCTGAAGTAATCGACCAGGCTGTGAAAGTAGTGAAAGCTATAGGCCAGAAATTCGGACACAAAATCACATTTAAAGAGGCAATAGTAGGTGCTGCCGCAATTGATGCCACTGGCGAGCCTTATCCAGATGCTACGCATGAAATCGCTGCAGCTTCGGATGCGGTACTTTTCGGTGCTATCGGTGATCCTAAATACGATAATGACCCTAAAGCTAAGGTTCGTCCTGAACAAGGATTGTTGCTGATGCGTCAAAAATTAGGCTTGTTCGCCAATGTTCGTCCTACTTTTACTTTCCCTTCTTTGGTGCATAAGTCTCCTTTGAAGTTGGATCGTGTGGATGGCGTTGACTTCGTGTTTTTCAGAGAATTGACAGGTGGGATTTACTTCGGCGAGCCAAGAGGAAGAAATGAGCAAGGCACCAAAGCCTTTGACACTAATGTATACAGCAAGCATGAGATTGTACGCTTAGCGAGAATGGGTTTTGAAGCTGCGCAGAAAAGAAGAAAATTGCTGACTTGCGTAGATAAAGCTAATGTGATGGCCACCTCCAGACTTTGGAGAGAAACCGTACAGGAATTGGCTCCGGAATATCCAGATGTGAAAGTAGAATATGAATTCGTAGATGCTGTGGCGATGCGATTGATCCAGTGGCCAAAGGCTTATGATGTTTTGATTACCGAAAATCTATTCGGAGATATCTTGACTGACGAGGCTTCTGTAATCTCAGGTTCAATGGGCTTGATGCCATCTGCGTCCCTAGGGACTTCTATCAAATTGTTCGAACCAATTCACGGATCTTATCCTCAGGCAGCTGGAAAAGACATAGCCAATCCTTTGGCAACAGTTCTTTCTGCAGCGATGATGTTTGATTATGCATTTGACTTGAAGGAAGAATCGAAGATGATTTCTGATGTAGTAAATCAATCACTTGAAGAAGGATATGTAACTGAAGATATCGCCGATGGCGGAAAATCTTACAAAACTTCTGAAGTTGGCGACTGGCTTGCTGCTAAGATTTTAGCTTAGGATAAAAGAGCTTAAAAAATAAAAAACCACCTTGCGAGAGGTGGTTTTTTTGGTTACTTCTTATCGTCATGAATTGATAACAAAGGGCAAACTTGATAAAGTAATGGTTTTGTTATCTTTGATCATATCACTAAATGATTGTGGAAATGCGGACTCTGTTACTTTTTCTTTTTTTAATTAGCTTATCTATTTTTTCATGTAAGCCTGTCGAATCCTCTGAATCGACCAAACAATGGTACAAAGGCAATCTTCACACGCATTCCTATTGGTCTGATGGGGACGATTATCCTGAGATGATTATGGATTGGTATAAGTCCCATGATTACGATTTTGTGGTACTTTCTGATCACAATACCTTGGCCGAAGGAGAGAAATGGAAGCTAATTCCGAAATCTCCGTCTCACGAACTGGGCTTTCAGAAATACTTGGATAAGTATGGAGATGAAGTTCAATATCGCGAGGATTCAGCAGGTAGGATAGAAGTCAAGTTAAAAACCCTAGCAGAATATGCTCCGATGTTTGAGGAAGAAGGAAAGTTCCTAATCATTCAATCGCAGGAGTTAACTGAGAGTTTTGAGAGTAAACCACTTCATATGAATGTGACGAACATTCAGAAACTAATACCTGCAGAGGGAGGGAATTCGATTCCGGAGATTATGCAAAATGGTTTGGATCGCGTGAAAGCACAGCGGGATTCTACTGGAGTGCCAATGTTTTTACATATCAATCATCCGAATTTTATCTGGGCGATTACCCCAGAAGATATCATAGCATTGAATGGTGAGCGTTTTTTTGAAGTATATAACGGTCACCCTCAAGTTAATAATTACGGTGATTCCTTGAGGCCAAGTATGGAAGTGCTTTGGGACAAAGTTCAAGCAGCCTATCTGGAAGCGGGGAAGCCATTGCTTTATGGTTTGGCAGTTGATGATGCGCATAATTACCATGTTTTTGATAAGAATAGTAGCAATCCTGGTCGTGGTTGGGTCATGGTTTTGTCTGAAAGCTTAGATCCGGCATCTTTGGTTGAAGCTATGGAGCGTGGAGATTTCTATTCAAGTACGGGTGTTACTTTGGAATCAATAGACTTCAGTGGAAAAAGGCTAAATGTGGAAGTGAAGGCGGAAGATGGTATTTCTTATGAAATCCAATTCTTTGGCACCAAAAAATCTTCACCAGAAGAAAGCGGAATATTGCTGAGCGAAGTAAGCGGAACTTCAGGGTCTTATACTTTGGAAGCGGATGATATGTATGTGCGTGCGAAAATCATTTCCTCTAAACCAAAAGAAAATCCTTATCAGATCGGCGATACAGAAACGGCCTGGACACAGCCAGTGACCGGGAAGTAATTGTAATTCTTGAGTTGTCGATTGATTTGAACGAAATTGCCTATAATTTCAAAATCATATCATAAACCATTATTTCATTGCAATCCCGACCTCATTCCTATCTTTTTTCCATTTCCTATTTCGGAGCTCGATACAAAGGCTGGGCGCCACAGCCAAATCAGCCAACAGTGCAGCGTAGATTGGAGCGAGTGATAAGACATGTGTTGGGGCATGAAGATTTTTCTCTGATTGGATCAAGCAGAACAGACTCTGGAGTTTCCTGTGTTGGAGGGTATGTTCAGATTTTCCTTCGGGAAAATGTTGAAATGAATTCACTCTTGCCTGAATTCAATGAGCACTTGCCACAGGATATTCAGCTTAATTCGGTACAGGAGGTTCCCACAAACTTCAATTTGATCCAGTCTGTCAAGCAGAAAACTTACCGCTTTTATTTTTCGAACACAATAGATTTCCATCCTTTCGCTTCGGCTTTTCTAGTCAATATAAAGGAGGATTTGAATTGGGAAGCGATGAAAGAAGCATGTCAAGTGTTTAAAGGGAAGCATGATTTCAAAGGCTTTTGCAAACCTTCAGAAAATAAAACTGACTATGTTAGGGAATTGCTTTCTGCTGAAATCCTAAATTCAAATGACTTTATGGGGCAGTATTTTCCTGGAGAGATTTATTATTTTGAAATCACTGGAACTGGTTTTCTTCATCATCAGGTGCGAATGATGATGTCTGCCGTTTGGCAAATTGGAAAAGGAGAAATGGAGATTTCTGAAATAGCGGGACGGTTTGAATCTGCTGAGGACTTTGATAAACTACCACCTGCTCCTGCCAATGGTTTGGTGCTATGGGAGACAGTTTTAGTAGATAAATGAAAGATGATTTTCATAAAAGTTTGAGGAACTAAGTATCTGAAAGAATTTCTAAAAGGGCATGTAGTTGAAGCTGAAAGCAAAAGTTGAAGATAGAAATTAACCTAACGTTGCGTCGCCGCGTCGTTGCGAGAAACATTTATAGCTTCAGCTCAAATACAAAATCATCCATCACATAGCCCTCTCCTATGTCGATAACTTCAGTCTTGATATTGACAAAACCTAAGTATTCATAGAAGTCGATAGCGCCTTTGTTATACTTATTCACATTGAGCAGGAGACTTTCTTGCTGATTGTCCAAGGCAATCTCTGAGATCGACTTGATTAATCTCTTTCCAATGCCTTTTCCCTGAGCAGTAGGAAGGATATAGATCTTATGAATTTTTGTTGTTCCAGGTATTTGATTCAGTTCAAAGCCCGTAAACCCCAGCTTTTCGCCATCCTCATCGGCTAGAAGAAAAGAATGACCTTGCTCAAGTTGGGCTTCAAGATTTGGGATGTCATAAAACCTATGAAGCATATAATCAATCTGCGCCGGACTTAGGATTTTTCCAAAAGTATCAGGCCAAGTTCGGTGGGCGATTGATTGGATTGTGGTTAAGTCTGCCTTGGATACTGAGATTACTTGAATCATATGTGTTGGGAATGATAAGCCAATTTATTCCGATTGTGTTAAAAAGAGAAACCGAGCCCCTTTTTATGAGACTCGGTTTCGTGAGTTTTTAATTATTCCTTAAACTTTGTTTGGTTCTGGATGTTTGTAGCCTTTTCGGTAAGGTCGGCGAAGTAGTTCTGTAGCTTCTTTGTCACCAATCACCGTCATGGTCTTTGGATCGTATTTCAACTCTCTTCCTCCAAGATCCATCGAGATATTTGCCAATATACAGGAGGCTGTAGAAATATGTCCTTCTTCAATATCTGCAACTGGTAAGGTGTTCGTATCAATTGCTTTTAGCCAATTCTGCATGTGAAGCCGAGTAGCAGGCGCAGCGTTTAATTCTATGTCTGGCTCATTGATATCTTCTGGATATTTTTCTCTTTCAAAAAGGCAGTCAAAATGGATTGGTTTTTCATTTTTATCCAGAGGAGTGTAATCAGCCTGCATAGTACTTCCAGCTAGCATTCCTTTTTCACCAAAGATCTTGAATGCCCATGGGTATTCTGGATCATCTGGGTTGCCCCATGTTCTATGCTGCCAGACTACATTAAGTTCTGGGTATTCGAAAATCGCAGATTGAGTATCTGAGATATTGGATTTGCCTTCTTTTTGCACATAGATACCTCCAGTTGATGTAATCTGTGTAGGCCAGCCAAGATCGAGCATCCAGCGAACAGTGTCTAGCATATGTACACACATATCTCCGGTGATGCCATTTCCATATTCTATAAATGTTCTCCACCAGCGTCTATGCGGTAAACCATCATAGGGTCTATAAGGAGCCGGGCCTGTCCATAGATCGTAATTGAAAAAGTCTGGAACTGGCTCCAAAGGTGGGTTTCCATTGGCACGCATATGATAATAACAGCAAATCTCCACATGAGAAATCTTTCCCAACTTCCCAGTATCAATGATCTGCTCTTTGGCATCGATCAGGTGTGGTGTGCTTTTTCGTTGTGTGCCTACTTGTACTTTCTTATTATATTTTCTAGTGGCGGCTACCATTGCTTCGCCTTCGATTATATCAACTGAAATAGGCTTTTGCACATAGACATGTGCGCCAGCTTTCAGTGAATCAATACATTGTAAGGCATGCCAGTGGTCAGGCGAACCTATCAGTACAAATTCAGGCTTTTCCTTGGCCAAAAGTTCTTGATAATCCTCATACAAAGGAGGGACTTTTCCAGACTTTTGACGAGTGGCGACCATATCTCCAGCAGCTTTTAGCATGTTCTTATCTGGATCGCAAAGTCCTACTACTTCTATATCGGCTACTTGGATTAGGCGAAAAAGGTCGGATTTACCATACCAGCCTGCGCCAATCAAGGCCACTTGTAATGGTCCTTCTCGGTCTTTGAAATCCATGCCTAAGAGGCCAAAACTAGCCAAGGTTGCAAAGGCAGAAGAACCTTTGAGAAAATCTCTTCGGTTGAGTGAATTCATTTAGATTGGGTTTGAGGTTGATTGTGCCTGATAAGTTACAAAAACAGCATCTTTTACCAAATTTAATTGGATGAACGGAGCAACTGGCGATGTATAATTTTAAACTTTGTCAGGCTCAGGGTGGGTGTATCCTTCACGATACGGTCTTCTCAAAAGTGCAGTAGCTTCCTCATCATCCACTACTATCATGGTCTTTGGGTCATAGCGGAGTGCTCTACCATCTAATGCCATGGACATATTTGCCAAAATACAGGATGCAGTAGAAATATGCCCTTGTGAGATGTCTGCTATTGGTAGTTGATCTTTTTCTATCGCCTGAAGCCAGTCTTGAAGTTGTGCGCGAGTGGCAGGAGCGGCATGGATTTCTATGTCTTTTTCGGTGACATCTTCAGGGTATTGTTCTTTTTCCAATACAACATCAAATTGGATGGATTCGCCTTTTCCTTCGGGTGTAAAATCTGCTCGCATAGGACTTCCAGCCAACATGCCATTTTCTCCATAAATCTTAAAAGCCCAAGGATAATGCTTGTCCACAGGATTACCCCAGGTACGGTGTTGCCAGACTACATTCATTTCGTTGAATTCAAATAAAGCAGTTTGTGTATCGGAAATATTGGCACCGGAATCCTTATCTACATAAATACCCCCCGTCGAAGTTACCTGAATCGGCCAGCCCAAGTCACACATCCAGCGCACAGCATCCAGCATGTGGACACACATGTCACCAACAATACCATTGCCATACTCCATAAATGCACGCCAGCCTCGATGTAATATCCCTCGGTATGGGAGCATAGGAGCAGGTCCTGCCCAAAGATCATAATTGAGGTTTTCTGGTACAGGCATTACAGCTGGATTGCTTCGGTTTCGCATATGGTAATAGCAGAAAACCTCTGCGTGAGAGATTTTGCCTAATTTCCCTGAGTCGATGATTTCTGTTTTTGCTTTGACAAGATGCGGAGTGCTTCTGCGCTGGGTTCCGATCTGTACTTTTCGGTCATATTTTCTGGCTGCGGCCAAAATCGCCTCCCCTTCTATCACATCCACCGATATTGGTTTTTGTAGATACAGGTGCGCCCCACTCTTTAGTACATCTATTGCGATCAGAGCATGCCAATGGTCTGGTGTGCCGACCAATACATACTCTGGTTTTTCCTTCGCAAGAAGCTCCTTATAATCTTCGTATAAGGCTGGTGTCTTTCCTGATTTCTGGCGGGTTGCAACAAGCTTACCAGCCTCTGCTAGTTGCTTACTGTCCACATCACAGAGCCCAACTACTTCTACCTCTGCTACTTGAATCAATCGAAAAAGATCTGATTTACCGTACCATCCTGTCCCTATCAAAGCTACTTGTAATGGTCCTTCGCGATCTTTAAAATCCATTCCGAGTAATCCGAAACTCGCTAGTGACATCAGGGCAGTGCTGCCTTTTAAAAATTCTCTTCGATTTAAGGGATTCATGGGTTATAGGTTTGTGGCAATTGAGGATTTGAATTTACAAAAAGCAGTGGCTATGGCAAGAGGTTTCAGCCAACCAAGATTTGAAAGAGAGGCCAATTATTGATCAAAAAATAGGATAAAAATTACTTTGCAGACCAATCGAGCTGCTTTCCCTTAGACTCGGTTTCTTTGTCCTTACTGGTACCAACTGCTATTCCAATCGCCATTCCTATTGGCAAGCCGATACCTATAAAGGCCATATTTCCCAATGATGCACCGAAGACTACTCCTAATGGTACCCCAAAAGCTGTCATGCCCAGAGCAAACCATTGAAGTTGGTAATGGTTTTTAGCTACAATTCCTAGATCGTTTTCCAGAAGCTTCAAGATGGCCACTTGGGCAGATTTGATTTGCTTCAATAGCTCTGGATCTGGGCCTGGGAAATTATTTACACCTGCCATGATTTCATTGATCTGAAATTCTACTGACTCTGGAATGTTTTTTTTCTCGATAGCGACCAAGAGGGTGCTTAGGTTATGAGCAGCTTTTGCGAATTTTGGATTTTCTTCGAAAGAGGGACGGGAGGTGAGTGGAGTGAGGGGCATTTAAAGGTTTTTATTATTTGTTGAAAAAGCTAAATTTATCAAAAACATACTCATGGACCTAGCAGCTAAAAAATTACGCTTGATGAAGCAAATCCTTGAGATCGATGATGATAAGTTGATCTCAGCACTTTTGGATTTACTTAAGCCAATGAAAAAGGAAGATGTGTTATCTGATTCACAGCGAAGGGAGATTTTGTTAGGTATCAAGCAATTGGACGAAGGAAGACGGGTTTCTTTGAAAGATTTTTTAGGAAAATAAAGAGGAGTTGAAAAAGTAAATCCAGTAAGCACATCCGATTGTCCCTGTTAAATTGATCCAAAGAAAAGTTGTATTGTAGTGGTTTTTTCTTTTCAAAGTTAATGAAGCGGGAATTAGATATAAAATACCGATTAGTGTAATAGGAAGTAGTAGTACTCCATAGCCAAATGGACCACCACCAGATTTTAGAATTCGGAATGTGTAAGGAAAGAAAACTGAAATATTGGAAAGAATTATAAATCCTGAAAAAGTCAAGTTTAGGATTTTTATAAATATGTGATCTTGGGTAATTGGCTGCTGTTTTTGCATCATTTTAAGATAAATAAGTTAATGATGGAAAATCTGAAATCTTAAACATCGGTCACCCGACACCCGACATCCCACATTCCTAAAACTTCACCCCAAATCTCGCCCCCAATTCAGTTAAATCCTTTACCACTGGATCTAGCAATGGAATTCCATCTTTCATACGAATAGCTTCCAATTCCCGCTCTGGATCTCCTGGGATCAATACCTTTTTATTTCCAGGAGTAGGTTTGGCTGTACGGAATCGCGTGATCCAATTGTCCATGTGAGCTTTAAATTCATCTGCTGGTCTAAAAGCATCTACACGCATTGCTCCGAAAAAATGGCCAATTCCTTCTCCAACAGGATTTGGGTCTGGCTCCAAAAAAGCCACAAAAGGTGGAACCCATGGGCCATAATTGGCACCAGAAAGCACTGCCGAGAAAATATCTACAATAGAGCCTAATGCGTAGCCCTTGTGAGATCCATGCTCACGATCTCCGCCCAGGGGGAGTAAAGCTCCTCCATCTTTTACCCCAGAGGCAGAAGTGGTCTGATTCCCATCTTTGTCCTGAACCCAGCCAGTAGGCGTGTCCATTCCTTTGCGTTGTAGGATTTCCAATTTCCCATTGGCAGCCGTTGTTGTAGCCATATCAGCTACAAATGGAGGTTGGTCTTTGGCAGGTATCGCTACAGCAATAGGGTTGGTTCCTAGAAGTCTCTCCTGCGAAAAAGTAGGCGCTACCAGTGGACTGGCATTTGTCAAAGAAATCCCAATCATATCATGGTCCAAGGCCTGCATGGCATGGTAACCTGCAATTCCATAATGATTAGAATTTTTCACAGAAACCCAACCTGTGCCTGCAACTTTGGCCTTTTCGATCCCAACTTTCATCGCATAAGGCGCTACCACCAAGCCTAAGCCACCATCTCCATCTACCACGGCAGTGGAAGGAGTTTCGTGTACTACTCGCACATTTGGCGTAGCATTAATCCTTCCTTTTTCCCATAACCTCACATACCCAGAAAGGCGAGCAACTCCATGACTATCTACTCCACGAAGATCTGCTGAAAGCAAAACATCTGCAGCAGTTTTGGCCTGATCTTCTGGACAGCCGATTTTGGCAAGCATGCCCAAAGTAAATGCGTGAAGTTGTTCGTAGGAATAGGTCATAGGAATAGGGGATTAAACTGGTGAAAACTTGCAGCCAAATATAAGAAAGGAATTTTTTTGGACTGGCTTAAAGGGCAGTTTGCTCAGGAATAAGTAAGGAAGCGATGGCGCCTTCTTTCAATGCGTAAGGAGAGCAAGTGATGAAATCTATATCGATGTAGCGCAAAATGAACTCAATCAAACTTGAAGCGACCACAATCATATCTACTCGCATAGGAATCATCCCTGGTATTAGCAGACGCTCTTCTTTGTTTTTACTCAAAAGCATAAGGTGAATCGCTTCGTACTCTTCTATTGGAAGTTCAAATACATGCCGTCCAGTGAGTTTGCACTGGAGCATGGATTCAAAATATATGTCCGTAAGCGTATCAAAAGTCCCTGAAGCTCCCACCAAACCAAGAGGTTTATAGGTTTTAATCGCATCAATTAATGGCTGGAGCTTTTCTCCTAAATATGCCTCAAGTTTATCAATCTCCTCAGGAAGCATTGGGTCATGATGATGAAAAAGCTCCAACAGTCGCTGGCCACCAATTTCAAAACTTTGTTTCCAGACAGATTCCTGACTATTGCCAATAATGAATTCCACAGAACCACCACCAATGTCCATCATCAGATCGGTCTGGCCATTTAGTGAGCCAGAAAGCCGAATTCCCTCATAGATCATCTGTGCTTCTTCTGATCCAGAAAGAACTTGAATGTTTATTCCAATGGTTTCTTTGACGGTTTTGACGAAGTCCGGGCCATTTTGGGCATTTCGAACTGCGCTCGTGGCAAATGCAAAAACCTGATCAATGTGCTCGCCATTGATCAGGTTTTTGAAATGCCTGAGCGTATGAAGAGCTCGTTTTACTGCGTCTTCGGCGAGTGTATTTTGGTTAATACCGCCTTTGCCCAACTTGACAGGGGTTTTCTCCTTGTAAATTGTATTAAAATTTACACCGTCTATTTCTACCAATAACAAATGAAATGTATTGGTCCCCATGTCTATCACCGCTGCCTTCCGGGTATTCATATACTGCCAATTTTTTCGATGGGCGAATATAGAAAGTTATTTGAAATGAGGACTTTCTACGTAAATTTTATTACCCAGTTTTTTGAGAAAGTCTTATAGCCACAGAACGCACAGAGGTTTCGCGGAGATCCACAGAGATAATTTTAAACTGTTTTAGATGCTTTGCTGAAAAGCTTCAAGATAGTTTTTCTGTAGAAATCCCTCTTTGTTAGTCCTGTTTAAGCTTTCCTTCCAGAGTTTCTAAGCCAAAGAGATGAGAGTTTTTAAAAAAATAGTCTCATCGATACTTACGATTGGTTATTTGTAGATGGTTTAGTGCCTACTTTTTACAAGATCCACAAATTGGACTCCTCACTTAAGCTCATTCCTTCGCATTTTTTTCCATACCTGACAAAGCCTGTTATATTTGAGCAAGTCTAAAAACTATCGTATGAGCAAACAGGATAAACCCAATTATACTTTACCCGGAAAAGAGGGTAAGATCGAGTTGCTAAAAAAGAAAAATGCTGAAGCTCTTCTAGGTGGAGGCGAAAATCGAATAGCTTCCCAACATAAGAAAGGGAAGCTTACTGCTCGTGAGCGTGTGGACTTGCTGATGGATGAGGGGACCTTTCAGGAGATTGACAAATTCGTGATGCATAGAGCGAAGGATTTTGGCCTGGACAAAGAGCATTATCTCGGAGATGGTGTGATCACAGGCTATGGCGAAGTCAATGGGCGATTGGTTTACATTTTTTCGCAGGACTTTACTGTTTTCGGAGGATCACTTTCCGAAACACATGCTGAAAAAATCTGCAAAATCATGGATATGGCCATGAAGAATGGCGCACCGGTGATCGGCTTGAATGATTCAGGCGGAGCAAGGATCCAAGAAGGAGTGAATTCATTGGGAGGCTACGCAGATATATTTTATAGGAATACGCTTGCTTCCGGCGTGGTACCACAGATTTCCGCGATCATGGGCCCATGTGCTGGAGGAGCAGTTTATTCACCTGCGATTACAGACTTTATATTAATGGTGGAAAACACCTCCTATATGTTTGTCACCGGGCCAAATGTGGTGAAGACGGTGACTCAGGAAAATGTCACGGCAGAGGAACTAGGTGGCGCTTCAGCCCATAGTACCAAAAGCGGTGTTACGCATTTTGCCTGCGCCAATGAGTTGGAATGCATTCAGCATGTGAAGAAGATCTTGAGCTATATGCCTCAAAACTGCGAGGAAATTGCTCCTGTTTATCCCTACGAAATGTTGGAGAATGAAAGTAGAGCTGAACTGGATAGCTTGATTCCTGAAAATCCCAATCATCCTTATGATATCCGCGATGCTGTAATAGGTATTGTGGATGAGGATTCATTCTTGGAAGTTCATGAGAATTTTGCTGATAATATCGTGGTGGGTTTTGCGAGAATAGCTGGCCGAAGTATAGGTGTAGTCGGAAATCAACCCCAGTCTATGGCAGGTGTCTTGGACAATGACGCTTCTGTCAAAGCGGCAAGATTTGTGCGAACCTGTGATAGCTTCAATGTTCCGTTGCTCGTTTTGGTGGATGTTCCTGGCTTTTTGCCTGGTACAGATCAAGAGTGGAATGGAATAATTACGAATGGAGCAAAATTGCTCTATGCCTTTTCTGAAGCGACTGTTCCTAGAATTACGGTTATCACAAGGAAAGCTTATGGTGGAGCCTATGATGTAATGAATTCAAAACATATCGGAGCTGATCTGAATTTTGCCTGGCCGACTGCTGAAATTGCGGTAATGGGAGCGAAGGGAGCTTCTGAGATTATTTTCAAGAAAGAAATCGCTGAAGCTGAAGATCCGGAATCCAAACTTCAGGAGAAAGTAGATGAATACACATCAAAATTTGCTAACCCTTATCGCGCAGCCCATCGAGGTTTCATAGATGAGGTTATTATGCCATCCGACACTCGAATCAAATTAATCAAAGCCTTCAAAATGCTAGAAAACAAGGTTGATAAAATCCCAAGGAAGAAGCATGGGAATATACCTTTGTAATAAATTCAATTATCAATTTTCAAATACAATTTTCAATGGATTCGAATACCTTTTTATATAAATACTTAAATAATGCTTCCCCGACAGGCTTCGAAGCTTCAGGGCAGCAGATTTGGCTGGATTACATCAAACCCTTTGTAGATGATTATTTCACTGACAATTACGGGACGGCGGTTGCAGTAATTAACCCGAAGGCCGAATTTAAGGTGGTAATCGAAGCACATGCTGATGAGATCAGCTGGTTTGTAAATTACATCAAAGAGGATGGTTACATCTATGTCCGTCGCAATGGAGGCTCGGATCACATGATCGCTCCATCCATGCGTGTGAATATTCACACGGACAAAGGAATGCTTCCAGGTGTTTTTGGTTGGCCAGCAATACATGTGCGGAAGGATGGGAAAGAAGATACCCCAACTTTGGATAATATTTTCATCGATGTAGGCGCTAGGTCCAAAGAGGAAGTGGAAGAAATGGGGATTCACGTAGGTTGTGTGATTACCTTCAAAGATGAGTTGACCGAATTGAATGGGAAATTCTACTCAGGCAGAGCGCTCGACAATAGAATCGGCGGGTATATGATTGCTCAGGTTGCCAAAAGACTCAAGGAGAATAAAAAGAAATTGCCTTTTGGACTTTATATAGTAAATGCAGTGCAAGAGGAAATTGGTCTTCGTGGCGCACAAATGATCGCTGCCAAAATCAAACCTAATGCAGCAATTATCACAGACGTTTGTCATGATACTACCGCTCCTTTATATAATAAGGTGACAAGTGGAGATTTCACCGCAGGCAAAGGGCCTGTTTTGCCAGTAGGCGCGTCTATTCACAAAAAGCTCTTGGATCTGATTATTGATACTGCCAAAAAGAAAGATATTCCTTTTCAGAGATCTGTTGCTTCACGTGTGACTGGCACAGACACGGATGCTTTTGCCTACTCTAACGAGGGCGTACCATCAGCTTTGATTTCCCTTCCTTTGAAATACATGCATACTACCGTAGAGACTGCTAGCAAAGATGACATCGATCAGTTGATTAACTTGATGTATGAGTTCTTGGTAGATTTTGATCCGACATTTGATTTCAGATATATAAAATGAGCCAATAGCTAATGGACCATAGTGGATGGTACCCATGAACTATGGGCTATATTCTATAAGTCAAAATGCATTTTACAGACCAACTCAAGCGTAGCATCTCACTTCCTGCTCCTCCTCAACGGATCATTTCACTTGTTCCATCTCAGACGGAGCTTTTGGTCGATTTGGGTTTGGAGGATAGAATAGTAGGAGTGACCAAATTCTGTGTGCATCCTGTAGGTCTTCGCAAAGCAAAAACCATTGTTGGCGGAACGAAGAATTACCGAATGGATGTGATAGAATCCTTGCAGCCAGATTTGATTATTGGCAACAAGGAGGAAAATGAGCAGTCTGGGATCGAGTACTTGATGAAAAAGTATCCAGTATGGATGAGTGATATCTATACTTTGGAGGATAGTTTGGAGATGATTTCGAGTTTGGGGCGCATGCTTGGAGCTAAGGTGAAAGCTGAGCAAATCATTAATCAGTTGAGATCTGACTTTGCTTTTCCATTGCACCAGAAGGGGACTGCTGTCTACTTGATTTGGAAGGATCCTATTATGGTAGCCGGGGCAGATACCTTTATTAATAAGATGATGGGGTTTGCAGGCTTTGATAACTTGATCCAAAGCTCACGTTACCCGCAGCTTAGCAATGAGGAATTAATTGAACTTGCTCCCGAATTCCTTTTACTCAGTTCGGAACCATATCCATTTAAAGATACTCATATACAGGATTTTCAATCAGTTTTACCGAAGGCTAAAATAAAACTGGTAGATGGCGAGATATTCTCATGGTACGGAAGTAGACTACTTAGGGCAAAAGAATATTGCGATACTTTATAAACTTTAAGTGCTATGAAAGCGTATTTCAAAAGTAATACTTGTGAAAAAATATATTTAGCTGAGAAACTTTCTTAAAAAAATCAATTAACTTTTGAGTCCAATTAGTTTGAAACTTATTAAAATATGAAAAATACACGATTTGCATGGGTAGCATTGTTTGCCCTAGCTTGGTCATGTGGACCAAAGACAGTAGAGGAAACTGTGACCGAAACTATAGTTGAGGAGGTCCCAGTAGCAGAAAACTCATTGACAGAGGAAGAAAAGGCTGATGGCTGGATGCTTCTTTTTGATGGTACAAATACTGATGGCTGGAGAGCATTTAATGGAGATAGTTTTCCTTCTGAAGGCTGGACAGTAGAAGATGGTGCATTGAAAGCATTGGGCAAGGGTGGAGACATCGGAGGAGATATTGTGTTTGGCGCCACAGAGTTTGAGCAGTTTGAGATGGAATGGACCTGGAAAATTGCTCCTGGAGGAAATAGTGGTGTGCTTTATCACGTGGTAGAAGATCCTAAATACAAGGCTCCGTATGAGACAGGTCCAGAATATCAGATGATCGATCAATTAGGTTTCCCTGATCCATTGGAAAAGTGGCAATCAATTGGTGCAGATTATGCAATGACCGAACCTAATTACGAAGGAGTAGTTAAGCCAGCAGGAGAGTGGAATACATCAAAAATCATTTTCTCAGAAGAAGGTTCTAGCTATTACTTGAATGGGCAAAAGACTGTGGAGTTCGTTCCCTACTCTGAAGCATGGACAGCTGCACGTAATTCTGGTAAGTGGAATGATTTCCCTGATTATGCCATTGCCAAAACTGGCTTGATCTCTCTTCAGGATCATGGTGCAGAGACTTGGTTCAAAAACATTAAAATAAGAAAACTGTAATTCTGAAGCTTTCCGTGATTATGCGGAGATAAATTTACATTACATGTGAGACTGCTGTCCGACTATAGCCGGGCAATTGACATTTGAATGACAAAATATAAACATATGAAAAAGGTATTAGTGGCGATGCTATTGTTAGCATCAGTGAATTTTGCGTATGCGCAGAAGAAAGTTAAACTCTTCAACGGTAAAGATC
The DNA here is from genome assembly GCF_003254055.1 of Algoriphagus chordae. GTDB lineage: Bacteria > Bacteroidota > Bacteroidia > Cytophagales > Cyclobacteriaceae > Algoriphagus > Algoriphagus chordae. The sequence continues at coordinate 263,072 of NZ_QKZT01000006.1, forward strand.
TTTCGGGATGGACCGTTTATGGTACAGAGAAATGGTACGTGGAAGATGGATTGTTGATTTCTGAAAGTGGTCCTGACAAAGCCTATGGCTATTTGGGTACTGATGAGGAGTATGATGATTTTGAAATCACACTGGAATTCAAGCAAGAAGCCAACGGTAACTCTGGTGTATTTATCAGATCTACAGTAGATGGAACGAAGGTTTCAGGATGGCAGGTAGAGGTAGCGCCTCCAGGTCATGACACTGGTGGAATCTATGAATCCTACGGTAGAGGATGGTTGGTGAAGCCAGATCCGGAAAAAGACAAGTATTTGAAGTTCGGCGAATGGAACAAAATGAAGATTGTTGTCAAAGGAGATAATGTTACTTCCTACTTGAATGGTCATGAGATGGTGAACTTCACAGATGCCAAAATTGGTGAAGGAAAAGGTGGCGTTTGCCTTCAGATCCACGATGGTGGAGGGATTAAGGTCTATTGGAAAAATATTGTATTGAAAAAGCTATAATATTCCAACAACTATAGATGAAACGCCCTGATGATTGAGTCATCAGGGCGTTTTTATTTTGTAGAAACTTTTCCCTGTCTCTATCAGTACTTTATGTAAAAAGGAGTTAAATCTCAAAGAAATCTATTGTCTCTAAAATAAAAAGGTAGATATTTGCACTCCCAAACGAGGCGAACGGCTGAGGGGAATGAACGGAGAGCGGTTCAAAAAAGTATTGAAAAACATTTAATTTTGCGAGAGGCTAGGAAGTCAAGAATGAGTTCTTACCTTTGCGCTCCCTTCGGCAGGAAGGGAGATAAAGCGGAGAGGGCTTAGTTTCTCAAAAACTTTAAAATTAAATATGGCAACAGGTATTGCGGATTAAAAATAATCATTTACCTTTGCACTCCCTTCAGCAAGGAAGGGGAAAAACGGAGCGAAAGTCGAGAGATAACAGCAGCCGACCAGCGCCACAAATGAGTGGTACTAAGTTCTTTGAAGTGATGTAAGACGAAAAAAAATAGTAACCTGAGAACAGACAGGGAGAGGCTTATAGAATTTGCTTCGTGCGGTTTTATAGGCAGTGTATAAATAATGATAATTTACAATGGAGAGTTTGATCCTGGCTCAGGATGAACGCTAGCGGCAGGCCTAATACATGCAAGTCGAACGGTATATTACTTTCGGGTAATAGAGAGTGGCGAACGGGTGCGTAACGCGTATGCAACCTACCCTATACAGGGGGATAGCC
>NZ_QKZT01000007.1 GCF_003254055.1 Algoriphagus chordae
TGTAAAATTGTCAGTCTAACAGATTATAGTACCAAACCCATTTTTAGAGGGGTCAATATGACCGGAACAGGGGTCAGTATTGTCCGGAATATCCATATCCGGGCATGTTCTAATTCATGATCAGGAAAATTGATAGCACAACGGTAAATAATCTGATCACCAGCTAATATTTCTTTGATCAAATTTTCTTTCTTGATTTGATAGATTAAGACTTCGTAGGCAAGATCCCAATCATGGTTATTCAAGCGAATGATGTCCTGAAAAGTAATTTCCCTAGTCTCCATAGGTTAAAAGGATTTTTAAAAGTCGACTCAATATCGGAAAAAAATTAAATTAGAACTATGATAACTATACATATGCCTACCTCATCGCCAGTGAGCTTTCAGCTGCCGGCCATGACCAAAATCCCGGAAGTCGGCCAGACCTTTGAACTAAAGTTTGAAGACTATATTACAGATCCAGACGAATGGGAACTTGCCCTTTCTACTTTGGATAACGATGAGATGGTGGTAGATAGGATTGAAGAGAATGAAGTTTGGCTAAGAGAAGGAGACCCTGACGATGAAGACGATTACTAATTTCTGAAAAATTGAAATATTCAGTAGGAAACCCTGTTTTTAGGAAATTCTGCTAGTAGCCCCATTTTAGAACCTGACAAGTCGACTGACATTTATGCATACAATTGGACAAACTGGAATAAGGCATTGACAGTCAAAGGAAAAGGCCGGAAATTGGAACAGTATCAATTTTAATTCGTAACTTAATTTTTCGGACAAATTTGACTTATGATACTTCAAGTAACAACTGGTCTTAAATTCAACGAATTGATTCAAACTTTAAAGAGTCAATTCCCTGGTTATACAGTATACTCTTTTGATTCAATACCGCAGAAAAGTATAATTGTCCGTAAATCTTTTATGATTGGTGTTCAATTATCGATTGGAGAGAACAAAATCATGGTTGAAGCTTGCGCTCCTAATATTTTTATCTCTGCTCTATTAGGTTTTTTGAGTGCAATTCTACCTCCCTACACCAATTTCGAAACTGAGATATCAGAATTTTTGAAGAAAAAGTACAATTGACACATCTATTTAACTGAAATCTCCTCGGCAAGGGGTACAGAAGTTTCCCCAGGAGCCAAGGCCTCATAACTGAACTCCTTAAAAACAGAACCATTTGTCAAAACGCGTACTTCCGCCGAAAGTGGCTGAAAAGAATCATCTGTTTCTCCTCCCAAATGGACAGCATTGAAAACCAAGCCTAGGCTATGGATAGGAGTTGAAGATTCTACCAATAGTGAGGGTGATTCAGGTTCAAAGGTCAAGGTGTAAGTATTCCCTTGCTCTACCACCTGAGTCCAATCCAAATCACTTGGCTCTCCCAACACCGGGGCGACAAAAGTGGAAGTTCCTGACAGCATGCTATGGACAGAAAAAGTCACCAGGTAATCGGAATAGCCTCCTCCCATTTCTACTTCGATGGTTACGTTTTTCTCCATCAATTTAGGCTTTTCATCTTCGGAAGAACAGGCGAACAAAAGGCTAGCAAAAACAAAAAGTAGTAGGTAGTTCAGTTTTTTCATTGCGGTATTGGTTTGGTTTAAGAATCCTGTTTTAAGATTCGCTAGACGATAAATATAGCAAAACCATATTAACCAAAAACCTGAACAACCCAATTATTTATTCTTTTTAATTATACTTTGATTTATTTGAATTATATTGTCAATTATGTCTATTATTGTTTTTATTCACCTTAAATATCTTTTTTATGAACCCTAACCTGAATTACTATTTTTACAATCAATTACTTTGTTTTTTATCATTTCGATTAATAAAGTACCCAATTTGCCTTTTTTTAACATTTCTCATATCTGCCCACGCTAATGCAGTAGATGTTGTCATAAATGGATCAACTATTGTATGCCCAAATAATGAGATTACCTATACTGTCAATACTTATCAAATTCCTTTTGGCTGGAATGTAAACACTTGCGGGAACTATCTTTGGGGCATAAAAAAGGACGGAGTGTTAATTGATGAAATTGGAGGCACCACTTTAACGTATATTTTTGAAGAAACTGGAAATTACGAAGTAGGTGTAGTAGCTTCTCAATGTTCACCATATTTTGGGGGGAGTGCGTCAATTTCAGTTGTCTCTAGAGTAGTCCAGCCTAATCCCATTTCCGGACCTGTGATGTGTTATTCAGGTCAATCTTATTCATTCACAACAAGTCCAAGCCTAGCTAGTCAATATCCTTATGGCACTGAATGTTTTTATCATTTCGATTATTTATGGACAGCACCAACTGGATGGTCCATAAATGGAGGTGGAAACACTCTCTTGTCCCCCGCAGAAACAGTAGGAATCACTGCGCCTATTAATACACCTGCAGGAAGTTATAATATTTCAGTAGAAGCAACTATACCAAATCCAGCCCAAAGCAGCACCTTTTATAGTACACCAAGAAATTTTACAGTGCAAATTGGTTCTTTCTCAACTTCCCAGGTATCTGTATCGGGTAATTCTGCTGTTTGCAATGGAAACTCTTATACCTACACAGCTAATATTCCAGGAGGTCATAAGAGCGGCTATACCTATAATTGGACTTATCCGTCAGGATGGAATGTGGAATCAACTTCATCTAATACAATAAGATTATATGTACCTTCCTACAATTCCTCCTACGGACCTGTAAGAGTGTCTGTAAACAATGGCTGTGGTTCTTCGGGATTTACAGGATTGACAGTATTCCCCTGTAATTATATGATGTCTGCCGGCAATTTTAACATATTTCCAAATCCTGCTCAGGGGGAACTTAATGTTGAATATAATGAGAATAATAACTTCCAGAGTAATGCTGAGTCTGAACAACTAGAAGGCGAAATCACACATGAAACAAAAATATTTAGAATTGATATTTTAAATCATGAAGGAACCATTGTAAAATCTGGTGCTTCGAAAGCAGGAAAAATCCATTTAGATATTAGTACAGTTAAACGTGGATCATACTTTCTACATATTTATTACAACAAAGAAGTTATAAGAGAACAGATATTGATTCAATAGTCATAACCTAATAAAAGAATAATTGCGATGTTACGGTTCTTCCCAAAATTAAAATACTTGTTCGGACTTGCGGTATTCACTGCACTTCCATTTTCTCTTTTTGCCCAAAATGAATCAAAACAATTTAGCGGTCGAAATATGATTTTCCTTGAAATTGGAGGAAACGCTGGTCAATATGCTTTTAATTATGGTAGACTTTTCTATCAGAAAGAATCCTTTAAATTAACCGTTAATGTTGGTTTTTCACTTTGGATGGATCCAATTGAGAATTCTACAGTTTGGAACCCTGCTTTGCCTTTGGAATTATCTGCATTGCTCGGAAAAAGCAAGCATAATTTTGAATTCGGTGTCGGCTTAACTCCATATTTAGAAGCCGACATTACCTCTTCTTTTGAATCTGGAGAATTGGTTCAAACTAAAGGCCCAAGGAATTTGGCTTCTATTTTACCATTCAGAATCGGATATAGATATCAAAAACCAGAAGGAGGTCTCTTATTTAGAGTAGGATACACTCCCTTTTTTAAATTTAGTAATAGTTCTGATGAAAAAATAGAATTCCAAGCTTTGCAAGTTGGATTAGGGGTAGGTTGGAGTTTTTAAAAATTAGTATAAAAAATGATACCGTTCGCCAACATACCTAATCTGGATTTATTCATTTTGTTTAATTTTATCGAAAAATTAAAATATGATTAGAATTTCAAGAAAGAGTCTAGTTCAAAACACGATTTTATTTTGAATAATTGAATTCTCTATAATTCAATTCATAGAATGACTTAATCCCCATCTTTTTTGGCTTAAATGTCCTTACCGTCTGCAATACCCCTTGGGATATGCAATAGGTTCGAAGTGAAAAAGTGGCAATATGCTCCGCTGAAGTTCTTTCAGTTTTTAAGTTCTTCAAATGGACTGATCCGTCTGACAGCCTGTAGGAACAATTTCTTCCATGGATCAAATCCTGAACCCTACAATCCATCACTCGTCCTAGGATCGAGGAACTGAAAACCGTATTTACCTTAGTTTTTGAAGGGAGTTCCTCCAATGATTTTTTAAAAAGATCCTCATTAAAAGCTGCACCCAGAACTACAAATCCCGCATCCTCAATTGAGATCCTTGCCTTAAACTGGTTGGCAAAAAAGATCAATGAAGCATAGGAATCTGAGATAAAAATCGAGTGCATGGTCTCGGAAATATTAAGAGTTGAAATGCCGTAGGATGCGTTTTTGCTACGGTAAAGACTTAGGACTTCCCTATCGACAAGCTTACCGTTTTGATCAAAAAAATCAAAAAGGACCTGCCCATTCTCATCTTGAACGGCATACTTGGAGAAAAAGCGCTGAATATCCTTTCCAACGCCTTTGTAAGTTAAAATATCAAATGTCCCGTTCCTGGTCATTCTCTTGCTCACTATTTCGTTTTCTTGGATCCCTTCCCTCTTCAGTATCATTACTATTTAGTCGCTTGATTTTATTGATATCAAAATCATCCATGACTTCCTTAGATAGATTCGTGTCGGCAGAAATTTTGGAATGCTCCTCCTTGATATTGTTTAAATCCCGGACTGCATCCTTGTCTTTCGGATTTCTGAAAATCCTTCGCTCTACTTGTTTTTCAACCTCTTTGACCGCTTGCAAATACCCTTCGGTATAAGCTTTTTCCTCCCAGCTTTTCTTACCCAACATCTTCTCAATACCAGTAATCAACAAGTAAGAAAGCCCTCCATCTAGCATTACCGAAAGAACCAACCCTTTGTTGTTAGATCGAATCCCTTTGGGAGAGGATGGGGAAAGCTGAAATTCTGTTCCATCTTCCAAAGTCACAGTATCACCCTCCTTGTATTTTTTCTTTTGCTGTGGGGAAAGCTCTTCCCCGTTTACCTGATGGGGAGCCTTGATGTCTCTGGGATTATAGGATAGAAATTGCTTGGTTCGGTGGTCATATTCAACTACCTGGGATTGGATATTACCATCCTTGTCCACATAGCTTTTCTTCAAGTTTGCCAATTCCTTTTTGACCAATTGATTTCGTTCTGATTCACTCAAATCTGGATGGGGTTTCGCTTCTCTATAAACAGGGTCAATTCGTAAGGATGGATTCCCATCTTCTCCGCGAACTATGGAAAGTCTTGCAGGCAGCTTATCTATCTGGACATCCTTCCCCTTCAAATCTTTCAGTTCGACGATATCAGTCATTTTCCCATTTTTTAAGGCATGAACTTCTTTTTCCGGAATGGTAAAATTTCCGTCTTTGACGATTCCGAAAATCTCCAAATCCCTCATTGGTAATGCACTTAGATTTTTCATATTGTTATTGATTTGTTATATGGTTTAATAGCTCGTCTTTACTCGAAATCTTGGAAATCATCTGAATGAAAAGTGTAGGGTTGATGTACTTCTGCCCCTTTTTGATGGTCAAATGAAGATGATCCCCAGTTGACTTTCCTGTACTCCCAGAAATTCCGAGCGCAGAACCTGGTAAAACACTTTCGCCCTGCAATACAGACACGTAGGAAAGATGGCCGTAAACAGCCTCGTACTTTCCGTGCTGTACTTTGACAAAGTTTCCCAATAGTGGATCTGTTCCCACCGATTCAATTTTTCCATGCAGCATAGAATAGACTTTGGATCTATTAGTTTTAAGATCAATCCCCCGGTGAAATGAGCGATCCTTAGTAATTGGGTCAATCCGATGCCCATACCTCGATGTCACGGAAAAGCTATCCAATGGAAGGGAGGCAAGTAAAACCTTATTCTCTTTTTCAACCGGTTGAATTAGTTGGGAATATTTCACCAAATCTTTGGAGACTGCTTCTAAGGGAACTGCTTGTTGGATCACTTTTACTTTAGGAATTCCTTTGTGGAATTGTTGGGTATTGAATTGGGCGAACCCATCCTGTGCAGCAAAAAGAAAAAGAGCCATACCTAGAATCCAATTCATAGCTAATTGATTTAATCAACCGATGCCATTTCTCGATGTCTCTCAATGATCTCAGTTACTTGACAGTGGATTTTCTCAAAGTTCTTTTCTAATATCTCCTCCTTCTTGCCCTTAAAATCATAGTATTTTGGAGTAGTACGGTAAGAGTTTTCTTCCTTTCGGATCTCCTTCATATCAAGATTTACCCGGCAATGAATGTTGGATGTTTTATACTTCCCATCGAATTCAGTCCCTTCTGTAGCAATAATCCCAGCAACTTCCCCCGTATGCATGGAGGCAATTTTTCCTGCAGGAATAAGAGGTTCGTACTTTTCACTATAGGACACGGAAGTCCTGTCCCGATCTATTGAGAGGCTTTGGCCAAGCTGCTTGCGTTTGCCAAACATCATTTCCAACCAGGACAAAGTGTCCTTATGCCGAACTGAGCCACAAAGGACATTTCCGATCACCGAAGTCATGGTTGAAGCGGTATCCTTACCTTGCAATTGGTTCAATTGAGGCAGTTCCTGCAGTCCGAGTAACACTGCTACCTTATTGCTTCTGGCAGTGGAAATCAGGTTTTCGATCTTGTGGATGTAGAAAGTCGGGGCCTCATCAGCAATCAGGGCAGTAGGCAGATTTCCTTTTGTATTGATCAATCGAGTGAGTCTATTGATCACCACAGAATAGCATGTCCCTGTAATGCTTTGTGTCTCGGTGCTGTTAGCCAGAACCAGAATAGATGGAGAGTTGGGATCGGAGATTTTGAGGTCAAAATCATCTCCGCTGAATACCCAGGCTGTTTCCTTGGTATTGAGTCTGGAAAGGAAAATTTTCAGTGTTCCGACCTGACCTTCCAATTGTTTGAAAACCTTCTTCTCGTAAGCGCTGCGAAAAGGGGAAATCATTGATCTGAGCTCTGGGTATTTGGTTAAGCAGTCGAAAATATCCTCATAATCTCTGTTCAGAAAATCCAGGACATGAGCAAATGTCGAGTACTTTCCTTCTTCATATCTGGACACAAAGAAGATACAAGCAGAAAGAAAGTTGATCGCGGACTGTTCAAAGAATTTATCAGCTCCTCCCGAGGAATCGGATTTTTGAAGAGACTGGAAAATTGCCTCTGCAGTTTCGGATGCATTGGCAACTGTTTTCAAATACCGTCTGTTGATTGGATTGATCCGTCTGGAGTACTCAACCTCATCCAGATTAATTACATGGAATTTGAAATTTGGATTTTTCTTTTTGTCCTGCGCTTTCAGGTAATGGAAATAAGCGATCTGCGCCAAATCAGGAAACTTAAAATCATACAGGCACATGGTAAATCCCTTTCCGATCATCTGTCGGATAAAAGGATTGATCACCCCAAATGATTTTCCGGAGCCTGGCGTTCCGATCACAAAGGTTCCACGGAATGGATTGACTAAATTGATCCAACCGTTTCGCACTTTTCCCATGTAATAGAATTTCATGGGGATATTGACCGAATAGGGATTTTCAATCTTCTTTTTATCCTGCATGAAGGATTCCCCCTCGATATTCCATTCATCCTTGCCCAGTCCTGATTTGATCATTTTGGAAATATTGTCCAAGGAGGTATGAATTAGCACAGCCCCAATGAATGTACTCAGGATGTAAACTACATTTTCAATGGAGGTATAGTCGACTACCAAAAAAGAGTTTTCCAAGGAGTAGAAATATACCGATCCAAAAAACAGGATCAATCCGATTGCCAAGGGAAATATGATTTGACTTTTCGGATTTAGATCCAGGTTCTTTTTGGATTTTGTACCGATAGCAGCAAGGCAAATCGCAATTAGGATGGCGATTTTCCCAATTAAGACATTTTGATAGATTTTCAGGTTAAGGAGTTTGTCAAAAAGTGGGAAAAGAAATCTCCCAACCTCCTCCATTTCCATCAACTTCGGAGCATAGACAAACATAAGAATGTCCATGAATACCATCAGATAAACGATGAACTGGAATGTACCATGAAGGCTTTTTAACTCTCTTTTCTCATTCATGCCCGTCCAGTTTTAAAGTGTATCTGCATTCAGAAGATCAGAATATTTCACTTGCATCTTGAGTGCCCTTCCACTGATTTGGGATTCCGTCAATTCGATGGTAAATACCTTGGAATTGGGAAAAGTCACCTTTTTGAAAACATAGATATTTCGATATTTCCGATCAAAGCTCTCTGTCGAAAAGAGCTGGTATTCGGGTTCAATCTCGATGGACTGGACATTGGTTGCCTTGAGGATTCGCTTATCCTCGATCTTAAACCTCAGCTGGTCCAGGTCAAACTTTAGGTTTGTTTTGTTTTTGAAGGAGATGTCCAAAAAGATATAGTCATCCACCGTGTAGATGTTGTTGACTTGCCCCGTAACTCCATACTGAGTGCTTTGAGTTATTTTATTCTTCTTTTTATCCTTGAAAGCTTCCGTTGCAAAAAATCGAAGCTCTTGATCACTCATGGGGATTTCCCCTACCTCCAAAGGGTACGTATTGATAGGCAGGATTTCAATCTGAGTCTTCAGCTGGCGTTCGTCATGTGCATACCACAAATCATATTGCGCAATGAACTTTTGCCCAATGATTGTCACCACTCCGAGAGATTTGTTGTACCCATTCAATTTAGAAACGCTGTCGCGAACGGCCTTTATCCGAAACACATTTTCCAATGGAATATCTCCGATCATATCATCGGTGGAAACATCTACATACTGGATTGGCTCGGGAGAAAGAAAATGGAGGGATATATCCTCGTCAATATAAACTCTGGGAAGTTGGGTTTTCAACAAGGCCCCATTTTGCTGAGCATTGGCCGAAATGGAAGTAGCCCAAAAGAATAGAATTATAAGTTTTAGTTTCATCTGTATATAGTTTATTATTCAATGGTCAGATGGAATCTCGCATGGTTTATAGTCATTCCATTGTATGACTTTTTTAGTCATGCTCGATTTCATGGCGGATCAGTTTTGGTTTTGGATCGTTTTTTCGTTTTCCTGCAATTCGTTGGGATCAATCAGATAGACAGAAGTTCCATATTTGATATTGGCCTTGTTCTTTTTGATAGTCTTGGAAACAGCCTGGGAAGTTGAGGTAAACATTTTCTGAAGGGCTGACATATACAGCTGGCTCAAATCATCCGAATTTTGCTGCATGCTGATGCTCATTCCTCCGGTGGTACTGCTACCGAGTTCCTTAGAAAACTCCCTGAAGGCACTGGCTGGCACATAGAGTCCTTCCATCCCATCCACATCATAAATCGAAAGCTCTATTGGATAGATCTGGTCGCCAACCATCACTGATGAAATGGTAAGCTTCACCCGTTGGGCTTGATACCCAGAAATTAGCGCATAGAGATAGGTTCCTTTGCGAACTATGGCGTTACCTATCAGAATATCATCCAAAAGTCTGATTCTTAATCTTGCCCCAAGAGTTCCGTTCTTGATATCCTGGTCAATGATCGCCTCGATAAACTTCCCCTTTTTCTCACGGGTGACAGTGTTAAACATTGTTGCCGAACCGTTGGTCTTTTGGACTCTATAAACCTCCCTTTCGGTTTCCTGCTTTTGTGCTTCTGACTCTTTCTCTATTTGCTGTTGTTCCTGAAAGGCCGGGTCATTGGCCTTGGAGATGGAGTCTATCACAGCCATCTGAGCCTTGAAGAGATCCATTGGGTCTTCGTATTTATTAGCTGGGTTAATAGTTTTTGCTCCCTCCAATTGGTTGATAGCCTTTAGGAGCTCTTCATCCTCTTCCGAAAAGGTTTGTTGTCTGGAAATTCCTTGGGTAACTGGTGGAACTTGGTTGCTGGATTTGGATGGAACCGAATAAAAGCTTGAGTTTTTTAAGGCATTGTCGATAGAATCCAAAAGTCTCTTTTCCTCTTCGTTATAAAGGCTCTTGATCTGACTGGATTCCTCGATGTCAAGCTCCAAACCTTTGATTGCAGTGTAGCCGTCATTCGCCCTTTTATAAGTTTCCCGCGATGCATCAAGCTTTGTGTCAATCGGTTTGTTTTGGATCTTTTCTGAAACTTTCCCTATCTGGGCCTGCATACCACTTGTCCCCTGAACGGGTTGGTTTGGACTGTCCTTGCTGAATGACTTATAGCCGTAAAACAGCAAACACAAAAAGGGAAGCATGATAATGGGCAGAATGTATTTCGGCTGCTTAAAGTCAATGTTCATCTTCTTTCGGTTGATTGTTGAAGTATTGCAATTGTTCAATCGCTTTTTCTAGGTAAATGGAATCTTCCTTTGAAATAGATTCCTGGGATATGATCCGTTCAATCTCAGTTTTCAATTCATTCATCTGTATTGCTCGAGAAGAGAGATCTTGCAGGGCAGAAAGTTCACCACCCAAGTCACCAGGAATGGCATTCAGTTCTTTTTTTATACCCTGAGACTGATCGCCCGATTCAGGCTTTAGGACAAAAAAGGTCAGAATGAAAGAAGCCACAATCAGAAGGATCATTGCGCTAAAAATCACTTTCGCATGCCGATCTAGAAAGGTCTTGGCCAGCCCCTCGAATGCTTTTACCTGTGGCGAGAATTCATTTTTGAATTCCTGGAATACAGTCGTATCTCTTACTTTAGAAGGTATTTTTCGAAACATTGGAGAGGTCTTTATTTTCTATGGTTTTCCAGTTCGTGATCAATACCCCGTGACTGTTGTTTTCACTTCTGGGGATATCGATCAATTCACCCTCGGTGACTATAGATCTGGTGATCGTTGCGCTTCTTCGGTCGATCTTCTGCTTGCCGTAATAGCGGAACCTGTTTTGGTCAATGGCAATCGAATCTGTCTGGATAGACAAAACTGAACTTGAAGAAAGGATGGAATTGAAATAGCCTTTCTCTTTCAGGTTGTTGTACTGGCCCACTCCTGTTTCATCCACAAAGTACATGGCCTTTTCCATCTGATATTCGATGTGTTTATCATCTGGAGCCAGGTTAAAAAAGAGGCTATGAAACAAGTCCACAGCTGCTTTATACTCAGCTGGCCGGTTCATTTGCATATTAGTCTGCTTGGCCAAAATGGGAATGTCGTTATCTAGGATATAGATGGACTGTCTCGCATTGGCTACCTGTTGGTAGGCATAGGCTGATACAAATCCACAAATGACAATGGAGGTCAAAAAGCTTCCGATAGAAAGTACGGTTGCCAATCTGATTTTCGATTCTATGTTTTTAATGATCATACTTAGATTACTTTAGCTCTGGAAATGGTTTTGGTAGCAGATGATCCCATTCTTCCTGCAGTGGTTGCAGCTGATGAAATACCTGAAGTAGAAATAATCCAAGTGGATATGGACGGGACTGTCAGAATTGCAATGGCACTGACGAAAAAAGCGACTATGACAAGACCAAAGCTCAGCAAGCCATTTCCTGCAAACCATGCCATCTTTTCAAGCCTATCCACTCCGCCTCCTGTGGAAAGCAAATACTCATATTTGTCAATTTCCACTTCCAAGGCATATTGCTGAAGTCTTCCTGTGATATAAAGGATCAAAAAGGCGACTCCTACATAAAGATTGACCGAGACGAAACGGGCTATCCAAGTAGTAAAAGCATCCCGAAAAGCCGGAAGGATACTGACCACTACCGCAAAAGGTCCAAGTATTACAAGCACAGTAGAATAGATGATCTGGATCATGAAAATGATATAGACGCAAATCCTCAGAATCCACATTGCAATCAGTTCAATAATCTGGGTTACCAGCAATTGAAGGCTGGTTTGCATTCTGATCCGCATTTGCATAATCGGTGAAAGGATCTGGTCTGAAAAGAACCCTTTAACACCGTCCACGATTACAGTTCCCAAATCCTCTTCTGAATCCTCAGCCTGATCCGAAGCCATTTCAGTGACAGCCTGGTATTCCACCAGCTGGTCACCCATCTCCACCATGTAGGCTGCACGGTCAAGACGAAGGGAGTTGTTCGTGTCGTTTTGCGTACTGAATAGAGCTTCTGTCTTTGCAGCAATCAAATCAGTGGGAAAAGCAATGATCTGACAAAAAATTGGCCACCACATGAGCAGTATCACCAAGGCGAAGGGTCTTAAAAGTGGCATGATTTCCAACCTCTTGTCCCCTGCCATCATTTCGTAGCATTTTAGACTGAAAAAAATCAGCATGAAAATACAGGCCAAGGTCTGCGCATCCCTGATAAAAGGGTCGGAATGGGCAAAACCATAATCTCTCATTTCCTCGAAAAAGGTCATCACACCTCTATCGTAAACGCTGTTCCCCTGCAAGTAGCTGATAGTTTCCTTGTACTCGTCATGGTTGATAGACTGGGCAAATCCCAGGAAGGAAAAGCCCAGGAACATTAAAATTCCGGTGAAAAGCTTCTTCATTTCAGGACTTGGGTTTGGTTAGCGATTTTTTTGGCTATGTCCTCTTCATCATGCGGATTTGAAATAGTGATTTCCCCGTTAGCTTTTCGCTTATGAAGCTTCCGGAAGGCTAGCATATTGGCTGACATATCCAGCTTATATTGCCATTTTTCAAGTATATCCCTCATTTCAAGCATAATCCTGTGGTACATCAGGATTCGCTGTCCTCGTTCCATATCTAAGGTCTTTGAAAATCCGTACCGCTCGGAAAGAGAAATCATGTTCTCCAAATACCATTGATAGACTCCATGTTCGGTCATGTACTCCACTACCTCTGGAGAAATTCCCTGAAAAGCTGAGGAAACAGGATCTTCCAAAGGCTTGAGCTCCTTCTTATAATAGAGTTGATATAGAGGATCCGAGGCCGAAAGAGCGCCTGAAATTCTAGCCATTTCTGCATTAGCTAAATTCTTAACGGTATCCGAATGCTGTTTGTAGTAGTCGGAAGAGATCTGCATCGCAGCAGCCAACCCAAGCCTCTGGGTCTGCTCTCCAGTAGTTGATAAAGGTCTTCTGTCTAAGTCTGGATAATTGGGATGCAATGCCCAAGTTGAGTACCACAAGTAGTTAATAGGGATCCCTAAAACTTTGATGGGTTTTGGATAAAACTTGTCTTCATCCCATTGCTTGAAGACCATTCTCTCCTGTTGGGCAATAATGGCTTTATCCTTAATTAGAGTCTGTCCATGACTCTTGAGACATATGCAGAAAATGATTGAAATTGTTAGTAAGGTTCTCATCGTGTAAGAGTTTTCTGCTTGATGATAATTTCATTGATCAGCCCTAAATCCTTGTTGACGTAGGATTGATAGGGGTTAAGTGATCGGATTACTCCGTTGGCTTTCGCCCAATAGATGCTGTTTTTTGCGGAAAGCATCAAAGCACGGATTACCTGCAGTTCCTTCTGGACAGTATCTAAAAGTTCGTCCCGGACATTGTAATTGATCAGCAGATTTTCACCTTCTTTTAGGATCAAGCTCGACACCTCGGTAGCAAGGTTTAGGCTTCTTGATTTAGCTTGAGTTGTATATTCTTCGACAAAAAGAAATAAGAGGGGATTGTCAGAGGCAAGCTCGAATGCCTCAGCTGAAATTGATTTGATATCCAGGACAGTCTCGCCAATCATCTTTACCTGAATCGCATCCTTAAATCCTTCATTGACCTGAGTCAGGGATTTGACTATCATCGTCTGAACCATCGCCAAACTGGATGAATTGACAACGATATCATCCGTATTTTGCTTGATGACAGCCAGCGTTTGGTGATACCCAATTTCGCTGACATTCCTCATAGCGGCATTTGCATTGACAATCGCAAAATGGTTTCTGTCAAATACCACCGTCACTGATTGGGAATGGGCCTGAGCTACATTGATAATCAGCAAAAAGAAAATGAGCTTATTCATCTGGCAAGTGTTTTGGCGTTCTGAATGATTTCTTCTACCAGTCCCATTTCCGTTGCCACATATCCCAAATAAGGATTGACTCCTAATTTTCCCTGCAAATGATGCTTTAGAGATTGGGAAGCCATGTAAGAAATTCCATTGATCTCTCTCAGTTCCTCAATGATGTGCTGAAAAAGAATTCTTCGGTCTGAGACTTTCATTTGATTGACCACCCCGATGCTGGCCGAAAGACCTAGGAGGTAATTCATCAATGAATAAGATCTTTGTACAAAGAGCTTTTCTGTCTCGACGGCAAAAAGGAGGAGAGCTGGATGTTGCTTGCAGTAATACAGGATCTGTTGTTGGTTATCAATGATGGAATTGACCAAGGGCCCAGCCGTTGTACCTATTCCAATTGCATCGATGACAATGGAGAGTTTTGCAAATCGTTCCTGAACCGTTCTGTATTTTTCTTTGACCTTTTTAACAAGGTTGTTATTGACTTCCTCGTTGACGGCATTTTTCCCCTGATTTGCTTTTGCCTCCTTTTGTAAATTGTACTCGGACTTGGACTCCTCTACCAACTGGTGAAGAAGGGCAACATTCGTTTGCGCAAGACTTGTCCCGATATTGGCAAACAGAATAATTAAGCTTAGAATCAAAGTTTTCATGGCTGCAGGGTTTTGGCTTTTCTGGCGATATCATGGGCGAGTTGGATATCCAAATTGATGTACCCCTGGAAAGGATTCAGGGCCTTGAATACTCCCTTCATCTGGGCAAAGTACATGGATCGATACATGCCGTAGGTGTAGGATCTCAGGATTACCATTTCATTTAAGATTTGGTTGATCAACTTGGATCTTTCTCCGGCATCCATAAGGTTATTTTCTCCACCTTTCAGGACAAAAGAACTGACCTCCAAAGCGAGGGAAGTTGCCCTTTGTTGAAACATGGTAGCGTTTCTCTCGGCAAACAGAAGTAAAGCAGGATTCTCACCCGCCAAATCCATCACATCATTTAAATCTCCTGAAATAGCAGTCGCCATTCGAGCGATTTCTTTGACATTGGAAAGGTTGGTCAAAATGGAACTGACTTCGGAAAGCCCCTTGTAGATTTTGTCCTGCATCGTATTGACAATGGTCAGGTTTCCAGTGATTGCCAGCTGGCCCCGCTCAATCAAACTTAACCTTTCGTTGGTCGCCTTGAGTTGTGAATCTATTACTAAAGCATGTGCGGCGGTGGCAGCTGAAACAGCGGGGTCAACATAAACAGTCTGACTTAAAGTTGACCCTGAGAAAAGCAGCAATATGAGTAGTGGAAGATGCCTCATCACGCTATGCGGTAATTCGGTGAGAGAAAGGTATTAGTAAGCGGACATCCTTCTTTATTGACCTTCTCGAAAAAACTATGAAGTGTCAGATTAGATGTAGTAAAATCCTTTACAAATTCGTCCAAGCCCATCTTATAGCCTCCGAATGCATTGGCATAAATTTCTACAGCCGATTTTTCCGGCTTTTCCGTGGTGTAGGTTAGGTATTGGAAGAGTGAAACCTCTACTCCATAGACCTCACCTGTAGATCCTCTTCTAATGTAAACTTCCTTGAATCTGCCACGCCCTTCCTGATTGTCAAGCTGGTTGATGGTAAAAATCTTCATTCGCTCCTTCTCACTGATGGAAAGCAAAGAAGAAATCTGTAAATAGTTGTCTTTGAACTTCGTTTGGTCTAGGAGGCAAATCGTATCCGAATTGTTAATAATACTGTCCTTCACCACTTCATTCCCTATAATATCACCAAGTTCCTGGGT
This sequence comes from Algoriphagus chordae, assembly GCF_003254055.1. Lineage (GTDB taxonomy): Bacteria > Bacteroidota > Bacteroidia > Cytophagales > Cyclobacteriaceae > Algoriphagus > Algoriphagus chordae. The sequence continues at coordinate 15,575 of NZ_QKZT01000007.1, forward strand.
TACTACAATCGCCTCACCCCAAAACTTCCGTACTGTTTTATACAGATACAGAATATACCCAGCCATCAAAGGAGAAGCGATGGCTTTCCATGCCTCTTCAATGATCAGAGCTTTTCGGTACTTGGTTCTAAATCTCATTTTCTGGATAAATACATCCATAATAATGAGCGTCACAATTGGGAAAAGCACCTTATGCTCTTTGATGCTGTCAATTTCAAAAACCACAAAGGATTCGGTGAATAAGGATTGGTCAACCTCTTCGTTTAGCAGATTTTCAAACTCTCCACCTTGGTAAAACTTTTTGAGGACAAATCGGAATTCATCCAATTCAAACGTGATTCGTTCACGTTCCATTATTTCAGGAATTGTCTCTAGAGCAAAGTCATAAAAGCTATTGAAGCAAAGCCGATCAATTTTGCCCTCATCAGAGAAATATGAAGAATAGTAAGCTGAAATGGTGTAGGAGATCACATCAGCTTCCACCTGTGAAACGGTGCCTTCAGCTGTCTTCCAAAGCAGGGAAACAAGTGTAAGGAGATAGTCTTTTTTCTCGATGTTGTATTCCTCTTCAGTGATGGCAAAAGGATTGGTGGTAATGGGCTTTTCTTCAGTGTAGGTAATGTATTTGCCATTGTAATATTGACACAGTCCTGAATAGGAATGTCCCGTATCAACGATCACCACATCCATCAGCCATTTAGGATCAGGCTGCTTGTTCCACATGCAATACTGCTCCACCAGGGCATTCATAAAGAATGATTTGCCAGACCCGGAAGGCCCCAATACAAATTTGTTTCTATTATTGATCCGATTAGTCTGCATAGGCAAATCTGAGGGATCAATTTTCAAGGGGATCCCCTGCCTATCGGTGAATCGAATCTGAAAACCACTTTTTTCATCTTGATTCAGTGATTCTTTAAAGAAAAAGCACAACGCAGCATCTGCAGTGGTCAAAAAGTAATCGTAAACCTTTAGCTCGGCCGTATTGCAGGGGAGGACAGTCCTGAACAACTCCAATTGGTTATAAGAATTTTTGTTGGCAATAATCCCCTGCTGAAATAAGGATGACTCTACATAGTTACAAGCTCCCTGGATATGTTCTTTCTGAGCCGAAACCAAAACATTGAAATGACAATTAACCAAAAGCTGATTGTTCCTTGTCACATCCTCCAATAGTCTGTTAATATCCTGGACACACATATCATTGGCAGGATCTGGTATTCCTGAATGCCGCTTTCGCTTGACCTCAAGTTTGTGTTGCGTTGGTCGCTGCTCTACGATCTCGATGACCTGATTGTAAACAATGGCCTGAAAGTTTGGGACATCAAATAGAAAACCCATGTTATCAACTGGGAATCCTTTGAGGCTATCCTTATCACTTCTTTCAGAATGGGACCCTATCGTTTCAGGAAGTTCTACCTTATCGGTGTCAACCAGCGAAATAGACCGGAATGCCCTATCTCCACTTTCCACTTGTTTTTCCACCGGCACCAAATTGTCCAGTACAATTCTATCCTGGTAGAAATTCATACTGAGAATTCTTTTCACATATCGGTCAATCTCTGTTTTATTCAGAGCACTTGATTTAATTCCTGATCGCTCAAAAAGGTCTGTCACTTTTCCGATGGATTGAATAAAATCATTGACTGATTTTTCACTATACCTTCCTTTTGACCGCTTGGTGATGACCAAATAGGTATTGTGGGAAACATATTCTCTACCCTGAAAATGTTCATCATATTTCCGCTGCAGGTACTCCTTTGAATTATCTTCATGATAGCTTTCAGTTGAAAAAACATCCTGCTTTTGGATCAAATGACCTTCACCTAATATTTTGATGACATTCGTATATAGCTGGTGAAAAAAGTCGTACCTAGAAGGATCGGCTGAATATTGGATTACAGGGTTTTCAAGTTTCAGAATCAATCCGAAATCCCCATTTAGATTAAAAAGTAGATGGAATCCCTTGAATTCAGTTTCAATGCCCGCGTAGGGCAACTTAAATTCATTCCTTTTATTCTTCAATATCATTTTTTAGGTTTTAAGGATGTTGCGATTTGGAACACTCCTACATGCCTTGTTTTGCTATGCAGTCCCTTTTTTTGTTGCTGAGAAGTAACCAATAGACCAATTACTATTGCTAAAATTGTGATTACACCACCTGCTATCATGCTGGTCAAACTTCCGATAACTCCACCTAGCACGACTCCAATAATCAATGAGGAAATTCCCCATCCGATAAATTTTCCTTGAAATCCACGATATATAAGGGGTTTTTGAAGCCCCTTATATATCGGAAATTGCTTAGCCATTAGACACCGAAAAATGCTTTGATGACCACACTCACCAGTACCAGGAAAATGCAGGAACCCAGCCATCCCATCAACTCTTTATTGATATCCTGATCGCCTTGATTCCACTTACTGTACACTCGGAAACCTCCTATAATCCCTACCACTGCACCGATCACCAGGCAAAGACTTGCGACGGGATCCACATAGGTTAAGAGCGATGATTCAGCGGCAGTAATTCCCTGCACTCCTTGGGCATGTGCAGCAATTGAAACTATGGCCATTGCTAAGGCACTTGAGATCTTTTTTGTAGTTCTGTTGAACATGATTTTTGTGGTTTTAGTAAGAAAATATTTCATAGACTATTTTGAATTGGTTGTAAGTTTTAGGTAAGTGGAACTCCGTAAAGTCCGCTAAGAAAAAAGCCCGTAGTTGCGAGAAACAAGCATGCTCCAAACCAGCTGATTACTTGGACATCAATATGATGCCGCCCCATCTGCCAATTGTTGTAAACCCGTAAACCTCCTAGCAATCCTGAGATGGCACCGGTAACAAGAGATAGTTTCGACAATGCGACGTAAAAAGATTCCATATCTGATTCTACTTCTTGAAATTCTTCCACGCCCGGAGGAGTCTGCGCCATCAATTCCACGCAAGGCAAAGAGAGAATTAACAGGGAGCAAATGAGAAAATGACTTGCCTTCATGAGAACACTACTTTCTTTTTCATTTCGATTGTGTTCTCTTTAGCCAATGCAAACAAGGAATCAAGATTAGTCACCCCGCCAGTTGACTTGACTGGATTAATCTCCTTAAACTCCATTTTCTCCTCTTTTCCTTCTGTATTAGTTGAAGCGGGTTTTTCAGATTTTGACGTTGATTTGTTAACAAAATCTTCCTCCTCAACGACCATTGGCTTTTCGTCAAATTCTGATAGGTCAGACTGGAATGCATAGGAAGGCCTTTCCTGAGATTTGGCACGATGCGGTGTCCTTAACACATCAATGACGACGTTGACCGCATAGTACACTACATAGAAAAGGGCGAGATATAAAAAGAAGTCAGTCCAATTCATAGCTTTAGTTGGTTTAGTGATTTTTTGATTTCGTTGACCAGTTCAGGATTGTTTTCCAGAAAATCCCAGCATACATAGTTCACGAGAGAGGTCACCTTGATCCCAAACAGGTAATTCACATGCTTAAAGACATCCTCTATTTTAGAGTCCATCCGGATCAATCTCCGGTTTTCTCCATTTACTTTATAGTCTCGAATTCGCTCTAATAGCTCATCCACTTCTGGATTTCTATCCTCCTTTTCTACAATTCCACTATTGATGGATTCTGGCATTTTTTCTTCCCCAGGCGTAGGGATATCGCCTCGAACTCCTTGTACTAGTTTGTTTATATAGTTTCCACTTCCCATGAGGATTCGTCTATGTAGTCATTAAAAATTTTGCTGAAAATTGGATCGAGAATTGGATCCAATGTTTTTGGAGAATAGGAAGTAGTTATTCTTTGAAAATCAATCCTATCAGAAACCGGTGCGGTCAATTCCCCAAACTTGCTGAGCGCCTGATTGACACTGTCCAGCGTCTCATATTTCACCGAAGTTTTCACTCGATTTGGGATCAAGATGATTTTGCTCTCTGGGTTGATTTTTTTGACCACATAGCAAAATTCAAAAGTGCTCGTAACGCTGTACTCATCGTAACAAAAGGGACATATGATCAACCCTGAATCTTTAAAAACCTGAACCAGATTGTCGTCTGCCATCGTCCCAGCCAGATCAATTACTGTTAGCAGGTTTGGCACTCCGGCTGCTTCCTTGCGGATGTTCCGGAATCCAGAAATCTTCGATAGCTCTACTTCGTACAGCTTCTCATTTTCCAACAGGTCAGAATTAAGGTGTTTGTTATACAAAGACTGCTGAAAATCCATATCGATGACTTTCACCTTTCTATTCTTCTTTTGGACTGAAAAGTTGGAAAAGAGTACCGCCAAAGTACTTTTACCGACGCCTCCTTTCTGATTGGCAAATAGAATGATCATTGTTATTTTTTTATCTGTTGATTTCATTGTCTCCACTGCGTTTTTTCTTTCTTTTCCTTCCATGGGTAGCCTCATCATCTTCGTCATTGGCTACATGTAGTATGGGTATCAAGTCGAATTCGTCATTGGCTACATGTAGTATGGGTATCAAGTCGAATTCGTCCTGGCTTTGTCCTGAAGAATGCTCCCCTGATAGGTTTAAATAATCTTCCAAAGCCTGTAGTTGATTTGGCTGAAGAATATCCTTGGTGGAAACAACTCCTTGTGAGGTCTTCAGGTAAGTATCTCCTTCTCTCCGATCAAACCTCAATGAATGATGCTCTAGCCCTTGCTGGATAGTGGAAAAGTCATTGAATGCTGATCTTAGCTTAACCTTACCTCCAATGAGATCAATGGTATTGGACTTGTCAGTTTGATAAGCTTGTTGCTTCCCTTCTGCTTCAAGCAAGCGCTTGATTGGAAACACTTCGCTTCCTTTGAATACAATATTATTGGCATTGTCTATCAGTGAATAGCCGTAAGGTGTCTTTGCATCCTTCCCGTGAAAAATCAATTGAACACCAAACTTGGCTGAGAGGAAATCCCCTAAATCCGAGCGATAACCAAGAAGCTTATCTGATACACCCCCGTGTTTCGGTTCAAATAATGGGATTGGGTCAGTTTTGTAGATTTTGGAATACTTATCCAGAATTGCTTTTAGCTGATTAGCTCTAGTTTTATCCAATTCATAGAATTGGAGCTTTTGATTGATCTCAGATATAGGGATTCGTCCTTGGACCGATCCGTATTTGATCAATTCCAGTTGTTGATCCTTTTCCTTGAGCTTGTATCCAAGATTCTCTAAGAGCAACTTTCCCTGAGCCTTGGTGCTGAAACTGAATTCTTGAAGTGCATCAGTCGCTTTTTTTGCCTCTTGTTTCGGATTCAATCTCATGATCTCATTAATAGCTTCCTGAGCTCTTATTTTTTCAAATGAATCATTGATCTTCTTTCCTTCCTTATCAATTCTTGAGGACACTATATGGACATGGTTATTGGCCGTGTCCTTGTGAAAAACAATCAAGAAAGGATTTTGCCCATAGCCCATTTTATCCACCCACTCATGCGCGATGTCAGTTAGCTCCTCTTTTGTATATTCTCGCTCCTTGCAGCTGATCATAGCATGAAACTGCTTGTCCCTGACTATGGAATTTCGATTGGAGTGTGCAATCAAAAAGTTCTTCACCTCGTTCGGACCTATTTCTTTGGTATCCTGGAGATACCCAAAATTGCGCAACCGCATCAATTCCCCTTTTTCATTTTGGGTTTTATTTGTGTTGTAGGTCACACCCTTGAAGCTGCTAGTACTGGAAAGAATTTTAGCTCTCATCTGATTGCTTGATAGATTTGTTTCAAAAGCCTATTCATAAAATCTCGGTGCTCGATGTGCTTTGACATGAGCATGGTATGATCCTTAAAAACCGAGGGAGAAATTTTGTCCCTATAGGTATTGGCATGCTTTGCCAATTGGTTGATATTATTGTTCACCCGTGCCTGTTCAGAGACAAGATTTTCAATGGAATCCAGGAGCCCACTGAGGTCAATGATTTTTGCATTTTCACTGCTCAGCTTCATCCTGATCAATTGACTCAATGACATCTTAAGTGACTGACTTTCCTCTTTCAATCGGGTATAGATCTCCGGCTTTAACCTGACAGATACCCAAGAAAGATTCTCTCTTTTCTCTTTCATGACTGCGTGTTAGCAGGAGTAAAGAATTGGAATTGTGTGGTGAAAAAAAATACCTAGAAATGCGCAAAAATGACAAATTGGTATATCTGCGTAGCTATATATTTATATACGCAGATATACTTACTAAATAGGTTCAAACCCTGATTTTTGAATTATGAATAGGAGTTTAGGGAGTTAATCAACTCAACCCTGTTTTTAGTTTCTGATTTTCTATAAATAGATTGGAGGTGCTTATTTACAGTTCTTTCAGAAATAAAAAGTATTTCAGCGGCTTCCTTACTGGTCAATCCTTGCGCAACCTGTTCCGCTACTTCTGATTCTCTTTTGGTGAGTCCTGTTTGGTTACACCATTCTGTGAAAATGCCTTCTGTATCAAGCTCCTTTTTTAAATCAAATTGCTTTAGCTTTTCAAATGCCTCTCGATTTTCATAAATCACCTGCTTCACAAACAAAAAAGTAATGATAATAAAGCCGCAATTTGTAAAAATCACTTCTACTAATTGGGATGTTTTGAGATAGCTAAATAGAGGCAAAATAGCCCATGGGCACATGGCTCCATAAGTAAGAATTGCCTCCAAAGAATTTTTATTGTCACGAAATTTCTCTCGTATTGATGCCAATATTTTATACACTAGAAAAAAGGCATACCCCAAGGGTATAGCAAGACCATACCACAACGTCTTAGGTAAATCATCGAACAAAGGATAGAGTATGCAAAAGAAAATAAAAAACGGAAGAATTAAGAACAGCCAAACCCCATATTTAGCTTGCCACTTTAACTCATCCATATCATAAGCCTTGTAAAAATAATAAGGGAAAAATGCTCCCATAAAAAACCCAGATCCATAGGCCAAATTCATTTGAATCTTAATAGGCAATGAAAGTTTCGGGTCAGGAAAAAGACCCCCTGCAACATTATAAATTATAAGTAGCCCTAGTAAAATCAGGTAATACAACCGTTTCTTTTCGGACGGTCTTTGAAGATGAATTATTAATTGCTGCACAAAAAAGATGCACTCAACCAAGACAAAAACAAATGTCATCAAGTGCATTTCCGTTCCAAATACTGTCATAACGCTTCCTTTCTGTAGAAGTAAAATGGAAAACCAAACTGACTGGATGAAGCATAAACTGAGAACCCTAAATTCTCATACCATTTAAAATTTCGCTCGGTAGATGTCTCCAAGCATACAGGAAGATTCTTACTTTTTGCTATGTCCAGAACTGAATTCATTAGGCTAGATCCCTCACCTTTACCCTGGCTTTCTGGCTCTACTCCAATGAACCAGAGATATAGAAAGGGATCTTTCGGCTGAGCTGCTTCTATGCTTGCCTCTCTCTTCAGAACTTTTGGAATCTTAGGAATTCCAATGCCATTCAGAGCAAGTTTCAAATCCCAAAGCCATAAGCTCAATGGCTTTTGCTTTTGGGTGGAATACTTGATCAGCACACAGGATTTTCCAGAATCAGAAATGAAGACCTCTCCATTCCTTAGGCAGTTCTCCAAGCTATATTCCATCAAGACTTCTCTTCCTTTGGATGAATTTCCTACCACAAAATCAACAGATTTATTCCCCTCAAAGGAATCCACTAGCACCTTTATGACTTTTGTTCTATCTGATTCTAAGAATTTTCTCATGTTTTAGTCTATTAAAATTTAACCGAGTTGCGAGGTGAAATCCCTCCATTTTGGATGATTCTGCTAGGAATCTCTAAAAGGGCAAGTTCGTGTTTGGGAGAAAATTCGTCAGAATTTGTGTCACAAATACACAACTTGCATGGCACACGCAAAGGATGCCCTACCTCTCATTTTCTACAAAAATCCTGTTACTACCTCAACGGTTCAAAAGCTGTCGCCGTATCGCAAAACCATAAAATTTTAAAATTGAATTCCAACTCTTAAGGTTGTGAACTAGATGCATTGCACTTATTTCATGATATATCTAGATATTCCTATATCTGGATATATATCCGCATATATCAAATCCCAGAAATACAGTAAAACAGTTTTGAAATACACTTATAAGTATATATTTGCCAAATAATACCATTTCGAAAACTGGCAAGTAGAAATAACAACTATTCTTTTCCCCCATTAGAAATGGATTGTGATCATGATTAATCACAGAAATTGGATAATTTGTAGATGCAGACTTAACTATTCCGTGTGAATATATCCACATATACAAATATATGGTTTTGCGATATTTTTGAAAATTATATAGCTTTAAAAAAGTAAAAACTTACTACTAGTGACTGAAAATCAGCGAATAAAAATCATCCGGAAATTTTTAGGCATGACCCAAGTGGATTTTGGAGCATCCATAGGATTAACGCAGGCTGGATATTCAGATATAGAAAGAGGCAAAAACAAGGTCTCCGGCAAAATAAAAATCATGTTGAAACGGGAGCACCATGTGAACTTGGCCTGGCTGGAAAGCGGCGAAGGAGAAATGATAGCCACCATCATCCCAAATCAAGAATGGAGTCCAGAAAGGTTTGCCGACGACCAAAAACAGATCGAAAACCTAAAAGTAGAAATCGATCGCCTCAGCGCTGAAAACAAACTTTACCGTGAACTCCTGGATTCCAAACTCAAGATGATAGCTACTTTGGAGGAGAGGTTTGGGAAGGGGTAGGTTCGGCACTCATTTTAGATTATCCGAAATTGAGAAAAAGTAACCCGCGTTAGGAATCAATAAAAACCGCAACTAAAATTATAAGACCTCAGTTTCATAATTAAATTGGTTTGGATGTAATTGCTAAATTTGATCTCAAACTAGCCAAGCATATTCAATACTTTCGATTTCTAGTTGCCTGAATTACTTTATAATACGCAGGGACGGTACCACCTTATTGGATCTCCAGCTAAAACAGAAATTATTCCATTCACTATTTCTTTTCCACCACCTATAGGATTATAAATTCCAACAATTCTAGGAGTAGTTTTTGTATTAACCTCATCGTAAAGAACAGCTTTAATTGATCCAAGAGAAAGTATGGCATTTTGAATAGTAGTCTGATTTATTTCGCTGGGGAGAGGTAATGAAGTCGCTACATTCTCTCCAGTTATTCCAAGGGTTTGAATTGTCAACGACCCAGTTAGTTTCCCAGCCTCTGCAGCAACAGCTAAGGCACCTAAGCTGGACAGGTTCACCTCACCTTTCGTTACTTTGACTGATGCCGTCATACGTAAACCCACTCCGATGTACACAGGAACAATTACCAGATCGCCTAAATCTTCATTCTTGACAAATTCTTTATTATTCTCTTCACAAAATGGGTTAATCCTCGGAGCGGCAGACACAACATATCTTGTTGGTAATTTAAGTGAGTCAGCATATAATGGAACTCTATCCCCTTTATTTGTAACTCTTTTCACATAAATCGGAAGCTGGGTGGCGTCAACGCTAATGTAGTCGAGGACTACTTGGTAGCTGTTATTCTTATAACCAATTGTAGCCGGCCCGAAGGAGCCAGAGGCCTCCCCATCTAAATGAGTGACAGCAAGTCGAACTGCTTGATCAGGAAGTGATTCTATAAGCTTTTTGTAGTTTTCTTCATGCGATGATCCCTCACAACTTCCTGGACAACTTCTCCCCGGCTCTTGAAAAACAGGAAGTGGATCGATAGGGATATAGGTATAAGCAGAGTTTTCCTCGCCCATAGTTTGCGGCAAGTTTTGTAATCCTTTACATCCTGCAGTTAGGACTAGAAGAGGAACAAGGTATAATGTGAACTTTTTCATGATTTAGGCACTTATTTATTCTAATTTTAAAACTTAAATTAATGACATCTCAACAAGACACCTAGTTTTCAAATGTCCGCTCATAAACTTCTTAAATTCAATTAACTCAAGCTTCCCAAATGAACTTGTCTCCTATAGCAAACTCACTCTTGAAAGTTTCTGAATAGGTCCAGTAAGCATATTTCAATCAGGCCTTAGCAGAAAAATCAATTTAATTGCATCCGGATTTAAGCCCGAATAAAAGTAAAAGTTGGTTTAATCTGACTCTCCATATCTCGATCATCGAGGAAGCAAAATCATGTTTCAAAAATTGATCAAAAACAGGAGATACTCGCTGCTACTAAAAGACTCCTTCAAGAAAATGAATTCTTTTAACAAAAAAAATACCCTGTACAGGGTATTTTTGTATTTAAAAAGAAAAAATTGAACGTATCAATGCCTTGTATGTTTCTGATCCCCCCTAATAATACTACTCTTTAAAAACTCATTTACATCCTCATAGCCTTGATAACGATACCTTTGATCGGTCACTTGTGTCTGGGATCTCCATATTCCTTCAACATCTCTAGTACTGATTTTGAGAGTCGAAATCAGCTTCCCAAATTTATCTCTGGCACCCTTTAGCATATTCAGGTCCCAATGGGTAGAAATTGCATTGCTGCGGCAATAATGGTACAATTGGACTGCTTTCATGAAAAACCCCGTGTACTTTTCACCAGTGGCATCATTATCCAAATAAAGGTCCACCCCCTCATTCTCTTTCAAAATATCCAGCATTAACCGTAAACTGAGATTGGTTGTACTATTCAAAATGATGGCTTTAAAATTTGTGGCTCCAGAAAGCTTTAAGTAACTCAGAAAGCAAAACCAACCTTCAAAGATCTTTGTCCTTTTTGGTTCCCCTAAAACTTGAACAGATATTCCTCCTCCCATAATATTCCCATTAAAAATGGAAGATCTAAGCACCCATCCTCCAGACTCATTGGGAAAACCTACAGCGAAGTAATTCTTTTCCTTATTGTTCCAATGTACCCCACTCGGCGTAGTCGAATTATTGCTAAGGACTGGGTGAAATTTGAAATTGGCCTAAGATCATAAACTTTTTCTCACTGGCATATCAGAATATTCTAGATGATATTAAAGCGTAGTTAAAAAACTACTCTTAGGCTAATTCTATACCTAGACGGGCCCAGAAAGATTTGCCGACGACCAAAAACTAATCTAAAACCTAAAAGTAGAAATCGAACGCCTCAACGCTGAAAACAAACTTTACCGTGAACTCCTAGATTCCAAACTCAAGATGATAGCTACTTTGGAGGAGAGGTTTGGGAAGGTGTAGATGGATTAGTATTACCGGTACAACGATTAAATAAATATGGCACATGCTATTAGCCGCTTTAAAATTTAGGAGATTTATAATGTTTTCCGGGGTTTTCCTGGGTGAACCAACGTCTACTGCTTTCATATTGCGTAGTTCTGCCATTATAAGATTTTTTAAATTGATCCATTGCAGCTCTGAATTGTCCTAGAATTAGTACAGCATCACTATTTGTGGGTAATCCATCTTCATCAAGCAGGTCAAGAAATTCAATAGTTGGTTGATTTTTTAAAATTTCCTTAAGTTGATCCAAAACACGGTTAATCATTTTTATTTTAAGCTTATTCAGTGCTTCGTCAGGTTTCTTTTTTGACAGTTCTTTTGTCTCAAGTATCAATGAATTTATCAATTCTGAAAGTATATTATATTTCTTAACTGTTGCTTCGTTTGGAAGATCTAAATTTTCAATTTTCTTAGCCATCACTTGATTTTATTTGGTTCTGAAGTCTTAATGTCTGATTTTTTGCCATCAATAACCCAAAACCAATAATAGACATTCTTACTTCCTTCTATTTTCTTGTCGTAGTAGATATTATCTGATCTTAATTTTTCAAAGCAGTTTAAATATTGAGAAATAATAAATGTTACATCGCTGTTTGTGGGCACATCGTTTTCGTCAAACTCTTTAAATGAATCAAATGGCTTATAATTATCACCTAAAATAGTGTTGGATTCATTTACTACTTCATTGATAAACTTTAATTTGAACTTATTCACACCATCGTTTGGAGATTTTTTGGCAAGCATGCCAATTTCAGATAAAAGACCTTCTAACTGACTTTGATATTTTTCAAAATTATCGACTTCCTTCTTAGTCATATCTTTCGAGGTTTATGAGGGGCAATTTCTTGTAAATTCAATATATCTCTTTTTTAATACATCGATAGGTAAACGTTGATTCCCGCTATAAAGAGTGTTCATCATTTTTATATCTTCATCCGTTAGTACTAAAATGCATTTCCTTTGTCCAGACCATAAGTCAATAATATTTTTTGTAACTTTTTTTGGTGGTTCATTTCTAGTAACCAATACTCCAAACCTGCCAAATTGATCTTTTAAATACCTGTTTAATTGATCGACATGATCGTTATTCAACTCCTTTACGTTCTTGAGTTCAAAAACAATTTGTCGACAATCGTATTTTTGAAATATCTCTTCCAAGAAGTCATAAGACTTATTATTATAGAATACTAAGTCTCTAATGCTTACACCACTGATTGTTCTACTCTGTTCTTGGGCAAAATCTAATTGAGGATAAAAAACAGTCGCCAGCAATGGACAAGCATTATCTTCAAATTTCATATCCGCATTGTCGGTCTTTCCAGTTGGCAATTTTAGAATAGTTGAAGCCTTCTTGGAAACAGAAGTTTTTGAAATCGGCTTAAAGATTGGGTCATTCTTACAGTTCGCCTGTTGCTGTTCTCTGATTCTGAGATAAGTTTCAACTACATCATAATTGTGTCTATTGTAATTGAGCAATGGAATTCGTTCCTTTTCACCGTTCTCATCAATTTCTTTGATATAAAAATTGGAATAGTAATCGTCAAAATTGATCCACGGGATTGATCTGATCCATCGTTTTGGGATTAAGAGAATTGGATCTCCCTTCTCAGGGTTTATGGGAAGATGGGTTTGTTCTGATACAATCTTATTCTTCCGATAATCATAAATTGAATCAAGCGTTACCTTTTGAATTGGGATGCCATATTTTTCGCATTGCTCAATTGTATAGTCCACTAAAAAAGACTTGATGAAACTACATGTGAAATCACTTATTCTGTCTCGTGAAATTCCATCAACAAACAATTGAATACTCTCAAAATGGACAAAACCAGATTGGTTTACTTGGGGAATTGACTTGAATAAACTTAATATGTCATTCGCTGTTTTTTCACCTATTGGTTTACCAATTCGGGTTTTGGAATTACCTAGCCCTACCTCGTTGCACTCGCTCGTCCGAATCAATATTTCAATAGCCTCACTTTCTTTTCCCTTATTTAGTAAATATCCTAGGTTGTTAAATGAATTGATAGTTGCAGTGTGAAGTGAATTGTCCTGCATAGAAGGTGATTTCCAAAGTAGAAATGGATCCACATAAAGAGGAATGTCTTCATTGAGATAGGGAATAGCGAAATCAACCTCCTCTTGAGTGAAAGGGATATTATGATAATCGTTAATTCTTGGTCGAATTATTCCCATTGGCAAGTATTTCAGCTATCGATTGTAAATTCCAAAGGATATATCTCTCCATTTTGGGCAGATATCCTTAGCTAGCTAGAGACCTTTCTCACTTATCAGGTACTCATATTTATCTCACTTATACCTTAAAGATGCGTTTTAAATAAATGGCGCTACCAAGAAAAGGATTAATCCAAACAAAAAAAATACCCTGTACTGGGTATTTTTATATATAAAACGAGAAAAACTGAATGAATCACTGCCTAATTTGATTCTGATTTCCAGTGACAACATGAGGCTTCAAAACCTCATTCAAATCCTCAAATCCCTTATATCGATACCTTTGATCGGTGACTTCAGTTTGGAAACTCCATATTCCGACAACATCTCTAGAGCTGATTTTGAGAGTTGATATCAGCTTCCCAAATTTATCATGGCTACCCTTTAGCTTATTCAAATCCCAATCAGTAGAAATTGCATTGCTGCGACAATAATGGTACAGTTGGGCTGCTTTCATGAAAAAGTTCGTGTACTTCTCACCGGTGGCATCATTATCCAGGTAAAGATCTACCACCTCAAATTCTGCTAAAACATCCATGATCAGACTTAATTTCAAATTGACACTACTATTCAAAATAACGGCCTTGAAATCAGTTGCTCCTGACAACTTCAGATAACTCAGAAAGTCAAACCAACCTTCAAAGATCTTTGTCCTATCAGGAGTTCCAAGAACCTGGATAGAAATACCTCCTCCTAAGATATTCCCTTTGAAAATAGAAGATCTAAGCACCCATCCACCAGACTCATTGGGAAAACCAACAGCGAAGTACTTCTTCCCTTTATTTCCCCAATGTACTTCCTTAGCGAAATCTGAAATCTCATCAGGTTCTAGTCCCCTGGTTCGTATATAATTTACCAAAGCCGGATGAGAAACCTTCTTCACACTTTCAATCTTAATCTTCGGAGCAGCCTTATGCTTATTCTTTGGAACCACTGTTCTCTCTGTTGGCAAATCAGAAAGTTGCTCAATTGACTGGGCAAAGGTTTTATTCTCGAAAACCTGAACAGCTTCCAAAACATCCCCTCCTCTTCCTGCAGAATGGTCATACCACACATTAGTTCGATGATCCACAGCAATGGAACCGGTCCTCTGTGAGAGAAAACCAAAGAAATGCTCCTTTCCTTGCATACCTTCATATTTCAGCGCTCCGGCACTCACTAAGCCTTGGAAGTATTCTATAATAGAGAAGTCCTTTTTTATTCGATTTGCTTCATGTTTTAAATCAGAATAATTCATGGTTGTTTGTGTTTAAGTGTTTTTACTTTTGAAAAAGACAATTGATTTACAGCCACTTGAAATCAGTAGCTTTTTTCTCTTTTGCTGGCATTTGATAGAAATACATCAAAAAGAAAAGGAAGGGTAGGAGGTATAGGAATTCGTACGGCTCGTACACCTCGTACCCCTCGTACAGTACGATTCGTTCGAATCCGACTATTCCTCGATTTCAGCCTGTTTTAGCCACTTTCGCACGGCTCCTTCTGACACACCCAATTCCATGGCGATTTTCACATTCGAATAGCCACTCTCTTTCAGTTCAAAGGCTTTATTCTTTACTTGGGCTTTATCAGCTGCATCGAAGTGCTTGAGATGCTCTGACTCTTTGCCATATTCTAAAAATTTGAAAGAGCTGAAATTTGACTCTTTACCGATTTTGCATACTACTACATTCTCAGAGGGAAATTGAAATGCTCCGTAACGGACTTTAATCTGTTTCAGATATTTAATCGAAGGATCTTTTTGACTCTCCCCAACTGCGAAACAGGAATCGATAAGATTGATAAAACTCTTACTTCCCTGAATATCATTCCTACTAATGGGAGCAAACAAATTCCTCTTGGGAGTATGGGCAATTAACAAAATCGACCAGCCATACATCTTCTTTAGGTTGTTTAGCCGAATCAGAAACGGTGTAGTATTCTTTGCTTTTTCATTGTCAGAAATGACACAGGACAGATTATCGATCACCAGAATCTTTGCCCCAGACTCAGTGGTCTGGTTTTCAATCTCACGAAAAAGAAAGGATTCATAATCCTCTACAGAAACATCATAGCCATAGGGATTGATTTCAGCTCTTAAAAATTGTTCACTGAATTCGAAATGGTCAAACAGGATGTCTTTATCCTTATCGTGTTGGGCATATCGCATTTCGAATTGCTTGGCTGTCAATTCCAGGTCAAAGTAAATTACCTTGGACTCAGGAAGCTCCATTTCTAGGCCCAGCGTCGAAGTGCCTTTTGTCACACTATCGATGATCTGAACAGCTAGCAGTGATTTACCCTGATTCGTATCGGCAAATAGGATACAGAGTTCTTCTTTATACCAAAATGGGCCAAATATCTTTTTGGGGATGGGTTTGCTTTTGGCTTCATCGATCCACTGGTTAGCGGTTTTGATGGTTAAAAATTCACCATTTTTGGGAGCCTTTGAATTAGGTTTTTGATTTAATAAGGTCATACTTTTTGGCATTAAGATTCCAGGCAACATTATTCCAAATGCTGCTATTAATTGTTTAAGAATAAATTGAATAGATCAGTTGATCACCAAGAGTTGGTGCTGATTCGGGAGAGATGAAAAAGATGGGAGATCAGTCTTGCCTAAGTTGACTTTGATTGAAAGTTTTACCAATTTAGTACACACTTTTAATAACAGAAGGTTAAAAGACAACTTGGAAATGCCCACTGGCTTTTTCAAAAAAAGGAAAGGATGGCCGTCCTTTCCTTTTTAATTTTCAAACTCTCCAGCATAAAATCTTTCCACCTCTCTCTGGTGGATAAAGCGTCTTTTCCCTCTGAACATGGAGCGGAATTCCTCTCCTCTAGATTCAGAAACGGACTCCATTTTGGAAATGGAGTAATGTGATTTCACACCTGTAGCCTCCATAAATTCTTGAAGCGAAAGCCATTCATTTTTGATTGACTTTTCGGAATCCCCCGAACTCATCTTTGCGATTTTCTCTTCCAGCTTGTTAAACTTTTCTTCAAGCCATTTTTGGCTAACAGCTGAAAACGGAATAAAAGTGTCTTGATTCATCTTGTTTTGAGTTTGATTTACTCAAATATAGGCAAAAAATATGAAATCGGTCACTAGTGTCCGATATTTTAAAGAATTAAATAGTAATTGGCTTCAAATTATAAAAATGGTGCATTTCTACATCGAATTTCTCATTCAGCCATTTTCTCAAACTAGAAGAAACTTCTTCTCCTTCTTCACCTGCCATTCTGAATTGTAGCCGAGTTACCTCAGGCCAATTAAGAGACTTGTATTCTAAATAGTAATCAAAGACTTCGTTGACTGCAGGGATATTCATAATCTTACCAAAAAGCGCCGGATCCAGATAACGTAAAGCAGAAATGAACCGAATTGGTCCAGCCACTTCGTACAACTCAGCTATATCCTGATTGATACTCCAAAGGATCTCCTTTATCTCTCTATCCTCAAAAATGGAATCAAAATAGTCAACAATTTTTTCTAAGGTCACCTTTTCATAAGCTTCATTTACTATCATTGATGGTGTAAACTCTACTTCCAAAGTATCCTCAAAGTAATCGCGAAGCATTTCAATATAGTTGACCTCCTCCTTTATGATTCTAGATACTTCACGGTCTAGGGCACCAAGGCCTCCATCATGATCCTTTACAAATTTCATCCCGATCCTAGACGCAAATTTGGTTTTGACATTCTTATATCGAACCATGACGTACAGTGGAAATCCGGTGGAAGATTTGCCAATCTTTTCCAGCTCCTTGCCATGGTAATGTTTGATAGCCAGCTTGCTTTTCTTTTGCATAGTTACCTTTGAATGAAAGAAAGAATTCTGTTGTAGGATTCAACCGTCCTTCGTTCAGTATAATACTTTTTTAAAACCGATCCCGGTGAGTGACCAAAAATCATCCTAATATCATTATCATCCATTCCCAAGCGATCAGTCCAGGTACCAAAGGTCTTTCTTCCTACTTTATTGGAAAGCACATCAGTAAAACCAATCCGTTCTGCAAGGACTTTTAAATGCTGGTTGAACTTCTGTTCAGATATTGCAACACTATTAGGGAAAATCATTTCATCATCCTCAACGTAATACTTTTTGACGATCTGCTTAGCTGTGTCATTCAAAGGAATCCAGAATTCCTCACCGTTTTTCTTTCGCTCACCCTGAAGCACTAAGTGATTTGGATTTTCTTTCAGCAAGTTACGGTCAAATCCTTTTTCATTGCTAATAGCGATCAAATCATTGTAATAAAGCGCGGTATTGCACAGCAAAATGAAAATATCTCTGGTGATTTCAAGCCTTCTCTCTTTTCTGTCAAATTTCAACTCTAAAAGTTTCTTATACTGTTCATCATTCACGTAGATGATTTTATCAGGTCTTTTATTGGAATCTATATCAATTCCTTCAAAAATCCGCTTCCTGAAAGGAACGGTGTACTGGTCACAGTATTCTCTATAGATAACCTTCAATCTATCTAAATACTTGGCAACTGTGGTATCTGAATTGATTTCTGTCTGATCACTTCTCATGAAATCCACAAATTCCAGCACGTAGTTTTCGTCAATATCAGCCATGACAGAAGTCTTCTTGAAAGATTCAATCAACTTTCTCAAGGTTACATATACTTTCTTTGTGCCAGCTACCTTTTTGGAAGTAGCTCCAAAGTTGATAGAATAATCAATGAATTCGGAAACTTTATCACTGGCTCCAGGGGCATGAACACCATTCACTCCCTTTAGCTTTTTCCCTTGATACTTTACCAAGTAAACATTTTTCAACTTTTCCGCAGTCAGTATTTCGTTGCGTTTATAAAAATCCTGGATAATCCCTTTGAGTCTATGAATCTCCCTAGCGATGACCCTATTGTGAAATTCAGCATACTGATATTGACTATTTACCCATTTGGTTGGTTTGCCTGACCAAGCATTTTTAGGAATTTTCTCAAGTTTGAGATTAATGTAATGTCGAACTTTCCAATTTATGCACAAATAAATCCCCTGTCCACCTGAAGAGGGAATTGCTTTAGGGTTTAATACAGCAGAAATTTTGATATCAATCATGCCCCAAAATAGTCACAATAAAGAGCGGAGCAAAAAGACTATAAAAAACTGGGACAAAAACTGGGACAATATCTGGGACAAAAACTGGGACAAAATCATCCGAATTTAACAGAATCAAATAGATTCCAAATAATGCTAAACCCCTGAAAAACAAAAAACTCCGAACAATTTTAACATTGTCCGGAGTTACCAAGTAGCGGGAACAGGACTCGAACCTGTGACCTTCGGGTTATGAGCCCGACGAGCTACCAACTGCTCCATCCCGCGATATGTCTTTGCTTGATGAGTTCCGATGAGCTACCTCCCGATAGCTATCGGGATGCTCCATCCCGCGATATATTTTTAAAGCTTTAAGCTTCTTTTTTCTTATCTAAATCTGCCCTTCTGGCTAATTGTGATACAAAAGTAGGCGTTTTATTTTGAAATGCAAACCTACACCAAGAAAAATATTTGGAAGACCTGACTGTAAATTACCTTTTCAGCTCATATTCCTTGGACTGTACAAGCATCGAATCAGTAGCAGGCATTTGTCTATCAACCGTTTAGAACAGTCCTAAAACAGGAAAGACTGAGACTACTAAATACCAAATTTTATTTTGCCAAATCACTTTAAACTTCCAGACTGTCTAAAAATCAAGTACCTTTGTAAAAAATTTCTACAATGGATACAGCAAAACATCAAGCAGGCTTCGTCAACATCATAGGAAAACCAAATGTGGGCAAGTCTACATTGATGAATATCCTTGTAGGTGAACGGCTTTCGATCATTACTTCTAAAGCCCAAACCACCCGTCATAGGATAATTGGACTTACAAATGCCGATAATTATCAAATAGTTTTTTCGGACACACCCGGCATGCTGAAGCCTCAGTACGAACTTCAGAAGAACATGATGAGCTTCGTAAACATCTCTCTTGAAGATGCGGACATCATTCTATTTGTCACAGACCTATACGAGACAGCAAATGACATCGAGCACGTTATCGAAAAAATCAACGAGTCTGGCGTTCCAGTTCTATTGGTCATCAATAAGATTGATTTAGCCAAACCTGGTCAGCTGGAAGAAATAACTACCTATTGGACTTCTAGAATTAAGTCTGAGCTGGTTATTCCGATTTCTGCTGGCGAGAAGTTCAATACCGAAAAAATCATGCAGGAGATTCTCGATAGACTGCCAGAGCATCCGGCGTTTTATGACAAAGCGGAACTTTCTGATCGCTCTGAACGGTTCTTTGCCTCTGAGATTATTCGTGAGAAAATCTTTGAGAATTACAAAAAAGAAATACCCTACAGCTCTGAAGTCTCCATTGAGGATTTCAAGGTGAAGAAGAATATCATCAGTGTGCGTGCAATTATCTATGTAGAAAGAGATAGCCAAAAAGGCATCATCATAGGAGATAAAGGAGCGGCACTGAAAAAAGTGGGAATCCAAGCCCGTGAAGAACTAGAAAAGTTCTTCGGAAAAAAAGTCTTTCTTGAAACCTTCGTGAAGGTGGAACAAGACTGGAGAAAAAATAAACTGAAACTGAAAAAATTTGGGTACGACCCAACCTGATCATGGCAAATATAGTAGCGATAGTAGGTAGACCTAATGTGGGTAAATCCACTCTTTTCAACCGACTGGTAGAAGAGCGCAAGGCAATTGAAGACAATATGAGTGGAGTAACCCGTGATCGTCACTACGGGCATGCTCAGTGGTCAGGCAAATTCTTCTCGGTGATTGACACCGGCGGATATGTGACCGGCTCTGAGGACATGTATGAGGCGGAGATTCGTAAGCAGGTGAAGCTTGCCATAGAGGAAGCAGATGTAATACTTTTCATTGTGGATTGCCATACGGGTCTTACAGATTTGGACAGTGAATTTGCCAAAGAACTTAGAAGTAGCAAGAAGCCTATTTTTGTCGTTGCTAATAAAGCTGACAATCAGGAAAGAAGCTTTGCCGCCCATGAGTTTTACTCTCTGGGAGTAAGTGATTTTGAAGTGTTCCCAATCGCTTCTGCCAGTGGAAGTGGCACAGGAGAGCTTCTGGATGAAATGATTACTCATTTCGAAGATGTGGGAGACGAAGACCCAGATGCTGACACTCCAAAGATTTCGATTCTTGGAAGACCAAACGTGGGTAAATCATCTTTCTTAAATGCCCTCATCGGCAAAGACCGCTCTATTGTCACCAACGAAGCAGGTACGACAAGGGATTCTATTCACACACGCTACCAGCTTTTTGGACAGGATTTCATCATCACCGATACTGCCGGAATCAGAAAGAAATCCAAGGTAACAGAAGATGTAGAGTTCTACTCTGTCATGCGCTCCTTGAGAACACTTGAAGAGTCTGATGTTGTTATGGTGATGGTAGATGCTACTCGTGGTCTTGAATCTCAAGATATGAACTTGATCTCCCTCGCCATCAAGAATAATAAAGGCGTGATGATAATGGTAAACAAGTGGGATTTGATCGAAAAGGATCATAAAACCATGGGAAAAATCAAAGACGACATGATGGAGAAATTGGGTGAAAATAAATGGATCCCAATCATCTTCACATCAGTGACAGAAAAGCAAAGAATTTTCCAAGCTATTGAGTTGGCGGTGAAAGTGTATGAAAATAAAACTCGTCGCATCACCACATCCAAACTTAATGATTTGATGCTTGCTGAAATCGAAAGATATCCACCACCAGCATGGAAAGGAAAGTATATTAAAATCAAATATTCTACCCAACTCCCTACTAAAAATCCGGTGTTTGCATTCTTCTGCAACCTGCCACAATATATCAAATCACCTTACACGAGATACCTCGAAAACCGCCTCCGCGAACACTTTGACTTCGAAGGAGTTCCGGTAAAAATCATTTATAAAAACAAATAAAATATATTTGAACGGTTGTTGTTTTATTGATCAAAGTAGTAATACATTTGCAGCGTAATTAAGAAAAACACAACAAATGAAAAAAGTATTTGCAATTTTCGCAATCGCTAGCATGTTCGCTGTAGCTTCATGCGGTAACAAAGAAGTAAAAGAAGAAGGTACTGAAACTATCGAGGTAGTAGAAGAGACCGTTGTAGAGGAAGAAGTAATCATTATCGATGAGGCTGACTCAACTGTAGTAGTTGAAGAAGTTGTTGAGGTAGTTGAGTCTGTGAACTAATTCACACCTTCCTTAAATGAATTGAGTCCCGTATTCGCGGGACTCTTTTTTTTGTACTTTTCGAAATGAGCGGTTCAGAACAACTAAGACAAGTCTTAATAACAAAACTCCCTGAGGCAGCTGTCAATTATGCTGTTGAACTTTGGGAGCAAGAACCCTTTTCTTTTAAGACTACTGCTACTCGCAAATCTAAACTTGGAGACTTTAGATACCGTAGAGATAGGCAAACCCAAACGATCACAATCAATGCGGATCTCAATCCCTATCAATTCCTGCTCACTTATATACATGAAGTAGCACATCTTCATGCCTTTGTGAGGTTTGGTATCGATATCGCACCGCATGGCGCTGAGTGGAAATCAACTTTTCAACAATTACTATTTCCTATCCTCTCTACCAAATTTTTCCCAATTGACTTGCTCATCCCCTTGCGCAAGCACATGAAGAACCCGAAAGCAAGTTCGGCAGCTGATCTTTTTCTGATGAAGGAAATGAGCAAATACGATGAACCAAGCCTCAACCAAGAAGCTCTTTTTCTATCTGATTTGAAACCTGGAAATCGATTTTTGCTTTCTGGGCGTGAATTTGAAAAAGGAGAAACAAGAAGAACTCGTGTATTATGCCAGGAAATCAAATCTGGAAAAAAGTATCTGATCGCTCAATTGGCTAAGGTAAAGTTGATTGCTTAATTCAGTCTCGCTCCTCTCCGATCTGGTTGTCTGGCTGAGAAAAATCCTTTGGCTGAGGCAGATCTTTAATGGAGTTTATCCCAAAGTATTCCATAAACTTCGCAGAAGTGCCATACAAAATTGGCCTTCCAAGACCCTCTGATTTGCCCTTGATATCTACTAGCTCTTTTTCTAACAACTTCTGGACAGAGTAATCACTATTTACCCCTCTGATCTGCTCAATATCGCCTTTGGTTACAGGCTGCTTGTATGCGATGATAGACAAGGTCTCCAACTGTGCCGTAGAAAGTCTTTTCTGAGACTGCTGGCGCAAAAGAATCCCGATGGAAGTTTGATAGGCAGGCTTGGTCAAGAACTGATACCCTCCACCCAAATGCTCCAACTGAAAAGAAAACTCCTCCGACTGGTATTTTTCGCTCAATTGATCAATCGCCTGATCTACATGATCAGCGGGGATTTCCGCCTCAAACATTTCAGTAAGACACTTGACTATCTCCGCCTTGGGCAAAGGTGTGGGAGCACAAAAAATCAATGCTTCAATATGCCGGTGAAGAAAATCCAAGGCTTATCTCTGAGCAAGTTTGGCTTCAATAGACTGCATGGTATGCGGCACAGCCATTAATCGCTCTTTTGAGATCAACTTACCTGTATCCACACATACACCATAAGTACCGTTTTTGATGCGGATCAGTGCATTCTCAAGATTGATAATAAACTTCTGTTGTCTTGCTGCCAATTGATTCTGACTCTCTCTTTCTAAAGTATCGGCTCCGTCTTCCAGCAATTTGGAAGTAGATGCAGTGTAACCTGTACCCGAATCATTTCTCTTGCTCAATGACTCTTTCAGTACATTCAATTCCTCTTTCGCACTTTGAAGTTTCTTCAAGATGATTTCCTCGAATTCTTTTAATTCTTCCGGAGAATATGCGGTCTTTTCTTCCTTGCTCATAGCCAGCTAAAATTAAGTAATAGTATTGGGACGATTCTTTCTAGAATTTGTTCCCTAAAATACACCTACGCATTGGAATTACAAGAATTCCTAGCATTGCTTTTACTTGAAAATTATGTCTAATTGATGATTTTAAGCCTTTTCAGGTTGAAGCTTTGCTAGCGAAAACCATGAGTAAGTTTAGTAATAAATGCTCTTGGCGAAGAGTGTCACTCTACCTGAATTTTTCAAAAAGCTGATAATCAAAACAGTAGAACTCGCCATACTTGATATTGACTTTCAATCCATCAAGAAGAGCTCCTGACAAATGGTATGTTCTCAGATAAAGCTAGAACATGTTCTTTTTAGAAAAAAAAATCCTAGTCTCACGATTAAAACCGCGGAGCAAAGCAGTGAACATTCTCTACTGGCTGGCACATAAAAAAAACCGTCAAGCGACGGCTTTTTCTTCAAGTATCATTTTCTTCAATCTCGTCTGCAGAACCAAGAGGTCTGCATCGATCCGATACTTCATATTCAAATACTGAGAGACCTCCTTGAGGTCTTTGCCATTCTGCAGGTGAATCGTCTGCAAGGCTTGAGTGATTAGGTCTTTTTCCATGGTTTTGGGGCGTTAAGCTTCTTAAGATACTATTTTCTGCTCTTTAAACCCTGAAATAAGAAGAAAAAAATTAAAGTTTTGTCGCAATGACTATGGTTTTCCGGATTACCCTCATTTCTCCAGTCAAATCATACAATTCTATCAACAGCACATAATAGCCTGATCTTAGGACCTTTCCCTGACTATCCGTTCCTGCCCAGGTAAACAATCCAGCTGTGCCCAATATTTCATTTTCTGCAAGTACTTGGATCAATTGGCCTGTGGTAGAATAAATCCTAAAACTTCCGACCCAACCTGCTTGGTCAAGTTCATAGCGAATAGTCGTAAAGGTATTTCCATTGCTTCCTTCAGGGTCAAAAACTTCAGGATCGATTTGAATCAATTCCGCTTCGAATTCACCAGAAATCACTTGAGAATTTTTCCTACCTGGAGTTGCGTATTCTTCCACTGCCGACGCCGAATACCAGTTGGCAGACAAGCTAGCCGCTGACTGGGTAGAAAGCCGCTCCAGAGAAACTCCCTTTGGGTCTTTCAGCAATGGATGATGAAGCTCTTCCGAATAAGGAAATGTCTCCGCAATATTTCCTGTAGCATCCAATAACACTACCGTACCCCCAGCTATAGGATAGCTTGGAAGTGTAGCGATATGGACAAAGGCTCCCATGGATGATCTAGCATAATCAAGCTTCAGCATATCGGGACTAGTGGTGATTGCCAAATACCCTCTTGGCGGCAAAATCAAGGAAGATTCACCGAGCTGCTTCACTTGAGCTACCTCTCCCATTTCATCAAAGTTCGCAAGCTTCCAATCTTGTATATCAAGGTAATTATCAGTTACATTGATCAATTCCACAAATTTCGGTGAACCCGCTTTTGGATTGAAAAGAAGCTCATTGATCAATACCTCTCCTTTTTCAGCCTGTACCGGCAAAACGAATTGAAATGGCTCTGTTTGCAGAAATCCATTCCCTGAGCAATCCGTCAACCCATTTATTCTTAGTCTATAAATAGTATTCGCAGTAAGATCCTCTGCAAGGAAAATCTGAATCTCTTTGGAACTCGACTGAGCGATGGAGTCAATTTGCAAACTTGGCTCAAAGACAAAGTTTACTGGATCAAATCCTGAAAGAATAGGCTTAGAAAAGCTCAATATCAGACTTTTTGAAGAGGAGAATTCTACCCTATTGAGCAGCGGGGGATTTTCATCTGGAGTCAAATCGAAAATAGAATTTTGTCTTCCTGGCGTTCCTCTCAGCGGATCAATCGATGGCTTAAGCAGATCAGACTGCTCACAGGCATAGAATGGATTTGCAACTTCCAGGCTGTATCCTCCACTGGAGTACTCAGTACCTCTCCAACTGTTCGTAGTATATGCAATCCTATCAATCGGCTTCCCTTGATCGTCCTGAAGACTTAACTGATCTCCAGAATTCAAAAGCGTAGGCCAGCTTCTTATAGGAATGATTTCTCCATATTCCATCAAAAGTAAAGTTTGGTTCTCAGGAATCAAAAGCAAGTAATCGCCAGGTTGTACCCACTTTTCTTTTAGAATCACAGTCGATTTAGAATTTGACCAAGAAACACCCTCGAGGCGGATCGCATATTCTCCAGCATGAAATATTTCCACATATTCCACATTGGGCAGGTCGAGATCAGCCTTGGGAGCTGGCATGATTTCGTTGATCAGCAGGGCTTTGGGCAGAATGGCTGAAGGATCAAAAAATTGAAAAGAAATCACCGTATCCTGCAGGAAGTTGCCTTCTAAATCTGGGACTTGTGCAATCTCTAAATCATAATAATTCCCCAGTTCTAACTCTTCCGAAAAGGTCAGATAAACCAAAGAATCCGCATTCAATCTAACTACTTCTGGTTCTTGCCCATCCAGTTTATAATTGTGTAAAAACTCAGAAAAGACAGGATCTACGGCTTCATCAAATTGAACCTCGACTTGATTATCATCATATCCTTGTACACGTACTACCATCGGCGCGGTCCGATCTACCACAAACTCCCCAAACTCAAAATCATCCATCAACCATTTTGCGCAGGTCCCAGTACCAGGACCACAGTGGATTTCTACCATTAGAAAAACCTCTTCTACAGCTTGATACTCTTCCGGAACATCCAACTCAAACATTCTGAATTCTTGGTCTTCATTCCCAAATTCATTTGCTCCTCCAAGTACTTTCCGCTCAGTATAACCACTTTCCAATTTCCCTCCCCAACGATAGTAAACTTGAGCAGGCCTATCACCAGAGCCATTTTTGACTGACCTCGCCCAGAAACGAACTTTGGGATCCTTGAGTCCTTTGGGAGAAAGTCGAATGATAAGTTCTCCATCAAATGTAGAAATTGGCTGTACGGCCAAGGCTTTGCTGCCATTCCTTCCAAGTCCCCTTAGTTGATATATCCGCGAAGAAGTACTTCTGATCTCATTTGCATACCAGTCTGGCAAAAATTCATCTGGATAGCTGATGATCGAAAAATCACTTTCAAAATCCTGAATACGACTATTGAACTCCACTTGCGACTTGTCACTCACTGCGAAAACAGTGAAAAAGATCATTTGCCAAATAAAAATTAAGCCTACCACAAGCATCTCAATTAAAAAGTCTAGACTCAATATAATATTCAAAATGATCGCAAACCACACTTTTTACCAGCATTTATACAGATTTCCTTAAAATATTCGAGAGACAGGTCTGAAAATGAATTAGTAGCTCTTACTTTTGTGCTTCAAAAATTTTCAACAACTACTTTAAATCTGATGAAATTAGCAGTGGTAGGAGCTACCGGCTTGGTAGGCTCAGAAATCCTAGAGGTGCTAGCAGAGCACAACTTCCCCTTTGACGAACTTCTATTAGTCGCCAGCGAGCGATCTGTAGGTAAACAGATTGACTATAAGGGTAAACCTTACACTGTCATCGGACTTGCAGAAGCTGTTTCTCTGAAGCCTGAAGTAGCTATATTTTCAGCAGGCGGAAGCACATCTACAGAATGGGCTCCAAAATTCGCTGAAGTAGGCACTATCGTCATCGATAATTCTTCCGCTTGGAGAATGGATGCGACCAAAAAATTGGTTGTTCCTGAGATCAATGGTAAAGAATTGACGAAAGAAGATAAGATCATCGCCAATCCAAACTGCTCTACCATACAAATGGTGCTGGCTCTAGCTCCTTTGCGTGAGCGCTACGGCATCAAAAGAGTTGTGGTGTCCACTTACCAGTCTGTGACAGGGTCGGGCAAAGCAGCGGTAGACCAGATGATGGCGGAGCGTGTAGGAGAAAAAGCCAACATGGTCTATCCGCACAAGATTGACATGAACGTGCTTCCTCACATAGATGTATTCCAAGAAAACGGCTACACGAAGGAGGAGATGAAAATGATCAAGGAGACTAAGAAAATCTTCAGCGATGATACAATCCAAGTAACTGCGACCACAGTGAGAATCCCAACTATGGGAGGACACTCTGAAGCGGTAAACGTGGAATTCAAAGAAGACTTCGACTTGACAGAAGTGCGTGAGCTACTTGCAGCTGCGCCTGGGGTAATCGTACAGGACGACCCAGCAAACAATGTCTATCCTATGCCGATCAATGCGCACAAAAAAGATGAGGTATTCGTAGGTCGCTTGAGAAGAGATGAGTCTCAGGCAAATACACTAAATATGTGGATTGTAGCTGACAACCTTAGAAAGGGCGCAGCAACCAACGCCGTGCAAATCGCTGAGTACGCGCTCGCAAACGGCTTGTTTTAATGGATTTGACCCAGTTTCATAGGGCCGACTTCCAACAATTTGTGCAGGATCATCTTATGGAAGATCCTGCACTTTTGCTTTTTAAATATCAGGGCAAAACTGATTTCGATCTAAAAGCTGCGGTGCAACAAATCTCTGCACGACAAAAGGCAGCCAAAAAACTCCCTTCTTGGGCATCCAATTCGCAATTGATTTTTCCAGCTTCCATTTCTTTGGAGCAAAGCTCATCAGAGCAAACTGCCGAATTCAAGGCTAGAGACAGGGAAGGACAAATCATGATAGATCTCACTGGAGGCTTTGGAGTAGATTTTTTTTACATGAGCCAAGGCTTTGAAACGGGGATTTATTGCGAAAGGCAACCTGAACTTTTCCAGATTTCAAAGTATAATTTGGAGCTATTGAAACCCTCCAAGGGTTCGGAACCCTTGGAGAGTTCAACTAAAAAGCTCGAGTTTTTTGAGGGTGATGGGCTTGATCACTTCGTAAAATCTAACAAGTATTTTGATTTGATCTACGCCGATCCTGCGCGTAGGGGAAAAGGCAACCAGAAGATGTATAAACTTCAGGATTGCGAGCCTGATGTGTACAGTGCCTGGGAAATGATGAAAAGTAAGTCAGATTCGATCTTATTGAAATTATCGCCAATGCTCGATATCTCCCAAGCCCTCACTGAACTTCCTGACATACAGAAAGTGCAGGTAGTCTCCGTGAAAAATGAAGTGAAAGAATTGCTTTTGCATTGGTTCAAAGAAGGAGTTGAATCTCCCTTGACCATCGAAGCGGTGGATTTGGGAGCGAAAGAATCCAGTTTTTCATTTGAGCAGCGCGAAGAAGAAATAAGTAATTCTACTTTTGGCGAGGTAGAAAAGTATTTGATTGAGCCTTTTTCAGGAATCTTGAAAGCTGGAGCTTTCAAAAGTTTTGGAGCACGATTTGGCCTGAAAAAACTTGATCCAAACAGTCATCTATATACTTCTTCTGAATTTCATAAAGATCTTCCAGCGAGAGTTTTCGAAGTAATCGATCAAGTCAACCCAAACAAAAAAGAACTTAAGCAGCGATTTCCTTTTGGCAAAGTCAATGTCATGATGCGAAATTATGCCACTGGAGCGGCTGATTTTAAAAATAAATTTGGGTTGAGGGACGGAGGAGAGGATTTTTTGATTGGAACCAAAACCCAAAGCGGTTTCAAGATCTATTGGTGTAGGCTAGCTACGCTTCAATAAAAACCTTGTGATTGGATTCGGGATTATAAATCCCAAATAGTGTTTTAGAACAAATTTGAAGCATATAAAAATCAGCTAATTAGTCCAGCTTCTGGAGAAGCAGGACAACTATTAAAACTGTACCCTCTGCGAAACCTTTACGCACTTTGTGGTTAAAAAGAAAAAAGTGAAGGATTACTCCTTCACTTCTTCATAATCGACGTATTCTCCGCCTTTAATTTCATGCTTTCGTTTTTCTTGCTGCTTTTGAGGCACGTAGTCTACAATGATCTCATCCTTTGAGGCAGAAGCATGCCGCTGAGCACGTTGCTCCTCTTTCGCCACTTCATTTACATGCCTAGCAAATTTGGCCAATTTGCTTCTAAGAAAATATCGGATTAGTTGGCCAAGTAGCCAACCAACTCCGAGCACTATTACAAGAAATTTCCACACAATACTTAACGTTTTATTAGTTTCTTATCTACTCAAATACAGATTTCTCTCTGCGTAGATTTTCAAGAAATAATCATCCATCAGATCATCGATAAAGTAAATCGCTTCACCGGTAGATTTCATTTCAGGTCCCAATTCTTTATTTACTTTAGGGAATTTATGGAAAGAGAAAACTGGCTCCTTGATCGCATAACCTTTTTTGTAAGGTTTGAATTCAAAATCAGTTACTTTTTTCTCTCCCAACATCACCTTTACGGCATAGTTTACATAAGGTTCTCTGTACGCTTTGCAAATAAATGGCACCGTACGAGATGCTCTTGGGTTTGCCTCGATGATGTAAACCTTGTCATTTTTGATCGCAAACTGAATATTGATCAAGCCTACAGTTTTCAGAGCAAGTGCAATTTTCTCTGTATAAGTTTCGATCTGACGAATCACCAAATCCCCCAAGTTGTAAGGGGGTAGCACTGCATAAGAATCACCTGAGTGAATTCCCGCCGGCTCGATATGCTGCATGATTCCGATGATATATACATTCTCTCCATCACAAATCGCATCAGCTTCTGCTTCGATAGCTCCTTCCAAGAAGTGATCCAGCAGGATCTCATTATTCGGAATATCTTTCAACACAGTCACGACATGCTGCTCCAATTCCTTCTCATTGATCACGATCTTCATTCCTTGACCTCCTAATACGTAACTAGGACGCACCAAAAGCGGGAAACCAATCGTCTTGCAAAGCTCTAAGGCTTCGTCGGTATTGTGAATCGTTCCAAACTCAGGATATGGAACATCCAGATCTTTCAGAAGAGCTGAGAATCTTCCTCTATCCTCTGCTAGATCCAATGCTTCGAAGCTGGTTCCGATGATCTTGATACCGTACTTCTCCATCTTCTCAGCAAGCTTCAAAGCCGTCTGACCACCCAATTGGACAATCACACCCTCAGGCTGCTCGTGAAGGATAATTTCGTAAATATGCTCCCAGAACACTGGTTCGAAGTACAGTTTATCTGCAATATCGAAATCAGTAGAAACCGTCTCAGGATTACAGTTGATCATAATGGTCTCGTAGCCACATTCCTTGGCTGCCAATACCCCATGAACACAAGAGTAATCAAACTCAATTCCCTGTCCTACTCGGTTTGGTCCTGATCCAAGTACTACTACTTTTTTACGATCAGATTTTACTGATTCATTTTCAGAGCCAAAAGAAGAATAATAATATGGCGTTTTCGCCTCAAATTCAGCTGCGCAGGTATCTACTAACTTATACACTCGCTTGATTCCCATCTCCTTGTATCGCTTATCGAAAACTTCGCTTTCCAAGCAATCTAACAAGTGTGCAATTTGACGATCCGCATAGCCTTTACGCTTAGCCAAATCCATCACTTCCAATGGAATGGTATCTAGCTTATATTTTTCAATCTCCTTTTCAAGGTGTATTAACTCTTCGATTTGCTTCAAGAACCACTTATCGATCTTGGTCAAATCCTGAATCGTACGGAAAGAGATTCCAAGTTTGAAGGCATCATAGACGTGGAACAATCTATTCCAACTAGGATTAGCAAGAGAATATAAAATCTCGTCTTGATTACGAAGTTCTTTGCCATCGGCCCCAAGACCATTTCTCTTGATTTCAAGTGATTGACAAGCCTTCTGAAGTGCTTCTTGGAAGTTTCTACCGATACCCATCACTTCACCCACAGACTTCATGGATAGACCAAGTCTTCTGTCAGCTCCTTTGAATTTGTCAAAGTTCCAACGAGGAACCTTTACAATCACATAATCTATTGTAGGCTCAAAAAATGCTGAAGTTGTTCCAGTAATAGAGTTTTTCAACTCATCCAGATTATATCCTATTGCTAGTTTAGCAGCTACCTTTGCAATCGGGTAACCAGTTGCTTTTGAAGCCAAAGCCGAAGAGCGGGAAACTCGTGGATTGATCTCGATACCGATGATCTCAGAATTATCAGGACTTACTGAGAACTGCACATTACAGCCTCCTGCAAAATTCCCGATGCTATTCATCATTGTGATCGCGAAGTTCCTCATACGCTGATAGGTCGTATCTGGCAAAGTCATCGCTGGAGCCACCGTGATAGAGTCACCTGTATGCACTCCCATCGGATCAAAGTTCTCGATAGAACAGATCACGATCATGTTGCCGATATTATCGCGCATCACTTCCAGCTCGTATTCTTTCCAGCCAATGATACTCTGTTCGATCAGAACTTCGTGAACTGGAGAAGCTTGAAGTCCAGCTACAAGCGCTTTTTCGAATTCATCTTCCGTTTCCACAAAAGCTCCACCGGCTCCACCTAGGGTATAGGAAGCTCTGATGATCAATGGGAAACCAATTTCTTGTGCGATTTCTTTTCCTTGAAGGAAAGAGGTAGCCGTACCACCTTTACATACACCGACACCGATTTTCTCCATCAGTGCCTTGAATTTCTCACGGTTTTCGGCAGTATCGATCGCATCGATATCTACGCCGATCATATTCACACCATACTTTGCCCAGACTCCACCTTTTTCGCAGTCTATTGCTAGATTCAATGCAGTTTGTCCACCCATGGTAGGCAGAACAGCATCTATATCCGGGTGATCTTTGAGGATTTGTACGATGGATTTCTTTTCCAAAGGAAGCAAATACACATTATCGGCCGTGACCGGATCAGTCATGATCGTTGCAGGATTGGAATTGATCAGCGTCACAGTGATGCCTTCTTCACGAAGAGATCTGGATGCTTGGGAACCTGCGTAATCAAATTCGCAAGCTTGACCAATAACGATGGGACCTGAACCAATGATGAGAACGTGCTTGATACTGCTATCTTTAGGCATTAGAGAGGGAGATTGAAGAGAAAGTTTTGCTTAAGTCCAAATTGGGGCAAAATTAAAAAAATATTCTGAAGGGGCACGGTAAAAAGGGAAAGAAATCCAATAAGTCTCATAAAGCGTTTGCAATGATAACCTGACTTTGTTTCGAAAATCACAAAGATTTGGGCAACAATAATTGGTAAACCAATTTTTCGCCTTTATTATTGTTGAATCATCAAGAACGCAAAAAATAAAATTTGCCTTCCTGTTTTTTCCAAAAAAAATGAATTAGTAAAACATCCTATTGATGAATAAAAGAATAATCACACTTGGCGAAATCATGCTACGCCTTTCTACACCTGGACATGAGCGTTTTGTAAATACGCAATCCTATGAAGTCAATTATGGTGGAGCAGAAGCAAATGTGGCCGTTTCTCTTGCTTTTTGGGGATTGTCAGCTGCGCATGTCACGTCATTTCCAGACCATGAAATCGGCCATGCCGCTATAAATACACTTCGATTTTCAGGTGTGGACACCTCTTTGATTCGATTCAATGAAGGAAGAATGGGCGTTTACTTTGTAGAGCATGGCACCATGCAGCGTTCCTCAAAAATCATTTATGATCGTTTTGATTCTGCCTTTGCAAAGGTCAATGTGAAAGATTTTGATTGGGAAGCGATTTTTGAAGGTGCAGATTGGTTTCACTGGACAGGAATTACGCCTGCCATTTCGCAATCCGCAGCTGATCTTTGCAAGGCCGCGGTGAAAGCCGCTGCTAAGCTTGGTGTAAAAATCAGCGCCGACATCAATTACCGTAGAAACTTATGGCAATACGGAAAAGGCCCGTTGGACATTATGCCAGAACTGATCGAACCATCGCATCTGATCATCGCTGGTCTGACCGACTTCGAAAATTGTATGGGGATCACAGAAACGGACTATTTGCAAGCTTGTGAAAAAGCCAAATCCATGTGTTCAGCTTTGAAATATGTGTCGAATACACAGCGCGATTCTATCAGTGCATCAGAGAATAATCTGAGTGGAATTCTTTGGAATGGGGAAGCGATGCTCGAATCCAAAACCTACGAAATGACGCATATCGTGGACAGAATCGGAGGAGGCGACGCCTATATGGCGGGCTTGATTTATGGTTTACTCCACTTAGAAGACCAAAATGCACTGGACTTTGCAGTGGCAGCATCAGTTCTGAAGCACTCCATCCCAGGAGATGCTAACTTCGTCTCTTTAGACGAGGTCAATCAGCTGGTGGAAGGAAAAAATGTAGGTAAACTTTTACGTTAAAAACTATTATGAAATTTTCAAACGAAGAAATGCTTCAAGCCATGGAAGCTACGGGAATGATTCCTGTATTCAACCATGTAGACATAGCAGTGGCAAAAGGCGTTCTAGACGCTTCTTATAAGGCAGGAATTCGAGTGTTTGAATTCACCAACCGAACTGCTAACTCCCTAGAGGTTTTTAAGGAGCTTTACGATTACGCTGCCAAGTATCCAGACTTAGTGATGGGCATAGGCACCATTTTCACCACTGAACAAGCGGAATCTTTCATTGAAGCAGGGGCAGACTTTATTGTTTCCCCAGCTCTGATCCGCGAACTAGCGGTTTACTGTAACTCTAAGGATGTTTTCTGGATTCCAGGATGCGCTACCATGTCTGAGATTTTTCAGGCGAAAAAACTAGGCGCAAGCCTTGTGAAGGCCTTTCCGGGAAATGTAGTAGGTTCAGCATTTGTGGCTGCTGCTAAGTCAGTATATCCAGAACTACACATCATGCCCACTGGCGGAGTAGAACCAACGGAAGAAAATCTAAAAGAATGGTTTGATGCGGGAGTGTACTGCGTGGGAATGGGCTCTCAGCTTTTCAAGAAAGATTGGATCAAGAATCAGCAATACGAGCTCTTGGAGAATAAAATAGCGGATACGCTGAAGATTATTCAAAGCTGTAAGTCGTAGATAGTGTAAGTGGTAAGTTGTTTTAATGTAATAACTTACCACTTACAATTTTTACATATTACAAATCCCTCTGCTCAATCGTTTCCTTAATATTCCCAGAAACCTTATGCAGCTTTTTCAACTTCAAGGAGAACCAGATCACTCCAGCTCCAATGAATATAAACGTCAATGCAGTCATAGTAACCAAGGTCAATCCAATAACAGCAGGATTCCAAATCAGAAGGAAAGCAAGCACAACCCCTAAAATACTCATCCAAAGCATGGACTGATATTCATCCCCATGGTCTTTCAAACTAAAGGCAAAACTGACTCCAGCAATCGCACGGAACATTATCCCAAAACCAACATAAAGTGGCAAAGTAGCCATAGAAAGTGCTGGATTGGACAGAAGTAAAACACCAATTAAAGCACTAAAAATACCGGAAGCCAGAAACCAGCCCCAGTTATCAATAGTATCTTTATTACCCAGTGCAAAAGAAATTTCCGCTATTCCTGAAAGCAAAAAAGAAATACTGAAAAAGGTAGCCAGCACTAAGTACGAAGCTAATGGAGTTCGGAAAACCCATATTCCTAAGAGAACAAATATCACTCCTATTATGGTAATCAAATACCAGTGTGACAATGCTTTTTTGATGGATTTCAAGGGTTGTGTTGGCATAAAAAGAAAGTATTTTGATTAAAGTATAAATGTTAAAGTATAAAATTTTACAACCTAGTAGGACTAATCAGTTCGTAATACTGCTCCAATAAAAGTACTCCAAAATTCTTTGATTTCATTTCGCTGATCTTTCGAAAGCCCATTTTCCCGTACAAACTAGCCGCAGCATCCATTCCTAAAGAAGTGTACAAATAGGCCGCGTCATAGTTACATTCTCCGAAGAACTCCATCCATTCTTTCATCAGCCTGCTTCCAATACCAAAACCACGAAATTCTTTCGCCAAGATGAAGTACCTCAACTGGGCTCGGTTTGTGGGTCTATGCATCAGTAAAACAAAGCCCACCATTTTCCCCTCGCTTTCTACTACCCAAACTTTGTCTTTTTTCAAATTGTAAGCACGATAGAATTCAAGCAAGC
Source organism: Algoriphagus chordae (assembly GCF_003254055.1). Taxonomy (GTDB): domain Bacteria; phylum Bacteroidota; class Bacteroidia; order Cytophagales; family Cyclobacteriaceae; genus Algoriphagus; species Algoriphagus chordae. The sequence goes on from NZ_QKZT01000007.1 coordinate 50,730, forward strand.
TTTCCATCACATAAGCTTCAAAGCCCAGCCCAAAATCATGCTCTTCCGAATAGACCTTACCATGCAAAGCAGCCACCTGCCCAAGATCACCAGGCTTTAAGGTGTTTCTGATTAAAAATTCAGGAGGATTATGCATTCAATTAAAGTATAAAAAAATCGTGAGAACTTAGTCTAGCTTGAATTAAAAAAAGAATCCCAAACTGAGCTTCTTCCTAATTAGAATCGCAACATATCCTTACAAAAACTCCGCAGGAATATCAAAAACAGCTATCCCTGGATCCTCATCTGTAGTGATACCGTAGATTTTCCCCAATTTTTCATCTACTTCCAAACTTCTTAAGGAAATGTCCAAATTGAGTTTCCCTACTACCTCACCGTTGTGAGTCACGATATAAATTGTTTTTGCGATTTCATTGGTTTGATTGATATGAGCTTGGTTAAATCCTCCATACAAGTCATAAATATATTTTTCGCCAATTGCTACATCTCTGTGACCATAAGCATTTTCAGGATTGAAAATAACGGTAGATTGACCATTTGAGTGCCGAATATTAAAATCTGGCAGTTCTACTCTTGGCCCTTCAACAATGTCAAATTTTTTGGTGTCGAAATGAAAAATTTCCAATCTATCTCTATAAATACTAGCTTTTACAAATAATCCAAGTGCCCTATTTGCTTTGAACCATCCTTTATTTAGCTCACCCAAATGATAATTAATCAATGGATCTTCGTAATCAATAAGCATTTCTGTTTCTGGTATTTTTTCCCAAGTACCGTAACCGGCAATCCGCTTTCCATCTCTAATAGAATATTCAGCTAAGCGGTTGAGATCATTTGCCATCAAACCAATTATTGTACTATCTGTAGCATGATAACTCAGGTAAACCATATACAGGTCATCTGGTTGTTTGTATTCACTTATTGCAAGTCGAGCGTTATTTGTCAAAGAAAATTCGGAAAACCTTTTGCTCTGGCTACTATAGTTTAAAAATGTACTATCGGTAAATCCTTCCTCGATTAGAGTGGCATTAGAAATCTCCAATGGGCCAAACCCAGTTATCCCTTTCGGGTATAAATAAGTTGAATTATTCTTGTTAAATACATGTAAGAGAGGCTGTTCTGGACCTATTCTTGGGTTCTCAGAAATAATTAAATATTCTCCCACTTTATTTATCTTCATGGGATTTATTAGTTCTGGGTAGTATTTTTTTACTGATTTAAGATTGTATATCTCTTGATCAGAAAGATCAAAAGAATTCCTTTTGGAAGCTGTAGAACAGCTTAATAATAAAAACCAATAAAAAAGGAGAATACTGATCTATACATTACTAAATATAAATTTGCCTGCCAAAAGTATTTGGCAGGCGTTCAAATTAGTGTGGTTAATGAATGGTACAAGTTGCTGCTCCGACACGTTTCTCATCGTATTCCCAATGACCACCTAGTGCATCAGTACATCCACTTGAATCCGCCAAACAGCAAATCCAATCGAACTTTTCCTCCTCTGCATGCGCACTAGAAGGGTTTCCCACAAAGAAGGCAAACGACATTGCCATCATCCCCAAAGTGAGACCGAATACTTTCATTTTGTTTTTCATAATCAACTTGTTTTGGTTAAAGTATAGTTCAAACTAAAAACTAGCCAGTTAACTAAGGACATTAACTATAGGAGTGGTGTTTTTTTTGCAAGCGGTAAATGGCTTGTGCGAAAATAATAAAACACTAGTTATAACACACATGGCATAAAATATAAGACCATAAATATATACTCCAGTCCAGCTTCTGGAGAAGCAGGAGAATCCCTCCGTGTCCACCGTGGTTAAAACCAAAAAAAATTAGCCGCCCAAAGCTGGACGGCTATTCGATTAACCTTCGGTATAGTTGAAACTATCAACTTGCTCCTTGATCCAGTCGTAGTATTTTTCCTTGCGGAATTCGACCCAGTCCTTTTTGTATTTGGAATCTTCGATCAGAAACTTGAAAGCTGTATTTGCCTTTGGCTTGGTGAGTGAACTTACCAAATCATCGGCTAGGCTTTTTTCTTTGACCCTTCGGTCAATAAAATCCTGCATCATCTGATGCTCCTGAGCTGGCTCCATCTGGGTAAACTCGGCATAATTGTCCGGGTTTTCTTCGATTTCGTCTAGCACATCCTCTTCTGCCTCAGTCAGATCATAATTGTAATAATCCTCATCATCTGGCATCTGATGAATTCTTTTCTTGTCGATCTGATAGAAACAGATCATTCCTTTGAGCAATTGGGTTGAGATAAGGTCTATCTCCTTTTCAGTAAGCGTAAGCATTGATGGTTTACAAAATTTTCAGAAAATAGTGAAAGTCGAATTCTGATTAAATTCTAGTTTAAGTAAGCAATTGAAGCACCAATATAGTTGGATTTACTCACTTGATTCAAGAATTCTCGAAAGCATTTCAATATCTATTTCATGCCCCCCTCGAAAAATCATGGTTTTCACATCCTTGTTCAAATTTTTGATCAATTCCTGCTGTATTTCAATGCTTTCTGGCCTGATCATATCATCTTGATCTCCCATAACCAAGGAAACTTCTGTCTGCGAAAATTTCTCACGGGCATCTTCCAACACCATGTCCTGAGCAAATCCACCTGACCACAGTACCAATTGATCTACTTCACCCGCCCAGCGACTTGCCCAGCGCGTGGCAGTAGCCGCTCCCTGTGAGAATCCCAGTAACTTGATGGTGGGTATATCCTTATACTGCGAAAGTAGATTCTCCATCAAGAGATCTAAATACCTATGATTATTTTGGATGGATAACTCCCGCTCATGCTTCGTCATCCAGTTTGCCCCAACTCTTCCTGCAAAACCTTTCAGATAGCCATAATTCGTGGCTTCAGGTGCTATAAAAAGTCGGTCCGAGGAATCGAATTCTTGGAATTTCCGGATGAAAAACTCCGCTAATTGCCCATATCCATGCAAGATCAGCCAGATTTCTTTCTCTTCAAAAGTCGGCTCATGAGATACGGAATACTGCGCTTGATATTGGAAATTGATGCTTTTTTTCAAAACTCTTTATGAATGTTTAGCAAAACCGATGTAAGTTATTGGAATCTATCGGCAAGGTTCAAATTGAGGTAATTCCCCCTTTTCAAAGGGGGCCAGGGGGATTTCAAAATACGAAACACTAATTAGGGCAGTCTTTTGATCAAGGAATTAGTTTAACTCTACCCGTTCAAATCGTCAAACTTAAAAGGCAAAAGCGTCTGAATCCCTTGGAAACGGAGTACGCTTCCATCAGGATTCTGGATCAAAATAGTCATTGGGCGATCAAATCTCATTTCCATTTCGTTGATCGTCTGCCGACAAAGTCCACAGGGCGACACACTAGCCCAAATCTCCTCGCCTTTTCTGCGCGCTACTATCGCTATCTCCCTCACTGCGAGATCTGGGAAATTGGCTCCGGCATAGCCAAGCACCAAGCGTTCGGCACAAACTCCTACTGGAAAACTTACATTTTCCTGATTGCTGGATTGTAGAATTTCCCCAGACGCCAGCCGTACAGCCGCGCCTACATGAAAGTTGGAATAAGGCGCATAGGCGCTTTCAGAAACTTTTCTCGCCCTCATCATCAGCTGCTGCTCCTCTATCGTCAACTCCTCCCAAGCTAGTTCTTCAAACTCAGCTTCTATTTTTATTTTCTTGCTCATGGTTCTGTCTTTGGAGTTTTCCAAACGATCAAGGTAGGAAATTGTTCCATTCAATAATCTCTACACAATTTTTTACCCTAAAATAAAATCTCCATTTTAGCCATAATTAGGAGCATTCATAATGTTTGCACGTTAAACTACTTTCAGTAAAATTTGGTGCCTAAATGAACCAACTCCCCCTTTTTTAAAGGGGGTAGGGGGATTTGGGTACTTGACATCACTTTATGAGTTTTACCCGCAGGGTTACTAAAAATAGTATAGATCGATTAAGCATGCATACAATTCTGATTTTAGGCGGCGGAAAATCAGCCATATATTTAATAGACTTCCTAGCTGAAAGCTGTCAACCCAAATCCCGTAAATTGATTTTGGCGGACATCAATCTGGCTTCCGCTAAGGAAAAGCTTAAAGATCAGCCAAATACCGAAGCTCGTCAGCTCGACATAGAAAATGTAGCTGCCCGGCAGTCGCTGATCAAAGAAGCTGATGTAGTGATCTCCATGCTTCCTGCTTTTATGCACCCTACGATAGCAAAGGACTGTTTGGAGTTTGGAAAGCATTTTTTCTCGGCATCTTACGAGTCGGAGGAAATGCGTGAAATGAGGTCTGAAATCGAAGCAAAAAGCTTGTTTTTCCTGAACGAATGCGGTCTTGACCCAGGCATTGATCACATGTCCGCCATGCAGATCATCAACTCGGCGAAGTCAAAAGGCGAAGAAATCACCTCCTTCAAATCCTATTGTGGTGGGCTCCTCGCACCACAATCCGAAGACAATCCCTGGAAATACAAGTTCACCTGGAATCCAAGAAACGTGGTTTTGGCTGGACAGGGAACTTCACGTTACATTGAAAATGGGGATTTGAAGTTTGTTCCTTATCATCAGCTTTTCAACCGACTCGAAACCCTCCAGTTTTCAGGATTGGGGGATTTTGACGGCTATCCCAATCGGGATTCACTCAGCTACAGAAAGGTTTATGGATTGGAAAATATCAGCACCATGCTACGCGGAACGCTCAGAAGAGCGGGTTACTGCAAAGCCTGGAATGTATTTGTGCAGCTGGGAATCTGTGATGATTCTTTCCAGATGAATCTGTCAGAAGGAACGACTTTGAGACAGTTCCTAAACACATTTTTGCCTTACGACCCAGCACTTTCGGTGGAAGAAAAGCTCGGAAACCTGATCCCTGATTTTGATTTTCCTACATGGGAGAAAATCCAGTGGCTGGGATTTTTCGGAAATGATTTGCTTCCAAAAACAACAGGTTCTCCAGCAGCGATTCTTCAAGCTATTTTAGAGAAAAACTGGAAGCTTTACCCAGAGGACAAGGACATGATTGTGATGCAGCATCTTTTTGAACTCAAAACTCCAGAAGGCATCAAAGAAGTCAGATCAAGCCTAGTTTGCTTCGGTGAAGACGCTACCTATACGGCGATGGCAAAGACGGTGGGACTTCCGATGGCAATTGCTGTTGATCTCTTTCTAGATGGGAAAATCAATTTAACAGGCCTCCATCTGCCTGTGCTTGCAGAGATTTACACTCCGATTTTGGCCGGGTTAAAAAATCATGGAATTAGCTTCCTGGAACAGGAAAAGTTATATAAGCCTGACTAAGCAATTGAAACATTCTCTGGCCAGCAGTTATATTTCAGCTTCCTGCTAGGCCCCTGGATCCCAATCCACAGGAGGATCAAATACTGAACCCTCGACCTGTCTACAATCATCAGCAATGATTCCCACATTCTGCCTGAAATCCAGTTCCGCTCCATTTATATAAACTCGTTGGGAAGTTTCTCCTGCTGCGATGAAATAACCAAGGACTACCTCATCTGGATTATCCAAGCTTATCATATTCCCACGAATATTCGCAGGAGGGGGATCAAAGACCGAACCGCTGATCTCAGTTTGTTGCTTCACCAAGCGTAGAAATCGATAAGCCTCAGCGCTAATACTGAGCTGTCGCAAATCCACACGATATGTATTCACAAATCGTAACCCATCATCAAGAATAAACCCAGCTTTGATCCTGGTACTCAAACCATTGAAATTATCATCATTTGCAATAAAAAATGAGCTATTTCCAGTCGTTTCTGATTTGTAACATACCGCACAGCAGTCTTTCGGTGCTGGAGACATAGTTTCACGATCTACATAGAGATCTGGTCTAGTTTCCAACACATAGGTGGCAGGGCTATTTCTCCAGAAGTAAAAGTTATTTTCCTCTGCTGGATCATCTATATCCACGATAAAACTCACCCCCGAAGCATCGTTTATTTCTCCTTCTACCGGAATTCGTTCTGATTGGTAAGTCAAATTTCTGATTGGGGGGACATTGTTGACTTTTTCGGGAAATGAACTGTAAACCTTCCCATCTGTAAGCTGTATTTGCAAGGTGTAAGACCTACCTACAATAGCTGAAAAACTCGCAGGACTCTGATAATCACCACGATTTTCGAGATTTTCAGAGAGATAAGTAACATTCCCAAGTTCATCTCTCACGATTACGGTGGCTCCAGTGACAGGCCGTATCAACCCTTCAAACACAGATCCATAGGTAGCTCCTCTCGTCAAGCGGACAGTATGTGGCCCCGCAGCGCTGGTAATAGTACCCTCGATGGTCAAAATCTGCGGACCTTCAGCCACAGTCACTTCATAAGGATCTATGCAAGAAACCTGAACCAACAACAGTAAATAAATCAGTCTTTTATACATAGCTCAAAACTTAATCGCATAACTAATACTAGGAAGAGGCACGCCCAAAATAGCAAGTCTCATAGCCTGAGGAGGCGAACCAAATTCATCCACAAAGAAAAGTGAGAATGGATTTTTCCTGCCGTAAACATTTATGATTGAGAAGGTCCAGTCTCCATCAAAGAACCTTCCTTCACCATTGAGTTTGAAGTTGACCGCCAAATCCAATCGGTGAAAATCTGGAAGTCTCTGCTCATTTCTTCGATTGAAGTAAGCCAAGGAGTTTCCTGAGTAGTTAAACTTCGCTTCCGGATAAGTGATTGGCCTTCCCGTGCTATAGCCGAAAGTGGCAGATACAGACAAATTAGTACTCACTTTATAATTACCTATTACACTAAACTCATTTGGCTTATCATAATTGGATGGGTACCAATCCCCCCCATTAATGATTTCCTCCTCATAGGGAGTAAGCACCCTTCTGAGGCTACGCGAATAAGTGTAGGATATCCAACCGGTCAATCGCCCTAAGTTTTTCTTCACATACAATTCAACACCATAAGCCTTCCCTTGTGCTGGTACCAATTCCGTCTCGATATGATTCTGCATGATCAGATTGGCTCCATCCTTATACTCCACTACATTTTGAATGTCTTTATAATACACTTCGATTGAGGTTTCGAAAATATTCCCTTTGAAGTTGTTGTAATAGCCCAAGGAATACTGATCTACTATCTGTGGTTCAAGAAAAGCATCACTCAACTTCCAAATATCTGTGGGTGCTATAGTTGCTGTATTGGAAATCAGGTGGATGAACTGATACATTCTATTGTAGCCTACTTTGATCGAGCTGTTTTTGGAAAAGGAATAACGCAAGGAGCCCCTAGGTCCCAAACCATTGTAATTAGCGATCTGCTCGCCATCTCCATAGCTAGTCTCGCCAATGGCCGTTCCATCCGAAATCGGCTGGTTCTCCGCATAATCCCTGACAATTCGAGGCCCTAAGTATTGGTACATATCGTAACGCAATCCATAAGACATCCCAAATTTCTCCCCCAACTCAAACTCCTGCTGAAAATACAGGCCGGATTCCCGTCCATATTCATCTTGGACTTTATCTGGTAAAACCCCCTCATCAGGCCCAGTTGGAATCAATTCTCCAGGTTGCAACTTCATCTGCTTGAAATCTCCTCCAAAACTCACTTTATTGGTCTCAGAAAATTGATAGCTCATAAATAGCTTTGCTCCATAATCTTGAATGCCAGAATTGAGATCAAAATCATTGATACCTGAGCGATTGAAAATACTGTAATCGTACTGCGTGTAGTATCCTAATGCTTCTAGGCTGAGTTTCTCTGACAAAACGCTTTTCCACTGCAAGGAATGGCTGGTATTGGCCCAAGAAACGGTCGTATCTGAAGCAAAAGAAAAGTCATCGTAACTGCGATAGAAACTGTATGTAAATTCATTTTTATCAGAAATCGGAGCCGAAATAATCAGATTCCCATCATAAAAATTAGTATTGGAATTCTTCAAATCTGGATTGCTCATGGCATGCAAAAACCAATTGATATAAGACCCCCGAATCCCACCGAGTATGGAAACCTTGTCTTTGACAATCGGGCCATTGATAGACAGTTTTCCGGAGACATTGCTCAGCATTACATCCGCTCCCCATTTTGAAACACTTCCGGCCTTTGGCACAATATCCAAAATCGAAGAGCCTCTACCGCCATAGCGAGATGGAATCACAGATTTGTACAGCGTAACGTCATTCACCACATCAGCATTGAAGGAGGTAAATAAACCAAACAAGTGCGTAGGATTGTAAATCGGAGCGCCTAAGAATTGTATCAAATTTTGATCTGCTCCTCCTCCACGAACATTGAGCCCTGCCGAAGCTTCCCCCACCTGACTCACCCCAGGCAAGGTCGCCATAGAACGAATAATATCTACCTCACCCAAAAAAGGTGGCAGCTCCTTGATCGTATTCATACTAAGCGTAATCGCCCCCATATCGGTAGAACGGATGTTTTTCTCCGGATCTCTACCAAATATCACCACATCATCTAGCTGAAAATCCTCCTGGAGCATTTTGATGGAAATCCTCCCATCTCCCACTGCCACTATCGGATAATCAATGGTTTCATAACCTACATATCGAAACTGAAGATTGTATTCTGCCCGGTCTAAAGTCAATTCGAATGTCCCGTTGTTATCGGTAATCATATTCAGGTTGGTCTCCGTCACAGTCACGGTGGCACCTACCAAGGCCTCTCCTGTGATTTCGTCGATGATTCTACCCGAAATCTTAAGCCCTTTGAGTTGTCCGACATCCCGACCTACCACCTCCTTTTTCACGGGTGTCTGAGCGAAGCCTAGCTGGGAAACAAACAGAAAAAGTAAGAGTAAATTTCTTCTCATAGGTTTTGGCTTAAATTCCGTTTGGATCAAATTGGTACAATTCCATCGGATATGGTCCGGCCAGAGAGATATCTGGAACTCTCATCATGTATAGAGATTCTCCTTGTACAAAACTCCCTACAGTGAAGCTTTGCGGAATTCCCGGAATCGCATTTTTTGATTTCCAGCTCATAGTATTCATATCAAGCTCCCAGAGATCAGTCGCTCTTCTATACAAGCCTACATAAGCCTTGGACCCGATCACATGTGCTATGCCATATCCTTGTCCCAAAGAACCTGGATAAGTCAGCCCAGTACTACTCCAAGAATCAGTCGCTGGATCGTATCTCCATAAAGCCGCAGAATCATCTACCACATAAGCTTTACCCTGATATTCAAAATGAGGGTTTGCTGCCCCAAATGCAACTGGGCTAGGACTTAGCGTTGTCCATTGTTTAGTAGCAGCAGCATATTTCCTTACGGCCAAAGAATCTCCTTCTTTGCTACCTACGACATACAAATTCTGATTCAGTTCGAAAGCCAGAGACTCCCTACTATCAAAGGTTAAATCTGCCAATTGCTGAAACCCTGAGGCACTTACTTTCCAAAAACCATAATTCATGGTATAAGGCCCCCTTCCCAATTTGGCCACTCCAGCACCAATGTAATTTGAAGTAGCAAAGGCATAATTCCGTGAAGTCCCCGGCCAATCAATTTTCTCCCAGGAAGATGTCGCTGGATTATATCGTTGAAATCCAGTGTAAAATTCATTCTTTGAGATATTGCCAAGACCTATATAGAAACCTGCCGAGTTCTGAAAGGAGACGTTATCGTAAAGTTTGACTTGTTCTGGAAATGTGCTTATTAGTTGGTAGGCACCAGTTTGATATTCGAATGGGGAGTCAAAGCTCAACAGCTTATCCTGAACCAGTACTTTGATGAAAACAGGGTCTGCAGAAGTTGCTGGAGGAATCTTAACGCTAAGCCTAGATTCAAATTCAATATTGAGTACCTCTGCTTCTACCTCATTGAAAAATACCCGAGTGTCCTTAGTGAAATTACGCCCCAGAATCGTCACCGTCTCAGTTGCCGAACCAAATGCAGGTAAAAAACTTTCCAGTCCTGGATTTAATGTGGACAATTCGATCACATTACCAAATTCCAGTCCTTTGCCAATATCCATAAAGGCTTTTACAAAATAGGAGCTCCCAATAGTTAACTCATCTATCAAGCCTACAAATCTCCCTGCACCTTCTTTTGTACCCAAAGAAATAACAATCGGCATAGAGAAACTCTCATCCTGGGACAGGTAAAAACCATGATCACTAGCTTTGACGGGTTGGTTTGCTATCAAGCGTCCCAAAAGCCGAACTTGCTCTCCGCTAGTATACAGAACCTCTTCGGTGACGAGAATGACACTTTCCTCCTCATCCTCTGTACAGGCCCATCCCAATAAGAGCATCGCTAGGATTCCTAGAGACAGAAATTTTCTCATTAATTAAGTTAGTTGACTACTTAGTCCAAAAATAGAAAAATAGATAGCAGAAACAACCACGAATAACTAATTCATAAAAAATATCTTGTAGAAACCATAGATTTCTGAACCCCTTTTTGGCAAAACCCCGACAAACAACTTATTCATTTGTCCAATATCACCCTACTATCAAAAACCCAACAAAAACCCCCTTACCAGATTTGCATAGCTTTCATGTGGGCTTCCATCTTCGTTTTTGATGAAAATGGCTGAAGTTTCTACCTCATTCTGATTTCTGGAAAAAGCACAAATCTCTCTTTGTATTCGCTTTCCAGGTTTGTCTTGCAGCGTGTATTTCACCCCTAGAAACAAGCCATGCTGCTCAGCTTCTTTCCGAAAATCCTGCATTTGTCTGGGAGGTAGAATAATCCAAAACTGTCCATCCTCTTTTAAAAGTTGAGCCACTTTCCCCAACAAATCCTCAAAAGAAAGCTCGTCCGTATGCAAAGCCATATTGCGCTGCATATCAGATGATTTCAAGTGATCAGGGAAATAGGGCGGGTTGCTGACGATAAGATCATAGTTCTGCTGAGCTGCGAAGTCCTGAAATCTCCCCTCCCAAAGCTGCATACGATCAGAAAAAGTACTTGAGCGAAAATTATCCAATGCTTGAGCTGCTGCTTCCGGATCTATCTCAACAGCCTGAACTCTGGCCAAAGGAAAACGCTGGGCAAGCATAAGAGCAATCACGCCTGTGCCAGTTCCTACATCCAAAATTTCTCTTGGCGACAAGGCCTTAGCCAAGGCCCCGAGCATCACAGCATCCGTGCTGATTTTCATCGCACAGCGATCCTGATTGACTCGAAAATGCTGAAACTGGAACCAGGTATTGGCCATCTAGGTACGAGGCTTACTAAAGAAACTCATATTGAATCTTGGCTTATCATCCATCACATTCAAATCATCCTCAGACACCCGCTTCACACTCTCAATGGTATAGAACGCCTTCTCATCTATACTTTTGACCTTAGCGACAAACTCCGTGAGGCTATCTCTTTTCATCACTGTAAATAACAGATTGACCTTACCAAAACGTCCTTCTCCGCCCACATTCGTAAAGCGAAAATCCCGCTCCTTCATATATTCAATCAGGTCAGGAAGTGGTTGTGGTGTAATCACTCTCACGAGCACCCTTCCAAGGGCTAGCTTCTCCTCAAAGTACATCCCCACATAAGTTCCCATCCCGAAGCCACCAGCATAGGCAACATAAGAAAGTGGATTGTTTATGTTTTGAAAAATCTGACCTATAGCAAGCAACCAAATAAAGGCTTCAAAAAAGCCCAAAACCGGAGCAATGTTCTTTTTCCCATTCATCATAAACATGATTCTCAGGGTATTGATAGACACATCTCCTACTCTCGCGCAGAAAATAAGTAAAGGCATGATTAGGTAATCGAACAATTGTTCGGAAACACCTAGGGTTTGAAAGAATTCTTGCATGAAATTCGGATTCAGTTTGGAGCCGCAAAACTACATTCTATTCCAGTGAGAGCGAAATAATATTTGGAATTAGATTTTACGATCTCTACCTGCTGCTATTCCAAAAATGGTAAATGCCAGTGCGAAGAATAACAAAAAGAAAATCAACACATTCCAGTTGTCAAAAAGATCCAGTGAAACCCCAAAAAGAAATGGTCCAAGTGCCGCCAAATAATAGCCAGAAGACTGCACCATAGCCGAAAGTTTGGCGGTAGTTTGATCCTCAGCAGTACGCAAAGCGATCAAGGTATAAGCAATACTCAAACTCGAGCCCATACACAGTCCCACCAATCCCAGCGAAACATAAGTCAGCAGTTCATTTTCTATAAATAATCCCAGATACCCCAGTACATAAGCTACTCCCACGGCCAACACCACTCCGCTCTGTTCCTTGAGTTTGATCAGGAAATTGGGGGCAAAATAAGATCCCAGCAGAGAAACTACCTGCATCATCGAAGACACAAAGCCCGCTTGGGACGGAGTCCAACCACGAAAAATCAGCATATCCGGCAACCAAGTCACCATAGTGAAATACATCACCGACTGGCATCCCATGAAAATGGTGATCTGCCAAGCCAATTTGGATTTCCATACATTTTTTGCAGGATCAGTGACCTCCTCGAGACTTGCCTTAGGTCGCTGTAGCTGTGGAATCCATACAATCATCGCCAGCACCATAAATATCGCCCAGAACGCCAAAGATCCTCTCCATCCAAAATCCCAATCCACTGCAATAGGCACACTCATACCTACTGCAATCGCCGCAAAAAGTGACATCATCGTCGCCAGCAAGGCGGTCATCAAACCCAGCTTCTCCGGCAGTCTGACTTTGATCAAAGGAATCAACAGCACATTGGCGATCACGATACCTATCCCTGTCAGTGCGGTACCGAAGAGCATCAATTCAATCCCTCCCAAGACACGAAGAATCACGCCGGCAGTCAAAATCGCAACTCCCAAAAACACGGCTCGCCCCATCCCCAGTCGCTTTCCTATGCCAGGAGCAAAAAGCGAAAAAGTCGCAAAAGTCAGTAAAGGAAGCGTCGTGAGAAATCCCGCCAAGCCATTAGACAAACCCAAGTCTTCACGGATAAATGGAATCAAGGGACCAACAGACGCTATCGAGGTGCGCAAATTGATCGAAACCAAGACAATTCCAGTGATAAGAAGTGATTGGGTGGAAAATGATTTAGTCAAGGCTGATTATAAAAATTAAAGAATACTAAGAATGAAATATTAGCGACTCATTAAGCTCAGTAAAACTAGGGAAATTTAAAGTGAATTAGTGACGCATTGGTAGACTTCTGGATTATTTGACTGAACAGTATGCTGGTCATCCCGAGCGGAGTCGAGGGAGGCTTCGACTTCACTACCAATGACAGATTGATTTGAGGACATCAAAAGCTGGTCAGTTCGAGTACCCGAGAGACGGGAGTCTAGAGGTTCGAGAACCTTTCGACTTCGAGACTCTCGTCTCTCAAGTGCTCAAGGTGACCATGGTTATGGTTCCAAACCAAATTACTGTCATTTCATTTTTGTATGTTCAAAGAATATTTAATACTCAGCCTGACATCACTTGAGACAACCTTCTTTGGTTCAAGTCTCAGGACTTGGACCCAGATCAATGAAGTCTTCAGACTTCTATTCGTCTGTGCATGCAGTGGCGCCGCCGCGAGAGACAAATTAACAGAACCTAAAACCTTCGAGGAGGTCCCGAAGTCTAGCGACGTTCGGGATAGTATCTCAAAGGTTATACCCCTTTCGCTGCGCCGCCGCGCCGTTGCGAGAGCCCCCCTTACAACTCACCCTTCTGCATCAACCCCAATTTCCTATTGATCTCCGAGATCTCGATTCCCACTTGCTGTAGCGTCAATGGCTCCTGCGGAAACTCATCACTCATATAGTATTCAAATTTCCAGATCTCACGAATTTCCTCAGCTGGAACTTGATAGGAGGTATAGACAGGATTGAGCGAGCGCAGCAAAAAGTTTCTTTCCTCGGCCTGAAAACTCAGCATCTTAAAACTGAGCCCTTCACTTGCCGTCACCACGATGCAGGGAGTTTCTTTGGCAAGTCGCCACTCAGATAAATAAGATCCGATCACATAGGCTCCATCTGCGATCGGTAGCATACTGTCTCCTTCAGTTTGGAACATGCGATATTTCTTGTCCTTTGGCAGATTGGGAAGATTGAAAACTGGTAGTGTGCTCAGATATTCTGGATCTCCGAAGCCTCCCAAGTAACCCGCTTTCGCTTTAATCGGGACAAGCTCTATGTTGTCCTCATTACTTGAACTCACGGTGGTGGCGAGAATCCGAACTTTCGAACCGCTCAGAAAGACATCATTGCCAGCTTCCAGATCCCGGATTTTCAACTCGCTGAGCTTCGAAAGATCCACCCGCAGCAGGGTATCCACACTCATCCTAAAGTAATCGGCACAGAGCAGCAAATCCTCGATAGCCGGCGACTTGCTATGCCCATTCTCATGTGCATTCAACTTAGCCCTGGTCATGCCAAGATTTTCAGCAAGCATGTCCTGACTCAATTTGCGTCGCTTTCTAAGAAATTTCAGATTGCTCGCCCAGAAAAAGCTTTGACTTCCCATTTTTATTCGATACAATTAATGACAATAAAATGATATTAATAGTATCAAATATAGCAAGTAATCTGAGAAATGGAAAGGCATATCGTGCATTTGGATTTGGACACGTTTTTTGTGTCCGTGGAGCGGTTGAAAAACGCTGCCCTCAAGGACAAGCCTGTCATCATCGGCGGCAGCTCCGATCGTGGGGTAGTAGCTTCCTGCAGTTACGAGGCACGGAAATTCGGTGTGCATTCGGCCATGCCCATGAAGTTGGCGCGGAGACTTTGCCCTTCGGCATTTTATATCAAAGGCGATCATGACAGCTACAGCCAGCAGTCCCGCTTGGTCACCGAAGTTATTCAAGAGCAAGTGCCGCTGATGGAGAAGGCTTCGATTGATGAGTTTTACATCGATATGACGGGAATGGACAGGTTTTTTGGTTGTGAGAAATTCACCAAAGAACTACGGGAAAGGATCGTCCGAGAATCTGGTTTGCCGATTTCCTGTGCTTTGGCAGTAAACAAATTGGTATCCAAAGTAGCCACCCATGACGCCAAGCCCAATGGGCAGAGGACTATTCCTTTTGGAAATGAAAAACCCTACCTCGCTCCTCTCCCGATCAGGAGAATGCCAGGCGTGGGCGAAAAAACCTCCACACTGCTGGAGCGCATGGGCGTGGAAAGCATCAAACTGCTCAGCGAGATTCCTCCACGGATGATGCAAAATCTCTTGGGAAAATCAGGAATCGACCTTTCCAGAAAAGCCAATGGAATCGACGAATCTCCAGTCATTCCTTACACCGAGCAGAAAAGCATAGGCACCGAAAACACCTTTGAATCGGACACCATCGACATGGCTTTTCTCAATAGCCAATTGGTACGGATGACGGAGAAAGTCGGCTTTGAACTTCGCCAAAAAAACAAACTCTGTGGCTGCATCACGGTGAAGCTTCGCTATGCCAATTTCGACACGGTCAGCCGGCAGTGCATTATATCTTACACCAGTTCGGACGAAGTACTGCTACAGCGAGCCAAGGAACTCTTTGCGAAGCTCTATGAAAAGAGAATGCTTGTGCGGCTGGTTGGTGTGAAAGTCTCTCATCTCGTGCAAGGTTGTCAGCAGATCGATCTTTTCCAAGACACCGAAGAAGGTGTGAGCCTGTACCAAGCCATCGACTGGATCAAAAACCGCTACGGCGAAAAAAGCCTCACCCGAGCCATCACCTTAACCCGCGCCTAAGATGTTTATTACTTGTAAAACCTGGTTTAGCTATCGCTACGGCACCTTCAGCACCGAGGCACTCGTGAATGCGGCAGCAGAGCGCGGCCTAACTTCCCTTGGCCTTACCAATATCAACAGCACGGCAGACATCTGGGATTTTGTGGATTTCTGTAGGGAAAAGAAAATCAAACCGCTCGTAGGGGCAGAAATCCACAATGCCGATGTTTTCTGCTATACTTTATTGGCTAAAAGTGATGCTGGATTACTGGAGATTAATCATTTTCTTTCGAAGCATTTGCAGGAAAAAAAAGATTTTCCTGAGCGCCCAACTTGCTTTTCGGAAGTGTTGATCATTTATCCTTTTGGGAGCTTAGCCGCACAAAATCTCAAAGAGTATGAATTCATCGGGGTATTGGCAAGCCAACTGAACCGCATCAAAAAACAGGAAGTGGAAGCCGCGCCCAAGAAATGGATCATCCGACATCCCGTGACTTTTCAGGACAAAACCGCTTTCAATATCCATCGGCTGCTTCGAGCCATCGGCAAGAATACGCTGATCAGTAAGTTGGGGGAAAAAGACTTTGCTTCTCCAGACGAAATGTTTGTACCGGAAGCAGCGCTGATGAGTGCTTTTCGGAATTTCCCCGGCATGATCAGCAATACACTCCAACTGATCGATAGCTGTGAAATCAAAACAGAACTCCATACCGACAAGAACAAAAAGCACTACTCTGCAAGCAAGGAAGACGATAGGATTTTGCTGGAAAAACTCGCCATGGAAGGTCTGCAGTATCGCTACGGAAATAATCCTACAGCCAAAGCTCGGGTGATCAAAGAACTGAAGATCATCGATCAGCTAAATTTCAATGCCTATTTTCTGATCGTTTGGGATGTGATCCGCTATGCCCAAAACCGTGGCTTTTACTACGTAGGTCGAGGTAGCGGAGCCAATTCCATCGTGGCCTATTGTCTGAAAATAACGGATGTGGATCCCATCAAACTCGACCTCTACTTCGAGCGATTTCTGAATCCGCACCGGACCTCTCCACCAGATTTTGACATGGATTTCTCCTGGAAAGATCGGGATGAAGTCATCGATTACATTTTCAAGCGCTACGGCAAAGACCACGTGTCCCTACTCGGAATGTACAGTACCTTCCAGCGGAGAGCAGTCATCCGTGAACTGGGGAAGGTTTTTGGCCTGCCAAAAGAAGAAATCGACCAACTCGTGCGTGGCAAAGATCAGCCGATGAACGAGGACAAAATCCAGCGCACCATTCTGAAATACGGACAGCTGCTGGAGAATTTTCCCAATCATCATTCCATTCACCCTGGCGGGATGCTGATTTCGGAGAACCCCATCTATCAATACACGGTGAATGAAATGCCACCGAAGGGATTTTGCACCGCGCAGATCGACATGTTTTTGGCAGAGAAAATTGGCTTGTTCAAACTCGATATCCTCAGTCAGCGCGGACTCGGACATATCAAAGAAGCCATCCGACTGGTAAAGCAAAACAAGGGAATCGATATCGACATTCACCGAGTAGAGGAATTCATGAGCGACCCAAAAGTCGCCGCACAAATCCGGAAGGCGGATACCATCGGTTGTTTCTATATCGAAAGCCCAGCTATGCGGCAGCTCCTCACCAAACTGAAGTGTGACGATTACCTCACGCTGGTGGCGGCGAGTTCCATCATTCGCCCGGGCGTGTCACAGTCAGGCATGATGAAGCAGTACATCGAGCGCTTCCACGATCCTAAAAAAGTCGTATACCTCCATCCCAAAATGAAGGAACTGCTAGCAGAAACCTACGGCGTGATGGTCTATCAGGAAGATGTGATCAAGGTCGCGCATCACTTTGCCGGCTTGGACATGGGCGAGGCAGATATCCTGCGCCGAGCTATGTCCGGCAAGTATAGATCACATAACAAATTCAACGAAATCAGGGAAAAATTCTTCAAAAACTGCAAGGAAATTGGGCATGAAGAAACGGTAACCGCAGAAGTTTGGAGGCAAATGGAGTCCTTTGGTGGCTATTCATTTTCCAAGGCGCACTCGGCTTCTTTTGCCGTGGAAAGCTATCAGAGTCTGTACCTGAAGACCTATTTCCCCATGGAATTTATGGTGGCCGTGATCAATAATTTCGGAGGGTTTTACAGCACCGAATTTTACTTCCACGAGCTGAAGCGTACCGGAGCCAAAGTAAATCCGCCCTGCGTCAATCGCAGCGAATACCTCTCCAATATCCGCGGCGAAGAGGTCTTTGTAGGTTTGATCCATATACAGCAGTTGGAGAAAAAGCTCTGTGATTTCATTCTCGTAGAAAGGCAAGCCAATGGCGCTTACCTGAGTTTGGAGGATTTCATCGAGCGCACACATGCCGGGCCAGAGCAACTGAATATTCTGATCAGCGTGGGCGCATTTGGATTTACGGGTTTAGGGAAAAAGAAACTGCTCTGGAAAGCGAATTTCGCACAGAAGCATCTCAGTTCTATTCCTGATTCTCCCGCTCTTTTCAGAGAACCTCCCATGGACTTCACGCTACCGGATTTCCCGGATTACCCCCTCGAAGATGCGCTGGACGAGATCAATGTGCTGGGTTTTGCGCTTACGGATATGTTCAGACTATGTGCGCATGACGGCAGCGGAACCGTCTTCGCCGAGCAGCTTCCAAGCTTGCTGGGAAAAAATGTAGAAGTTCTTGGACAACTGGTCGTGACCAAAGATGTGCGAACCATCCATCGGGAGCACATGGCTTTTGGGACATTCCTAGACCCCAAAGGTGACTGGCTGGATACGGTGCATTTCCCTCCTTCGCTGAAGCGCTATCCATTTCAAGGCAAGGGTTTTTATAAAATGAGAGGCAGGGTCATGGAGGAATTTGGCACCTATGCGGTGGAGGTCAATTCGATGTGGAAAGTGGGGTTGAGGGGGAAGAAGGAGGTGGTGAGATCAACTATGTCACAATAACATGATATAATGTAGTCGAGAGTCTCATAAAACTAAAAAAGAAGAGATGATTTAATATTAATTTTAACGCTCAACTCGATAAGTAACTATAATCCTGCGGATAAAGATTAAAAATCACATCTTTACTGTAATATTTATAGGTTTGAGGAGGAGCAAATCTCGGGAATTTCCTCTTAATACTTTCTAATGAAATTTTTGACTTAAGTCTTTTTGCACTATTAATCACAATGCCTACAGCCCTAGAAGATTCAGAATAATAATCAAAAAATCTTGTCTCATCAATTCCAAGCACCTCTGAATGACTGTTCCAAATCTCCTTTGGAGTAGACCTGATTACTTTTTCAATTTGGCACACTCCTACAATGGCCATTTCCGGAGATGTACTGTAGACAATCATTAAATCACCTGGTTCAACATGTGGAGAAACTTTACGTAATTCAATTTTTTTAGTACCATCAAAGATCTTCTCTACAAATTCAGGCTTAATCGAAACTAAAATTAACTTACTCATTATTTGTGATTTACTCCCAATTTATATATTTCAAGGAAAATTTGATTAGACACTTCTAAAGGACCAGTAAATGAATTTCTTTTACGACCATTCGTAAATAAAATATCATTTACTTGACTAAAGGGAACTGCATACTTAAAGACCTCAGTATCACTAAACTTAAGAGCTTTAATTATAGTCTTAGGGCTGTGCTTAGCAAGCTGGAAAATATTTTTCCATTCATAAATACCATAATGTTTAAAAAGACGAAATAGTTCTTTTGCCTCTCCTATTTGTGATTCGTCTAAGTATGAGCAGGCAACTATTGAGCTTGTCCTAATACTGTATTTGTCCGAAGAGCTACTTGAATACCAAAGTATCCGGGAAGGATTTTTTTCAGAAACAGGTTTTACATTTCTATAATAAACATTTTCCCGATTCCATACGACTGAGGCTTTTGCCCCAAATATTGAATCATTTGCTGCATAATAATCAAATAGTTGACTAGCCCAAAATGGTTTAATAGGGATAATATATGTCGGAATGTCAACATCAGAAAATTTCAAAGGCCATAATTTTCTTTCTAGACTTATTAAAAATTCGTCTGAATTAGAAATGTCAGATAGCCTTCTCTTAATACTCTTTTCATCATAATGATCAGACACATAACCGAAATCAAATAACTGAGAGCTTCTAATAATTGCTCTAATTGCTAATTTAGACCACTCCCCATCTTTCAATAGGAATCCCATATTTTCAAGAGTTTCTTGGTCATTAGTTGCGATGAAACCATCATAAATCACTATAAGGTTTCTTTTTTTAATGACAGCATAATTAATTAATTCAGAGACAATTTGTTTAAAAAGTGTACTTGACAATTTTGACTTAGTCGTTCTTAGCAATGGTATTAACAATCTATCTGGTGATAACTCGCTTATCCAGACGCCAAGAATTACCCTATTATTGTCCCTAATAACCCTTGTTCGACAGTCCTTAATATTTACTGAAGCTAAGGTGAATATACTCCTCAATTCATGTTTTTTCTCGGAGTTGTTTTTGTCAAATAAAGTATCTACTAAATCATCAATCTCGCCAGATTTCAAAAAACCATTTTCATAATTAACTCCTGCAATTCTTGTTGACTGGTAATTTGATTTATTGTTGTCTTCATCAATTCTTAAAATTATATCAATTGGCCTAAGTATTTGAATTCCAAACAACTTATTTACTTCAGAGTCAGCGACTAGTATTTTCTCATCTGTTGTGACAAAATAATTAATTTCCCCAGCAATGCACTCAGCAAGCTGTCTTTTATCTGATAAGTCATTTTCAGAACTACCAGAAATAATAGGATGAAGCTTTTCCAAGATTATATCTCGCAAATCTGGATCAAATTTAGCCTCATAAAAATTAGATAAAAAAGCTCTCGTTTCTCTAGCACGCTGATCATTTTTATCTCTTTTAATTTCATTATAAATTTCTGGAGCATAGAAAAAATCAATTTCAGAAATTAACCAGTCATCAAGTAAGAAATTAGTTCCACTTATTTCATCCTTCCTATCATTTCTTAATTTAATTAAAATGTTAGCATCTAAGAGTGCTTTTTGCTTACTAGAATTAGAATGGGACAGGGAAAAAAGATCATGATTACCAAAGTCATACCACCATTTAAATAAGTAATTCTCTTTTAAACTACGGCTCCTAACCTTGTCCATAGCCTTGAACCCATACTTTTCCCAAAGTGATGTAGCTTCTATGTAATCACATCTGCAACTTAGGGCTATGCCTTTTAGAGAAAATCGAAATTTATTTTTTAATGAGTTTAATAACTCTTTTGCGACCCCAGTGCCTCTCGCCTCATCAGCTATACATAATTGTATTATTCGAACATAGCTTTTACTACTTGTAATGGAAAAAAGTATATACCCTAGAAGAATTCTCTCTTGATGTGCACAAATGAGAAACCCTTTGCGTGCATGGTCTACATATGCTCCTTCGGGGAAATGTCCAAGAGTCTTACTGTTCTTAGTCCCTAATTCAACAACTTGCTTTAAAATTTCCCCATTTTCTTTAACGACTTCTATTTCCATCAAAATCTCCCTTTTCACATCACATTACTAAAAATTATTTACTACTTGTAAAAATCAAGTGTAAGCTGCTGATTATCGGTATTCTCATTATAAAGCGTTACCACTCTTTGATAAGCTTCTTTTTGAATCTTGGTAAAACGTTGAGCAAGCTTAACGGCTTCATTCATTTTATCCTCCTTCCATTTACTTTTTTGAAATGATTTAAGATTTAAAAACACTACGAATAAAGCTCCTTGGGCAGCAGAAAGTAAATTACTTATGGCTACACCAGAATCACCTCTAGCAGATTTAAATCCATTGTCAAAAATTCTGAATGCATACTCCATCAACACCAACGATGTTTCACAAATTTCAATAGGTATATCAGTAGCCTCCCTGAGTCTATCTAGTGCTAGTTTTGCATTCTCGCTCTTTTCAGGAGTGTTTTCTTTTGCTGTATCTCTCAAACGTCTATGATATGAAACCTTGTGAAACACCTGAATATCAGCATTAAATAATTCCGTAAATTTTGGTTTTGATCTAGTATTCAATTCATTAAGTATAAATTCGAATTGACTTGCATGTTCACTATATTGCTCTCTACCTAGCGATAATGTGACAACTGTTTTCATCAACTCAACTGCTATTAACCCAGAAAGTGCAGATGCACTGCCTGATCCAGGAATATGGCTTCCTTGACCAAAAGCATCTAGCAAATCATTGGTTGGTAGCGAGAGGTAGTCCTTATTTCCTGCCCCTTCCATCTCGATTAAGGAGCTACTTAATTCATTCATTTTTGAAGCTTTATTGTTTCTTTGAAATATACGACTAAACTCGTTTTGTTATTCTTTAACTATATTTAGTTATAAATTACAAATATACTTCTATACATTTATTCCAAGATCTCCATTTATCTTTGCACTACCATACCCTATACAGGGTATATTTAATCAAAAACTGACCATTTCTGTCGTTTAAAGACAAAAAAACCGAAGCTCCTTCGAGTTTTGGTCTGTATTTAAGAATTATCTTCTTAGATCGTATGAGATTTTTTTTCACACTTATACCTCACCTCACCCTTCCCTTAATCCACTCCAACACCACTTCCATAGCTTTCGGCGAAAAAGTCTGCTCAATCTCAGCATACTCACTTGGCGCGCCAGTCTCGGCTTCTTGAAATAGGTGATTCAGCCCAGGTAATTCCATCGTAGTCACGTTCGTATTACCTCCCTTTTCCAAGGCTGCTTTTATTGCTTCCAAGTTCTCCTTTGGCGGGACTTGGAGGTCTTTTTCTCCATTAATCGCCAAGACTGGACAGCTTACTTTTTCCAAGGCAGGAGCAGGATCGTATTTGATGAAATACTGCATCCAAGGACTGGTAAGCTGTTCTACCTGTGCATTGACAAATTCTTCCTCACTCATTCCTTCAGGAATATTTTCCGCGGGAATATTTCTAAAAACCTGAGTCATGTAGTTTGTGATTTCACCTTTCAGTTCTGCTTCACCCTGATCTTTTAGCATGATTTCAAAAGTTTTCTTACTGATCATATCATTCTCAGCCAGTTGGTTGGGGCTCATCCCAGAAGCTTCTCCTATCAATGCCTGTTGCGCAAGAAGTAGCTTATCCCCTCGAATTCCTGTGCCAGCAAGCAACACGATAAAGTCAATATCATCTGAATTCCCAGCTACCATCGGCGCGATAATTCCTCCTTCGCTATGACCTATCAGACCAATTTTACTTTTGTCAATCTCAGGCCTAGCCTGCAAATACTGCACAGCCGAAGCTACATCTGTCGCAAAGTCAACTGAAGTTGCATTGCTAAAATCACCTGTAGAAGCCGCTGTCCCTCGATCATCAAAGCGTAATACGGCAATCCCATTTTTGGTCAGGTAATCTGACAAGACCAGGAACGGCTTATGTCCCATCAACTCTTCATCACGATTCTGCGCACCAGATCCCGAGATCAGCACCACGGCTGGAAAGCTCCCTGTCTGCTCAGGCAAAGTCAATGTACCAGCAAGCAATATCTCCCCCTGGATATTTTCAAAAACAACTTCTTCAGAGCGATACGGGAAAGGTTTCTTTGGCTCCTGAGGTCTTTTTGAAAGTGGATTTTCGATCTCCTCCCTCGAGAGATTCATTGGAAAAGATTGGCCAGCTTGCGTGAAAACCCCGATAATGATATTATCATCTCCCAGCGTTCCCTCGTAGTTGATATTCGCGTTGGTAATGGAGATTTTCAGGTTGCCATTTTCAAAACTGGTCGAAGTCACCGGTATTCCAAAAGCGCCCTGGTCCGGGCTGTCCATGGTCGCGCTATAGCCACTTTCAGTTTTCTTCACATTGAAAACCAATCGGAGTTGAACAGTCTGAACTTTCAGCGCACCATTCCATTGTCCAGTGATGTCTTGGGCGAATGATGAAACTGAAAAGAGACAAGCAATAAGAAGTAGTGGCAGAGTTTTCATATGAAATGGGTAGACTGAAACTTTAAGAATGACTAAAGAAAAGTAAAAGAAACTGTTTGCCAAAATAGGCTCATGAATACTAGATTGATTGTAATACAGCTTAGACGAAATAATTGCTAGTTGAAAAATTTCTAACTGTGGCAAATAGCGGATAAGCACATGTCGTCTTAGCCCCGAATGGAGAGAAACTATTAACTGACTCGTCCTAAAAAATTTTACATTTTTATAGTAATTAAGAAATCATTAAACAAAGTCTCGCCCCGTTCGGGGCTCTAAAAATCTACCTTATTCTCTTACCCCGCACTGCGTACGGCGTCATGAATCGTCGCGCTCCTTCGGAGCTAGGCTAATAGCTAAGATGAAGTAGCCAATTTATCTAAGTCTTCGAAAACAGCTTCTATTTCCCTTGCAAACAAAGACAACAATTGTCTCCTTCATTCTAATTCCCTATTTTCCATTCTACAATTAACAACCTCACCCAAACCCAACCTCAGTGCTGACACTTTTTAGTTTCCTAGCCTTCACAGGCTTTGTAGCCATCTATTCCACCTGGATGCTACGCAAGCAAAATCTTGCTACTCAAGACGGATATTTCCTAGGCGGACGTAGCCTGACGGGCGTAGTGATCGCAGGGTCCATGCTGCTGACCAATATTTCCACGGAACACTTGGTGGGAATGAACGGTTCGGCTTATAAAAACGGTGCAATCATAATCGCTTGGGAGGTCACTTCCGCTATCGCTCTGGTAATCGGTGCGTTGTATTTTATCCCCAAATACCTAAGAATGGGACTAACCACCATTCCTGAGTTTTTGGAGAAAAGGTTTGATAAAATGACGCA
This sequence comes from Algoriphagus chordae, assembly GCF_003254055.1. Taxonomy (GTDB): domain Bacteria; phylum Bacteroidota; class Bacteroidia; order Cytophagales; family Cyclobacteriaceae; genus Algoriphagus; species Algoriphagus chordae. The sequence continues at coordinate 75,165 of NZ_QKZT01000007.1, forward strand.
GGCGCTGATTTCCCTGCTACTTATCATCTCTTTTGTAGTGACTCTTTTGCCAATCGTACTTTACACTGGCGCAATAAATATTGAGTCAATTTTCGGGATTTCGGAAACGCTGGGAATCACTCAAGCAGAAGGAATTTGGCTTACTGTCGTCGTCGTGGGAGTAATCGGAGCTGTTTACGCGATTTTTGGAGGACTGAAAATGGTGGCTTATACAGATACGATTAATGGTTTTGGTTTGCTGATCGCGGGTTTGCTTGTTCCTATTTTTGCCCTTTGGGATATCGGAGATGGGAATATCATAGAAGGTCTGACAAAGGTATTTAATAACGCGCCAGAGAAATTCAATGTAATCAGCAAAGAACCTTCCATCGGGCCGGGATCACGGGATTCTATTCTACCTTTTAGCGTACTTTTCACAGGCTTGATCATCAATCAACTTTACTTTTGGACCATGCACCAATCCATCGTGCAGCGAGCTTTGGGAGCGGTAAGTCTGAAGGAAGCTCAAAAGGGTCTGTTGTTTACTGGGGTTTTGAAAATCTTGATTCCTCTGGTGATCGTGTTACCGGGAATTATTGGTTTTTATTATTTCGGAGATACGCTTTTTGATGCTCAGGATAGCGTATACCCTGAGCTAGTCAAGCGGGTACTTCCACCATGGATGACAGGTTTCTTTGTAGCGGTGATCATGGGAGCGATTTTGAGCACCTTCAATAGTGCTCTGAATAGTGCAGCAACCATTTTCAGCTTGGATATTTTCAAAGTCTATATCAAAAAATCAGCTAAAGAAGGTCAACTCGTGCGAGTAGGAAAGTGGGTTTCTGCAATTTTGGCTGTAGTATCTATTCTCGTTGCACCTTTCGTGGCCAATGCGCCAGCAGGACTTTATCAGCTTTTGCAACAGCTCAATGGCATCTTCTTTATCCCTATGGCAACGGTGATTATAGCCGGATTCTTTTTCCCAAAAGTATCTGCTAGTGGAGCCAAAGCAGGATTGGTTTTCGGACTAGCATTCTACATTCTCATGGATTTGGTTCTCCAAGTCAACATTCATTTTGTTCACATCTGGGGCATTGAGTTTGTCCTCAATCTGATCGTAATGCATCTGGTATCGGCAAAGTATCCAGTTGCGATTCCTTTCGTAATGGAGGATTCAGGAAAATTGAGCATTGTTCCCTGGAAACATGCCAAAACACTGGGCTGGATTTTGATTGCAATCACAGTAATTATTTATGTAATTTTAGGGTCAATTGCTTAATACTATGGAAACTACAGAAAAGGAATTCAGAAATTATAATCACGCTGACATAAAGGCTGCCGTGAAGGAGCATTACCGAAAAATGCGCCTATATCAGACCTATGATTACGTGCAAGAAATGAAGGCTAAGTATCTCACCTTTGACAAGCCAATGTCACTTTGGGATGCGATGGAAAAGCTGAATGCGCTAATCGATGTGAGTGATCCAGATCTTGATTTGCCAAATGTGCAGCACCTAATTCAGTCGGCTGAAGCTTTGCGTCAGGACAATCGCCCAGACTGGATGCAGTTGGTTGGTTTGATTCACGATCTCGGCAAAGTCATGTATTTATTCGGATCTGATGAAGACGGCACAAGTCAAGCTGAGCAATGGGGATTGGTTGGAGATGTATTTGTCGTAGGGGCAAAATTGCCTGACACCTGCGTCTATCCTGAATTCAATGAGTTGAATCCTGACATGAAAGATCCACGCTACAACACAGAATTGGGGATTTATGAAAAAGGCTGTGGTTTGGACAACCTTCAGCTGGCCTGGGGACATGATGAGTACTTTTACCAAGTCTTAAAAAATCATCCAGAAAACACAATTCCTGAGGCAGGCATGGTGATGGTTCGCTATCACTCTTTTTATCCTTGGCACAATGGTGGAAGTTATTCGCAATTTGAAGCTCCACATGATGCACAGTACAAGGATTGGATCCTGGATTTCAATCGATATGATTTGTACACCAAGTCTCCAAAAATCTATGATCTGGAAGATGTGAAGGATTATTACTTGCCGATTGCTGAGAAGTACCTGGGAAAAGGACCGATTAACTGGTAGAAAACTCTTAGTCTGTTGTGCTATTACAGTTCTCCCCAAAGAGCTGGATGTAAGTCTGCCGATTTAGTTACTCTGATAATAATCTAACTTCTCTTTAGCCTCCATAAAACCAGTCAATAAGGCTTTCTCCCAAGAAGTACATGCTTCTGTAATTTGCCTTCTGAACTCCTGTATAAGGCCCTGATTGTAAAGTGCTACACCATAATCAGCTTTTATCTTGAGGGATTCTGCGATGTCTGCCGATGCGAGCTCCCACTCTTCCAAGGATATATATGCTGTAGATCGATGCCCGAAGGCATTAGGAATTGATGGGTTTATTTGAATAGCCAAGCTTAGATCTTCAATTGCTTCATCCAATTGCCCCAATTTGATTTTTGTGATACCTCGTTCATTCAGCGCATTATAATTCTTAGGCTCTATGGCCAACACCTGATCCAATACTATCAGAGATCCTTCATGCTCTTTTAAGCGGTTTTTTAAAGATGCTATCCACAACCTGCTATTGATTTCAGTAGGATCTAAATTTGAAGCTTGCGTAAAACTCTCTAGAGCTACCTCATACTTTTGGAGATGGTTTTCAAGGATGCCCTTCGTCATCCAATTAGTCACTCTTTCCGAGTTTAGAGCTATCGCTTTATTCAATAACCCTAATGCTTCCTCATATTCCTTAGTGTCGATCAATAAGGTTGCTTTCTGCAAGAAATATTGATCATTCTCAGGTGCTAGTTCTATCGATTGAGTTATATCAGAGAGCGCCTGAGGAAAGCTAGCCAGCCCTCTAAAGGCCAGTGAACGATTGTACCAGAAATAACTCTGAGCAGGATTTTGTTTGATCGCTTTCGAAAAACAATCTAAGGCTTGATCATGCCTCTTGGTTTTCAAATACAGCAGACCGAGTTGATTCATTACATTTTCATCAAAAGGTCTAATAGCCAAGGTCTTCTCAAATGCTTTGATGGAAGCAGTCAATTCATTAGTAATTTCTAGGAGAGCGCCGAGTACTATCAAAAAATTGAAATTCTCAGCATTAATCGAAAGCGCATTATTTATAGCTTGGAGCGCTTCTTTGAAATTGGATTCCTGCTTATAATGTCTTGCCAGTATATACCAATCTATAGATGAATAGCTCGAAGTCCTTTTGACTATTTTTACCCTTGACGCATATTTTTTCAGTTGTACTTTCTCGACCTCAGCATCTACAGGCACCTGAAGTATCTGAGCGATCCTATCCCGATATCTAAAAGATTTTAATGTCCAAAATATTCCGTTGATTTTGTTAGCCAATTCACTCCGTCCTTCTGGGCTCGATAAAAAAGTGCTGTAGATATTTCTTTCGTTCGGAAAGACCAACAAAGCCGCTTGTCCTGTACTGAGTTTTTGTCCCCAATTCATTAGCCAAGCCTCAGGAGGTTTGTTTATTTTATTGAGCTTTCTATTGATAGACCTTAGTATTGGTACTCCTTTATCAAGAGTATCATAGAGTTTGGCTCTGCGTACTGGGTTTTTGGCTCGCTTCAGCAACATGACAATGCTAAAGCCAAAAGAACTCATCAATATGGTGAACACAAGTGGCAACAGAATTCCTGCAAGTAGCACGAAACCCAAAAAGCTAAACAGCTCAAAATTATCCACATAGAGCTTTCTATCGACTGCAATCAGCAATACAATAGTCAGCATAACCCACACTTTTAAACGCTTTTTTCTCCAAAATTCTTTTCTGACAGTTTTCAATCTAATGAAATACCCATCCAGTTCATCTAGGTAATCCATCGCTTCGTTTTGCTTTTGAACCAAAGCAGCTGGAAAAACGGATTTCTCTAAAAAGACCAAGTATTCCAAAGCTGGCCCCACCAGATAGATTAGAATCTTATTGAAATCGAATTTTTGACTTTCCTCATTTATTTGCTTTGCAATAGATGAAGGTTCATTTTCTATGGGATCAAGACTAAAAAATGGCAAGACATGCTCCTTAAAAAGCCCCCAACTGAGTAGTGTCGGTCGAATGATCAATGCCTGAGCACTTAGCTGCCCAGGTACAAATATCAGGAAGGAAACCAAAATAATAGGATCATGCAACTGCTCTGGAATATCAATCCGCAGCAATGAAAAAACATGTGAGGTGAGCCAGTTCCAAGGAATACAGATAATATGAATCACCTTTCCTAACCAAAGCAAGATCGCGAGTAGCTCTTGGCTGAAGTCTGCCACTAATAACTTGATATCATCCCAAGAGTTGAGATTTTTTAGACCATTCAAAATCCCGTAGCCTATACTTATATTCCCTGCTCCACCGAGGATTTTCCCTATTTTGCCCCTAAAAGTTCTTTTTTTATTCTTCATCCAAAAATCTTGACTTAACCAGTTCACCTGGTCATTCACATAGAATAAATCCAATATCCTGAAATCCTTCTACTTAGCCAATCTCTTTTTGCAAGAATTTGGATTCTCATCAGCACAATGCGCACATTTCCTTCTTCATTGCCCTCCCATCAATTCTATTTTAGAGAAAATTGACCTGCTCACATAATCTGTAATAAGCCTATGCCAAGCAATATTATTTCTCTTATTATCAAACAGTTAAAATTAAAACCCGTAATAAACACTTTTGAGGGTTATGCCTTCGAAAACCGTCAGCATCTTAATCTCCGTCAGTTATCTCAAAGATTTGCTGAAACCAAACTATTTCTGAACCTTAGGACTTCTATACTTAGAATAAACCCAAATATCTATATGTTAAACTTCACACAAAACGAAAATCAACGAATGATTGCTCAGATGATTCGTGATTTTGGAGCCAAAGAGATCAGCCCTTTTCGCAAAGATTGGGATGACAGGCAATTTTTCCCCATTGACTTATTCAAGAAACTCGGTGAACTCGGGCTGATGGGAGTTTTGATCCCTACCGAATACGGAGGATCAGGATTCGGCTACAATGAATATGTCACGGCTATCGTAGAGCTTTCGAAGCTTGACCCTTCCGTAGGACTTTCTATGGCAGCACACAATTCACTATGCTGTGGTCACATCATGGCTTTTGGCTCTGAGGAGCAAAAAAAGAAATATTTACCCAAACTCGCTACATGCGAATGGCTTGGGGCTTGGGGACTAACAGAACCGAATACAGGTTCGGATTCAGGGAATATGCGTACAGTAGCCAAAAAAGAAGGTGAATACTGGATCATTAATGGCGCTAAAAACTTTATCACGCATGGCGTTTCCGGAGATGTGGCTGTTGTGATTGCCCGAACTGGAGAGATCGGGGATTCTCATGGAATGACTGCGTTCATTGTGGAGCGAGGTACTGCGGGATTCGAAGGTGGAAGAAAAGAGGATAAGTTAGGAATGCGTGCTTCCGAAACTGCTGAAATGATTTTTACGGATTGCAAAATTCACGAAAGTCAGGTGATAGGAGAAGTCGGCAATGGCTTCATACAATCTATGAAAGTCCTAGATGGCGGTAGAATTTCTATTGCAGCACTAGGGCAAGGAATCGCTGAAGGGGCCTTAGAAGCTTCCATTCAGTACTCTAAAGAAAGACATCAGTTCAATAAACCAATCAGCTCATTTCAGGGAATTTCCTTCAAACTTGCAGACATGGCTACTCAGGTAGAAGCCTCCAGTCTATTGATATTCAAAGCTGCTGATCTTAAAAACCGTGGAGAAAAAGTGACTCTGGCAGGAGCTCAAGCAAAGTATTTCTCTTCTGAAGTTGCTGTTTCCGTATCAAATGAAGCGGTACAGATCTTTGGTGGCTATGGCTTTACAAAAGACTATCCGGTGGAAAAATTCTATCGTGATTCCAAGCTTTGTACGATTGGCGAAGGAACATCTGAAATTCAAAAGATGGTAATTGCCCGTGAGATATTGAAATAATTTCAAAATACTGAAAAATGATAAAAGCCTGAGATCTGTAAGAATTTCAGGCTTTTGTGTTGGAAGTGTATTCAGTGATCGTAATCACCAAATATACGTATATTTGGTGATTACGATCACTAAACTTACAAGCTTGTCCTTAAGAGATAAAATTAAGCTCCCGCCACCAAATACAATCCTGCAGCCAAAGCGGCTCCCACAAATGGCCCTAGAATAGGAACCCAGGCATAGCCCCAATCTGAACTTCCTTTATCCTTGATCGGCAGAATTGAGTGCATTATTCTCGGACCAAAATCACGTGCTGGGTTAATGGCATAACCTGTTGTTCCTCCTAGAGAAAGACCAATTACCCATACTAAAAACGCAACAGGAATTGCTCCCAGAGAACCCATTCCTATGGGCGTATTGGCACCATCGCCTATTTCGACTCCATCATTATAAAGGATGACTAAAATCAACACAAATGTACCGACTAGCTCTGAGAAGAAATTCAAAGGTAGATTTCGAATAGCTGGAGAAGTAGCAAAAGGAGCAGCCTTCAAGCCAGCATCATTTGAAGCATCGTAGTGATCTTTATAGAACAACCAAGCTATTCCCACACCAATCATAGCTCCAAGAACCTGAGCGATAATATATCCTGGAGCCAAAGCCCATTCGAATTGCCCCGTCAAAGCTAAACCTAAGGTCACCGCAGGATTCAAGTGTGCCCCACTATAAGGACCAGCTACAACTACGCCTACGAACACACCCAATGCCCATCCTGTACTAATTGCCATTATGCCACCACCATTTCCTTTGGTTTGCGGCAAAAGCATGTTGGCAACTACTCCAGAACCCAATAACAATAAAAGTCCTGTTCCAATTAATTCCGCTAGATATACATTCATTATTCTATCCAGTTTTTAGAGCGCTCTACTGCTTTGTGCCAAAAATGTATCAACTTTTCTCTTTCTTCCTTCTCCATTCGTGGTGTAAAGCTTTTATCAGCATTCCACAGTGCATTGATTTCTTCCTGGTCTTTCCAAAACCCAACTGCCAAACCTGCCAAGAATGCTGCTCCAATTGCAGTCGTTTCGATAATCTCCGGACGCTTGATTTCGCAACTCAAGAGATCTGCCTGAAACTGCATTAAGAAATTATTTGCAGTGGCTCCACCGTCCACACGAAGCTCGCGAATAGGCTTCCCTGCATCTTTCTCCATGGCTTTGAGCACATCGTAAACCTGGTAGGCGATAGCTTCAAGAGCCGCCCTCGCCATATGTGATTTCTCCGTTCCTCTAGTGATTCCGAAAAAAGCGCCACGTGCATTTTGATCCCAGTGTGGCGCTCCTAAACCTGAAAGAGCAGGCACAAAGTAAACCCCATCATTACCATCAATACTATCAGCCAAATGCTCACTTTCTCGCGCGTGTTTGAAAAGCTCCAATCCATCTCTCAACCACTGTACCGCTGCTCCGCCAATGAAGACCGAACCTTCCAAGGCATAATTGATTTCGTCTCCGATTTTCCAGGCGACTGTGGTAAGCAATTGGTTTTTGGATCGTACTGCTTCTTTCCCAGTATTCATCACCAGAAAACATCCCGTTCCATAGGTAGTCTTTGCCATCCCTGGCTCAGTGCACATCTGTCCAAATAATGCAGCCTGCTGATCTCCAGCAATCCCTGCGATAGGGATTTTCACGCTGAGCACATCTCCCGCAGTCTCACAATATACTTCAGAGCATGATTTCACCTCTGGTAAAAGTGAAGCTGGAATACCAAATAAATCCAACAATTCCTGATCCCATTCTTGGGTATGGATATTGAAAAGCATGGTACGGCTAGCATTGGTAATGTCTGTGATATGAGTCTTACCAGCTGTAAGTTTCCACACCAGCCAAGAATCCACCGTTCCAAAAGCAAGTTCTCCAGCTTCAGCACGCGCTCTCAGACCTTTTACATTTTCGAGAATCCAGCGGATTTTAGTGGCAGAGAAATAAGCATCGATGATCAAACCTGTTTTGGAAACTACCATTTCGGCATGACCTTGATCCTTGAGTTCATTGCAATATTCCGCAGTTCTTCTATCCTGCCAAACAATAGCATTATAAACTGCTTTGCCTGTTTTTCTATCCCAGACAATAGTCGTCTCGCGTTGATTAGTAATCCCAATCGCAGCTATTTGATCGGCTCGAATACTTTTGCTGACCAGAGATTCGATCATTACTGTAGACTGGGAAGTCCAGATTTCACTTGGATCATGCTCCACCCATCCTGGTTTGGGGAAGAATTGCTTAAAATCCTTTTGGGCGATAGATACAATCTTGCCTTTTTTGTCAAAAAGAATGGCTCTGGAACTGGTAGTTCCTTGATCCAAGGCCATTAAATACGTTTTATGCTCGGTCATTAGGGTTTATTTTTTTATCAAATATTTGGAAGCTGTATTGTTAAACTCAGCCAATTCTGATGCGATCCATTCCTCATCTTTTCCAAGTTCTTTGGCCATCAATTCTGCCACTTTGGGTGCGGTATCAATGGCAGCTTGGGCATCTAGGAAAAGCATGCGAATCCTTCTCGCCAACACATCTTCTACTTTCACCGCCATCTCCTCTCGTACTGCCCAGACTACTTCTGCTGCTATATTTGGAAAATCAGGATGCAGCTGTGCCTCCCAAGCTTTCTTCTCTTTTACCAAATCTTGGATAGGTTTGGCATCGAAACCATAAATACCCCAGTGCCCTTTTGGGACTCTGGAGGTGGCTCCATGGATTTTCATGTCCAAGGATTTACTTGCTTTCAGCTTTTCGCCAGTGACTTTGGTAAAATACTCTACGGTATCCTCTCCCATCTTCCGGAAAGTCGTCCACTTGCCGCCAGTCAAAGTCACTAGGCCAGATTCTGACAAAATCACTTTATGAGAACGTGAAATCTCTTTGGTTTTTGTACTTCCTTCCTTGGGTCTTGCAAGTGGTCTTAGACCTGCAAAAACTGACTTTACATCAGCCCTAGTTGGAATTCTTGCCAAATATCCCGCGGCAGTTTCCAGCACAAAATCTATTTCCTTTTGCAGTGCTTCTGGTTCTAGTTTGGGTTTTTCACGCAGGGTATCGGTAGTTCCTACTACCAATCTCCCATGCCATGGAACAGCAAATAACACCCTTCCATCCCGTGTTTTTGGGATCATCAAGGCATCTTTCCCTCCTAAAAAATCAATGTCCAACACCAAATGAATTCCTTGGCTTGGTTGTATCATTTTCGTGGCTTCAGGATTATCCATTTTCAGGATTTTATCTGCGAAAACTCCGGTAGCATTCACCACCATTTTGGCCTTCACCTCGTATCTTTTTCTGGAAAGTTTATCCGAAACATTCAAACCGCTGATCTTGCCAGCTTCATCTTTCACCAAACTATTTACACTGACGTAATTCAACACGCAGGTGCCTGCCTCGTCTGCGGATTGCGCTAGATTCAGCGCTAGTCTAGCATCGTCAAACTGTCCATCATGATAGACTACTCCTCCGTAAAGCCCGTCGGCTTTCAGACCAGGCAAACGCTTGAGGGTTTCTTTTTTGGAGATAAACTCGGATTTCCCCAAACTCAAGCGACCTGCCATCCAGTCATACATTTTCAAGCCTACGCTGTACATCATGCGATCTTTCCAAGAGAAAATAGGAATGATAAAAGGCTGATCATGGGCAAGATGTGGCGCATTTTGCAATAATTTCCCTCGCTCTTTAAGCGCTTCGAACACTAGTCCTACGTCTCCTTGGGCTAGATATCTCACTCCTCCATGGACGAGCTTGGTGCTTCGGCTGGAGGTGCCTTTGGCAAAATCAGATTTATCAAATAAAATCACAGACAAGCCTCTTGAAATGGCATCTAAGGCAACTCCTAAGCCTGAGGAGCCTCCACCTATCACGGCAATATCCCAAATTTTACTTGTGTTTTGAAGCTGGCTTAAGTTCTCTTCTCTATTCATAGACTATAAAATACCGTTTTAAGGTAGGGAAAAAATTGGGAAAGAGCAGAATGAGCAAACAATGGAAGTAAGCAATCTGCAATAAATCAAAATTCCTTATAGGTTTGCCGATTCACCGAGGAAGTTCCATCTTCATTCAGCGTCACCACATAGATAAAATTGTATTCTGAATCACTGAGATCAGCATACTTCTCACCTTCACCTACAAAATAATTAGCAACTTGCCCAACAGTATTGCTGTGGCCGACCACCAATGCATTTCCATCAGTCTCTTTTAGTTTTTCAACAAGTTCGTCATGATTTCGCGGGTCATAGCTTTCGATCTCAACCCCAGCTGCGCTAGCTGTGGCTGCGGCAGTCAAGCGCGTTCTCTTGTAATCCGTGCTATAGACATGCTTTATATCCTTATCCGCTAGGATCTGTGAAAGCTTCACCGCTCGGGCATTTCCTGCTACCGAAAGTTCGGGGTCATTCCCCGTCAGCTGTTTCTCAGCATGGCGAACGATGTAGATGGTTTTCGGCTCTTGAGAAGTAGAACATGCTGCAAATAATGAGGCAACTAAAAAGAGTAAAATATATTTCATTCCAAAAGTTAATCAATTTTGAAAATGAATTATAAATAAGCATAGAAAACAAAAGCCCTATGATGTAATGGGAAATAACCGCTGTTCCTTCTCTGCGAAAATCATTGCGGACTTCGCGGTTATAACAAAAAAACCTTCGAGATTTTTGAAATCTCAAAGGTTAAATTCTTATCCGCTGAACGAATTATCCAAATGCTGGTCTTTCGTTTTGATGCTTTCATATTCTAGGAACTGCTCCCAGAATTCCTCCTCTGGCACGGCGGCTCTTAGGTAAAGCTTCTCTTTTTTGATCGGGTGAACAAATATCAAATTAAATGCATGCAGATTGATGCTTGCATCTGGATTTGGCTTTGCGAAGCCATACTTGATATCTCCACGAATCGGGCAACCCATAGACGCCAACTGGACGCGAATCTGGTGAGGACGACCTGAAATAGGACGAACTTCGATCAGCCAGTGGTCATTCATAAAACCGAGTGTCTTGTAATTCAACTCTGCTTTTTGAGATCCTGGCACTTCACGATCATGTGCCGTCACCACATTTTTCTGTTCGTCTTTGACTAGATAATGCGTCAGTTTCCCACTTTCCTCCCTTGGCTTTCTCTTTACGAGTGCCCAGTAAACTTTATGGATCTCTCGCTTACGGAAAATCTCCATCATGCGCTCCAGCCCTTTAGAAGTACGGGCAAAAGCTACTAATCCACTTACTGGCCTATCCAGTCTATGAATAGGGTGTAAAAAAACAGCTCCCGGTTTATCATATTTTTTGGCAATGTACTCCTTGAGGTAATCCGTAAGAGTTTTGTCTCCCGTCTTATCTCCCTGCACCAATACGCCCGCAGCTTTATTTACTATCAAAAGGTGGTTGTCTTCGTAGACAACGCTATATGGTTTCTTTTTCATCTGTTTTTAATTGTACTTCAATTGTCAGATGGAATCTCACAGCGCATTTAAGCATTTCTCTTTATCACTTAAAGAATATTGCTCGATTTCATAATCTCTGACAAAGGTAAGGATTTCGAAGGAGTTGAATAATTGAATTTTCATAAGCTTCGCAAAAGATATTTTAGAGCTATTTCTTAGAAGCATTATCCAATATTTTCACTAGTACTATAGGGAAATTATCTATTTGTCACCAGACAACCTAACAATAGGTAACTAGCAAAGCATCTCCTACTAACTAACCACTTTCATGGCTTGAACCCAGTTTTGTACTAGTTGCAGCCCATACTGTGTCAAGTGCGCTTCCGGATGATATTGAATCCCAAGAATTGGTAAACTAGTGTGTGCAATCCCCATTACTTCTCCAGACTCAGTCTCCAAAATCACTTCGAGTCCTTCAGGTAAATTGGCTAATTGTAAGGAATGGTAACGGGTTACTTTAAAAGATTCAGGTATGCTTTCCGTGAATGGATGGGCTTTAGTCTTTCTGACTTGATGCACTTTTCCATGAGTAGGAACGGCATTCTTTTTCAGGCTAGCTCCAAAAAATTCGCCGATAGCCTGATGCCCAAGACAAACTCCCAGCACCGGGACTTTGTCATGATAGTAGGCCAATATTTTATTGAGATTCCCTGCTTGAGATGGCACTCCTGGTCCAGGAGACAAGACCAAGCCATCAAACTCCATCATTTTGATTTCCTCAACTGAAACATCATTGCGAAGCACGATTAAATCTTCCCCGGTCTGTCTCAGCAAATCAGCCAACATATGACTGAAAGAATCAAAATTATCAATCAGTAGCAGCATCTTTGATGTCTTCCACGATTCCTTCCAACTTCTTCAAACTCTCTTCTATACTTGGGAAAAATGGCTCTACAGCAGCTACAATTCCTGGAGCTATAGGTTCGATGAAATAAAGCATCTCAGAATCTTTAGTCCATTTCTCAGTCATCTCCAGCTTAAAAAGACCTGCTTGCCAAAAGAACAGACTGATAAAAAACGCCGCTTTCACCACACCAAAAACAGCCCCTACTATCGCATCTAATGGCCCAAGTAGTATCATATTCATCACCTGCTTCAGTATCCATCCTGCAACTTTGATAAATAGTAAAGTGAGGACAAAAACGACTATAAATCCAAGAATGGGAAAGCCAAGATTGAATTCTGTGACATTCTCTGCCAACCAATCATTCATTGGTGACATAAAATAAATTCCCAGGATAATTGCAATCACAAAACCAAATAGGCCTAGAACACCCAGAAGAAAACCCGAACGGTATCCTTCGTAAGCTCCTAGGCCAAGAATGATCACTATGATGATATCTATGATATTCACCTTAGCTGTTCAGTATGGCTTTCACTTTCTCCGAAATCACTTTACCATCAGCCTTTCCTGCCAATTGCTTACTCGCAACTCCCATTACCTTACCCATATCTTTTGGACTTGAAGCGCCTGTCTGAGCGATGATTTCTTGGATTGCTGCCGTGATCTCCTCATCGGTCATTGCCGCCGGAAGAAACTCTTGAAGAATCTCTAATTCAGCCATTTCCACTTCTAATAGGTCTTCACGACCCTGCGTTTTGTATATCTCTGCAGAATCTTTACGTTGCTTAGCTGCTTTGGTCAACAACTTCAACTCATCCTCCTCCGAAATTTCAGCTTTCGCTCCGCTTTTCGTTTCTTCCAAAAGAATCAGCGATTTGATAGATCTCAAAGCTCCCAAACGGGTCTTGTCTCTGGCGATCATTGCTGATTTTATTTCACTTTCTATTTTCTGCTTTAAACTCATTAGTCCTAAGTTTGTGTTACACTTCTAATAATACTGACAAAAATACCTTTTTCGACTCGGATATGACCAAGCTAAGCGTAAATATTAACAAGATCGCCACCCTTCGCAACGCCCGCGGAGCGGATAATCCAAATGTAGTCAAAGTAGCTCTGGACGCAGAGCGCTTTGGTTCTCAAGGCATTACCGTGCATCCTAGACCGGATGAGCGCCACATTCGTTACCAAGATGTAATCGATTTGGCTAAGGTAGTCACCACTGAATTCAATATCGAAGGTTATCCTGATAAGCGCTTTATGGAAATGGTTCGCTTGATTAAACCTGCTCAAGCTACACTTGTCCCGGATCCACCGACGGCAATTACTTCAAATAATGGTTGGGATACGATTGCAAATCAAAGCATGTTGAAGGACATCGTCGCCGAACTTCATGAGTCTGGCGTACGGGTTTCGATTTTCATCAATCCAGAAACCAAATACTTCGAACCTGCAAAACTCACCGGCACGGATCGCGTAGAGCTTTACACCGAGCCTTATGCTGTCAATTATCACAAAGACCGAGATGCAGCGGTGAAGCCGTACATAGAAGTGGCCGAATTGGCTCGGGAATTGGGAATGGGACTAAACGCCGGACATGACCTAGACCTACAGAACTTAGCCTTTTTGAAACAAAGCATTCCACACCTAGATGAGGTCTCCATTGGCCATGCGCTAGTTTGTGACGCGCTGTATTATGGCTTGGAAAATACGATTCAGATGTATAGAAGAAAACTAGAGTAAATATTGTCCAATGTTTGTTGCCCGATGCCAGATGTTATGTCACATATGAAAGAGGCTAGAGTAGAAAAATAGAGGTTTGAGGTACAAAGGATCTCGTAAATCGTAATTCAAAAAATCGTAAATCCAAAATGCAGTTAAATTTTAAAAAACTAGGCGCTGGAAAGCCATTAATCATACTTCACGGACTTTTTGGTTCGGCGGATAATTGGTTCAGTATTTCCAAAGAACTCAAGGATAACTTCACCCTTTACCTTATCGACCAGCGAAATCACGGAGATTCTCCTCAGTCTGATGAGTGGAATTACGAGGTGATGGTAGAAGATCTGAAAGAACTAATGGATAGTGAAGGCTTGAAAAAAGCATTCTTGATGGGACATTCTATGGGTGGAAAAACGGTGATGAATTTCGCTTTGAAATACCCTGAGAAAGTAGAAAAATTGATTGTTGCAGATATTGCACCGCGTTATTACGCAGTTCACCACCAGAGTATTTTGGAAGGATTGAATGCCTTAGATCTTTCCGAAATTCAATCCAGAAAAGAGGCCGATGACGAATTGGCTAAGTACATTCCAGAGATCGGAGTGCGCCAGTTTCTGCTAAAAAGTCTGGGTAGAGATTCGGATGGTTTTATGTGGAAAATCAATCTTCCAGTCATCACTGAGAAAATCAATGAGGTAGGGACAGCGCTTCCAGAAGGAAATAAATTCACTGGCCCTACGCTATTCATGGCAGGATCTAATTCTAGCTATATTCAACAATCTGATTTGGATGATATTGATGCATTTTTCCCAAACAATGAGGTGGAATTCATTGCGGATGCTGGACACTGGCTTCATGCTGAGCAGCCAGATGCCGTGGTAGAGGAAATCAGGAAATTTCTTGATTAGGCTTACAGCCAAATTCTTCGTATTAATTGAGAAATTCCAACTTGGAAAAGTCTCATTTCAACTAAATTCTCGTTCCTTTTTAAACAACCAACCTCTAAAATGCCTAAAGGAAAACTCTTCCTCATACCGAATGTACTAGCGGACAACACGCAAGATGCTGTCATTACCCCACAGGTAAAAGAAGTCATCGCAAACACCAAAGTCTATTTGGTGGAAAATATGCGTACCGCTCGTCGCTATATTTCTAGCTTGAAGCTTGGTGTAAACCTGGAGCAGGTTCACATGGAGATCCTTGACAAAGGCACCTCTCCAGAATTCATCAATCGCCTGATGCAGCCTTTGATGAATGGTGCTGACATCGGCGTTATCTCCGAGGCAGGATGTCCAGGTATCGCTGATCCTGGGGCTTTGGCTGTCGAGCATGCACACAAAAAAGGAATTCAAGTTATACCACTTTCGGGGCCTAGTTCCATGTTTTTGGCGCTCATGGGATCTGGTTTTTCCGGTCAGTCATTCGCTTTTCATGGCTATTTGCCCATTGACAAAAAAGATAAAGCTACCGCAATCAAGAAGCTGGAAGCAGAATCTCTACGCGAAAGAAGGGCGCAAATCTTTATGGAAACCCCTTTCCGAAACAATCAATTACTAGCAGATTTACTGCGAGTCCTCTCGCCTCAGACCAAACTTTGTATTGCCAAAAACATCACTGGTTCGGATGAAATGATTCTGACTAAAACAGTTCAAGAATGGAAACAACTTCCACTTGATCTACATAAAATTCCAACCGTTTTCGTACTTCAAAGCTTTTAGACCATGTTTACAATCGACGCCCACCTTGACCTAAGTATGAATGCGCTGGAATGGAATCGTGATCTCACGGTGCCTGTCTCAGAAATAAATGCGAGAGAAAAAGGACTTTCCGATAAGCCCGATCGCGGGAATGCGGTAGTTTCTCTACCGGCACTTCGAAAAGGTAATATAGGTCTTGTCGTCGCTACGCAAATCGCTCGTTATGTAGCCCCAGACAACTCACTTCCAGGATGGCATTCTCCAGAGCAGGCTTGGGCACAGACCCAAGGTCAGCTGGCTTGGTATCAGGCGATGGTGGACAAAGGCGAAATGTCTCAAATCAGAAATCTTGCAGAACTGGATGCTCATCTGGCACTTTGGGAAAATGGAGAAGACAATTCCATCAAACCCCTGGGCTTCATACTTTCTCTCGAAGGGGCTGATTCCATAGTCACTGTAGACTATTTGGAAAAAGCCTATGAGAATGGGCTCCGTGCGCTTGGGCCAGCACATTATGGCCCAGGACGATACGCTCATGGAACAGATGCCTCGGCACCTTTGAATGAAGATGGAAAAGCCCTAATCCGAAAAATGGATGAATTGGGGATTATCCTTGATGCCACCCACTTATGTGATTTGGCTTTCTGGGATGCTTTGGAGATTTACAATGGCTCGGTCTGGGCAAGTCATAATAACTGTCGAGCCTTGGTGGATCACAACCGCCAGTTTTCTGATGAGATGATCAAAGCACTGATCGATCGAGGAGCTGTAATCGGTGGAGCGATGGATGCCTGGATGCTTAGTCCGGGTTGGGAAAGAGGAAAATCTACTCCCCAAGAAAGAAATGTGACCTTGAATACTGTTTTAGATCACATGGAGCATATTTGCCAACTAGCTGGAAATGCCGATCACGTAGGAATCGGGTCAGATTTGGATGGTGCCTTTGGTAGCGAGCAGTCCCCGCATGATTTAAGGACAATTGCAGATTTGGAAACTATTCCTGACTTGCTTCGCAAAAGAGGATTCTCGGAGGAAGATATTATCAAAGTAATGTCTGGAAACTGGTTAAGGTTTTTGAGAAAAGCTTGGGCTTAATTATTGTTCTCGCATACAAGAACTCAAGGCTAGCATGTTTTTATAAAAATCGTGAAAGTAGGCGTTTAGCTTCAGGACAAATTGTAATGATTTAGTTTATCCTTATTCTAAAAATGGCTGCGGGGTCCTTCCTGATAATCTAGTCCTAGCCTTATAAAAATCAGTATTTTAAGCTATTTTTACTCTTAACAATCCTCTAGTTAAAAGAAACAAATACCTAAAATCGAGTATCAACAATTAAAATGACCCTATTTAACTTATGAAAAAATTCAATTTATTTTTAGCTATCCTGCTCTCTTTTGCCACCGTATCTTTTGCGCAGGACACTCTTTCTTTTGCGCAAGCACCCATTAAAATCGCCTGCGTAGGCAACAGCATCACGCAGGGCCCAGGCAGAGACAATCCTGACAGCTGGCCGCTACAGATGCAGGCCATACTCGGTGATGCTTATGAAGTCGGCAATTTTGGAGTATCCGGCAGAACGCTTCTGAGAAAAGGTGATTATCCGTATTGGAATGAACCACAGTTTCAGCAGGTGAAGGACTTCGGTGCAGACATTCTGGTGATCATGCTGGGTACGAATGACTCAAAGCCGCAGAATTGGAAGTATGCTTCTGAATTCAGACAGGATTATTTGGATATGATCGCAGAGTTTAAGGAAACCATGCCGGCAGATGGCAAAGTGTATGTGGTCATGCCCGTACCTGTAACCCGCGAAAATTTCGGAATTACGCCAGTGGTGATGAACAATGAGCAGCGCATGATGATCATGGACATTGCTTTAGATTCAGGCTCCGAGCTGATCGATCTTTACACGCCATTTATGGGTCATGAAGACTTGCTACCTGATGGCGTACATCCAAATACTGAAGGATTGGGCATTATGGCGAAGGTGGTCGCAAGGGCGATACGCTTGTAGGATGCTAGGTGTCGGATGTCCGATGCCCGGTGTCACAAACCCTCCAAGTTTTTAGATATTTGGAGGGTTTTGTTTTTATTAATCCAATAAGAAGGTCTTGAAAAACAATTTATCTTCATCCTCAAAATCAGAATAAAAAATATTTAATCCTCGTTCGTTCACAAAACATCGATCTAAAAAAACACCTGCATCACTTTGTCTTAATTTCATCTCTGCCTTCTTATCAAATGAAACCGCATCAAAAGCCATCACTATCATATTTCTAGGCTTGAACAAAGGATCTTTAATAAACTCCATCCCATAATCTGGATTTGGCTCTAAGGCAATTCGGTAAATTAATTTTCTGTAAGAATCGTAGAGTACTGAACCAAATCGAAACTGCTCGTTATAATGTGCCAAATAAGCCGCTTCATTATTAATAGCAGAAGCAGAAATTGGCAGAATGTCGTTGTAATTATTTGGTGTAGCTTCGAAATTTTGGATAACCTTAAATTCTTTATCCACCAAATATAAATTATCATCCGCTTCATAGCTGATAATGAAATTATTTCCTTCTGTATTGTAATCCGCATATGCATTTGCGTGAAGAGGTCCCCAAGCATTATTTTTTAATTTTTCAGAAAATCCAAGCATTTTGCTGATTGAATCCTCTGCCAAATCATAAGAAACCAGAACGGTTCCTAGGTCAAAGTATTCTGATTGTCTTGCGTTTTTATCAGAAGAAGCAGTTAGATATGCCACTCCATCTACTAGTGTAAATATCCTATTATGAGAAAATACAGGCAGAAACGTATCCCCACTAACAGGGATTCTGGTTTTAGCATCAACTTCAATATCATCTTTTAAAAAATTCAATTCTGAAGTCACTTCATATTGACTATTGACCAAATAAGTCGTATAGAGATATCTTTTATTTAGAAAAATACTGTCTTCATTAATGATATGAAAATCATATATCCCTTGAAATGGAGTAGGACCTTTGGAGTTGTATGAGAATGTATCGAACAATTCACCGCTTGCTAGGTCATAAATTTTTATTTCATCCTTTCCGCGAATATGGAAGGCAAAAACCTCCTTTCCTTTCCAGTTCTTAACGTACTGAACATAGTCTTCAACTGGTGATGTAAATTGATCCAGATTTATCTCGTAGAATGACACCTCTTCAAAAGTCCTTTCTACATGAGAATCTTCTTTATTCTGACAGGATGAAACAGAAAAAAATAGTAAAAAATAGAAGAGTAGCTGTAGCTTTTTGAACATTTTAACAGACCTAGAATTTACATTTAATTAAAATGAGGAATTTCACCCCCCTAAAGTTAGTTTGAAAGTACATTTTTTTGTTTTTTTTCAGCTACTTCTGATTCTACAAATTGAAGAGTTCAACCCCTTTGGAGTTATCATATCATATTCTTTAATTCCCACGGGTTTCACCCGCGGTTATTGAAAGTTGGACCACTTCGTAGTCGTGAATATGAATCCAAATGTAAAAGCAAGACCCCGAACGGGGTCAAACCATTACTAGCCATGGGTGCAACCCATGGTTTACAAAAATGACGAAAGAAACCACGACCCCGAAGGCGGTCGAACTCATTCCTGAATTTCTTAAATACTCTTTGTAATTTCCTGATAAAAGTGAAGCAACAACTTTATTGTAAATCCTAATTAGGCTACCACTACTCCACAAAGCCAATCTGCTTCCATTCTCCATCGATATGATCATTGGATTGTGGAGCGCCAGGGGTGCTTCTGCCCTCTTTGATATACTTGATCAAGAGTGCTTTTAGCGAAACAACTTTCTCCTCATTGTCAGCATAGACATTATTGGTCTCACCTGGATCAGAAGCTAAATTGTACAACTGTACATCTGGAAGACCTTCTTCTGCTGGAGTATTAGGCTTAGGAATACTCCATCCTCCTGAACCTTTGGCCATAATCAATTTCCAGTCGCCTTGACGGATCGCAAAAGAACCATTGATGGAATGTGAAACAGTGGCTTCACGGAACTGCTCCACTTTGTTATTTGCATCAAAAAGCGATACCAAACTGTAGCTATCTTCACCTTCATTGTCTTTAAGCGTATAGCCAGAAAGCTCCGCTCCTGTTGCCATCAAATCAGTCAAACAGATCGTTTCACTCCTTGAAGTCCCTTTCTGAATCTTAGCTGGCCACTTGGCAATAAAAGGAACTCGATGTCCTCCTTCGAAAATATCTGCTTTATGCCCACGGTAGATATAGCTGGAAAAATGCCCAGCTGCCTGCATTACATCCAGACCTGCTGCTGGCGAACCTCCATTGTCACTCGTGAATACAACAAGTGTGTTTTCCTCAATTCCGGCCTTTTTCAAAGCTTTATTGACCTGACCTATATAATCATCGATCATCATCATAAAGTCGCCATAGGGAGCCAAACCGCTTTTACCTTGCCATTCTGCTGGAGGTAAGATCGGCGTATGCGGTGATGGTAGTGCTAGATACAGGAAAAACGGCTTATCCTCCTTGGATTTTTCAGTGATGTACTGGATCGATCTTTCGAAGAAATTAGGAGTTACTTTCTCATGATCAAAATCCGGGGACGTTGGCCCTTCTCGCCACCAGGAATATTTGCCTTTATTTACAGTTACTGTATCTGGAATCGCAGTTATTTGCCCATTTTCCACATAGACATAAGGAGCCATATCCAAAGACCCATTATGACCATAAGCGTAGTCAAAACCCAAGTCATTTGGGGTATGCGTCACCGGTTTGGTGAAATCTATCTTATCGAAATCATGTGGCCCCCAGCCTTCAGCCGTAAGCGGATCTCCGTCCAGAGTAGCCCAGTCCCAACCTAAATGCCATTTACCTATAAATGCGGTATTATATCCTTGGCCTTTGAGCACAGAAGCCATGGTGCTTCTATCATCAGGTATCAAGGCTTTGGAATTCCCTGTCAATACGCCAGACTTGAGCGTACTCCTCCAATTATATCTGCCTGTCATAAAGCCGTAGCGGGTAGGCGTACACACTGCTGAAGGCGTATGTGCATCAGTGAAAATCATTCCTTCTGAGGCCAATTGATCTAGGTGCGGTGTTGGTATTTTGCTATCAGGGTTAAAAGCTTTCACATCTCCATAGCCCAAATCATCCGCTAGAATGACGATAATGTTTGGTTGTTTTTCTTGTTCAGGTTCTTGGGGAGTACAGGAGAAAATCTGGATGATACAGACTAGAGCAAATAACTGGAGTAGATGTTTCATAGGAGGAATATAATTAATTAGCAATTTAGGGCAAAAGAACCAATTTTGGGAATAAAAAGGTTATTGGTTGATTTGAACAATTTCGAGAAGTACGATAAAAATCCCCCTACCCCCTTTAAAGAATTTTAATTTCCAAAAGAACTCATGAAATCAAGGGGGAGTTGATTGTGCTAGCATTTAATCTTAGTCCTTAAAACTAAATAGATTGGCTATCCTATTGCCGCGCTAAGTAGAACAAAATTTAGGACAAAATCAGAAAAAGATGTCCAGTTTCTGGAGAAGCAGGATTACTCCAAACTCTGCTCTCTACGAAACCACTGCGGCCAATGTGGTTATAAACAGTTCATAAAAAAACCACAACCCTTGCGAGCTGTGGTTTTGGAAAATAGGTCTATCGTATTTTAACTATCCTCAAGTGCATTTGCACCGGAGACAATTTCAAGTATTTCATTGGTAATTGCTGCCTGACGTGTTCTGTTGTACATCAATCTAAGCTCTTTCAACAATTCACCGGCATTGTCTGTTGCCTTGTCCATCGCTGTCATTCTAGCGCCATGCTCACCGGCATTGCTTTCTAGAACAGCCTTGTAAAACTGGATCTTCAAAGAAGTTGGCACCAACTCTTCGATAATGTATTTTCTAGATGGCTCGAGGATGTAATCTGTGTCAGGCGTTTTCTCATCATCAGAATCATCATTTGCCATAGGCAAAAACTGCTCAACCTTAACCACCTGAGTCGCTACGTTTTGGAATTCATTGAAAACCAACACTACCTGATCATATTCACCAGCAATAAATGCGTTCATAGCATATTCAGCTGCGTTGCGAGCATTTCCAAAGGTAAGGTCATGGAATAGCTGAGAATAATCAGCCACCATATTGAATCCACGCTTTTTGAAAGATTCAAAAGCCTTTTTACCAATAGGAAGTATAGTGATATCCTTTCCAGCAAATTGTCCTGCGATAGCAAGATTCACTCCTTTGATAACATTTGAATTGAAAGCACCACAAAGTCCTTTGTCTGAAGTCACTGGAATGATCAATACATTTCTCACTTCACGCTTTTCAGCAAATACAATATCTGCGGCTCCATCAGAAGCAGCGGATACGTTGTTCAGGATTTGGGTCAACTTCTGAGAGTAAGGACGCATCTGTACGATTTTATCCTGCGCTCTTCTAAGTTTGGCGGCGGAAACCATTTTCATGGCCTTAGTAATCTGCTGAGTAGAGACTACTGAGGTTATCCGTTCCTTTACTTCCTTAAGGTTAGCCATCTTGCTTGCTTTGTGCTTGGGTATTAACTAACCGGAAGACTTTCGCCTTCCGGAATTCAAATCAATTATTTAGAGAACTTAGGAGCCAATTCTGCAGCTGCCTTAGAAAGAACTTTACCAGCTCCATCCACATCACCTTTTAGGATCAGTTGAAGCGCCTCAGGATAAGAAGTATCCAAAAGTGTATAGAATTCTTTTTCAAAAGCTCTAGCATTTTCTACAGGAACTGTGTCCATCAAGCCTTTTGTAGAGGCATAAATGATAGCTACCTGATGCGCTACTGGTACTGGTGAGTACTGCGCCTGCTTCAAGATTTCTTGGTTTCTTCTACCTCTTTCGATTGTACGCTTGGTAGTTGCATCTAGATCAGAACCAAACTTAGAGAATGCTTCCAATTCACGGAAAGCTGCCTGATCCAATTTCAGAGTACCGGCAATTTTCTTCATTGCTTTGATCTGTGCGTTACCACCTACTCTAGATACCGAGATACCTACGTTAATCGCAGGACGGATACCAGAGTTGAACAAGTTAGTCTCCAAGAAGATCTGACCATCTGTAATAGAGATTACGTTAGTCGGGATATATGCAGAAACATCACCAGCTTGAGTTTCGATAATAGGAAGTGCAGTCAAAGACCCGCCTCCTTTTACCAAATGCTTAATAGAATCTGGCAAATCGTTCATTTCACTAGCGATCTTATCAGATTTATTGATTTTGGCCGCTCTTTCAAGCAATCTTGAGTGAAGGTAGAATACATCACCTGGATATGCTTCACGTCCTGGAGGTCTTCTCAAAAGTAGAGATACCTCACGGTAAGCTACTGCTTGCTTAGAAAGATCATCATAGACAACCAATGCTGGACGACCTGTATCTCTGAAAAATTCACCGATCGAAGCACCTGTAAATGGCGCAAAGAACTGCATTGGAGCTGGCTCAGATGCTGGAGAAGCTACAACTACTGTATATGGAAGTGCACCGCCTTTTTCCAAAGCTGCTACTACACCTGCTACGGTAGATGCTTTCTGACCGATTGCAACGTAGATACAGAAAACTGGCTCACCTTTATCGTAAAATTCTTTTTGGTTCAAGATAGCATCGATAACTACCGCTGTCTTACCAGTCTGACGGTCACCAATTACTAATTCTCTTTGTCCTCTACCGATTGGAATCATCGCATCGATAGATTTGATACCTGTTTGAAGAGGCTCAGTTACTGGCTGACGATAGATTACACCTGGAGCTTTACGTTCCAATGGCATCTCGTACAACTCACCAGTGATAGGGCCTTTACCGTCAATAGGATTACCCAAGGTATCCACTACACGGCCTAGCATTCCTTCACCTACTTGAATAGAGGCAATTCTTTTTGTTCTTTTTACGGTATCTCCTTCTTTTACAGATTTGGAATCACCGAAAAGTACAGCTCCTACATTGTCTTCTTCAAGGTTCAGAACCATTGCTTTCAGACCATTGTCGAATTCGAGCAATTCACCGGACTGCGCCTTAGAAAGTCCATAGATACGAGCTACACCATCCCCCACTTGAAGGACTGTACCCACTTCTTCGAGTTCTGCTTCGGTTCTTGCACCAGAGAGTTGCTCTCTTAAAATTGCCGAAACTTCATCAGGTCTTACTTCTGCCATGATATATTAAGATTAATGCTTTTGATTAGATTTTACTTTCGTAATGATTTTGGATAAACTGAGTTTTCAACTGTCTCAGTTTGCTACTCAACGACTCGTCAAGCTGACGGTCATTTACTTTCAAAATATATCCACCTATCAAGGCTGGATCTATTTTCTCCACCAATTGTACTGATTGCTTACCGGAAATCTCCTTCACCACTTCCGCAAACTCCTTACGTAGTTTGTCACCGATAGGGAACGTAGTAGTCACTTCAGCTACCTGAATAGATTTATGTAGATTATACTGGTTTTCAAATTCCTTTGCTACATCTAGCAGAATTTCTTCTCTATTCTTACGCGAAACAATCTCGAAGAAAGTCAATGTAAGTGGATCAGCTCCTTTAGCAAAAAGCGCTTTCAGCACATTCAGTTTCTTATCAGAATTGACAATTGGATTCTTTAGAACCGCGCTCAACTCGTGATTGCTATCTGCCAAGGCAGTTAGCCTTAGAAAATCTGTGTGCACCTCCTCTAGTCTTCCTTTTTCCAAAGAAAGTTCCATGATTGACTTGGCATAGCGGGATGCTACTCTCTGGTTTGACATGGAGGAGTATTAGTTAAGCTTAAGTTCTTTGATAAATCCATCTACCAAATCCTTTTGAGACTTGTCGTCAGATAGATTTTTTCTCAATAATTTCTCTGTAACCTCTAGAGACAAAGCAGCAACTTGAGATTTCACGTCTGCCAAGGCAGCTTTTTTCTCAGTTTCAATGACTGCTTTGGCATTTTCGATCATCAAAGCACCAGCTTTTACAGCATCGTTCTTTGCATCATCGATCATTTTTACAGAAGCATCTTGTGCTTTCTTCAAAATAGTATCTCTTTCCAGTCTAGCATCAGCAAGAAGTTTCTCATTCTCAGCTTTCAAATTTGCCATTTCATTTCTAGCTGTTTCAGCTGCTTTCAATGCATTATTGATGCTGCTTTCTCTTTCCTCCAAGGCCGCTAGCATAGGCTTCCATGCAAACTTGATTAGAATGAAAAGTAGGCCTAAAAAGCCAAATAATTGCCAGAAAATAAGACCGGTACCTGGTGTGATTAAATCCATGGGGTATGTTTTATTTCAGATTGTTCAATAGAAGAAAGAAAAGGGAAAGGCCAAACGCCAATCCCTTTTCAAAGTAAATTAAGCGATCTCCGCGATGTTTAGCGCGATCAACAAACAGATAACTGCTGCGAATAGAGAAACTACCTCAATCAAGGCTGCAATAATCAACATTGCACCCTGGATTTTACCAGCAGCTTCTGGCTGACGAGCAATAGCTTCCATAGCCTGACCACCAATACGACCGATACCTAGGCCTGCGCCAATCGCAACAATACCTGCACCGATACCAGCTCCCATTAGAGCGTAACCAGCAGTCAACAAGATAATAGTTAACATAAGTTTGAATTTATAAATTGAACAAAGAAATTACTAAAATTAATGATCTGCATGAGCATGCTCAGCTACCGCAGAACCTATGTACATCGCTGAGAACAACGTAAATACATATGCCTGAATAGTGGCTACTAACAACTCAATTAGATTTATAAAGGTAACCATCAGTGTACTAGCGACACCAATAGTATACGATTCGAAGATAAAGGCCAAAGCTATAAAGCCTAGGATTACAATGTGTCCTGCTGTGATCGCTACAAAAAGACGAACCATCAAGGCGAAAGGCTTGGTAAACAAACCGATAATCTCTACAGGAACAATGATCAACAACATCAATGGCGGAACACCTGGCGTCATAAAGACGTGCTTCCAGTAATCCTTATTTCCATTCACATTGGTAATGATGAAGGTCAAGATCGCCAATACAAAAGTTACCGCAATATTTCCAGTCATGTTGGCAGCACCGGGGATAAGCCCTAGTAAATTACCAAACCATACAAAAAGGAAAAGTGTAATCAAATATGGTACAAAACGCTTGTACTGTGGACCAATAGACTCTTTTGCGATGTCATCTCTTACGAAAATAACGATCGGCTCTATGATAGCAGCAGCCCCTTTTGGAGCTACAGCACCATTTTTCTTATAGAATGAAGCAGCAGAAAGTGCCAACCAACCTACGACGATCAAGACTATAAATAGCATCACCACGTTCTTGGTAATAGAGAATTCTATAAAGCTACCTCCATCCGATCTACCTAGGTGATCGTGCTCATCGATGAAATACCCTTCATGTGCATAAGCTTCACCAAATGCATGTGTTTCGTGATTTTGGAAATCAGAAGATTTGAAAAACTCCAAACCACGATCACCAGAATATACGATCACTGGAAGTGGCAAAGTAACATGAGTATGCCCCAAAGTCACCAAATGCCACTCATGCGAATCCTTCACGTGATGCATGATGAAGCTAGTCTTGTCTTCTTCTTGCCCTGCGGCGAAAGTGGTGCTATTAAAAACAAGCAAAAATGCTGAAATTAAAAGACTTAGGGCCAGTAATTTACGCTTCATTAACTCTTTTTTTTGAGGGCTACTTTGAAATCGGGCGCAAGTTAGACAGAAAGGTGTAGATATCAAAAACTAAGTAGAACAAAAAAACCACGAAGAAATCTGCTATAAACAAAATAATATTCTCCATTCCTGGCCAAACAGCTATTCCTATAAACACTATTGTGGCTATAAATCTCAGAATCATAGCTAAAACCATGATATTGAAGAAATTTTCAGCAAATGATTTCAAGAGAAACCCATTCAATAAGCTGATCAAAAAAGACATAATTACCATGAAAAAATAAATGTTCCAGATTTTTTCGTGTACAATATCAGGCAATAAAACACAAAATAAACCGATCAACCCCGCAACTGCAGCTGAGAAAAGCAGGAATTGAAGGTGCATGTTTTTTGGCAAGCGCATAGTTTTTGACTTTTGCCTGCAAAATTAGCGCATTTTTATTAACTCACTTATTATCCTGCTTCATCGACATCCACAGCTGGTAGAAAGCCAAGATTATCGACAGAAAACAAAATACTAGTAACCATACTGGAAACTTCATGTCAGATCGCTGTTGAAGCCACCATCCAAACCATGTGCCTGCTCCTATTATCCCAAAAAGCTGGAAAGAAAGCCCAATGTATTTTACATAAACTGGGGTACTTTTTGGTTTTGTATCTTTGTGATCTTGGCTCATAATTGCTGCTGTAGAAGTCTTAATTTATTAAAAATCTTGAGGTAAATGATACTGAGTTTAAACGATACAAATAATAGACCAGTGAATTCGTTCACTAAGTAAAGCAAAAAACCTATTTTGCTACTTGAATTGGGCAAAACCACTCATGAGAATATTTTCTAGACTAGCGATAGTCATTTTACTTTTTAGCGGAGCGTGTTCTTCCGAACGCAACACCTTTACAAACAGGACATTTCATAATGTCACTGCACATTTCAATGCCTATTATCTTGCGGATGTCAAATTGCAAGAGGTAGAAACGGAAGTTTTCCAAAATTACAAAGAGGACTACACTCAGATACTTCCAGTATTTATTCCCTTCGATTCTGCGACTATCCAGGCTAATTCAGAAAAACTTCAATCTTCCCGGGAATTAGCTTCAAAAGCCATCGAATGGCATAAAATCAGTAAATGGGTTGATGACAGTTACTATATACTCGGGAAGCTCGATTATTATCAATCGCACTTTGATGATGCGCAGAACACCTTTAAATATATCAATGTAAACTCCAAAACCCCGGACCTGAGACATCAGACTTTGATCACCTTACTTCGTCTCTATGTGGATCAAGGAGAATTTGAAAACGCAAACTTCACCATTGATTATCTTTCTAAGGAAAGTAAGATATCCGAGAAGAACCGCTATGAACTCTATAGAACACTCGCTTATTACTATGAAAAAAGAGGTGATAAAAGTGGTGTAATTGGGGCTTTGGATAAGGCAATAGAATATTCTCAAAATAAGAAAGAAGAGTCTAGAATTAACTTCATTCTAGCACAGCGCTACCAGCGAGAAGGGTTCGATG
Organism: Algoriphagus chordae; assembly: GCF_003254055.1. Taxonomy (GTDB): domain Bacteria; phylum Bacteroidota; class Bacteroidia; order Cytophagales; family Cyclobacteriaceae; genus Algoriphagus; species Algoriphagus chordae. Next base: position 103,025 of record NZ_QKZT01000007.1, read on the forward strand.
CATTGGCGCACGAGTACTATGGCAAGGCCTTAGAAGGAAATCCTCCTTATGAGCGCAGCTTCTATGCGCAGCTATACGCCCAACAAGTAGCAGAACTGAATGCTTCAAAGGATCTCAAGAAAGTCCGAAAGTACTATGACGATCTATATGAAGATCCTAAAAACAAAGATTTAAAAGACGTAGTTATTTACGAAAGGGCTTTATTTGAGCAGAAGCAGGGTGATACCGAGCTCACTTTAGATCTACTACATCAGGCGGCTAAGGAACCAGGGAGCAACCCACGGGTGAAAGGCTATATTTATCAGAAACTGGCGGTAATAAATCTTGATGAATTTCACGATTATAGAGCCTCCAAGTATTACCTAGATTCCGCACTCACTTTTATCAATGAATCTGATCCAGTCGCTATCCAAATCACAAGTCAAAAAGAATCTCTTGATCAGTATGTTTTCCATTATGAGCGAATTCAAGGGAATGATAGTCTGCTCAGCTTAGCAAGCTTGACTCCCGACGAGCAAAAACTAGTCGCTGAAAATTACATCCAATCGGAAGAAGAACGACTGATAAGCGAGGCACAAGCACTTCAGCAGCCCAAAAACACCAGTATTTTTGACAATCTATTAGCATTCAGTGATAGAGGCTCGGGCTCGTCATTTTATTTTGATAATGGGGTAGCTATGCAGCAGGGAGCGATAGATTTCCGACGTACTTGGGGAAACAGACCCTTACAAGACAACTGGAGGAGAAGCGCAGTGAGCTTCCAAAGTACAGAACCTACGATCCCGGAGCCTTCAGAAAATGATTCAACGGGGACTGAAAAAGAAAGTCTTGTCTCTCAACTTCCAACCGTAGAAGATCTATTGGCAAATATCCCCAATTCTCCAGAGCAAATAGAAACCCTAAATCATGAACTAGAGGAGTCTTATTTCGAATTGGGGAAACTCCTATATTTTGATTTGAAAGAAACGGTGCAAAGCATAGATTATTTAGAAACCTTGGTTCGGGAGTATCCTAACTCCTCCAGAAAGCCTGAAGCTTACTATTTATTATACTTGGCGCAAAAAGATCTGGGAGGAAATTCACAGCAATACGTCACAGGTCTGAATCGAGAGTATCCGGACTCTCAATATACTTTTTCGGTAAATAATCCAGATGCAGCCTCTGGTAATTTGGCTTATGTAGAGTCTTCAAAAAGATACGAAATAGCCTATAATGCCTATTACGCTGGGCAATATCAAACGAGCAAAAGCATTATAAAGTCTGCCCTGGAAGAATTCCCCCTTACGCGAAATACCGAGCGCCTTTTACTCTTGGATATTATGAATACTGGCCAAACTGAGGGCCGTGTCAGGTATCGAGAACGGCTGGAAAATTATATTCAGAATACTCAAGATGAAGCTTTGGTAGAATTGGCAAGGATTATGCTAAAACCATTACTATCCGAGGCAGAGTTGGCGGAGCTTAATCCAAAAGACATTGAAGCTGCTGATTCCACCCAAGTAGAAAATAAGGAATTGGCTGAAAATGGAGGAGATGAAGACTTGTCTGAGTCACCTTACGAATACAATGAAAACAGCACCCATATCTTTGTGCTGGCAATGGAACCTGGGCAAGCAGATGCTGCAAAGAATTTATTGGCAGATTTGGAGAATTTCCATTCAAAGAATTTCCCTAAGGAAAGACTGAGAACAGGAAATATGAATAAGTGGGAGAATGCGATTTTCATCATTAGCCCTTTTTCAAATGCTGAAAAAGCGAAAGTATATTACAATGAGTTTCTAAAAGATTTCAAATCTGAAGGACTCTCTGATGAGGTAAAGTCAAACTCATTTGTGATTTCAATTGAAAACTTTCAGGTGCTGAGCAAAAGCAAAAAATTAGAAGAATTAGAAGAATACAGGACTTTCTTTAAGTCCGCTTATAAGTAAACTATGAGTAACAAAGCAAAACCCCAAACATCCACCTGGGTATCCAAAACAATCAAGTTCCTTTGGATCGCCTTTATTGCAGGATTTCTTGGTTTCATTCTGTTTGTTTGGATGGTCAGTATCAATTTCCTTGGGCTATTTGGATCTCTTCCAGATTTCAAAGCGCTAGAGAATCCCGATTCTGAGATCGCATCAGAATTATACTCGGCAGACGGAGTGCTTCTAGGACAATATTTCCGAGAAAACAGAAGTCCTGTGAAATATGAAGACCTTTCGCCCAATCTAGTTAATGCTTTGATCTCTACGGAAGATGTTCGTTTCGAAGATCACTCCGGTATAGATATGAAAGCAATGATGCGGGTTTTTGTCAAATCTATCTTACTTGGTCAAAATGCCGGTGGTGGATCTACACTAAGTCAGCAGACTGCCAAAAACCTTTTTAAGACCAGAACAGATGTCAGCGGTGGATTGCTCAGTTCAATTCCTGGGTTACGTATGCTTATTGTTAAGACCAAAGAATGGATAGTAGCTACCCAATTAGAAAAATCTTACACCAAAAATGAGATTCTAACTCTGTATCTCAATACTTCAGATTTTGGTTCCAATGCCTTTGGAATCAAAACTGCCGCTAAAACCTTTTTCAATAAGACTCCTGACAATCTAGCTATTCAGGAATCTGCAGTACTTGTGGGACTCTTCAAGGCTCCTTCCTATTACAGCCCTGTATATAATCCTGAAAATTCTCTTCGAAGAAGAAATACAGTATTAGGACAAATGAGAAATAATGATGTGCTCACTGAGGCTGAGTTTGACTCTTTAGCGAGTTTACCTATAGAATTGAACTATAGTGTAGCCAACCAGAATAAGGGCTTGGCAACTTACTTCCGAGAAATCGTAAAGGCTGATTTGGTAAAATGGACGAAAGAAAATCTCAAATCAGACGGAACTGCTTACGATCTCTATGGTGATGGATTAAAAGTCTATGCGACTATTGATAGTCGTATGCAGCGCTATGCTGAGGAAGCTGTAGCGGATCACATGAAAGGACTTCAAGCTGCTTTTTATAAAGAAATGGGCAAACGGGATCCTTGGGTGGATGGTGATAATCGTGTCATTCCAAATTTCATAGAAGATGCTGTAAAAAGAACGGAGGCCTATAGATTGCTCAAGGTTAGATACGGAAACGACACCGATTCTATCAACCTAAAGCTAAATGAGAAGAAGCAAATGAAGGTATTCTCATGGGAAAAAGGCGAAGTTGATACACTAATGAGCTCTATGGATTCCATGCGGTATTACAAAAAATTCCTTCAAACAGGCTTTATGAGTATGGATCCCCACACTGGACAAATCAAAGCATGGGTGGGTGGATTAGATCACAAATACTTCAAGTTTGACCATGTACTAAGAGGTAAGAGACAACCGGGCTCTACTTTCAAGCCTTTTGTATACGCTGCCGCGATTGAGAATGGATATAGCCCTTGCTATAGCGTAATCGATCAGCCAGTGGAAGTGTATATCCCAGATCAGCCAGCATGGAGTCCTGACAATGCAGACGGCAAGTTCACCTATGAGAAAATGACTATCAGACAGGCAATGGCTCAATCGGTCAATTCCATCACAGCCTATATGATGAAGAAATTAAGCCCTAAAATAGTGGTAGAAACTGCTCGAAGGCTAGGCATCACAAGTGATCTTCAAGAAGTACCTGCTTTGGCCCTTGGTGTAAATGATGTGTCTATTTTCGAAATGGTAGGAGCTTTTGGGACTTTCGTCAATAAAGGCGAGCATACTACTCCTTTCTACATAGACCGAATTGAGGATAAAAACGGAAATGTAATCCAGCAATTCACCGCTAAGAAAAGACCTGCGATGAGTGAAGAACATGCATATTTAATGACTTACATGTTAAGAGGAGGGTTTGAGGAAAGAGGTGGAACCAGTCAAGGTGTTAATTTTGACTTAAGAAATGGACTCGAATTAGGTGGCAAGACAGGTACTACTCAGAATGCTTCCGATGGATGGTATATGGGAATGAGTAAAGACCTAGTCAGCGGTGTTTGGGTAGGTGGAGATGACCGCGCTATTCACTTCAGAAGCTGGATAGCAGGCCAAGGCGGTAGAACTGCAAGACCGATCTGGCAGAATTATATGATAAAAGTCTATGGAGATGAAAGCCTTGGTTACACTAAGGGGCCTTTCCCTAGACCAGATCGTCCATTGAGCATAGAGATCGATTGTGATGTCTATGAAACAGAAAGTCAACGATTTGCTGATTTTGATTACGATGCTAAGAAAAATGATTTCTAGAAAAACATAAATCCTCTTTCAAAAACAGCCTTAATCCAAGGCTGTTTTTTTAATTTTAGACCATGCTCTCATCTTCATTCTTACCTACTGAACACCTTAGTCTCCCTGATCATCCAGGAGTGTATAAGTATTTCAATGAGGAAAATGAACTGATCTACGTCGGCAAAGCCAAAAGCCTCAAAAAACGAGTCAGTAGCTATTTCAATAAAAATGCAGGAGTCAATCTCAAGACTAGAAAAATGGTCAAAGAGATTCGAAGGATAGAAATAACCTTAGTAAACACCGAATTTGATGCGCTACTGCTGGAGAATAACCTGATCAAGAAATCTCATCCTAAGTATAACATCCTACTGAGGGATGATAAAACCTACCCATACCTCCTATTGACCAAGGAGAACTTCCCGAGGATATTCCCTGTCAGGAAAGTAATCCCTAAAAAAGGCACTTATTACGGGCCTTTTGCAAGTGTCAAAGCGATGAACAACGTGCTTGAATTGATACGGGAGTTGTTCACCATACGAACCTGCAAGCTGGATCTAGCGCCACATAAAATAGCGGAAGGCAAATACAAGGTATGCCTAGAATACCACATTGGTAATTGCTTAGGGCCATGTGTGGGCCTTCAAAAAGAAGAGGAATATCAACAAGATTTGGAGCAGGCAAAACATATTTTGAAAGGAAATCTAGCTGTTGCGAAGACTTATTTCAAGCAAGAAATGCAGTATCAGGCTGAGAATTTGCAATTTGAAAAGGCACAGCTGTTTAAGGAAAAACTAGAATCACTAGAAAATTACCAAGCCAAATCCCTAGTAGCAAGTCCCTCGATTAACAACCTGGATGTATGTACTATTGTCTCCGACGATAAGAGTGCCTATGTCAATTTTATGCATGTGAAAAATGGCTCCTTGACTACCTCGAAGAATGTGGAGCTCAAGAAAAAACTGGATGAATCGGACGAGCAATTGCTATTAACAGCCTTGATCCGACTGCAAGACCAGTTCCAAACCGATGCAGAAGAAGTGCTACTAAATATCGAATTGACTGAGCCAATCGAGGGATTGAATGTATTTGTGCCCAAAATTGGTGACAAGAAGAAATTGATAGAACTCTCATTAAAAAATGCTTTGTACTATAAAAAGGAAAAGGCATTACTTCTTGGACTGAATCAAGACAAGAAGGATCGTGTAATACGACAACTCCAGCAAGACCTCAGCCTACCTGAAATCCCTGATCATATTGAGTGTTTTGATAACTCAAATATCCAAGGTACCAATCCTGTGGCAAGTATGGTGTGCTTTCTAAATGGAAAACCAGCTGTTAAAGAATATCGGCATTATCACATCAAGACAGTAGTTGGCCCAGATGATTTTGCCAGCATGAAAGAGGTGGTTGGGAGGAGATATAAGCGTCTATTAGAAGAAGGCAAGCCTATGCCGAAGCTGGTTGTAATAGATGGCGGAAAAGGCCAATTATCGTCTGCTGTGGATGCCCTGAAAGAATTAGGAGTTTATGGCCAGATGCCAATTATCGGAATAGCAAAACGCTTGGAAGAAATTTATTTCCCGGGGGATTCTTACCCAATTCACATAGATAAGAAATCTGAGAGCTTAAGGCTATTGCAGCGAATTCGTGATGAGGCTCACCGCTTTGCGATTACCTTTCACAGAAATTTGCGAAGCAAAAATGCTTTTGGGACACAACTGACTGCTATACCTGGGATTGGGCAGAACACAGCGGATAAGTTATTAAGTCAGTTTAAATCCGTGAAAAAAATAAGTGAAGCAACCGAAGAGGAAATTGCGGAAGTAATTGGTGCCAGTCGAGCAAAGACTTTGATCGCATGGAAAGAAAAAAACAAAGGGGCATGAAGCCCCTTTTTATATTACCACTCCCATAGGGAATTTTCGTATTCTAATAGTTTGTATTCAAAGTTAATCGCATCCACATAGGCCTGCACCTCAGGATTTGGACTGTCTAGCGGTACCAAATCAGCGATCAACGCATCCTCGGAGTTGGTAAACCTTCTGACCACAGATCTAAACAACCTAGTTTCAAAAGCCTCAGAATAAGTCAAGTTCTTTGCTTGGTTTTGGAAGTTAATCCATCTAGCATCTGGATGATCTTTGAAGTAATTGTAGAAATCTTTATATCGAATGAAAGCAATAGTTTTCTGACCCGCATTGGAATTCGTCTCAGAAGGCATTACCAACTCAAGATACTTGATGTCAAATAACATATCTGAATGATGCTTGTCAAATACAAAATCCTCTTTGAAATCTAAGTAATAAAGCTGCTTGGCAAAGATACTATCTCCGGTAGCATTCAACCAGAAATTATCTTGGAATTCAGCAATAGAAAGTGGCTGTGTAAAATCCTCATCACCAAAAACCTCTAGTGCATTCTCCTCAACGATAGCCTTATAAATCTGATTTACAATACCATTAGACTTTGTATCTCCAGCTCCGTAAAGCGGTCTATTATATTTCTCACGAAGGTCAATTCTTCTCCATACGCCTATCTGGTACATCTTATCATCTTCTCTGATTCTTTTGGCAGAGTAGATGGTGTCCATATCAAACTGACGATCGCCAAAGCCTGATGGATTCACACTGGTAGCAGCTATCTGCGCCTCAGATGTAAGAGGTGCAATGCCTGCTGCTATCAGCAGGGACAAGATTAATTTTGGAAGAAACTTTTTCATAATCATTCGTTTATCTTAATCCCACTTTGAGTTTTATTTAACTCGAATAGGAACAACTTGTCTTAATTCTGAAGGAATTTTATTTCCTCTGAAGTTAGTTCTGGTAACCTGTCTGATTTCAAATACAACTACATCACCAGCTCTAGCACTTTCTAATAACGAACGCATCGCTAAACTATTACCATTAGTGATTTGAACTGTCTGTCTTGGAACCTCGTTTCTCAACAATCTCATTTCACCACCAGTCACTTCGAAAGCGGCATCTTTAGCCATTGTTCTAGCGAAAGTAGGTTCTGCTTTAGCGAGCATCTTAAGTCCCATTAGGGAGCTGATCGCCTGAGCTTGGCTCAAATCAAGTTCAGATCCATTGGATGTAGCAGGAACTAAGGTAGGAGCAGGAACTGGCTTGATATCATAATCAACAGTACCAATCTTATTACCTCCACTACTTACACCGATATTAACTTTCCCAGATGCTCCAGGTATAACTGTCAATTGTCCAGGCTTAGATCCTTTGATAGACTGCCCATTGCTTACAGCAAACTCTGGAGAATAAGTATTTCCCAAAGCAGGAACCTCTATCAACAACTCATTAGCACAATCTGCATATAACTGCTGAACAACTTCTGAGGAAACCTTTATAACTGGCTGAGCAACGAAGTAATCATACTCCACAGGAAGAACTTTATCTTCTCCACCGATGCTAGTTATAATCTCTCCTTTCAGTGTTCTTTTTGCCAATCCACGCTCGTCATATTGACCTGCTGGAGTAACAGTGAATTCTATTTTACCGAATCCTTTTGGATCTACAGTAACCGAACGACCATCAATAGTCATCGTAGGTGCCGCTGAGGTAGAACTTGATGCGATAAACATATCAGCTTCGAACTTTGTACCCGCTGCTACTACGTTAGATGAAGCAGCAATTCTAGCTTCTGTCACATCAGCCTTGAAAAAGAATGAACCAATAGTATTCTGCACTGCAGTTAATGACTCACTTTCTATATTCAATACTTCATTTTGATACTGAGAGATCAGAGCAATTACTGCACCTACTGGAGATTTCACAAAGTTAAGTTTCTCAAAACTCAAATTCTGCGCTTCCCTGTCATTATTGAACAACTCTATGTCCTTAGCATCCTTAGCAATAGCATCGAATTTCAAATCCCCAAGACCTACACTAGATAAAATCTCTGTAATTTTTACAGGATACTCATTTAGCCTTGTCTTCATCTCTGCGCCTTTACCATTATTCACAAAGATATTACCGGTGATTTCCGTATTCTTCAAGTTTGCATTAACGAAGTTTCCTTCATCATTCTTTGCGTTGGACTGCACAATCAAATCTTCTTTGATTGCTTCTAAGTAATCAAAGATTTCAGATGTTGCTTCTCTAATATCCTCAGATGCTGCCACTTTTGGCACATCCACTTCCTTATTTCCTTGCTGCTCTACCGTATAGGCGATAGACTCAACGGTCTTTGTATTTTTATTGATAAAATTCTGGGAAGTTCTTTCCATCCCATCATTAATCAAGACGAATTTCTGGAGGATCTTATTACTTACCTGGAGGGCCAATAGGGCCGTTAATACCAGGTACATCATACCAATCATCCGCTGTCTAGGTGTCTCTTTAGCTCCTGCCATTTTTTAGTTTTAATGGATTTTAAAATGAATTGAAGAGAAATTAACCTTTCATAGCGGATAGCATTCCACCATAGATTTTATTCAATGAACTGACGTTCTGATTCAATTTTGATAATTCTGTTTTAAATGCTTGGGTTTCTTTACCAGCTTCGGTAAGACCTTCCATAGCAGCAGTCATATTTGCATAGAACTTATTCAATGTCTTCACGTGGCTGTTAGCATCCTGAAGCTCCATCTCATAGACTGAATTAAGAGCAGAAAGATTTTTAGTAACAGTCACCACCTGCGTGTGGTATGCTTTTGCATCTTGAGAAGCAGAGGACATTTCTGTAAGAGCCGCTGCAGTTTTGCTGTAAGATGCGTTCATATCCACCAAAGTCTTGGCAGCAGATTTTACATTCGTAGCATATTCATTCGTAGCTACAGCCGCATCTGAAAGGTTACCCATTTTCTGAGCTGAGGTAGCAAGATTCTGCATTCCTTTACCTAAGCTTTCGATCAATTCTGGACCCACTTTAGCGTTTGCTAGCATTTCATCAAGCTTCTGAGAAACCTGATCTCCACCAGCTACTACTTTTTGCATTCTTGGAGAACCTGGCGCACCGCCTTCAAGTTCTGGATATACTTTACTCCAGTCCACCTCAGTATGAGTTGGCTCAAATGCGGAAAGGAAAAATATTAATGCCTCAGTAGAAAGTCCAATACCAATCATCCAATTGGCTCCAGTCCAATCTAAGATTTTGAACATCGCACCAAGAATAACTATAGCAGCACCAATGCCATAGATTTTTGGCATGATGCTAGAATAAAATTTTGCTGAAAATGAGTTGCTGTTACTAGCCATGTGAAATGATATAATAAATTGTTAGGTAGTTGTTTTCGTTTTTTTGATAATAGATTATCTTCTTCTTCTAGATGAACTTTTCACATCCATTGAGCCAGAGCGGCCAATAAACGTCATCTTCGTTCTAAATCCGATGTGTGCCTGAGCAACATCTTCGTATTCGTATGCTCTTGTACTAGTTTCTAAGTAATGAGCGATGTCTTTCCAACTACCACCTCTTACGATTTTTCTAGGCTCAGATGGAACATCATATACTGGGTTCAAATCCCAAGTAATAGAACTAGAGGTAGTGGCATAGGCATCAAGTACCCACTCTGCGACATTTCCAGACATATTGTACAATCCATAACCATTGGGAGCAAACACATCAACTGGAGCAGTGTATGCAAAGCCATCGTCAATGTAATTACCTCTTCCTGGCTTAAAATTGGCCATCAAGCAACCTCTCTTGTTTTTCAAGTAAGGACCGCCCCAAGGATACTTGGCAACTTCCTTGCCTCCTTTAGCTGCATATTCCCACTCTGCTTCTGATGGAAGCTGAAATGCTGGGCCATCAAAATCACTATCATCATTTGCTCTCTGGTGATAGGTTCTCCACTCACAGTACTTTTTGGCTTGATCCCAAGTAACACCTACAACTGGGTAATTATCAAATGCTGGGTGATCAAAATAAAATTCCATCAAAGGATCTCCATAATGATAAGCAAAGCTAGTAGACCAAACTGTCGTATCTGGCTTGAGCTCATCATAATTCAATTGAGGAGGATCTTTCAAGGTAGTAGGAGTACCAGTCTCCAAAGTTCCGCTTTTTACGGATTCCAAAAATTGACGGTACTTATTGTTAGACACTTCATACTTATCTATGAAAAATTCTGATATGGTAATCTGCTTATTCAAAACCGATTGCGTGTAGGCGATATCTTCATCAGCCTGCCCCATCCAAAAAGTCCCTGCTTTTACTGGCACCATATCATAAGGAAGATTCTGTTGCCAGTTTGTACGCTTAGGTACACCCGTCACTTCTCCTCTTCTATTCATCTTTTCGCTAGCTGAACCTTTCTTGTTAAAAAGGCCACAACTCGGCAAAAGCGTCACCAGTGCCAACCCTAAGGTTATGGGCAGTAAGCGAACATTAATTTTTCTATACATAAATGACGTTTTTTCGTTCATCAAATAATTACGCTGTGTAAAGTATTTTCAAGACTCGAAATTTAGCTGAATTTGGCACAATAATGCAAATAACCTGCCAATTGTAGTGCAATGATAACATCTAGTTAAAACTTATCATACTCAAATCTGCTCTATTTCAGATATTTTCAAAACCTAAATCTTGGTGTCCGCTGGATTACCCGCTGTACTTCTCTACTCACATCTGACAATGTATAGCGAAGCATCAACTCATGACTTGTAGGAGATTTAGCCTCTACGCCGCTAAATACCATGTCAAACGAATAGCCCAATTTAAGAGAATTGTCTTTCAACAGACTATATCCAAGGATTAAGGACACCGATTCATCTCCTCTAAATCCAATCCCTCCACTTATCTTATTCTGATGCGTAGCAATAACGCTAGCTTCATAAGAAAAATTATTGAAGGACACTGATTTTAATAATAAACTAGGCTCAATAGAAAGTTGCCCTACAGGTCTAAACCTATAACCGACGAGCAAATACGAATGGTTTTTCAACTGATTAGCATAAGAACCATCCCCAAAATCAAAGTTAGGTTCGTTGATGTGTCTACTACTCAATCCTATATAATAGTCTCCTGCATCAAATAACAAACCAGCGCCTACATTGAAATTAATCTGGCTCTCCTTTCCCGAACTTGGAAGATTAGGTTCAGGATTCACTACAATCAGCTCACCATAATCTATCGAACTAGAATACATTCCTACATACGCGCCAAAGCTCAATGTAGATCTATTAAATTTCTTGTGATAAGCAGCCTGGAGATTAACTTCCAAATTACCTATAGCACCTATTTTATCATTGACTAAGGTAAGACCATAGCCAATATTTTTACCTTCCAGTCTTCCTTGCGCAGTCACCAACTGTGTGACTGGTGCTCCACCTTGTCCCGAGTTGGTCGTATAATTCAACCACTGCGAGCGATGCAAGGCAGAAAACCTATACCCTCCATCTTTTCCTGCGAAAGCAGGGTTGTAGTACATGCCGTTATACATGTACTGCGTAAATTGAGGATCCTGCTGGGCCATCAACGAAGAAATCTCAAAAAAGAAGAGTACGAGAATAAAGTATCTCAAAAAGTATTTTCCATGGCCTCTTTGAATCATTGTATAGCGGTTTCGTCCAACGTAAGAACTATTGTAAGAATTTAAACTGAATAACCACAGATTTTGATTCTATGTTTTACAAATTATTCACCTTTTTAATATAAAGCTCCAGTGCACCAGTCATACTTGGAGCATTTGGCATCGGTGCTTCAATATCCAAAATCAAACCTAAATCCCTCACTGCCTGCGAAGTAGTAGGCCCAAAAGCAGCAATCCTGGTATTACCCTGCTCAAAATCAGGGAAATTAATTTTTAGAGATTTAATTCCCGATGGGCTGAAAAAAGCAAGGATGTCATATTTCACATCAGCCAGATCAGACAAATCTGCCTCCAGAGTATGGTAGATGATGGCTTCTGTAAAGGCAATCCCATTCTTTTCCATGTATTCTGGAATATCATCTTTACGGATATCTGAACAAGGAAATAAATATTTTTCTGATTTATGCTTTTTGAAATAATCAAATAAATCCTGTGCAGTCTTTTGACCTACGAATAATTTACGCTTTCGGATTACTATATATTTCTGAAGGTAGTGAGCAGTCTGATCTGAGATACAGAAATACTTCATATCTGCTGGCATCTCGATTTTAAAATCTTTGCAGATTGCAAAGAAATGATCTATAGCATTCCGGCTGGTGAAAATCACAGCTGTATGCTTTAAAATATCAATCTTCTGCTTACGGAATTCCTTTGATACCACAGGCTCTACTTTGATAAACTGACGAAAGTCAATCTTCAAGTTATATTTTTCTGCTAGTTGTACGTAGGGAGAATTTGCACCCGCTGGGGCTGGTTGAGATACTAGAATACTTTTTACCGATCTGAACCTGTCTTTGGTAACTGCGCTCATGCTTCTATTATTCCTTTTGGTGATTACAGAGATTAATGACCCAAATCAAGCACCAATTTGGCCAAGATTAAAAAGGGCACTAATTCTGCGATGCAAAGGTAAGTAAATAAATGGTATTTCTTAAAACCCAGCCTATTACCCATAATTAGAAACAAACCCATTATACCTAAGATGTATATCCAGAAAAACCCTGTAAATGAGAGCTCTAGAGCCATTTTGATGGATGAAAACTCGTTCAATAAAAAAAATGCACATACCAATAACAAACCTATAGTTGAAATCACAACCAAACGTAGCAAATAGAAGAAATGCGGAAATTCTAATTTCCCCAAATCAAATAGATAGGCTAAAATTTTGATGGCTGTAAACTTGAGAACTGTGAGTACTAATAGCAGAACAGCTCCTCCTAGCCAAAGCAAAATAAGTGTGCCGAAACTCAAGGCTATTCTGGCTTCTAACCATTCCTGTCGGAAAATCACCATGCCTGTCACCATTGCAAGTGACAAAAGCATATTCACTATTAAGACATAAAACAGAATATCTATTGAAAAAAACTTTTGTAAACTCCCACTTTCAGAAAAATCTTCTGCGTTCACCAATGAGATCGGTTTAATCATCATCTCGAAAATGAAGGGGTAAGCCAACTTATAAAACGTAATTAAAACCAGGGAAACCAGCAATCCGACTATAAAAAAATCACGAATACTTTGTCTATCTACCTCTCTTTTTAATGTAGCCATTGCTACTACTCCCGAACTGGATTCTACGGGCGCAGCTTTCAAAATTTTCTGTACACTTGCTTGATCTGAAGAAATTCCACTTTTGAAAACCGTAAGATTTACCTGATCTGCAGGAAATTCTTTTCTAAGCTCTCCCACCTGCTCTGTGAATGCAGTGTCTTGATCCGTAAAAAACCACAGTTTCTCTCCCACAAATACCACAGAATGATCAGGGAATTCGAATGAAAAATAGGCTAATGGAAATGTCTCTAAATCCAAATCCAAGATCAATCGGTCATTTGAACTAAACCAAGTCTCGCGCTCACCTTCTTGCCAGTTTGGATTATAATCCTCCAAAACTTGAGAAAATGCTTGTTGACCCACTGCAAAAAACAGTAGACATATAAGTATTGACTTGCTGATCAATTTTTTCATACTCAAAACCTGGCTAAGTAGCCAAAATGTATCCTAGAATAGGAGAATTGTAAAGGTTGCAAATTTGATTTCCCAACTCCGTAAATAAATCGAAATACTCCAGAGCCTGTATCCAGATTGATTCCTGCGCCAAAAGAAACAGGTTTGTCAATCGAAGGTGCAAAGTACGGGTTTTCCAGAATCCCAAAGTCAGCAAAAACCATGAGAAATGAGTTTTCTCCAAAAAAAAGTCGCTGCTCCATATTCAAATAACCATAAGATCGCGCAAAAAAGAAGTTCTCATTGAAGCCACGAATGCTTTTCAGTCCTCCCAGTCGGAATAGATCGTTCAAAAGCAGGTTTTGATTTTGAATAAAACCACCATTCCCTTTCAGCCACATTCCCCATCCTGGCCGAAAGAAAAAATGCTTCTCCACCTCCACTTGACCGAAATACTGCGGACTACTCATATCTACTCCCACATAGACTTCCGGTGGGAATCCCGTGTTTTCTATAATTCGCTTATTCCCCATCGCTAATTCGCTATTGATCAAGAAACCTCTTCGAGGGAAATAGGGAGAATCCAACTTATCCCAATCCCAACCCAAGCCATACTGATTCCATCGATAATCGGCTACATCAGGGAGTTCTGTAGCATTGTCATAAGCTTCTGTTTCTAGGACATCACTAGCCTGCCTTCGAGTAAAAAACCGCAGGTAGCTATTGGAGGTCATGTGATAGCCAAAATCCAAACTTAGGTTCCTAGTCAAAAATGAAGAGTCTTGCTTTAGCAGATTGAATCCCAGACTGACATCAAGAGGAGAGTTCAGAACAAATGACTCTTTTGCATAGATGTCCAAAGACTGCGTTGCAATATTCACCCGCTGCCAATGCACCGCTATGTCCCTGCCCTTGCCTCCCAGATGATACAATTCCAGATCTAACTGCCCTGTAATAAGCATTTTACCGGGCTCATTGGTATTGGGTAGCAATCCTATTATCCCATCTAGCACATTCGTATTTCTGTCTCGTAAAGTGAATACGGGCTGTGCTTTTTTGATCTGAAAATCAACTGTGGCCGATTGCGTCTGCACAAAATAAGGGGAGCGGTTGAGCACTATTTTAGCCTCTTCCAATTGCTTTTGGGAAAAGGGAGCCCCAGGTCGAATTCCCGTAATATGCTGAATGTACCTCTCCTGAGTTTTCGTGTCTCCAGCTACTTTTATGCTATCCCAAAGAATAAGTGGACCAGAATCATAGTGAAAAACTGCAGAAAGCTTATCTCCTTTTCGCTCAATACTATCGAGTTTTATTTCGGCAAAAGGAAACCCTCTGTTCTCCGCTTCAGTAATCACATGCCGCATCCATTGTGAAGCAGATGCATACTCATCGCTCACAGGTTCAATATCCTCGGTAAACTCCCTTGGCACATTTCCCTGGGAAATTGATTCCCAGAGATATTTCGTTCCCAGGAATATTTTCACCTGCAAAGAATCTTTGCCTATTTCTTCCTCTTCCGAGTAAAGACTTAGATACCCTTCGTTTTGAAAAGAATTCTGAATTGAGTCTAAGTACTTCCTGCCTTCAGGCTTAGTGACAAAGCCTCTCCAATCCCCAACCTGTTGAGGATCATCGCTTGACCATTTGAGCCAATAGCTATTTTGCGCTTCACAAATCAATCCTCCGGCAAGGAAAAAAAGGATGCATGCCAAAAGGGAGGTTTTCAAAGGGCTGACGGGGATTGATTATATTCGCAAAATAATAGAATTCACATTGGCAGGCATATACATACACATTCCTTTTTGCAGGCAGGCATGCCATTATTGCGATTTTCACTTCAGCACCAATCTCGATAGAATTGACCAGATGACTGAAATGATTTGTCGGGAACTAGAACTGAGAGCCGACTACCTCCCTAGCAAGCAGTTGGAAACCATCTACTTTGGAGGAGGAACTCCATCCCTGCTTGAGCCACAATTAATCGAGAAAATCCTAGATCAGATTTCCAAAACCTACCACGCTGATTGGAAGGAAGTAACACTGGAAGCAAATCCAGATGATTTGACTGTGGATAAACTTAGCGCATGGAAGGCTCTTGGGATAGATCGTTTGAGTTTGGGAATTCAGAGTTTTGATGAGGAAGTGTTGAAATTCTACAATCGCGCACACTCTGCAGAAGAATCTAAATCTGCGATAGCCAAGGCACGAAAAGTAGGGTTTGAGAAATTCAGCTTGGACCTAATCTATGGTTATCCACAGCCAAATCATAAACTTTGGAAGCGGGATTTATCAGAAGCCATCAGCCAAAACCCTGGCCATATCTCAAGCTATGCACTTACGGTAGAACCTAAAACTGCACTCGGAAACTGGACTAAAAAAGGAATGTTCCAGCCTGCAGAGGATGATTTTGTGGCTGAGCAATTTGAAATCCTACAAGAGCAAACTGATAAAGCAGGGTATATACAATATGAGGTTTCCAACTTTGGCAAGCCTGATCAATTCGCTTTACACAACACCAATTATTGGAAAGGGGTGCCTTACCTAGGCCTAGGCCCAAGTGCACATTCTTTTGATGGGAAAAACAGAGGAGCTAACCCATCCAACAATTCCAGTTACCTGAAAAGTATGGAGAGCAGCAGCCCTCCATTTATTGTGGATAACTTATCAGATGAAGAGCGTTTGAATGAATACATTCTTACAGGACTGCGTACGCTTTGGGGAATTGATTTTGACTATATACACAGAGATTTCGGGCATGATCTCTTGATTTCCAAAAAGGGTATATTATCTCAAATGGATTCGGAAGGCTGGCTCCTTTGGAAGGATAAAAAGCTATCTTTGAGCAAAAGTGGAAAACTGTTAGCCGATAGCATCGCTGCAGCACTTTTCATCTGACAGGAATTCAATTATGGCGGGAAACGGATATTTTAGCAGAAAAAAAGAAGTGGCTCCACTGGAGTCAGCATTCAATGATCTACTCAAAGCCTATCGCTTGGAAGGGAAATTCAGGGAAAAATCTCTGGTTCACGATTGGCCCTTAATCGTCGGAAAAACCATTGCAGATCGAACCAGTTCGGTTTTTATAAAGGACAAAAAACTCTTTGTGAAATTGAGTTCTGGACCAATTAAGAAGGAATTGCTGATGAACAAAAGTAAGGTCCTACTCTTAATCGAGGAGAAATACGGGGCAGATGTCATCGACGATTTGGTTTGTATGTAATGAGGTTAAGATTTTTTGAGTCTAAAAAATTAGAATTTTTTAACAACTGACTACCTTCCGTATCCAAACGACTTTCATCATTTTCCAATCCGAATGAGTATTATTGTGGCGTCGCATTTATGATCAAACTACCACAAATCCATATCGGAAAGCTTAGCCTGTTACTTGCCATCTTGGTATGGCTTGCTATGCTATTTGTGAATTTGGTGAGACTATTCGGCTCAATCAATGAAATGAATTCTGGTATAGCCATCGAATTCACCTGGATTTTGCAAACGGCATTCTATTTAACAGTCTATGGTTTTTATAAGTATTCGATAGCTAAAAACACGCAAAATGATTTCCTCAATCTGATTTGGAGAGGAGCTTCCACCGGTATTTTTGCGGTAGCGGTCTATATTATCATTGACTTATTTATTGGTTCTCTTGGAGAAAGTAAACTTGCTAGAGATCCATTTCTTGGAATATTCTTCCATCATGTTCGCTTTGGTCTACTGACCATTTTTCTGATTTCCACTGCTCTTTTATGGCAACACCTCATTTTGTATCAAAAAACCAAGCGGGTAGTAAAGCAATGGCAGGCTTTTGAAATAACCATGCTAATAGGTATGTTCTTGGTGTTCTTTGATAGAGGCGATTATGACTATCCTTTCTTCTTTGGTTTTGCACTCTTGGGAATACTATCCGTAATCCTTTCTACAAATCTGAAGTGGATCCCTTACCTGACTTTCAAGGAAAAATGGAAATCCCTGCTATTCCTTGCTATTATTATCAGCTGTATAGGCTATCTCCTTTGGTATTCATTCTCACGTGAGTTCGAAAGGAATTATCCTATTATACTGACAGGCTATTTATTTCTGACTTCTCTTTTTTGGTTTGTTCTAGTTTATGCCGTTCTCAGCTTTCTTGTCACACTATTCAACCTTCCTACCTCTTCGGTTTTCGAGCAAAAATTGACCGAAGCCATCAATTTCCAACGCTTAAGCCAGTCTATTAAGCCAGAGGAAAATGAGGAACAAGTGCTGGACATCCTTATGGATTCCTGTATGAGTGCTGCCTACGCAGATGCAGCTTGGCTAGCGATGAGCAATGAAGAGTTTCCGGATGGCGTAATCCAAGAGCGTTTTATAGATAGAAAAACAAGAAAAGAGGTCTTGGAATTGATCCAGCAGCAGAAACCTGCGCAAGAATGGGCTGCAGAAAAGCCTACAGACAACCTCAATCCTATCAGTCTTCGCATCAATCACTCGAAATTCGAATCTGTGCTATTGGTTCCTTTGGTCATTAACAAATCGGTGATTGGGAAAATTGTGCTGTGTAAAGAGGTTCGAGATGGGTTCAACAAAGAAATGCTGAACATCATCAGCACCTTTGCACGTCAGGCCTGTATTGCGGTAGAAAATCATAGACTGCTCAATCAAGCAATCCTGAATGAACGCTATCAAGAGGAATTGAAAATCGCCCAGCGTGTTCAGAAATCACTGCTACCAACTAAATTGGATCACAATCAATCTTTTGATATTTGCGCTTTTTCCAATGCAGCGGATGAAGTGGGGGGTGATTATTACGACACCTATCAGCTGGACGAAGATCGCTTTGTCTTGATTATTGGGGATGTGTCTGGCAAGGGAACCTCAGCAGCATTTCACATGTCGGAGATGAAAGGCATTTTCCAAAGTCTCATTCAGCTCAATTTGAGCCCATCGGATTTTATGGTCAAAGCCAACTCAGCTCTGAGTAGATGCCTAGAAAGGAACCATTTTATCACGGCATCGATTTTTGTCATCAATACCGCAAAACAAAGTATCTGTCACTCACGTGCTGGCCATGTACCAACACTATTTCATCAGGAAAAACTGCATAAATCTGCGTTTTTAGAAATAGATGGCTTGGGCTTGGGAATTTTAAGAAACATGCAATATGAAAAACACGTAGAGGAAAAGACATTTACCTATCAAGCTGGCGATGTACTGCTACTATTCACAGATGGTATAGTAGAAGCCAAAAATGAAAAATCCCAACAGTTCGGTTATGAGCGTATCAGAACCTTATTAGAAGTTTATCACGAACTAAACCCACTTGAAATTCAGACCAAGATTATTGATTCCTTGCATGCTTTTGTAGGCGGAGATCGATTGATAGATGATGATTATTCGATTATGGTGGTGAAATTTGCCAACCAAAATAAAGACAGCTAATAATGCTAAAAATAGAAACCCAACAAGAAAACGGTCACGATATATTACTTCTCCAAGGCGAGGTGGATGCCAGCAACTCAGTAATTCTGGATGAGGCAATTACCAAAATGGTAACCGATGGATGCCGTTCTATTTTAGTAGATGGCTCAGGATTGGAATACATTTCTTCAGCAGGATTGGGGGTTTTCATGTCTTACTTGGAGGATTTCCAGGAAAAAGAAATCGACTTGAAGATCTACTCACTTTCCGATCGAGTATTTGAAGTGTTCAGAATACTGGGCTTAGACCAGCTTATCCGCATATATCCTGACAAAAAAACAGCCTTGAGTTCCTGATATGAAACATCAGATGAAAATATCTTGTCAAACTACAGCACTCTCTCAGCTGCGTGTTTTTTTGAAAAAAGCGCTAGGAGAGATGAATATGTCTGACATCGACCAGCACCAGATCACCCTGGCAGTGGAAGAGGTATGCGCCAATCTGATCATCCATTCACATAAGTGCAATGCGCTGGACTACATTCAACTCAAGATCAAACAAAACCCAGGCAAATTAATTTTTGAAATAACCGACGAAGGCAAGGCCTTCAATATGCTCGATTATGAGGTTCCCGACCTCGATAAAGTAAAAGGAGAAAAGCGAAAAGGAGGTTTAGGCATAATTTTGGTCAAGAAGATCATGGATGAAATCGAATTTGAGTCTAGCAAAGGCACAAACACCTGCCGCCTGATCAAATGGTTTCAGTCCTAATTCTTGTTAATTGCTTAGTATTCGGGACATTTGACTTGAAATCCTAATAAATTTGTAAAATTGCATTCCAATTCTGCCATTTAATACATGACAAACCGAACCCTTTCGGCACTTATATTCACCCTCCTCCTAGTGTTTGAGTCCTCCTTACCGGCGATGGCTATAGTACAAGCTTCGGGGCAGGATGACCCCCTATTGACTATAGGAGGCAAGTCTGTGGATAAAGACGAGCTGATCTATATGCTTTCTAAAGGCACCAAATCTGAGCCTGGCACTACAGGAATGTCCAGAGACGAATTTGATGAGAACCTTGACCTTTTTATCAATTACAAATTAAAAGTAAGGGAAGCAGAGGCTCAAGGCCTTGATCAGACGGAGGAATTTCTCAGAGAATTTGAATCCTTCCGAGAAAACCTTAAAGCTCCTTTCCTGATTCGAAATTCTTTAGAAGAGGGGGAACTGAGAAAAGCATATTCTAGAATGCAGGAGATTATTCGTGCCAGCCACATTCTGCTCAAATTCCCTCCAAATGCCAGCAAGGAAGACAGTTTGATCGTCCTGCGCATGGCATTGAAGATAGAAGATGAAATAAAAAATGGTAGTAGCATCAACGATCTTGCTGTAGAATATTCAGATGATCCATCAGCTCAAGTAAACAAAGGAGATCTAGGTTATTTCACTGCTCTTCAGATGGTTCAGCCCTTCGAAGATGCAGCTTATGCACTTCAAGCAGGCCAAGTTTCAGACCCTGTATTGACCAACTTTGGTTATCACATCATCAAAGTGCAGGATCGCCAACCCAACCCTGGCCAAGTACACGTATCACATATCCTAGTGCGTATAGATGAAAATGCTCCAACAGGCGAAGACATCGCGAAGCGCAAAGTGGCTGATATCTATAATGAGATCCAGAAAGAAAATACCATCTGGGAGGATATTGTAAAAAATTATTCTGAAGATCCTGCAAGTAGCCAAAAGGGAGGAATTCTACCTTGGTTCAGCGTTGGATCTATGATCCCTGAGTTTGAAATGGCAGCATTTTCCCTGACGGAAGTTGGTGAAGTCTCTCCTCCTGTAAGAACTCGCTATGGTTATCACATTCTGAGATTAGAAGACAAGAGACCTGTTGAAAGTTTTGAAGCTCTGGAAGAGAGCATCCGCTCTAGAATCTTAAGAGATTCGCGATCCACTATGATACAGTCTCAGGTGATGGCTATTCAGAAGTCTCGATACAATTTCGACGAGAATGAAGAGAATGTAGCCAAACTGAGAGCAGAATTAGCCAACACGACTAAAGCTGGATTTTCACAGGCATTGACAGCTAAAGGTCTGACAAGCGATCAACTCTTTTTGCTTCAGGGCAAAAGCTACATTGCCGAAGATCTTGCAGATTATATGCTTGAAGTAGAAATCAGCCTGCCAAGTAAATCCAGTGTTTTCGATGCTTGGTATGATCGATTTGTGGCGGCAGTTCTCAACGAGGCTGAAGAGTCTGATTTGGCGGCCAACAATAAAGAGTATCGCATGCTGTTGAAAGAGTATCGAGATGGCATTTTGCTATTCTCGCTGATGAACGAAGAAGTTTGGCAAAAAGGCCTTCTGGACTCGACAGCTCAAAGAGCCTATTTCGAAAAAAACATTCAAAATTATCAGTGGAAAGGCAGATCAAATGCCTATATCGTCAAAGTGCTTGACTTGACTCAGTTGGATGCTGCACGAAAAGCGCTTAAAGACAAACCACTTTCAGAGGAGCTTATTGCTTCTTTTGAGAGTAGTTACCAAAGCAGTAATTCTTTGGCCTATCAAACAGAAACAGGGCTGATAGAACACAGCGAGCACCCAGTTTTGTCTAAAGTAGATTTGAACGAGTCCTACCAAGAGCTCGAAACTAACGGTCATCTTCACATTGTGCTTATGGGAGAAATCAGTCCAGCTGGGCCAAAGAAATTCGAAGAAACACGTGGCTTGGTCATACGAGATTATCAGGAATATTTGGATGAAAGTCTTGTGGAATCTTTACGCAAAAAGTATCCAATCAGTATCAATCCAAAAGCTAAAGAGGAAACTTTCATAGCTTTGAATCAATAATAATTCACAAAACAAACCTGTCTCCTAAGTACCGGAGATGGAAAAACACCCATGAAATTGCTAAACCGACTTACATTCACTCTAGTTGCCAGCTTGCTGATTACCGCATCATTTGCGCAAGAAGACCCTCAAACAGGCCAGGTTCTTGACAAAATTGTGGCTAAAGTGGACAACTATATCTTGTTAGAATCAGATGTACAGAAAGCATATATAGAAACGCTTTCCCAAATGCAACAGGGGCAAGAAACTCCTTCCAGATGCCAGATATTTGAATCCTTGATGATTAATAAATTGATGGTAGCCAAGGCTGAAGTCGATTCGGTAATCGTCACGGATGCAGAAGTAATGATCCAAACTGAACAGCGCTTCAGCATGGTCATGCAGCAATTTGGCGGAGATGAAAGCACCTTGGTAGAAGCCTATGGAAAAACCTCTGATCAGCTCAAGGCTGAAATCGAGGATGTGATCAAAGAGCAACTAATCGTACAGCGTATGAGAACTCAAATCACAGAAGGTTTGACTGTTTCTCCCAATGATGTAAGACAGTTTTACAATAGTATCCCACAAGATTCATTGCCTTTGTTCACTTCAGAGGCTACCGTAGGACAGATCGTGGTGAAGCCAGAAGTAAACCCACAAACAAAGCAGGACATCTACGATCAGATGCTGCAATTCAAGAAAGACATTGGCGAAGGAAATGCTGATTTCGCAGATCTTGCGAGAAAATTTTCCGAAGATCCAGGGTCCGCTACTAATGGTGGAGATCTTGGTTTTTCGTCAAAAGGGCAAATGGTTCCTCAGTATGAAAGTGCTGCTTTAAGTCTAAAACAAGGTGAGATTTCTGATCCTATCGAAAGTGATTTTGGATTTCACTTGATTCAACTGTTAGAAATAAAAGGTAACACCTACAATACTCGTCACATCTTGATGTCTCCAAAAGCGACTGAGGCGGATGTAGCAAAATCTGAAAGGTACCTCGATAGTCTAAGAACTGAGATTTTAGCTGGAAGATTGGATTTTGCGAAAGCAGCCAAAGACTTCTCTGATGATAGAACTACCTCCGATGCAGGTGGCTTCTTTACAGACCCTTCCAATAATTCAAATCGACTATCCTTAAGAACTCTTGAAGATCCACTTCTTTTCTTCACTATCGATACGATGCAAGTAGGCGACATTACCAAACCAATGCTGTTTGATGATCCTCGAGATGGAAAAAAAGTAAGAATCTTGTATTACAAGGCAAAATACCCTGCACACCGCGCCAATATGGAGGATGACTACGAAAAGCTTAAGGCAGCTGCCCTTCGCAAAAAAGAAGATGATCTGCTTAGTAAGTGGTTTATAACGGCCAAGGAGGATATTTTTATTGATCTTGATCCTGCATACGATCGATGCGATGCACTCTCAGGGAAGTAATAAAAAATGCCCGAGGTTATCCTCGGGCATTTTTTGTTAGTTGAATAGTATACAGCTACTTATTTTTTGCCAAATAGCGCCTTAAAAGCCAAGCCAATTTGCTTCAAACCTTCTTTGAACAAGCCCTTAGATTCCTCTAGCTTGGGTTTGAAATCCTCCGAGCGTTCTTTAAACTCCCGTTCTAAAATATCTTTACCTTTTTTAAACTCCGCTTCGAGCGTAGTCTTATTCTCTTTCAAGTCTTTGATCTTTTTCTCGATGTCCTCTTTGGCATCCATTCCAGCATCAGCTCCCTTTTTGACGAGTTCCTCGATCTTATCTCCGATTTCTTGGAGCACTTTCTCTATATCTTGAGTAGTGGATTTCTTTTCTTCCATGATTAAGAAGGTTTAAATGAACTGATTTACTTCAAGATATATACTTTTTCTTGAATGCTGCTTTTTCTAGATAAGATTACGGATAGAAACCCCTAATTATCAACGGATTCTCCTGCCTGAGTTTGCTTTTCGTATAACTCAGCATAAACCCCTTTCTGCTTCATCAGCGATTCATGATTTCCACGCTCGATAACCTCACCATCATCCAATACGATGATCTGATCAGCAAGTTTAGCTGAAGACACTCGGTGGGAAATAATAATAGAAGTACGATTCTTCATAATATGCTTTAGCGCAGTCAAAATCACATTCTCAGTTTTGGTATCGACTGCAGATAGGCAATCATCCAAAATAAGAATCTTAGGCTCCTTAGCGATGGCTCTGGCGATAGATACACGCTGCTTCTGTCCACCAGAAAGTGTAATCCCTCGTTCGCCCAGCATCGTCTCAAATCCCTTTGGAAATTCCACGATGTTTTGATACACATCAGCATCTTTGGCTGCCTGTTCGATGATCTTAGGGTCTGATTCTTCTATTCCAAAAGCAATGTTGGACCCAATACTATCTGAAAATAAGAAAACATCCTGCGGCACATATCCTATCTGTCTACGAAGATCAGAAACATCATAAGAGTCAATAGACTTGCCATCCACTTTGATCACTCCAGTGGTAGGATCATACATGCGCATCAGAAGATTAGCAATAGTAGATTTCCCAGAACCTGTAGTACCTATGATTCCGAGCGTCTGTCCTTCTTTGATCTGGAAACTAACATTCTTCAATGCTTTAATTCCTGAGTCAGGATACACGAAGGATACATTTTCTACCTCCACTGTTCCATGAATATCAGCCTTGATATTATCAGTACTCAAGACATCATTCTTCTCATCCAAAAACTCATTGATCCGTGTCTGAGAAGCTGCTGCACGCTGCACAATACTCGTCACCCATCCCAAGGAAGTTACTGGCCAAGTAAGCATATTCACATAAAGGATAAACTCGGCTATCACGCCATAGCCAATTTCTCCGCTGATGACCTGTAAGCCTCCCGCATAAACAGTGATGATGGTGGACACTCCTACCAACGCCATGATGATTGGAAAGAAAAGTGCATTGACTCTTGTCAGTCGAATGGACTTTATCTTGTAATCTTCACTAGCATTCGCAAAATCATTGACACTATCAGATTCTCGTACGAATGCTTTCAATACACGAATTCCTGAAAAAGCCTCTTGAACAAATGTACTCAGACCACTCAAGCTACGCTGTATCTTCTCCGATCTCTCGTTGATCATATTATTCACATAATAGATACTCAAGGAAAGCACCGGCAGTGGTAATAGCGCATAAAACGTCAGCATCGGATTGACAGTGATCATGTAGGTAATCACGAGTGGAAAGAGTATCAACAAATTCAGACCATACATGATCGCCGGTCCTAGATACATGCGGACACGACTCACATCTTCTGTGATCCGAGCCATCAGATCTCCCGTGCTATTCTTTCTATAGAAACTCAATGGGAGTTTTTGGTAGTGTTCGTAGATCTCATTCTTGATATCATATTCCACTTTTCTGGACATGATAATGAGCGTCTGGCGAATGAAAAACAAGAAAATCCCGCGTAGCAAAGCCATCACAAGGATCAAAACACCAAAGACCAAAACGAATTTTAGAAAAATATCCTGTGCCTGATCCCCCATTCCACCCTGCTCTAAAGGGCGATAAATAGAAAAACTTTCAACCACATAATCTATTGCAAGTCTGACTAGTTGCGCGGGAATAATTACGAAAATATTAGAAATCACCGTAAAAACTATCCCCAAAAGGATCAAGCCCTTGTACTTGTACAAATACTTATTGAGTCGCCAAAGTGGTTTCACCAAATAAAAATTTTAAAATGAGGGAAATAGATTAGGAATACTGGGCATATTAATCCTTTGAAGGCCAATAAAAGTATTTAATTTTGTATCGGCTAGTATCGTAAGGAGTACCCAAATATAACACATTCTAAAAAGCTAAGTTCACATGTTAGAGATTAAAGCAACCGAAACAGTAAGTGAAGGTTCAATCTTTGGCCAAATCAGCACGATGGATCACGAGCAATTGGTGATATGTCATGATGAAGTAACCGGCCTTAAGGCATTGATCGGAATTCACAACACCACTTTGGGCCCTGCATTAGGAGGAACCCGAATGTGGCCTTATGCTTCTGAAGAGGAGGCGATTACAGATGTTCTTCGACTTTCCCGAGGAATGACATTCAAAAATGCCCTTGCGGGTCTTAATCTCGGCGGAGGCAAAGCTGTGATTTTGGGCGATCCATCCTTGAAAAACGAAGCTTACCTCAGGCGTTTTGGCAGATTTGTCGAAAGCCTCGGTGGTAGATACGTGACTGCAGAAGATGTAAACATGAACACTTCTGACATGGAATTCATCGGAATGGAAACTCGCCATGTAACTGGTCTTCCTGAGATCAAAGGTGGTGGCGGTGACCCCTCTCCAGTAACTGCCTACGGCGTGTACATGGGAATCAAGGCTGCTGCCAAAAAAGCTTTTGGACTAGAATCATTGGAAGGTAAAAGAATCGGCGTACAAGGCGTAGGCCAAGTAGGTAAATACCTGATTGAGCACTTGGTAAAAGAAGGAGCTCATGTCATGGTTACCGATATTTTCGAAGACAAGCTTAAGGCTGTAGCCAAAGCCACAGGAGCTCAGGTGGTTGATCCCAATGTGATCTACGACTTGGAAATGGATATCTATTCTCCATGTGCTCTAGGAGCTACAATCAATGATCAGACTATCGATCGCCTAAAATGTGCTGTGATCGCAGGTGGCGCCAACAACCAATTGAAAGACGAGGCTAAGCATGGACGAATCCTAGTAGACAAAGGGATAGTATATGCTCCTGACTTCTTGATCAATGCTGGTGGTGTAATCAACGTAGGCGCAGAATACTTTGGCGGCTACAATAGGGAGACAGTTTACAAGCACACAGAGAAAATTTACGATACCTGTTTAGGTATTTTACATAAATCTGAGGAGGAGAATATCCCAGCTCAGCAAGCTGCTATCGAGACAGCAAAAGCTAGAATTGAAGCGATCGGAAGAGTGAAGCTTACTTTCTAAGAAAACCAACATTAAGTAACAAAACCACCGGACCTAGATTCCGGTGGTTTTTTTGTCTCATACAACTAGATGATAGGCAGGCCAAATTGTCTATATTTGCAACTCATTTCGAAGACATGCTAAACAGAAGAATACTCCGAGTAAAGGCTTTTCAAAACCTATATGCATACGAGCAGTGCAAGGGTTCCAACCTCAACCTGGCCAAAGATTTTATCCGATCCTCATTTATGCCGGATCTGAACAGCATGGAAGTGCAAGATAAAACTGCACTCAACAAAGATGCTGAGGATGCAATTAAGCTATTGGATCAAAACTTGACTTCCAAAGATTTATTGAAAGCAAGTGACGCTAGCCCAAAGGTGAAAAAAGTGGTGCTGGAGGCTTTGAAGAAATTTCATGAGGCAAACGAGAAGGATCACCAGTTTCTGCTAAAGAATATGGTCGTATCTGCAGAGCGAATTCCACAGTTGTATTTGCTAGCTATTGAGCTTTTGCAAGCTTTTGCAAAGCATGTAGAAAAAGAAATTGAGAAAAAGAAAAGGTTCTCACCTGATAATCCTGTTGGGTTTGGGAATGAATTGAATTTTCCAAACAATCAAATCCTAGCTTCGCTTCGTGAGTCTGACAGTTACAAAGCTGCTATTGCTAGAAACAATGTCAATCTGGACGATATAGAGCTAGAGATCAAAGAGTGGTTTAGAGACTATGTGAAGCCATCTGAGCAATATCAGGCCTATCTTCAACTAGAGAGTCCTAGCTTAGAGCAGGATTTCAGCATCGTAGATGATTTACTGAAAAAAGTCATTTTCAAAAATGAAGTGATCTTAAATTTCTTCTCTGAAAAAGATTTGAACTGGACGGAAGATAAATCCGTAGTAAGAAGTTTAGCATCCAAGGTATTGAAAAATGCGGCCAATCTCCATGAGGAAAATGAAAGCCAAATGCCTGAGATTGCTATGAACTGGGATGAGGATAAGGAATTTTTTCAAAATATCTTTAACTTCACCATCGAGAATGATGTTAATAGTAAGGCTCTGATCACCCAAAAAACTAAAAACTGGGACATTGATAGACTCGCTTTTACAGACAAAGTGATCATCTCAATGGCAATAGCGGAAATGAAAAATTTCCCAAGCATTCCAGTCAAAGTAAGTATAAATGAGTACATCGATATCTCTAAAACCTACAGCACGCCCAAGAGCAAGCAGTTTGTCAATGGCTTATTGGATGTGATGGCAAAAGAGTTAACCGATAGTGGAGAAATCCGTAAGAGTGGTAGAGGTCTTTTGGACAATAAATAATATAACTATGAGCAAGAGCAGTAATTCACTCATCGCATTCCTAATTGGCGCTGGCGCAGGCGCAGCACTTGGGGTACTTTTTGCACCAGATGCAGGAACAAATACACGCGATCGCCTTTCTTTCAAACTTTCTAAATACAAGAAAGAACTAGAAGAATTAATCGACGACTTAGTAGACGGGAAAGAAATGCACTTAAACGAGGCTAAAACCGAAGGTAAGCGTGTAATTTCTGAAGCTAAAGACAAAGCTGAGAACCTATTGAGCGATGTTAATAAATTAATCGACCAAATCAACCAAGGAAATAATTAATCGTTGTGAAATCGAGCTAGCCGTATCCTTACATCAAGGAATGTTATTCGATTAAACGAGTTTCCTCCCGATGCTCCTGATACTTAACGGGACGGGATGACCATTTAAAAACAAACCATAGACAAATGAAAATCAACGTTTTGAATGTGGCGGCTTTTGCTGTCATGATTACTCTGGGAGCTTCATGCAGCCAAAAAAGTGATCAAGATGCCAAGATTCAGGCTCTTGAAGATAAGATCGCTCAACTAGAAGTAAGTAACACTGCTGTGACTCCAGTGAATGCACAAGCAACTCAGGCAGCTGATCCAGCTACTTTAGGTCAGTTTGACTTCCCTGAAATGGAATATAACTTCGGCGCGATCAACGAAGGTCAAGTAGTAGAGCACATCTTTAAGTTTACAAATAATGGACAGGCTCCATTAGTTATTTCTAATATCACTGCTTCTTGTGGTTGTACTAGCCCAGACTGGTCCAAAGCTCCTGTAAAACCAGGTGATGAAGGATTTGTGAAAGTTGTATTTAACTCAGCAGCAAAATCAGGCGCACAAGCACCTACAGTTAGCATCCAAGCTAATACAAGCCCAACAGTTACTCGATTGAAACTGAAAGGCACAGTAACTCCAAAAATTGCAGGCGCGGCCGCACCAGTAGGCCCGGTTAAAAGATAATTATGATTTCTACAGTATTAGCACAAGCCGCAGCAGGTGGCAGCGGGATTTTAGGACAAGTATTCCTATTCGGTTCTATCATTTTGATCATGTATTTCTTTATGATCAGACCACAGCAAAAGAAACAAAAGGACAGTAAGAAATTCATTGAAGAAATAAAAAGAGGTGATGAAGTAGTGACCATCGGTGGTCTTCATGGTAAAGTAAGCTCGGTAGAAGGTGATACCGTAGTACTTGAACTTGATCGAGGCCTTAAAGTCACTGTTGAAAAATCTGCAATCTCCTTAGATTTCTCTAGGAAGCCAGAAACAAAAAAATAAATTGAATTTTGCCGGAAACTAACAAATCCTCACAAAGGATTTCTCCCAAAAAACTCTCTAATCTAAAAGTGGTAGTCCTCTGCATTGCAGCAGCTACCACTTTTTGGATTTTAAACGCCCTGAATAAGGACGATTACAATACTATTGTCGATTTTCCAGTTGACATCCTTTACGATCAAAATGAGTTTGTAGCCGTAGCCGGCCTACCAAAAACTCTGGAAATAGAAATTTCTGGAAATGGCTGGGATCTGTTAAGAAAGTACTTCAATTTCAATAATGATGCTTTTCCACTTGAGCTCAATAATCCCGCCGCTACCAATTACATTCTCACCAATGATCTAAAAAGATCTCTGGGAGAATTCCTCTCCCCTACTCAGTTGGTCTCCGTACTTGACGATACACTGAAATTCAATATCAACAAAATCGAATCGATCAAAGTCAAGCCTATTTTAGATTCCACAAGTTTCTCTATGGGTAATAACTTTCGGATTATCGACGAAATTACTTTTAGTCCGGAAACAATTACGCTCACAGGCCCTAGTTCTATCCTAGATAGTCTATCCACTGAGTTCCCTGTTGTACTGGACGAAAATCGCATAAACCAATCCGTCGACAAGGAAATTAGCCTTGAAGTGCCTAAAGATCTGAGTGACTTGGTACAAGTACAAGAGGAGAAAGTCAGAGTACAATTCGAGGTGATTGAATTTCTGGAAGGAAATAAACGACTGAAAATTAAAAAATTAAACTTCCCTAAATCTGTCAGCTTAGAAGATGAAGAGCTGGTAATAATGATGACATACCTCGTAGATGAGCGAAAAACATCTGATTTAAAAGAACTGGAATTTGAAGCCGTATTGAATTATTACCAAAGGAATAAAGAAGACAGCACCATTACCGTCCAAGTGAAACCAATGCCAGATTACCTTGATCAAGTTCAGATCGACCCTCCAATCCTAAGGCTGAAATATGAATAAATACAGCCCCATTTTAGTAGGTATTACAGGTGGTATTGGATCAGGAAAATCCACGGTCGCCAAAATTTTTACTATCCTCGGTATACCGATTTATTCTGCCGATGATCGCGCCAAATGGCTAATGGCAAATGACACACTGCTCAAAGCCCAAATTAAAGAAGCTTTTGGCGCTGAATCCTATGATTCAGACGAAAAATTAGACAGAGGATTTATCGCAAAAACAGTCTTCTCCGATCCCGAGAAGGTAAAGACAATTAATTCTCTTGTGCACCCTGCAGTTGGAAGAGACTTCGCTGCCTGGGCATCCTCGCAAAACAGTCCTTACGTACTCAAAGAAGCTGCTTTGATCTTCGAAACAGGAAGTGAAAAATCTCTGGATCATGTGATCAATGTAAGCTCTCCACTGAAAGTCCGCATCTCGAGGACCCTTATGAGAGATCCATTTCGCTCCGAAGAGCAGGTAAATCAAATCATCAATCAGCAACTTCCTGACGAGCAAAAAAACGAGCTAGCTGATTTTGTGATCAAGAATACAGACAATAAACTCTTGATTCCACAGGTTCTGAAAATTCATCAACAACTGATTTCTGAGAATTAGATGCTTGTCCTTTGTGATAAAAGCAGCTAAATTCTTAATTTCCTTCTCACAGCAAAAACTCACTTTTCGAATAAGGTATGAAAGGATACAATCCTAAAGACTGGTTCAAAATTCTATTTTTAGTCCAAAAATCTGATACGCTAGTCAAGCTTGGCCCATTCATGGTCATTATTTTCATGTACTCGATAGGTATTGCTTGGCTGGAAATAGATTACATGAAAATCGGGGAAAATAGCTGGGTGCAGAATATCCCTATTATGCACAGCTTACTAAGTTTTGTCATCTCACTGTTGCTAGTTTTCCGTACAAACACCGCTTATGATAGATGGTGGGAAGGCCGTAAACTTTGGGGTCAACTGGTGAACAACAGTAGAAATCTAGCGCTCAAACTTGCAGGAATTCTAGACAATACTGATGAGGATTACAGGCTATTCTTCAGAAGAACTATCCCGATATATGCATTTGCACTGAAGGAACATCTCCAAAACAAGGTGACCTTGTATATGCTGGATGATAAGATAGATGTAGAGATTAAGCCCGAGATAGACACGGATAAGCACGTCCCAAATCAAGTAGCCAAATTGATGTTTGCTAAGGTAAATGATCTCTATAAAGCCAAAAAAATCACAGGTGATCAATTGATCATTCTGAACAATGAGCTGATGTCTTTCACTGATATCTGTGGTGCCTGCGAACGAATTAAAAACACGCCAATCCCATATTCCTATAGCTCTTTTATCAAAAAATTTATCCTAGCCTATGTCCTCACTTTGCCGTTAGGCTATGTATTTTC
This sequence comes from Algoriphagus chordae, assembly GCF_003254055.1. Taxonomy (GTDB): domain Bacteria; phylum Bacteroidota; class Bacteroidia; order Cytophagales; family Cyclobacteriaceae; genus Algoriphagus; species Algoriphagus chordae. Next base: position 134,877 of record NZ_QKZT01000007.1, read on the forward strand.
GCTAGGATACTATGCTGCTCCCATCGTGACCTTTATTTTTTACGTGCTAGCCAGTTTGGAATTAGTTGCTGAAGAAATCGAAGAACCCTTTGGCAATGATGCGAATGATTTGCCGATGAGGAAATTATCTGAAAACATCCAAAAGCATGTGGAAGAACTGATATAGATCAGATTCTTTAACTTTGGATACAAAGCTCTACCTGATAGCCTAAAATGGAAGAAACCTTAACTCTTCGCACGGTGAACGTGACTCGATACATCTTGCCTCTACGAGAGGGAGGCTCCTTGCCTGCACTCGCGGATGCGGATGACGGATTCAAATATGTATTGAAATTCCGTGGAGCGGGTCAGCGGGAAAAAGCGCTCATTGCTGAATTGCTGGGAGGGGAAATCGCGAGGACTTTGGGATTGAAAGTTCCAGAACTTGTATTCGCGAATTTAGATCCTGCTTTTGGCAGATCTGAAGGAGATGAAGAGATCCAAGACCTCCTCAAAGGAAGCCAGGGTCTTAACCTTGCCTTACATTTCCTTTCGTCTGCTATTAATTACGATCCTGTTGCGATGAGTACGGACCCCTATTTGGCTTCGCAAATAGTCTGGTTAGATATGTTCATCACAAATGTGGATAGAACATTTAGAAATACAAACATGCTGATTTGGAATCGAGAGCTTTGGTTGATCGATCATGGTGCTTCATTTTTGTTTCAGCATGCCTGGGTCAATTGGAGAAGAAATGCAGAAGGCCCATTCCCCATCATCAAAAACCATGTACTGCTTCCAGTTGCAACAGAATTAGATACAGTGAATGAAGCCTTTAAACAGATTTTGACACCTGATAAAATTCAAGCAATTGTAAATACAATTCCAGACGAATGGCTGCTTGCTGGTGGTGATTCCGAAGATCCCGAGGAGAGCAGACAAGTTTACCATGACTTCCTTACTCTCCGCCTTTCCTATTCTGATCAATTCATAAAAGAAGCTCAAGATGCAAGAACAGCACTTATATGAATACGCCATCATTCGCGTAGTACCGCGGGTGGAAAGGGAAGAATTTATCAATGTAGGAGTAGTAATTTGTCATTGGAAAAGAGATTTTCTAGGATGTAAAATTCAGCTGGACGCTAAGAAACTCCTGATGCTAGATCCTCTGGCCGATGTAGAAATGATAGCCCTGAATCTGGCTTCATTCGAAAAAATATGCACAGGAGCTATCAATGGAGGCAATATAGCCACGTTGGATTTAGCTTCTAGATTTCGTTGGCTAACTGCCGTAAGAAGCTCCGTCATACAAACTTCGAGGCCACACTCAGGCTATGCAGAAGATTTGGAGAAAACACTGGAAAGACTCTTTGAAGAAAATGTAGCCTGAGCTAGACTTAAGACACAGTCTAGATATGAGATAAAAAAAAGCGTGAAGATCAATTCTTCACGCTTTTTTGCTTCTATATACTATGGTTCTGACTTCAGACCTAGACCTATATCATTGCCGTCTCCCGACTGCCAATAATTAAGAAATCATATCAAATCCTAAATAGGAATGAAGCACTTTTGGCATCTTAATTCCTTCAGGGGTCTGATTATTTTCCAAGATAGCAGCGACGATTCTTGGCAAAGCCAATGCTGATCCGTTTAGAGAATGTGCTAATTGAGTTTTCTTGTCTGCTCCTCTGAAACGCAATTTCAATCTGTTGGATTGGTAGGTCTCAAAGTTGGAAACAGAACTTACTTCCAACCATCTCTCTTGAGCAGCAGAATACACTTCCATATCATAAGTCAGCGCAGAAGTAAAGCCCATATCTCCTCCACAAAGTCTCAATACGCGATAAGGTAATTCCAGCTTTTGCAAAAGTACTTGCACATAAGAGCACATGCTTTCCAAGGTCTCATAGGATTTGTCAGGATGAGTGATCTGCACGATCTCCACCTTGTCAAATTGATGAAGTCTGTTCAGCCCTCTTACATGTGCACCCCAGCTACCTGCTTCTCTACGGAAACAAGGAGAATGACCCACATTTTTTATTGGAAGATCAGATTCAGAAAGTATCACATCACGATAGATATTTGTGATTGGCACTTCACCAGTTGGGATCAAATACAAGTTATCCGCATCAGCATAATACATCTGCCCTTCCTTGTCTGGAAGTTGCCCTGTGCCATAGCCTGAATCCTCATTCACCAAAATCGGTGGCTGAATCTCATCATAACCTTGCGCCAAAGCCTCGTCTAAGAAGAAGTTTATCAGGGCACGCTGAAGTCTAGCTCCCTTGCCTTTATAAATAGGAAATCCAGCTCCTGTGATTTTCACCCCAAGGTCAAAATCGATAATATCGTATTTCTTGATCAAGTCCCAGTGAGGAAGCTTCTCTTCATATAGATCAGGTATTCTGCCATTTTCCAACACTACTTCATTGTCCTCAGCTGCTTTTCCGGCAGGAACAGAGACATGAGGAATATTAGGAATGGTATAGAGTATAGCGAGCAAATCGGCTTCAGCTTTAGAATTTTGCTCCTCCAAGTCTTTGACCTGAATTTTAAGCTCGGCTGTTTTCTCTTTGATTTTAACTGCTTCTTCAGCTCTTCCCTCACGCATCAACATCCCGATTTCCTTGGAAATTGCATTCGATTCGCTTTGTAATTGGTCACGCTCTGACTGGCTGGACTTTCTCAACTCGTCCAGCTCAACTGCCTGATTCAGTACAGCTTCCGCATTTGGGAAATTTCTTTTTTGAAGTCCGGCAAGTACACCGGCGTAGTTTTCTCGAATTTGATTAACTAAAAGCATCTTAAAATCTTTGAAATTGAAGCCTCAAAGATAAGCATGTTAGCGAACAATGATGTCTTTACTCACAGTTGAAAATGGTCCATCGAGCTCTTTTCCATCTGAACGAAGCAAGCGCACTTTCACTTGATAAGTCCCTACTGGTAAATTTTCTACTCTGACAGGGGCCATGTGGTCAATCTCATATTTTAAGTCATTCAGTTCTATAGCCACTTTGAGCCCATCTAACTTCATATCTCCGCCTACCACCAAAAAGTCAATAATCACCTCAGATCCAGCATCATATACTTGCTCCGAACGAGGGAAATTCAAGGCTAGGTAAGGCTCTGCAGAATAAGGGAATGGCCTAGACTCTCCAACCTGAAAATCCCTATCCACATAATTCCCGAAGTTTTTTAATGCCAAACCTTCCTCATCCACCAAGTATGCAACTACACGGTAGCTTCCTTCCGTAAGGTCACGCTGGAATATTGGCGCATAAAAACCTGCCGGATCTCCACCATTTAAAATGTTAAACAGCTTAAAATCCTTGGTTTCATTTAACTCAAAAGGGAAATTCTTAACATTAAACTCAAATGGCACCTTTCCAGGCTTGAAAATCTGATTTCCTAATGGCGTGTACAATTCAAGAATCGCATCTGGATAAGCCGCCTGATCCTCATATTGGAAGAATTTCACTTTTGGAGTATCTGTCTGCGCAGCATCAATAGTGGTAGGCATTTCTACTACTTCCTCATTCACACGCTGCTTTTCGGCAGAACAAGCTGAGAAAAGGCAAATCAAAGAGAGTAAAGTCAGGTTTTTATTCATGCAGCATGTAAATTGAGATTAAAGATATTTAATTTTAAAGATAAATTAGACCACGTACCATAATACATCCACACATGGAAATCCTATTTGATGAAATCCCAAGTTTAGATTTAGCTGATTTCACAGCTGGCAGTCCTAGCCAAAAGGCAGCATTTGTACAAAAGCTTGGAGAAGCCTACCAAAACATAGGTTTTGTGGCGATCAAAAACCATGGCCTATCCCAAGATCTACAAGATAGACTTTACAGCTCAATCAAAGATTTTTTTGCACTTCCAGATGAAATCAAATCCAAGTACGAGAAACCTGAAATCGGGTTTCAACGCGGATACACGGGTAAGGGAAAAGAGCATGCCAAAGGCAGAAATACTGGTGATTTAAAGGAATTTTATCATGTAGGACAAGAACTCAGCCGCATTCCTGATAGTGATCCGATCAAATCAGAATACCCGCCAAATATTTGGCCTGCAGAGCTACCTGAGTTTCAAAATGATGCAAATGAAGCCTATCGCACTTTAGAAAGTGCCGGCAAATCCATGCTTCAAGCGATCGCACTTTCATTGGATCTTGATGAAAACTACTTCGAGGACAAAGTCGCACATGGCAATTCTATTTTAAGACAAATTCATTATTTCCCGATTACAAACCCTGAGGAAGTACCGGCAGATGCTGTACGTGCAGCGGAGCATGGAGATATCAATTTGATAACTTTGCTAATGGGCGCAAGCGCAGACGGGCTTCAGGTTCTGAGAAAAGATGGTAAGTGGATCCCAATCACTGCCCTTCCAGACCAATTGGTGGTGAACGTAGGCGATATGCTGGAGAGACTGACGAATAAGAAGTTGAAATCCACTATCCACCGTGTGGTCAATCCCCCGCGAGAGAAGATGAATACCAGTAGATACTCTATTCCATTCTTTATGCATCCTCGCTCTGAAATGGATCTTACCTGCCTTGAAAGCTGCATAGATACGACACATCCAAAACAATTTGATGACTCCACTGCCGGTGAATTCCTGGAAGAACGACTGCGGGAATTAGGACTCAGAAAATAAGGGATGTCGGTAAAGCATGTCCGATATTATCTCTTTTTGAAAGACACGATTACGCTTTCTCTTACGGCCTTTGGTGGTCCGCAGGCATTTCTTGCTATGCTACTCGAGCGCATGGTGAAAAGACGGGCCTACATTCAGGAAGACGAACTTTGGGAGCTGAATGCACTATGTAATATGCTGCCCGGCCCATCTTCCACGCAGTTAGTCTGTGCGATCGCTTATCGAGCAGGAGGCCCTAATCTCGCCTACCTTGCCCTTCTCGTGTGGATTTTACCGGCTACACTTCTCATGATTTTTGCGGCTATGCTCATCTATTTTCTGCAGGAAAACACCCCTGGAGCATTAGATTTTGCACGGTTTATTCAGCCCATGGCGATTGGCTTTATCATCTTTGCTGCGCAAAAAATAATTGGTAAGACCATCAAAACCACCGAAGCAATGGTGCTGGTATTGATTTCGGCTTTCGTTTCATTCTTCTATAGCTCACCCTACATCTTCCCGGTTTTATTGATCATCGGAGGGCTGAGCACCTCTATCAAATACAAGCAGCAGCCCAAATTAGAGAAGGATGCTCCTCTGAAAATCGAATGGGCCAACTTCTATCTTTGGGCGGGGGTATTAGTTATAGCAGCAGCACTGGGTGCAATCACCAAATACCAGCCTATTATTCTGTTTGAGAACTTCTATCGAAATGGGAGTTTGATCTTCGGTGGCGGGCAAGTACTTGTTCCCTATCTGTATACAGAGTTTGTTGACTTCAAGCACTTCCTGACATCTGAAGAATTTCTGACTGGCTATGCTATTTCACAAGGTATTCCTGGGCCTACCTTTAGTATCTCATCATATGTGGGGGCACTTTCCATGAAAGAGTTTGGTACAGCAGGATTTTTTATGGGTGGCTTTATTGCGGCTGCAGGAATATTTTTACCTGGAATCTTCCTTATTTTCTTTGTGATCAGATTCTGGGATCAATTAAAGAAATACCGCCCTGTCCGAGCAGCTTTGGAAGGAATAAATGCTGTCTCCTGCGGAATGCTAATTGCGGCAGCTTATTTGCTCTTTGAGCCGATGGAAGCAAATGGTTTGAATATTTTATTTATTCTCGCCACTTATGTTTTACTTCAGTTTACTAAAATTTCATCCCCTTTAATCATCGCTGGCGGCGTAGTATTAGGGATTCTATACAACAATTTCCTGTTGTAAATCTGAAGGAAAATAGGATAATTTCCTCCAAAAGGAACATGATTAGGCTTCCTGACGTTTTAAAATCTAAATTCATTCCCTATCTTTCTTCTATGCACGCCTACGAATACATCAACAATCTGATCCCACCATTAAAGCTATCCGACAAAACGGGGATGGCTTTGACATGGATGGAAGAAATCAGAACTGACGTACTTCCCATTATCGACAAAGGGAATTTTTTAGGATTGATCAAAGAGGAAAGGATTTTCGAAGTAAATGATCCAGAAACTCTGATCGCCGACATTGAACCAGCCAATCCACAGTGTTGGGTGTATTCTGACAAGCATATTTATGATGTGCTACGTGTGAGCTCTGAGCAGAATTCGAATATAGTCGCTGTTTTGGATCGGGAATCAAATTATTTGGGCATCGTGACCATGGAGGATTCCATTGCAGCATTTGCCGATAGTCTGTCGATCAAATCTCAAGGCAGCGTGCTGATACTTTCCTTAGGCATGACCGATTATAGCTTGTCTGAGATTTCCAGAATCATCGAAACAGAAAACACCAAAGTTCTCAGTTCATTTATTACGACTGATCCCTTAGACGATAAGAAGATCAAACTCACCCTAAAACTCGATCAGCCAGAACTTCGCCACATCAAAGCGACGCTGGAAAGATTCGGATACAAAGTCATAGATCATTATCAGGAAGAATCTGGAGTGAGTAGTGAGGAGGACAGAATCGGTAACTTATTAAGATTTTTAGATATTTAGGACATGAAAGTCGCCCTGCATGGCTTAGCGCTGAAAGCAGAATTGCTTTCGGATGTAAAGTCACTTTTCAACGAACTTACTACCCATCAATTCGAAATATTCGTCACGGAGCAATTTGACAAGCAACTTCGGAAGCATGGAAAACAATCTCTGTCCTACTCGGTCCTAGAAAGTAGAGTGGATATGGCAGCTATGGATTTTGTGATTTCCATAGGAGGAGACGGCACCTTATTAGATGCTGTTTGTCTAGTTGGTGAACTCGAGATCCCAATTCTAGGGCTCAATACCGGCCGACTTGGCTTTTTGGCAACCGTGGCGACAGAAAAAATTTCAGATGCAATTGCAGACTTAGCTTCCAAAAACTATCAGCTAGAAAGTAGAACTTTGATCTCTCTTCAAAGTCATCGAAAGCTCTTCAACGGATTGAATTTCGGTTTAAACGAATTCACCATACACAAGCGTGACACCTCATCGATGATCACGGTTCATACCTATATAGACGGGAAATACCTGAACAGTTACTGGGCAGATGGCTTAATCGTCTCCACTCCTACAGGCTCTACTGGGTACTCACTAAGTTGCGGTGGACCATTGATTTCACCAGAGGCCAAGAACCTCGTGATCACCCCAGTAAGTCCACACAATTTGAACGTGCGGCCTATCATTGTTTCAGATGAAAGTGAGATCAGTTTTGAAATAGAGGGACGGGCAGAGAAATTCTTAATATCTTTGGATTCTCGATCTACGTCAATTTCTTCGGAAGTGAAGCTAAGTGTGAAGAAGGAGAGCTTTTCTGCAATGTTGGTTAAGCTTCCTCAATATCATTTCTTCGATACACTTAGGCAGAAGTTAAATTGGGGTTTTGATATGAGAAATTGAATCAGAGTCCAAAAGACATAGTCCATTTGAGCTTAACAATTATTAACCCGCTAAATACTAAGATGCGTTTTTTTAACGTTAGGTACTTCATATCTTGCATCGTCTTGAAAAAGGTCAATTTTCAGATTTTCAACTACTTACTTGTATTTTCGCTACTTTTTCTGGGGATTTCTTCAGAATTACGAGCGCAGAAATACGATATAGGAGGAGGCTTAGGAGTCGCTGCCTATTCAGGTGATATCATCCGAAAAATTGACCCGGGTCAACTAGGACCTCAAGGCACGTTGTTTGGCAGGAGAAATTTTGACAATGTGTGGGCACTACGCGTCGCAGTATCGGCAGGGATCCTGTACGGAGCAGATAGCATTAAGCCTATTGATCAGCTGGCGAAGATCAGAGACGGTAGGTTTAGAGCTGGGATAGTGGAAGCTTCGGCAATCATGGAATTTAATTTTCTAGATTACCTTACTACTAATTCCGAGTTCCGCTTCTCACCTTACGCTTTCTTTGGTATTGGCTATACTTTCGCCTTTGCAAAAGGGAATACCTATGCGTTTAATCCATCCACTAGATATGATTTGGGCACATTAGTAATTCCATTTGGTGGGGGAGTAAAATACCAATTAGATGAACGCTGGACATTAGCAGCTGAATTAGGCTTTCGGCCAACCTTTACAGATTACCTAGACAAAATAGACAGTACAGAGCCAATCATTCCTAGGTTTCAGGATCCAAGTAATCCTACGGCAGCTTATGGAATCAACTTTGGAAATGCCTATGACAAGGATTGGTACTACTTCTTAGGAGTAACGATTAGCTATACCCTCATGACTACCAAATGCTACGCATATTAATTAATCGAGCCCTAGGGCTAATATTCGGAAAAGAAATGGCATTTTTGTACCTCCAAAAAAGTAAGGGACCGGAGACGGCTGGAATGAAGGAAGTATCTGATAATATCAACATCCCAAAGCATATTGCGATTATCATGGACGGCAATGGACGCTGGGCCATGAAAAAGGGTGCTATGCGGATATTTGGGCACAAAAACGCTACCAAGGCAGTAAGGGAAGCCATAGAAGGCGCTGACAGTCTTGGAGTGAAATATCTAACTTTATTCTCTTTTTCTACAGAGAATTGGTCAAGACCAAAAGCGGAAGTAGATGGATTAATGGAGCTTCTAGTGAAGACCATGTCCGACGAGATTCCAATGCTAATGAATGGCAACTTTAAATTAGAAAGTATCGGGGACGTAGAGAGCTTACCTCCATCAGCGTACAACACACTGATGAAGGTAAAGGAAATGACCTCAAAAAATACCGGACTCAAGGTGATCTTAGCATTAAGCTATAGCGGTCACTGGGAGCTCACTCAAGCAGCGAAGCACATTGCTCAAAAAGTCTCAGAAGGAAAATTGAATGTGTCCGACATTACCGAACAAGTAATGGCTGATCATTTGGCTACTACAGCTTATCCTGATCCTGAATTAATGATCAGAACTAGTGGTGAGTACCGAATTAGCAATTTTCTGCTTTGGCAATTGGCCTATACAGAGATGTATTTCACTCCTGTATTATGGCCGGATTTTAGAAGAGAGCACCTCTTTGCTGCAGTTTCCGATTTCCAATCACGGGAAAGGCGCTTTGGCAAAACGGGTGAGCAAGTTAAATCTTAAGTAATTAATGAAAAGAAGTTTACTGATTCTGTTTTGTCTGGTTTGGGCAAGTTCAGCAATGGCGCAAATACGTTTGGGCCAAAGTCGCTATGCCTCAAGCAAGCCAATCGATATTTTGGAGCTCAATTACGCTAAGCCTCAAACCTTTAGAATCGCAGAAATAAAAGCTGTGGGTCTAACTACCTTGGATGAAATCGCTATTCTTTCCTTGTCTGGATTGAAAGTGGATGATAAAATCGAGGTGCCGGGAGACGCTATATCCAATGCACTGAAAAAACTTTGGGGTCAAGGAATCATCGGAGATGTGAAAATCTTGGTGACCAAAATCGATGGCGAAGATATTTCGCTATTGCTCGATTTGACTGAGAGACCACGATTCTCTAGAGTAGAATTCACTGGAATGAATAAAACTCAGGAAAGTGAACTCCGAGATAAGGTGAATATCAGGGGTCGTGTAGTAAGAGACGACGTGCTAAATAATGCCAAGAGGAATATTGAGAAATATTACTTGGACAAAGGCTTTATGAATGCAGAAGTACGAATTAAACAAGAGAGAGATACTACCCTGCCTAATTCAGTAAAATTGATCTTTGATGTAGAGCAGAATTCCAAAGTCAGAATCAATGCTATAGAATTTTATGGCAATAAGGAAGTTCCAGACTCCAAACTGAAAGGTAAGCTGAAGAAAACCAAGGAGCATGCTCGTGTAAGTGTGTTCAAAGATGGGTATTCACGCTTGACGGACGCAACTGCGGAAGACATTAAGAACACCATCTTATACACAGACTCTGCTTCGCATGAGGATGTGAAGAACTATATCAACAAGAACTTCAAACTGAACTTCTTCAACGGATCCAAGTACATCCCTAAAGAATTTAGAAACGACAAGGACAATGTGATCAACTTCTACCAAAGTAAAGGCTATCGTGACGCTAAAGTCGTGGCAGATTCTATTTACAACTTTGGGCAAGACAAGATCAATATTGATATCGCCTTAGAAGAAGGTCAGAAATACTACTACAGAAATATCACCTTCAACGGAAACTTTATCCACCCAGACCAAGTCTTATTGGCTAAACTGGGTATTCAACGAGGTGATGTTTACGATAAAGAAAAACTTGATAAGCGACTAAACTACGATCCTACCAAGGGTGATGATGTCAGTTCTCTATATCAAAATGACGGTTACCTGTTCTTCTCGATTGATCCAGTAGAAGTAAATGTAGCTGGAGATTCCATTGATCTTGAAATGAGAATTTTTGAAGGCCCTCAGGTGACTGTAAACTCGGTCAATATCAAGGGTAATGAGCGTACCTCGGATCACGTAGTAATGCGTGAAATACGTATCCTCCCAGGTCAGAAATTCAATAGAGAGCTCCTCGTTCGTACTATTCGTGAACTTTCAACTTTAGGTTATTTTGATCCAGAGAAAATCAACCCAGATCTTAGACCAAATTTCGAAGCAGCGACAGTCGATATCACATTCGAACTTGAAGAAAGACCAAATGACCAGATTGAGCTCTCAGGTGGTTGGGGCGGTTTCTATGGTTTCGTAGGTACTGTTGGACTTTCATTCAACAACTTTTCCATCCGAAACATTAAGGATTTCTCCAAGTGGGATCCCCTACCTGTTGGTGATGGGCAGAAGCTTTCACTGAGAGTACAGGCCAACGGTCGTTCATTCCAGAACTACTCCGTTTCCTTGACAGAACCTTGGTTTGGCGGCAAAAAACCAAATGCTTTGAGTTTCTCATTCAATCACTCAGTACAGCGGCAGGTCGATTTCTACAATCAGGATAGCTTTGGCGATGAATTAGGTTATTTCAAGATTACAGGATTGACGCTAGGACTTGCCAAGCGATTAACCTGGCCAGATGACAACTTTAGTATTAGTAATTCCTTACAGTTCCAGATTTATGAGTTTGACCAATACGGCACCTCATTTGGATTGAGTTATCCTACCGGAACATCGAACAGTCTTACCTGGAATACTACGATTGCCAGATACAATCTTGACAATCCTACCTACCCAAGATTTGGCTCTAATATTATTCTATCTGGTTCTTTTACTCCTCCATATGCGAGTTTGAACAAGAATTTAAACGAAGAGTCAACTGATCAAGAAAAGTATAAGTGGCTTGAGTACAATAAGTGGATGTTTGATGCATCTATCTACACGCCATTATTTGGCTCTAATAAACTGGTAGCTAGCGCAAGAGCTCACATGGGTTTCTTAGGTGCTTATAGTAAGAAAATTGGCATGATTCCATTGGAGCGTTTCGTGATGGGTGGTGACGGAATGTCGATGAACAACTTTGCCTTAGGTCAGGAAATCATTGGTCTTCGTGGGTATGAAAATCAATCAATCACTCCAGGACGAGATTCTCGAGGATCAGCAGATCCAGAACCATACGGCGGTATTGTATATAATAAATATGTGATGGAGGTAAGATATCTTATTTCACCAAATCCATCAGCAACCATCTTTGTGTTAGCCTTTGCAGAGGCTGGAAATAACTGGGGATCCTATCAAGACTTCAACCCATATGACTTGAAGAAGTCAGCAGGTGCAGGCGCTAGAATCTTTATGCCAGCATTTGGTCTCCTAGGTATTGATTGGGGATATGGTTTTGATCCAATCCCTGGAGCAATCAGACCAAGTGGATCTCAATTCCACTTTACAATTGGCCAACAAATAAGATAAGTATGGATTTAGAGTTGGTATTAGTTAATTTATGCAAAAATTAACCTTTGGAAAAGAGGAACAAATCGAAGCCTTATTAACTTCCCAAACTCATGAATAAATCACTGAAAATCGTACTTTTGCTGCTCATTGTGCTTCAGGCAGGCCCTTTAGCAGCTCAAAAGATTGGATACATTGATTCAGAATATATTCTAAATAAGCATCCAGACTATAAAGTCATCCAGCAAGAGCTTGATAATATCAGCTCCGAATGGAAGAAAGAGGCACAAAATTTGGACAAAGAGATCAAAGATCTTTCTGTTCAGCTAAAAGCAGAGGAAGTGCTCCTCACAGAAGAAATGTACCAGCAACGGCTGGAGGCAATTAAATTGAAACAAAAAGAATCCCAGGAATTCAATAGTCGGATTTTCGGAATTGATGGGCAGTACTTCCAAAAGCAAGCGGAACTCATGCAGCCCTTACAATCCAAAATCTATGACGCCATTGAGCGAGTAACCCGGAAAAACAATCTGGCTATGCTGTTTGATAAGGCAGCCGAACCTTCGGCAATTATCTATACAGATCCCAGACATGATTATTCGGAATTCATCCTGGAGGAATTGGGAATAGAAGAAAACAAATAAAAAGAAACACAGAATGATGAAAGTAAAAGTTATCCTTTCCGCAGTAGCCTTGCTTTGCGTAGGATTCGTGGCTCAGGCACAAGATGTAAAAATTGGTTATACCAATGTGGAATTTATCATGGATTTGATGCCAGAAATGGAGCAAATAGCTGCTGATGTGAAGGATTACGAAACTCAGCTTCAGACTACCATGCAATTAAAAGCTGAAGATTTCCAGCGCCAGGTACAGACTTATCAGCAAGCTGCTCAGACAATGACTGAAGAAGCAAGAGCTGCTAAGGAGAAAGAATTAACGGACCTTCAAGGCACCTTGCAGAAAATGGAATCTGACACTCAAATCAGCTACCAGAGAAAATTAGGTGAACTTCTTACGCCTGTTCAGAATAAAGTGATCAATGCGATCAATGCTGTAGCTGCTGAAAATAACTACACGCATATCTTTGCTGAGTCTGCAGGACAAGCTCCTATCCTTCTTTACACTAAAGAGGAAGACAAGTTCACTGAGCTAGTGCTAGCTAAGTTGGGTCTTGAGATGCCAGCTGCACCAGCAGCGACGAATTAATAAAACAGTAATTCAACAAAAGCCGTTAGGTCGATCTCGACCTAGCGGCTTTTTTTGTGAAAAGTTTTAACCAGGCAGTCCACAGACTCCTAATGGGATTTTCAGGATCACAAAGAGCATATTTCGTGTCAGACTGAGTATTAAATATTCTTTGAACATACAAAAATGAAATGACAGTAATTTGGTTTGGAACCATAACCATGGTCACCTTGAGCACTTGAGAGACGAGAGTCTCGAATTCGAAAGGTGCTCGAACCTCAAGACTCCCGTCTCTCGGGTGCTCGAACTGACCAGCTTTTGATGTCCTCAAATCAATCTGTCACTGGTAGTGAAGTCGAAGTCAATTCTACTATAATTATCCTCGAACCTCTACACTCCCGTCTTTCAGGTACTCGAACTGACATAACCTACCATAACACAACCACTATCTCAACCATGCCAAAACGAAATCCAAAAGACATCATCAGTAAAAGTCAGGACGCCGTACTAGTGGATTTTTACGCAGACTGGTGCGGCCCTTGTCAGACTATGGATCCAATTATAGATGAGGTGTTGACAGAATTAGATGGAAAAATTAAGCTACTAAAAATCAATATCGACAAAAGCCCTCAGCTAGCCCAGCAATTCGCCGTTCGCTCCATTCCTAATTACATTCTTTTCAATAAAGGAAAAATCCTCTGGAGAAAGGGAGGATTGATTACCAAGCGGGATTTACATCAGGCATTGAAAGGCTTTGTTTGAGAAAACAAAATTTCATAAATCGAGAGAGGTAGTCTAATCACCTGTTACCGCAAAAGCATCTTTGGTTAAGAGTGATTGACCTAAAATGAAAAAAGCTCCCAAATCGGGAGCTTTTACTATTTATATAAAGAACTTCAAGCGAATCACTTCTTGCTCAGAGAGGAAGCGATAATGCCCTCGTTTCAAATCCTTTTTATCTAATTTCGCATAGACAACTCGATCCAACGCAGTCACATCATAGCCCAGATGAGCAAAGATTCTACGCACAATTCTATTTCTTCCTATGTGAATCTCTAGGCCAAGAATTGACCGGTCCAGAGACAATACCTGCAAATCATCTATTTCTGCTTTTCCATCTTCCAGCGTCAAGCCTTCAATGATCGCTTCTTCGTCCTTTTTGGTTAATGGCTTATCCAAGGTTACCTGATAGATCTTCTTGATCTCATTGGAAGGATGAGACAGCTTAGCTGCCAACTCACCATCGTTGGTAAACAATAGTAGTCCAGTAGTGTTTCTATCCAACCTACCGACAGGGAATATCCGCTCTTCACAGGCATTACCTACTAGGTTCATCACCGTCTTACGGTCCATAGGATCATCAGTAGTGGTGATAAAATCCTTCGGCTTGTTCAACAACACATACACTGGCTTCTCTGGATTGATTTTGCGCCCTTGGTAGACAACTCTATCCGTACGCTTCACCTGCTTGCCCATCTCAGTACACACAAGTCCATTCACGGTAACCAAACCTTGAGAAATCAACGAATCGGCTTCTCTTCGGCTACATATACCAGAGTTGGCAATATATTTATTGAGCCGAATAAGTGTTTCGTCATTCGTCAGTTTTGATTTTTTCTGAGGCAAAGCATCGAAATTATAATCAGGCCTTTCTACGTTAGTATCCTGATCCACAAAACGTTTTTTACCGAAACCTTTTGCTTCCTTCTTATCTGACTTGTAAGTAGGCTTACCTTCTGCGAAAACTGGTTTTTGATCCTTGCCACGTCCTTTATAAATAAGTCCGCCTGGCTTTTCTGATGATCCGGGTTTACTAGATTTAGCATCCCTGTTATATGGCTTTGGAGCGCCCTGATCATCCTTTTTGGTAAAAAATTGCTTTTTCCCAAAACTTGGTTTTTGGGAATCTTCAAAAGAGGATCCTTGCTCTTTTTTAGGACCAAAGTTGGGTTTGGAAGCAAAATTGGATTTGGAACCAAACTTCTTTTCACCTAAGCTTTTGAAGCCTGCTTTCTTATTTCTTGGCTTTTTGTTGAATTCTGAGAAATCATCTTCACTGTTGCTAAAAGGCTTCTTCCCTGCCCCAGACTTAGAAAATCCTGAATCTTTGGATTTATTAAATCCCTCTGATTTCCCTTTGTAACCCCCTCTTTGTCCTGAATTGGAAGAGTTGGAATCTTTTTTTCCTTCGCCGAAAAACGGCTTTTTTGAATTGTTATCTTTCATAGAATTGCAGCATCCCTGCTGGATTGATTGTAAATTATTAAGCGATTGAAAACCAATCCCTTAATCGGGCTGCAAAGATACGTTCTATCTAGACAATTCTAATCATCTCCTTCAAAAATATTCCTGATCTACGATTTCTGGCTTTTGTAAAAATATGCAGTAGCCTTTCTGACAGAGCCCTCAGAAAGCAATAATTCTTTCGCAGTTCCTTCATCAAGTCCCGTTGCCTCCATGATCATCTTAGTGCCTCGTTGTACCAACTTTGCATTGGAAAGCTGCATATCCACCATTTTATTGCCTTTCACCTTGCCTAGCTTGATCATTACCGAGGTGGAGATCATATTGAGAATTAGCTTCTGAGCTGTACCAGCCTTCATCCTGGTACTTCCCGTGATAAATTCTGGTCCGACTACAGCTTCTATCGCATGGTCAACTTCTTTGGAAAGCGGCGAATCAGGATTGCAGGTAATACTTCCGGTCAGAAGACCTTTCGAGCGGGCTGTTTTCACACCGCCGATTACGTACGGGGTAGTACCCGAAGCTGCGATTCCTATGACGGTATCCTCAGTATTGAATCCATATTCTAAAATATCTTTCCAAGCTTGATCTGGATTGTCCTCGGCATTCTCCACAGCCTTTCTGATCGCAGTATCTCCACCAGCTATTAATCCCAATACCATATCAAAGGGCACTCCATAAGTAGGAGGGCACTCAGAGGCATCTAGCACACCAAGTCGGCCGCTGGTACCTGCACCGATATAGATCAACCTCCCTCCTTTTTCCATTCGTGGAACGATCTGCTCCACCAAGGCACATATTTCAGGAATGACTTTCTCAACTGCAAGGGGCACTTTTTTATCTTCTCTGTTAATATTTTGAAGAATAGAAATGACATCCATCTTTTCCAGATTGTCATAAAGAGAAGTGCTTTCGGTTACCTTCATATTCATAAAGCTTCTTGGTGATAAAGTGTCAAGCCAGCTATCGGGCTTTCAATAATTAGGTTTACGTTGATCTGCAGGTCTGAAGCTGCCTTGCGAAGTATGTCAGAGTTGTAAAAGGCAATAGAGCCTACAAAACTTACGGGCTTCTCCTGGTAATCTTTATACTTCATCACATGCTGTTTGAAAAACTCCTGAAAGGAATTATAATAAAGCATGTAGCAGTAAGGATTGGATTTATGCTCAGTAATAAACCTGCAAAAACTAGCCATATATCGGTTAGGAAAAGGCTTCTGATACACATGCTCCTGAATGGCAACAGTAGTCAGATTGAAGCTATCTTTGAGTTCTTGCTTGATCTGTGCAGGCATTTCATCGTTGATAAAATCTTTCAACAACTTCCTACCAATGTAGCCTCCGCCGCCCTCATCTCCAAAAATATACCCTGGCGCAGGTCGTCTATCTACGATTTCCTTACCATCGTAATCACAGCTATTCGATCCAGTGCCCAAAATGCAGGCTATTCCAGGCTGATGACCACAGGTTGATTTGGCAGCAGCTGCCAGATCATGATCTACTGTGATTTTAGCTTTTGGGAAAATTGTTCTCAATGCTGAAGAAACCTCATTATTCCGATCTGGCGTAGAGCATCCTGCACCGTAGAAATATATTTCTTCAATTTCACTTGCTAGCTGTATCAAAAAATCTTCCCGCATTTGAATAGCCATTTCTTCTGAGGTTTGATAATAGGGATTGAACCCTATACCTCTGTATTGACTAATGCTATGGTCAGAATGAATTACTCTCCAGTCCGTCTTGCTAGATCCACTATCTGCGATTAAAATCATTTATGCTAATTGCCCAATGGCTTGAAATTTTTCAAATACTTTTTCGGTGTGCGGGGCATCAGGGAGCTCTTCTGTAAGATCCTGCCCAGCCCAATGTTCATAGTGCATGCCCTTTTTCCAAAGCCTAGAACTACTCACATCATAAATCACACCTTGGTAAGCTACCCAAATCTCCGGTTTGTCCTGACCATTTCGCAAGGCCAGCTGCTGCTTAGTATACGTCTTCATCAAAGCAACTTGATCTGAGCATTGATCCATCGCTCAGGAATTTCGCCTTTTTGAGCCATCTGATAGTCAGCATAGCTACATGGCACGGTACTTACGCGGTCAAATTTCTCTGTTTCATTATGAGGGATTTCCATCCACCATTTTCCACTTCTCTTACTTTTATAGAAAACCAAGGTATTTGGCTTAGTATCCAATGAAACAGTGTATTTGGTATAATCACTGCTTTTGAAGGAAAGGCTGTCTTTGCGAGAATAAAATCCTTCCAAGAAATACCAGATCATCACGGACACGACTTTCGCAGTCTTATTTGCTGTATCGTCATAATATGGTTCGTAGCCATATATTCCAAGAGAGCTCAATTTCTCATTGGTTCCAGCAAACCAGCAAATCTGACAAGCTTCTTCTGCAGTCAAACCAAATGGCTCAGCGTTCACTGCTCCAGGAGCATCTGCAGATTGTATTGCACATAGGTCAAAACTCAATAAATCCGCATTTCGGATCAAAGGCTCAACCTCCTTAAATTCATTTCTCAATTCTCCCAAGCGCACATGTTCGAAGTAAAGTTTTTCCACCACATTGATTAAGGATGGATCCACAAGAAAACTCTGATAGGCTAAATGAGCAGATGAAAAAAGGAAATTAGGTTGGTGAAGGATGATTTCCTGGGTATGCTGATCGGCAAGCGGACCTTCTTCTTCCATATCCAATTTGGCGTCAACAGTCAATAAGCTAACCAGCTTTTTCATTTTCTGGTAGGACAAATACTGTCCATAATCCAGATCATGTGATCCTCCAAAATAGATAGGCAATATCTGATGCTTCATCAGGTAATCACCTACTTCCTGCATTCGTTGATAAGTATCACTTAGCTTTTCGCCAGAAATCAAATCTCCTAAATCAGCTACTCTATAGGCTCCAAAACCCTTTTTGAGGTCATAAAGCTTCTCACGAATTTCACTGCTTCCTCTATCTGCACTTTCTACTTTGCCAAGGCCACGATTTTCTTTGATTCCTACTAGCGCAATCTGGACTCCTTTAAGATCCGGAAATTCCTCCCCGAAAAAGTGGATTTGCTTGAAGAATGAGTTTTCTGGGTATTTTTTCTGCCAAAGGTATTCGGCTACGGGATCAAAGTAGGATTGGATATTCATAAGGGGTGATTGTCTTTGGTAAAAATAATCAAAAAAGGCACTTAAATAAAAAATCCCGCCTGAGCGGGATCTTTTGTTTTATATTAACCTCCGAAGTCATCAAATCGGATATTTTCCTCAGGAATTCCTAGATCATCCAGCAACTTCAATACTGCTGAGTTCATCAAAGGAGGTCCACATAAGTAGTACTCAACCTCATCTGGCTCAGGGTGATCTTTCAAGTAATTATCATAAAGAACCTGGTGAATGAAACCAACGTATCCGTCACCTTCTTTGTCATCTTCTGATTTTTTAATCTTCCAGTTATCTTCTGGAAGTGGCTCAGAAAGACCAATATTAAACTGGAAGTTCGGGAAGTCTTTTTCGATGTCTCTGAATTGAGGAACATAGAAAAGCTCCTTTTTAGATCTACCACCGTACCAGTAAGATACTTTTCTACTAGTCTTCTCCGTATGGAAAAGGTGGAAAATCTGTGCTCTCAATGGAGCCATACCTGCACCACCACCGATGTAAACCATCTCGCGCTGAGTAGGATTAATATGGAATTCACCGTATGGGCCTGAGATCGTAACCTTATCTCCAGGAACTCTAGAGAATACGTAAGAAGAACAAACACCAGGATTTACGTCCATCCATTTGTTATTAGCTCTATCCCATGGCGGAGTAGCGATACGAATAGTAAGCATCACAATGTTACCTTCAGCTGGGTGATTGGCCATTGAGTAAGCTCTGAATAGCTCCTCATCATTCTTCATGGTCAAGTCCCAAAGACCGAATTTATCCCAATCACTTTGGTACACATCATCTGGGTGACCCAAATCAGGATGTGGAGTAATATCCATTCCTTTGAAGTTAACCGTGATTTCCGGCACATCGATCTGAATGTATCCACCAGCTTCGAAATCAAGCGTCTCTCCCTCAGGAAGTTTCACTTTGAATTCTTTGATGAAAGTAGAAACATTGTAGTTAGAAATAACTTCACAATCCCACTTCTTGATACCGAAGATCTCTTCAGGAACACGGATCTTCATGTCATTTTTCACTTTCACCTGACATGCTAGACGGACGTTACTTTGCTGCTCTGCTCTGCTCAAGTGACCTACTTCGGTAGGAAGAACTTCTCCTCCACCTTCTTCGACCACACATTTGCACATAGCGCAAGTTCCGCCACCACCACATGCTGATGGAAGGAAGATTTTTTGGCCTCCTAGTGTAGAGAGCAAGGTAGTACCTGCTGCAGTTACAATCGGAGAGCTTTCGTCACCATTGATAATAATGTTGACGTCTCCAGAATTGACCAACTTAGATTGGGCAAAAAGGAGAATAAATACCAGTAGCAATATAATTACTGTAAAAGCTACGATGGATGTAATAATTACTGAACCCATGAAATTTCGGTTTAATTTTTCTTATGGATTGGCCCAATACGGGAGCACAAATATATTTATAAATCACTAAAAGAGGCCAAATCGCAGTTCAAATTTGGCACGAATAATTAAATCCTTTTAGCAGTCTGTCAATTAATTATTTAAAAGGTTTAGTAAGGTGGACAATCGGCCTTTCAACTGGCGACGATCTACGATGAAATCAAGGAATCCATGCTCCAACACAAACTCAGAACTTTGGAAACCTTTTGGAAGATCCTTACCAATCGTCTCACGAATTACTCTTGGACCTGCAAAACCAATCAATGCTTCAGGCTCAGCAATATTAAAATCACCTAGCATCGCATAGGAAGCAGTCACACCACCAGTAGTAGGATCTGTAAGCATAGAGATGTAAGGAATACCAGCCTGATCAAGTAAGGCCAGTTTGGCAGAAGTCTTCGCCATTTGCATTAGCGAAAATCCAGCTTCCATCATACGAGCTCCTCCTGATTTGGAAATCATCAGGAATGGAATTTTATTTTTCAGGGAGTGATCTATAGCTCTAGCGATTTTCTCGCCCACTACAGAACCCATAGATCCACCGATAAAATTAAAATCCATACATGCCACCACGATATCCAATCCGTTCATTTTGCCTACAGCAGAACGAACAGCATCATTCAGCTCCGTTTTCTTGATCGAAGCTTCAATACGGGAAACGTAAGGTTTGGTATCTGTGAATTTCAAAGGATCTCCCGATGTCATATTGGCATCAAGCTCCTTGAATTTGTTGTTATCAAAAAGAATTTCGAAATATTCCTTCGAACCAATTTTAACATGAAAATCATCATCAGGGCATACATAAGCGTTGTTCTTGAGCTCTCTAGTATGGATAATATTTCCATTTGGGGTCTTAAACCAAAGGCCATCAGGTGCATCTTTCTTTTCAGCAGTCGATGTTTTGATGCCTTTGTCAGTTCTTTTAAACCAAGCCATATTGAGTTTTTAGGTTGTCTTTTGACGAGTCAAAGGTTACAAATTTAGTCGTTAAATCCCGTAAATAAAACCTCATCGGAAATTGCTGGGAAATTCAATTATATAAAGGAATACAACGCTTTATTGAAAATCACTTTTTCAGTGATTAATAAATTACAGGAGATTAGGAGTTCCTTCTGTTCAAGATCTTCAAATAATCAAATTTTGATTCCGAAGGAATCCCCATACAATGGACATCCCCCTTAGAGGCTTCAAATTTGTACTAAAAGAACTTTAAATGATCCTTTTCAATGTTAACAGCCTCGTAAATATTATGAAATTGCTTGAAATTTGGACACAAGACTTTAAGGAATGAATTTTAATTCAAGAAAATTATCACTTTCTTTAAAGGACAATAAATCCACTTTTGAGATGAATAACAATTTGCCAAAATCCATTTCCGAAGGCTCGGAAATATTAACTAGTTGTGAAGAAGTAAAGTCACACTTTTCATCCGATCTTGAAATTTGGAAAGCATTTAAGTCTGGAAATAACTCCGCTTTTATCCTAATTTATGAGAGATTTTTTGACAGTTTGTATAGCTATGGTTTACGAATTAATCGTGACGAGGATTTGGTAAAAGATGCCATCCATGATGTTTTTTTGGACTTAAAAAAGAACAGTGAATCTTTAAGAGATACTGATTCCATCAAATTTTATATGTTCAAATGCCTAAAACGAAGGATTTACAAGGAATTGAAAAACTGGTCAAATCTCAAAGAGGAAATGGAGACAACAGACTGTTTTGAGATTACTTTTTCACACGAACAAACTCTCATTAATAAGCAAATTGATTCTGAAATGACCAAAAAAATCAATGCTGCCATCAAAAACCTGTCGCCAAGGAAAAGAGAAGCCATTTATTACGTGTATTATGAAGGCATGTCTTACCAGCAAGTTTCTGAACTAATGGGCCTATCTGATTCTAAATCAGCCAGAGATTTGGTTTATAAGGGATTAAGATGCTTACGGGATTCCCTAGGCTTTATTCCATTCGTATATACTGCTTT
The DNA here is from genome assembly GCF_003254055.1 of Algoriphagus chordae. GTDB lineage: Bacteria > Bacteroidota > Bacteroidia > Cytophagales > Cyclobacteriaceae > Algoriphagus > Algoriphagus chordae. Next base: position 156,707 of record NZ_QKZT01000007.1, read on the forward strand.
TTTATGATTTACAATAAAATAACCTAGTCTATTTAACTACAGTTTATATCTTATTTTGAATTACATGAAAAATAAGTAATTTTTTTTGGCGTTGTTTTACACCTTTCACTCTTTACCTAGTGTACTTGACTTTTAATACTAGATTGAATGAGTGAGATAGCTGACCTTTTAGAAGATCTTGAATTCATCAGATGGGTAAAATATCCTGACAATGAATTAACCATCTATTGGAAAAGCTGGATAGATGCAAATCCTAACCGAATTGAAGATGTCAAGCTTGCAAAAGAAATTATTCTGGGTTTTCAGTTTCCAGCGCCAACAGCTTCCAGTGAATACAAGAAAGAAGTTCTTGCGAAAATACTCCGCACTAAGGGGAAAGATCCTGAAGAACAGCCACTATTGATCAAACCAATTCAAAAAGGTAAGCAAAGAGAATCAAGGCAATATTTAAAAGTGGCTGCAATTCTAGCAGGGATATTTTTCCTCTCCATACTATTGCTAAATCTCAATTATGACACTCAAAATGAGGAGATTTTGAGTAATGTTAATTGGATTTCCAAATCCACCAAGCCTGGTGAAAAACTGAATTTTAGACTACCTGATCAAACTGTAGTTTGGCTAAACTCCGGTAGTAGCCTTGAATTCCCAGAAACTTTTGATTCAACAGTGAGACTCGTCAAATTGAAGGGGGAAGGATTTTTCGAAGTGTCTGAAAATGCAGAACAACCATTTATTGTTATTTCTGATAGTCTAATTACAACTGCTGTCGGTACGTCTTTTAACATTAATTCTAAAAACACCGAAGAAATACGAGTTTCATTAGTAACCGGAAAAGTAGCTATTAAATATCAAATTGATAGTTCAAAATTTTTCCTTAGCCCTGGAGAGGAGCTGACTTACGAAACAGCAATAAATAAAGGAAAGGTCAATGAATTCAATACCGAGAATGTATTAGGATGGAAAACAGGTAAACTAATATTTAAAAGTGCTACTCTCAAACAGGTAAGGGAAGGACTTGAAGAATGGTATGGCGTAAGAATCAATATTGCAGGAAATCCCAGAAATAAATGGCGGTTTAACGGAAAATTTGAAAACCAAACACTTGAGAATGTATTAAAGAGCATCTCCAACATTGAAAATTTCAATTATACAATAGAAGATAAAAAGGTAAAAATTCAATTTAACGACTAACTAAAAAAATTAAAGATGAGCCCAGCTTATGTGAATGATTCTTAAAAAGAGCCAACTGATATTATCAGTTGGCTCAAATTGGAGGTCTTTGGGTGGTAAAACTATTGGGGAATAGAAAAACCCGCAGACCGAGTCTAAAGAAATTATCAATAAACCAATCAAAATTATGCAATTAAACTTACAAAAGACAATCTATATGTTGTCCAAGTACTTCTTGTATGGCTTTATAATACAAATGGGCCTCTTTAACTTTGTGTTAGCAACCGAAGTAAGTGGCCAGTACAAGTCGATCGACAAGGTTCAGGCAACAATTGACAAAGAGGAAATTACACTTATTCAATTTTTTAAGTCAATAGAGGGACAAACTCCATTCAACTTTCTTTATGATCATGAAAAGATTGATTCAGAGAAGATTATTATCATCCAAGAACGTGTAGGCTCTGTCGAAAATTTTTTGAGGCAGATATCCGTTCAGTCGAACTTAAGATTTAGACAGGTGAACAATGGGATAGATGTCAAAAAAAATCCAAGACTTCCTCATGTGACTATTTCAAAGCCTAATGAGTTTGCAGAAATCAAAGGCACAATAGTAGATCAAAGTGGTTTTCCGCTCCCAGGTGTTACAGTAATTATCCAAGGAACCACCCAAGGTACTGTTTCAGATGTAGATGGTAAATTTTCAATAGATGTATCAAGTGGAGAAAGCTTAGTATTTTCCTTTATAGGATACGAAGAACAAATAATCGTAGTAAATAATCAAAGTGAGATTACCATAACAATGGCCGAGAGCCTATCTGATTTAGAAGAGGTGATTGTAGTAGGATATGGTACTCAGAAAAAAGTTAACCTAACGGGAGCGGTCAGCGCCATATCTTCTGATGAGATAGTAAACCAGCCAGTAGGTCAATCATCCATGGTATTACAAGGTCTTGCTCCTGGAGTAACAGTAACACAACGCAGCGGACAGCCAGGAAGTGATGGTGGAAATATAAGAATCAGAGGAGTTGGGACATTAGGAGATTCTAATCCACTAATAATGGTAGATGGGGTAGAGACTAACATGAATAATGTAGATCCTAATGAAATAGAAAGTATTTCAATTCTAAAGGATGCTTCTTCAGCTGCTATTTATGGATCTAGAGCTGCAAATGGTGTGGTTTTAATTACTACTAAAAGAGGTAAAGATGGAGTAAATGTAAACTATAATATGTACGCGGGTTTTCAAGTTCCCACCCGAACACCAGAAATTGTTGGTGCTTTGGATCATATGATGCTAGCTAACGAAGCATTTACAAATATTGGTAATGACCCTCAGTATTCCGATCAGTTTATTTCTGACTATGTGGCCGGCATGCCTTCAGACCAATATCCAGATACCGATTGGCAAGATTTGACCATGAGTAATTCTGCTTTTATGCAAAGCCATAATGTGAGTGTAAATGCTGGAAATGAAAAAGCAAAAGTTTTAGGCTCTTTTAGTTATTTGGATCAGGATGGGATTATTCCAAATACGGGGTTTAAGAGATACAATTTGAGATTTAACTCAGATATCAATGTTACTGATCGATTGAAGCTTTCTATGGACATATTTCTAAGAAAGGCAGACAAAATGGAACCCTCTTCTGGTACAGGCTATGTATTTCACTGGATGCGTAGGATACCTTCTAATGAGGTTGGGATTTTATCAAATGGTCTCTACGGAGAAGGATGGAACGGTGATCATCCTTTAGCACGCGCAAAAGACGGTGGATTGAGAACTGAAGAAAGCCTTGATGCTATTTTGAACTTTAGGCTAAATTACAAGTTCACTGATTGGTTATCGGCAGAAGTGATGTATGCTCCAAAATTGTGGAACCCACATGTCAAAAGCTTCTCTAATATTACACAGACCTATGCCCGGGATGGAGAAACACCTACTTTCTTTGTACCACAGCGCAATTCCTTATCGGAAAGTTATACCCGAGAATGGTACAATAACTTTCGTGCTTTAATCTCTATTGACAAAACTTTTAATGAGGTTCATACTTTAGGATTTACAGGAGGTTACCAGCAGGAGGATCAAACTAGTCAATGGATTTCAGTCTATAGAGAAGTATTCCCCCTCCCTGATTATGAACAGATCAATGCGGGAAACCGATTAAACGAACAAACTGGTGGGTCTGCAAATCATTGGGCACTTAGATCAGTTTTTGGAAGAGTCACTTATAATTTTAACGAAAAATATCTATTAGAGGCAAATCTCAGACAAGATGCCTCTTCTCGATTTGCTGAAGGAAATCGCTCAAGTTTATTCCCTTCATTTTCTGCTGGATGGAGAATATCTGAAGAGTCCTTTATGCAGGGCGCTAGCAATGTGATTGATCAACTTAAACTTAGAGCATCTTGGGGTCGATTAGGAAATCAAAACATAGGATTGTATCCCTATGCTGCATTTATATCTCTAGGAGGAAGTGGTCAAGATTATGCATTTGATGGAGTAAATTCTCCTGGAGCTGCATTGAATAGCATGGCCAACAATGACATCAAATGGGAAACTACAGAAACCACAGATATTGGATTGGAATTCAATCTTTGGGGCAAACTGGATGTGACCTTTGACTACTACCAACGAAAAACCAAGGACATACTTTTACCATTGAACATTCCTTTGACTCTCGGTTTAAATGCTCCATATCAAAATGCCGGGGTGGTTCATAATAATGGTTATGAAATCATGCTTAACTACCGAAACAGAATTGGGGATTTCAATTATGGCGTAATGGTGAACTTTTCTGATGTGAAAAATGAAATTGTTGACATGAAAGGAATAGAAAATACTGGACTGACTGTCAATAGAGAAGGTTCTCCGGTAAGTTCCTTTTTTGGTTACGTTGCTGATGGTTTTTTCCAGACACAGGAAGAGGTAGACAATCATGCAACTCAATTTGGGAATGTTGCGCCAGGTGATATCAGATATAAGGATTTGGATGGAGATGGAATGATCAATGATAGAGATCTTGCAGTGATTGGTAGTAATATCCCAAGGTATACGTATGCATTAAAGCTTAATGCCGATTATAAAGGCATTGATTTATCTATTTTTTTCCAAGGAGTTGGTCAAGCAGATGGATATCTATTCGGCCAGGGAATTATGCCTTTTTATCTTGGAGGAACAGTCCAAGAACAACATAAAGATCGATGGACTCCAGATAATACAGACGCGAGGTATCCTAGACTTGCTTGGAATCAAACCAACAACCAGCAGAACTCCAGTTTTTGGATGAGCAACGCAGCTTATTTAAGGCTTCAAAGCGTACAACTAGGGTATACATTTCCTAAACCGATTTTAGAAAGGCTTAAAATTCAAAACTTAAGGGTTTACCTAAGTGGACGTAACCTCTTAACGGTTACTAATTTTTACGAGGGATATGATCCAGAAGCACCAGTGAGTAATGGTGGATGGTATCCCCAAATGGCCACTTATACCATGGGACTAAATCTCAACTTCTAAACCCCTACAACTATGAATAAGCTAATAAAATATATTTGTACTATATCTATACTCATCTTTATCCAATCATGCGATGACAAATATTTGGAAAGATTACCTCTAGACTCACCTTCAAGTGAAACGTTTTTTGCTAATGAAACTGAGTTAGAAATGGCTGTTACAGGTGTATACAATCGATTATGGTATAAAACTCAAGGTGCTGTTTGGTTCTTATCCTTTGATTTCGCATCAGATGATGGATGGGATAGAAATGGTAGTGCTTTACAGGCTTTAGGAAGAGGAGAGCAAAATGCTGACAATGGTTATACCAATGGATTCTGGTCTGAGTTCTACAGAGCAATTAATCGGGTGAATTACATTACCTCGGGTTCGGAAGAACTAAGAGAGAAAATGGATCCCGAAAAATATGACCGTTTAGTAGGTGAAGCGAGATTTCTAAGAGCATATTTCTATGCCTACCTGGCAGAATTATACGGAGATGTGCCGCTTGTAATATCCACGCTAACATTAGACGAATCCCAAACTCCTAGAACGGCAAAAAGTGAAGTAATTGATTATGTTCTTTCAGAATTGAATGAAGTGAAGAATTATTTGCCATTGAATGTTACTGAAAAAGGCAGAGTGACCAAAGGAACGGTTTTAGCATTAATTTCAAGAGTAGCTTTATGGAATGAAAGATGGGAGGAGTCGGCATCTGCAGCCAAAGAGCTTATGGATTCCGGAACCTATCAAATCGACCCTGATTATAGTGGTATGTTTACTTTTGCAGGAGACAACTCGCCTGAAGTTATTATGCGAATTCAATTCCTGAGAGGAGTTCAAACCCATAACACACCAAGAGATTTTTTATCAAGAATGGCTCTGGGACACTCTAATAAAAAACTTCCTCAGGACTTTGTCGACACCTTTGATTGTATTGATGGATTGCCAATTGATAAATCTCCATTATATGACCCGCAAAATCCGTTTGAAAATAGGGATCCTCGAATGGATTATAATATCGTCGTTCCTGGATCTAGACTAGTAAATTGGACATTTGAAACCCATAAGGACAGCACACAGACATGGGAGTTTCTGGGTGATGAAATGATTCGAGTTCCAAATGTGGAAGCACAACATGCTTACGCCTCTTTCACTGGTTATTTATTTAGAAAGCATGTTGATGTAGCTGATTACCCAACTAATGTGGGAGCATCGGATCAAAACCTTACGATTTTTAGATTAGGAGAAGTGATGCTCAATTATGCGGAAGCTAAGGTAGAGATGAACGAACTTGATGAAACTGTATACCAAGTGCTCAATGATATTCGAGGAAGAGAATCTGTGCAAATGCCAATTATTGCTAGCGGCAAAACACAAGATGAATTAAGGAACATTGTACGAAAAGAAAGAAGAACGGAGCTTGGTATAGAAGGGTTTCGTTACTTTGATATCCGTAGGTGGAGAATTGCAGAGAATGTGATTCCGGGACCTGTCAGAGGACGTGTCAATCGATACGGGGCCGGCGGATGGCTGAATACTCCTCCAACAATTGACCCTATGGGCACGCCCAATTATGACAATATCAGTAACGCTGATGAAATGGTAGTGATAGAGACTCGAGCTTTTAACCCAGCTAGAGACTATTTATGGCCTATTCCAAGAATAGAATTAGAGACCAATACTGCGTTGACTCAGAATCCAGGGTATTGATTTTAGCACCGCAACTATTTACTTATATGGAAAGGCTTTGCTTGTAACTCTTCTTAGAAGCAAACCTTTCCATATCATCGAAGGCCTATGTTTCCGATATCAAACATCTCAACTTTAAAAAAATGAAAAAAATACTAATCACATTATGTGTTCTTATAACCACACTTATTTCCCAAAATTCCTTTTCCCAAGAATATGACATTGTTATTTATGGAGGTACATCTGCCGGAATAGCTGCCGCAATCCAAGCTTCTAGAATGGAAAAATCTGTAGTGCTAATAGAGCCTTCTCATAGGCTAGGAGGACTGACTACAGGAGGGCTTGGACAAACCGATATTGGCAACAAGCAGGCGATTGGAGGTATATCAAGAGAATTTTACCAAGGAATCAAAGCCTATTATGACCAACCGGAAAACTGGATTTGGCAGAAAAAAAGTGAGTACATGGATAGTGGACAGACCAGAACCAAAGAAGGAGAAGATGCAATGTGGACATTTGAGCCGTCGGCGGCCTTAAAAGTTTATCATCAAATGCTTGAAGGAGAAAAGATAGATATAGTTTACGGAGAGAGACTCTTAAGAACTGATGCAGGTGTGAAAAAATCCGACGGAAAAATCCATTCCATTACGATGGAAAGTGGAAAAACTTTTAGTGGGAAAATGTTTATGGACGCCACCTACGAAGGTGATCTCTTAGCTACTGCAGGCGTAAGTTATACAGTAGGTAGGGAAAGTAATGACCAATATAAAGAGTCTCTAAACGGCGTTCAGGCAAACTACTGGAGTGTGACTCTTGGAGGCAAGGCATCCCGAAATGCCAGAAATCATAATTTCGTTCCTGGAGTAGATCCATATATAGAGAAAGGAAATCCCAATAGCGGCCTCCTTCCTTATATAATCGAAGGTGGTCCTGGAATAGATGGTTCTGGCGATAAAAAAGTTCAGGCATATGGTTTTAGAATGTGTCTAACAGATCATCCTGACAATAGAATTCCCTTTAAAAAACCTGATGGATATAATGAAATAAACTACGAATTGCTTTTTAGGAATTTTGAAGCAGGCGAAGACCAATTACCCTGGATCAATTCCTCTATGCCAAATCGAAAAACGGACACCAATAATAGACGAGGTTTCTCTACTGATTTCGTAGGCCAAAACCATGCCTACCCGGAAGCGACTTATGATGAACGAGAAAAAATAGTAGATGCACACCGAACCTATCAACAAGGGTTGATGTGGACACTCGCGAACCATCCACGGATTCCGGAGAATGTAAGAACCGTCTACTCGAAATGGGGTACCAGCAAAGATGAATTTGAAAATGAAGACGGGTGGCAAAATCAATTGTATATCCGAGAGGCAAGACGTATGGTGAGCGATCTTGTTATGACGCAGCTCCACTGCGAAAGAATTGAAGTCATTGAAGATGCAGTAGGCCTTGCTGCTTACGGAATGGATTCTCATAATATTCAGAGATATGTAGATCATAATGGTTACGTACAGAATGAAGGCAATGTAGAAGCTCATGTTGAGGGCCCATACCCAATCAGCTATAGATCTATAGTTCCTAAAAAAGAAGAGGCGAATAATTTATTGGTTCCTATTTGTGTAAGTGCTACTCACATCGCATTCGGATCCATAAGAATGGAACCTGTTTTTATGGTTCTAGGACAATCTGCCGCTATTGCAGCTTCTTTATCCATAGACGAAAACATATCTGTTCAAGATTTACCGTATGATAAACTTAAATCTGAATTATTGAAGAATCAGCAAAGGTTAAACAATTAAATTATAATGACTAAATAACCAGTTTATTATAAACTATCACTGATGGACATTTAATTTTCTTATCTACACAAAAAATCATCCCACATACAAAGAATAACTTATGAATGTTTTAAATAAATTTAAATTTTGCCTATTGGCATTTATGATGATTTTTGCTCTTGGATCATGTAAATCAGGTGAAGAGCAGGAAAATATTACAGATGTAATTGTATATGGCGGGACTTCGGGAGCTATTACCGCTGCTATTCAGGCCAAAAAAATGGGTAAATCAGTAATTATGGTTTCCCCGGATAAGCATCTTGGAGGGCTTACTGCTGGAGGATTAGGATGGACAGATACCGGTAAAAAAGAGGTGATAGGGGGACTTTCTCGAGAATTCTATCAGAAGATATACGATAAATATGAGTCAGAAAGCGGGTGGAAATGGGAATCCCAATCAGATTTTGGGAATAAAGGACAGGGCACACCAGCAATAGATGGAGAATTCCGTACGATGTGGATCTTTGAACCGCATGTCGCGGAGGAAGTATTTGATGATTGGGTAAAAGAATTGGGGATTGAGCTTTATCGCGACGAGTGGTTGGATAGAGAATCCGGAGTAACAGTAGAAAATGGAGAAATAACTGCCATTAGGACTTTGAGCGGGAAAGAGTTCAAAGGGAAAATGTTTATTGACGCTACCTATGAGGGAGATCTAATGGCAGCATCAGGTGTGAGCTATCATGTTGGAAGAGAGGCAGGCAGTGTTTATAACGAGGAGTGGAATGGAATTCAAACGGGGGTCTATGATCATCGCCACCATTTCCAAGTCTTAGATAATCAAATTGATCCTTATTGGATTCCAGGTGACCCTTCCTCAGGGCTGATCCCAAAAATCAGTTCAGAAAACCCAGGAGTTAAAGGTGAAGGCGACAATAAGATTCAAGCCTATTGCTTCAGAACTTGTATGTCAAATCATCCTGACAATAGAGTGCCTTTTCCTAAACCTGATAATTACGATTCCTCTCAATACGAATTATTGGTTAGGATTTTCGATGCTGGCTGGAGAGAATGGTTTGGAAAATTTGATATGATTCCAAATAGAAAAACAGACACCAATAACCATGGACCATTTAGTTCCGATAACATTGGAATGAACTATGAATACCCTGAAGCAAATTATGAACGAAGAAAGGAGATCATAAAGGAGCATGAAGACTATCAAAAAGGACTTCTTTATTTTGTGGCAAATGACCCTAGAGTTCCAAAAGAAACTCAAGAAGAATTTCAGAATTGGGGATTGGCAAAGGATGAATTTATCGATAATGGAAATTGGCCTCATCAGATTTATGTGAGGGAAGCCAGAAGAATGGTTGGAGAATATGTGATGACAGAAAATGAACTGCTCCAAAAAAAGCCTACTCCAGAATCAATTGGGATGGGCTCATATACTATAGATTCTCATAATATACAGCGATATGTAGATGAGAATGGACATGTTCAGAATGAAGGGGATATTGGGGTCGGATTACCAGGGCCTTATGAGATTTCTTATGGTTCAATAATACCTAAAAAAGGAGAAATCAAAAATTTAGTAGTCCCTGTGGCTGTTTCAGCTAGCCATATAGCGTTTGGCTCTATACGCATGGAACCGGTATTCATGATCCTCGGTCAATCTGCTGCTACAGCAGCAGTTATGGCTATAAATGAAGGTTTAAGTGTTCAGGATTTACCTTATGAAAAATTGAGATTACAATTGATATCAGATGGACAAGTTTTGAAACTGGAAGATCAAATCAAATAATTATTATTGCCCTTTTCTTCCACTAAAGAAAAGGGCAGTTTTTTTATCAAGTAATTGGCTCTATATGACAAATCTCTTTTCTATCATTGATAATTACCTTACTTTGAAATTAATCACTTGGCATATCTTTTTGAATAGACTCCCAATATCCAAATAACTACTCATGAACCTTGCCGTTCTTCTTCTGATTTCAGCGATCATATTATTTATAGCCTATAAGGTATACGGCAAGTACGTGTATCGGAAATTTGGCTTAAATGACAAAAATCCAGCTCCATCACATACGCACAGAGATGGAGTAGACTACGAACCTAGTAAGCCTATTGTTGTTTTGGGGCATCATTTTGCATCCATTGCCGGAGCAGGCCCGATAGTAGGGCCGATCATAGCAGTGACTTTCGGCTGGATCCCTGCAGTAATCTGGATTCTGGTCGGAGGGATATTCTTTGGTGCAGTTCATGACCTTGGGAGCATGGCCACTTCTCTCAAAACTAATGGAAAATCAATCGGCGTAATCATCCGTAATCAAATCGGAATGAAAGGAAAGCAGCTGTTTATTATTTTCAGCTTCTCCACCTTAATTCTTGTCATTGGGGTATTCGCAGATATTATTGCCAAAACATTTGTCACTAATCCTGGAGTAGCTTCTGCCTCCATCCTATTTATTTTACTAGCGATTGCCTTCGGCATAGTGAATAAACTGGTAGGGAATAGAAAAGCCGCTTTCGTAGTAATCACGATAATAGGAGTGGTATTGATGTACTTCTTTATTTACCTGGGTATGAAAATACCATTTGTGCTAGATTACAAAATCTGGATTTTGGCGCTCTTAGGCTATGCTTTTATCGCATCTGTGACACCAGTGGGCATGTTGCTGCAGCCCCGAGATTACCTCAATAGTTTTTTGCTCTACGGACTGATCATCGCAGCAGTTTTAGGTGTGTTCATTGCCAATCCAGAAATTCAGATGAGTAATGAAATCCATGTTTCAGATGAAAATCTCGGATATATTTTCCCTGTGCTCTTCGTTACCATAGCCTGTGGTGCTATCTCTGGATTCCATTCTTTGGTAGCGTCAGGAACTACTTCTAAGCAATTGGACAAGGAGTCTGATGCCAAATTGGTAGGCTTTGGAGGAATGTTGATTGAGTCCTTTCTAGCTATCATATCGGTCGGAGCGGTTGTTATTTTATCACGATCAGAATACATTGACCGACTTTCTGGTGAAGGACCAGTGGCACTTTTCTCTACAGGATTAGGTGGTATGATTGCTACCTTAGGTATTTCAGAAGAGTTTGCCGTGGGTTTTGTAGCCTTGACCGTTTCAGCCTTTGCGCTTACTACTTTAGATACTTGCACACGCTTAGCTCGTTTTACCTTACAAGAATACTTCGAAGATGTACCTCAAGCTGCAGGTCAATATCTGGCAAAAAACCGCTATGTTTCGACAGGAATTGTAGTAGTATTCTCTGTCCTTTTATTGCTTTCGGGTGAATTCACCACACTTTGGCCAATCTTCGGCTCTGCTAATCAACTGCTAGCTGCTCTTGCCCTATTGACCATCGCGGTCTGGCTAATCAAGAAAAATATTAATGCGCTCTTCGTGACCATTCCAATGTTTTTCATGTTCACGGTCACGCTCGCATCTTTAGGACTTTTTGCTTGGAAAAACTTCAAAGACGAAGTTTATGTGCTTTCGATTATAGCAGCGCTACTTTTTATACTGGCGATCTCCTTGATGGTATTGGCTACCAAAAGCTTGAAAAAAGAAGTCAAAGAACCCGCAAAGGCCCTTTGACTTTTTGTGCAATTATAAGGAATTGAATACCTCTTTCGCTTTTTTAGGAATTCTTACTGCTAGTGTGAAATTGATCAAGTAATCTGCAAATGCTGCATCGCCATGAACCTCATTGTCTGGAGTAGAATTCTCGATATCTGTAACACTCTGGGTTCTATTTCTAAATAAAGCAATTGGTACATTGAGCGTCCCAGTTACATTTCCGAGCATATAGCTGACACCGGGTTCTACAGAAATGATATAGCCAGGTCTTCGAAATCCTTCGCTTCCGCCAAAGACATCGTGAACAGGAATCCCTTCTATTCTTCCACCCAGAGAAGCACCCAGTCCATGGACTTTTTCAAAGGAATGGAAGACACCAGTTCTCAGGGCGAATTGGTCTGGAACACTCATGATTGCCTCATTTGGCCGACTTCTATTGGTAGGAGTACCGTTCGTTTCCTTAGGATTGAACATGTAAAATCCATCATAGTACAAGAAATTAGTACCACCAATGTTCCAGAGTCCTTGGAAATCTACTATCAGGCCAGTGCCACCATCGCCTAATTGAATAGATTGATCCACTGTCATTTCAGTAGGCGTACCTTCATCACCTCTATAGAAAGTGCTTGTCGCCGCATAATCTCCAGTTGGGAACTTGATCCCAAGTCCAATCGCAGTATTTCCCTTACTGGCCTTTTCTCCCGAAAGCAACCAGTAGCCGGCTCCGATTCTCATGTCGCCGAAACCTTTGGAATAGGAAGTGTGTCTTTCGGTTCTATTGTGCTCGTAAAGCGAACTTCTTTCGTTGTATTGCAAGGGCAGGGAAACAATTCCGTACAGTCGCTCTGAGAACGCGTAACTGATATTGATGTCTAGACCATGTTGCTTATTGATCACTTCCGTGTGATCTGTCAGACGATTGTGTTCCTCTTCAGTTCCTCTGAAATGTCTAAATGACTTAAAATAGCGGTAATTGGCGCTGATGTTCCACTCTCCCTTATTGAGGATATTTCCTTGACCGACAGCATTTCCGAGTCCAGAAAATTGACGTATCGCTACGCAGCCTTGTGCGAGTGATTCAGATGGGATGGAGTGAAGGAGGACAAGTAAGATTATAAGTATAGAATTTTTTTTCATGATAGGTTGGGTAATTATTAGACAAAATTTTAATTCCGCTTAAATAGCAGGTAAGCCATATCATCCATACAGATTAAATGGTGTACCCCAGCTCTACGCTGAGAAACTTCCCAGCTAGTCTTTAAGCATTTTGTATGAAGAATTATCCCAACCTAGGCGGAGGAGTATGAAGTTGAAAAAATGGATTCGTATAAGAAAGGAATTGAAAATCAGGTGAATCATTCGAATTTGCAGCCTGCGTGAATGCCAAGGTATTTTTAATAGGCTGAATATAGTCTTTGGCAATTAGCTTAATGGTTTGCTTACCATTATGATCTTGAGATGTTTCATCGTCTGTCAAAAAGGAAATCCACTTTTTCACAGTATTGTCTAATAAGCCACGCGCTGTATCCGGTACGACGATCACTTGTAAAGTGTCATTTTGATAGCGCTGCTTTATCGCCCGATAATATTGACCGTCTTTCTCAAATGAAGTATTAGTAGTATGAAAATCTTCCTGATTGGCCATATACGGTGCAGAAAGAGGAACTTCAAGTAACATCTCCTGAACTTCCACAGAATTCTCTCCATATATTTTTTCCTCCCACTTACTCTCAATATGCTGATCGTAGGAAAAATAGAATGCATAGTAGCCAAAATGATAAATGGCAAAGCAGGCAAAAAGGAATATGGAAAGGGTTTTCTTCAATTCTGGGTTTATTACAATTTGAAAAGTATTAAAATTCAATTTGAATAACCAACTCTTTCCTAGAATATTTGTATAGATATATTATTGAATACTACTAATTCAAAATAATCAGCTATAAATTAAAACTATCTGAAATAATATTTTGATAAAAATAAAAACATCAAAAGAATAAGACAGGCTGTTCCATAGATCTTTAGGACTTTCAGACGATTCATCCTATCCAAAAACCATAAGACCAATACAGGGCGAATCAGTCCAAGTACTAGACTGATTGCCGAAAAGCAGCATAGAAACCAAATCAAATACAGAACGGCAGTCTTCATAGCATAAAACTAGAAAAGGAACAGCAATGCTGTTCCTTTTCAATTATATATCTAAGCGAGAATTACTTCTTACGCTTGATCTCTTTCATTTCGTAACCTTCAATTGTATCATCAATTTCAATGTTGTTGAAATTCTTGATCGAGATACCACACTCATATCCAGCTTTCACTTCAGCTACATCGTCTTTGAATCGCTTCAATTGATCGATTTCTCCTTCGTGAATCACGATACCGTCTCTGATCACACGGATCTTGTTCTTTCTGGTGATGAAACCATCAGTAACATAAGAACCTGCAACAGTACCAATTTTGGTGATTTTGAAGACCTCTCTTACTTGGATATTACCAGTAATTACTTCTTCAAATGTAGGCTCAAGCATACCCTCGATAGCATCTTTGATCTGGTTGATCGCATCGTAGATGATAGAGTAATGTCTGATTTCGATCTCTTCCTGTTCTGCCAATTTCTTAGCATTAGGAGAAGGTCTCACCTGGAATCCAAGAATAATCGCATCAGAAGCAGAAGCTAGCAATACATCAGATTCTGAGATCTGACCCACACCTTTGTGGATAATGCTCACACTTACTTCATCTTTAGAAAGTTTCAATAGTGAATCAGAAAGTGCTTCTACTGATCCATCCACATCACCTTTGATGATGATATTCAATTCCTTGAAGCTACCGATAGCCAAACGACGACCGATTTCATCCAAAGTAATATGTTTCTTAGTTCGTAAACTTTGCTCTCTCTGGATTTGCTCTCTTGAGTTAGCGATATCTCTAGCTTCACGTTCTGTATCGTAAACTTTGATGATATCACCTGCCTGAGGAGCTCCACCAAGACCTAGCACCTGAACAGGTGTAGATGGTCCAGCTTCTTTCAGTTTCTTTCCTTTATGATCAAACATCGCTTTCACACGACCGTGATGCTGACCAGCAAGGATAATATCTCCTACTCTCAAAGTACCTGCCTGAACCATTATAGTAGAGACATAACCACGTCCTTTATCCAAAGAAGCTTCGATTACTGTACCTGCAGCATTTTTGTCAGGATTGGCTGTAAGCTCCAATACTTCAGATTCAAGGAGTACTTTCTCCAATAAGTCATCAATACCTTCACCTGTTTTGGCTGAGATGTCTTGAGATTGGAATTTACCACCCCACTCTTCTATCAAGAGATTCATATTAGCTAGCTCTTCCTTGATCTTGGCAGGGTTAGCATTTGGTCTATCAATTTTGTTGATAGCGAAAATCATTGGTACACCAGCAACTTGTGCGTGGTTGATTGCCTCTTTTGTCTGAGGCATGATATTATCATCTGCTGCAATCACAATGATCGCGACATCCGTGATTTTGGCACCACGAGCACGCATCGCCGTAAAGGCTTCGTGACCTGGAGTGTCAAGGAAGGCAATCTTATGACCAGTCTTAGTCATTACATCATAAGCACCAATGTGCTGGGTAATTCCACCTGCTTCATCAGCAGTCACCTTGGACATACGGATGTAATCTAGCAAGGAAGTCTTACCATGATCGACGTGACCCATGATCGTAACGATCGGCGCTCTTTCTATTAACTGATCTGGAGAATCTTCCTCCTCTACCTCGATTTCATCTTCGATAGATTTGGTGAATTCTACCTCATAACCAAACTCGTCTGCAATTATTGTAATTGCTTCGGCATCTAGTCGCTGGTTGATAGAAACAAACATACCCAAAGACATACAAGCTGAAATAACCTGGTTGACAGACAAATCCATTAATGCTGCTAGGTCATTTGCGGAAATAAATTCAGTAACCTTTAAGATTTTCACCTCATCAGTTTCGAAATCTACATCTCTCACTCGTTCAGCCTTCTTATCTCTACGGCTCTTACCTTTTCCTCCTCCAGCACTTTTGCCTTGAAGACGTGCTAAAGTTTGTTTGATCTGATCTTGGATTTCCTTTTGAGTAGGCTCAGCTTTCTGAACTCTATTCGGAGCTCCTCCTCTAGGGTTTCCTCCACGTGCACCTCCACGCTGAGCATTTTGAGGTCTATTTCCTGGACCGCCTGGGCGATTTCCTGGTCCTCCTGGTTTATCTATACGCTTACGTGGTCGTTTTTTATCTCTTCCTCTTTCATCAGAAGAAGCAACTGGCCCACCTTTTTTCTTTGGTCGATCTGCAGGGAGTTCTATTTTACCCAATACAGTAAGCCCTTTGAGGGATTCTGCTTTTGCAGCAATCACCTGATCCTTAGGAGCGGGTGGAACTGGTGCAGCAGGCTGTTGTGGCGCTGGCTTAGGCTGTTCTTTGGCTGCCTGAGGAGCTGGTGGAACATTTGGTTTCTTCGCTTCCTGAGCAGGTTTTGGCTGAGGCTTAGACTGCTGAGAAGCATGAGGCTTCTTCGCATCACCTTGCTTTTGACCTTGCTTATGCTGACCATGCCTATGCTTAGGGGTTGGTGCAACATTTTTGCTCAAGTCGATTTTACCCAAAACCTTAATACCCTCTAATTTTGGAGATTCGGTAGAAACTTTCTCCGGCTCGGCAGGCGGAGTAGGTGCAGAAGTCGGCGCTGGCTTTGGCTCTTCAGCCGCCTTTGGCGCAGGCGCTGGGCTTGGTGCTGGAGCAGCAGGCTTTGGCTCCTCTGCTGCCTTAGGGGCAGGAGGTGCTGGAGCGGGTGCTGGCTCTACTGGCTTCGGCTCCTCTTTTGGAGTTTCGGGCTCTATAGAGATAGGCTCATGGCGCTTCCCTATAGAGAGGTGTGAAGCCTCTTCTTTATCTAGGGCAGAAGACTGGAACTCCTTATTCAACATTTCAACTTGACTCATGTTGATTTTGGAATTCGGATTATTCTCCACTTCATAGCCCTTTTTAGCCAAGGACTCAACTATGGTTGCCGTACCCACGTTGAGTTTTCTGGCTATCTGGCCTAAACGCATCATTTTTTCTTCTGACATAAGCAAAAACTTCTTTCGAAATCTTAAATAATTAGGGTATTACACGGGGGTTATTTCCCGATTTATTGATCAAATTCTTGTCCGAGAATCCTGAATATCTCGTCAACAGTCTCTTCTTCAAGTTCTGTTCTACGTGTCAGGTCCTCTTTAGTCAAGCTCAATACACTTTTAGCCGTATCAAGACCTGTCTTTTTTAATTCGTCGATAATCCAGCTGTCGATCTCATCCACAAACTCTTTCAAATCAACGTCTTCTTCTTCGAGCTCATTCAACTCACGGAATACATCGATCTCATAACCAATCAATCTACTCGCAAGCTTGATATTATATCCACCTTTACCGATAGCAAGTGATACTTGATCTGGCTTAAGGAATACTGATATTCTCTTTGTTTCTTCATTTGCAGTGATCGAGGAAACCTTAGCAGGACTCAATGCACGTGTGACATATAAGTCAAGGTTTTCAGTGAAATTGATCACATCAATATTTTCATTCTGCAATTCTCTTACCACAGCGTGAATTCTTGATCCCTTCATTCCCACACAAGCTCCAACTGGATCTATACGATCATCGTAAGATTCAACTGCAACTTTTGCTCTTTCTCCTGGCTCTCTTACTATCTTGATGATCGTAATCAATCCATCATATACCTCAGGTACTTCATTCTCAAATAAACGCTCCAAGAAAATCGGTGAAGTTCTAGAAAGAATAATCTTAGGATTACCATTAGACATATCCACTCGGTGAACAATTGCCTTTACGGAATCTCCTTTTCTGAAGCGATCTTTAGATATCTGCTCTGCTTTTGGCAAAATCAATTCGTTGCCATCATTATCCATCAGAAGAATCTCTCTTCCTAGAATCTGATAAACCTCAGCACTTACGATCTCTCCTACGAGCTCTTCATACTTATTATAAAGAATATCTTTTTCGAGATCTTTGATTCGCTGGATCAATGTCTGACGAGCCATCTGCACAGCACGTCTTCCAAAAGCTTCCAATTCAATTTTCTCGTAAACCTCTTCTCCTATTTCAAAATCTGGCTCTATTTTGCGGGCTTCCGCAAAGCTGATTTTATCAAAATCCCATATGTCCTCAGAATCGTCATCGACAATTTCTCGGATACGGAATATCTCAAGGTCACCTTGATCAGCGTTAATGGTCACATCGAAGTTTTCATCATTTTCAAACTTCTTGCGAATCATCGCTCTGAACACATCTTCCAAGATACGGATCATCGTAGGTCGATCCACATTTTTAGATCTCGCAAATTCAGCGAAGGATTCTATTAAGACTTTGGCATCCATTTGATTTATTTAAAAGATACTTGTACAATTGATTTCTTCATCTCTTCGAAAGGAAGAGAAACTTCCTCCTCTGTGGCTTTTTTGCCTTTTTCTTTTTTCTTTTTCACTAGTACTTTCACACCGGTTTCTGAAACTTCCAACAGCTTACCTTGAATTTCTTCTCCCGAAGTCAAAGAAATCTTTAGCTCCCTGCCAATATTTTTCTGAAATTGTCTCCTACTACTCAGCGGGAAGTCTAGTCCTGGAGAAGAAACCTCCAGAATATACGCTTCAGGCATCATGTCTTTTGCCTCCAGCTCTTCCGATACCGCCCTGCTTAGCTTAGCGCAAGCCTGGATAGTAACCCCCTCATCAGCGTCTAGAAGGATGTTGAGAAGCATTTTACCTGATTTCTCAGATATTTTCACCTCTACAATGAAATGATTTTCATCCGGAAGATGCTTCTCTACAATCTCTTCGATAGCTTGTTTCAATTCAGTCATAGTATGCATAATGAAAGAGGGGACCATATGGTGTCCCCTCCAGAAACTTTCGAATACGACGCAAAGGTAAAATAATTTTGCAGTAAAAACAATGTGCCTCCTAAATCATGAGATAGAGATAAGTAGCTTTTTTTTCACTAAAAAACTTCTTCAAACTAAAGCAACATAAGAATCATTTGATTTTGTTACCAAAAAATATCGCGATTCTATCAAATTTGTCCCATTAAGATAATAATTTTGCCGACCTCCGTTTAATATGAGTGCTTAGCGTAGTATATTAAACTCTTAACTCCAGTAAATACTATTAATACCTAACAATGGGATTATTTGACTTTTTCTCTAGTGACATCGCAATTGACCTCGGTACTGCAAATACCCTGATCATTCATAAAGATAAAATTGTAGTTGACGAACCTTCGATTATCGCAATCGACAAGACCACCAATCGCGTATTGGCGGTAGGTCGTGAAGCAATGAACATGCACGAGAAAACGCATGAAAATATAAAAACTATCCGTCCCCTGAAAGATGGAGTAATCGCTGATTTCTACGCCGCCGAGCAAATGATCCGAGGTTTGATCAAAATGATCCCAGGACAGAAAAAAGGCTTATTCCCACAGTCCCACCGCATGGTGATCTGTATTCCATCTGGAATCACCGAGGTAGAAAAAAGAGCTGTACGTGACTCCGCTGAACACGCTGGAGCCAAAGAAGTCTATATGATTTTCGAACCGATCGCTGCAGCAATCGGTATCGGGATCGACATCGAGAAACCAATGGGATCCATGATCGTGGATATCGGGGGTGGTACCACAGAGATTGCCTTGATCGCTCTCTCAGGTATCGTGGCAGATCAGTCTATCAGAGTTGCTGGTGACACCTTCACCAAAGATATTCTGGACTACATGCGTCGTCAGCACAACTTGCTAATCGGTGAGAGATCTGCTGAAAAAGTAAAAATCGCCATCGGTTCTGCCTTGACAGAGCTAGACGAGCCACCGGAGGATTACGAGATCAGAGGTCGTGACTTGATGACTGGTATTCCTAAGGTGATCAAAGTTTCGTATTCTGAAATTGCTTTCTCCTTGGATAAATCTGTTTCCAAAATCGAAGAAGCTGTGCTGAAGGCATTGGAGATTTCTCCACCAGAACTTTCTGCTGATATCTATGACAACGGTATTCACCTTACAGGTGGTGGAGCATTGCTGAAAGGTCTTGACAAGAGATTGCATCAAAAGACCAAGCTTCCAATCCATATTGCAGAAGATCCTCTTAGAGCTGTAGTGAGAGGAACAGGCACTGCCTTGAAAAACATACAGAATTTCCGAACAGTATTGATGACATAAACCCCGAATGCTACGCATCCTTCAATTCCTTTATAGCCTAAGGTCTTTTCTCTTATTTGTTTTGCTAGAAGTTTTGGCGATAGGATTAATTGTCTCCAATAATTCACCTCAGGGTGCAGCTTTCTTCAATAGTTCCAATGCTTTAACCGGATCGGTCTTTAAGACTCGTTCGGATATCGTGGATTTCTTTTCACTAGCAGAGGCCAATGAGGCCCTCTTAAGTGAAAATGCAGGATTACTACAGCATCTCAAAACCATAAATGCGATCCCTGATAGTGCGACGATCCAATTGGATTCTGCCTTCGAGGCACAATTTAATTTCAAAGGAGCTCGTATCATTAGCAATTCCCTGCGTTTTGCTCAAAATCACCTTACCCTAAATAAAGGATCCAAAGATGGTGTGAAGACCGGAATGGGCGTTTTCAATGAGCAAGGAGTCATTGGTAGAGTGAAGTCAGTATCCGAAAATTACGCAGTAGCCATTTCTTTATTGAATACCGAAATGAGCCTTTCTTCCAAAATCAAAGCCAATGATTCATTTGGAACAGCTAAATGGGATGGGAAGGATGCTACCAAAACCAAACTGCTATATGTGCCGCGTCACGTGACTGCGAGCCCGGGAGACACGATCGTCACCACTGGATACAGCGCTGTGTTCCCCGAAGGCATTCTAGTGGGCATCATCGAAAGTGTAGATCAAAGTGAAGACCCAAACTATCTGGATGTAGTAGTGAACCTTAGTGTAGATTTCAGCAAGGCGCACTACGTTTATTTAGTAGAAAACACACGGCTGGATGAGCTTGACAGTCTTAATAAGCAATCAGAATTAGAAAATGAATTTTAAAAAACTGATCACTTACATCTTCTTAGTGATTTGTCTGTGTCTGGTGCAGATTTTACTGCTGAAAAACCTAGCACTTTTTGGAGTGGCTTTCTGCTTTATTTACCTATTGGTTATCTTGAGTTTTCCAATAAGCATGCGAAGCTTTCCCCTAATCTTGATCAGTTTCGGCTTAGGCTTATTGGTGGATGTTTTTTACGATACACTTGGACTTCATGCCGCCGCAGCTACATTTCTAGCTTTTTTGAGACCCTATTGGCTCAAAGCTATCAGACCAAATGGCGGATATGATGATTCCAACAATCCTACCCTACCTGACATGGGAATTGGCTGGTACATCAGTTATTCTTTACCCTTGGTTTTTGCCTTTTCACTGCTGTTTTTCATTGCGGATCAGTGGGGAACTGGGGGATTATTTGGCGTGCTAAACAAAAGCCTTTTCTCCTCGATTTTTACAGTCATTATGGCTATAATTGTACAACTACTGTTCTTCAAACGTAGGAGAGGAATCTGATGAACGACCAACGGCCCGTAGTAATAGTCATCTTCGTTTTCTTGATAGGTTTGGTACTTTTGATCAAGCTATTTATGATACAAGTGATGGACGACAGCTTTATCAAAAGAGCTGAGCGGAATGCCATTCAACGAGTGGTAGATCACCCCTATCGTGGATTGGTATATGATCGGACAGGTAAGTTGCTGGTTTATAACAATCCCATCTTCGATTTGATGATCGTTCCAAAGGAATTTGAGGTGGGAGATACTACCCGTTTCCTAGAACTTTTCCAGATTTCCAAAGAGCATCTGATCGAGTCTTATCAAGCTGCCAGAAAGTATTCTTCGGTTAAGCCATCCACCTTTATTAAGCAGATATCCACTAATGAATTTGCGAGAATTCAGGATTTCTTAATTGATTACCCAGGCTTATTTATCATGACCCGATCCGTTCGATCTTATCCTGAGCCCGTAGCTTCTCATGCCTTGGGATATATCGGTGAAATCAGCGGAAGACAACTTGAACGCGATAGCTCAGGCTACTATGTCCAAGGCGACTATATTGGCCTCAGCGGTATGGAGCGTTTCTATGAGGATCAGATGCGAGGTGAGAAAGGCGTGAAATACAAAATGGTCAATGTACGTGGAGTGGACAAAGGACCTTTCAAAGAAGGGGAATATGATACCGCTTCCGTGGCAGGACACAATATCAACTCTTCCATAGATATGGATTTGCAGAAATATGGGGAAAAGTTAATGATGGGAAAAACTGGTTCTGTGGTAGCAATAGAGCCAAAGACGGGAGAAATCCTTTCTATGATCTCTGCTCCTTTCTATGATCCTAATAGCCTGACTGGTTCAGAATTTGGCAAAAGCTATTCGGCATTGAATGCTATGGAGACTAAGCCACTTTTCAATCGGCCTATCATGGCTACTTATCCTCCAGGGTCTATTTTCAAAATTGTGCAGAGTCTTATAGGACTTCAGGAAGGAATCCTAACTCCCGAAACGACTTTTGCTTGCAATAAGTCTTTGGTAGCCTGTCACAATCACCCTTCGCCAGTAAACCTATTTGGGGCAATTCGAAATTCTTGTAATCCTTACTATCATCAGGCATTCCGTCAGATCATCAATCAGGAAGTCTCTAGCAATACCTACAAAGACACTGAGATCGGTTTGAATGCTTGGCGTGAGCAGGTGTTGAAATTCGGACTTGGAGGAAATCTGGGAGTGGATATGCCAAATGAAAAGAAAGGCTTGGTTCCAAACTCTGCATATTATGATCATTACTACGGCAATGGCCGCTGGAAATACTCCACCATTTATTCACTCTCTATTGGTCAAGGGGAGTTGCTAGTTACCCCGCTGCAAATGGCTAATTTGGCCGCAATCTTCGCAAACAAGGGATATTTCTATACGCCTCACCTCGTAAGAGCTATAGATGGAGACAAGAGTCAAATCCCTCAAGAATACCTCACCAAACATGAAGTGGGGGTTGATTCACATCATTTTGATATGGTGCAGGACGCGATGGTCCAGGCACTGTATGGAACAGCTCAGCGAGCACTTATGAAAGATATTGAGATCGCCGGAAAAACTGGAACAGCCCAAAACCCACATGGAGAAGATCACTCAGTATTCATTGCTTTTGCACCTAAGGACGATCCTAAAATAGCAATAGCGGTCTATGTGGAAAATGCAGGCTGGGGTGGTAGAGCTGCCGCGAGTACCGCTTCCCTGATGATCGAACAATACCTCAGGGACAGTATCTCTAGACCTGCGCTCGAAGAATATGTCATCGCTGGAAAATTCATGAATTAATGCGTGAAACAGATATCAACATAAATCGGGTGGATTGGATCACCATTTTGATCTATTCCGTATTAGTAATGATTGGCTGGTTCAATATCTATGCTGCAGTTTACGATGGACAAGTAGACAAAAGCATCTTCGATACATCTATCAACTCCGGTATTCAGCTAGTCTGGATAGGGACAGCAATCGCCATCATCATCGTAATCATGGTGGCAGATTACCGTCTGTTCGAAAATCTAGCTATTCCTATATACCTGGTCATGCTGGTATTACTGCTACTCACCCCCTTTCTGGGAAAAGAAGTAAATGGACAGATACTCACAATTGGTATTGGATCCTTTCGAATTCAGCCTGGCGAGTTTGCCAAGTTTGCGACTGCCCTAGCATTGGCGAAGTTTATGGAAAGGCCCACCTTTGATCTCTCCAAAACCAAATATCAATTACAAGCTTTTGGCGTACTCTTACTGCCTATAATATTGATCATTCTGCAGCCAGATACGGGAACAGCCATGGTCTATTTCTCCATGCTCGTCATGTTCTATAGAGAAGGGCTACCGCAAAAATACTACGTGCTAGGCATCGGCCTGATTGCAATAGCCTTATTGGCACTGGGAATTGAAAACAATCTCTATTTAGCAGGAGCGATTGTGGTGATCGTAGTCGCGCTAATCCTGATGGGGAAAAAGACCCCACAGCAAATAATAGGATTTAGTGTCATTGGCATTGTGTTAATCGCATTCACTTATAGTCTTGATTTTGTGGTGTCCAAATTACCTGAGCACCAGCAAAACAGGATTATGGTACTTTTCAATCCAGACCTTGACCCGCTAGGCGTAGGATGGAATGTCACACAATCCAAAATCGCTATCGGTTCTGGAGGACTAGCTGGAAAAGGCTATTTGCAGGGCACACAAACCAAGTTTGACTTTGTTCCTGAGCAGCACACAGATTTCATTTTCTGCACCTTGGGAGAAGAATTCGGCTGGCTGGGAAGTTTCGTAGTAATCGCGCTATTCGTCACATTACTTACGCGATTAGTTTTTCTGGCAGAGCGCCAAAAGAATAGATTCAATAGAATATATGGCTACTGTGTGGTTTCAATTCTGATGTTCCACTTCATGATCAACATCGCCATGACCATCGGATTATTTCCTGTAGTCGGGATCCCACTGCCATTCTTTAGCTATGGTGGATCCTCACTTTGGTCCTTCACCATTTTGTTGTTCATTTTCCTCAAAATGGATAGTGCAAGAGCACTTCAGCTGGGAAGAATGGGTTAAGAATCTAGTAGTTTTTTTAGCCAGAATTGCTTCTTAGGCTCCCTATTCTTGATGGCAAAAGGCGTATGATAATGATGAGCCTTCAAAAAATTAATTTGGAGATCCTTCCATTGCTGAGCAGTAGAGATCACATTCATATTCTTCAATTCCTCAAATAATTTCTGACTGATCTCTGGATAATCTTGTCTTCCTAAGTAATCCAAATCAGCATCACAGATTATCCGCTGAAGATGAGTTTTTGGACTTTGAGGGATTTTAGTCGCCATCACCAAGCCCTTTATTCTGTCAATTTCTTTTGAACTCACTCCCAAATCCTTCAGAATAATCTCAGCCATTCCTGCTCCCACTTCTTCGTGATTTGCAGGGCCTTTGAGAAAACCCATATCGTGTACAATTGCCCCAGTTCTAAGCAAGTAGCGATCTTCTTCAGAAAGCTTTTCACGCTTGATGTATTGATTGCATACATTCAGCACGTCCAGGGTGTGGTCAAGGGCATGATATGTCAGATACTTGGGAAGATTAGCGGCAAGATTTGACAACACTTGTTTTCGAAGGGTACGATATCCTTGCATGAGATGAAACAGGCTGATGACTAAAAGGCCGTCCTTATGGCGTAATACAATATAAAGACAAACAATAAGCCAATATTAAATGATAAGTATCGAACGGAAAGGTTGACATTCTTAAACTTCTCAGCCGTGATTTTGGCATTGATGTAAACCTGCTCTCCTAACTGATCGAAAAGCGGGCGTCTATCGGTACTAACCTTTTCCAACTCCTTGACATAATCTTTGATAGGCCCATAGGATGAAATGATATTACCAAAGAAGAATACGCTCTTGTCAAAATTAGTTTCGATCTGAGGCATAAAGCATCTGAAACTATAGAAAATAGAAATAACGCTAAACATAAACCACAATCCCATAAATCCATAGGTGAGAAAGTCGGAAGTTGCTAACTCGATCAAATGTTCATAAAACTGAAAGAACACATTCATCAATAAGCCATAAAATGACAGTACCAAACCAGCTTTGATCTCAGAGGCTTTGATTAAATCACGCAAATACATGATTAGGTACCAATAGTTATCCACAGCATCTATGCCTGGATCTAATGGTGGTAAGTCTTTAAGTTTCTTACGCATTGATCAAAAAAGGATTATTCAAAAATATCAACATGTAAAAACAAGATAATCTGTGAATTAACTAATTCCTATAAATTAAGGAGATTTGATTTCATTAACATTAAAAAAAGAGTTGAAAACCAACTCTTTTCTAAGCTACTAATTGAAGGTCACTAAACCTCAAATTTCCTATACACCAGCAGCAGAAACTCCTGTACGGGCTCAGCCTCAGACTCCCAGCTTAATTCTCCTGCAAACCGAGCATTCACCAAGCCAATAGCCTCTTCAAAGGAATCACACTTATCAATAGATTTTAAGGCATGCTTGAGCAAATCTGCATTTCCGTCAAAAAGCTCTTTGGTAAACATAAAGCGCTGATTTATCGCAAGACTCTCGGCTAGCTCACCCATTATCCCTTTCATGCCCTTATATGAAAGCGTTTCAAACCGCGCTTTCAAATGATTTGAATCAAAAGCACCCGAAGTCCCATTGGTATAGTTTACTTTTTCAGTCTTTACTGGTTCTGGCTCTTTCACCTTTTCAGGTTCTGGGCTTGACTTCTTGCTTTCAGCCGCTTCTACTTCAACCTGATCGAAAAAAGAGCTCTTGGATTCCTCCACTTTGTTTGGCTCAGGCCTAGGAGAAGGTGTAGGTTTTGGCTCTAGGGATTCCTGAACCAAATAAGCATCCAAGTCAAATGGTTTGATATCTCCTAAGGTTGCCAATAGCAAATTCACCGATTCTAATGATTCTTGTATTGCCTGATAATTTGCGGCAATCGCACGCAGATAGGCACTATCATCATGACCAAATCCCGCTTTGTCTATCAGAAAAGCAACTGCTTGATCATGCCATTTATAATACTTCTTATTTTCCTTCAGGTATTCATTGATCTGTCCAGAAGGAGCTTTAGAAATCTCATTTTGGTAAAAGGTGACTGGATCCGTAGCCAACTGAACCGCCTGTTGTACCGCAGTTTGCAACAGAGGCTGTAATTGCTCTTTTTCTATCTTGATTCGTCTAGAAAGCACATTCATAAACTCCGTCAAGGCTTCATGCACTGTGATATCGCGATAATCAAAATAGGGATTGCTTTTCAGCTTGCCGAGCTCCTCCTGCCACAATTCGAATAGTCTTTTGATAATGAAGAAATTCACCTGAGCAGAATTGGTCAGCTTCACAATATCCTGCCCCGTCATGTACTGTTTGGAAGAGAAAAACTGCCCACAAACAATTGCGGCATAGTCCTCAGCGTATTTTTCTAAATAATTGCTGTTAATTTGAGTTGTCATTGAAGAGTGGTGTTTACAAAAGTCAACGAACAAATGCCCCAAATCGTCATAGAAAATCTATTTAATCTGAGGATTAATTCTACTAGCGTTCATCGTAAAGTTATCGAAATTATTCATGAAAATGGTATCGACTGGATGCATGCTTGTGGGAAAAAAGGAAGATGTACCACCTGCAAAATCATCCTAAAATCTGGTGAAGAAAATCTTTCCCCTCCAAGTAAGCCCGAACTTGATTTCCTGAAGCAGGGAAGATTGAGAGCTGGAGAAAGACTAGCATGTCAAGCAGAACTCTCATCTGGTGAGATAGTTGTCCGCGTAGGCAAATTCAATAAATTCCCACACATACAGTATAGCGAATAATAGCAGGCATGTTTATAGAACCTTCAATTGGTAGGCTGAAATCCTCAGGAAACAAAGGACAAATCGAGGTGATTTGTGGCTCCATGTTTTCTGGAAAAACAGAAGAATTGATTCGTAGACTGAATCGTGCCAGGATAGCTAAGCAAAAGGTGGAGATATTCAAGCCTTCCATTGACAAGCGATACGATGAAAACGATGTGGTCTCTCACAATGAGAACTCCATTCGCTCTTCCCCAGTAAATTTCGCAGATGATATCCTTTTACTTAGTGGAGACTGTGATGTGGTGGGTATAGATGAGGTGCAGTTTTTCGATGAGCAAATCGTACGAGTGGCTCAAAAACTAGCGCTCCAAGGCAAGCGCGTTATACTTGCTGGTTTGGATATGGATTTTGAAGGAAATCCTTTTGAACCTATGCCCAAGCTGATGGCTGTTGCAGAGTACGTCACCAAGGTAAATGCCATTTGCATGAAATGTGGGGATCTTGCCGCATTCTCTTTTCGACTTTCGGATGCCAAAGAAAAGGTGGTGATTGGAGAGAAAGAGAGCTATGAAGCCCGATGCAGAAAGTGTTTCTATGAGGATAAGAAGTAAGGAGATGTCGGTTGTCAGGTGATCGATGAAAGATGTGAGTACTAAAGGAAAACTAACACAACATTGAATTATCGAAATTAAAATCTTTGGAGTTCTACGCACTATTTTGCGTTGATCTGCGGGAAATTTTAAAGAATGCTCAAAAAGACCCAAGGGATTGTACTCAGTGCCATTCGATACAAGGAAACGAGTATCATCGTGAAGATCTTTACCCGGGAGCTTGGCTTAAAATCTTATTTGGTCAATGGAGTACGGACTCAGGGAAACAAATCGAAAATTGCGCTATATCAACCTCTAACACTGTTAGATCTTGTCGTATATGATAAGGACACCAGTGGTTTGCAGCGAATTTCCGATGCACAGCTATATAGAGCGCATCAACTTATCCCTTTTGATTTTACTCGGACAGGAATTGCGCTATTCATTACGGAGGTAATCAGTAAGTCTATTTATGAGAATTATCAAAACGAATCGCTGTTTGACTTTCTCTTGGAATGTGTCATTCAATTAGATAACAAGGGCACACATCTAGGACAATTCCCCTTGGTTTTCTTGATTAAGAAGGCAAGTTTTCTGGGTTTTGCTCCAGAAGAGGCACTAGGTTTTTTATCAGAAAGCCGGTCACAGCCTTTTTCTCCTTCCGAACTCATACAGGCTGAAAACTACCTGAAAGCATTAATGACAGACTCCTTTGCCAACGAAACGAAGATCGCTAAATCCCTTCGACAAAAGCTGTTGGATCACTTACTAGACTTCTATAGTCAGCACCTAGACAATCCTGGAAATTGGAAGTCTTTAATAATCCTGAGACAATTAAACAGCTAAAAGCCGCTATCTTATTGAAATAACAGTCTATCACAAACAAATATTTGCTTAATACAAACTCATAGGTTAATATTGTGACATCACCGTGAATGAGCAAGTCAGCCCACTTTGACTTGAGTGTTTCCTGCAGATCTTTTTTGCTCAGAAAAATCATCCACGATCTCAAATACCGCATTTACTACATTTTATTTATTTCATACCCTCTTTATGTACAACATAGAAGAACTCAGAGTCAGGTTATTATCTGAACTGAAGGAAATCGCTGAGGAATTAGGTGTCAAAAACCGCAAATCTCTAAAGAAAGACGAACTCGTCTATGCAATCCTCGACCAGCAGGCAATCACCCCAGAGCAAGCCTTGCCAAAAAAGAAGCCTTCAGCAGCAGTAGAACCTACTACAGTATCAGAAAAACCTTCTGAAGCCCCAAAACCAGCTGCTAACAAACCAGCTGAAGAACCGGAATACAAACCGAAATTCAAGAGACAAAACGTAACAGCAATTCCAAAAGCAGAGGAAACTCCTGCCACTGAGCCTAAAAAAGGACCAGAGCCAAGAGCTAAAGAACCTAAGCCAGACTGGAAAGCAAAAAAAGAAACGCTTCAAGATCGTCCGGAACGAAAAGCACAGCCACAAGCTGATGCTACAGCCGAGGAACCAAAGACTTTCAGACCAAGAAGAAAGGCTATTGAAGAGGCAGATACAACTGCTGAAGCTAAAACTGAAAAGCCTGCCAATACTCCTGCACAAGCTAAGCCTGAGCAGGAAGTAGAGCTTCCTAAAAGAAGAAACTATAAGTCAGCCGATGAGGTAATGGCCCCATCTGCCGAAACTGTTCCGCACTCCAATCGCAGACGTCCAGGCGTAAACCCTCGAGAATTCGACGGAGTAATCGATAACGAAGGTGTTTTGGAAATGATGCAAGAAGGCTACGGCTTCCTACGCTCATTGGATTATAATTACCTCGCTTCTCCAGATGATATTTATGTATCTCCAAGCCAGGTAAAACTTTTCGGCTTGAAAACCGGAGATCATATCAAAGGATCTATTCGCCCACCAAAAGAAGGTGAAAAGTATTTTGCACTCCTGAAGATCGCTACTGTCAATGGTAAAACTACAGACGAAATCAGAGATCGTGTTCCTTTCGAATACCTAACTCCACTTTTCCCTGAAGAAAGATTAAACCTATCTACCTCTGGAGACAAATTCTCTACCCGTGTAGTTGATCTATTTGCTCCTATCGGGAAAGGCCAACGTGGCATGATCGTAGCTCAGCCTAAAACTGGTAAGACAGTATTGCTTCAGCAGATCGCAAATGCCATTACAAGAAATCACCCTGAGGTTCACTTGATGATCTTACTGATCGATGAGCGTCCTGAAGAAGTGACAGATATGGCTCGCTCGGTAAATGCAGAGGTAATTTCCTCCACATTTGACGAGACAGCGGACAGACATGTGAAAGTGTCTAATATCGTGTTGGAAAAAGCCAAGCGTATGGTAGAAGTAGGTCATGATGTGGTTATCCTATTGGATTCCATCACTAGACTTGCTCGAGCTCATAATACAGTTGTACCAAGTTCAGGAAAAATCCTTTCTGGAGGTGTAGATGCAAATGCACTTCACAAGCCAAAGCGTTTCTTCGGAGCAGCACGTAACGTGGAAAATGGTGGCTCTTTGACCATCATCGCTACAGCATTGGTAGAAACAGGTTCTAAAATGGATGAAGTGATCTTTGAAGAATTCAAAGGGACTGGCAACATGGAACTTGCTCTTGACCGTAAGCTAGCCAACAGAAGAATTTATCCTTCCATCGATGTGCTTAACTCAGGTACTCGTCGTGAAGATCTATTGATGGACAAGGAAGAAATGCAGCGTGTATGGATCCTTCGTAAGCTAATGAGTGACATGAACTCTCAGGAGTCTATGGAGTTCCTTCTTCAGCGTATGAAAGGCACACGTGATAATGCCGAGTTCTTGATCAGTATGAATGGATAAGTAACCACTTCTGGTTCAATAAATATATAGTCCTTGATTCCTCCGAATCAGGGACTATTTTTTTTGCTTGCCCCTCATGATTCCTAATTCGCATTGCAAATCCAACAGTAGGAATTATAGATTGCAAATACCGAAAGCAGACCACAGCAAAATTCATAAACATCTCTAAATAAAACTTGACAAAAACTATAATTAGTTACTTTTGGACATGAATAGAGTTTTGCTCACGGGCATTTTCATTTTAGTATCTTTTGCATCGCTGGCACAAACCAGCGTAGGAATCCGTGGAGGATATACTACTTCGAGTTATTCTTATCGTGCTACACCTTCTAGTAGAGCAGCATCTGTAGAAGGAATTGGAGCACCCACGTTTGCTTTAGTTTTCGAACATTTTAATTCGAAAAATGCAGGAATCGAAGTGAATCTTCAATTTCTCAGAATAGGATTCATCCAAGTGGAAGATGAGGAAGCAAACCCTGTCCTTTCCAATGAAACTCAATTCGACTACTTGAAAATCCCTATCCTCTCGAGTTTTTTCATCGGAAGATCCGGTAGATTTCAGATCAAGGCAGGCCCCCATTTGGGCTATATGCTACAAGCGAAAGATATCAAACGTGAATATTCTGACTCAGTGACTCCTGAAATCCCTACTTATGGAGGAACAGATGATCATCCAAGAAAACTAATGTATGGCCTCACTGGAGCTGCAGGGATTTCAAAACTTTTTGGAAAAAGCACTTTGACTGCAGAAGTTCGCTTTGCCTATGACTTCACCAACCCTGAAAGTGAAGATCGTATTTTCGACATGAACTCCACCAACTTAGAGTTTACTTTAGCGTACCTTTTTAGAATTAGAGAATCCAAAGTTGGTAAATTGAAAGAATAAAAGGTTGAAAGTGTCCTGCACAAAATTTTTCAATCTTCTCTGTCATATATTGAAGTCAATCTCCGACTAACCTATGTAAATGAAAAGCGGAAAGCTCGATCATATCTTAAAAACCCATCATCGGGATGCTTACCTATGGGCGAGACAATGCTGTTCGTTTGATGAGGAAATGGCCAAGGATGTACTTCAGCAGACGTACCTGAAGATATTGGAAGGCCAGGCGAAATTGAAAGATGAGTCAAAAGCAAAAACCTGGCTCTTCTCGATCATCCGATACACCGCCATAGATGAATTGCGCAAAGCAGGAAAAGTGGTTTCTCTCATGGATTCGTACGATCCTATAGAAATCATTGAAGAGATCGATGGAACTAACTACGAGGAAATCATCAAGATGCTGCCGGAGATGCAGCGGGAAGTGATTCTGATGGTTTTTTATCATCAGATGACCATCGCTCAAAGTGCTGAAATCCTTCAAATCGGCCTAGGAACTGCGAGAACACATTACGATCGCGGGAAAAAGAAACTCAAAGAATTAATTACGAAAGTTCAAATCCAGGAAGAATATGGAAAATGACGAACAATTAGAAAAGTTTTTTGCCCAGATGAAAAAGCAGGATGAACAGTTAGAAACCCCCGCTTTTCCAGAAGTCAAAACGCGAAAATTCGGATTTTGGATTCCAGCAGGAATAGCTGCATCCATGAGCCTTGCCTTCCTGTTTGTCCAAGAACCTACTCCTGTAGAATCAGTATCACCTGAGGTGGTGATCATCACCCTGCAGGAGGACGAGCATCAAAATCAACAGTTCACCATTGAAGAAAGTACATTTCTGGATACCTGGGAATCGCCTACTGCTTCATTGCTGACAGAATACTAAACTAATTGAAAATGAAAAAAATACTCTTCTTATACCTTTTGCTTTTCGCAGGCTTAGCGAATGCTCAGGATATCTTTCAAAAAAATCTCTACTCAGCAGACAGAGTAATGGAAATGCGAAATGAGCTCGAACTTACAGACAAGCAAGCAATCAATATCAAAAATATCCATAGCGCAAACGCAGGGAAATTCAGCACCATGAAATGGGACTTGGATGATGAAACCGCTAAACTGAAGGCGCTTTTGGATGAGTCTAAAATCGATGAAGCAGCTGTTCAAAAACAAATGGACAAGGTGTTAGCCTTGGAAAACTCACTGAAGAAACAACAACTCAGCACGATGGTTTCCATCAAAAATGAACTCAGCCCAGAGCAGCAGGGGATTTTGCAGAATCCTAGGGTTCAAACTTTGAATGGAGTAAGTGTCACGGGATATGGTGTGAATTCAGTAAGCCCTTCAAAAATTGTAACTGGCTATCCCCTAATTAGAACAGGAGTACCCATAAAAACTGGAACGACATCTTTATCCTCGTCCACACCGAAAATAGTGGTTCAGTCTACAGCCTCTAATCAGAAAAATGCTCCTCTCTATATTTTAAATACCAAAGATGGAATGCAAGAAGTGAAGACCTTAGACTTTATTAAGCCTGATGATATAGAAAGTATAGAAGTACTCAAAGACAAATCCGCAATTGATCTATTTGGCGAAAAAGGTAAAAATGGTGTCATCATCATTAAGCTAAAGGAGGATTCGAAAAAGTAATTTTCACAATGGTTTATATGAAAAAAGGAGTCCGAAATGGGCTCCTTTTTTCATGCAAACTCCTAAGTCCGCAATGAAATTACTTGATGAGTTAGGGTTTCATCTATTCCAAAAACTTCCAACTCGCTTTATGATCTTTTTTCAGTGGTTGACCGCTGACTTTGGCGCGAAGAATTTCCACCGGCATCGCATTCTGGCTTAGGATCAAATCATGGTATTCCTTCTCAGTCATCTTGCCCGAATCCACCATCTCCTCACGCATTGCATAGAACTCCAATGCGCCAATCATATAGGCAATCTGGTAAAGAGGACCATAACTTCCCTCAAAAGATCTGCGAACTTCCGCTTCAGCATTTGCTCGCTCATGCCCTACTTTGTCCACTAGCAAGTCAATGCATTCCTGCGGAGTCATATTTTCCAGATGATAATTCAGGGAGAAAATGATCCTTGCACATCTGTGCATTCTCCAGAATAGCATCCCCACTCTGTCTTTAGCATCTCTTGGGAAGCCTTTGTCCCAAAGAACAAATTCCCAATACAATGCCCAGCCTTCTGTCCAAAATGGCGTACCGAACATACGACGGTAAGGCATGTTCCGCTGATTCATAAACTGCTGCAGATGGTGACCAGGGATAAGTTCGTGCTGTATAGTAGCTCTGGAAAAATGTGGATTGTTGCCGCGCATACTCATCATCTTATCTTCATGGCTCATCTCCGAGGTAGGGTAAGCGATCTGTATAGACTCTCCCCCTAGGAAGAAAGGACTAACTCGTTGACGCTCTGCGGAAATCATGATCGTTCTCCAAGATTCCTTGGCCAAAGGAGGTACTGTAATCAGATCATTGTCCTCCACATAGGCCGTAGCTTCCTCAGCCAAGCGAATTACCTCTGCAGGCCATTCGCCAGCCGGTAAGTATGTTTCCTTCACCATTTCCAAGGCAGCTTTCCAATCGTCACCAAAACCAAGTTCATTGGATGCTTTGAGCATTTCTTTCTCACACCAGGCAAATTGCTTTTCTGCCTCCGCTATCAAATCCTCAGGGCTATAAGCTATCATCTCAAATGCCAATTGCTTTTCCAATGCATCTCTACCTATAGGCCTGCCAATTATCCCAGACCCATCGTCCTTTACTGAATTGGTATAATGCTCACGCAAGGCACTGGCATAAGCTTTCATGCTCTCATCCAGTTTCTCCCAAGGTTCTGGCATCCACCAAGTGAACATTGGGTCGAAATCAAAGTAATACCTGTACGCTTCACCAGTAGTTCTACTCATGCTTTCTACAGCCGACGCCGCTAGATCTGCTTTCTGCCAACTTGTATATTTAGGCGTAGAGGCTAAGTTTTTCAACTGCGAATCCACCTGTTTTGATACCTCATTCCAGCTTGCAGCTAGTTTTTGAGGTTCCGGTTTCTTTGCCCTGCGTCTGCCCTGATAGAATTCTTCCAATGGCTTCGCAAAAGCCAAAACCCCTGCAATCTCATCGAAAGAAGCTTTTTCTATAGCCAGTTCAGCAAGTTCTTTTTCTAGGTAATTACGGAAAAGTACATAGTCGATTTTCCCATCTTCAGAGAGGGAACCGTAATTCAACTTCCCTAGATCAGTCAAATAGTCTTGATTCAATTTTTGAATTCTGGAAAAATACTCATCTGTAAGAGCATTGGAATACAATCTCCTCAAGGTGCTATAATCTGCTTGATAGGTTTGAATTCTTGATTCCAACTCTGTGGCCTGAGCTAAAAAGCTGGTAAAGATAAAGAAGATTACAAAGAGGGCTTTTTTCATAATTGATTACAGCTTGGTGGTTTGTGTTCCAAAATACTAATTAAACCATAAATAACTTGAAGCGGAGAGCTAGATCTTATGGATGGTTTACATTCAATTTGATTAACTCTTAACTACTAAATTCTCATAAACTGTTCTAAAACAATTTATTAACTTGACATTGAGAACTAGCCTTTATCTTTTTATCCTCAGGCTAATTCGATTTTATATTTTTAAATTTTTCATCTTCAAAATACATATTCAATGGAGTTACTTATTAAGAACCTTTCAAAGACCTATCCAAACGGCGTTAGAGCTTTGAATGACATTTCTTTGACCATTCCTCATGGAATGTTCGGCTTGCTAGGACCAAACGGAGCAGGCAAATCCACTCTCATGCGTACGATATCTACACTGCAAGATGCAGATAGCGGCAGTATAATGCTCGATGATATCAATGTCTTGGAAGACAAACAAACCATCAGAGAACGGCTAGGATATTTGCCGCAAGATTTTGGCCTTTATCCTCGGATCAATGCAGAAGTGATGCTAGATCACATTGCCCAAATGAAAGGAATCGGCAAAAAATCTGAGCGAAAGGTCTTGGTAGAAAGTCTTTTGCAAAAAGTAAATCTCTTCAAAGACCGTAAAAAAGGACTCGGCACTTTTTCTGGGGGGATGCGTCAGCGTTTTGGGATTGCTCAGGCCTTGGTCGGTAATCCTTCACTGATTATTGTGGATGAACCTACAGCCGGGCTCGATCCATCGGAAAGAAATAGATTCTACAATCTCCTTTCAGAAATTGGGGAAAATACCATCGTAATTCTATCCACACACATCGTGGAGGATGTCAATACTCTTTGCTCCAACATGGCAATAATCTGTCAAGGCGAGGTACTGATGCAATGCAAACCAAAGGAGGGAATTGCTACTGTTCAGGGAAAAATCTATAAAAAAGCCATCAATAAAGATGAGCTTGACAGCTATAGAAATGACTATCAGGTGATCTCAACCAAACTGATCGAAGGACGGCTTAGCCTGAGAATTCAAGCAGATACTGATCCTGGGAATGGTTTTGAGGCAACGCCAGCGGATCTGGAAGACGTTTACTTTAGCAATATTTCGAAGAAAGTAGATCCTATTACTATCTAAGGTATGTTTTTAGACATCTTCATTTTTGAACTGAGATACCGGTTTAGTCGACCGGCTACATACATCTACTTTGGACTATTGCTGGTCGTAACCATGCTGCTGATCGGATTCGGAAATACTCCTGCTTCCGAAAAAGTATTTCACAATGCCCCTATTGTCATCGCGAATCTACAGCTGCTGATTTCTCTTTTTGGGATTTTGATAGCCTCTGCGGTGATGGGAGTTCCGCTTTATCGTGATTTGGAGCATAAGACGGGGACATTTCTATTCAGTTATCCCATTACCAAATTCGCCTATTTCATGGGTAGATTTTGGGGTTCTTTTGTCACGCTACTCTTTATATCCTTGGGGAGTTTGGTTGGGATCTTTTTGGGAAGCTTACTCGGCCCAACCTTTGGGACCGATGCGCTGAGATATGGGCCAAATGAACTGATGAACTACCTTCAGCCGTGGCTGACCCTCACAGTACCAAACCTTTGGTTTGCTGCAACGCTGTTCTTTGCGCTAATCGTTTTCACACGTAATATCAAATCGATCTACTCAGGCGGAATCGTAGTTTTCATCGTCTATTTGCTAGCCAATTTCCTCGCAAGCGACATAGAAAACAAAGACCTTGTCCAGCTATTGGATCCGTTTGGACTGAATACCTTTGACTTTCAAACGCGGTACCTTACACCCTTTGAGCAGAATAACTTTATTCTTCCTTTGACAGGAAACCTCCTTCTCAACAGACTGCTATGGTCAGGAATTGGACTAGTGTTTTTCATCGCAGCTTATTTCCGATTCAGCTTTAGCTATTTCTTTAAGACAGTCCAGAAAAAATCTAAGAAAGAGGAAGAGCAGGCTTTTGTTCCCAATCTTTCTCAAGTCATTTCCAAAGCCAGTTTCGCAGGTAATTATCAATGGAATAGCTTCTTGACACTCACAAAGATTGAGGTGCAAAATATCACAAAAGACATCTACTTCAGGTCTATTTTATTGGGCGGAATGGTTTTTCTAATACTGGATTTTTGGATAGGAAACACGCTTTATAGTGTACCTAATTTCCCCTCCACCTCTTTTCTGATGGAGTACAAGACCTTTGATTACAACCTCTTCGTCTTTATCATCATTGTCTTTTTCACTGGAGAAACACTCCATCGAGATAAAGCATCGGGTTATTCAGTCATCAATGATACTTTCCCGGTCAAAGACGGAGCAGTGATCGCCTCCAAATTCTCAGGGATGGCATTTGTATGCTTGCTGTTGACTACACTTCCTATTATCGTAGGCATCATTATCCAAACATTGAAAGGCTATTTCAACTATGACCTCAGCGTATATTTTGTAGACAGCTACCTTATTTCACTCCCGGATTACTTGCAGATGGTCATGCTCGTTTTTGCTGTGCATCTATTGGTGAATAATAAATTCGCAGGACATGCGACGGCTATTGGAATCTGGGTATTGATTATAGTTCTGCGAGACTTCGCCAACTATAATTTCAACCTCTTCTTTTTCTCCTACAAACCAGGTTATCGCTGGAGCGACATGAATGGCTTAGGTCATTTTGGAGAGCCTCTTTTCTGGTTTAACTTGTACTGGACAGCATTTGGGATTTTCCTGATCTTATTCTTCGGCATTTTCTTCAGCCGAGGAACGGAGAATTCTATAAAGAGCAGATTCAAAACTGCCCGGAAAAAACTGGGCAAAAAGACCACGCTCGTTTCTTATGCATTTTTACTAGTAGCGATTCTAACAGGTGCTTTTATTTACAATTCCACTGTATACAAGAATAGCTATCGTACCTCTGACGAAGGAGAAAAAAGGCAGGTAGCCTATGAAAAGCAGCTGAAGCAATATGAGTTTTTGCCTCAACCAAAAATCACCAAAGTCAATCTCAAAGCTGATCTCTATCCTCTGGAAAGAGATGCCTATTTCGAAGCTCAAATAGAACTGGTAAATAAAACCGATGTGCCAATTGATTCTGTGCATTTCAATAGCACGGGGTTGACATCATTCGAAGTTTTGTATAGGGATGCAGAATTGCCTTACAGATTCCCATTAGTTTATGAGCCAGCTAAATTTCAGATTTTTGGCAAAAAAGAAGATCGGGAATGGTATAAGATCACTGCACTTCCTCAAACATTGATGCCAGGTGACACGCTGGAATTGCTTATCAAAAGCAAAGTGATCAATGAGGAATTCCCAAATTCAGGATTTGGAAGAGAACTCGTATATAACGGCTCCTTCATCGCTGGGGGCATGCCTGAAATCGGTTATTCTTCGGATGGAGAATTGAGTAGCGATGAAAAACGCAGGGAATATGACCTTCCGGAAAAGCCAGAAGATCTTCCTCCACATGATGATCCATACGGAAGAAGTACCTTGTTGTTCTCAGATGAAGCAGATTTCATTCAATTTGAGGCTACGGTTAGCACCATCCCAAGCCAAATTGCAATAGCGCCTGGCTATCTCCAAAAAGAATGGACGGAGGGAGATCGACGATATTTTCACTATATCCAAGACACTCCAATTCAGGCATTTTTCTCTGTACTTTCTGCCGAATATGAAATTCTCAAAGATGAGGCTTCATTACCTGATGGGCAGAAAATCGATATAGAGATTTATTATAATAAGGGGCATGAGTACAATTTGGATCGCTTTGTCGAATCATATAAAGATGGACTTATCTATTACTCAGAGACCTACGGTCCATTTCAGTACAAGCAAATGCGAATCTTGGAATTCCCCCGCTACGCAGGTTTTGCGCAATCATTTCCCAATACAGTGCCTTTTAGCGAGGACTTTGGTTGGGTAGCTGATTTCTCCGACCCAAACAGCTTTGACTATGTGTATTATGTAACTGCCCATGAGCTTGCTCATCAGTGGTGGGGACATCAGATCACGCCAAATTATACACGTGGATCCAATTTGATCTCAGAAGCCCTAGCCGAATATTCAGCCTTGGTACTTACGGAAATAAAATACGGTAAAGAGAATATGAAGCGTTTCCTGAAAGATGAACTTGACGGCTATCTGCGTGGACGATCCAACGAAAGCAAAAAAGAGAATGTCTTTATCAATACAAACCGCTCCTATCAATGGTATCAAAAAGGAAGTTTGATTTTATATGGTTTGCGTGATTTGATTGGCGCAGAGGCGATTGACAGCGCCTTGTATAATTTCAATGCTGAGTTTGGCTTGAAGCTTACGCCGCCATTTCCTGGAAGTGTGGACTTATACAGACATCTAGATGCGCACACGCCAGATAGTTTGAAATACTATCTCGATGATACTTGGAATAAAATCACTTTGTATGACAACAAGGCCGAAGAAGTTACTGCTACCAAAGTTTCTGAAGGTGAATATGATGTGACTCTCAAATTAAAGTCCCAGAAGCTCTATGCCGATTCGGCTGGACAAGAATCAGATGCTGACTACGAAGGTGACTACATTGATGTAGGTATCTTCGCTGCAGATGATCAGGATGAAAATGGAAAAGACCGAGTCAATCCACTCTTTATACAAAAATATAAGATCAAACCTGGGGAGACGAGCCTTACGATCAGAGTAAAAGGCGAGCCAGCCAAAGCAGGTATCGATCCATACAATAAGCTGATAGATCGGATTCCTGATGACAATACGATTTCTGTAGAAATTGAGTAAAAAAGAGGGTCGCTTCATATGAAACGACCCTCTTTTACTATTTCTTCTTTCTCAATAGAGCTACTAGTATTAATACAAATAGCGCTCCTCCGACTACCCAAGCCCAAGGCTGTTGGTACCATTCTTTTTTTCCAACATTGATATCAATGTCCAGTCCACCATCTTGCGCAAAAGCTGCGACAGAAAAGAACATAGTCATTAGAAATAAAAATACGCTTTGCGAGTACTTTTTGATTTGATTTTGCATGGTTAGTTAGTGTTTATTTGAATCTAATATTATATGTCGCTGCTACACCTATAGTCTGAATGTCGGCAGCTGGATCGGACGTAAAGACTTGATTATAAAAAGCAAAAATATTCCAGTCGTAATTGTGATAACCTACCTGAGGACGGATATAAAATCCACCATCAGTAGCAATATCACCAGTTAGAAACGTATATCCTATATCTGTTCCAGCAAAAAAGCCAGTAGGCTGAGGATAGTATCTAAGCATTAGCCCTAGTGGAATTGCGCCGAAATCCTGAGCTCCTGCTACATCAGATTTCTTAAAGTAATTTGTGTAACCCGTCGCTACCCCAAGACCAAAATTATCAGTTCTCATAAATTGACCAGCAACATCAAGCCCGAGAGCGAAAGATGAATAATCTCCAATATCTCCCACAGGAACTCCCATATTAAGACCTACTTTCAGCCAAGAGTTGTCTTCGTTAATATCTTCAATGTCCCGTGTAGCCTGTGCATAAGTGGCAATGGCTGCCATCATTAAGGTAAGTGATAATAGTAATTTCTTCATAGTTGGTTTGTTTTCGACTGTATAGCCAAAGCGAATGCCATGAACAAAAATCACTAAACCGAAAAGCTCTTAACCACTCTTAATTAACCAATTAACAGCTTTTCACAAACCTAATACAACAAGACACAGAGGTAAAAACAACAATTATCATCACCCTACTTTGGGGAATATTCTTCTCAGTAGTACTTATTTCAAGTCTGAATTATTCCAGTTTCCGCCAGTCTTTCGGCGTCATTTCGGTCAGACTTTTAAAAGTTTTGTTGAAGTGAGATAAAGTTTGAAAACCTACTTGGTAAGAAATTTGAGAAACGCTTAAGTCTGTTTCTAAAAGCAATTTTTTAGCCTCGGTTATTCTCAACTGTTGGACATACTGAGTAAAAGTCTTTCGGGTGCGCAGTTTGAAAAATCTACAGAAGGCTTCTTTGCTCATATATGCTTGCTCGGCGACTTCCTTTAAACTAATCTGCCTGCTGCTATTGTCAAGTATAAATCTCATCACCTGATCCATTCGTCTACCATCTCGCTCTGTCATCTTTCGTGAAACAGGGATCTGATTTAAGGCCACCAAATCATCAGAATTGAAATCAAGCAGCGATAATACGTGGATGCATTGCTGTAGCCGGGTAAGACCTGAAAATTCACCAAATCGAGAAACTAAGGCAGCCACTTCATTTTTTGTCTCTCCCGTAATTTTGAAACAACCGGTGATTTTCTCATTCAGATGTGTGAGCTCAAGAAAATCTTCCACTTCCGAGAAAGCTCCCTTCATCGCTTTGAAATCGAAGAAAATAGTATTTCCAGCGATCTCAAGGTTGTTCTCTGCCTGAAAATAATCTGCATCGCTCCGAAAAACATGCGGGATACTTTCGGGTAGCAAATACACATCTCCAGGTTCAAATCTCCCGACATAATCACCAACTAGGAGCTGACCACGCCCTTCTACAATGAGTGTTAACTGGGCTTGAGGGTGTTGATGGAGGTTATTGTAAAAATGCTTTCCACGATCTTCTTGGTACTGAATAAACGTTTTGTCAGACTTTGGGATCTGAAAGGAGATTACCTTACTCATAAGCAAAAATAGGCTTGGGTTGCGATATAAATTCAATTATACTCATTTATTGATCAATATAGAACCATAATTTACTAAATCACCACTTTCAAAGATTTCTCTGATCCTCTAATTTTGAAAGAAAAAAACGATATGAACTGGAAAGGTGTATTCCCCGCTGTGACGACGAAATTCCATGCTGACGGAAGTTTGGATATGGAGCTATTTTTCAAAAACATTGACTTCCAACTGGAATCCGGCGTGCACGGGATTATCCTTGGTGGTACGTTGGGAGAGAGCTCTGTTCTTTCTCAAGAAGAAAAAATCACACTGACCCGCGAGACGGTAAACTATATTGACGGCAAAGTCCCTGTGATCCTGAATATCGCCGAAGGTGCGACTCAAGATGCACTTTTTTGGGCTGTAAAAGCCAAAGAATTGGGTGCTGCAGGTTTGATGATTTTGCCTCCAATGAGATATGCAGCTGACGCGAGAGAAGTAGTTGCCTATTTCAAAACTGTAGCAAATAGCACTGATCTTCCGATCATGATCTATAACAATCCGGTTGACTATAAGACTTTGGTGACCTTGGACATGTTTGCTGAGTTGGTAGAATGCGAAAATATCGAGGCGATCAAAGAATCTACCCGCGACATTTCCAATGTGACCCGTATGAGAAATAGATTTGGAGATCGCTTCAAATTGCTTTGCGGAGTAGATACCCTAGCCATGGAAGAATTGGTGATGGGTGCAGATGGCTGGGTAGCTGGTTTGGTTTGTGCTTTTCCGAAGGAAACTGTGACGATTTTCAACCTAGTCAACGAAGGTAAATACGATGAAGCTAGAGAAATCTACCGCTGGTTCTTACCGCTTCTAGAGCTAGACATTCATCCAAAACTCGTACAATACATCAAACTTGCCGAGCAGCACTGTGGCATTGGATCTGAGCACGTGAGAGCTCCA
This sequence comes from Algoriphagus chordae, assembly GCF_003254055.1. Classification (GTDB taxonomy): domain Bacteria; phylum Bacteroidota; class Bacteroidia; order Cytophagales; family Cyclobacteriaceae; genus Algoriphagus; species Algoriphagus chordae. The sequence goes on from NZ_QKZT01000007.1 coordinate 199,163, forward strand.
AGATTGACTTTGATCGGTGAAGAAAGAGAACGAGTTGAGAAAATCATTACAGACGGTTTGGCGAAAAGACCAATCTTATAAGTATCAAATAGCTAGACCTTAGTATTAATAAATCAAAACTACGAATAGCAGAACCTAAGTTTTAGATTCCTTATTTTTGGTTACGATCCTTAAGCTGGATGTTATATTTCCTTGAACTCAACCCTCACAGACATCTAACATCTGGCACCGGTCATCCGAAATTTTCCAATTTTCTAATCTTTCAATCTTTCAAACCAATGAACCTAGATCAAATTTTCAACGCAGCACAAGAAGCATTTTTATCCTACAAAAACCTCTCAGGAAATAAAAAGGCTGATTTTCTAGAAAAAATCGCTGAAATTCTGGAAGAAAATAGAAGCGCGATTGTGCTAATAGCTGTGAAAGAATCGAATCTACCAGAAGGTAGAATCAATGGTGAATTAGGTAGAACTACAGGTCAGATAAAGCTTTTTGCAAACCAACTGAGAGAAGGTTCTTGGGTGGAAGCGACTATTGATCCGGCGGATCCAACAAGGTCTCCGATGCCGAGAGCTGACATTCGTAGAATGCTTATTCCTATCGGACCCGTTGCCGTTTTCGGAGCAAGTAATTTCCCTCTAGCATTTTCCACTGCAGGAGGAGATACTATTTCCGCTTTGGCGGCAGGCTGTCCGGTGATCTATAAAGGCCATCCGGCACATCCTGGAACTTCGAAATTCGTAGCTGAGTGCATTTCTCAGGCGGTCAAAAAATCTGGTTTGCCAGAAGGAGTTTTCACACATGTAGAAGGAGGAGTGAAAATGGGGCAAGATCTCGTGAAACATCCTTTGGCAAAAGCAGTAGCCTTCACAGGATCTTATGCAGCTGGAAAATCTCTTTTCAATATCGCGAGTGATCGTGACGAACCGATTCCTGTATATGCAGAAATGGGCTCAGTTAACCCGATCTTCACTTTCCCACAGCGCTTAGGCAATGAGCTAGTTCCTATGGCTCAAAGCTATGTAGGTTCACTTACACTGGGAGCTGGGCAGTTTTGCACGAATCCAGGGCTGATTTTCGTACCAAAAGAATTGGCAGGAAGATTTGAAAATGCTGTTTCCGAAGCTTTGCAAGGAGCCGCTGGATCGCCTATGCTTCACGAAGGAATTGCTGAGTCATACTACAAAGCACTGACTGAACTTCAGCTTCGCTCAGAATTGAAATGGGTGAAAGTACCGGATGCTAAACATTTGATCAATGTAAGCCCAGCTTTGGCAGAGATCAAGGCTTCTGACTGGATCGCAGATGATCTGTTTCAGCAAGAAGTTTTCGGTTCATTTGCCTTGATGGTAGTGTATGAAAATGAAAGTGAGCTTATCGAAGTTGCCAAAAAACTTCACGGACAGCTGACAATTACACTTTGGGCGGACAACTCTGAACTGAAAGCAAACGGGGAACTGATTAACCTTTTGGAAGAAAAATGTGGTCGTTTACTATTCGCTGGAGTTCCTACAGGAGTGGAAGTTGGTTATGCTATGCAGCATGGAGGGCCTTTCCCATCCACAACGAGTGCAAACAGCACTTCAGTTGGAGCACATGCAATCAAGCGTTTTGCTAGACCAATTGCTTTCCAAGATATGCCTTCCGATTTGCTTCCGGATGCGTTGAAAGACGGAAACCCACTGAAGATTACAAGACAGGTTAACGGAAAATTCGAGAGCTAATTACGAAATACGATTTGGGATTTACGAGTTTTTATTGAACCTCAATTATAATTGATAAGGTACCTCCCGATTCCAAACACCTTACAACCTTTCTGCTTTACAACTTAATTTTCCAACCCGCCACGGCGGACAAGTTATTTCAATTTTCCAATCTTGAATTAATTCATGTCAATACGACACACTTTCTCCTGCATCGATGCACATACCTGTGGCAATCCTGTACGGGTAGTTTCGGGCGGAGTTCCCTTTTTGAAGGGGGGTAATATGCTGGAAAAGCGCCAGTATTTCTTGGATAATCTAGACTGGATCCGGACGGGACTTATGTTCGAGCCTCGAGGTCACGACATGATGTCTGGTTCAATGCTTTTTCCTCCACATGATCCGGAGAATGATGTCGCGGTGCTCTTCATAGAGACTAGCGGCTGCCTTCCGATGTGTGGGCATGGCACGATTGGTACAGTGACTATCGCGATTGAGGAAGGTTTGATTTATCCTAAAACTCCCGGAAAACTTAGACTAGAAACTCCTGCTGGGTTGGTTCTGGTGGAGTACAAGCAAGAAGGCAGAAAAGTCAAATCTGTGAAGCTGACGAATGTCAAAAGCTTTCTGGCAGCAGAAGGTTTGGAAATAGAATCGGATGAGTTAGGAAAACTCATCGTGGATGTTTCTTACGGAGGCAACTTCTATTGCATCGTAGATCCTCAGGAGAATTTCCCCGGCATAGAACATTTCAAAGCCGAGCAATTGATCTCTATGGCTCGCTCGCTTCGTCAAAAGATGAATGAAAAATACGAGTTTGTCCATCCAGAGCATCCAGCGATCAAAGGGCTTTCACATGTGCTTTGGACAGGAAAAACCCTTGATCCTACCAGTACTGCCAGAAATGCGGTTTTCTACGGAGACAAAGCTATCGACCGTTCACCGTGTGGAACAGGAACTTCTGCAAGATTGGCTCAGTGGTACGCCAAAGGGCTTTTGAAACCAGGGGAAGACTTTATACACGAAAGCTTTATTGGCTCCAAATTCATTGGTAGAATCGAGGAGGAAACTACCATTGCCGGCAAACCAGCGATCATTCCAAGCATAGAAGGCTGGGCGAAGGTTTACGGATATAACACCATCATCCTGGATGACGATGATCCTTATGTGCATGGATTCCAAGTGATTTAGTCCTTTGAGGTGTCATTATGAGCGACAAAGGAGCGAATAATCTCCTCGAAGGTCTTTTCTGAAAAGTATATATTAATTAAACCTTCGAGGTTTTATAAACCTCAAAGGTTGTGCTATAAAAAATGAAACCAACCATCATCATCGGCGGCGGAATAATCGGCCTGTTTACCGCGTATTTTCTTCAAAAGGAAGGCATTGAAGTTCAGGTTATCGATCAAGGCGATATGAAAGTGAATTGCTCCACAGGCAATGCTGGTATGATCGTACCCAGCCATATTATTCCCTTGGCTGCTCCAGGGATGATCAGCAAGGGCATTTCTTGGATGTTTTCCTCCAAAAGCCCTTTCTACATCCACCCACGTCTGGACGCAAAACTTTTGAAGTGGTGCTATCAATTCTACAAAGCTGCAAGTCCAGCCCACGTGGAGCGATCTGTTCCTGTTTTGAAAAACCTGAGTTTGCTCAGCAAGGCACTCTATCAGGAATTCAGAGATGAGCATCCTGATTCTCAGATAGCCTTGCAGGAAAAGGGATTGATGATGATCTATCAGACTGAGGCTGTGGAGAAGGAAGAAATTGAGTTTGCTAATCTTGCGAATGCGAATGGTTTGCAGGCAGATATTTTGACCCCTGAAGACATTCGTACTTTGGAGCCAAACTTAGAAGTCAAAGCACGTGGAGCAGTTCGCTTTCCGGGCGATGCACATTTGGATCCAGGAAAATTGTATGGATTTCTGAAGAGCTATTTGCAGGATAAAGGAGTGAAATTCCTGACCAACACGCAGGTGACATCTTTTGAGAAATCTGGAAAGATGGTCAAATCTGTCATTACGGACAAAGGAAAAATTGATACTGAGAAAGTAATTCTCTGTGGAGGTTCTTGGTCTGGTGAGTTAGCAGATTTATTAGGTTTCAACCTCCCGATGATGGGAGGAAAAGGCTATTCTTTCCTTCAGGAAAACAAGCCTGAAATTATGCAATCCTCGATTTTGACGGAGTCGAAAGTTGCCGTAAGTCCATATGGTGAGCAGATTCGCTTCGGTGGCACGATGGAAATCGCAGGCACTAATCAAAAAGTAAATCTCAATCGCGTAAAGGGAATATTCGAATCCATCAACCGCTTTTACCCAGAATTCGATGCGAAATTCCCTGAAGAAAGTAAAATCTGGAAAGGTCTGAGGCCTTGCTCTCCAGATGGACTTCCTTACATAGGTTTTGCACCTGGCTACTCCAATGTGATGGTGAATAGTGGACATTCCATGATGGGAGTGAGCTTGGCTCCTGCCTCAGGCAAAATCATCAGCGAACTGCATCAGCAGAAGGATACAACCTTGGAGTTGACAGGTTTTGAAGTGGGAAGGTATAGTTGAGTTTGACACCAATTCAAAGGGTTTAAAAACCGCTAACGTACTTCAACTAGCTCAGTCAGCCTAGAAATTGAATAGTTGATGAATTATCTTTAACTTAATATTGATTTTGAATGACGAAGATCCAATTATAGATTACCTCGCTGGATATCTCCACAATGAATAATTCCTTTGAATCCATTTATAAGAACAACTATGAAGACCTCTTAAAATATGGAAGAAATTTTTTAAAAAATGAGCAAGAAGCCTTCGACATACTACAGGAGATTTTCCTGAAAATTTATCAAAAAGATAAGTTTAAAAACATCTTGCATATTAAGCCATATCTTTTCAAGGCCTATAGAAATGGAATTATCGATTTCATCAATGCTAGCAAAAATCACGAATCTCTCGAAGTATTAGATCAGGTATATTATTCAAAAGAATCTTTTGAAGATGAACTGATAGCAAATGAGCGCTTTGAATCCCAGTCCGCAGATTTAAGAAATGCGATAGCTAAACTCAGCGCAAGGCAAAAGGAAATTCTTTATCTGAAATATTACCGTGGATTAAAGAATGAGGAGATATCCCAAATATTAGGCATTAATACCCAAAGCGTGAAGAACAGTTTATTTAAATCAGTTTCTAATCTCAAGGACGATCTAGGTTCTTCCTATATTCTTCTTCCTTTTTTACTTTCTCATACAATATCAACCCAATTGGTTAACTAAAAAAACCAAGTGAATTTCTCCACTTGGTTTAGTATGCTTCTCTTTTACAGGGTGATTATGGCATTATCTCTTTTAAGATATTAGCAGTTAAGCGGCCTTTTTTATTAATCAAATCAAAGCTTGTGTCATCTCCCATTTCATAGGTTATCGATTCTATGTCATAATGATTATAGAACCAATTTTTATAGACTCCATTATCAACCGAATTAACGGAATACTTCGATGTACCTGCTCCCTCGTTGAACTTGTCTAAAAACTGCTTCGAGAGAGTACCCTCCTCTTCCGTGACTAGGTAGAGAATATCATAGAAGGTAGAATGAAAATCCAAAGAGAATACGATTTCAGAATCATGGGTATTAACCAAATTATCAAAGTCCTCATAAACCTGAGAGGTTTCCGGCTGAGAGAAAATGCCCCAATCTCTGTTCATATCCATCGCGGAATCACTTGCGTTAAACCTCCAATTTCCACGGTCTACTCCATCAGGATTCATCAAAGGGTAAATAACTAATGAATACTCCTTAAGGAACTTTTTGAATTTTTTGTCCCCATTCAGATTCTCATCAATAAATGCTCTCAACCCAAAATAACCTGTGACTTCTGGAGGATGCTGCCTGCCCAGAATCATAATTACTTTGTCTAGTTTGGGATTACCTATTATCATTCTATTTATAGGATTTCCTTCAGAGGATAATCCAATTGTTTCAAGTGAAACTCTCTTGTCTGAAGTGTTTACGCTATCCATCCAAGAATAGGCCATTTTAGAACTCACAGGGTTGTTTCCACTTATCCATATAGTTTCGGATCCTGGAGGAAGAGTGATTTCCAAGAATTTTCCTTCCATCTTATAGTCTTCAAAAGCAGTCCAATTGACTTTATCCCTGCTGATTTTAGGAGCATATCTAGCATTATATCCTTCAAAACTCAGCCTCAGTTTCATAGAGGACTGATTTTCTTTCTGAATTTCAAATCCATACCAAGGGCTAGAGTTTAACTCTGGAAATTCAGGGTGTATGCTCAACTCAAATTCCTTGGTTTTCGAATTATACGCAACTTCAGATAGTCTTGAAGTGGCGTAACCCGATACAAATTGAATGCTGTCAAAATCAAAGGTTTTAGTCGGCAAAATGATATGCTGACTATACGAAAAGCTCGACAGTAAGGTGAGTGTAAGGACTACACAGGTTATTAGCGCGTTATTTTTCATTTGTAAATCCAAGTATCAACATCCATCAATTCGCCATTTTGATTTGCAATAGCCGCATTAACTTCCTCTGAATTTGTATTCTTCTCAGTAATTGTATACACTATTCTTCGAGGAATTACCAGTGAAGGGTTGAGACTAGAAGAAGCTGTAGAAGGAGGGGTAATAGCAGGAAATCCTGTTCTTCTATAGTCATTCCAAGCCTCGATAGATGAAACTCCATAGAACGACATGTATTTCTGTGTGATCAAGTTTTCTAAGTTACCTTCCAGAGAATTTTCGCTTGAGATTGTAGGTACATTAGTCAAATAGACATCAATTTCCTCCTGGTCTATTCCCATAAATTCCATACTTAAAACAATTGCTTTTCGATAATTCATGTTGGCACCCTCATGGTCTCCTTTTACCAAAGCTGCTTCCGCCAAATCAAATTGAATCTCTGAAGGAGTAATTAGTGGCTGAGGTGAGTCAAATTGAGCCCAAAATAAGTTTGGATCATTGCTGTCATAGAATAAATATTGATCATTTGACAGTTTGGTCACCTTATCAAATCGTGGATCTTCATATTCTAGCATTAAATCTACCATATACTGGCCAACCACTAGTTGTCCAGGTCTATCAAGTCCATACCCGGCTATAGGATGGGAGTTGTTGAAATTCGGATCGAAGTAGAAAGTAGGCGTATCAGCTATAGTCTCTATAATACCCGTATTAGCCAATTCATTGATTTCATCCCAAGCATCGGAGCCAGATCTTTTGGTCAACTGAACCAAATACCTGATTTTTAATGATCTAGCAGTTTTAATCCATTTAGAAACATCACCAGCAAAGATCAAATCATCAGTTCCTACAGCTCTACCTCCATTTGGTCCAGAGAGTAAGGTTATACTTTCATCTAGTAATTGTAGAATCTGATTGTAAACTACCTCCTGATTGTCGTAAGGCACTTGTATAAGCTCAGCTCCTTGAAAACCCTGAGTATAGGGTACATCTCCCCAAAAATTAGTAGCCATAGCCAGGTTTTGAGCCATAAGGACTTTTGCTACACCTTCATAGTGTGGGAAATTTTCATTTTGAGCCCTAGTAATGATGTCGTCACAATCTTTCATTGCGCCGGCATACAGACCAAATCTCCAAAATGTATCCATGGTATTTTGATCAATGATGTAATTGGAATAACCTTCAGGCTGAGCATCAACACCGGTATAGTGTTGCATAATAGCACCAGAAATCCTACCTGCTATGGCACCAATGTTTCTCGCTGTTTGCGCTTCTGCCGACGGCAGAATTAGCGCTACATCCACGTCTGACAATTTCGCTGGATCTATATTAGTATCTCCAAAATCACAAGCGAAAGCGAGTAAGACTATTGGAACGAGGAATAGAGTTCTTATATATTTCTTCATTACTTTGTTGGATTAAAATTTGACACTTAATGACGCCCCATAACTTCTAGTGTTTGGGAGATTGTAATAATCCCAGCCCGTGGCGTTTGAATCTCCACGAAGGTTGGTTTCTGGATCTACACCTGAATAATCGGTGATAAGAAGTAGGTTCCTGCCGTATACAGAGAAATTAGCACTTTGAAGTCCAATTTTTTCTAAAACAGATTGAGGCAAATCATACCCTAAGGTCAATTCACGCAGTCTAAACCAAGATCCATCTTCTATTTGGTCTTCTGCCAAACCAAGGGATCCATACTTTCTCCAAAATATTCCAGCCAAGCCACTGCTAGGATCTGCCAAACTCACAGGAGTAGTATTTACTTCACCATTTTCTGTTACACCTTCAAAAATAAAATTATCCAGATCTCTCATGTCTCCTGTTAGCTTTGATGTACCTAGGTAGTCCATGCTGCCTTTTGTACCATTCCATATATCCCCACCTTGTCTAATATCCAGCAAGAATGATAGTGAAAGGCCTTTGTAAGCCACAACGTTTCTGATACCCGCAAACCAATCAGGGTTTGGATCACCGATTATTCCCTGATCTTCATCCATTATTGGGAATCCATCAGATCCAATGATTCTTTCCCCTTCATCATTTCTTTTCCATCGAGTCCCATTCAATATTCCGAATGGCTGCCCCTCTACGTTGAGTGACTGAATTGCAGAGAAATTAGCAATATTGATATTGTCAATTCCATCTGGGAGCTCTGCGACTAGGGTTTTGTATTTGGTGAAAGTCCCATCTATACTCCACTGAAAATCACTTCTATTTATTAAGGAAAGGCCAAGAGAAATCTCAACACCTTCGTTTTCTATTCTACCTGCATTTCTCACGATAGTCCCATATCCTGTTGCAGCAGGTATTGTCAGCGCTACTACCTGATCAGTCGTATTGGATTTGTACCAAGTGAAATCAAAATCTACAATTCCATCAAAAAACTGCAAATTCGTTCCTAACTCCAAGGTAGAAGTAAGTTCGGCTTTTAGGTCTTTGTTTCCGATCTGAGCACTTCTTTCAAATGCATTGACACCAAAAGCCGGGAAATTATTACTCCCTAACAAAGGATCTCCACCTACCTCAGCATTCACATAATATGTGCCTGTAGAATAGATCGGGGCATCATTTCCCACGTAACCAAACGAAGCTCTTAATTTGGCATAGGAAAGGAATGGATTTTCTTTAATATGAAACGCGTCCATCAACTCCAATCCCGTGCTTATAGTAGGGTAGAAAAATGAGTTATTATCCTCTGGCAATGTAGAGGACCAATCATTTCTACCGGTTAGATTAATGAATAAAAATCCTTTATAGTTAAATCTAAAGTCACCAAACACACCATATACTTTTCTCCTATCTATATATTGAGAGGCAAAAATTGTAGAAGCATTAGAGATATTGAGGAAATCCGGTACTAGCAAATCAATACCTTCTGCTGATTGTGATAGATATTCACTTGAGAAATAATTATGCCCCAGTGTAGCATTCATGGTCCAGTTTTGACCTAATTCTTTATCAATTAAAATCAAAAAGTCAGAATTGAGATTGGTGCTTTTGGCTATACTCTGCTGCACATTTCCGTTGGGATTGGAAGAACTGTTGATATCCCATCCAAAATTCCGTTCATCTGAATAGGTATCCAAGCCTAGTTTATATGAAAATGTCAACCAATCGTTCACAGCATATTTCAAACTAGTATTTCCAATGATTCGATTTACATCATCTACATAAGGAATTTTATTTAGTGACCAGAAAGGGTTGTCATAGTTTCCATTACCTCTATATGATCTCTGTTCCCCGTTTGGTAGCATATAACTGCTCTCGTTACTAGCAGCATCTCTACCAGTCAGTCCATTTCCGATATCAAAGGAAGGAGGATTTCTAAAAACCCCAGAGGTCACTCCCCCAATATTGGATCCACGTTGAATTCTATAGCCTCCTGAATTTATATAGTTTGCCGAAAATCCTAACTCAAGCTTTTCAGTCAGCTTCGCATTGAAATTCCCCTTCAAAGAAGTCCTCTGAAAGTCAGCATTAGGCACAATCCCTGTCTGATATAATTTCCCAGCAGAAAAATAATAGGTAACAACCTCAGTTCCACCTGAAACATTGAGGTTATTGTCAGTGGTAATCCCCTTTACAAATAGAGCATCATATGCATCATAAGAATTTGCTGCCTGTCCATTGCCTGTCCCTTTAGCGACTAAACGTCCATTTTGATCATATGGATAATCAGTTGCGCCGTCAAATTCCAAATCACTTAATAAAGGGCCCCAGGAATTCGCTTCGCCTGTTTCTGGACCTCTATAATTGAAAGTACCTCCTGAAGGTCTTCCTTGGCTATACAATCGCTGTCCTTCCGGAAGTTTATTTACTTCATTTACAGAGAAGGTAGTATTGAACCCTACAGAAGCTTTCCCCACCTGGCCTCTTTTGGTAGTGATGATCACCGCTCCGTTAGCAGCTCTGATACCATATAATGCAGTAGCAGCCGGGCCTTTCAGAATACTCATATCCTTTATGTCATTAGGATTAATATCTATTGCACGGTTTGAATTATCAACTCCAGCTGTCCCATTCCCAGAAGAGGAATTATCAATAGGCACCCCATCTACCACAAAAAGTGGCTGATTATTCCCTCTCAAAGATTTATTCCCTCTGATTCTAATATTGGCAGATGCTCCAGGAGAACCAGACGCTGAGGTAATCATCACGCCAGCCACTTTACCAGAGATTGCACTTACTAGATTGGTTTCATTGGATTTTGTAATTGCATCTGTATCTAGGTTGTCAATTGAATAACCTAACTCACGTTTATTTGCTTCCAAACCTATCGCAGTCACTACCACTCCATCTAGATCACTTATTCTTTGCTTTAAAAGAACCACGATCTTTTCCGAAGAAGTTGCATCTATTTCTTTAGGGATATACCCTGCATATGAGACAACCAATTTGACTGCATCTCCAGAGGCTTCCAATTGGAAGTTCCCATCTAAATCCGTCACCGCTCCAGAAGTTGTTCCTTTCACTAAAATGGTTGCTCCTATCAGAGGCTCATTTGTATCAAAATCCAAAACCTGCCCTGAGAATTCTCCAAAAGCTTCGGTATCAACCTTCTTAATAGCATAATTGTCTGCTGATATTTTCGTTGCTGAATAACCCAGAGAGTTCAACTCATTGAAAAGATCCTTCAATTTGTAATTTGGAGAATTGACGTAGCGAATATTCTTAATCCACTCATCGTTTTCAAAATAGAAGTTCACTCCAAATTTTTGTTCGATCTCAGCCAATTTCGCCATGGGCTCGATACTTCTCCAAGACCCATTGCCTGTCGCTAAGGCCAAGCTTGAAGTTTGATCCACCTGCCTTGCAAAAGTAGACTCACAAATACTTACGAGTAAAAAAACTGCGAAAGCATTACGTGGCCAACTAGATAGTTTGTAGAGGTATTTCATAAATCTTTCATTTTATTGGTGGTTAATAGTTATTAGGTTTTGTTCGTATTCTATAGACAAGTTCAAGGTTGTCTCCAAAATGTTTATCAAAAGCTGGATATCGTCTATTGGAAAATCTCCAGTCAAGGTTTTATTTCTTAGGTCTTCTGATTCGAATTTCACTTCTATATTATAATACCTACTAATCAAATCTGCCACCTTATTCAGCGAATCATCTTTCAGATATATCTTACCATTCAACCAAGCGAACTCCCTCAATAGGTTGACATCATCTACTATCAATTTCTTAGCACCAGGCAATAATTCTGCAGATTGTCCAGGTGTCAATAGTAATTTTTCACCTCCGACCACTGTGGAAACTTCTACTGAACCTTCCCGCAAGACCACTTTATCAGACTCTTCAAGCGATTCTACCAGAAATTGAGTGCCTAGAACTTTTACATTCATATCATCCAATGACACCTGGAAATCAGAAGCATCGGCCATTTTCTCAACATTAAAATAAGCCTTACCCATCTCCAAGTAGACCTTTCTTGAGCTGTTCATATCACTGGTGTCAATTCGGACTCTTGAATTTGGAAATAGTTTTATCTCCGAATTGTCTTTAAGATGATAGTCTTTAGTTTCTCCAAATCCTGTTTCTAATGTGATGAATGTTGCCTCTTGAACTGGATCGTTATAAAGTGTTCCGATTACTATCAGAATAATTATAGAAATACTAGCTGCTAATCCAATCAATGGTTTCCAACTAGTAAAAGACTTTTTTTCCTTTTGTAATCTAGTTTCTAAATCTAAGTAGCCTTCCTCGGCTGGTATTTTTAGAGGCACTTCATTATTCTTATTCCAGCTCTTCGCTATGCTTAATGCACTTTTGAATACCTCTTCATTAATACGCCCCTTACTAATTTCATTCTGAAAGTAGGCGTCTGTATTTTCATTTGGATCAAACACATGTTGGACGAATAATTCATTCGTCAAAAGCTCATAAACATGTGAATTATATTGATTTTTTGCCATACAGTAGGATCACCGCTTTTTAAGTAAAAAGTACTCTACAATTTTAGAAAAAAATATTAAACGAATCACCTTTAAACCTTATCTATCTGAATATCAGATAGATTAATCTTTCGATTCATAATGATTTAAATAGAATATCATGAACTATTCGAAAGCAAGAGTAACCACGATTATTGGTGAAATTTTCCCGCCATTTGATTAAATTGCTTTAATGAAATCAGAGGAAAAAGATCTTGTGTATGAGCCGTTTACAGAATATGGAGTGTATTCTTATGCGGACTACCTGACTTGGGAAATCGATGAAATGGTTGAACTCATCAAGGGAAAGGTGTTTCGTTCTGCTGCGGCAGCGCCTAGCATGAAGCATCAGCAAATCGTGTTGCGATTAGGATCAGAGCTTTTACAGTTTCTTGATAAGAAAAATTGCAAGGTATTTATCGCCCCTTTTGACGTGAGATTCCCCATCAAATCCAAAAAGAACGAGGAGATTTTTACAGTGGTTCAGCCAGATGTCTGCGTAGTTTGTGATCGGACTAAATTGGATGATGCTGGATGTATTGGCGCGCCAGATTTAATCGTTGAAGTACTTTCTCCGGGAAACAATAAGAAAGAATTACGGAACAAGTACGAAGTTTATGAGGAGTCAGGTGTTAAGGAATACTGGGTAATTCAGCCAGACCAGGAGACTTTACTCATTTATACACTTACTGATGGGAAATACGTACCATCCCGACTTTTTACCCATGGTGATATTGTCAAATCTGAATGTATCGCTGGATTTGATGTTGATCTGGAAGAGTTTTTTGAGAAGATAGATTAGAAAAACATAAAAAAATCCTGCTTCACCGGAAGCAGGATCACTAGTTACTAGCTATAAGATCAATCTATCAAGTCGTATAAACCGAGTTGAACATTACATAATCCGTCGTCAAATCAGATCCCCAACCAATACCTTCTTCGTCTCCCGTGTTAAGCTCAAGCTTCACTCGGATATGAGATTCACGAAGCAATTTTTTCATATAGGATTTCTCAAACTGCACAGGGTTTCCCTTGTCCAGCACCTGCACCAAATGGTTTTGATCACCGATGAAGAGATTCACTTTTTTGTAATTAAATGAAACCCCTGCATTTCCAGCCGCAGCAATGATTCTTCCCCAGTTTGGATCACGTCCAAACATTGCCGTTTTAACTAATGTAGAATCTGAAATCGCTCGAATTATAGTTCTTGCGATAGCTTCAGTCCTCGCGTGAGTCACCTTATATTCTATAAACTTGGAAGCTCCTTCTCCATCTGAAACAATCAACTTAGCCAGATGAGTCAAGATCCCCAACAATTTCTCTTGAAAAACCGCATAGCCTGGATCTTCCTTGCTATTCACTTTTCTGTTGCCTGCCAATCCATTCGCCATTACGGCCACCATATCATTCGTAGAAGTATCTCCATCCACGGTGATCATGTTGAAAGAACGATCTACGCAATAAGAAACTGCTTCTTGGAGAAGTTTCTCATCGATGTTGAAGTCGGTTACCACAAAAGCCAACATGGTAGCCATATTTGGATGGATCATTCCCGAGCCTTTAGCAACCCCACCCATATTGATGCGCACGCCATCGTACTCAAAATCAATAAACCCTTCCTTGGCAAAAGTATCTGTTGTCAAAATCGCATTGGCAACAAATGAACCTGCTTTGATCTCATCACTAAGCTTTGGAATATTCACCTTCAGGCCTTCAACTACATCGTCGGTAGGAAATTCCACGCCGATTATACCTGTAGAAGCTACAATCACATCATCTTCAGGAATTCCCAAAGCCTCAGCTGCAGTTCGAACCATCGCCTCAGCGCCTTCTCGACCTTGATCTCCTGTACAGGCATTTGCATTACCCGCATTACAGATAATTACCTGGGCACGGTTGTTTGCTAAATGTTTCTCGGTGATTTTGATAGGCTCAGCTCGAACTTTATTCTGAGTCAAAGTGCCTGCAGCTGCTGCTGGAACTTCAGAATATATAATTGCCAAATCCCGTTTCATGGATTTTACCCCTGTATGCGCACCCCAGCATTTAATGCCGCGTACGTTCGTAATATTTTTGATCATCTTTTTCTTTTTTAGTTTAAGGTAAATCCGCAATTACATCATTAGATGATAGAGTGGATTAGTTAGATGCTAAACACTTGAATTGAGGCCACTTCAGTCATCTGTTATCGGTCTTCCGACCTGATAAGCAAAGAAAATAAAGATACTGGCATCAATCACAATGGGAAATCACATCAAGGTTTTAATGGCACTTGGTTCAACCCTTCTGCCTCTGACAAACCAAACATTAAATTCATATTGTGAACCGCCTGACTAGCGGCGCCTTTTAGCAAGTTATCGATTGCTGAGACAACAATCACACGCTCGGTTCTTGCATCCCAAACAGGGAACACATCGCAAAAATGACTTCCACGAACATCTTTGATTCCAGGTGATTGATTTCTCAATCTTACAAATGGCTTATCTTGATAAAACTCCCGATAGATCTCAGTTAATTTTTCCTGATTCATCTCACCCTTGATTTTGGCATAAGCCGTCACCAGAATCCCCCTATCTACAGGAAGTAGATGCGGAGTAAACTGAACGGTGGTATGACTCCCTGCCAAGCCTCCTAGTTGCTCCTCGATCTCAATCGTATGTCTGTGGCCAGCTATACCATAGGCTTTGAAATTCTCATTTACATTAGAGAAATGCGTAGTGGCACTCGCTTTAATTCCTGCTCCTGTAAGACCTGACTTAGCATCAATGATCAGAGATTTTTCTTCTATTAGCTGCTTCGCAAAAAGCGGAGCCATGCTCAAAATGGATGCGGTAGGAAAGCAGCCTGGATTTGCAACGAGGCTTGCTGACTTAATTTTATCTGCAAAAAGCTCTGGCAAACCATAAACAGCCATAGCAAATCCTTCTGGATAGCTATGTTTTTTGTTGTACCATTCTTCGTAAACTTCCTTGGTGGAAAGTCTAAAATCTCCCGAAAGGTCAATAATTTTTGCTCCTGAATCTTTCCATTTTGCCACAAAATCCATGGAAACACCATGAGGCAAAGCCAGGAAAATAACATCTAGATTTTGCTTATTTACCTCTTCAGCACTTACCAGAGGAATATCTAATCTATCTACAAATTGCGGGTGCAAGTCAGAAAAAGGCTTACCCACATGTGACTCAGAAGTGATCATTTCTATGGATACTCCTTCGTGATTGAGAAGTAATCTCGCCAACTCAGAACCTGTAAATCCAGATGCTCCGACTATGGCTACTTTTAATTTTTGATTGCTCATGCTTAGGCTGTAACTGTGGTTTCTGATAGAATTTCATCTAGTTTTTCCAGGAATATATTCAGTTCATCCCTACTGATATTCAGTGCCGGAACGAGTCTTAGAATATTTCCAGCAGTTGCATTGGCCACAATTCCTTCTTCGAGTAATCTCAAAACATAAGGCTTGGCTTCAGATTTCATTTTCACGCCAAGCATGAGACCTAATCCTCTTACAGATTCAAGCTCATCATGCTTCGTTATCAATTCAGCCAGTTTCCCTTGCAACCATTCGCTGGTTTCACTCGCTCTTTTGCAAAGCTGCTCATCGTTGATCACCTCTATCGTCGCTATCGCCGAAGCTGCAACCAGTGGATTCCCTCCGAAAGTCGTACCGTGATCACCAAATTCAATCGCACTTGCAACTTTCTCATTGCACAGCAAAGCTCCGATTGGCGCTCCACCACCTAGGCCTTTGGCCAAAGTCATGATGTCTGGTTGTACCCCGAAATGATCCTTTGCGAACCACTTTCCTGTTCGGCCGATTCCACATTGGATTTCGTCAAAAATCAACAAAATACCCTTCTCGTCACATAATTCTCTCAATCCTTCCAGATAAGCCTTTTCCGCAGGCACAACTCCTCCTTCTCCCTGGATCGGCTCTACGATTACAGCTGCAGTTTCAATGTCAATGGCATCTGCCACAGCTGCAAGATCATTAAAAGGAACTTGAGCAAAACCTGTTGGGATTGGGCCAAATCCTTGTTGGTATTTCTCCTGACCTGTAGCGATAGTCGCTAAAGTTCTACCGTGAAATGAATTCTGCATGGAAATAATTTTGCCGCCTCTTTCATGCTTGTGTCCGTATCTACGAGCAATCTTAATCGCTCCCTCCACAGATTCAGCACCCGAATTTGTCAAGAAAACCCGATCTAAACCTGAGATTTTCACAAGCAATTCACTTAACGCAACTTGCTGTGGACTTACGAAGAAATTAGAAATATGCATCAATTGAGCTGCCTGCTCCTGTATCGCTTTCACGACTTTCGGATGGCAATGCCCTACATTATTGACAGCTATTCCAGCCAATAAATCAATGTATTCCTTACCATCGGCATCCCAGAGACGCGATCCTTTTCCTTTGATAAAAGCTAAAGGAAAGCGATTGAATGTGGGTAAGTAATTCTCTTTGTCTTTGGTATATAAATCTTGATTTGTCATAGTCTATTGTAGTGTCAAAGTAGTTCCAATTTTCTCATTGTCAATCACATACTTTGCGATTTGCTCAGGCTTGGTACCATTTAGAATAATTGCTTTCTTCACGCCTTCTTGCAAAGCCAGCATACAGGATTGGATTTTGGGGATCATTCCGCCTTGAATCGTCGTCCCCATATGTTCATTTACTGCGCTTTCATTGAGTTCACGAATGATCGATGCAGGATCTGGATAGTTGAGGAAAAGTCCATCCACGTCCGTAAGGACAATAAGCTGATCAGCATTTACAGCTGCTGCAAGTTTCCCAGCAAAAGTATCCGCGTTGATATTATAGGAAGTACCATCCACACCATCTGCTACACATGCGACCACGGGCACATAGCCTGCTTCGCAAAGTAAATTGATCAGGCTATCGTCGATTTGTGTGATTTCACCGACCAAACCCAAATCGACAATGCTACCATCAGCTGATTTGTGCTGATATTTTACTGCCTGAACCATTCCTGCGTCTTTACCAGAAAGGCCGATGGCTTTTAATTTATTTTGATTGAGCGTGGAGATCAAATCAGCATTGACTTCTCCGATCAGAGCTTTTTGGATTTCTGCGAAAGCAATGGCTTCCGTCACCCTGAGGCCATCCACGAATTGTGATTTGATGGCTGCTTTTTCTAGTGCTTTGTTTATAAATGGTCCACCTCCATGTACCATGATGACTTCAAATCCCGCTTCTTGAAGTTTAAAAATCTGTGCGGCAATTTCTTGCTGCAACTGGGGATTGATCATCGCATTCCCACCATATTTGATGAGAATTCTTTGCTTAGACATTTTGCTTTTCTTTATATAAAATTGATTTTTCCCAAAACTGGCTCTCCCGTGTGGAGGGATAGAAATAGAAACAAATCAGAATTGAATTACAGCTTTTAAATGTTGATAATTTGATAAATACAGGTTTAACATATTTAACCTGCTACTATTTAAACAACCATCGTACCGAAAGAGGATATCTCGCCTAATAGGGAAATGTTGTTAGAATAGTGAAACGTAAAACTCTTAAAAGCCAAATGGCGAATGGATTTTTGGTATAAAAGGGTGACAAGCTGGCAGGTTTGCAGTAAAAACCTATCTATCAAACCCTAACATATCTTCAATATTCTTAGGAGTAATTAGGCCCAGGGTTGCCTCAGGATATGCAGTTGTAAATGTAGAAGGAAATCTGGCTTTAGATTTTTCGCTCCACTTACATTCTATGGCTCTCATACCTTCTTCTGACTCTTCTATAAAATCAATTTCCTGCTGTGCCGTAGTCCTCCAGAAATAATAGTTAGCATCCGAGTTATTATATGCCTGATACTTCATCCGTTCTACGATATAGTAATTTTCCCAAAGTGCCCCCACATCTGTCCTGTTTATAAAAGGATTGAAGTTCCCTAAAATCGCATTTCTGATCCCGCAATCATAGAAGTAAATTTTCTTCCCCTTCTTTAATTCAGTTCTAATATTTCTATTGTACGCGGGAACCCTAAAGATTACATAGGCCTTTTCCAGCAGGTCTATATATTTTTCTACGGTAGTCTTATCCGCTTCTACTAATTGCCCTAATTCATGGTAATTAACTTCACTGCCAAGCTGAAGCGCTAGAGATTTAAGCAATTTCTCAAGCAAAATTGGCTTTTTGATTTGTTCCAGCATCAACAAATCTTTGTAGAGATAGCTTCCCGCCAGAAGTTTTAATAACTCCTTTTCTTCACCAGCATGGGTCACAATTTCTGGATAATAGCCATAAATCATACGATGCTCGATCAGGCGCTTTTCAGCCAATAAGCCATGATGATTTACCATTTCTCCAAAACTTAGAGGGAATAGAAAGAATTCGAATTTTCTGCCGGTCAAAGGCTCATTCGACAAATTCACCAAGTCAAATGCAGATGAACCTGTAGCAATAACTTGCACATCTTTGAGCTGATCTACGACTATTTTCAGTGTTATACCTATGCCGGGAATTCGCTGTGCTTCATCAATAAACAGGATCTTATGATCCCCCAACAAATTTTTTAACCTAGAGGCAGTAGTCTCTGTTAGTTCAGACCTCACATCCGCCTCATCTCCATTTAGATACAGCCAAGTATGGCCAGTCCCCTCCAATAACTTTTCACAAAGTGTGCTTTTCCCAACCTGCCTAGGCCCCAAAATCAGGATCGCTTTGTTTCGGAACAAACGCTCTTTAATGGAAGGGAGAATGTTTCTAATTATCGCAGTTTGTGACATAGTTAAGAATATGAATCACAAATTTAATATAACTTTTGTGATTCAAATCACAAAATATAGCTATTATTTGTGATTCAAATCACAAAAATCACGGATAAGATTTAGTTTGAAATAATGTAAAATGAGTACTAACTGCTCTTAATTTGACTCCAACACTTTCACCATCTTATCAAATCCCTTCTTGATTTCAGTGAATTGCCGATCTCTGGATGCTTCCAGCTCTTCCTTAGTGGCATTTGTCGCCACTTTGAATTGCTCATAGATTTCCGAGAATTCGATGGAGCGCTGATTGCCTTTCAATCCCCATGTTGCTAAATAAGCACCGAGTTTTTCTACTTTTAAGCCCACATGCGGCACGGCGTAACTCAAAGCCGTAATCGCTCCATGCAAACTCGTCCCGACATAGCATTTAGAATTGGCGATCAGGTACATGATGTCCCAGATATTATCCGCATCAAAATAGGTGTATGGACTTTTCAAAAGTGATCCGATCTCCTGCAAAGCTTCATGATCGTCATGGTCCAAAGCCTTGCCTATAGGACAAAGACAGATTTCCGTCTTTCCTTTTTCATAAATCTCATCCAGTCCGCTGGCAATTACTTGCTCGTGACCACGTGTGGTTTTCTTATTTATTTGAGCAAAAACATACTTTCTTGAATGCTCAGCCACATAGCCGGCGACGTCCTGAGTTACGTTCTTATGAAGAAAATTCAGCGGGTAAAATTCTGACATCAAAATGGCTGAGTCGGGGCAAAGATCAGCAGTTAGGCCGCTTTTCTTCAAATTATCCACGGTCAGCTGATCACGGACAGCAAAGTAATCTGCATTCTCAAGCTTCTCTTTTAAGAAGTCATACTTCGTAAAAGTGGCAGGGCTAAGACCAGAACCTCCCAGTGAATTCAAAGTCACAGATTGGACGCCAGAGAAGTCAGATTTATCAAAAACAAAAGGGAGAGTCGTCTTACCCTTCAGGATTTTTTTAGTCCAGGCATTCAGATCCAACACTTTATTCACTCGCACATGCCTCTTATTGATTCGCTGGAAAAGTGGATTCAGTGCAGCATACAGTGAATTCCATGTCACGCCCAGCGCTTCACCGCCCGCTATAATCACATGCACAGGATTAGTTGGATCACTACAGGCTTTATAAAACTTCTGTAATCCTTTGGTAGGCAAACCTCCCACGCTGGTCAGATCGCTTTCCACCAGACCAAAATATTCAAATTCGAAATCTTTCCCGTATGAGCTCAATTGCCGTTCGATTACCAACGGAAAAAGTAAATCTCCGTAATTGTATCGGTCGAAGGCGCCTATAATTAAGACTTTTGTCATGTGTATTATTTTTAGTCGACGGACCATAGACCATAGTCCACTGCCGGTAAAACTGAACCTCGAGCGCTTTGGTGCATTGAATTTTTCATCTGCCCAAGGTCTCTTGAAGAAGTTCGACGAACTCCTTGCAAAAAAGATACTTGATTTTAAATCCAGAGAAATTAAGCTGAGGAACTATTTTTGGTAAGTAGGACGTAAATTCAGTACAAAATCATCAAAAGACTATTTTGAGCACCAAACCCGTTGCCGTCCATCGTATTTTTTCAGGTTCAGTCTGGGGGATTTTAGCCAAAATTCTCGATGCCGCCGCCAAGTTCGTGACCATCCCATTATTGGTTGGGTATTATGGCAAAGCTGACTACGGATTGATCGCCTTGGCTTTTTCGCTAAATGCTTATTTGAGACTTATGGATCTAGGGATGAACGTGGGTTCTGTGCGCTTTTTCTCGATGTGGGAAGCCAAAGCTGACTGGGAAAACATCGGAAAAGCTTCACGTTCCAGCATTATTTTCTACGGTACCATCGGACTGGTAAATGCCCTGATTTTCATCTTCATGGCAAATTACGGCCAGCTTTTCTTCAATCTCAATCCAGATCAGATCCCTACGTACAGGATTATGATGTACATACTTTCGGCAAGTACAGTGTTGAACTGGCTGTCGAATGTGATCATTCAGCTACTCAGTGCCAAGGACGAGCTTGGCTACGTGAACCGAGTGACGGTAGTGAGCAGTGTTTTGAATTTTGTGGTAGCAATCACAGCCATTCATTTCAAGTGGTCATTGCCACAATACTTCCTATTCTACACGATTTCTACACTGGTTCCTATCCCTCTGAACATACTACGTCTTCGGGTTTTTCCTGTTCCTCTAGGGCAAATGCTAACACCAAAGTGGGATGGAAAGATTTTCAGAGAAATCATCGGCTACAGTTCTGCGATATTCCTGATGGGTTTATTCCAACTCACTGCAAATGAATTGCGTCCTATTTTGCTGGCAAAATTTGCTTCGGGTATAGATGTACTGACGGATTACCGTGTGATTCAGACGATTGCGATGCTGATTATTTCCTTCGGAACGATATTTCTTCAGGTGCTTCTGCCCTCTGCTTCTAAAGTCTACCAGGAGGGGAATCACCCCAAAATGGAGAAGATGGTTTTTACTGCTACTCGCTACATTTCTATCTTTTTAAGTTTCATTGTATTCCTACTGGTTCTGAATTCTGAAGCTATCCTTCTCCTCTATATGGGGAAAGATTACCTCCATTTGGCCATTTGGCTGAACATCTGGCTGCTCACGGTGCTGCTCAATATGCACAATACTCCTGTGGCTAGTTTGGTGCTTTCTTCAGGCAAAACCCGTTTCCTCATTTACTCTTCGGCGACTGCTTGTATACTATCACTTCCGATCACGGTGATCCTTGCACCTACACTGAATGTAGGCGCGGCGGTAATTGGTTACTTGGCTTATATGCTGATTCAGATCGGATTCTTCTATATTTATTATATTCCCAAAGTACTGAAGCTAGATAGCAAGAAGATTTTCTTTGGCGCATTTTCTCCTTCAGTTTTAGGTGCTTTGGTTGCATTTGCGGTGTCTTTTGGTTTGGGTAAATTGGTAGAAATACCAGAAGGCTTTCTGGGAATCGTAATCAATTCGGCGATTTTCACTACGGTTTTTGCCGCATTCCACTTTCTGTTTATCATCAAAGCCGCGGATATTGAATTTCTACGCAGCAAACTTTTGAAAAGAAAACCATCTCATGAGCAAGAATAAATTTTCGATTTGTATTCCTGCTTACAAGAGCAAATACCTGCAAGAGTGCATTGATAGCATACTTGCACAGACCGTTGTGGACTTTGAATTAATTATTTTGAATGATTGCTCGCCGGAGCCTGTAGAGGAGATCGTCTTGAAAAATCCAGATCCTAGAATCCGCTATTTCAAGAATGAAAAAAATGTAGGTGCTTATGATTTGGTGGACAATTGGAATAAATGTCTGGAGCTGTCCACTGGGGAATATATCGTCATAATGGGTGATGATGACCGGTTAGCGCCGGATTATTTGGCTGAATTTGAAAATCTGATTCAAAACTACCCAAGCCTACATGTCTATCA
Source organism: Algoriphagus chordae (assembly GCF_003254055.1). Classification (GTDB taxonomy): domain Bacteria; phylum Bacteroidota; class Bacteroidia; order Cytophagales; family Cyclobacteriaceae; genus Algoriphagus; species Algoriphagus chordae. The sequence goes on from NZ_QKZT01000007.1 coordinate 221,476, forward strand.
TTGCCGCAGCAAAATCATCGATGACGATGGAAATGATGTGGTACTCACACCAGCACTTCCTGCTTTTGAATACGTGTATGACTCCATCTGGCATCGCCTGCGTCAGTTGCGCTCAAATTATATTTCTGATTACGTCTATAATACTTCCGCGCTGAAAGCTCAGGGAGGTTTCTACAAACTTCCGTTGGCTTGGGGATCTGACGATATCACTGCATTTATCGCTTCTGCGAAAAAAGGCATAGCGCATAGCAACAAACCTGTTTTCGAGTACAGAAGCAATCGTCTCTCGATAACCTCCACAGGGAATGATCTTCACAAAATGATGGCGGATGTTAGTTATTCTGAATGGTTTGAAGATTTCCTGCAAAACAATCCTCCGCATCCTTCGGAAAAGGTGATGTACCAGCATTTACTGAAGGAAAAGGCTAAATATATGCATGATAAAAAGCTTTACACGATGATGCTTTCCATGCGAAGTAATCCACTTGAAAAAGCCAAAAACTGGATGAATACAAGAGATAAATTCGGTTTGTCTATCAAGGATATAGGAGTTGCTCTTGCAAAAAGCATGAATTCAAACAGCTCTTGATGCCGATGGATTCACGTACTAAAATCATCTTCAATCCCTGCGAAAACAAGGAAAATCAATACATCGCTATTCTGGTCAATGGACTGGAAATGCACGGGTATGGTGTAAGCAGATTGGATGATTTTCTTTCCTCAAAAAAGCATTACCAATCTATCAAGCTACTTCATCTGAACTGGTTTGAAAATCTCGATGACAGCAGTTCATCTAGCATGTGGAAAAGCTATTTCCGCAAATTGGTTGTGCTCGCTGCTGTTAAGTTTGGAAAGAAAAAGCTCGTTTGGACTATGCACAACAGGCTTTCCCATGAGAAAAAGTCGGGAAAATTAAGCCGTGCTTTAGCCCAGAAAATCGTCTCACGGGCAGATGCTATTGTGATTCATTCTGAGGTTTCCAGAGATATTTTGCACAGCCAATACCCGAAAATACGAGCTAAAATTGTTCACATTCCACATCCTGATTTTGTCGATGTGTATGGAGCTATGCTTCCTGAAAGTTCGGAACAAAGAGCACCTCAGCTGAAGCTTCTATTCGTCGGAGCGATCAAACCTTATAAAAACATCGAATTGCTGATCGAAGTCGCAAAGAGATTTCCAAAGGAAGTTCATCTGACAATTGCCGGCAATCCAAATTCAGAAGCTTACCGATCTGAATTGCAGAACTTGGCTCAGAATGCTGCCAATATTTCCCTGGAACTGAAATTCATTCCTGACGCCGAATTGCCAAGCTACATTCATCAGTCAGATTTACTTATTCTTCCCTATTCACTGGAAAGCAGTCTAAATTCAGGGACAGTTATTCTGGGGTTTTCCTATGGGAGAACGGTCATCTGCCCAAGGATTGGCACCATAGATGACTTGGATGGAGGCGAAGATGTATTTGATTATAGCTATACAAGCGAATCAGAGCATCTTGAAGCGCTGGATACACAGATCCAAAAAGTAATAACTCTTCATCAGCATAATCCTGATTCCTTGATCGAAAAAGGTTATAAAATGCGGGAGTTAGTTCTAAAGAAAAACAATAAACAAGTCGTGACAGATGGCTTAATCAAGCTGTATGAAGGCCTATTATGAAGATTAATTTATTTGCACGAAGTATTATTTGGGTCGATTTACTATTTAGAAATCCCCCTTGTCCCCTTTTTAAAGGGGGAATTGCCAAACTTGAACTTCGGACATCGCCCCAATAGGTCAAATTTCATTTAAACAGAAACACCTTTTTTAGCTAAACTCAATACATGAAAATACTATACATCAATTCTCTTTATAGCCCGCTGATCGAAGGTGGCGCAGAGATTTCCTTGAAACTGATCGTAGAAGGAATGAAATCTCTGGGTCATGAAGTTGCGGTCTTGAGTTTGATGCCTGAGGAAGGGTTGAAGAAGGAGTTGGTGGATGGAGTTACTGTCTATCGAGCAGGATTGCAAAATAGGTATTGGCCTTATTCCAAAGCTAAGAAGAACAAGCTTTCTAGACTGGCCTGGCACTACCGAGACCAGTCAAATGAAGCCATGGTGGAAGTCGTGATAGAAATTTTGCTCACCGAAAAGCCAGATATTGTTTCCTGTCACAACCTTGCTGGCTGGTCAGCCGCCGTATGGAATCCGATACATCAGGCAGGAATTCCTATTGTGCAGGTATTGCATGATCTGTATTTGCTTTGCCCGAATAGTAACATGTTTAAGAATGAGCAAACATGCGAAAATCAGTGTTTGAGTTGTAAGATTTTGCGTAGCAATCACGCTGAAAAGTCAACCCAAGTGTCGGCAGTAGTCGGTATAAGCAATAGTATTTTGCAGCGATTCATTCATTTTGGATACTTTGCAAACGCTTCTAAAAACATCATTTACAACACTAGAACTATTTCAAACCCTGCACCCAAATCCGCTAGAAGAGCTGGACAATCCATCCGATTTGGCTACCTGGGCACGCTTTCAAAAGTTAAAGGATTGGATTGGATGATAGAGCAATTCAAAAAACTGGATTTCGAGGCAAGTTTGAGCATCGCGGGTAAGGGCGACCCGGAATACGAGAAACATCTGAAAGAAATTTCCTCCGGAGCGAATATAGAGTTTGTAGGTTATGTAAATTCTACCGAATTTCTAGCTGAAATTGATGTTTTGATTGTACCATCACTCTGGGAGGAGCCGCTAGGAATGGTGGCAATTGAAGCTTTGGCAAACCATGTTCCTGTGATCGCCAATAAAAGAGGAGGGTTACAAGAAACGGTAAAAGATGGAATCAATGGCTTGTATTGTTTTGATAGCGAACCAGATTCTTTGGGTACTACTATGAGAGAATTGTATAAAAATCCTGAGCTATACAATCAGTTTAGCCAAGCAGCGAGAGCGTCCGTAGCTTCTATTTTGGACGCTGATCGTTTGATTAAAGAGTATGAAGTAGTTTTGAAAGAGGCTTTGAGAGATCCTTCAACAAAAAAATTAGAATGAGCACACCCGAAATAACTCTTGGTACTCAAGCTTCTGTGGTAGACGGAAGCCTTTGGAAGTCTATTTCTCTTGCAGAGTCCTTGTTTTTGATTTCTGTGATTTCAATGTTTTTGCCAGTCAAGATTTATCCAATCATATTTCTAATCAGCTCTATTGTTTTCTACAGAGAGACTCCTCAGCTTCGATTTACCAAATGGACATGGGCATTACTTATTTTCAGCATCTATGCTGTAGTGAGTTTTTTTATTCACACATTTCATCTTGATATAGCCCGCCTGAATATTTTAAAACTGGTAGTCAATTTCACCTTTTTATTTTTTGCCATAAACTGGCTTAGTACCCGAAACAATGATGCACTTATAGAGATGCTTGATTGGGTACTGCTAGGAGTATTGATACTCAGCTTGGCACAACTTCTAATCTATCATCAAGCCTATGATTTCAAACTGATCGCAGGTAGCGACACCTCAGGCCAAGCAAGTTCGCTTTACAATCATTCATTGTATTTCTGGGGGCTTTCTGACAAAAATATGTTCGGGGCCAGAATCGCTCTCTTTGGTTTTGCCTATATATGTGTACCAATCGTCAGGAAAGAGCAGATCTCCTTTGGTAGAATCCTCTTTGTGTTTCTTATCGCTTTTCTCAGTTTATCCAGAACCCCAATCATTGCATTATTTCTTGGCGTTTTCTTTATCCTGTGGTGCGCAGCAGACAAAAAATGGAAATACATACTGATCGCTCTGCTTTTAATTTCATTACCAATTATTCTGCAAAAGGTAATTCGGGTAGATTCTCTGACCTCTTCCAATGACGGAATGGGAATTCGCCTTGTCTATTGGGAAGCATTTTTCAAGAACTTCTTAACTATCTCCCCATTTGGAAACGGCTTCTTGACTTCTCCTGAATTCCTTCAGGAAAATGCAGATTTCTATCGTGGAGAACATCATATTCACAACACATTTCTCAACACCTACCTGGAATTAGGTATCATTGGTATCCTTTCATTCTCCGCATTTATTGCCTGGTTTTTAAAAGAATGCTGGCAAAAAATCGATAATCCTACACTTTGGGTTGCTCTTGCTCTTCCGCTCAAAGGAATTATGATGATTCTTTATACTGGCTATGACAACGATATAATCATGTATTTCTGCTTAATTTTTCTGATAGGCACTTATCAATCCATCAAATTTAAAGACCTAAAATTTAGCGTATGAGTAGTCAAAAGAATGTATTGATTGACAGTCGCTGGGCAGGAAATACGGGAATAGGAAGACTTTATCAGGAAGTAATGAAACATAGTCCTACCTCAGCTTCATGTGAATACGTACAAAGCAATATGGGTTTGGGGAATTTGCTGAGCCCTTTAATGCTAGGTGAGGAAATAAGGAAGTCAAATGCGGATGTTTTCTACAGTCCGTCCTTTATGCCGCCTGCCTACTCGAAGGCGCCTTTTATTTTTACTGTCCATGATTTAATGCACCTTTTTTACTACTCGAAACTTCACAAAATCTATTACGAGCAAGTGATAGCTAGGCTGGCGCCAAAAGCGAAGAAAATCATCACGGTATCTGAGTATAGCAAAGGTCAGTTAGTAGAATTACTAGGAATTCCAGAAGAGCTTATAAAAGTGATTTATAATGGAGTAGATAGCCATTTTCTACTAAATGAGGAAGAATATACCAGTGCAAGACCATATTTTCTTTATGTAGGAAATAGACGGAAAAACAAGAATATCCCAGCCATGCTCACCGCTTTTTCCCGAGCAAAAATACCTGGCGAATTCATGTTTTATCTCACAGGGAAGTCTGATCCCGAACTCGAGGAGCTAATCAAAAAACTAGGCATTAAGAAATGGGTTCGGTTTTTGGGTTTTATCAAGGAAGCAGATTTACCCAAGCTATACAAAGGTGCTCATGCTACCTTATTTGCTTCCTTGATGGAAGGATTTGGATTGCCAGTTATCGAATCGATGGCTTCAGGCACTCCCGTCCTGACTTCGACTACAAGTTCGCTACCTGAGATCGCTGGCGGCGCTGCACTTTGTGTGGATCCTACCAACATCTCTGCGATACAGACAGGCATAGAAAAACTGGTGAATGATCAGACTTTCTACGTGGACTGTATTGTCAAAGGACTTGATCGAGCGCAAGACTTTAGCTGGGAAAGAACAGCTGCCCAAACTTGGGAAACCATTCTTTCATAAAAACATGATAAAATCCCTTTCCTTATTCCTTATGCTCCTACTGACTTTACCTGTCATAGGGATTTGTCAGGCTGACTCTCTGAAGGAAGGAAAGCGACTGAATGTTATTGAATTGGGTGTTTCTGCTAACGCAACATCTGACCAAACGGAAGCCATACAACAAATCATAGATAAAGCTAGTGAAGGAGATACGGTGTTTTTTCCCGAAGGGCAATACCTTATTCGAACGATACTTCTCAGAACTGGAATAAATCTACTTTCCCAAGGAACAATCAATCATCATGATTCTGCAAAGGACGGTGAATTCTCGATAGAAAAGCAGAACTCACCCAATCCTTTGATTTTGGGACAAGAAGTCTCAAACCTGAGTATTTCGCTCAATGGAGAATCCAAAAACGAGGGGATTTATCTTTTGAAAAGTCAGAATATCAGGATTTACAATACTGAGCTAACTGGCGATTCTACCAAACTGAGAGCTTATCCAGGTATTATGACTTTTCAGTGTAGTGGTGTTGAAATTGCAAATACTAGGATTCATCATTTCGGAATGCCTCGCAGGGAAACTGACAGCTATCAACCAGGTACGGGCATTCGGATTTTGTCCAGCAACACGATTTCGATTCACGACTCTGAGGTCTATAAAAATGGTGAAAATGGCATTTTTATTTATGGAAGCAGAAAAGTAGAGGTAATAAATAATGTGATTCGCCACAATGGAATGTCCGCAATTCAGGTTGCATTTGGGGATTCCGGAAAGGAAAAAGATTATACTTTCTCCTATAATATATTGGAGGAGAATGCATCCGATGCGATTGATATTAACAATCGATCCAAGGAAAAGGCAAAAGATATTGAATGTATAATTATCGAGAACATTACCTGTGGAAATGGTTTTGTGAAAGGAGAATCCACACCAGATGGATCGGGTATAGCTACACTGATAAACGTGTCGAATGTCCTGCTCTACAATAATGAAGCATATAGAAATAATCGTCCTGCAATCTATATCGAGAGCTGTGGGCTGATTATGGCAAAGGAAAACTGGGCGGATAATCAGGTAGAGATCACTCTCGATCTAGAGGAGCTTCATTTAGTAAAGAACCGATTCAGCAGCATCAATTTGATCGCAAATACTAAGGCTCAAAAGATCAAACTTAGTTACAATGAACTTGGGTCGTTATCCTTACCTAATGGAATACAAGTGAATGAGTTTCTAGTAGAAAACAATAGTTTTTCTAATGGCTCCTTCAATTTCAACCTGAAAGGCCAAATGCATCTAAGCGCAAATAAGATTAAGAATACCTCAACAAATCCGGCAATTCTAATTGTGAATGCGGATGATGCATATATCGAAGACAACGAAATCGAAAGTCTTCATGCTTCCGCGATTGTCCTTAGAAAAACTGCTAAAAACGTCCATATCATTCATAATCAAATCCATTCCTTCAACACAGCCATTTTTGACGATAGCTCAAAAAACCTCGCTGTGAAGGATAACACCCTCAAATCTATTGCTGGTGGAGAGGAAAATCAAACTTTTCGCACTCACTTTCCTGATCATCTGACAATGGAAGGAAATGAGCATATCGGGATTGCCAATTCTACTGCAGTACTATTTGTGGGTAAGGGAAAAGCAAGTGTGAAAAACGAGAAAATAACCTTAGGGGAAGCTTATTACGGGGAGGTAGAAATAGATGACTAAGCTACAAAAGAATGAAATCAGCAATCAGATGAAAGTCAATCTTTTCATTCCCACGCTAAATGCTGGGCCTATCTGGAAAGAGGTACTTGACGGCGTGGCTAAGCAAAACTATCCCATTTCGAGATTAGTCATTATAGATTCAGGATCGACGGACGGCACTCTAGACTTGATCAATGAGAAAGCTTGTGATTTGATTCAGATTGACAAGAAAGATTTTGATCATGGTGGCACAAGACAAATGGCTGCTGAGCGTTATTCTGACGCTGATATATTTGTCTTTCTCACCCAAGATGCGATCCTTGCGAAACCAAATGCTATTGAGGTGATGGTGCAGGCCATAGAAGAAAACTCAGAACTTGGAATGGTCTATGGCCGCCAACTTCCGCATAAAAATGCAAAGGTCTTAGAGACGCATGCAAGGCTGTTCAACTACCCAGCAGAGTCCAAAGTGAAGAGTTTGGAAGATGCTGACCGCTATGGAATCAAGACTATTTCTTGCTCCAACTCATTCGCAGCTTATCGCAAAACCGCTTTTTTTGAAGTGGGGGGATTTCCTGTTGGATCTATTCTCGGTGAAGATGTATTAATTGCTGGGAAGATGTTGCTAAATGGATGGAAAATGGCGTACCTTTCAGCCTCCAAAATACACCACTCGCATGACTATTCTGCCACTGAGGAATTCAAAAGATATTTTGACATCGGAGTATTCCATGTCAATAATCAATGGATTTTTGAAAACTTCGGCAGAGCAGAAAGTGAAGGATTCAAATATCTCAAATCAGAACTCACTTATACTTTTAAGCACAACCCTTTATTAATCCCTAAATGCCTGATCGCAACAGGGGCAAAATTGGTTGGCTATAAATTGGGACTAAACTACCTATCTCTCCCAGTTGGACTTCGCAAGTCATTTTCTATGACAAAAGCTTATTGGAGCCGCACCTAATTCTTCCTCATTAGGTAAAAATTCGCTCGATGTGTGGATTGCCTCCACATAATTAATGTTAACATTTTCTTAAAAAGCCTCCTATCCGTTCATATAGGCATATTTCCGCTTGGCACTCCAATTGGATATTACCTAGCACCACATTATTTGATTAAAAGACTAGACCAATGACACGTAATTCATCACACCAACAAGAGATTGTTTTTAAAGGCTACCAGTCGGGGCGGATTATCCCTGATCTATTTTCTTTGACTAACATCTCAAGAAGCTCTGTTTCACAAACTGTGAATGAGGGTATAGAATTGACCACAAGATTTATTAAGAGATCATTTGACATCTTATTTTCTTCGGTAGCAATCCTAGCCGGTTTACCGCTTTTCCTTACCTTAATGTTGATTACAAAGCTTACTTCTAAAGGCCCTGTCTTCTATAAACAAGAAAGAATAGGTAGAAATGGGGAGCCATTTTACATTGTTAAGTTCCGAAGTATGATTGTAGACTCTGAGGTAAATGGTCCCCAATTAACTACGGATAATGATCCTAGAGTTACCGAATGGGGTAATTTCATGCGAAAAACACACTTGGATGAGCTTCCACAGTTCTTCAATGTCTTGGTAGGTGATATGTCCGTGGTGGGACCTAGACCTGAACGTGCTCATTTTATTAGACAAATTGTGGCTAGACAACCACAATATGCACAGTTACTTACACTTCGTCCAGGTATTACTTCTATTGGTCAAGTAGATTATGGCTACGCGGAGACTGTTGAGCAAATGTGTCAACGAGTGCTATTGGACTTGAAATATCTAAGTCAGGTAAATCTAATGACTGATATCAAAGTCATTGGCCAAACTGTAATGACCATGATTAACAAAAAGGGTAAATAAAAAACCCTAACCACTAACTAAACAGAATAGGCGACCATTAGAGTCGCCTATTTTGTTATACTCTTCATCATACAAGCATTTTACTGGTCATGTAAAAAGCCGGGGATTTTTTGAATTCTAATGATAATTTAGAATGTGTGCCTCACTTTAATCTTGCAAAATGAAGAAGACAGTACTAGAAGATATTGGATTATTGATCATGAGACTGGGTGCTGGATCTATGATTTTGACCCATGGCGTTCCTAAGTTGATGAGATTTTTCGGCGATGAGCCTATCAAATTCATGGACTTCCTAGGTTTAGGACCTGTAGTTTCCTTATCGCTTGCTGTATTTGCAGAGTTTGTCTGTGCTTTATTAATAATGATAGGTTTCAAGACCCGATTTGCTACCATTCCTCTTATGATTACTATGCTCACTGCTGCACTAGTAGCCCATTCAGCTGATCCTTTTAGCAGGAAAGAGTTGCCGCTGCTTTATTTCATTGTGTTCCTATGCATTCTGATTTTTGGCGCAGGTAAATTTTCTATTGATGGATATACTAATCGCAAATCAATGTATTACAATGGCTAAAGTCACTTTTAATTTGGAAGTGAAAAAGCCACATAAGCATCCCCACTTTTGGTGCCTTTGCCACCACCACAAGCGATGACCAGAAACTGCTTACCATCCATTTCATAAACAGCCGGTGTAGCATGTCCTGCCGCAGGAAGTTTGGCTTCCCAGAGAATTTCCCCAGTTTCCTTATCAAAAGCGCGGATCTTTTCATCCTTGGTAGCGGCTATAAACAGGATTCCACCTGCTGTCACCACTGGCCCACCATAATTCTCAGTTCCCGTGGGATCAAAACCCTGGGCACTTAGAGAATCGATTTCACCTAAGGTCACTTGCCATTTTTTCTTACCTGTATTCATATCAATAGCCGTAAGCAATCCCCAAGGAGGATTGGATCCATACAAGCCATCTTTAGTCACCAACTTCTTATACCCATCCATATAGTAGCGCGGATAAAGCTGAGATGCTGCACCCTCCATTTCTTGCTTATCTCCTTCATCGGGGGCTTTGTCTAGCAAGTATTCCAAAATAACCTTACGGTTCTCTGTAGAAATATAATCGAAAGCAGGCATGGCTCCTCTTCCTTTGCGCAGCAAAAGATCTAGGGAATCATAGCTGTATTTCTCCTTTATTCCCAGCAAAGACGGAATAGCTGGAGGATTCCCTCTACGCTCCAAGCCATGGCAATTCCCACAGTAATTAGTGTAAGCAGACTTTCCCACATTTTCAAAATCAGCATTTGGAGTCATCCCAATGAGCCATGGGATTTGATTGGCATTCACATAGAATGTTTGTGTGGATGGATCAAAAGCAGCCCCGCCCCATTCTCCGCCACCGTCCATACCAGGAAATAAAACAATAGGTTTTTCTGGATGCGGCGGCGCCCAAGTATCTCCATAGATTGCTCCTTCAAGTTGAGAACGGATATCCGCCTCCCAGTCTGGACGAAGATTGAGAATGCTGTTTTCGTCAAAACCCATGTTCATAAAGGGTTCAGGAAAAGTCGGAATAGGCTGCGTGGCAGAAGAAAATTCTCCGGGCATGATAGATTGGGTCACTGGAATTTCCACTATCGGCCAAACAGGTTCTCCGGTTTCCCGATCAAATACATAGGTCATCCCCTGCTTAGAAATCTGAGCTACAGCATCAATCCATTTCCCGTCTTTCTGGATACGAATCAAGTTAGGATTGGCAGGAAAATCCCGATCCCAGACATCATGATGCACAGCTTGAAAATGCCATATTCGTTTTCCTGTCTGGGCATCCAGTGCTATTAGCGAATTAGCATAGAGATTATCTCCTTTGCGATAGCCTCCCCAGAAATCATAAGTCGCCGAACCTGTAGGCACGAAAACAATTCCCCGCTCCTGATCCACGGTCATCCCAGCCCAGTTATTTGCTCCTCCTATTTGCTTGATATTCTCGGCGTCCCATGTTTCGTAGCCAGTTTCTCCTTCCTGAGGAATGGTGTGAAAGATCCATTCTCTTTTGCCAGTTCTTATATTATAAGCACGGATATGTCCAGGTGCAGCATCCAAGCCTTCGGAAAGACGCATTCCTATTATCAAGAGATCTCCATAAACCACCCCGGGAGCATTGGCCACAATCAAAAAATCATCTCGCTCAGTATCTAAGCCTTTTCTCAGGTCAACTTTCCCCTGCTCTCCAAAACTCAGAATTGGCTCTCCTGTAATAGCATCTACCGCCATCAGCCAATTTCCAGCTCCGAAAAGAATGCGCTTGTCATTACCATCCTCCCAATAACTTACTCCACGATTCGTACCAGCCCAAGAATTCTCGCCACCAAGCACCTCAAAAGGGTCAAACCTCCATACTTCCTTACCTGTTGATGCATTTACCGCAAAAACATTTAAAGCCGGTGTAGAGCCATATAGCAAGCCATTTACAACTATGGGCTGACACTGGATTTGGGAGCGTTCCGTCGCATCGCCCGTATGGTAGGACCAAGCCACTTCTAGTTGGGAGACATTATCTTTTGTGATTTGTGCCAAAGAAGAATAACGTGACCCGTCTGATGGCCCTCCATAGTGCGACCAATCGCTGTACTCGATTTCAGAGGTTTTAGATTGGCAGGAAGAAAAAAGTAAAAGAAAACCAAATGCAACTTTGAGAAAAGCTTTCATAAAATAGGTCGAGATGGGTTTGAAAGCAAAATATCGTGATTAAACTCTAAAGTTCACAATGAAGTAATGCTCTCAATAAAATTACAATCGAGCTACTTTTTAGAGAAAATCTTATGCGCACCATAGATCACAAACCCCAGGGCTGTCCAAAGTGCCATATCTGTGATTTCCTCGATCTGTGTGCTGCTGAGTAGCCAGATAGTCGCTGCGATACCAGCTATGGCGAGCGGGATTCCAAACTTTACCTTATAATAATCGGCTTCTGGTTGGCTTTTGCGCAAGCGAATCAATGCGCCACAAACGAGCAGATAAATCAGCAATCGGGCAATGACTGAGATCGCTAGTGAACCCATAAAATCCCATACCGTAGCAACAATGATGATTAGGAATGCAAAGAATAAAACAGCTACGCTGGGCGTACGGAATCGGGGATGAATAAAGGAAAACATTTTTGGGAATTGCTGAGATTCGCTCAGGGCAAAAGGCAGACGAGACCCACTTAGTATCTGCACATTCAGTGTTCCCAAAATAGACACAATCGCTCCAATCGTAATAAATAAACCTCCTCCATATCCCATCACTCGGGATGCTGCATCAGCAAGAGGCTTGTCTGAAGTAGCCAAATCAGGCAGTGTCCCTATGGCAACTACTTGAATCAGCACATAGAAAACAGTTATGATAAGCGCTCCTGTCATGAGCGCAAATGGAAGGTTTTTTCGTGGGTTTTCTACCTCACCAGAGATAACCAAACCTGCTTCAAAACCACCAAAAGCGAAGATTAAGAGCAGTGCTGTATTTGCAAACTCGGGCATAGGAGGTGGTGAACTGAAATCAAATGCTTCTTGATTTAGAAAGAAAAGCCCAACTACAATAAACAGTGCCAAAGGCAACAATTTCGCTATGGTTAGAATATTAGTCGTTCTGGTAGAATCTTTGATTCCAAGCAGATTAATACCGGTCAAAACAGCGGTAATTCCTACGATTAGTAGAATTCGCATCCATTCTTCTTGGAAGATCGGCGAGAAAAAAGCCATGTAAATCACTAGTAGATTAATCAGCGTAGCATAGCTAAATAGTCGCGTGAGCATCAACACCCATCCTACTGCAAAGGCAGGCATCGCACCAAATGCTTCCTTGATATAGAGATAAGGACCGCCAGTTTTGTCGAAGCGTGAACTCACTTCCATAAAAACCAATATCAGCACCAGCATCACAACCGCGCAAACGCCGAAAGCCAACAAGGAATAAGGGCCAGACAAAGCAAAAGCCTTAGCTGGAAGACCAAAAATCCCTGCGCCTATCACAGAATTAATAATCAGGAAAACTAGATCCCATTTGCGAATCCCTCGCTTGAGCATAGTATGAAATTGGGTGAATGAATTCTTAAAGTATGGAGAAAAATTAATTTCCAGTTCACAAAATCAAATTTCAATTCCAAAACTTGACCATTTGTAGGATTATATTATTCAGGAGAAAGGAAAATTTTCAGTCCCTCCTCAGTTAGTTCTGTTGGATATACCTCCAAATTCCCACAAGAGCCAGCTTTTACCTGCCCTGTTTTAAAATCAAATCTGTATTCATGCAAGGGGCAAATGATCTCATTTTGATTTATAATCGATCCCTGAAATAAGGATGTTCCGCGGTGGGGACAGTCAGCTTGGAAGGCATGAAAATCCTCCGCTATTCTCACCAAAGCTACGACCAGCTCTCCAACGTGGATTTTGTGAATAGCCTGTTCTGGAATCATTTCCAAAACTTGCTTTCTCGAAATACCCAAGGTGAATGTGTTCATAGGACGAATTTTCTCTATTCAAATCAAAATCAAGCCATAACATAAATAAAGTATTGGTTTTCTGCCAAATCATGTTGAATTTAATAGGCGAATAAAAACCCATGAAATCATGAAAACGACTTTCCTATTTATACTAGCAGTATTTTTCTTCGGATGGGCAGAAGCCCAAAGCCTAGATGGTGCCTGGAAACTGACCCATCAAGATGGACAAGAAGTGAAGGATATGGAATACATCAAAATCTATCAAGATGATTATTTTGCCTTTGGCGCAAAACGGGTGGCTGACAATCACTTTGTCAGTGCTGGTGGCGGGCCATATTCTTATGAAAAGGGAGAATATGTGGAGACCTTAGATTTCTTTACAATGGATCCTTTTCAAGTAGGAACTTCCAATAAATACACCTTGGATTGGGTAAACGATAAGATGGTTATCTCTTCCGAGATCAATGGGAAAATGCTAGTGGAAATCTGGGAGAAAATATCTGATGAGAAAGATGACCTCACTAGAAACTGGGTAATCACAGGTAGAAAAAGAAATGGTGAAATATCACGATCTACTCCTGGAGCTCGTAGAACAGTGAAAATCCTAAGTGGGGGTAGATTTCAATGGATTGCTTTCAACTCAGAAACCAAAGAATTCTCAGGTACTGGAGGAGGTACTTATACTGCAAAAAACGGGAAATATATCGAAAATATTACCTTCTTCTCACGTGACGACAGCCGTGTCGGAGCTAGTTTGGACTTCAACTATGAGGTGATTGATGGGGAATGGCACCATAGCGGACTCAGTTCCAAAGGTGATCCTATTTATGAGATCTGGACTCCTTATGAGATTGGGTATAAGGGGAAGTGAGAATTCTTAAATTAGAAACCAAAAGAATTGGACTACTTATAAATACCCTTCCGGTGTCCAATTGCAATAACTTCTACTAAAAGTACTTTATCCTTAATCTCATAGATTACCCTATAGTTCTTAATCCTTATCCTGTAAGCTGCCCTACCTTTGAGTTTCTTACAGCCCGATGGCCTTGGATCATCGGATAAGGAGACAATAGCTTGTAAAATTGGCTTGACTATTTTGTTGGAAAGTTTATCCAATTGTTTTTTAGCCTTTGAGGTTAAAAAGACCTCATAGTTATTCATTGTCAAATTTCCTCTTCTTCATATAATCTGAAACAGAAATTCGCTCTCCACTTTCCGATACTTTCGACTCATCGTACAGTCTGATATCCTCCAGTTCATCCAATTCCTCCATCATTTTCTCATACTCATTAATCGGAACGATGACAGCAACTTTTTTACCCTTGGGATCTGTAACAAATTGATGTTTTAGATATTGAGTTTCCATGCTTCAATTTAATTGAAAAGGCGGTATAAATCAAAGCCTCATTATCCTATGCAAATAATCAACTACAAGATAATTGATAGTCATTATCAAATAGGTTTTGACTTCCTGACTGGGGCAGGTGGGCGCCCAACCAGACCATTGTGAACTTTTCGAAATATTGCTGTCCTCTGCGATTAAACGAAAAAAGGAGCCCTTTGAGCTCCTTTCCTATTTCTTATGCTTCCACAGCGTAAAGTTCTTTCAGTTTCCCGACGGTATAATCTACTTCTTCGATTGTATTGAATCGGCTGAAGGAGAACCGGACAGCGTCTCGATCAGGGGTGTGATTGATAGCTCTAAGCACATGGGAACCAACTGTAGCCCCAGAACTGCAAGCTGATCCTCCGGAAGCTGAGATCCCTTCTAAATCAAGATTGAACAGCAACATGCCACTGTTTGCCTCTGATGGAGGAAGGCTTACACTCAAAACAGTGTACAAACTCTTGTCTATATCAGCAGAAAGCCCATTGAAACTTACACCAGGAATCTCCTGAGTTAGGCTTTGAATGAAATGCTTTTTGATTGCTTCTATATGAACTTGATGCTCTGCCATATCTTCATAAGCAATTTCCAGTGCTTTTGCGATTCCGATAATACCAATCACATTCTCGGTACCGCCGCGCATATTTCTCTCTTGCGCTCCACCGTGAATTAGAGGATGGATTTTTTTATCCTTTTTCACATACAAAAATCCAGAGCCTTTTGGGCCATGAAATTTATGTCCACCAGCTACGATCGCATCAACAGGCAGGGACTTCATGTCATGAACATAATGACCCATCGTCTGTACCGTATCTGAATGGAAAAATGCGCCGTATTCCTTGGTAAGAGATCCAATTCGATTCAGATCATTCAAGTTTCCAATCTCATTGTTGGCGTGCATCAGAGACACGAGGCTTTTTGGATTAGCTTTCAGCAATTCTTCCAGCTGATTCATATCCAATTCACCTTTTTCATTTACATCTAGAATGCTAAGCTTGATATGTCCTTTTTTCTCACACATTTCTAAGGTATGCAACACCGCATGATGCTCTAGCGGAGAAGTGATTGCATGCGTAATCCCATGACTTTCTATCCCGCAAACTATCGCAGTATTATCAGCCTCGGTTCCTCCAGAAGTAAAGAAAATTTCTGCTGGTGTAGCATTTAGCAACTCAGCCACTTTTTTCCTAGACCTCTCAATGGCCGTCCTTACTTCTCTACCAAAACTATGGACAGAAGATGGGTTGCCATAATGATCTCTCATAAATGGAATCATGGCATCGATCACTCGATCGTCCATGGCGGTGGTGGCGGCGTTGTCTAAATAAACTTTCATTGTACGCGGGTTGGGTTGTATATTCTTTAAATGCGCTGATTAAATCATAGAAGCGTTGACCACTTCTTTGATATCAGCAATAAGCTTTTTAGCCAAATGCTCAGCTGTAGCTTCAGATTCTGATTCAGAGTAAATCCGGATAATTGGCTCCGTATTTGACTTTCGCAAATGTACCCATTCCTTTTCAAATTCGATTTTGACACCGTCTATATCGTTGATAGGATGGCTTTTATACTTATTTTTGATCTCTAGCAAAATATTATCGACGTCAATCTCAGGAGTGAGTTCGATTTTATTTTTTGAGATATGATAGCTTGGATAGGTAGCTCTTAGCCTAGAAATTGTCTTACCGAAATTGGCCAGGTGAGTCAAAAACAATCCGATTCCCACCAATGCATCACGACCATAGTGTGAAGCAGGATAAATAATTCCACCATTTCCTTCACCACCGATAACCGCATCTACAGCTTTCATTTGATTGACTACATTGACTTCTCCTACCGCGGAAGCATTGTATGTTCCACCTCTTTTTTCCGTCACATCACGTAGTGCACGTGTAGAGCTAAGGTTTGAAACTGTATTTCCTGGAGTCTTCGAGAGCACATAATCGGCCACTGCCACCAAGGTATATTCTTCGCCAAATGCTGAACCATCCTCATTGATAAAGGCCAATCTATCCACATCAGGATCGACTACTATACCTAGATCATAACTTCCTCTTTCTAATTTCAGCGATATATCTCTCAAGTTTTCGGGAAGTGGCTCAGGGTTATGCGGAAAATGACCATCAGGAGTACAGTACATTTCTTCTATCTCTGTCACTCCCAAAGCTCTCAAAAGCATAGGAACTGCTATTCCACCAGTGGAATTTACCGCATCCACGACTACTTTGAAGTTTCTGGCTTTGATCGCTTCTACATCTACCAATTCCAAATCCAGCACATGCTGAATATGTCGCTCGATATAGTCGTCGATCTGCTTGTATGAACCAAGCTTTTTCACTTCAGCGAAAGTAAAATCTTCCTTCTCAGCTTTTTCTAGGATTGCTTTCCCTTCAGCATCTGAAATAAATTCTCCCTTATCGTTCAAAAGCTTCAATGCATTCCACTGAACTGGGTTATGACTAGCTGTAAGGATAATCCCACCTCCAGCTTTTTCCAATGGAACAGCGAATTCTACGGTAGGAGTAGTGCTCAGACCCAAGTCGATCACATTGATACCCAAGCCCTGAAGTGTAGCGGAAACCAAACCAGAGACCATTTCGCCTGAGAGGCGGGCGTCTCTACCAATGATTACCTTTGGATTGTTAGTTTTCTCCAGAACCCAAGCTCCATAAGCTGAAGCAAATTTGACAATATCAATGGGAGTTAGTCCATCGCCGGCCTTACCGCCAATAGTTCCTCTGATGCCAGAGATTGATTTAATTAGTGACACTTGCAGTAATTTGATTAGGTTAAAAACTGATAAATCCTGTCAATTGACAGGATTGCTTTTACTTGAATTTAGCTAGAACCTTGTCCACTTCATTGTCAGGATTACCACAGCTGCTATCAGCATCTACAGTTTTTCCACAATAACCACAGGTTCCCCCATCTTTATTCAAGAAGGGGTTTTGAGAGGCACAGGTGCCCTTGAATTGGCCGTTTTTAAGGAATAAGAGCCTTACCGACATCAAAATGAAGAATAATGCAACGAAACCAAGTGTTAGAAATACGGTTGTCATAACGGATAAATTTGCGCAAATTTAAAGCTTTCCATCGAAAACGTTCCTAATTCCAGCATAGTTTCCTTACCCATGACAAATTTGAGTACCAGAGCCGAGAAATTGGCAGCCTTTGACAGATTGTTGACGATAATGGATGAACTCCGGGAACAATGTCCTTGGGACAAAAAACAAACGACAGAAAGTCTCAGACATTTGACAATAGAAGAAACTTTTGAGCTTTCGGATGCTATACTCGAAGGAGATCCTGATGAGATCAAAAAGGAATTAGGAGATATTCTACTGCACATTGTATTTTATGCAAGAATCGGTTCTGAAGAAGGCAACTTTGATATGAAAACGATGATAGATTCGCTCTGCGAAAAACTAATTCGAAGACATCCACATATCTATGGCGATACTGAAGCAGTGGATGAAGAGGCGGTAAAGCAGAATTGGGAAAAAATAAAATTGACCGAAAAAGGAAATAAATCTGTTTTGGGTGGAGTCCCCAAATCACTTCCTGCATTGATCAAAGCCATGCGAATTCAGGAAAAAGCTCGTGGAGTGGGTTTTGATTGGGAAGAGAAAACACAGGTTTGGGAAAAGGTGGAAGAAGAAATGCAGGAGTTCAAGGAAGAATTCAATGTAGCAGAGGAAAAAGAGATCGATCTGGAAAAAGCCAGTGGGGAATTTGGTGACTTATTGTTTTCTTTGATCAATTATTCCCGGTTTATAGACATCAATCCAGAGGAAGCTTTGGAGCGAACCAATAAGAAATTCATCAAACGTTTTCAGTATTTGGAAGCAGCAGCGAAGGAATCAGGAAAGAAACTGAGTGATATGACTTTGGCTGAGATGGATGTGTATTGGAATGAAGCGAAATCAAAGTAAAATTTGTAAGTGGTAAGAAGTAAAAAGTGAAATCAGGACGTGACAGCAAGATAAATAAAAATCGAATGAACAAAATCATATTTACAAAAGAAGCTCCTGCGCCAATAGGGCCATATTCACAAGCAGTTCTGGCTGGCAACACCTTGTATGTTTCCGGACAAATAGCCTTGGATGCTGACACGGGCGAATTGATCAATGAAAACATCACTGAAGAGACGCACGCTGTGATGAAGAACTTGGAAGCAGTGCTTAGAGCTGCTGATTTCTCCTTCAGTGATATTGTCAAATGCAGTATTTTCATCAAAAGCATGGATGAGTTTGGCACAATCAATGAAGCCTATGGACAATACTTCAAATCGAACCCTCCAGCCCGAGAAACAGTAGAAGTAAGTAAACTACCCAAAAATGTAAATGTGGAAATCTCCTGTATCGCCGTTAAATAACAACTCTTGAATCTTTTGCCCTACGATAGCGAAACCTTTGTCAGCGCTCTTTCCAAAGAAGAGCTACTTGGACATTTAAATCGTGTTACGAGGGAAGTTAATTTCCTAGACCAAAGAACGAAAGCCAAAGGAGATATTATTTTCAATGGATTGATTGGACGTAAAGGATTTAGGATATCAAAAGTCGTGGACAAAGGAGACACTTTTCTACCCCTGATTTTGGGGAAAGTTGAAGAAACAGCCAGAGGAAGTATTATCTCCATCAAGTACCAACTATTCCCAGGAGCAATGTTCTTTTTAGCTTTTTGGTCTATTGTT
The DNA here is from genome assembly GCF_003254055.1 of Algoriphagus chordae. GTDB lineage: Bacteria > Bacteroidota > Bacteroidia > Cytophagales > Cyclobacteriaceae > Algoriphagus > Algoriphagus chordae. Next base: position 240,803 of record NZ_QKZT01000007.1, read on the forward strand.
TTGCTTGCCTTTACAGCATTTTACTCATTCTTCATTCCCAATTATAATTATGCGAGCATCTGTGTTTTATTAGCCATGGCCAATTACGTGGTAGCCATGTATTTCTTCAATAGGCAAGTGAAGTCCTCGCGTAAAGTTTTTCATCAGCTGATTAATTTCCAAATGAAGGATTAAGCCTTCTATTGCTAGGGAAAAAAAGCATTTGGGCTTAATTTAGCCCCGCAAAAAAGATTCAATAAATCATACGATATGAGCATCCGCATAGAAAAAGACACCATGGGGCCTGTAGAGGTGCCTGCTGACAAATACTGGGGGGCACAAACCCAGCGATCCATTAACAACTTCAAAATCGGTGGCGAGAAAAACCGTATGCCAATTGAGATAACCAGAGCATTTGCGATTTTGAAAAAAGCCGCTGCCCAGACCAATGCTGAGCTAGGGGTTTTGGATCAGGACAAAGCTGATATCATCGGCAAAGTATGTGATGAGATCTTGGCTGGCGAGCACGACGATCAATTCCCATTGGTCATCTGGCAGACAGGTTCAGGTACTCAGTCCAATATGAATTCCAATGAAGTAATTGCCTATCGTGCGCATGTGCTACTTGGTGGTTCTTTGGAAGATGCCAAAAAGAAAATCCATCCTAATGATGATGTGAATAAATCGCAATCATCCAATGACACCTATCCTACTGCTATGCACATCGCTGCGTACAAGATGGTGATGGAGACTACCATTCCAGGTGTGGAAAAACTTAGAAATACCCTAGCCGAGAAAGCAGAAGCATTCAAAGATGTGGTGAAGATTGGACGTACACACTTTATGGACGCGACTCCGCTCACTTTGGGCCAAGAGTTCAGTGGTTATGTAGCGCAACTTAATCATGGCTTAAAAGCTTTAAAAAACACCTTAGCTCATCTTTCCGAATTAGCACTTGGAGGAACTGCTGTAGGAACTGGCCTGAATACTCCAAAAGGATATTCTGAGCTTGTGGCAAAAAAGATTGCCGAACTAGCTGGACAGCCATTTGTGACTGCAGAAAATAAATTTGAAGCATTGGCTGCTCATGATGCTATGGTAGAATCTCACGGAGCCTTGAAGCAGTTGGCAGTTTCTCTTATGAAAATCGCCAATGATGTGAGAATGCTTTCTTCAGGTCCAAGATCTGGAATCGGTGAGATTTTGATCCCTGAAAATGAGCCAGGTTCATCCATCATGCCCGGCAAAGTCAATCCTACTCAAGTGGAAGCACTGACTATGGTGGCTGCTCAGGTTATGGGAAATGATGTGGCTATCTCAATCGGTGGTTCAAATGGTCATTTCGAATTGAATGTATTCAAGCCTTTGATTGCTTCCAATTTCCTTACTTCTGCTCGTTTGATAGGAGATGCCTGTGTCTCATTCAATGATCACTGCGCAGTAGGAATTGAACCAAACACAGCCATGATCCAAAGACATTTGGAAAATTCCTTGATGTTGGTGACAGCTTTGAATCCACACATTGGCTATGAAAATGCTGCTGCAATTGCCAAAAAAGCTCATAAAGAAGGAACTAGCCTTAGAGAAGCTGCTATAGCCTTGAATTTGCTTACTTCTGAGCAATTCTCCGAATGGGTAAAACCAGAAGAAATGACAGGAAGTTTGAAGTAAAATTTTAGCTTAGATTTTATAACAAAAAATGGCTCCTTCGAATGATGGAGCCATTTTTGTTAGCTAAACTAATTCTTCTAAAATCTTATGGATCAAGGTCACTAAGCAAAGATTTTATGTATAAATCTGTTACGTTTTCTTTGTCTGATTTATCATAGATAGAAAGCAAGTAAACAGTATCATCAGAAACAGCAAAATTAGTTATTACTCTTGCCCCACCTGACTTCCCTTTCCTTTTGATGCTATTGACAATCTGATTTTATAGCAATTTTTAAAAAGTGGAGTGCCTTCGGTAGGGTTAATTTCTAGTAATTCTATCAGTTTAATATATTCTGATTTCAAGGAATTATATTTCTTAAGTAGCCTTTTAAGCTCTTTCTCAAATTCCGGAACTGATTTGACTTTATACGCCACAGCTAGTCAATTAAATCCCGAGCATCTTTTGCTTTGAGTGTTCCAGATTTTATATCAAGCATTTCTCTATAACCTTGGGTAACACTTTCTGCGATTGTTTTTGATTCTTCAGCACTATCAGAAGTTGTGAATTTCACATTCAATGATTTTAAAGCTGACTTAATTTCCTTGGATTGTTCGCTATTCTCCACTTCTATTACAATGGTTTCCATACTATTAAGGTATATAAAAATTTGATGAAATGAATAATGCCACTTTCGTATTCAATGCTCAGCAGAAGAAAAGGTTCATGGTATTTAATTGTTTAACCAAAAAGAATAAAGTGAATGTGATAAAATCCAAAAAAGGCTCCGTCCTAATGACAGAGCCTTTTTTGGATTGACATCTTCTACTCATTCGGAGTAAGAGGATTCGACTTTCGAATCAATCCATCCGGCAATTCCCCCTCCGTGCTCGCTACAATCGTACATACTGTCGCATCTCCAGTGACATTCACTATGGTTCGGAACATATCCAAAATCCTATCTGGAGCGATAATCAATGCGATACCGGCAGCAGGAACTCCAATAGATTCCAATACGATAATCAACATAATCAGTCCAGCACCTGGGACACCTGCCGAGCCAATAGAAGCTAAGGTAGCGGTAAGCACGATCATCAGCTGCTGAGTCAAACTCAATTCCATCCCCAAAGCCTGTGCAATAAATACCGCAGCAACACCCTGATAAAGGCTTGTTCCATCCATATTCACAGTTGCTCCAAGTGGAAGCACAAAACTCGAGATCTCCTCAGACACTCCCAACTCTTCTTCTACCTGCTTCATGGTAACAGGAAGCGTAGCAGAGCTCGAACTTGTAGAAAATGCCAATAGTTGTGCAGGTCTGATTGCCTTGAAAAAGTCTTTGTATTTCACCTTAGTGAAAGCCATCAAGATCGCTGGATACACGATTAAAATCATGGTAAAGAGTCCTCCCAAAACCACCAAGCTATACTTCAGTAAAGCCATCAAAAGCTGTACTGCTGAGTCTGGGTTTTCGCCCGCAATCTCCACAATCAATGAGGCCATCAATGCAAATACACCATAAGGAGCAATCATCATGATATAATTCACGATCTGAATAATAACCTCATTCATTCCATCGAAAAATGCAATAACAGGATCTGCTTTACTTTTTTGTACTTGTAGCAGGGCAATACCTACCAGAATAGCGAAGAAAACAACCTGAAGCATTGCTGCATTCTCAGTCGTAGCGCGGAAAACATTGTCTGGCACAATATCAACTAAAGGTTGTAAAGGACTTTGCTTTTGTAATTCAGCAGCTTGACCAACTCGAGATCCAGCATCCCCTTCATATAGGCTCATCAGATTCTCACGAGTTTCGGCAGGTAAACTAGTCCCAGGTTTAAATACATTCACCAGTATCAAACCAATGCTTACGGCTAGAATGGTTGTGCACAAATAAGTGAAGATCGTTTTTCCACCAATTCGACTCAATTTGGAAACATCTCCCAAATTTGAAACTCCAACAATCAAGGATGCCAGCACCAGGGGCACAGCGATCATCTTAAGGGAGTTGATAAAAATCGTCCCGATCGGTTTGATGTAATCTAGTGTGAAGGAATTAGGAATGGCCGTTTTGATGACCACTAAACCAAAAATCAACCCCAGAACAAGTCCGATGATAATTTGGGTGTGTAAGGGTATCTTTTTAAACATCTTATTTGGGTTAGAAGTCTTGCAGTTTATTGCTTTTTGCCAATAAAATATAATCAGCTATGACCAAGGCAGCCATAGCTTCCACAATCGGTACAGCTCTAGGTACTACACATGGATCATGACGACCTTTTCCTGATACTACCACCGTTTCTCCGGCTTCATTCACCGAATCTTGATCTGTCATAATTGTAGCCACTGGCTTGAATGCTACCTTGAAATAAATATCCTCGCCATTGGAGATGCCTCCTTGAATACCGCCAGAATGATTAGTCAATGTACGTACTTTATCACCATCCTGAACAAATGTATCATTGTGCTCAGAACCACGCATTTTCACACCTTCAAAACCAGACCCATATTCAAAACCTTTCACTGCATTGATACTCAACATAGCTTTGCCTAGCTCAGCATGTAAGCGGTCAAATACCGGCTCTCCGATTCCCACAGGTGTATTTTTGATTACACAGCTTACTACACCGCCGATTGTATCTCGATCTTTCCTTACCGAATCGATCAATGCTATCATCTCCTCTGCGATTTGCGGATCTGGACATCTTACGATGTTGTTTTCAGCTTGGCTCAAATCCAGTTCCCCGTGACTTTTTTCCAACTTCAAATCCCCAACCTGAGACACATATGCTTGAATAGTGATGCCTTTTGTTTCTAACAACTGTTTTGCGATAGCTCCTGCTACTACACGAGCGGCAGTTTCTCTTGCAGAACTTCTGCCTCCACCGCGATAATCTCTCAACCCATACTTTTCGAAGTAGGTGAAATCTGCATGTGAAGGACGGAATTTGTCTGAAATATGAGAGTAATCTTTACTTTTCTGGTCTGAATTATTGATCACAATCCCTATAGGAGTTCCGGTGGTCATCCCCTCAAAAACTCCAGATTTGATCTCAAATTCATCTTCCTCCTTACGCTGTGTGGTAATTTTGGACTGACCTGGCTTCCTCCGTTGCATCTCTGCAATAAGTTTTGCCTCATCTATCTTCAGTCCTGCTGGGCATCCTTCGATGATTACCCCCAAAGCCAACCCATGTGACTCACCGAATGTGGTGATCTTGAATAGCTTTCCAAATGAATTGCCCATTATCTCTTTCTAATTATCAATACAGCCAACAATGCTACTGCGATGAGTAGTAAAACGTTGATCGCGACTGTAAAATAGTATTTATATTTCTCGTTTAAAAACCGATTGTCTTCTGCGGATATGCGATCATAAAGCCCGCCCAATCTCTGACTGGAAATCGCCTGATTGACCTTACTCTCACCGGTCACAGTGATCTTTGCCTGTGGTCTTAAGGTATCATACACTGCACGCTCTGGATCAAAGTAAACCCATTCGAAATTCTTCCCAAGATCTACTTCGCCAGCCTCATTGATGGTGATGTAATAATTGAATTCCTTGATACCTGACACCCTTCCATATCCGCGATTGATCTGCTGACGAACGTTCGGGTCATAGGTATTCAAATTGGCAGTAGGAATTCTTTTAGGCGCTGAGATCGCATTGATATTCCCTACGCCAGATATCCCGAAGTTATAATCAAAACCTTGACCTGTTTCTACTTCAATATTTTTGATGTTTTCTCTGATCTGAAACTGCCCTACACTCACCTCATTTTTTAGAGGATGCGGTGGAAGTGGTTTGACTTTTATCGTCTTGGGGCTAGAATAGAAAGTCTTAAAATCTTCCTGTCTATTTGCTCCGAAAAACGTTGGGTTTTTGGCAATCTTATACTTGATCATTTCCCATGGGATCCTAGGGATATTTATTTCTCCTTCGGAAAAAGGGAAAAAAGTAGCTTCATACACCTTAAACTTCGTCCATCTTTTCCCATTGATAGTCACCTGTTCTGGATCGATATTGCTGATATTGAAATTCTCTTCCCAGGCATTGGTAGGCTTTATTTTCTTCAAAATTTCATCCAATTGCCTGCCTGGCTCATGGAAATTAAATGGAGCTTGGTTGGACTCCGACATATAAAAAGCCAAACTTAAGTCAAAACCCTCTCCTTGATAAACTTCTTCTTTGTCAACTGAAACAGAGAAAAAAGCATCGTCTTCTAGTTCTACATATTCAGGGTCTTCCATTGCAGATCGTCCAAAGAAATCTGCAAAAGGATCATTCGCTGATCCAGCTCCACGATTGGTACTGGCAGCATCCCCCACCGTGAGTTTTTTTCCATTGGAAGAATATGCTTGTCCATTGATGGTCAGCTCAAAGGAAGGCAAAGTAAATTCTCCTTTTCTACTCGGTTTATAATATTGAATAATGCTGTTGGAGCTGCTCATCTGCCCATTGATTAGGTTCATTGATGAGGACTGGGAGATTCCCTGTTTTTGAAAACTTGGGATCTCTGGAAACTGATCGTAGGACTTGATTTTTTCGTTGCTGATAGTTACCTTAATAGTGAAGGTTTCATTCAAACCGATCTCAGCAGGTCCTAGCTCAATTTGAACATCTTGAGCTGTAGCCAATCCTGAAAAAAGGAATAGGCCACATACGAAAATGAATTGGGCAAGCGTTTTAATCATGGTTGCGAAAATAGGAAATATTCTACTCTTTGATTTCTAAAATAACGCAACATCTCTTTAAATGCCTCCGTATTGAAACTTAAAATCAGTTAAAACCCTAAACTCTTTAGACTATGATCGAATATGTGAAGACTATCTTACAAAAGGTCAGCTTTTCTAATTATTTATTTGAACGAGAGCTGAGAAAAGGCTTAAGGTTAATTTCACCAACAGAAATTCAAGAATTCAAAGATTGGTGTTACCTGATGTTTGGCAAAATCCACCAGGTGATTCTCAATAGATATTTCGAGCCTGCATATTAGCTCAAAAGCCCCGACCAAAATTGGAACGGGGCTTTTTTATATATGGTAGGTGGTTTTATTATATTTCTATCCTCATTTTACCAGTCAGCTAATCTATAGCACTACAAGATTTAGTCAAAATCAGAAGTTCTGCTGACTGACATCTATGCGGAAATTATTTTCTCCTTAATCTTTTGTCGCAAAATCTGGATAAGCACGCATTCTGTGCTCATTGATATCCAGCCCTTCCGTTTCTTCTGCCTCATCTACTCGTATACCTACGGTCTTTTTCATCACAAAAAAGAGTAATCCAGCAAAAACTACACAGAACACGCCCACTGCTGCTACTCCAATCAATTGAGAGAAAAACTGGCTCAGGCTAGCCAAATCACCGAAGATACCAACTGCCAGCGTTCCCCAGATTCCACCAACGAGGTGAACAGAAATCGCTCCAACAGGATCATCCACTTTGATTTTGTCGAAGAACACGACAGCAAAGACGATCAAAGCTCCGCCTATTAAGCCAATAATTATTGAAGAGGTAACTCCCATTTGATCAGCTCCAGCAGTAATACCTACTAATCCAGCCAAAATACCATTCAATACCATCGTGATATCATAGGTTTTAAACATGAGGTAAGAGACGATCAAGGCTCCAAAAGCCCCAGCTGCAGCTGCCATACTTGTGGTAACAAATACTTTGGATACCAAGCCTGGATCAGCACTTAACACTGAACCTCCGTTGAAACCAAACCATCCAAACCATAATAGGAACACCCCAAAAGTGGCTAATGGAATATTGTGCCCAGGAATGGCTGACATGCCCCTAGCGGTGTATTTCCCAATTCTAGGACCCAGAAGCGCAGCTCCTATCAAGGCTCCCCAACCACCTACAGAGTGTACAATAGTAGATCCTGCGAAATCATAAAATGGTGTTTCTAGGGTATTAAGGAATCCTCCGCCCCATTTCCACATGCCTACTATCGGATAACAAATCCCAACATATAGGATAGAGAAAAAGATAAATGGCCCAAGCTTCACACGCTCAGCCACAGCACCCGACACGATCGTAGCAGCGGTAGCAGCAAACATAGCTTGGAAAATAAAATCTGTAAAGAAGGTGTATCCTTCATTGTAATTACTGGTATCCCAACCTTCTGGTAGCGTAAGTCCAAATCCTGCAAAACCAAAGATTGAACCTGCATATTCTCCTCCAGGGTACATTAGATTGAAGCCGACAAAGGCGTAGGTCAAGAGGCCAATGGCTGGAATAATGGTATTTTTGAATAAGATGTTAACGGTATTTTTTGAACGGGTAAGTCCAGCTTCCAAGCTGGCAAAGCCCAAGTGCATGAGGAACACCATGGAGGTGGCGATCATCATCCATAAATTATTGACGGTAAATAAGTCTTGCATGAGATAAAATAGGTTCGATGGTAAAGTAAATGAGATTAAAGTGCCTGTTCGCCGGTATCGCTATTTCTAATACGATAGGCATCCAGCACGTCATAGACGAAGATTTTCCCATCTCCTACCTGACCTGTTTTTCCTTCAGTCAGGATACAATTGATCACCGGCTCTACCAGTTCTTCTACTGTGACTATTTCAATCTTGGTTCTAGGGATGTAAGCAGGTTCATAAGGAACCCCACGGTACATTTCAAGCCTGGCATGCTCCAAGCCCATTCCCTTCACTTCATAAAAAGTGAGAAACTTCACTCCTAATGCCGCCACACAAGTGTGGATCTGGTCAAAGCGGGAAGTCCTGATAATCGCTTCAATTTTTTTCATTATTATAATAGGTCTGATGGTTCTTTGAGATTATGGCATAAAACTAAACAGAAAATTAAGAAAATTCATTTTCATGGTAAGTTTTTACCCGAAAATTAAAAAGCAAACTGATTTTATTAAAATATTAGAGTCAATAGAAACCATACTATGTCAATTATCACAATAATCTAACCGACATAGGTTAATTAAGCAGCCATAGAATTTCTGAGAAACACATGACTTCTCTTGTCCTGCTGACATAAAGACTTATTTTTGCCCACGTTTTAAGAACCTACTATGAACCAGAAACCAACCTTACTAGTACTAGCTGCAGGAATGGGAAGCCGATATGGCGGAAACAAGCAAATCGATGGATTTGGCCCAAGCGGAGAGACTATTCTAGAATATTCAATTTTTGATGCGATCAATGCCGGTTTTGGCAAAGTCGTATTTATCGTCCGCGAGGAGATACTAGAAGTCGCCAAAGAAAAATTCCTTCCTAAACTTGAGGGCAAAATCGAAGTGGACTTTGTGATTCAAACTCTTGACAGTTTTGTCCCTTCAGAATTAAAGCAGGCAGATCGCAAGAAACCTTTCGGGACAGCTCATGCTGTACTTTGCGCTAAGGATGCTATCAAGGAACCTTTCGCTGTAATCAATGCAGATGATTTTTATGGCAAAGAAGCCTTTGATGCAATCGGCAAATTCCTAACTACTGAAGTGAAGTCTGATCTTCATGCGATGGTAGGCTATGCGATCCAAAATGTTCTTTCAGACCATGGCACTGTAAGTCGTGGTGTATGTGAAACCAATGAGAAAGGTCATCTCATCGGGATGGTAGAGAGAACTTCTATCGCTCGTGAAGGGGAGAAAATACTAAGTAAAGGAGAAGACGAAGTATTGATGATCACTGAAGGCACGCCAGTAAGTATGAACTTCTGGGGATTTCATCAGGATGTATTTGCTGACATTGAGAAAATGTGGAATGCATTCCTTCCAGCAAATCTCGACAACCTGAAATCAGAATTCTATATCCCAACTGTTGCCAATAATCTCATTCAGTCTGATGAAGCAGCTTTTGATATTTTGGAAGGTGGGAAAATCTGGTTTGGTGTCACCTACACAGAGGATAAACCTGTGGTGATAGCTTCGCTGAAAAAACTACATGACGCTGGAGAATATCCAGCTGATCTATGGAAATAAAGCAAAGGGGCTTCGGCTCCTTTTTTATTATGACTCTATTTTTCCAATGACGCCTTCTTTGATTGAGAAGAAAAAGACATCTGAATCCAACTCGGATAAAATCTTCTTTGACCGCTCTGGTCTGGCATCCGTCAAAAACAGCTGACCAAAAGTATGCTGAGAGATCAGCTTCATCAGTTGAGCAATCCGCAGATCGTCAAGCTTATCAAAGATGTCGTCCAATAAGAGAATTGGCTTTTCTCCCTTTTCCATCTCGAAGATCTGAAACTGAGCCAATTTCAAAGCAATGATATAAGACTTTTGCTGTCCTTGGCTTCCAATTTTCCTAATAGGATGCTCACCTATCATAAAGCCAAAATCATCTTTGTGAATTCCTGCATTGCTGTTTTTGGTGATCAAGTCCTTTTTCCGAAGGCTTTTGAAATAGCCGGCAAAGTCCTCACGCAGGGCCTCAGTTTCATAGATCACGCTGACTAATTCTTGCCCCTGAGAAATCTCCGAGTAATGGCTTTGTAATAAAGGCGCCATTACTCTCAACAGCTCATTTCTCCGAGCTGAAAGTATAATGCTAAGGTCAATCAACTCCAAATCGTACTTATCCAACAGCGTCAAGTCTCGTCTGCCGGTCTCCGCAAACTTCTTGAGTAAAGCATTTCGCTGTTTTAAAAAATGATGATATCGAATCAACTGATCCAGATAGGCATGATCAAGTTGTGAAATCAACCCATCAAAAAACTTTCTTCGACCATCGCTACCACCTTTGATCAGTTCGGTATCGTCTGGAGCTATCAAAACCAAAGGGATAAGACCAACATGCTCGGAAGTTTTGGCGAGTGCCTTGCCATTTTGATAGATCTGCTTCTTTTTCCCAAGTTCCACTGTGCATCTCACTTCCAGTTGTTTTTCTTCTGCTAGTTCGAATTGTCCTTTGATCGCAAAGAAATCTTTTTCGTGTTGCACATTCAGACTATCGCTAGACTGCACCGCACTTTTGGTCAGAGACAGGTAATGTATCCCATCCAAGACATTGGTTTTTCCACTTCCATTCAAGCCTACAAAGCAGTTGATCTCGCTAGAAAATTGAAGTTGGGTCTTCTCATGATTTTTGAATTGTAAGAGTTCAAGAGACTTCAGGTGCATGAGATTGGGTAATTATTTCGATGGGAGCCTGTTATTTAGGGCGGGATGATTATATTTGGATCCTAAAATTAGCATATTTTCATCACTACGATATGGCAAAGAAAACTGCAGCAACCAAGTCCAAAGTAAAATATTCGAAGGAAACTTACACTTTCTGGTACGAGAGCATGCTCTTAATGAGGAGGTTCGAGGAGAAAGCGGGGCAACTTTACGGTCAGCAAAAAATCAGAGGATTCTGTCATTTATATATTGGCCAGGAAGCCTGTGCTTCTGGAGCTATTTCTGCTTTGACCAAAGACGACAAGTGGATAACCGCTTATCGTTGTCATGCGCACCCACTTGGATTGGGTACTGACCCGGGAGCGATCATGGCTGAGCTTTTCGGCAAAGCTACTGGAACTACCAAAGGAAAAGGTGGTTCCATGCACATTTTCGATAAAGAGAAAAATTTCATGGGAGGTCATGGAATCGTAGGAGCACAAATACCTATGGGGCTTGGAATGGGCTTCGCAGAAAAATATAAAGGCACCAAAAACCTAGCGATTTGCTACATGGGCGATGGTGCAGTACGTCAGGGAGCTTTTCACGAAGCATTGAACTTGGCGATGCTCTACAAAACTCCAGTAATTTTCGTGATCGAAAACAATGGCTATGCCATGGGTACGGCAGTAAAGAGATCCTCTAACGTGGAAGATCTTTCTACACTGGGAGAATCTTACGACATGCCTTCTTTCGCAGTGGACGGAATGAATGTAGAAGCGGTACACGAAGCAGTAGCGGAGGCAGCAGAAAGAGCAAGAAGAGGCGATGGCCCTACTTTGCTTGAAATGAGAACTTATCGCTATAAGGGACACTCCATGTCCGATCCTCAGAAATACAGAACCAAAGAAGAGGTAGAAGAATACAAGCAGCGTGATCCAGTGGAGCAAGTGCTTGCTACCATCAAAGAAAATAATATTCTAAGCGAAGAAGAAATTGAAGAAATCATCAAAGGAGTAAAGCAAAAAGTCCTTGATGCGGTGAAATTCGCGGAAGAGTCTCCATGGCCTGATGGACAGGATGCTTTCAAGGATGTTTACATCCAGGAAGACTATCCATTTGTAATGGAATAAATCAAAAAATCATAAGTTCTTAAAAGCCATGAAGACAGAAAGCTTTCATGGCTTTTTTATTGGGCTTTGTAGAAAATATAAAAACCGTATATTTGCGGCTGAAATTTGAGTAGCATGGCAACGAAACAATCTAAAAGAGTACATCCTGAACATCATAATGATATTTTGGAAGATCCATCCGAGATAGCATCAAGACTGGATAAAGGTGAAGCTTTTTTAAAGCAGAACAGTAAGGTATTTGCAGGCGTATTAATCGCCGCAGTAGTTTTGATCGGAGGAATTTTATTTTTCCAGATCAACACGCAAAACCAAAATGAGAAAGCACAGAAGGAAATGTTCCAAGCTGTATATTTCTTCGAGCAGGATAGTGTTCAACTAGCTTTGAATGGTGACGGCATTAACGCTGGATTCCTAGACATCGCAAATGATTATCCACGTACAGATGCGGCAAATCTTGCACATTTCTACATTGGATCTATCTATCTTTCTGAGAGAAAATACGAGGAGGCATTGACAGAATTGGAGCAATTCTCTGCTGACGACTTCTTGGTACAAGCGAAGGCTTATTCTCTTATCGGCGATGCAAACATGGAGCTTGGCAATACTGACACAGCGATCTCTAGCTACAAAAAAGCGGCTGAATACGATGAAAACAAGTTTTTCACTCCTAAGTATTTGACTAAACTTGCTATCGCTTACGAAGCAGCAGGCAATATTCCTGAAGCAATCGCAACCTATGGTGAGATCGAAGACAAGTATTTCGAGTCTTTCGAATTTTCTGCAGCACGAAAACATAAAGCTCGCTTAGAAGGTCTTGCCTCTAAGTAATGCTTTGATGAATAGCATACTAAGAAGAGTAAGGCCTTGTGGTCTTACTCTTTTTTTGTTTATAGCGTTCCTATTTCTCAAAACTCCTCTTTAACATTTATCCTGAAATCCCTTCTTGATACTTGATACTTGATACTTGATACTAAAAAATCTAGATTATTACATCTTGGTTCTTTAGTCTAAAACTTTAAAAGTAATCCTATATGGCAACTTCCCTTAAAAGCCTCAGTGCTCATTCCTCCAAAAACGTTACGGATATGAGCGATAAAACTTTTGGCATCATCGTCTCCGAATGGAATGAAGATGTGACCGAAGCACTCTATTCTGGTGCATACCAGACACTTTTAGAAAATGGAGCAAAGAAAGAAAACATCATTCGTAGGAATGTTCCGGGCTCGTTTGAACTTACACTTGCTGCCCAATGGCTAGCCCAAGAAGAAAGCATCGATGCGGTAATCTGTCTTGGATGTGTAATCCAAGGAGAGACCAAGCATTTTGATTTCATCTGTGATGCGGTTGCTCATGGAATTACAAATGTGGGTTTGAAATATAATAAACCAGTGATTTTTGGAGTATTGACCCCAAATACGCAGCAGCAAGCCATGGATCGTGCTGGAGGAAAGCATGGCAACAAAGGCGACGAAGCAGCCATCACAGCTGTGAAAATGCTCGGATTCTAATAAAAGCCTTTTAAACCTATAATTACCCAACCTATGAAAATCATGAAATTTGGGGGCACTTCTGTGGGCCGTCCAGAACGCATGCACCAGGTAAAAGACCTGATCACTCGTGGTGATGAATCAAAAATCGTAGTTCTTTCTGCTCTTTCTGGCACAACCAATTCCTTGGTAAGTATCGGTGAGGCCTTGGCTTCGGCTGATAAAGTATTGGCAAAATCAAGAATTGATGAACTTCATGCACATTACAAGGAGTTTTATCCTCAGCTTTTGAAGTCTGATGTTGCTCGTGAAAAAGCACTAGAAATTATCAAGGAGCATTTTGAATTTTTGAATATTCTGTTGAAAATCTCCTTCAATGAGGCTATCAATCGTGATATTCTCGCGCAAGGAGAATTACTTTCCACCAAGCTTTTTCATACGCTTTTAGAAGAACTGGAGATCCCTGCAGTTTTCTTATCTGCTTTGGACTTCATGAGTATAGATGAAAATTCGGAACCAGAATTGCAGAAAATCTCGGATAAACTGAAAGCAATTCTTGCGCAGCATCCAGACGACACGATTTTCATTACTCAAGGTTTTATCTGTAAAAACCACCTGAATGAGGTGGATAACCTGAAGCGAGGTGGATCTGATTACACAGCATCTTTGGTAGCAGCGGCCATCCAAGCCACTGCCTGCGAGATCTGGACAGATATCGACGGCATGCACAATAATGATCCTCGGATTGTTGATAAAACGCGCCCAATCGCCGAAATGTCTTTTGACGAGGCAGCCGAGCTTGCTTACTTCGGAGCAAAAATCCTTCATCCGGCATCTATCTGGCCAGCTCAGCAATTTAACGTACCAGTCAAATTGCTTAACACCATGCAGCCGGAAGCTCACGGTACTTTGATCAAAGCTGAAGTTGATTCTGTTGGAGTAAAAGCAATTGCAGCTAAAGACGGAATCACTGCTATCAAAATCAAATCAAGCCGCATGCTTTTGGCTTATGGTTTCCTGAGAAAGGTATTTGAGATTTTTGAAAAGTATAAAACGCCTATCGATATGATCACTACTTCTGAAGTAGCTGTATCAGTGACAATTGATGATTTGAGCCACTTGGAGCACATTTTAGAAGAACTTGGTACTTTCTGTAGTGTGGAAGTCGATCGGGATCAAACCATTATCTGTATTGTGGGTAATATGGTATCGGAAAGCAAAGGAGCAATTCAATCTGTGATTGATTCTCTGATAGAATATCCTGTTAGGATGGTTTCTTTCGGTGGCAGCCGCCATAATGTTTCTGTATTGATAGATTCCAAATTCAAAAAGGAAGCACTTCAAAGTCTCAATCAAGACTTATTTACTTGGTAAAAAAAGAGGCTGCTGCAAATCGCATAAATGTCACATTGAGCGGAGTCGAAATGGGTTAATAGGCCTAAAAGTTTTCGACTTCGCTACCAATGACAGATTGATTTGAGGAAATCAAAAGCTGGTCAGTTCGAGCGAAGTCGAGAACCTTTCGACTTCGCTCAAGGTGACCATGGTTATTATTTAATACTCAGCCTGACAAGAAAAGATGATTATTCGACAACCTTATTTTATTTAGAATGATTCTTATTACTTTTGAGGGATGCCAACAGAAAACGATAAACCAGGCTTTCTTCAGCGCCTACAAACCAAGTGGAAATTGGAAAGCCTTCTTCAGGTCGTTTTGGTTTTGGTTGTTTTTGCCTGTACAGGTTTTACCATCCTTTTTATCAAAAACCCAATCCTTGATTTTTTTGGAGTTGAGAAAGGTGGATTTATAAATACCGTCCTCTACTTACTTTTGGTTCTTCCTCTATACCAAATCATTTTGCTGATATACGGCTTTATTTTCGGCCAATTCAACTTTTTCTGGGAAAAAGAGAAGGAATTTTTCAGAAGGATTGGAGGAATGTTTTCTAAGCGGAAATAAATTTTTAACCGCAGAGCCCGCGGAGATTTGCGCAGAGGACCCAGGTTATAATTTATTTAGAGGAGTTACCCAATTTTTCAAATTTCAAATTTTACAATATTTCAATCCAATCAAGAAATCCTACTCCAATTCACCGCATACTTCTTTTGCTGTTTGACCTGTCTTAAAATCGGAGCATTATCTGGCTGAACCAATTCTGGATCATTAACCAATAACTGCTGGGCAGCATCTCTCGCCAAAGTCAAAATCGCAGCATCCTTACTCAGATCAGCTATTAATAAATCGGTAATCCCGCTCTGCTGAGTGCCCATCAGATCACCAGGCCCACGCAATCTTAAATCTACATCAGCAATCTCGAAACCGTCATTGGTTCGCACCATGGTTTCCAATCGTACTCGGGAATCCTTAGAAAGCTCATACTTACTCATTAGGATACAATAACTCTGCTCAGCACCTCTTCCGACCCTTCCTCGAAGCTGATGCAACTGTGATAGCCCAAAGCGCTCTGCGTTCTCAATGATCATCACCGAAGCATTGGGCACATTCACACCCACCTCTATCACCGTTGTCGCCACCATGATCTTGGTTTCTCCTTTTACGAAGCGTTGCATCTCGTATTCTTTTGCGTCAGCCTTCATACTACCGTTCACGATAG
Source organism: Algoriphagus chordae (assembly GCF_003254055.1). Lineage (GTDB taxonomy): Bacteria > Bacteroidota > Bacteroidia > Cytophagales > Cyclobacteriaceae > Algoriphagus > Algoriphagus chordae. The sequence goes on from NZ_QKZT01000007.1 coordinate 256,735, forward strand.
AGATAGGATAGTGGGGGAAAGCACGGGATATGCTTTCATAGCCATCCATGACATTCTTTAGGTCCATCTTCTCAGATTCTTCAATCAGCGGGTAAACGATGTAAACTTGTCTGCCCTTTTTGACCTCTTCATTGATAAACCCGAATACTTTGAGACGGTCTTTATCATAGCGATGTACAGTTTGAATTGGCTTTCTTCCCGCCGGCATCTCATCGATCACTGACACATCCAAATCCCCGTAAAGCGTCATCGCCAGCGTCCTTGGGATAGGAGTGGCCGTCATGACTAATACATGCGGGATAAATTGTTCATTCTTGGCCCAGAGTTTTGCTCGCTGAGCTACTCCGAAGCGATGTTGTTCATCCACAATCGCCAGCGCTAGATTTTTAAACTGCACGATATCTTCTAAAAGCGCATGTGTTCCAATTAAGATTTTGAGTTCCCCGGACAGCAGTTCTTCATGAATTATCTTCCTCGCAGATTTTTTCACTGATCCTGTCAGCAAAGCAATTTTCAGCCCCATCATATCGGCAAATTCTTTCAATCCTGCATAATGCTGTGTAGCCAAAATCTCCGTGGGAGCCATCAGGCAAGCTTGTGCACCTGAGCTAATCGCGATCAAAGCACAGATAAACGCCACCATCGTCTTGCCGCTACCCACATCTCCCTGAATAAGGCGATTCATCTGCTTGCCCGACTTCATATCTGCATATGACTCACGGATTACCCGCTTTTGGGCATTGGTCAGCTCGAAGGGAATATGATTGGTATAAAACTTCGTGAGAAGTTCAGTATTGTTCAATATCTGTCCTTGAAACTTCTCCGTTCTAGCCACCTTCAGCATTAGTAAGCGAAGTTGCAAATAGAAAAACTCCTCAAATTTCAAGCGTTTTCTAGCTCGTTGTAGCAGGTTTGGCTCTGTAGGAAAATGAATCTGTCGAATAGCCTCCTTTTTTCCGATGAGTTGATATTGCTCCAGAATCTCCTGAGACATCGTCTCCAGAATATGTGGAAAGCAAACTTGAACCAGTTGGTCCATGATTTTGGAGATCCCTTTGGAATCCAAAAATCTAGCTCTGAGCTTTTCTGTAGTAGAATAGACAGGCTGGAAGTTATTTCTCTTTTCGTTGGCTGTCGTGAGCGGTTCCATCTCAGGATGCGCGATACTCCACTTTCTGCCAAACTGAGCAGGTTTTCCAAGGAAGACATATGCTGCACCTGTAGCAATATTCTTTTGAACCCAAGCAATTCCTTTGAACCAAGTCATTTCCATTTCCCCAGTTTCATCAGCCACATGCGCGACCAAGCGCTTTTTATTGCCCATGCCTACGAGTTCTACTTTTCGGATTTTGGCAATCACCTGGACTGATTCCATGTCGGAATGCAACTCTCGGATTTTAAAAAACTTCGTCCTGTCCTCGTACCGAAACGGATAATGCTGTAGCAATTCCCCAAAGCTGAAAATATTCAACTCCTTGTTGATCAGAGCGGCGCGCTGTGGGCCTACTCCTTTGAGAAATTCTATTTTGGTATCAAAAAAACTGGACAAGGAAAGTTGATTTTTGGGTAGGACAAATTAAGTCCAGTATGCCCAAATGCCAATATTATGACTGGAATTGTCTGAAATCAATTTGAGGATTGCGTAACCCGCTTCCAAATCTCAGTCAATTCAGCTTTTGAAGCTTGGATACTTTTTAGCAAAAGCATCTGATTTTTGGCACGATGAAAATTCTGGGTAGGGTATTCCACTCTATAATAAATATTGCCCTGCAAATAGTCCGTCAAAAAACGAAGTCCCATCACACAGGTCATCACTTCACCTCCCAAAATCAATGATTTCGTTTCTTCGGCTGTTGCCAAGGAGTTCACTCCTTCCCAATAGCCTTTGAGTAATTCTTCGAACACCGGAATTTCAAGCTTGATATTATCCCAGTATTGACTTGTTTCCGATTCTGAACAAGCCACTGTTCGTACCAAATCCCCAAAGTCATACATCAAATAGCCATCCATCAAGGTATCTAAATCCACCAATGCCTCCACCTTTGAGAAATCATTTGAAAAAATTAGGTTATTGATTTTGGTGTCATTATGTGTCAGTCGATGAGGCAAAACAGACTGGTATTTTTTATACTCCGCGATCAAGGCTTTCTGTCCTAGGTAAAAGTCCAGAATTTCCTGGTCCTCAATGCTGATAGATTCCTTATCGGCAGCTACTTTCTGAAGGGTTGCAAAGCGCAAATCCAATCGATGAAAATCAGGAATACATTCTTGCAACTTATGTGTTTCAACAATTTTGCCCCAGTCCGCAAAAACCCCATAGGCTTTGGACGCAAGATAAGCTTGATTGAGATTGGTGATTTGCTGAATGGTTTGGCCAGATACAAACTCAAACAATCTAAAAAGTTTGCCATTCCATTCCGTAATAAGTTTCTGAGCCGAATTGGGAATAGGTAGAGGTAAGGTAAACGGAAGCAGGCTATCATCTCCTTGTGATTTTATTTGCCGCTGATTGTGTGCTATTCGCTCAGGAAATTGGAAAACAGTCGTATTGAATTCCTGCAGAATATACTTGTCCTCTCCGGAGTCGATCAGATAAGTCCCATGAATGAGGCCGGCACCGAATGGATGAAATGAAAAATCTTCAAAAGAATTAAACGAATATGCAGCGAGAATGCTGGCGATGTTTTCCTTTACCATAGTCCAAAGCTAGAGGATAGCTTTCAAATCAGAATTATTCGCAGCAAAAAAACTGTTTATTTTGATCGCTTTTCTTAAAACCCAAGTGTCACATCATATATCCAGCCTAGTTTTCTTCCAATTTAATTCTGCTTTCTAAAAAAGGTCAGTTTAAATCGCTTATTCTTTCTACTATTATCTTCCAATTGCTCAAGAGTTAGAATTAGCCGAATTGCTATAAAATTTGTATTTAGTATAAAAAACTGGGGAATCTTCCCTAGAAGTCTTTTCCCATTTGATAGAAAATAAATACATTAGCGAAAATTATTATTTAAGTAGAAGGTATTTTCTAAAAAAAATTCAGTAATCCCAATAGTTATGAATGTAACCTACATTGACTGGGCGATCATTGCCGCTTTCTTTGTCATCTCCCTTCTTATAGGGCTTTACACATCGAAAAAAGCGGGCTCCTCTGCCAAAGAATTTTTCCTTTCAGGTAGAAATATGCCCTGGTGGTTATTAGGTGTATCGATGGTAGCTACTACCTTCTCTGCAGATACGCCAAACTTGGTCACAGATATCGTCCGTAAAAATGGCGTAGCAGGTAACTGGGTATGGTGGGCATTTTTGCTTACGGGTATGCTTACCGTATTTGTCTATGCAAAACTTTGGAGAAGATCTGAGGTTACCACAGACTTGGAATTCTACGAACTACGCTATTCTGGCAAAGGGGCTGCCTTCTTAAGAGCCTTCCGAGCTATTTACCTAGGGGTGTTCTTCAATGTGGTTATCATGGCAACGGTATCACTTGCAGCCATCAAAATCGGTGGTATAATGCTAGGATTATCTCCAGTACAGACACTATTGATCGCATCGATCGTCACAGTAGTTTATAGCTCTTTGGGTGGACTAAAAGGCGTTTTGCTAACTGACTTCTTTCAATTTTTCATTGCAATGATCGGCGCTTTCGGAGCAGCATACTACATTATTGACCTTCCTGAGATCGGTTCTCTGAATAATCTTCTAACACATGAAAATGTAGCAGGAAAGCTTAATTTTCTTCCTGACTTCTCTGACCCTAATGCATACATCCCACTTTTCTTGATGCCAATAGCCATTCAGTGGTGGGCGACTTGGTATCCTGGTGCAGAACCTGGAGGCGGGGGATATATTGCGCAGCGGATGCTTTCAGCTAAAGACGAAAAAAATGCAATTGGAGCTACACTCTTTTTCAATATTGCCCATTACGCCTTGCGCCCATGGCCATGGATCTTAATTGCCTTGGCATCCTTAATTGTCTTTCCTAACGTTTCTGATATCTCGGCTGCCTTTCCAAATATCCCTGTTGATAAACTTGGAGACGATTTGGCATATTCGGCTATGTTGACTTACCTGCCAACAGGTCTAATAGGCATTGTTCTAGCATCTTTAATAGCGGCTGTAATGTCCACACTTTCAACCCATTTGAACTGGGGATCATCGTACATAGTAAATGATTTCTATTTGAGATTTTTAAAACCAGATGCTTCCGATAAAGAATTGGTGGCTGTAGGAAGAATCTCTACGGTGACATTAATGGCGATGTCTGCTGTACTGGCTTTGGCACTTTCCAGTGCGCTAGACGCCTTCGAAATTTTGTTACAGATCGGTGCAGGAACAGGACTAATCTTTATTCTAAGATGGTTTTGGTGGAGAATCAATGCCTATACAGAAATTTCGGCTATGGCAATTTCATTCGTAGTAGCGATTTTCTTCTCAGTGATCAATCCAAGAGTAGAGTGGATCGTAATCCCTGAAAATCAAGAGTATCTAAAATTAATTTATAGTGTCACTATCACCACAATTGGCTGGTTGCTTGTCACATTCATCACTGCTCCAGAGAAGGACGAAGTATTGCTTTCTTTCTACAGAAAAGTAACTCCTGCTGCATTCGGATGGAAAAAAGTACTGGATAGATATCCTGAGGAAAGACAAGTTATCGGGCAGCTTCCTAAAGAAATTGGCTTGATGATGATAGGATCAGCAATGGTTTATGCTGCATTATTCTCTACAGGATTCTTCATCTACGGCAATATGCTGGGCGGAACAATTGCTGCTGTAATTGCCCTAATAGGGGGAGTCATTATCTTCCGATCCTGGAAAAACCTGAATTAATCAACAAATTCTACAGAATTCATCAAGTGGGCCATGTCCTCCTTGATGAATTCTATTACCGGAGCCAGTGAATCATTTTTCATCGCTGTATTGAAATACAAGGCTCCTCTCAGGAAATTTTTGGTAGAATCAGTCACAAAAAACTGAAACTGCGTGGGTACTTCACCTGTGAGTTCAGCTACTACACCAGTGTATCCATTAGGCGTTAGCAGTACTGCTTCTTCAATCCCATAAGCTTTCACTTGATGCTGAGAAGTAAGCCTGAAAGCATCGCTGGACAACTGCCTGAAATCGACCTTATCTCCGTCTATTCGCTTATAGGTCAGGTGTACTTTAGCCCCAAAATCCATATAATTCAAATTAACCCAGGTTTCTTCTGCGATATTGAAAGAATCCGCTTCTACCCTTGAATAAGTGGAATAGTCGATTCGATAGGGATATCCAGAACTAAGTCGCTCAAATGAATGAACAGGCAAATCAATTCGATTGTAGCCCGGTGGTTTGGGCAAATAAGTTTCCTCACAAGCCATTAACCCTGCTAACACTAGACCGATCCAAAGATATTTCCTCATGGTTTAAAATTAGACAAAGTGTTTGATTTGGTTGGGGAATAAATGAAATTTAACCAAATAACCAATCTACATTCAAATGAAAAAAGCACTCCAACCCCTTACTGGCGCCTTAATGATCGCCATTTTACTGATGGCTACGTCAGCCGCTAATGCACAAACTACCAAAGCTGAGTTTCTGAGCAAATGGCAAAACAGCAAGCAATTCACTCTTGATGTGCTTGACAAGATGCCTGAGTCTGGTATGAATTACAAAACTGATCCTGAGGCTATGACCTTCAAGGAACAGATTCATCACATTGGAAATGCAATCGTGGGGATTTCACAAGGTTTCTTAAAAGGCGGTGATCCAGGATTTACAATTGATCTTGCTACAGCATCTAAAGCAGACTTAGCAGCTTATGTAGCTAAAAGCTACGACTATGGCACTGCCACTATGAAAGCACTTTCTGAAGCTGATGCAGCCGAGTCTATTGAAGTTTTCGGAAATAACGTAAGCAGAAGACAAGTAATGGCGCTAATAATGGATCACTCTACTCACCACAGAGGGGCAGCAATTGCTTACCTAAGAGTAGAAGGCGTAGAACCACCTGCGTATGTAGGTTTCTAAGAAAATTAGAAGCATAAAACATTCATGAAAATAGAGGAAATTCACCCATAGCCATGAAAGTCGTTAAATGTAGTGACCAAACTCAATTACGACATGGCGACAGTAGAATTTCCTCAACTCATTGAACGAGGCTGCGGCCTAGATGTTCATCGTGATACCGTAGTGGCTTCCATTGCAGGAATCGGCATTCAGGAAGAAACTCAAACTTTTGGCACTTTCACCCCTGATCTGGAACAACTGATCGGATGGCTCCAAAATCATGGGGTTACCCATGTGGCCATGGAGAGTACCGGTGTGTATTGGAAACCGGTCTATTATGTTCTAGAAGGTTATTTTGAACTATTGGTC
>NZ_QKZT01000008.1 GCF_003254055.1 Algoriphagus chordae
GGGCCATTGATAAAGGCCGTCGTGTCGATCACCTCTTGAATCGCCTGATCTACCTCAGTCTTAATTAACTCATATTGGGACCGAAGGTCCACCATTTGTATCGAACGCATACTTGGATTTACTTAGTAATTTGGGATAAAAGAATTCGGTAGATGGCATACAAAACACCTACAAAGAAGCCAAGAAAGATGCTGAAAACTATAATCAAAGGCTTATTTGGTTTACTTGGTCCAAGAGGTACACTTGCCTTCTCCATTACAGTAAACACTGGGGTTTCTCTCTTGAGTTGAATCGTTGCCTGCTCCAATTCTTGTTTCAAAGTATTGTAAATATTGAAAGAGATATTAAACTCAAATTGTAATTGTTCTTCTTTGGTCATTGCCCTACGCGAGACGATTCCCTGATTAGAATCCCTAAAGGAAGCTAGCTTTAGCTGAGATTCCTGAAACTTAACCTGAGCTTCATCAACACGCTCCTCTACAAACTCAAGATTAATTTTCTGTTTTACGGTTTTATAATTGGTGACATATTCGATCAGTCTTTCTAAAACCAAGGCATTCACTGCCGCTGAAATAGTTGCTTCTGGCATAGATACATTGAGCTGAATCAATTTCATCTGCTCTTCAATAGTAATTCTCTCTTTTAATTGCCCTAATACATAATTCTCCTTAGAAGTTACAGCCACATACCTAGGCTCCTCTGCTTCAGTGCCGCTTGATTCTGGCATTACTAGCGCGGGTTCACTTGATGAAAAAAGACCAATTAAACGAGCAGGAATACTAAAAACAAAGTTAATAGATTTTTTAACGATATTCCCTGGCTTTTCTTCAGCATAGTATTCCTCCAAGGTCATTTCCTTCCCTTTGGTTTGAAAATAAAACTGTTCTTTCATGATGTCCAGCAAAAAGTCTCTGCTATGAATCACGTCTGGAAATAAATCAGCACTCAATCTAGCTTGATCACCTTGCATTTGCGGTAAGGAAATTCCTGCTAATCCCGCTAATGCTCCCATTTGTCCAAATTGTCCAGAACCTTCGGGTTCCTCAAGAATAACTAGTGATGAGGACAAATATTCTTTGGGACTCGTAAATGCAATTAAGCAGCCTAATAGAAATCCTGCCAATGCAAATGAAAGTAATCTTCTTTTATACAAAAAGATTTTCTGGATCAATTCTAGATAGTTCAGTTCTACTTTTGACTGATCATTTGATGTCATGAGCTAGTTTGTTAGTATTGAAATAGAAAATAAATCTAAAAAATATCATGTAACAGGCTTTGCAGGTATTCCTACTAAAACCGATTTCTGCATGACGGATTTTGTCACAACTGCTCCTGCTCCTACGACAACGCCTTCACCTAATTCAACTCCTGGTAACAATACTGCTCCTGCGCCAATACTGCATTTAGCTCCCACCTTAACAGCCCCCAATAACATTGCCCCTGGACCTATTTCAGTGAAATCACCCACAGTACATTCATGATGTACATGAGCAGAGGTATTGATTAAAACTCCCAAACCTATACTAGTCTCTGGACCGATAAAGCTGAATGGCATAGCGTCAAAAACCTTACTTGATTCAAGAGTAGAGACGCTACCTATTCCATAAACGCTACCTCCAAGGGCAGACAATAAATGATATAATTTTTCTCTGTGGATTGGGTTGCCTACTCCCAAAATAAAGCGTGGATCTTGGCTGAAATGCTGTTGAATCTCTGACAGATCAAAAATGCCTCTTCCTTGAATCTCTCCTCTTTGTAGTTTAACAGGATCTTCATCAAAAAAGTAAATTTCAGAAGTAGAAATACCCTGTTGAATTAACACATGACATACTTCTAACCCATGTCCACCAGCTCCCGCAATTATCATTTTTTTGTTTTACTCAAAACACAGTTATGCCCTTGAGTGTAGCCCAAGGGCAATAATCCTTACTTAGAACCTATTCCGTAGGCCTTAAATCCTAAGGTCTTCAGATAGTTTTTATCATATATATTTCTTCCATCAAAGATCACTTTGTTCTTCAACAGCTTACCCATCACCTCCCAGCTAGGGATTCTAAATTCTGACCATTCCGTCACCAATAGCAAAGCATCAGCATCTACCAAGGCTTCGTAGGCGTCTTTACAATAAGTCACTTTATCGAAGATGTAATGCTCTCTAGCTTCATCCATTGCTACTGGATCGTAAGCTTTGACAGTAGCTCCGGCAGCTCTCAGTTCATCGATGATCACTCCAGCAGGAGCTTCACGCATGTCATCTGTGTTTGGTTTGAAACTCAAACCCCACATTGCAAAGGTCATTCCTGAAAGATCTTCTCCGAAGTGAGCTTTCACCTTGTTAGAAAGAATATATTTCTGATCGTCATTGACATCTTCCACAGACTGAAGCACTCTCAGATCATAGCCATATTGCTTGGCTGTTTTGATGATTGCTTTGACATCTTTTGGAAAGCAAGAACCGCCATAACCCACACCTGGGTAGATAAACTTATTCCCGATGCGTGGGTCCGAACCTATGCCCTTTCTTACCATATTGGCATCAGCTCCTACCAATTCACATAGGTTAGCAATGTCGTTCATAAAGGATATTTTGGTTGCCAACATCGCATTCGCAGCATATTTGGTCATCTCAGCAGAAGGAATATCCATGTATATGATGCGCTCCCCGCTCAACTGGAAAGGCTTATACAGTCGCTTCATAATCTCTTCTGCACGAGTATCATCTACTCCGATTACAATTCTATCTGGCTTCAAAAAATCTTCAACGGCAGCACCTTCCTTAAGAAATTCTGGATTGGATGCTACTGCAAAAGGTAATTCAGACCCTCTCTTGTCTAACGCACCTTTGATAGCTGCACGAACTTTCTCCCCAGTGGTAACAGGGACAGTACTTTTGGTAGCCACCACTATATAATCACTCATCTTGGTACCGATCTCTTCGGCTACGGCTAGTACGTATTTCAAATCCGCAGACCCATCTTCACCAGGAGGAGTTCCTACTGCGATGAAAGCAACCGATGCACCCTGAATAGCTTCACCCAGATCCGTACTGAACTTAAGTCTTCCGCTCTTATAATTACGAATTACTACCTCTTCTAGTCCTGGTTCATAAATGGGCATAATGCCATTTTTCAGGTTATCAATTTTCTTTTGATCGATGTCAACACAGGTAACTTCAATCCCTACATCAGCAAAACATGCTCCCGATACTAGACCAACGTATCCTGTACCTACTACTGCGATTTTCATATTATTTTAACTAGGGTTAGCTTACTAGTATTTGATTTTGTTGCCTATGGATTCTTGCTATTATTCACTATGGTTTGAACCAAAATAGCTACGGTAGCTAGACTAGAAGCTATTCCAATCCAACTCGCAGGACTCATTCTACTTTTCTTGGGCTTCATCGGTACTACTATTTCTGCTCCAGGTTCTAATTCTGGATAGATATTTAATCCTAAGAAGTTATGTGTTCTTTTAGCATCTCCATTTGCATAGACCACGTAAGTCTTGGATCTTCTCGCTTCCTCTGTGAATCCACCAGCTTTGGAAATGTAATTTTTAAGGCTATTCTTTTTGTCAAATCTTGTGGTAGTAGGCAACAATACCTCCCCTACCATTCTCACAGTCTGCAATTGCTTAGGAATCTGAATAATATCACCTTCCACTAGTATCAAATCTTCTTCCGAACCTGGATTCTGCATGATTTTCTCCAAATCTATTCCGACCAGATCTTGCTGCTTAATCCTTACTTTGTTGATAGCAGTATCGAGTGGTAAGGAATCTAACGCTGACATTCCATTAAACAATCGTTCCCTTTGTAGCTCTTGTTCTTTCTCCAAACGCTCAATTTCATTTTGGACAAGCTTGTCAGCTATTCGCTCATAAAGGATCGCTTCTGCCTCATTATTTTCTCGATTTGTCTCAACATCAAGATTGGCTTTGATTTCACGTAAGGTCTTTTCTCGTAACTCTTCTTCAGTCAAACCTTTATAATAAACCGTTCTCCTGATTAGATTAGCACCTTTTGGATAAGCAAACTGAGATAAACCACCCGCTCTTGTAATCAAATCAGAGATTCGTTCGTTTGCACTAGCTATGGCAAAATCCCCTGGGTATATGACTTCACCACGAATAGTCACCAATTGCTCTTTCTCAAATCCTGGGCTACGTCGGATAAAAACATGATCAAATGGCAATAAAGGTTGGCTCTTCTCTTCCTCGGTAAGTTGAAGATCAGGGTCAATAGTGAGCGTACTGATTTGAGCTATTTTACCAGTATTTACATCTCTTACTCTTCGTGCTATTTCGATAGATGAATTGGAAGCCGACTGTAGCAAACCTCCAGATCTCAAAATCAAATCACCCACCGTCATATCTGTGGCAAAAGGATAAGTGCCTGGATAGTTAATTTCCCCTGAGATCTTCACATAATATTCCTCTTGAATATCATATCGACTTGGGATAAATAAAAGGTCTTCATTTTTCAATGCCACATCTTCCACGGTACCATCCATGATTCCTTTCAAATCCAGTGGCTCCGCAGCAAGTGTAAGGTCCGCACTTGTTCTATACAACGTAGCACGATTGACAAATGCTTCAGGCTTCAATCCTTGTGCTTTACCAATCAATTCTCGCACCGTAAGCCCATCTTCATCAAGAGAATATTCACCAGGACGATTGACCGAGCCAGTTACCTGAACCCGATTAGAAAACCGCTCCAGCGCTTCACCTATCAGTATTTCGTCCCCATCTTTCAATGAAAATGTCTTAAACTCATCTGAGGCTACATCAATTACTTTGCGTTGATTGTCCTCTATCCTCCTGATTGTTACTCGATCTCTATAGGCTAAACTCTTGAAACCTCCAGTGTAGATATACAAATCATCTAGGGACTCTCCAGCCTTCACTTCGAAAAGCCCTTCTCTTCTCACCGGACCTATCACCTCTACTCTAGCCTGTACAGGTTGAACTATGACTACATCGTTGTCTTGTAGCGTGATATTAGCATCCTGAATTCCCTTGGAAAGAAACTCGTAGATATCCACCGTAGCCACTAAGCGACTATCACGATAGACTTGGACATTACGAAATGCACCATTTTCATTTGGACCGCCAGCTGCATACAAACCATTGAAGACTGTAGCAAATGAAGGCAAGGTATAGGTCCCTGGCTTGGTCAACTCTCCGACCATTGAAACTTTGATGCTACGAATATTACCTAATCGAACTTGAAGAAAGGTATTAGGATTGGAGCCCATTAGCCCAGAATAAATTCTCCCTAAGGACGACTTGATTCTGGAAATAGCTGCTTCGACCGTAGATCCTCCCACTTGAACAGGTCCTATATTCGGCACAATTATTCTTCCTTCCGGACTCACCGTCAAATCATACGATTGTTGGGAGGCACCGTAGATATCTAATAATAGTTGATCTCCTGCGCCAATAACGTAGGATTGAGGAGTAGGAATATTTAAGCTAGGACTGAAGTCCAAAGCTCTGTTATGAAAAAGTTTAAAGCCAAAGATTTTCTTTTGGAAAGGAGTCAAATCGTAATAAGGATCTGATCTACGGACTGAATCAAACATATCAACTTGTTCGTAACCCTCCACGGAACGCATACCGTCCAAGCTAGCTGCACCCGCTTCTGGAGAAATGGACATCTGTAGCGCAGAAATACGATTTCTAAGTTTAGCTGCCTCCACGGCAGGCATTCCTCGTTCTCTTGCAAGAGATTCTATTTGCCCAACCGAAACCCCACTAGCTTCTGCACGCTTTATCAATTGTTCGATTTGAGCATCTGACAAATCATCCACCTTGAGATTTTGTATATCGGAAAGACTTTGAGATTGCGCTGCAAAGGCTACCAACAAAAAAATCCCCATCAGGAGGTAATTCCTAGCTGTATTTAACCAAGTATAATTTTCCAAATCTATTATTTTCGTGTCCACTTCTAATTGTTCAGGTAGCAATTTCTGATTTTTAATTGATTCTCAACCAATTTTACACAGCTTCGCCCTTTCAGTCACAACAGTGCCTACAGTTAATTTCAATACCGCTCTCTGAGCCTTTTAAACTCCTATTTCACTATCAAACAAAACTAGCCCTGTAGAAACCATCCTATCAGCTAGCAATGTCAATACCACTTTTTTCTCTATAAGCTCCTCTATCCGAGTAGATAGATTTAGAATATAGTTTTCGTTTAGGCTATCGCCAGTAACCACTACGTCTATTATTCCCGAATCGATACCTTTTGAAATGTCGCCAACTAAAACAACTTGATTGACATCACCCATGCGTTCCAGGATTTGCTCCAATAGCTTGTCCAGACCCAAGTACTTTCGGATGATTTCTTGAATATTGGAGAAAAAGGGATTCTGAACATTTGCCTTGTAGGCAATTTTGTTCTTATCAGTTTCTTTCACCAGAATACCCGCCTGCGTTAGGTTATTCAATTCTTTGCGGATTGCATTAGTTGATTCCCCAAACTCGTCTGCCAATCCTCGCAAATGGCTTTGTGTTTTGGGGTTTACGAAAAACTTAATAAGTAACCTCAACCTTGTCTTTGAGGTAATTAAGGATTCTAGCATAAAAATTCACCTTAAAAGTGAGTAACAAAGGTACTCATTGCATTGAATTGGAAAAACAAAAGCTGTCTTTTTGATGAAGAATGAGTACTCTCAACTATATTCTTTTTATCCTTCTACCTGCCGTATATGTTATCAGGCTTTCTTTCTAAGTGTTTTCTCAATAAACTCCCTGTCAAAGCACTGAATGCTCCTAGCAAAAAACCTAGCACTACAGTGATGGCAATCAAAGCAAGATCAGAACCAAAACCCATCAATTCCCCCATCTTTTGTGGTAATTGACTGCCGGATAAAGTGCTGATATACACTGTTTGGCCAAGCCAGGCTAGTCCCATACCTATGCCACCAGCAAAAAAAGCGGCGGCGCCCTTATTCCCTACTAACACCGATAAAATCATAATACCTATCATCACTACCCAGTAAGGAACAAATGGATTGAATACGATGACCAATAAGACTGTGAGAAAGGTCAATAGAATAAACTTCATAGCTCTTAGTTTAAAATAGTTTGGAATAAAACACCTTCCTCTTGATCCAAACTTCTCAGATCAAAATTCAGATACTCTCCATTTGCCCACTTATTGATAAAATTACTGTAATACTTACTTCCTGGATTGCCAGATTGGCCGCCAGGATAGATGCCAAAAGCTTTCACTTCTGGACCTAAGTCTACTACCATTCTCCAACTCGCACCATGTCTACCACTGGTAGCATTTAGCATTCCCGATCCGCCTCCAGTGTAAACATTCTCTACCGAAAATGCCTTAAACTGCGGAACCAGGTGTTGGATGCTAGTCTTTTTATAATTGGCCCAAGCAAAGTCTCCTTCCTTCTCTTCCCAGCTTTTCATATCAGCGAGCAACTCTTTGAAACCTTCCTTCACATGTCTAGCAGCATTCTCCATTTCAGCCGTATTTTTCAAATCAAACACAGCTCCATCAGGCTCATTCTTCATGAATAGCACAGTTTGATAATAGCTAGGCAATACGATTGGAGCGACATTTTCAGACAATTCTTTCCAAATTTGTCCATAGGTTTTCCTCCACCAGATATAAAACACAGTAGGTGCCTTTTGATTGGGATCAGCATAAAAATCCCATTCTTTCAACAGCGAAACATATTTTTTGGCATCAGCATCATCTCCATATTCATTACCCAAAAGGTCTAGCATTATTGGCAATGCCTCAGCTGCATGTAGATAGTAATCATCAAATTGCAGCTCTTGCATATTTTCTACAGTAATCTCAGACATTTCGCTGAGACGCTTATTCAAGCGGCGATTTCTATAGAATTCATAGCTATTGTCAAAGACATAATAGGGATAGGTGGAATCTGTAGGATGCTGGTTGGCTGAGCTGACAAATCCACGAGAAGGATTCAAAGTGCTGGCATTTTGCTCATTAGGAATATAGCCCTGCCACTCCATCCTCGGATCCGCACCATCCATGAAAAATTTGCCTTGGCCTTTCCATTTCAAAGGAAATTTACCTTGGATACGCATAGCAATATCTCCCGCTTTGGAGGCAAATACAAAATTCTGAGCTGGAGCCGTGAAATTATTCAAGGCTTCATTATAGTCATCGTGATTTTTTGCTGTATTCAGCATCAGGAAAGTTTTCTGCTCATTGGAGCCTTCGTGCACATTCCATTTCAATGCAAAATTCACGTCCTGACGAGTTCCTTTGAAAGTCTTATCATAAACCACAGGCCCATAATGTGTATAGACCACGGTATCTAGAAAGAGCTCTTCACCCTTCACTTTGATTTCCTCTACTCTGAAGGAAGTCTGCTCCCACTTGTCACCATAGCGATAAGCTTTTCTAGAATTGTCCTGAAATGTGATTTTGTACCAATCCCGAGTATCTCGCGTCGCATTCGTAACTCCCCAGGCTATATTTTCATTAAACCCTGAAATCACGCCCAAAGCCCCGGGAAGCGTAGCGCCCTTGACAGAATGCTCTGGACTAGTCAATTGCATAGAATACCAAAGTGAGGGCAAATTCAATCCCAAATGTGGATCATTGGCCAAAATCGGATTACCACTTTTGGTCTTTGAGCCAGCGACAGCCCAGTTGTTTGAGCCGGTTCCTTCTTCTGGCTGTGGCAAAGGCTCTATTACTAATTGATCGTCAGGGTAATTAATACTGTCTGGTCTAGTCACATCAAGTGGCTTAAATCCCCACTTATGCCCTGCTTCGATGATTGGATCTACTCCTGTCGGAAATTCTGGGTAAAGTTTATCCAGCATTACATCTCCTAGGATTTTGCGCAAGTTCGAGTACTCTAAATCCCGATCTCCAACCAGCATGTCTGTCATGTATTTCAACAACAGGATGGATTTGAAAGCTGTCCAATGCTCAGGTCGATAATTCAGGATTTTATACTCTACAGGCAATTTAGCATCTGAAAGCTGATCAATGTATTGATTGACACCATCCGCATAAGCTTCTAAATTTTGGTAGGAATCAGGATCATTCTCTCTTATAAATTCCACTCCTTTTTCCGCTCCAAAAGCCAAGCCCTTTCGACGGGTCATCCTATCCAGATCTAAAGCCATAGGACCGACAATTTCGGATATTCTACCAGCTGCAGCCATTGTTTGAAACTCCATTTGCCAAAGTCTATGCTTAGCAGTGATGTATCCCTGAGCTCTATACAAATCAGTCTGATTGTCTGCAAAAATGTGAGGAATAAGATTTTCATCATAAACCACCCTCACCTCAGCATTCAGATTATTCAGTTCCAATTCATCCTCTGCCAATTCATCTTCAGAGTATGAATTCTGCCAAAATCCATGACTAGGATCAAGCAAAGGAGCTAAAGGTGGGATCGCGCCAAAAGGTCTGGAAACCGCAATGGCAAGAGCGATTGTCAAAACCAAAGAGACTAAAAAGCCTGCATACTTCATTGTATCAGTTTTAGGTAAGGTGACGAATTTAAGCCAATCTGATTACTATTGGGCAAAGTGGCAGCTCCTTTTGACATCTATCAACAAAAATGCCCTCAAAAAATCATTTTGAGGGCATCCAAAGGAGTATGTCTTTTTATTTGAAACTGATTGGTAGGGTTAGCTTTTCCCAGCGAATGACTAGTCCTGGACTTTCTATTTCCATTAAGAGTGCTTCTTGATTGCTTTCCTCCCAGACAGGATTTACGTCTACTCTCAGCACATCATTCTTTTCATCGTACTGAAAATGACCATGTTCTAGATTCCACTCAGAATTGAAAATCACAGTCCAAGCTCCATTTTCTTTTGGTATGGTAAAAAGAGAATATTTACCAGCTGGAATTTGTTGCCCTTCTACACTCATATCCTCCGCTAATTCCACATAAGAAGCCTCATTAGCTCCAGTTCTCCATACTACATTATACGGCACCAAATCGCCCCATAATTCTCTTCCTTTCACAGAAGGAGAGCCATATTGTACTTTAAATGCCTTGCCAGCAATTTGACCTTCTTTTACAATTTTCGGGCTTGGTCTAGATTCTTCCGTCTCAGCGGCTTCCTTAGTCTCTGCAGCCACTTCAGACTCAGAGGATTCAGAAGTTTTTGGTTCACTGCATGAGGCAAAAGCTATTGCAATCACGGCTGTTGCCAAAATACTTTGATATGTTTTCATAGTGGGTAATTTTCTATCGAAATAACTAATAATTGGTAAATGAGCAAAATTCAAGCCTCTCTTTCATCATTTCTAGCACAAACATTTGCTTCAAAAGCAAAAATTCTACCTTTACAAATTAGTTAAATCTATTATGGATGTCAATTTTCACTTGGATCGAAGATTGCTCTAAAGCTAAAAAATCTAAAGGCCTCGATAGAATCATGATTTATTACTTAATTTATCGCCTGATCAATTTTAATTCATGAAAATTATTACTCGGCTCATTTTTGCCGTATCGCTATTAGTATTCGCTAGTGTTTACATTTCGCCAGAATATTTTCGATACATAGGGCTTTTGCCATTTTTCATCCCGGTATTTTTACTATTGAATCTATTATTACTGGTGATTTTGATTCTATCCTGGAGAAAACTAGCCTTCTTGCCTCTTTTGGCTTTGCTGATAGGTTATAAGTTTTTCTTCGCCACTATTCAGATTCACCCCAAAAATGAAGAGGCTGTAGGACTGAAAGTGCTTACCTATAATGCACATATGTTCTACTACAATTCAAAAAGTGAGGTCACTCCAGACTCAAACGTGCTCTCTTGGCTACAGGAGCAACCAGCAGATGTAAAGGTATTTCAAGAGTTTTATCAAGACAACACAACCCCTTCTCGAGATGCGGTCAAAATTCTTGGCAAAAACTCAAACTATAAAGTATCCTATCATATCATCGACGGCAATCCTAGAAAACGATCTAACGGTCTGGCGATTTTCTCCAAGTATCCCATCATTCATGACGGAAAGGTATTTGATGCGCAAGGGACAAATGGGGCCATTTTCGCAGACATTCTGGTGAATTCTGATACAATTCGAATCTACAATGCCCACTTAGAATCTATGCGGATCAATTCTGAAGGCCTGGAAAATCTGGAAGGTGTAAAGGAAAATTATAGACAGACTTTAGGAAAACTACAGCGTGGAAGTTTGGCTAGAAGCAAGCAGCTCAAAGTTCTGTTGGAACACATGAACAACAGCCCTCATCCCTTGATCCTAATGGGTGACCTCAATGAAATCCCTTATTCATATACCTATTTCAAATTGAGTGAAAATTATGAAAATGCCTTTGAAACTGCTGGAAGGGGATTCGGTTTTACTTATAACCGCATTCTTTTCTTCTTAAGAATTGATCATATTTTTTCGACTGAAAAACTCAAAGCAATTCAATTCAAAACGCATAGAGAAGTGGACTACTCCGACCATTACCCAGTGTCAGCTACATTCACCTGGGATGGCTATAAGGAATAGCCTAGGGTTTCTTGAACTTTTGCTCCCACATTTTTTTCAAGGGCAAAAGCAATAGTGGCAGTAATATCAAGTCTGCAAGCAAGGCAAAAATCATGGATGCTGAAATCAACAGACCGGTGAAGTGAGTGACACCAAACTGGCTAAAAATCAAAATCCCAAATCCTGCAGTCAAGACAATTGTAGTCAGAACTATTGCCTTCCCTGTTTCCAAAAATGTACGCTTCAACGCGTAAATCAGATTCTTGCCTAACATAAGTTCCTGCTTCAGCCTACTCATAAAATGAATGCTATCATCCACTGCAATCCCGAATGCCACCGTAAATAAGATCGCCGTAGTCAACTTAAACTCTATTCCCAAAAGGTACATCAGCCCTAGCATCCAGATAAGCGGAATGAAATTAGGAATCAGCACAAGAAATGAAATCCGCCAAGACCTAAACAAAAAACCCGCGATTACAGCTACCAAAAGAAAGGCTATACTAAGACCTTTTGCCATCTGCATCGTAACAGACTTGTGTCCCTTGTCGATCAAATAAGCTGTGCCAGTCCACCGAACTTGAAGCAAATCAGCATTGACTTCCTCTTGGACAAACTCATTCAAGGCCTCCCGAAGCTCAGTCATTTTCAAAGAACCCAGATCTGGAGCTCGTGCAGAGATTCTACCAGATTTTAGATCTTCACTAATCACCTTTGGATCAGCTTTTTCCAAGCCTTTTTCAAGCCATCGATTCATTCGCTGTCGTTGTCCGCGCGATGGCATGGTAAAGGCTTGTGGGTTCCCTTGGTTTTGAGCCTGATTGATAGACTTCACCAATGTCAAAGGCGAAATAGCTTCCCCTTCACCAAATAACTCATGGATTTTAGCTTCTACTTTATCTATTTCCACCAGCACTTCAAAGTCTAGCAATGACTTTGCTCCATCACCAGCTGATAGATAAATCTCCAAGGGATTTGAACCTCCAAATTGCTCATCGAAATATTCGAAATCCTGCTGAATAGGATGATCAAGCGGTAGATTATCAAGCAAATAACCGTTAATCTTAAGAGTAGAACCTAGTGCAAAACAAAGCAGGGTAATCCCCAAAAATGAAAGGCGAAGCCATTTCCTATGCTTCAATTGCCAAGAGAAAACCTTAAGTAAAATTGATGGCTTTTCTGATTTTTGACTGGCAGCTGAAACCTTGATGGGAAAAAGATATAATAATCCTGGTGCTACCATGACAACAGCAAAAAACATCACCAACACTCCCAGTCCTGTAGTCCATCCGAAATCCTGCAGCGCTGGAATGGTCGTGAAGTAAAGCGAAATAAATCCCAACGAAGTCGTCAAAATAGTTAGCCAAACTGGCACAACTAAGTCTTTGAAAACTGCTCGAATCGCGGCATCCTTCTCCTCAGCTTCCTTCAATTTTTTGATCAAATGTGTGAAAAAATGTATCAAAGCACTCAAGCCTACGATCATGAAAATAGTTGGCTGCATGATTGACATCAGGTCTAGCGGTTTCCCCAAATAAATCAGCAAACCAAAAGCCCAAGCTACCCCAATAATTAAAACCAGAAGTGGGATAATCACCCCCCACCAGGTTCTGAAAATCACTACTAGCAAAAACAACATCAGCAAGATGGAGCCAGCAAAAAACAACCCAAACTCATCTTGCATCAGCTTAATGAAATCACCCTGAGTTTGGATTTTCCCAGCTATTGCTACAGGCTGGATTTCATGATTTTTGAAAACAGCCTTGATAGAACTATACAAACTATCACCAGCTGACTTGGATATATTTTGTTCGTTTTTGATCCATAGCAGCAGAGATTTCCCGTCCTTGGAAATTAGCTGAGACCTATATTGGTCCAGATTAGATGAAGTTTTAAGAAGTGATTTCTCATCCGACCAATCCAGAACTTTTCTAGTTCTCAATCCAAATATCCCGATGATGGGTTGTTCCAAATTCAGGATTGAAATAACGGTATCTACCTTCTCTAGCTTTTGAACGTCTGCATGAATACTGTTGGCTTTGGTTAGAAAGTTAGCAGACAGTAATTCTCCAGTATCATTTCCCAGGGCAACTAGCAGGTAGTCATTATCATTTTCAAACTGACTTTTGAAATTTTGATAAAAATCTAAGTCCTCATCTTGATGGGGAAAGAATGTTTCAAAGTCATAATTAAACTGTGGAACTGGCCTAAAAATCACCAATAACACCGAGAGAATGGCCGCTAGAACAAGAAATGTGTAAGCTGTTGATTTTTGAAACATGTAGTCGTTTACCTGAGTATTTTCACTATCTCTTTTTCAAGTATAATAAGAATGAAGCTGCTTTGTGCTAAATCAATTCCATTTATTCTCTGAACTCATTAACTTGCCAAAACTTGAAAATCAAACAGACCAGATGAAGCAATACCACGATTTGATGCGCAAAATCCTAGATGAGGGAGCAGTTAAAGGAGATAGAACAGGCACAGGAACTCGGAGCATATTCGGGCATCAGATACGATTTGATTTATCCAAGGGTTTCCCTGTGGTCACCACCAAAAAACTTCATCTGCGGTCTATCATAATCGAGCTCCTATGGTTTCTCAAAGGCGATTCGAACATCAAATATCTGAATGACAATAAAGTATCCATTTGGAATGAATGGGCAGATGAGAATGGTGATTTGGGACCTGTCTATGGCTATCAGTGGAGACATTGGCCAGATGGCAAAGGAGGAGAGATCGACCAAATCAAAAACTTGATCCATCAAATCAAAACCAAACCAGATAGTCGCAGACACATCGTAAGCGCTTGGAATGTCGCAGATGTAGACAATATGGCTTTACCTCCTTGTCACACGATCTTCCAGTTCTATGTAGCCGATGGCAAATTGAGCTGTCAGCTTTACCAGCGAAGTGCTGATGTTTTTCTTGGCGTACCTTTCAATATCGCCTCCTATGCTTTGTTTACGATGATGGTGGCGCAAGTTTGTGATTTAGAGGCAGGTGACTTTGTTCACACCTTTGGAGATGCGCATTTGTACTCCAATCACCTAGAGCAGGCAGAACTACAATTAAGCCGTGAGCTAAGAGATTTGCCAACTATGAAAATCAATCCTGAGGTAAAGGATATTTTCGAATTCAAATACGAGGATTTCGAATTGATCAACTACGATCCGCACCCACATATCAAAGCTGCAGTGGCGGTATAAGTCTAGAATCCTCAAAGCTATTGAACACGAAAAAGCCCTGAATCGATTCAGGGCTTTTTCATTTGCTTATTTGAACTAATTAAAGGATAGTTTCAAGACACATCTCTAATTCTTCCTTATCATTCCAAAAAAACGACTGTGAATGTCCAAAGACATCCACAATGACAGAATATTCTCCATTCGTGACAAAATGCATATTCGCTCCAGATTCAGACCTTTCAATAATATGCTTATCAACTAAACAGTTTTCTACCTCATTAAAGTAGTTACCATAGTCATAAACTCTTGAGAAAAGCGCAAAGATCTTGTCATTCCTACTAAATGTATATAGGCTTAATGGCGCTTTGTCTTGCTTGGTGACAAACCTCTCAATCTTGTATTGGTTTTTATTAATCTCAAACTTTGAGCTGGAAGAAGAACTAATATCTTTCAAATAACTAAGCCTCTTTCCCCATAATTCATTTAAATCTAAGTCTAGAGAAACAGCATTTGGAAAATTATCTAGTTTAACTTTCACTTCTTTCAGAGCCGTCAACGGATCAGAAGATGGCATTTTACCATTGTAGGAAGTTTTTATTATCAAACCATTTACAGATACTTTTTTGACTTTATATCCGGTAATTGCACTTCGAATTTTATTATACATTAATAGGCTGAGAATTGGTGGTGAATTGTTCATGAAGATACATTTTAACTTCATGAAAACCCATACTTCTCTGAAATTTTAACACAAAAAAATGCCCTCTATTTTGGAATAGAAGGCATTTTTATGAAAATCAATTACTCAACTCATACTTTAAGGTCTTTCCCTTCTGTACCGCTGGCAGACCTTCGGACATCCAGAGAGGTGCAGGTTCACCTTTGAGATAATGGTCAAAGAACTGACTCAGCCTAACCGAAAGATCCTTTCTGTTTTTTCGCTGTACTAAGTTATGATCTTCCCCATTGTATTGGAGTAGCCAAGCTGGTCGACTCAATCTCTTCAAAGCCATAAACATTTCTATTCCTTGATACCATGGCACTGAACCGTCCTCGTCATTGTGCATGATTAGCACTGGAGTTTGCACTCGATCCATAAAAAACAACGGGGAGTTTTCTATATAGTACACAGGCTTTTCCCAAAGTGTCCCTCCTATTCTAGACTGCGTTTGCTCATATTGGAACATACGACTCATACCTGTTCCCCATCTGATTCCACCATATGCTGAAGTCATGTTTACGACTGGCGCTCCAGCTCCTGCAGCTTTGAACATATTCGTCTGTGTGATCAGATAAGCTACCTGATATCCTCCCCAACTTTGACCTTGGATCGCCATATTATCAGCATCTACAAAGCCCTTGGCTACAATCGACTGAACTCCTGGAATGATACAGTTGTAAGCACTTGGTCCTGGAAGTCCCAGTTTATACTTGATATCTGGCACAAAAACCAGGTAATCATTACTTACGAAATATGGAATATTAATCGTGGAAGCACTTGGCGCAGGGGATCTGTAATTGTGCAAACCGTCACTGTTACGCTCATAGAAATACACCATCATTGGATATTTCTTGGAAGCATCGAAATTCTCAGGTTTGAATAGCAGGCCTTGCAGTGGATCCCCATCATCAGTCAAGTAATCAACCAATTCCACCGAACCCCAATTTACATTAGCCTGCTGAGGGTTGAGATTAGAAACCTTCTTGAGGTTTTTAAAAGCCAAATCACCCAAATACATATCCGGATTCTCTAGATAGGTGGATCTATTAATCAAAATCTCAGAACTCTCCTTTGCTTTGGTCAATCCATAATAGCGGTTCGCCGTCATGATCAATTCCTTAGGAGCAGTTTTCCCATCAAATGATCCAGTGTAAAAACCAGCGTCCTTGGTCTTTTCATTAAATGCCGCAAGTAGCAATTGTCCTTTTGGATCAATGCTTCGCTCCTCACGATCAAGATTTTGTCTTCTGAAAATAGTGTTGCTATTTCTACCTGAACCTTGGGTAAGATTCACTGCTTTAGAAGGGTTTTTAGGATCTATTTTCCATATATCAAATCTATCATAGACCAAAAAAGCTTCATCTCCTTTTAGCCAACCAGCATTACCATAACTTCTCGGTAAAGAAGGTGAGTCATGCAATTCTTCATAAAACACTTCTGGTAGTTCCTTGGTAAGATTGATTTTAGCCTTTTGAGCCACATCATAAGCTACCCAACTACTATCTCTTCCATCGTACCAATACACATAGTTGCCGTCTGGAGAAATTGAAGGAAAACCTGAGGCATCCTTCTCAATAAGTGTTTTTGAGCCATCATTGAAATCTACTAGGTACAAATCTCTTCCAGTCTGCACATCCCAGCTGTAATTAATTCGATACGGAGCATCCGTCCAAGCAATACCAAAATCACGTTCTACATTAGATTCTAGACTTACATTTTTCACTTCCAAATCAGCGAGCTGCGTGATCTTATCATTTTTCAGATCTATTGTGGCCATATAGGAAAAGCGTTCTTCACGTCCCTTATTCTTCAACTGCATAGGTTGAATCTCAGAATCCTGCCATCCCCAGATATCCAAACTCACTCTATCCGAGTCCAAAATAGTAGTATCATTTTCATAGCCGTAATCCACATAATCTGGAACTACTCCAAAAAACAAGCGCTCCTCATCCTCAGAGAATTTAAGATTTCCATTTTCGCTAATTCTACCATTTTCAAGAATACCATCAGAATCTTCAGTCGCCAACTCCTTCAATTCCCCATTCGAAGTTTTCATCAGAAAAAGGGAATGGTATGGCTTTTTGGCCTTGGTAGAATCGTCAGTAGTAAGGTATGCTAGGTATTTGGCTTCTGGAGAAAAAGTAACATCTGAGTACGAGGTCATTCCTTCTGAGATAAGCTTGCTTTCGCCATTAGATAAGTTCAGAATATAGATTGCTGCATTGTCTAAGGTATCTTCCTCAGCCAGTACATACTGAAGAAAATCTCCATTTTTGGAAAACCCATAGGACTTCACTCGCTCGAAATCATAGCTCTTGGAACCATCCAATGTTCGTACGGTAAGCTTAGTACCATCAGTTTTCTTAGGTTTTTCGGCCTTTGCAGTAGAGTCTGCCTCAGTTTCTCCATCCTCCTTAGCTTTCTTTTCTTTCGCTTTCTTCTCTTTTTCGAACAGAATAGCTATCCAGCTTCCAGCCTCTTCAGGAGTGGCAAATGACTTTATATTTGGCAGTTTCTCCAGTCGGTTATCCGCCATATTATAAATGAATAAACTATCAGAAGGCATATCATCCTTCTTCGTATTTTTCAATTTCAGCACATACACAGAGTCTTTTTCCGGTACTATCTTACCTACTGCAAATGCATCATCAGCTGTAAAGTCAAAAGATGATCCTCTTGAAATAACTTGCCGCTTACTAGGGTCTTTATAGGAGAAAATCTCAATGCGCCCATCCCCATCTTGAGGAGAAACTTGGTATCCAAGCCAGCGCCCATCTTTGGTAATTTTCTGTGAACCTAAGCGCTCCCAAGCATCGTAATCGGCATGGGTTAAGGGTCGTTTCTGCTGCGCAAAACTCATTTGCGAAGCAAGGAGCATCACCAGCAGTAATGCTCCAAATCCTTTAATTCTCATCATTTCTAGTTATTAATAATAAATTCTTGCTCAAAAAACCCACCTCGTGTCGAAGCCAGTTTTATTTTTCCTTTTACTTCCTCATCGCCCGTTACCTTTACTCTGAAGGTAGCCGACTTCGTTTCGCCCAGTCCTGTATAGCCTGCATAAATCGTCTTGTCATACAATTCAGGACTTTCAATTTTAACTTTAGCTTCCTCGTAGCCTTTGGTCAATTCCTTATCAAAAACGAGTGAAACTCGATCTTCCTGAACAATTTTCACCAGTTTGGCTTGCTCCAAAGCAACTGGAAGACCTCCTACATTTTTCCAAGAAAGTGCTATTTCATATTCTCCATTAGCAACTTTCTTAACACTCACCTTTTCTACTTTCAGTTCAGGAAGTTTTTTGGCCATAGCCAGGTTAAACTGTGCTTGTTTTTTAGCCCAATTCTCTAATTGCCAAGTTGGTCCATTTTGTCCAAAAAACTTAGGATGAAATCCTCCTATCTCCACTTCTCCAAGTGTAGGATGAATCATCGGAGTCCATGATTTAAAACCTTTCCCCTCGTTTGCTTCCTCATCCCACATCAAAGCATCGTAATCATCGTAAACGCCATCCCCATTATAATCCTTCATGGCACCATTATTCCAGAGCTCATCGCCATACCATATAGAGCCATAATAGAAGTACCCGAAATCAGGACCATGCCCAAATAGCGGAGATGGCTTTAAAGGATCTCCAGTCATGCGATTGACCTTATATCTAGTAGCGTATGTTTCGTAGACATCACCCGCCCAAGGATAACCCGTAAAAGACAAGCCTAACTGATCCATCTCCTTATAGATAGCCAAATCGGAAGGATACATACGCTCTTCTGCTTTGGAAGTGGATGGAGCTCTGAGGTGCATAGGAACTCGGGTATCCATAGAATTCACCACTGAAATATTCGGATGACTAAGCATCCACATAACTGTGGACTTAGACTCAATTTCACTCATTGGGAATTCTCCTGCGCCATTTTGAGTGTATCCTCTACCGGTCAAGTCACCGCCGGTATCTGGTCTCCAGTTTTCAGGATAATTTCTGTGAAGGTCCAGTCCTCCAATTCCATCTTCATTATAATCCCCATCGCCATCATTATCGATGCCTTCAGAATACAATAAATACTCACCTTTTCCAGGAAAAACTCGCTTCATCAGTTTCCCTGCAGGATGATCAGGATTTATAATATAATTAGCCTTTT
The DNA here is from genome assembly GCF_003254055.1 of Algoriphagus chordae. Taxonomy (GTDB): domain Bacteria; phylum Bacteroidota; class Bacteroidia; order Cytophagales; family Cyclobacteriaceae; genus Algoriphagus; species Algoriphagus chordae. Next base: position 19,517 of record NZ_QKZT01000008.1, read on the forward strand.
CAAGCTCCTCAGGAGTTGTGGCCTTTTTTCTAATTTGGTAAATAATCCCATCTCCATCCAAGTCTTCATTAGGATCCTCATCCAATAAGCCATCTCGGTCATTATCATGAGGTCTTACCGTAGATCTGTTGGCTTGCGCTGTAAACAGGTATAGATTTGATCCATCAGGATTATTCTGAGGTCTCAAATAAATTGCCTTGGTATCGATCAAATGGGTTATTTCAGGATCTTTTCCATAATTCTCAAGTAAGTGCTGGGTCAGCCAAAGTAATGACTCACTACCCGTGATTTCTCCAGAGTGCCTTCCCCCTTCAAAATATGCAGCAGGCTTATCCGTATCCTTGCCTGTTTTCTTATTGGTAATGGTCATCTGCAAAATCGGCCTTCCTTCAAAAGAACGAGCAATCTCATAGAGCTCTACTATATCTGGATATTGCTCCGCCCAGACTTCATACCAATGATACATGACCTCAACGGTGTGATATTTGTCAAAGGTTAAGCGATCAGTAGGTACATATTCCACCTCTGGAAACTCATGCTTCTTAAAATAAGATGGGCCATGTCGTTCTCCCGAAACTGTGTGGAATTTGGCAGTTGTATCAGCTTCGGTGAATTTTTGAGCTTTCTCAAATGTCTTTACCTGAGACATACCCACAGATAAAATGAGGGACAAAGGGATAAATAGTAGTGTTTTTTTCATGGAATGGTGGTTATAAGCTGATCAAAAATAAAAACCTCCGTCCACCATTGCCCAACCGCTTAAAAAAAAGCTGGGCTTATCCTGCTACCTAAGCTCTGAAAGTCAAGGCAAAAATTCACTAAATCAACGCCCTAAATCTGCTAGCTTTCCCGAAATCACTGAACAAGATTTCTGGCTAAAAAAAGATAAATACACCGTATTAAGGGTTTGAAGTGCACTTATAGGTATTATACATTCTGAGTAAAAACAAAAAAGTCTCGCCAGAAGCAAGACCCTTTTCAGAATATAAACCCAAATATAACTTTAGAGATTAAAAGTTTCTGTTGAAATTAAACTAAAATTTGGCAATACAAATGATCTCAAATTTTAATTCGACTTTTTACTCTATGAACAAAATATTCAATTGAACATTTATATCGAGTCCAAAGTAAGTGGATTTTGCTTTTAATTACAAATTGAAAAATAAATTTTGCTATATTTTGAACAATCTGTAATTTACAGGCAGATTTATTAACAATCATCCAAAATCACTCGATAAAAATGGACAAAATTTTAGATATCGACAACATCGACTTGAAGATCATTTCGCTCCTCAATGAAGATGCCAAGACTCCCTATACTGAAATTGCCAAAAAAGTCTTCGTTTCTTCTGGAACGGTACACGTACGCATGAAGAAGTTAGAAGATATGGGTATCGTCAAGAGTGCCACTTTAAACATAGATTTTTCTAAGCTTGGCTATGACATATCTGCATTTCTGGGGATTTACCTTGAAAAAAGCTCGCTTTATGATACAGTCATCGAAAACCTGAAGACAATCTCAGAAGTAGTTAGCGCCTATTATACCACTGGCAATTATTCGATCTTTGCAAAAATCATCTGCAGAGACACCAACCACCTACGATTTGTCCTTGACACAATTCAAAAAGTCGAAGGAATCGACAGAACAGAAACATTAATTGTGTTGGAGGAATCTATCAACAGACCTATACAGTTTTTTGACAAAGAGAAATAAGCCAATTAAGATTAAATCTAAATAAAGGATTTACCTATTCAATTAAAAATCAAAAGTATTGAACCTTCAATACTTTTTTTTTGTAAACACGGTATAGAATAGATAAAAAGGGCGTTTTCTATTGGAGAATTATATGTTCGATAGAATTATCCAATGGGTAAAAACATGGTATTTTCATTATATGTTGTACCTTCGCCGTTAAAATGTAATTAGTCTAAATAACTCAGCAACAATGAGCAAAGACAATCAGATTTTAGAAGAACTAACGTCAAAAGAGTACGAGCATGGCTGGTCAGTCAACTATGAAGCCGACGAGGCTCCAGTAGGTTTGACTGAAGAGACCATTCGGTGGATATCTGCAAAAAAAGAAGAACCAGTTTGGCTTCTTGATTGGAGATTGAAAGCGTTCAAAACATGGGAAGCCATGTCAGAGCCAAAATGGGCGAATGTTCATTATCCAAAAATCGACCTCCAGTCTTTAAAATATTATTCAGCACCTAAGCAAGCTAGCAAGCCTAAAAATTTGGATGAAGTAGATCCAGAATTATTGGATATCTACAAGCGATTAGGTATTAATTTGAATGAGCAAAAGAGACTTCAAGGAATTGCAGTAGATGCAGTACTTGATTCAGTTTCTGTAGCGACCACTTTCAAAGGCACTCTTTCCAAACTTGGTATTGTATTCTGCTCCTTCAGTGAAGCAGTCAAAGAACATCCAGACTTGGTAAAGAAATACTTAGGATCAGTGGTGCCAATGACTGACAACTATTACGCAGCGCTTAATTCAGCTGTATTCTCTGACGGTTCATTCTGCTACATTCCAAAAGGCGTTCGTTGCCCAATGGAGCTTTCTACTTATTTCAGAATCAATGCCGCTAACACAGGCCAGTTCGAAAGAACGCTGATCGTAGCTGAGGATGAATCATATGTATCTTACCTAGAAGGCTGTACTGCTCCGCAACGTGATGAAAATCAATTGCATGCAGCAGTGGTAGAAATATACGCTGGAGCACATGCCGAAGTGAAATACTCTACTGTTCAGAACTGGTTCCCAGGGACCAAGGAAGGCGTAGGTGGAATTTACAACTTCGTAACTAAGCGTGGAATTTGTGCAGGTGACTTCTCTAAGATTTCTTGGACACAGGTAGAAACAGGTTCTGCTGTGACATGGAAGTATCCTTCTTGTATTCTAAAGGGCGATAATTCTATCGGAGAATTTTATTCTGTAGCGGTAACCAATAACTATCAGCAGGCAGATACCGGAACGAAAATGATTCACATTGGTAAAAACACCAAGTCAAGAATCGTATCCAAAGGTATTTCCGCAGGAAAATCTCAGAACTCATACAGAGGTCAGGTACAAGTGATGAAGCGTGCTTCAAACGCGCGTAACTTCTCACAATGTGATTCCCTACTCATGGGCGATCGCTGTGGTGCTCATACCTTCCCATACATCGACATCAATAATCCGACTGCAAAAGTGGAACATGAAGCGACTACTTCGAAGATTGGAGAAGATCAGCTTTTCTATTGCAACCAAAGAGGTATTGCTACGGAAGATGCAGTGGCTTTGATCGTAAATGGATACGCTAAAGAGGTATTGAACCAATTGCCAATGGAATTTGCTGTGGAAGCACAGAAGTTGTTGGCATTGACACTTGAGGGATCAGTTGGTTAAAGGAATTTGAGGTTTGAAATTTCTGATTTGAAATTATGGCAACCATCACACGCTTTGAAGATTTAGACATCTGGAAAAAGGCTAGAGAATATTGCAGAATCATATTTAACCTAACTCAACAAGAAGGTTTCAGGAATGATTTCAGTCTGAAAAATCAAATTAATTCATCTTCAGGATCAATTATGGATAATATAGCTGAAGGTTTTGAGCGAGAAGGAAATAAAGAATTTATTCAATTCTTAAGTATTGCTAAAGCTTCAGCAGGTGAGTCAAGGTCTCAGTTATATAGAGCTTTTGACAGAAATTACATATCTGAAGAAACACTTCATGTGACTAGTGAAAAGAGTCTAGAAATTAGTAAGTCAATTTCCGGATTTATAAAATATTTAAAAGACAGTGAGATTAAAGGAAACAAGTTTAAAAGCTTAAAATAAGGTTTCCTCAATTTCAAATATCAAATGTCAAATTTAAGATTATGCTTAGTATAAAGAATTTGCACGCCTCTATAGAAGGAACTCCAATCCTGAGAGGTATCAACCTAGAAGTGAAAGCAGGAGAAGTTCATGCGATCATGGGGCCAAATGGTTCAGGTAAATCTACCCTTGCTTCAGTATTGGCAGGAAGAGAAGAATATGAAATAACAGCTGGTGAGGTTTCCTTCAAAGGCAAAGACCTTTTGGATCTTTCTCCAGAAGACAGAGCAAGAGAAGGTGTATTTCTTGCCTTCCAATACCCTGTAGAGATCCCAGGTGTTAGCTCGACTAACTTCCTAAGAACTGCAGTCAATCAAGTAAGAGAATACCGTGGTGAAGATCCTCTTGATGCGGTGAAGTTCTTGACCTTGATGAAAGAAAAAATGAAGCTGGTGGAGATGGATCAGAAGCTTTTGAGCAGAGCCTTGAATGAAGGTTTTTCAGGTGGAGAAAAGAAAAGAAATGAGATCTTCCAGATGGCGATGCTTGCTCCGACCCTTTCTATTTTGGATGAAACAGATTCAGGACTTGATATCGATGCACTTCGTATCGTTTCAAACGGTGTTAACCAACTAAAATCTAAAGACAACGCAACTATCGTGGTCACTCACTACCAGAGATTGCTGGATTACATTATTCCTGATTTTGTACACGTATTGTACAATGGACAAATTGTAAAGTCAGGTACCAAAGAGCTTGCACTAGAGCTAGAAGAGAAAGGTTACGATTGGATCAAAGACGAGGTCAATTCCAACGCTACCGTTTGATTTTCATCCTAAAACATCACGCATGAGTACGCTTATCAAGCAAGATATACTTGTGGAATTATTGGGTAATACAGGCATTGGTTTCGAAGAAGCTAGAGCTGCAGGAAAGGAAGCTTTCCAAGCCCAAGGACTCCCTACCAATAAATCAGAAGAATACAAATTCACTGCGATTACCAAAAAGATTGAGCAAAGCATCCAAAACTTTGCTTCAGCAGAAGCTTTCGAAGTGACTGCAGATCAGGTGAAAGCAAATGTATTCGAAAGTTACGAAGGTGACGTTTTGGTTTTTGCCAATGGACAATTTCTACCTGCTCTTTCTTCTACCATTGAAGGAGTGGAAGTTGCGCTTCTTTCAGAAAAAGCTAACACTCCTCTGGGAAGTGTCGCAAAACCTGAGAAAGATCCTTTTTGTGCACTGAATCAAAGTTCTTTTGACGCTGGGATTTTCATCTCCGTAGCTAAAAAAGCTCAAATCCAGAAACCGATTCTTTTGTTGAATTTCTTCAAGGCAAATGCTGGTCAAGTAATCCAACCAAGAGTATGGATAGAAGCTGGAGACTTTGCAGAAGTGTCCTTTATCAATCACAGCGTCAACCTAAGTGATACGCCATATTTTGTCAATAAAGTAGTAGAAGTAAAAGGCGGAATCAATACACAGATCCGCTACTACAAGCTGCAGAATGAAGGCAAAAACGCCATCGAAGTCAGCAATATTGAAACTGATATTCAAAAAGACGGAAGATTCACTTCAGTAAACATTTCTCTTTCGGGCGAAATGGTTAGAAATAACCTGAGCATCAATATCCTCGGAAGCAATTCCGAAGGAAATATGTATGGTTTGTATTTGCTAAACGGCAAGACCCATGTGGATAATCATACCAATGTGGATCATACCGTGGCTCATGCAGAATCCAACGAGCTATATAAAGGTATTTTGGCAGACAGTTCACGTGGAGTTTTCAATGGGAAAATTTTCGTAAGACAGGACGCTCAGAAGACTAACGCATTCCAGCAAAACAATAACATTCTTTTATCAGAAGATGCTGTGGTCAACACCAAACCACAACTTGAAATCTGGGCAGATGATGTAAAATGTTCTCACGGCTGTACTACTGGTCAGCTTGACGAGGAAGCGCTTTTCTATCTTCAGGCTAGAGGCATAGCCAAAGACCAAGCTAAAGGCTTGCTTCTTTATGCATTTGCAGGTGAAGTGATGGCACATATCAAAGATGAAAGTTTCCGCGAGTATTGCATCGCACAAGTTCAAGAACGCCTAGGAAGTAACTTCTAAGCAATGGGACTAAACATAGCAAAAATCAGAGGCTTGTTTCCTGTACTTCATCAAGAAGTGCATGGCAAGCCTTTGGTGTATTTTGACAATGCTGCTACGACCCAAAAGCCTCAGGCCGTTCTAGACGCCTTGACGAATTACTACGAAAAAGACAATTCGAATATCCACCGTGGAGCTCATGCTTTGGCAGATCGAGCTACTCGCTATTTCGAAGAGACCCGAGAAGCTATTCAGCATTTCATCAATGCACGTGAAGCTGCAGAGGTGATTTTCACCAAAGGAACTACAGAAAGCATCAACCTAGTTGCTGCTACTTTTGGAAGAAAGTTCGTAGAAAAAGGTGATGAAATCATCATCTCTACACTGGAGCACCATTCCAATATTGTTCCTTGGCAAATGCTCTGCGAAGAAAAAGGTGCAGTTCTCAAGGTAATCCCGATCAATGATGCCGGAGAAATCATTTTCGAAGAATTCGAAAAAATGCTCTCTGCGAAAACCAAATTGGTAAGCATAGTTCATGCTTCCAATGCATTAGGAACAGTCAATCCTGTCAAAAAAGTAATAGCAGCCGCACATGCAGTTGGGGCTAAAGTACTTTTGGATGGTGCACAAAGTTCCAGTCACTTGCAAATCGATGTGCAGGATTTGGATTGTGATTTCTTTGCTTTCTCAGCACATAAGCTTTACGGCCCTACTGGGCTAGGAGGATTATATGGCAAAAGGGAAGTTTTTGAAAGCATGCCTCCCTACCAAGGTGGTGGAGAAATGATCAAAGAAGTGACCTTTGAAAAAACCACTTACAATGAGATTCCTTTCAAATTCGAAGCTGGAACACCTAATATCGCTGATGTAATTTCTTTCAAAGCCGCAATTGATTTTATCAATGAGCTTGGGAAAGATGCTATCAAAGCGCACGAGGATGAATTGCTTGCCTATGCCAATGAGCAGCTGATGCAAATCAAAGGCTTCATCCCTGTAGGAACTGCCCAAGAAAAAGTCAGTGTACTTTCTTTCAACATCAATGCGATGCATCCTTATGATGTAGGAATGATGCTAGATGCCAATGGTATTGCTGTCAGAACTGGCCACCATTGCACACAGCCACTGATGAAAAGATTGGGCCTAGAAGGAACTGTAAGAGCATCTTTTGCTGTTTACAATTCCAAATCAGAAATAGATAAACTGGCAGAAGGCGTAAGCCGAATAGCCCGAATTAAAAATAAATGAGCAGTATCCAGGAAGTTCAAGATGAGATAGTATCGGAATTTGAAATCCTTGGGGATGACAAAGAATCCACCATTTATTACATCATGGAATTGGGTGGAAGCTTAGAAGATTTCCCTGATAATGAAAGAATTGAGGTGAACACGATCAAAGGCTGTCAATCAAAAGTATGGTTGATTGCAGATGAAAAAGACGGGAATGTTCACTTTCAAGCGGATTCCAACACGGATATCACCAAAGGATTAATCTCACTTTTGCTGAGAGTATTGAACTATCGAAGCCCAGAAGAGATTATAAATGCAAAGCTTGATTTCGTGGAAAGAATCGGAATGGGTTCAATCATCGGAAGCCAGCGTTCTAATGGATTTGCTTCGATGATCAAGCAGATCAAATTATACGCGATGGCGATTCAAACCAAGCAAAATGCCTGATAATATGTCAACAGAAAGCACAACGGAAACTCCAGCAGGACAAGTAGAAAATCTCAAGGAAAAAGTAGTACAAGCGATCAAGTTAGTCTATGACCCAGAGATACCTGTGGATGTGTATGATCTTGGGTTGATCTATGAGATCACAGTTTACCCAGTAAACAATGTGTATGTCTTGATGACTTTGACTTCTCCTAATTGCCCATCTGCGGAATATATCCCTACGGAAGTGAAGGATAAAATCCAGCAGATCCAGGGTATCAACAATGTGGAAATCGAATTGACATTTGACCCTCCTTATTCTCAAGATATGATGTCCGAAGCTGCTAAGCTTGAATTGGGCTTTTTATAATTAAGAACTTTAAAAACTAGTAATATTATGTATCCAGAAGAATTGATCGCTCCAATGAGAGCCGAACTTTCCAGCGTAGGATTTGAAGAGTTCAGAACTGCTGAGCAAGTTGCAACGCATCTTGGTCCAGACCATAAAGGCACTACCCTTGTAGTAGTAAACTCTGTTTGCGGTTGCGCAGCAGGAGCTGCAAGACCAGGAATTACTTATGCTGTAGAACATGCAAAAGTAAAACCTACTACTCTTGCTACAGTATTTGCAGGTAATGACAAAGAAGCTGTAGAGAAACTAAGAGAGCTTTGCCTCCCTTACCCTCCTTCTTCTCCAGCAATGGCATTGTTCAAAGACGGTGAGTTGGTGCATTTTATCGAGCGTCATCACATCGAAGGAAGAAATGCTAAAATGATCGGCGACCACTTAGTGGAAGTGTTCGAGCATTTCTGCGCATAAAAATTAGCCCTCCGGGGCTTTTTTTATTCTCAAATTTTAATTTTCACTAAGTCCATAGAATAAGACTTCTTGATTATTAAGAATTTATTAAGGCAGCGGCAAGATTTATTGGGATTAAAATCACATTTCACATGAATAATATCCCATAGATCATATTTGGCAATCAAAAAGCTACTTGATTTTATTATCTTACCAGCCTATTTCGAGGTTTTTTAACATAAGCAATCCAAACAATAACTATATGTCTGAATCAGCTAAGCTTTCTTTCAAAGGACAAGAATATGAATTCCCGGTCATTACCGGCACAGAAAATGAATCAGCGATCGATATCGCTAAACTTAGAGCATCCTCGGGACTTATCACCCTTGACCCAGGATACAAAAACACTGGAGCAACAAAAAGCGCCATTACTTTTTTGGATGGTGAAGAAGGAATTCTTCGCTATAGAGGATATAGAATCGAAGATCTGGCAGAGAAGTCTAACTTCCTTGAAGTATCCTATTTATTGATTTATGGTGAGCTACCTACTCAAGCTCAATACGAGAGTTTTTCTAAAGAAATTACTCATCATACCTTAGTTCATGAAGATATCAAGAAGATTTTGGAAGGCTTCCCTTCTAACGCTCACCCTATGGGCGTTCTTTCTTCTATGATTTGTGCACTTACAGCATTCTATCCAGATTCTTTGAATCCTAATAGAACTGAAGAGGAAGTTAATTTGAGTATCATTCGCCTAATAGCGAAAATGCCAACTTTCGCTGCTTGGGCATATAAAAACGAAATGGGTCATCCTGTTAACTATCCTGATAACTCATTGGATTATTGCTCAAACTTCTTGAAAATGATGTTTGCGCTTCCTGCAGAGAAGTATGACGTAGATCCTATCGTTTCTGCAGCATTGGACAAATTACTTATTCTTCATGCAGATCACGAGCAGAATTGCTCTACCTCTACTGTTAGAATCGTTGGTTCTTCTCAGTCTAGTATTTACGCTTCTATTTCTGCAGGTATCAATGCACTTTGGGGACCACTTCATGGTGGAGCAAACCAATCTGTTATCGAAATGCTTGAAGCAATCAAAGCTGACGGCGGAGATGCTAAGAAGTATTTGGATAAAGCAAAAGACAAAAATGATCCTTTCAGATTAATGGGCTTTGGACATAGAGTTTACAAAAACTTCGATCCAAGAGCTAAGATCATCAAAAAAGCAGCAGACGACGTGTTAGAGAAATTGGGTGTAAATGACCCAGTGCTAGACATTGCAAAAGAATTGGAATATGCAGCGCTGAATGATCAGTACTTCATTGATCGTCAATTGTATCCAAACGTAGATTTCTACTCTGGAATTATTTACAGAGCTCTAGGTATCCCTACTGATATGTTCACCGTAATGTTTGCGCTAGGTAGACTTCCAGGCTGGATCGCACAGTGGAAAGAAATGAGAGAGAATGGAGAGCCAATTGGCCGACCAAGACAAGTGTATACTGGATCGAATGAGCGTGACTACGTATCGATGAATAAGCGATAAGTGTAGAGTTTATTCCACAAATTGTCTAAATAGCCAGCTATAATCTAGCTGGCTATTTTATTTAAAGAACAGCTAATAACGAATACCAAACTGGTATAGCCTTTGACTATTCATTTTTAACCAAACATACATATCATGTCAGCCCATACTTTCGAAGATGCTGTAGCATTAACCAAGAAATTCACTGAAAAACCAAGCAACGAGGATTTACTCAAGCTTTATGGACTTTACAAACAAGCCACAGAGGGAGATAATGAAGCAGAAAGACCAGGAGGTTTTGACTTTAAAGCCGCTGCCAAATACAATGCATGGGCAAACCTGAAAGGTAAATCCAAAGAAGAAGCCGCCGATCAATACATCAAATTGGTGGATCTACTAGCCAAGACACACGTTTAACCAAAAATAGCCTGAATGATTCAGGCTATTTTTGGTTAGGGTTAGAGTAACTTTCACCTATTCTTGAGATGAAATCAAGTCTTTTTTATTGGCAAACCTAGAGGCGATCACAGATCCTACAATAAGCTGCTGAATGTGATAAAGCATTACTGGGAGCAAAACCAAACCTAATGTCGCAGGGTCGGGAAAAATAACCTTGCCGATAACTACTCCTTGAACAAGTGATTTTTTGGAACCACAAAATAGCGCTGTCACACGATCTTCCCAGCTAAAACCCAGCATACGACACAAGATTTCAATTACAGCCCACACTAAGAAAAACAATCCCAACATCGTAGCCCCTACTTCTAGCAATACGGTTGGCTTATAATGCGCAAAAACATCCTGATAAAAAGACTGCGCAAAGGAGGTAAATACGATAATCATAATCACCGTCTGATCCACATATTTGAGCGCTGCAAGATGCTTCTCTATTTTTGGAAACAGCCATCGATGTGCAAGAACTCCAAGGATAACAGGCAGAAGCACCTTCAGGGAAAGTTCGCCCAAAGTAGGTAGGAAGTCCATTTGAATATCTGCGGAATTTGCCAGAACTCCCATCCAAGCTGGAGTAATTACCACTCCAAGAAGACTTGAAATGCTGGCATTGAAAATGGCTCCGGGGATATTTCCATGAGCTATAGAAACCATCACTACCGAAGCGCTCACCGTCGACGGCAACACTGACAAATAGGTGATCCCTAGTTGGAAGTCCTTGTCTATCCAACTCATAAAAGGCATCACAGCTAGCACGAGCAAGGGAAATAACACAAAAGTAGTCAGCTGAATTAGTATGTGAAGTTTCCAATTTTTCAGGCCAGACTTCAGCTGAACTGGATCGAGTTTTACTCCATAAAGGAAAAACACCATTCCAATCCCTACATTGATTATAGGTTTCCAGGGAACTGGAGATTGATTAGATCCTGCAAATGGAAATAACCAAGCCAGTAATATCGCTGCAAACAAGCCCAGCAAAAAACCGTTGATACCAACTTTTTTGAGTGTTTGAACTAACTTATAAATCATCCGATTGTCAAGCGCTTAAAATTATCACAGAGAATGGCTGTGGCGATCGCCACGTTCAATGACTCTGCTTGACCAAAACCTGGAATTGTCACCTTGTCTGTCACCTGTGCTGCAAGTTCTTCGGATATACCATTTGACTCATTTCCCATCAGTATAACACCCTGTGAAATTTGCTTCATTTCGTGCACATTTTCCCCATCTAAGAACGCTCCATAGACTGGAACATTCCATTCTTGAAAAACTTTATCGAGCTCAGCATAGAAAAATTTAACTCTAGTAAATGAGCCCATACTGGATTGAATCACTTTAGGGTTATAAAAATCTGCCGTTTGGCTTGAAAACACCAAGTTTTTGATCCCATACCAATCTGCAATTCTGATAATAGTACCAAGATTACCAGGGTCTCGCACATCATCTAGACCAATCACAAAATTGTTTTCAGGGAAATCAAAAGCGCTATTAGGCTTCATATGTACCACAGCTAAGGCACTATCATTGCTTTGATATTGCCCCAGGTTTTCCAGTTGATTTTGAGTAGCTATGATGACCTGAGCATCACTGCTATTGATTAGTTTACTATACCTATCAAAAAAAGATGTGGTCGTCACAAGTAGTTCTACCCTAAAATCAGAGTTCAACACTTCTAACACACTCTTCTCCCCTTCCACGAAGAACTTTTGTTCCTGATTTCGGAATTTCTTTTGATGTAAGGATTTAATAAACTTAACTGTATTTTTGCTAAGCATTCGGATCGACTCTGCCATTTTGAAATTCACCAAATATATACTTTTTATCTGTGTCCTCTGGGCCATGGCTGCTTGCTCTTTGAGCAAAGATCTACCTGAAGGCGAATTTGTCCTTGAGAAGAACAGCCTTGAGGGAGTAAAGAAGGCAAATCACCTAGAAATTGAGAACTTATTTTTTCAAGAGCCAAATACCAGAATTCCGCTTACCAATTCATCCTTGGGTGTAACCATTTATAGATTTGGTCAGGCATTCTATGACAGTGCAAAAGTAAGCGATAAACTGGAAGCAAAGAATGCGGAGCTTCAAGAAGTCAAGGCAAATCTTCTAGAGACACCTGAGGATCGTAAACATATCAAAAGAAGAGATAAGCTCTTGACGAAAATTGAAGACTTAGAAAAATTGGAGGAATATGGGAATTTCCTGATGCGTACTGGGAATCCCGTAACCATCCTAGACTCTGCCCAAACTGAGAAAACAGTCAATGAAATAGACAGCTACCTGTACAACAAAGGGTTTTTAGATTCGGAAGTATCCTTTGGAGTAAAAACCAAGAAAAAGACTGCTAAAGTAACTTACATCATCCAAGAAAATGAGCGCTATCTGCTAGATTCAATTTACACCCGTTCTGATAATGAAGGGATATTGGCTTTGATTAAGGAAACCCAAACTAAATCCTTCATTAAACATGGGGACAGCTACATTCAAAGCAATTTCACAAAGGAAAGAGAGCGCTTGGAGGAGCTTTTCAAAAACAACGGATATTACATGTTTACGAAGAGTTTTATCGATTACAACTTGTACTACGATACTATATCCAAGCAAATCAATGTTGAGCAAAGAATACTGAAACCTTCTTTTGCAGAAAAACATGAAGTTTATAGCATTGATTCGATCACCTTCAAAGTCAGCCCACCAAGTGAAGATTTTATAGATGAAAAGGATCATAGAAATTATCAAGATATAGATTTCACGTTTTATAGAGATCGTTTTTCCGCCAAGTTGTTTAGCTCAAGAATTTTATTTGACGAAGGGCATCTGTATAAAAGAGAGGACATCATAGAAACTCAAAAGCAATTAAGTAATCTTGATTTATTTCGGTATATCAACATTTCTTTCGATACAGTAGGCACTAGTCTTACAGCTAAGATTTTGACACAACCCAATCAAAAATATCAACTCACCAATCAACTTGGATTGAGTATCACAGAACAATTGCCAGGACCATTTTTTAGCATGGTATTAAGGAATAGAAATTTCTTCAGAGCAGGAGAAATTTTGGAGTTTAGTACGAGAATGGGATATGAAGGAGTTGCTTCTGCGACTGATCAAGGAGTATATCAAAGCAAGGAGTTTGGAACCTCAGCTTCGGTCATATTCCCTAGATTCCTTATCCCATTTTATGGGAGAGCACTACAAAAGTTTGGCCGATACAATCCCAACACCCGTACTCAGCTCGCTTACAACTACACTAATCGCCCCGAATACACTAGATCAGGACTAAATGCGCTCCTAGCCTATACCTGGGTTACTCGAGGAAATAGGCAACAATTCACCATCAATGTAGCAGACATCAATTATGTTCGTACTCCAAAAATATCTGATGACTTCACTGACGTTTTATTGGATTTAGAAAGTCAGGGTAATAATTTGATTTGGTCCTTCCTGCCATCATTTATTAGTAGCATTTCGGGACAGTCTATTATTAACTTTAATAATTATGGCAATTACAATTCCTCAAATAAAGCCTCATTACTCAAATTATTTGTAGAAAGTGGTGGAACTACTTTAAACTTTGTAAACACTCCTAGCAATAATGAAACTACTGATTTTGCTAGATTTCAATGGCTCAAATTCCAGGCTGATTTCCGTAGGTATCATCCTATAAATGAAAAATCCACACTAGCCTATAGGGCAAACTTCGGAATTGCGAATCCTTATGGAGTGAGTAATGGAATCCTCCCCTACGAGAAATATTTCTTTGCTGGTGGAGGTACAAGCATACGAGCCTGGCAAGCAAGGCGATTAGGCCCGGGAAGCTATACACCTCCAATAGGAGACAACGGTCGATATGATTATGCATTTGAGCAGCCCGCAGAGATGATTATTGAAACCATGTTAGAATATCGCAGGAACCTAGTTGGTTATTTCGACATGGCGGTATTTGTAGATGCAGGTAACTCCTGGGTGATAGGCGTGGACAATTCACGTCCTGGAGCAGATTTTAGATTTGATCGATTCTACAAAGAGATTGCCATAGGAACAGGCTTAGGGCTGAGAATGGATTTTAATTTCCTGGTAGTAAGACTTGATCTAGCAACCAAAGCGGTGGATCCATCCATGCCTGAAGGTGAAAGATGGGTGCTAGATAATATATCATTCAATCAAATTTTTGGCCTAAAAGGCCAAACTGTTCTTAACTTTGGCATAGGTTACCCATTCTAAAGCAAAAATAATGTCCCGAAAGAGTAAAGAAGAAATAGCGGAAATCTATAGGAAGATGCAGGATCATATCTGCAAGGAGTTAGAGCTAGCGGATGGCACAGGGAACTTTAAAGAAGATCTATGGACTAGACCTGCCGGAGGAGGTGGCAGAACTAGAATTTTCGAAAATGGTAATATTATTGAAAAAGGTGGCGTTGCATTTTCGGCCGTTCATGGTCCTACCCCAGACAAAATTCTCAAGAAGCTTAAATTAGATAAGGCAGATTTTTTTGCAACTGGCGTATCCATCGTCTTGCATCCCAAAAGCCCTATGGTCCCTATTATCCACATGAACATCCGATATTTTGAGATGGATAATGGAGAGCACTGGTTTGGAGGCGGGATAGATCTGACCCCTCATTATATACACCCAGCCGATGCCAAACACTTTCATCAAGAAGTGAAAGATGTCTGCGACCAATATAATGCTAGTTATTATCCCAAATTCAAGGAATGGGCAGACGACTATTTCTATGTCAAACACCGAAATGAAACTCGTGGAATTGGAGGGATTTTCTACGACAGACTGAAAGCTAAGGACGATCAGGAGTTTGAAGAAATACTGCAATTCAGTCTTGCCTTAGGACGTTTATTTCCAGATGTTTATGGAGATTTGATGAAGAAAAATTCTAACATCCAATTTGGAGAGAGGGAAAAACAATGGCAGAGCCTGAGAAGAGGTAGGTATGTTGAATTCAACTTAGTTTGGGATGCCGGAACCAAGTTTGGCCTTGACACCAATGGTCGTACGGAAAGTATTCTGATGAGTATGCCGCCAATGGCTAGTTGGGAATATAGTCACGAACCCGAAGTTGGCTCGAAAGAAGAATTTACTCTTAACAATCTCAAAAAAGGAATAGACTGGTTATCTTATAAGCAATGATCGAACAAATCAAGACTTGGGATGAAGAGATATTCCTCTGGTTGAATTCCTTTCATGCTGATTGGCTGGATCCTGTTGCCTATCAGTTATCTCAAACGTTCATTTGGGTGCCATTTTATGCATTACTGGTATATTTTATCATTAAAGTAGAAAGAAAAAATAGCTGGTGGGTGATCGGAGGTATAGCATTAACTATACTTATTGCTGACCAAGTGACTTCTGGGCTGATGAAGCCATTTTTCGAAAGACTGCGCCCTTGTCATGATGAACGATGGAATGGACTTGTTCATAACTATAATAGATGTGGCGGGCTTTTTGGATTTGCTTCATCCCATGCAGCAAATACCTTTGGGCTAGCAGTTTTTCTAAACCTTAAAATGAAAGGTAAGCTTCGTTTTCTCCCATGGCTATTTTTGTGGGCTACGATAATATCATACACTAGAATATACCTAGGTGTACATTATCCTTTGGATATTATTGTAGGAGCAATTGTGGGAATTGCTGCAGGACTATTATCTTGGATTATTGTTGTCTTTTTAAAAAGAGAAATTCTAAAGATATTTCTAAAGTGAAAAAAATTATAAGGTAAAATGAAGCTGAATTTTTTTTTGATAATATCTACAGGCTTAATTCTAGCAAATTTTCACCGTGCTTATGGTCAAAACGACTCTACAAATCTGGAGCCGCAGCAGGAAGTTTGGCCTGAGCTAAACCTCTATTATCAGATCAATGATAACTTTAGGCTGTATTCGATAGTATCAGGCACAAAGGTAGACCAATCAAGTTATAGTGAAGGAGCGTTTTCTATTTTTGTGGATTACTTTGGATTAAAAGCTCCTATTTCAAAGTTGAATTTCGTAGGACGTGAAGAACGCTTCAGATTTAGACTTCGTGTAGGGTATTTATACTCTACTACCCCTCCTACAGATGATGATAAAATCAGATCAAGTACCTTCCGAATACAAACTGCTAACACCTTCTCTATTACTCCAAAATTTAGACTTTA
Source organism: Algoriphagus chordae (assembly GCF_003254055.1). Taxonomy (GTDB): domain Bacteria; phylum Bacteroidota; class Bacteroidia; order Cytophagales; family Cyclobacteriaceae; genus Algoriphagus; species Algoriphagus chordae. The sequence goes on from NZ_QKZT01000008.1 coordinate 36,000, forward strand.
TTACAAAGGAAAATTGGATATGGTGATTGCTGATCATGAGTTTAATGCACGCTATGTACCAAGACTAATAGTAGAAAGGGATTTTAGAACTGAATACTTAACATTCTCAGCGTACACCTATGTAGAGCGATATCTTGACTTTCAGGGAAGAGGACTCAATAGAACCCGGCTTGCAGCTGGAGCCAACTTGAGGGTTAGTAGGAGTATTGATTTCGAAACCTATTTTCTTCATCAATTTGGCAATGGAGACAATGTCCCTACTGTGAAAGCAATTGGGTCAAGATTAAAGATTTATTTCTCAAGAGTAAAGAAAAAGACTACCACTCAAAGTGCAAAAATAGCTAAATAGGGTAATCTTAACTTCTCAATTGAAAAACAATAACTAATTTCCAGTATGTATTTTTTACTACCTGCAAAAAGCATCAAGAAACTTAGGGCAAAATCATCCTATTTCATAGGACTATTTATAGTACTTATAATCAGCACCCTAACTTCTCAAGCCCAAGACACTCATCACTGGAGCAATCAATTTGGAACTAGAGCTGCCTTATTGGGTGGAGCGGTCCTCACTGACACCATAGATAATGCTGGCGTATTTTACAATCCTGGGAATTTAGCTTTTCTAGATACTACTTCCTTATCTATCAATGCTAATCTTTATGGACTTGAAAATGTAAAAATTGAGAATGCCTTAGGACAGCGAGCTGATTTCAAAGGAATTCAGTTCAATACCGTCCCCTTACTCATCAGTGGCTCTATTCAAACCAATTCTAACTGGAATATCAGTTACGGCTTACTCACACCCGTAAGTTTTAATTTTAATGGCGTTGCTAGAATGGATGGTTTTTATGACGTGGTTGGGGATCAGGTCAGCCCAGGATTAGAAGAGCTCGTTGCCGAATCAGATTTAATCACCAAAGTCAATGAAACAACCTTAGCACTCGGTGTTGGCAAAAAATTAAACTCCAACCTAGGCTTTGGGGTTACGCTATTGAATACCCTTCGCTCAGTAAACTTTTCCTACAGGTTTTCTGCCAAAACACTTACAAATCAAACAGATTACTTCCTGATATCTAGAACTCAAAATGAGTTTGTGAATTATTTTGCTGTTAGAACAGCACTAAAGCTTGGATTAAATTATCAAAAACCAGGCTATGGTTTTGGATTAACGATGACTACACCAAGCTTAGACTTGCTTGGTAGTGGAACAGTAGCCGAAGACCTCACACTCTCAAATATTTTTCTTCCTGGATCTAATGAGCCTTTAACTGCCTATGCAACAGATAGGCAAGAAAAACTTAAAACTACCTACAAGTCTCCTATAGAAATTGCAGCCGGGGTTCATAAGAACTTCAACCAATCCACACTTAGCCTAAATATCACATACTTCGGAGGAGTTGATTTATATCGTATCATCAATGCAAAACCTAATGCACTAGTGAGACCTGAGTCTAAAGGATCAAATATTAACAGCGATGAATTTTTAAATGTGGTGACTGCCATGAAACCCGTAACCAATTTCGCGATTGGCTATGAAAATAAAATTAAAGAGAACATTACCCTAATGGGTAGTGTTAGAACTGATTTTAGTTACTTTGATCCCGAAACAGTCAATTCAACTCAAATCGTAACTGGAATAACCCAGTGGGATATTTTTCATCTCTCTTTGGGAACCGAAATAAAAAAATCCAGGAGTAGTTTAACAATCGGATTGGTGTATAGCTTTGGCTCTACAAATGATTACTTACAGCGAGGAAGCTTTAATGAAGTGGATGCCGATGAGCTTTTGGAAGGAGCCTTGGTAATCACAAAGGCTGGTTATACTAATATTGGACTCTTGGTAGGTTATGCATTCAATTTCAAAAAATTCAATTAGGCTAATATGAAAAAAACTTTACTACTAGCATTGGTCTTTGGTATTGGCGTGATGGGACTGAGAGCTCAAGTCACTACCATAAACCTCGATCTGATCACTGGGGAGATTAATGGTGGCATGCCATTACCTGCAGAGGAAGAATTCTATATCAGAGGAGCTATTCCCGAAAAAATAGAGATGGTTAAATTGATTATTTACCCATCCAAAAGATCCGAAAAAGCAGCATACACCTATTTTTGGAAAGCTCCATTTGGATACAAGGATTTATCCTACCAAGTATTGATGGCGGATCCATTGAGATCGAATACAGATTATCATATGGAGTTTGGGTACTATCAAAAAGCTGGGGCAGATCAGATTCAAGAAGTCCGTAGTCTTATTCACCAGAATATCAAAACTTACCTTAACACGGTGACTACGATCAAAAAAGGCGGGATCAGTTTTTCTGAATCTGATGAAGTGCTATTAAATAACTTGTCACGGATAGTGGATCAGGGAGCTTATTATTTTGAGCTTCCAAACGGAGAGCATTTCCCAGGGTTTAGCGATATCACTAGAGCTAAGCTCGAACAAAGGAGTAAGCTAAAGATGGGTAAATCTAAATTTAATGTAGTCGGCTTATCTGAAAACGATAATGCAAGAGCAGCTTACGCAGATGAATATATTACGGACTTAGAAGCCATACTCTTCTCAGAAGTTGATCAATACTTAAGTCCAAATATGCTAGTTCGGGTTGACGAAAAAATCTTCCAAAACTATCCAACTGAGAAACTGGCTAACTCACTACCAATTAATGTTGGTTATGGTGCTATTTCCTTGAGTACAGGCCTGCCGGAGCAGGAATTTGTAACAAGTCCATATGCTGGGTTTTCCTTCCCACTTGGCAATAGAACATTTGCCAAATTCATGAACAACATGTCTATTTCTACAGGTTTCTTCCTCTCTGGAGACATAAGGAATCAACTGGATGAGAAAATATCTGGACCTGTGCTGGACAGACCTATCTATGTAGGGTTAGGATATAATTTCTTCCGATTCATTAGATTGAATGCTGGAGGAACATTTATTACAACGGAACATCTAAGCGGAACGAATCAGAATAGCTTTCACCCCTTTGTAGGGATAAGTGCTGAATTCAATATTTGGTTGGGAGTAGGAAGCAAAAAAAGGTAAGGATATGAAAAAGCTAAGTTTATTAATTCTCGCTTTTGCCTTTGCCTTTTCTGCTCAGGCACAATTACATGGATACAAATGGAGATTTGGAGTCAGTGCAGGTACGACCAATTATCTAGGAGATATACGTCCTATGGAAGTTAACAATTTTCAGAATTTTACTAAATATTACAAGCGATACAAGACCTATTCAGATCAATTATCCTATCAACTCTCGATAGAATATGCTTTAGGCAACTCTGTAGGATTGATGCTGACAGGTGGTAGCTATCAATTTGGATCTAGTGATCGATTTATAAAAAATGATGGATCCCTATTTATTGAAAGCCCTACATTCGACCGCGCATTAAATTTTCAAACAGACGTATATGATGCTGGATTGTCCTTTGTGATCAAGCCAGACAACAACTGGCTTCTTTCTGGCAAATCCTTCTTTGCCCCATACATCACTGTGGGAGCTGGTGTACAAAGCTTCAAAGTTCATGGAGATTTACTTGATGCAAATGGAAATCAGTATAACTACTTCAATGCTGCGGTAATTCCAGACGGGGTTTTTGAAACAGAACTCAGCAGTCTTAGGACTGAAAATCCGGATGGTTATAAAACCACTTCCTTATATGCTAATGTTGGGTTAGGTCTTCGCTTTAGAATTACTAAAAGCATCGAATTATTTGCACAATCTGATTTCAAAAGAACGAATACAGATTATTTAGATGATGTTTCTGGCGTGTATAGAAGTAGCTATGACAATGCCTTCCAAGAGTATGCCGCTAAACCAGGTACTAACATGGTTAGCAGTGACAATCCCTATAGAGGCATGGAAAACGGCAGACCAGACTGGTATATTTATCATGGAATTGGTGTCAAATTCAGTTTAGGAGCAAACAAAAAATCTTTCAATCCGCCTGTGATCACACAGCGATACACTTATGTCCCTACTGAGCTTTCCAATGCTCAAATGGCCAAAGAAGAAGCACAGGAAAAGGCTAGAAGTGCATCTGGGCAAGTAACGAATAATTACTTCACGGTAATCCAGTTACCTACCAATGGATCCGCAGTTTCAGGAACTGAAGGAGCAATTACTGACTCTACCACTTTGGCTGAACTTGATTTGCAAATTGATTCATTGACTATTGAGAGACAAGGTGTTCAACAAAGCATAGCAACTGCTGGAAGTGACCTAGAAAATATAGACCAAGCTTTGGCTTTAGCCGAAAGAGATTCCTCTGTCTCTGAGAATATCATGGCAGTAAGAGTTACTAATCTGCAAACTGAGAAATCAACAGTAGAAACTCAAATGATTGAGCTCATGTCTCAACACTCAGAGTTTCAATTCAAGCTGGACTCGCTTAATGCCGTCAAGAACACTGGAAGTGCATCTGTAAGTAAATTAGATTCCGCAAATTTGATGAATCAACTGATAATTTACCCTGGACAGGTAAGTAAGATCTTATATAGTAGCAATCCTGCCGTCTTATCTCTTGATTCTACTGCACAGGTTTCTGATGTATATGCTGAGACCACAGCCTCTAATACGATGACACGAGAGCAATTCGATGAAGAAATGGAGCAGTTCAGATCTGATATGTTAGCTGCTCAGGCAACTAGAGATTCGGCAATGATGATGGCCTTCTCATCTCAAAATCAGATAGTTGAATCCCGAAAGCATGATGATCCAGAACCTCAAGAATTCAATATTGAAACCTCTGGAATGGATGATAAAACTGCTAAAAAATTGGAGAAAAATTCCAGAAAGCAGGATAAACTAGAAGAGAAGAATAACAGATTACTGAGAGATGCATTACTAGTAGGTGGAACCGCTGCGACTACCGCCGCCATCTCTAATAGTGGTGACAAGAAAAATGCTGCAGCAGTGGCAGCAAATGACTCTACACTTAGAGCTAGAATAGCACAAGACTCATTAATTATTGATAGTCTATCAAATATCCCACGCGTGGTGGACACGGTCACCGTGAAAGAAATACAGGAAAAAAATGTCAAGACTCTGCTACACCAAAGTAAGATCGAAGTGTACTTTGATGTTAACAATGCTGAACTTACAGATGCTGAACGGGACAAACTATCTCCTGTGGCAGACTATATGAAAGAAAATCCAGAGGTCAGTGTTGAGCTTGTTGGGTTTGCAGACAACACAGGATCCGTCTCTTATAATCTCAACCTGACAGAAAAGCGAGTCGAAGCTGTCTCTACTGCACTTAAAGACTACTTTAAGATCCCATCGGAAAGAATAAACATAAGTAATGGTGGGCTAATAATCAGAGGAAACTCTAAAGGTTCCGTAGAAACAGATCGTAAGGTAGAAATACGAGTCCTAAAAAATTAAGCTTGTCAATGAACTAAATGACCAATAAAGAAATCTGTCCCTTATATTTATAGAAAAAAAATCTAAGTTTGTGACTAATTATAGACACTCAGTATTCAGAAAGACTAATATCAAATCAAAATAATTATGAAAAAGCTAATTTTCTCTCTACTCTTTCTTGGAGCCTTTTCAACGCTCTCACTTGCCCAAGAACTAAGGATAAACACCTATGCGGGTTATGTATTCAAGGATAGGGTAGATTCATATTACTCAAACAGCTCCTATTTCGACGGGCAGATTCAGGATGGACTAAGATGGGGAGCAGGTATAGAATACCACATACCTAATAGAGGTGCAATTGAAATCCAGTATTTACGTCAAGACACCAACGCGCCTACAAGGTATCAGGATGGTGGAATCTTCAATGGTCAAATTCAAAACACTGATTTTGATGTAGCAATCAACTGGTTGATGCTTAATGGTACAAGATACTTTCCAATAAATGATTTAATCGAACCATTTGGTGGTATGGGCATAGGCATGGGGATATTCAATATCGGTAACCCAGATACTGGAAAAGATAATACAGGAACCAAATTCGCTTGGAATATCCGTGGAGGATCAAACTTCTGGGTAGCTGACAATATTGCTATTAGACTTCAAGCATCCTTATTTTCTGCTACTCAGGCATTTGGTGGAGGACTTTACTTTGGTACTGGAGGATATGGAGGCGGACTTTCTAGCTACTCTTCTATGTATCAGTTTGGGTTAGAAGGAGGCTTAGTTTTCAGACTTCCTCAAGCAGGTAAATAAAACAATAATCTTAGTTTAGGCGAAAAGCATCAAGAACTTGAAAAGTTTCTTGATGCTTTTTTCGTTATTTGCAGGCTAAATTCTCATAAAAACGCGGATAAATGAATTGGATACTGATGGAAAGGCGGAGTCCTTGGCATAAATTATTACTCTGTTTAATCTGCACCATGGTAGTCTATTCTACCTCCGCGCAAGAAGTAGACAGCACAAAAACTGACACTAAGAAAAAAGAAACCTTCCTCAATCACACTTCAAATGGCTTTATATTAAAGACCGAAGATGGTAAGTATGAAATGCAAATAGCAGCTCGATTACAATTGAGATTTGCAGTGCCAGATGATCAGGATCCGATTACTTTCGCTGATTTCCTAAACCAAGATCAACGGGTTTTTAAAATCAATAGAGCAAGATTGAAAATAGGTGGACATGCCTACCAACCCTGGCTTAAATATTATTTTGAATACGAACTTTCGAGGAGTATCCTGCTCGACTACAGAGTCATGATCGAAAAGTGGCCATGGATGAAATTCAAAGCTGGTCAATGGAAGATTGAATACACCAGAGAACGATTCATCTCTAGTGGTAATCAGCAAATGGTAGATCGATCAATACTCAACAGGAAGTTCACTGTAGATAGACAGCAGGGAGTGGAAGTTTACGGGAATCTTGATGGTGGAGGAATTGCCAATTTCAACTATTGGGTAGCTATTCTAACCGGGATGGGTCGTGGCACTACACAAAATGATGATTCGAAGATGATGTATTTCGGGAGATTTCAATGGAATTTTCTGGGACGAGAAGTTCCTTTTTCGGGAGGAGATTTAAATATATCTCAAAAGCCAGCGGGGATCATAGCGGTTGCTGCAGTCACCAACACCAGTCCATACACGCGGTTTTCAACTGCCGGAGGAGGGAATTTAATAGGCTTTGAAGGGACTAACGACTCTCAATATACGGTAAATCAATTCCAGATTGAGACAGCATTTATTTATAAAGGCTTCTCTTGGGCAAGTGAATTTCATCGAAAAAATATATATGACAACTTTGATGAAATTGAAACTGATCTTGGAGGTTTTTATGTCTCCGCTGGTTATCTTGCTCATCAGGCATTAGAGTTTTGGCCAGAACCTTTAGAAATAGCTTTGAGATATGCCGTAGTAAACCCTGATCTAAATTTTTCAAGTAATAAACAAAGAGAAGCTGCTGTAGCTTTCAACTGGTTTTTTGCAGGGCATAAAAATAAGCTTACTACGGAATTGACTAGATTTACTTTTCAGGACAAAGAGCTTCCGCAGGACAATGAACTCCGATTTAGGCTTCAACTTGACATTTCATTCTAATGAAAAAACTATGTGTTATTTTTATATTGAACTTAGCATACCTTCAGCTCCTAGCTCAGGAAAAGGATACAACTAGCTACCACCCCAATAAAATAAATAATTTCAGTATACTCCCATTACCAGCTATCGCCTATAACCCAGCCAATGGTTGGATGTTTGGAGTTGCAGCTTCCAACTCTTGGTTTATGGGAGACCCAAGCTCTACTCACCAATCCAATTTAGTTTTCAACTTCCTCTACACCACCAAAAAACAATGGATTATCAGCTCCAAGAGTAATGTCTTCCTAGCGGATGACCAATGGAACCTGATAGGAGACTGGCGGTACTTTATCACTTCACAACCAACCTATGGACTGGGAAGTAACAGTCCAAATGAAACCAGTTACCTCGCCCCTACTCAATCAGACGTATTGGTAGGTGAGCAACAAATGGATTTTACCCTGATAAGATTTTATGAGACTTTGCTTCGTAGAGTTGGCGATAGTGAGTTCTATTTGGGCGTAGGATACCATTTAGATATTCATCAGAAAATTGAAAACTTCCTTGATGAAGATGCTACTATCACAGGAGAATTTAGTCATGACTATTACAACGAATCATTAGGCTTTCCCACTGATTCATATACCCTATCAGGAATTTCCTTGAATGCTGTAATGGAAAATCGAGATGTGCCAGTTTCTCCTTATGAGAAAAATTATGCGATGATTTCTTATAAGATAAACCCTGAGTTTCTAGGTTCAGATAAATCGTCTTCCACCCTACTATTGGACTACAGGCATTATTTCAAGCTTAGTGATACTAGAAACAGGCATATTATCGCTGCATGGGCCTATGGGAATTTCTTGGTTTCAGGAGATTTACCCTATATGAACCTACCCGCAATTGGATGGGATATGTTTGGCCGAACTGGTAGAGGTTATGCTCAGGGTAGATTCCGTGGCGAAAATATGGCTTATACTGAAGTCGAATATCGCTTTCCTCTACAGAGAAACAAGGATCTATTTGGAGGAACAGTATTCGTAAATGCCGCTTCCTTTAGCAGTAAAATGACTGCTGAGAAACTTATGCAAAAGATCAACCCTGGATATGGGCTTGGGTTACGAGTAATGATTAACAAGGAAAAACGAACAACTATAACAGCTGATTATGCATTTGGACAGAAAGGCAACTCTGGCTTTTACCTCAATATAAATGAGTCTTTTTAGATCAAAGCTGATATTAGCACCGAATAACGTATGGTAATTTGTCTAAAAAAAATTACTCAAATCTAAATTAAGCTTAACTTTGCCGCGAAGTAATTTTAAACCTCACAAACATGTTAAAAATGAAAAACGTATTTTTTCTTTCAGCATTCTTACTCATCACCTCTTATCAGCTTTCTTTTGCGCAAAGCTCGGTAGATGAAGAAATCACGCTTATCCAATCAGCCTTTGGTATGGATAAAAAGCAAATCATTGAAGGATATATGGATTTGCCAGATGAGGTTGCACCTGCTTTTTGGACAATTTATCAAGCATACGAAGAGTCACGAAAAGAATTAGGTAGAGAGAGGTTGAATATCATTAATGATTTCCTTTCTGAATATGAGAGCATTGGAGATGATGAAGCGGATGACTTAGCCAACAGAACCTTGAAAAACGATTTAGCGCTTTCCAAGCTTCATTCTAGCTATTACAAAAAGTTTAAAAAAGCTACGTCTGCAGTAGACGCTGCAAAATTCTTGCAAATAGACACCTATATCCACAACACAATCAGGAATGCGATACAGCAAGAATTACCATTTATAGATCAATAAGAAAATTAAACCAAACTAAAGATTATGCTTAAAAAACTTCAATTTCTAGCAATAGGAGTATTAAGTTCCTATCTGCTGGTTTCTTGCACACCAGACGGTGCAGAATACGTGGATGAACTGGATGTTGTCTATACAAACTACGATGTCAATTTTGATTTCGCATCAAAATCGACCTTTGCTGTACCCGATAAAATCGTTAAAATAACGAACAAAAATGTAAACATAGGAGACAATACTGAACCTGATTATGTTTCTCCTGTTTACACTGCAGGGATCTTAGCATCTATTCGTGATAATATGCGGAATGCAGGTTATACTGAAGTGGATAAAAGTGCAAATCCTGATTTAATCATTTTACCTACAGTATTTCAAACTGACGAAATCTTCTTTTACTACGATTGGTGGTACTGGAACTGGTACTATCCAGGATGGGGTCCAGGATGGGGCTGGTATTATCCAGGCTACTACCCACCACAAGTGACCACAGTTCGTACTGGTACGCTATTGATGCAAATGACTGACCCGGGTAGTATTTCTGAATCAGATCTAATCCCTGTTTCATGGACTGCTGTTGTAAATGGCCTTCTTGAAGGAGATGTAAATTCTGTTAATGACCGAATCAATAGCACTATTGATCAAGCTTTCGAACAATCACCTTACCTCGCAAAATAATCATGAAAAAGTCTATCATATTAGTAGCGCTTCTGGTAATGTTTTTTGCCGGAGCTACACAAGCACAAACATCTATCTTCTCAATCAATTACTCTGTTTCTATTCCAACAGGAAACACTGCAGATTACATCGATCAAGTATCGGGGCGAGGTATCAAACTCGAATATCAGAGATTTATCACTCGAAGTTTTGCAGTTGGTGGGGAAATTGGAAATACCACACTTTATAAAAGAGAATTAGATAAAGTATACACGGAAGGATCAGCATCTCTATCTGGAGTTCAATACAGATATCAGAACAGCTACCCTATCCTTGTAACAGGTACTTATTATGCCAATCAAACAGGCGAATTCAAACCATATGCAAGTTTGGGAGTAGGAACAATCGCTCATGACCGAAGAATCGAAATGGGAATATTCTCTTCTGAAGATACGCATTGGCAATTTGCATTGAGACCAGAGCTTGGACTAATGTATCGTCCAGCACTAAACGTCGGATTCAAATTAGGAGCGAAATATTACCAATCCTTTAGTAGCAGTAACCTAGATGGACAATCAACAATTGGACTTGATTTTGGCATCTTGTTTATACGTTAAGTGAAATATGTAACAGCATCAACAGGCATCCGACAAGTCTTACTTGTCGGATGTTTTTTTATCCACTTTGCTTTTTAATCAAAAACTGAGTAGATAGCGATTCTAAGACTACTGAACTCACTAATTCTTCCCCCTTGAAAAGTTGGATTCAAACAATACCTCGACTAACGCGTATTTCTATTGAAAACCAACTCAATTATCACTCAAGCTATCTTATGAGAAAATTAACCTATGTATGGCTATCCCTAGTGATGGGTTTAATATCCTGTAGCACGACAAATGTCACTGTTGAATCAGGATTGTATGACGATTTTGATTTGACAGATTACAACAGTTACGCCTTTTTGGATGTAGAGGTAGAGGAAGCTCATAATGCAAGTTTCGAATTGTCTGTCAATTACCTAAAAGACGAAATCAACAAGCAAATGGAAGCTAGAGGTTTGTCTGAAGATAAGACAAATCCGCAACTTAAAATCAATTTGGGAATTGCTGTAGAAGAAAAGGAGCAAACTCGTGAAACAAACCTTACTACAGATCCATTTATGTACATGGGTCAAAGAAACTACACTTGGCAAAGTCAGGAAATAGTAGTCAACAAATACAGGGAAGGTACCTTGACCGTTCATTTTGTAGATGCACAGAGCAATAAAGCCGCCTGGGTCGGTTTGGTATCAAAAATCATCCCGACCAAACAAGAAAAGAAACAAGCCGCCATAAAAGCTGCAGTCCAGGAAGTATTTGAAGCAATAGATAATAAAAACTAATCAATAAATTAACCGAACAAATGAGAAAATCGAATTCAATCGTAGCACTACTTCTACTTGCGATGGTAGCAGCATGTGCACCGAGCACCAAAATCACAGGATCTTGGAAAGCGCCACAGGCAAAAGCCGGAGGCTACAGCAATTTATTTGTGACTGCACTTACAGAACAACTAGTTGCTAGACAAACTATCGAGAATGATATCGATGCGATTCTTGAAAAAGATGGAATTACTGCAAATAGTAGCTTTGATATAATCCCTCCTGGATTCAAAGCCACCCCAGAGAACAAAGACCAAACTGTCAAGGCCATTCAGGACGCAGGTCACGATGCTATCTTAACCGTAGCACTGCTCGATCAAACTTCTGAAACGAGATATGTACCTGGTACCTCTATGTATTCTCCTATGGGATATGGTGGATTTTATGGTGGGTTTTACGGTTATTATTCTTACTATAACCCTATCATGTATGATCCAGGTTATTATGCCACTGACAAGAATTATTACATCGAAATGAACCTATACGATGCGCAAACTCAAGCTTTGGTATGGTCTGCACAGTCAGAGACTACCAATCCCACGTCAATAGAGACTTTCTCTAAAGCCTTTGCTCAGGCAGTAGAATATCAAATGGTTAAAGATGGTATAATCACCACCAAATAGTTTTCCTCTTAAACCTGAAAAAGCCCTGATAGAATTTCTATCAGGGCTTTTTTGGTAAGCACTAAAATAATTATTTAGCGGAATTCTTGATTGCTGTTACTTCAGCTCTGATTTCCTGTGCAAGATTTTTGATAGCCTGCATGCCCGTTCTTACTCTTGTTCCGGCTGCTTTGTTACCATTTTCATAAAATTTCGCAAAGTCTGCTTCTAAAGAATCGACCAAATCTTTAACTTCTTGGTGTTTGCTCATAATCGTTTTATTGGTTGGTTATAAAATGTAATTGAGTACAATAAACATCATTTATAGTGCCATTAGAAGTCTTTTGGCGTTTATTTTTAATTTTTCGTGAAGAAAAATGATGTTTTCATCAAAACGAACCTTTTATTCAATTTTTAGCAACATTTCATGCCAAAAATTGAGTTTAATAATCTAGCAAAAATGCCTCTGCTCTCCCCAAATTGGTTTGTAGATTGCCCAAAAAGGAATATAGTCTAGCTAGATCAGCACCTTTGTACCCTTTTCTGCAGATTCTAATATTGCCTGAACTATTCGAATATCCCGAAGTCCTTCCTCACCAGGTACAGATTGTGGTTTTCCGTCCATAATTGTTTGTGCGTCATCATCCATCTGCCATACTTGCTCCATTGGTTGTTGAAAAGGAAAATTAATTTCTCCTAAAGGACTTGTCCCTTTGTTACCCGCATAGGCAGAAAAGGGAGCCATCTCTATCATTCCTTTCTCACATTTGATATTAAGGAAGTTCATATTCCCGCCAAAAGAGGTTTTTATAGTACCTATTACTCCACCTGGAAATTCCAATTCAGCTTCTACTATTTCACCTAATCCATCTTTGTAAATCTCAGGACGCTCAGTCCACACCTTTGCAGAGTTTACAGCTATTGGCTCCATGGCAGTGCCAAGCCTAGCTCCTTGAATAGCATAAACTCCCATATCATAGATCACCCCTCCACCCATTTCACGCTTTTGCTTCCAGTGATCAGTTCGATTTTCTCTGTATCCAGCTGCACAATCCAAACCCAACACATTCCCTAAGCTCTTCTCCTGTACAATTTTCTGAAAGGCTTTAGTATTAGGTTCGTGCTGACAACGGTAACCTATAGATAAAGAAACATTCGCTTGCTTGCAGGCATCTATCATAGCCTGACACTCTTCTACTGTCACAGCCATTGGTTTCTCGCACCAAACATGCTTGCCAGCCTTAGCCGCTCGGATTACATATTCCATATGCATAGATGGTGGCAATACGATGTAGATCACGTCAATATCCGGATTCTCAGCAATTGTATCGAAGCTGTCATAATTGTAGATATTCTTCTCCGGAATCTTGTATTTAGCTTTCCATACAGATGCTTTGGTGGGTGTTCCAGTCACTATACCAGCGAGATAGCACTTCTCTGTTTTCTCCAGAGCTGGAGCTAGTAGGTCAGTGCTATAATAGCCCAAGCCTACTAAGGCTACTCCAAGCTTTTCTTTTCGTGCCTTAGTTGAGGAAAAAACATTAAAAGGAGATATCAGGCCAACACCTGCACCTAGTGCTAATGACTTGATTGTGGTACGTCTTGAGATAAAATTCATCGAATGGAGGTTAAAGGGTTGAAAGCAATAATCTCTATCAAGATACTGCTTTCCCAATTCCTTCCCAAAAAACTACTTATTCAAACTCCGCCTACTAGCACTAACTCTTTTATCAACCTAAAAAAATGAATACATTCTTATTGACTCAAATTATTGCTTTCATTCTGAAAAATAGTCTGGCTAGAAGAGTTACAGCAATTCTCGCATAAGCCAACTTTCTCTTTTATTGATAATGCTTTTCGTATAGCTTCATTTCCGTTGTTGAAAGGACCTAGGTAATCTCGATCGTAGGAACCTGGAATATCTTCACATTCACGATCGTGAACTTCGTGTAGGCCATTGGCATTTGGACTTGAAGCAAGGTAGAAGAATTTCATAGATAGGCTGATGACTAATTGCAAAGTCAAAAATACTCAAGAAGCTCAAGTGAAAACATACCCTATACAGGGTATTTTTTAGAAATTAAAGCAAATTTATGAGGAATAATCTAAGAAAAATCAAACTTGATATTGCTTCAACAACATTCCCCACTCCTCTTCTAAGGTCATATCAGGTCTTTCCACTCCTGCTCTTCTATACCAATAATCAGCATTCCATTGATCGCCTTCCTTTCTGTGCAGATAAGCATGAATTCTTGCAGCTGCTTTTCCGTCAAGGCCATCCACTAGATCATGTGCTTTTTCCCAGTCACCATTCCCATCATACCAAAGTGCCTTCAGCATTGGACTGTAATCTTTGATTTTATCTTTAGATTCTAGGAAATCAGCAATTTTATTATCGTCTTCAGCCATAGCTTTTGTGTTGTAATCCCCAAAGAAAACAAGCCTCAGTTTAATTTCTTTATTCTTCCGTGACTTTTTTGTGATACCCTTGCGGCAATTTTGGATAAATCAAAACCACAGTATCATGAAAAAAGCAGTTATTCTATTTTACGTTGCCTTTTTAGGCCTTGTCTCCTGTTCCGATGATAAAGACCCCGTTATTATTGATCCTACACAGCCCACTGGTTCTTTGAATGTAGCTCGTAGTGGAAATTTCGTGGATCAAAATGCCGCTGGATCCATGGGGACCGCGGAGATAGGCACCGACGCGGAAGGCAAAGAATTCTTACAATTCAGCTCAGACTTCAACACGGCACTTGCGACTGGAACGGTAACAGTCTACCTATCCACCTCGGATACATTCATGGCGGATCCTGCAAATGGAAATCCTGATTTATTGGTAATGGGGCCAGTGAGAATGGCTGGTGCAAACAGCTTTGCTGTTCCTACTGGTGTCAGCACAGCAAAATATACCCATGTATTATTATGGTGCGGATCTGTAGGAATTCCTTTTGGAAATGCGCCACTATTATAAAAAGATGCAATTCCACAACATCCAATCACTTATACTCAAAGTCTTCGGCCTTGGGTATATGTGCTTTTTTACTTTTGAGGCAGCTGCGCAATCTGGCTGGACTAAGGAGAAAACTGAAGGTTTTTACCAGCTAAGTTTTCAGTCCATGAAATCTGATGACTATTACTCCCTAACTGGGGACTTATTGGAAACCAATCAATTTTCGCAGCAATCTCTTGTCTTCTATGGGGAATACGGCGTCACAGACAAATTCACCATTATTGCCAACTGGCCACTTCAAATTTGGAATGGTTTCGAAACCACAGAAACTGTAAGCGGTCTTGGAGATCTACGGTTAGAGTTTAAGCATTCATTACTCAAAAAATATTTACCACTCAGCATTTCTATAGCTCCCGAATTCCCAATTGGCCGAGCAAATAACTTTGCTCAGAGCACGGTCAATGATTTCGAGCAAATCAATTTACCTTCAGGAGATGGAGAATTTAATGTTTGGACTACCCTAGCGAGTTCTTTCGCACTCCCTGACATTCCACTGTATGGAAATCTTTTTAGCTCTTACAATTTTAGAACCCAATATGAAGGGATTTCTTTCTCAGACCAATTTGCCATAGGAGCCGAAATAGGGTATCATATAGCTGATTTAGTCTGGGTGAACGCCCGACTCAACGCACTTAATTCGGTCAATGAAGTAGAAGTAGCTACGGACTTTGTACGAGGAGATGGTTCTGAATACACAGCATACAGCTTTGGCGCCTCTGTGCCCGTTTACAAAAACATACATGTGACTGTGAATTATAGGAATTTCAACGACTGGATATTCAAGCGCAAAAACATTTACTCCTCAGGCGTAATTGGCTTTGGAGTCTATTACGAATACAAACCAAAGAAACCATGAATACTAGCCTAATTCAACCTTATCGAGAAACCGTTCAGATAACTTTCCCCTCATTTAAGAGTTACACAAAAGGGCAAGCTATTTATAAGCAAGACCAGATATCTGAAGGATTCTACTTAGTGAAAGCAGGTAGCGTTAAACTACAGAAGATGCTTCCAAACGGTTTTCAGACGATCTTAAAAATCGCTACAGCTGGTGAAATAATAGGTGAAGGAGACTTTAATAATGCTTTGCCAATAAAAAATCTCAGCTATGCTATTGCCTTAGAAAAAGGAACTCTGATCCAAAAAATAGATAGTTTTTGCAATCTTAGCCAAGCAGGTAAAGCAAAACTCACACAGCACTTAGTGGACCGCACAATAGAAGCATCTCATCGACATGAACGATTGATTTCCCTTGATGCAGATCAGCGTATCAAAGCAGTTGTGAAAGAACTTGCCATAAAGATCGGGAAGAAATATGGAGATGAAACTCTACTCAAAATCAACCTCACACATGAGGATTTTGCCTTGCTTTCCGACTCAAGTCGGCAAACAGTTACTAAAACATTCTCTACCTTGAAGAAACAAGGAATTATCAATTACAGTAGAAATAGAATACTCTTTCGTAATCTGGAAAATTTCAAACCCTAGTAACCATGAAACATTCATTCAATTATATACTCCTCATTTTACTAGTCATTTCACTCGGCTCGTGCAGCAGCTCGGACGATCCTCAGCCATCAACTCCCGCTGATGTAGCTGGTGTTCCTGATAAACCAGGCGAAGCGAAAGTCATAGGAAAAGTAGATGTGCTCAAAATGGGAACATTCACATCTCAAAGTGGTTCAAATACCAAGGGAATGATAGACCTCGTTACCGATGAAAGCGGTGACTTTTTTGTTAAACTCAGCGATGATTTCAATTCCAGTTTTCACACCGGAACAGTTACAGTTTATCTTTCCGATTCAAAAAACTTAACACTATCAGAAACGTCCAGTTTTCAGTTAGTTGCTGTAGTGGATGCACCAGGAGAGCATTATTACAAACTGCCCAATTTCCCTAGCGCCAAATTTACACACGGAATCCTCTGGTGCGGTGCCGCCGCTATCCCATTTGGCTATGCTGAGTTTAATTGAAATAAAAACGAAAACACCTGCGTTAATATAACCAAGGAAGGCCAGCAATTAATCGCTGGCCTTCTTTAGTCTAATCTAAAGTGATGATTCATTCTAATATAGGTTAAACAACAATATATTAGCTTTTTATATTCGAATTTACAATTCTCATAGTTCAAATAACACTCTCAATCAACAACTATTATTCATCATAAATATCACTATTTCCTACCTGCTACTTTTCACATATTACCTCTAACAATTCACAACTTTTCACCTTCTACCAAAACTTCAAACAGCAACAGGAAATTAAGCCTGCTCCACAGGCAACTCAAAAATAAACTCCGTAAAGCTATTCGAATCCGACTCAATATGGATTTCAGAACCGTGAACTTCCAAGATTCGCTTCACAATCGCCAAACCAAGTCCAGAGCCTTCTACTCCTTCCCTCTCCCTATCAATCATATAATATCGATCAAAAATAGTTTCCAAATCGGCCTGTGGAATTCCTCCACCTGAATTTCGGATTTTGACCTCCACGGCACCGGCTACAGAAGAGGCTTCAATACTTATTTCACCATCCTGAGGAGTGTATTTCACGGCATTATCCAATAGGTTTTGGATCACTCGGTCTAATAAATATAGATCTGCATTGACCAGTGGAAGTGAAGAAGAAATAGCAGTTTCTATGGCTATATTTTTTGATTTTGCTAGCAATTCATATTTCAAGCTACTGTCATATAGGAGTTCCTGAATATTGAGATTTTCCTTCTTGACCTGCATCTGTCCTGATTCCAATTTGGATAGATCAAATAGATCGGCGACCAGCTTGGTCAGCTTATCAGTACTATTGCCTATGATTTTCAGGTAGCTTTCCTTCTCTTCGGGCGAAATTGATTCCCCTTTCATTTGCAGGGTTTCTATATAGCCGTTGATAATCGCTAGTGGGTTTCGGAGATCATGGGACACATTTGCTATCAATTCTCTACGCAGACTATCCACATTTTTCAGCTCTTCTATATTATTAAGTATCCTATCCGCCATGTGGTTGAATGTTTCTCCCAGCACAGCAAACTCAGAGTTGGTTTTGTAGTGTGGTACTCGTGCATGTAGATCACCATCTTTGAAACGCTCTACTGTCCTGACTATAGTACGCAAATGACGAGTAAGCCATGCGATCAAAACCAAACCAATAAGCAAAGCCACCACGAGAGTGATCAAAATGGAATTGAAGGTTAACTGCATCCAGTAACTCCCAAGTACTCCAGAAGAAATGGTTTCATACTTTTCACTTGCCAAAATGATATAGACGTAGCCAAGTAACTTGTCATCTTCATAAACTGCAGTAGCGGAGAAAACAGACTTTTCGCCAGGATTTCTAGGATCATCCCCCATTACAAAATCATCGCCTTTGGCAGCAATAAATTCTTTAACTGGCGCCAACTCTACACGCTTCAGTTTGACCAGCTGATCCAACACTACAAATGAGAGAATTTCACCAGTAGGATCAAGCAAATAAACCTCTATCCCTGGGTTCACAGCCATCATGGAATGCATAATCGTTCCTAGCGCAGCTTCATTCACTTCGCCATCCACAAAGGGATTGACCTCCTCGATCATATATTCGGCAACGGTAGCATTCAAGCGCTGTGTTGTTTCTTGGAAATAACGCTGAGCTGTGATCGCCGTAATAAAAATATAAGAACAGCCCACTATTAGTAAGACCAAAATAAAGATGAGAGAAATTCTCAGAAATAGACTTTTCATGGCTGCTGCTTAAAATTCATCATTAAATCTATATCCTACTCCCCAAGTGGTAAGGATATAATTTGGGTTATTTGGATCCGCTTCTATCTTGGCACGAAGCCGGTTGATATGTGCATTTACAGTATGCTCGTAGCCTGAGAAATCATATCCCCATATCAATTCAAGGAGTTCTCCTCGGGAATAGCTTCTCCCTGGATTCTTAGCCATGAGTACTAGCAGGTCAAATTCCTTGGGAGTCAAATCCACTCGCTTTTGAAGTAGAATTACTTTCCGCTTTTTCTCATCTATTTCCAGAGACTCAAATTTGATCAACTTCACATCATTTGCGGCAAGCATCGCAAACTGATCTTGACGTCGCATAATAGCCTTCACTCTTGCGATAAACTCTCGGATCTTGAAGGGCTTGGTGATGTAATCATCTGCTCCAGATTCCAAACCGATAACCTTGTCTATTTCCTCAGACTTGGCCGTGATCATAAGAATAGGTGTGAAATTATCCAAGGCACGAAGACGCTGGCAGATAGCAATGCCATCCATTTCGGGCAGCATAATGTCTAGAATAATGAGATCATAAGGATTGGTATTCGCCTCTTCAAATCCTTCTCGACCATTATTCCTTACTTTGATGTCATAGTCCAAATCCTTCAGATGAATCTGTATCAACTGACTAATATTGGGATCGTCTTCTACTATAAGTACTTTTTTCATCTGAAAATAAAGTGAATTGGAAAGTTATAATCTAATCATCACGAAACTATCACGATAGGCTGTTAAGTATTTTTTGCCGATTAAAAAGTACGAAAAATCAAATCCGAAGCCCTCGATCCGAGGTGTTTCTGGTGAATTCTCCACAAGGAGATTACGTCTGTGCTATTTTCACCAATACCAATGTGGATCAAAGCTGGGAATACAACAATGAATCCTGGGTATTGACTAGAAAAATATCCAATCATATTTGAAATTATCACAAGCCTAATCTGCTATACAGTCAACCAAAAGGATATGAGAAATATCTAGAAGGACTACAGTATTAAAGCATTCAAATTTCAGCCTTAGCTAGTTCTTCTATTTTTAACTGGAGAAATTTCAGGTTTTTATCTTTTCCTAGCTGAAAAAACTCGAGGGCATAATCGGTGTGATACTGATGGTTTTTCATAAAATCCTCCGAGTTCCGCAACCAATCCAAAAGTACTACAGACTGATTATTAAGCTGTTCATATTCCTTTTTCAACAATAAGGTTTGAGCATAGCATTGTGTAGAACTCAGATGATAAAGATCAGCATCACAAATTATTGATTCGATGAGATTATGAGGTTGCTGCGGCACTTTAGTCGCTAGGATAGCTCCACGAATTTTGTCAATTCTAGCTTGATCAATTCCAAATTTAGGCAAAAAGTCCTGGGCAAAATCAGCACCTCTTTCCTCATGATCTTGTGCAATCCCTTCCCAATAGCCCACATCATGCAACCAGCCTGCTAGGAATAAATCTTCCAACTGTTCATTTCCCAAATCATTGTATTCCCCTATCTCCTTCGCCTTGTCTACAATAGTGAGCGTATGATCCAAATTGTGGTAACAAAGCTTAGGATTTAGCCGTTCGGCAAACAGTTTCCTTATTGTGCACTCAAAATTTTCAAGAAGTAAATCCACAGGCTTTAGGGTGATTTTTAAAAATATTATGAAACCAATTTACTATATAAATTGACATCAACAGCTTTAATCAATTGAATTTTAGTTATTTAAATTATTCTACCAAGATGTCTAAAATTACGCATAAGCCTTTCTAGAACAGAACAACATTTTTTGAATAGGATGATAAAGCTGCAAAACTTTTATGATTTGGATAGACTAACTAGATTATCATATTTCAATGAAAGCTAGATAATTTATCAATTATTGGAAATTAAATAGTAATTCTATTACTGTATTACTAAAATATCACTAATTACTTGAGAATTAAACTATAGCGAGCTGAGATTGGTCGGTAAATGAGAAGTTCTATATTTGCTCAATTAACAATTTCAAAATAACAGTCGACATACTCTATGGAACAAGCTTTGATTTATGTAGTCCCCGCGTTGGGACTGGTGGGCCTGATCGTGATGGCCATAAAATCTGCCTGGGTAACCAAGCAGGAAACAGGAGACAAAACCATGATGGAACTCGCCGGCTATATAGCTGACGGAGCCATGGCATTCTTAAAAGCCGAATGGAAGGTACTCTCCTATTTTGCGGTCATTGCAGTCATACTTTTGGCATGGTCGGGAATGTCCGTCGAGACATCTAGTCCAGTTATCGCCATTTCCTTCCTTATCGGAGCTGTATTTTCAGCCTTTGCAGGGTACATAGGAATGAATATCGCTACCAAAGCGAACGTAAGGACCACCCAAGCAGCTAGAACTAGTTTGAAACATGCCCTTAAAGTGTCTTTCACTGGCGGTTCTGTAATGGGACTTGGAGTTGCCGGTTTGGCAGTTCTTGGCCTAGGCTCTTTATTCATCCTGTTTTATAATATGTATGTACAAAGTGTAGGTGCTGGAGTGAATGGGGTGGAAATGGAAAAAGCACTGGAAGTACTTGCTGGTTTCTCACTTGGTGCTGAATCTATAGCACTTTTTGCTCGTGTAGGTGGTGGTATTTATACCAAAGCTGCCGATGTAGGAGCTGATTTGGTAGGAAAAGTAGAAGCTGGAATACCTGAAGATGACGTAAGAAACCCTGCAACTATTGCTGATAACGTAGGTGACAACGTAGGTGATGTAGCTGGTATGGGTGCGGATTTGTTTGGTTCTTATGTAGCCACCATCCTTGCTACCATGGTTCTAGGACGTGAGATTGTTTCTATAGATAATTTCGGAGGAATCGCTCCTATCCTACTACCAATGGTATTGGCTGGTTTGGGAATCGTATTCTCTATTTTGGGAATGTTCTTCGTCACGATTAAGGACGATAAAGGTGATGTACAGCATGCCTTGAACATGGGCAACTGGTCTTCGATTGTATTCACAGGTATCGCATCATTCTTTGTAGTGAAATACATGCTGCCAGAGACCTTGTCTATTCGTGGATATGACTTTACCAATATGGATGTATTCTATGCGATCATCCTTGGTCTGGTAGTAGGTACTCTGATGAGTATTATCACTGAATATTATACGGCTATGGGCAAGCGTCCAGTGCAATCCATCATTAAGCAATCAGCAACTGGTCATGCGACCAACATCATTGCGGGACTTGCAGTTGGAATGGAATCCACAGTTCTTCCTATACTAGTCTTGGCAGGTGGTATCATGGGTTCATATGCTTTTGCTGGTCTTTATGGAGTAGCAATTGCCGCCGCTGGTATGATGGCTACTACTGCCATGCAACTTGCCATCGATGCTTTCGGGCCAATCGCAGATAATGCAGGTGGTATTGCTGAGATGAGTCAGCTCCCTGAAGAAGTAAGAAACCGTACTGATATCTTGGATGCTGTAGGTAATACTACAGCAGCATCTGGTAAAGGTTTCGCGATCGCTTCAGCAGCTTTGACTTCTCTCGCATTGTTTGCAGCTTTTGTGGGTGTAGCTGGAATTGATGCGATTGACATCTTCAAAGCACCAGTATTGGCCGCCCTATTTGTCGGCGGTATGATTCCATATATATTCTCCTCCCTAGCTATAGCGGCTGTGGGTAGAGCTGCGATGGACATGGTGAATGAAGTAAGACGCCAATTCAGAGAAATTCCAGGTATCATGGAATACAAAGCAAAGCCTGAGTACGATAAGTGCGTAGAGATCTCTACTAAAGCATCTCTTCGAGAAATGCTGCTACCAGGAGCCATTGCATTGATCACTCCTATTTTGGTTGGTTTTGGCTTTCAGGGTGTATTCGAGCAAGTTTCTTCTGCCGAAATGCTAGGTGGTTTACTCGCTGGTGTGACTGTATCAGGCGTATTGATGGGAATGTTTCAGTCAAATGCAGGTGGCGCTTGGGATAATGCCAAGAAGTCTTTTGAAAAAGGTGTGGAGATCGATGGTGAGATGTATTACAAAAAGTCTGAGCCACACAAAGCTTCCGTAACTGGTGATACAGTTGGTGATCCCTTCAAGGATACTTCTGGACCTTCCATGAACATTCTGATTAAATTGATGTCTATCGTAGCTTTGATAATCGCGCCTCATATCAGTCAACGTCCTCATACTGCTGGCATGTCTGAGAAAATGGAAATCAAAAAAGAAATCAAATATGAAGACGGTAAAAAAGTGGTAACTGAAACAATCACTGAAATAAAGAAAGTGAATTAATCGACTATCTTTTTCTCTTCTTGAAAGACTGCCTATACCAAGGCAGTCTTTTTTTATGTCCTCTATTCTAGCCGTTTAGCTAATTATTGCCAGTATTCAAAATATAATACGGCAGAAACAGGCAAGGGCAAATTATATTTGAAAAAGAATAAATTATTGTCAATACCATAAAAATCAAGTCCAAAAAATTGAAATAAATGATCCTTTATCCTTAATTTATGAATTGATGACAATAACAAATAGTGAACTCTTGTTGATAACGGCATATTTTGGGGAGAATGGTCAAATTCAGGACCGTAGAACCAAACCATCATCAATAGACTAACCATCAATCAGATAAGAACACTTACTTGTATTATCATCTATTTTCTTGCTGTTTAAATCATGCAAGGAATTGCAAGAATAAAAGTTAAACCAATTAATAATCCATAAACAAAAAAGCACATGAAGAAAAGCTACGCAATGACATTGCTTTTTCTTTTGGGGTTTCTGGCTAGTATACCACTCTATGCCCAGCAAACTGTCAAAGGAAGAGTAACAGCACAGGAAGACGGGGAACCACTTCCTGGAGTGAGTATAGTTATTCAAGATTCCTCCACGGGAACCGTGACTGACTTAGATGGAAATTATTCCATTACTGTACCAGGCGCAGAATCAGTTCTGGTTTATTCCTTTATCGGGTACACCTCCCAACGGAAAATTGTAGGTAATTCTACTAATATCAATATCAGTTTAGCCGAAGATATTTCTCAACTAGGTGAAGTCGTGGTGACAGCACTAGGTATTACCAGAGATGAGCGATCGATCGGTTATTCCACTCAAGAAGTTAAGGGAGAAAATATCACCTACACTAAAGAACAAAACGTATTAGGTTCATTATCAGGAAAAATAGCTGGTGTGCAAGTTACAGGCTCATCTGGAGCAAGTATGGGAGGCACCCAAAAAATAAAAATCAGAGGCGTGAACTCCATTTCAGGAGGAGGAGAGCCATTGATGGTAGTGGATGGAACTCCTATTTCAAACTCAAATTTCTCAGGTTCTTCAGGTCAAGATTACGGTAACCTTGGTCAGGACATTAACCCTGAAGATATCGAGACGATCAACGTTTTGAAAGGCCCAGCAGCATCTGCTCTTTATGGAATCAGAGGTCAATACGGTGTCGTGATGATTACTACCAAAAAAGGCAAAAAAGGCTCCGATGTAAAGGTGGAATTGAGCTCATCTGTGTTAGTGGATAAAGTTTCCAATTTAATGCCATATCAGGACATATATGGAGGTGGCTCTAGTCAAAGCTGGCGTACATTACCAAATGGCGACAAATATGTAGATATAGCTGTCGATGAAAGCTGGGGACCTAAAATGGACGGAACGCTGGTTCGAGATGTTATGAGCTTTTACCCGCAAGATCCCACATATGGTCAGCTTAGTCCTTTTGTCCCTCAACCTGACAACATTAAAGACTACTATGAAACTGGCACAAACATAAACAATGGGGTAACCATTACAGGTGGTGGTGCAAACTCCAATTTTAGAGTGAGTTTAAATGACACACGTATTCAAGGGGTCGAGCCTAACACCTCATTAAAGAGAAACAACGTGGGACTAGGTCTAGGTGTTGATCTTACCAAAAAAATAAGAATAACTACCAACATTAACTATGCGGCCAATAAGGGTCGTCGTCCAGGGCAGGGATCCGAAGATGGCTCAAGATATATGG
This sequence comes from Algoriphagus chordae, assembly GCF_003254055.1. Taxonomy (GTDB): domain Bacteria; phylum Bacteroidota; class Bacteroidia; order Cytophagales; family Cyclobacteriaceae; genus Algoriphagus; species Algoriphagus chordae. Next base: position 60,729 of record NZ_QKZT01000008.1, read on the forward strand.
GCCAATGGTTCCAAAGATCTTTGGATATGAACAGGCTTAAGGACTACCAATATGATGATGGAACGTTTCTTCATTGGAATCTAAGACGGCCTAGTAGTTCTACAGGGGAGATCACGAATTTCAATCCGCTATATTGGGCAAATCCATACTTCCTAGCAAACGAAAATTACAGCGATGATAACAGAGATAGATTTTTTGGTGATGTAGGGATTTCATATCAGCTTTTACCAGAATTGAAAATAAGTGCTTTTGTCCGATCTGACATGTACACACAAAACATCAATTCTAGAGCATCATTTGGTGGTACAGGGAACCCAGGGTATTCTATCGGTAAATATCAAAACACTGAAATGAACTATGAGTTTCTAGCCCAATACAATAAAGTATGGAATAAGTTCTCTCTGGACGCAAATGTTGGTGGAAATTTATATGACCGAAACTATTCTTATTTATCCATGGCTACAGTGGGAGGACTTTCATCTCCAGGTTTTTACAATATTAATGCTTCTATTGACAGACCTTCTACAACCTCCTATCTTCAAAGAAAGCAAATCAAGAGTGCTTATGCCATGGTTTCTTTGGGATATAATAACATCTATTTCTTAGATGCATCCATCAGAAATGACAATTCAAGTACATTACCAGTAGATAATAACTCCTACTGGTACCCATCACTTTCTGCATCAATAGTATTCAGTGAATGGATTAAATCTGAAGCAATGACTCTGGGTAAACTTAGACTAAGTTATGCACAAGCAGGCTCCGATTTGAGTCCTTATAGTACTACTTCATTTTATAATGTCGGAACTGTCTATTCAGGCGATCAGACGGTCAACACGCTTTCTGTCCCAGACAATTTGAATAACCCAAACATCAAACCTTCATTTGCTCATTCATATGAAGCTGGTGTGGATTTCAAATTTTATGAAGGCAGAGTAGGATTATCTTTTACTTACTATAACCAAAGAAATGTCAACCAAATTTTAAATCTGGATATTTCCGGGGCAAGTGGATATGGTTCAGCAACGATAAACGCTGGTGAAATTGTAAATAAAGGTCTTGAATTAGCAATAACTGCCACACCTTTCCGCTCAGAGCATTTCAATTGGGATATGTCTTTGAATTTCAGTAGAAATAGAAATGAAGTGGTTGAGCTCTATCCTGGAATTGATGTATATCAATATGGAAGCACTACTTATTCTTCAACTACGAGTTATTTGAATTCCTACGTAGGAAAACCATTCGGTAGCCTTGTAGGTCAAGCTTATCAAAGAGATGAAGCAACTGGTAAAATCCTATTAGGAAGCAATAATTTACCACTGTACACAGATGCCACTCATGATTTTGGAACAGTTCTTCCTGAATTTAATGGTGGCTTTCAAAATGTCTTGAACTACAAAAATTTCCAATTAGCGGCTATGATTGACTTCCAAGCCGGTGGCCAATTTTTCTCAAGATCTAAAATGTTAGCAGTAAGAACCGGTTTAGATCCCCTTTCCGCTGCCACCAACGAAAACGGCATGAATGTAAGGGATCCTCTTGAAGATGGTGGTGGAGTGAAAGTAGAAGGTATATCTGCCGAAACTGGAGAAGATGTCACTGCTTTTGTAGACGCAAAAGCCTATTATGGAGTAGTGGCAAGAAGAATTTACGAAGATTGGTTATATGATGCCTCCTTCATCAGACTGAGAGAAGTAAGTTTAAGCTACAACTTCAATAAGGCACAACATGCTAAACTTCCTGTTGAAAATGTAAGAGTCGCTTTAGTAGGTAGAAATTTAGCTATGCTTTTCCAAAATGCTCCTAAGGGTATAAATCCTGCAGAGCTTTCTACTGGATCTCAAGCTATAGGATGGTACGAATCTGGACAATTACCAAGTGTACGTTCCTTTGGTTTCAATCTTAACGTTACATTCTAATTACAGAAATCATGAAAAAGCTTAATATAATAATCGTTACAGCGCTTCTATTGGTAGGCTGTAACAATTTCGATGAAGATATAAACATCAATCCAAACGTCCCAAGTCAGGCTTCTGGAACACAATTGATTGCAAATGCTATGCTTTCCCTATCAGGACTTAGCTCCTCTCCTCAGGGTGAGTTTATGTCTCAATACCTATCGGAAACACAATATGTAAATGCGTCTTTGTATCCGCAATCAAGCACAAGCTTCTACTGGTTATATCAAGGCCCGTTGATCAATTTACAGACAGTTTTGAATTCTGCAGATGACTTAAGTGGAACCGAAGGTCCAGTGGAAAATCAGCTAGCTGTTGCTAAAATCCTAAAGGCTTATTATATCTGGCATGCTACTGACAGATGGGGAGATGTACCAATGACCGATGCCTTACAGGGAGCGGATAATTTCACTCCTAAATATGATACACAGGAATCAATCTATACAAGCCTTTTTGGCTTATTAGATGAAGCAAATGCAGCAATTGTACCAGGTAGCATCACAAATGACATCATGTATAATGGTGATATGACCAAATGGTCCAAACTTGCAGGCACGCTGAAAATGCTAATGGCGCTTCGCCTTTCGGAAGTTAACCCTACTCTAGGAAAAGAAAAATTTACTGAAGCTTTACAAGAAGGAGTTTTGGATTCCAATAGCGGAAATTTAGTGTTTAAACATTTAGCCGACGCTAACAATCAGAATTATTGGTTTGGACAAATCGATCTTCAGGGAAGAGAATGGTGGGCAATCAGTGCAACATTGATGGACAAAATGAAACCGGTAGGAGACCCACGACTGATGGTTTACGCAAATCCAAACCGTACGGATGGAGATTATACTGGCCTTGTATTTGGTGAAACTATTGATATTGATACAGAAAAATACGCCCTTCTTGGTGATGCTATCCATGCCCAAGATGCTCCTGTTTATTTAGTAACTTATGCCCAAGCACTTTTTGCTCAGGCAGAAGCTGCCAAACTCGGCTGGATCGCTGGCGGTGACAATGCGGCTGAAGAAAACTACAATATGGCTATAGAAGCATCTATGGAACAATGGGGTGCAGATACAAGCTCCCTACCAGACTTCATGGCTCAACCAGAGATAGCCTATTCTTCGGATAACGCCATTGAACAGATTGCAACTCAACGATGGGTGCATTTATTTATGCATGGCTATGAAGGATGGGCAGAGTACCGTAGAACAGGCTACCCTAATAATATGGTTGCACCTGATGGAGCCGATGTTCCTAATAGACAGATCTACATAGAAACTGAACAATTCAATAATACTGATAACTACAATGAAGCTGTACAGAGACAATTTGGAGGATCAGAAAGTCTCTATGGTAACATTTGGTGGGATGTCAATTGATTAGAATTTTATCACACAAAATCTCCTGAGAATCTCAGGAGATTTTTTTTCTTAAAATGAATCCTATGAGAAACCACTTACTCTTGATCATCCTGATATGCTCTTCCTGTACAGTTCAGAAAATCAACAAATCCCTCACCAAATCAGATGTTTTTAATCAAGGACATTTGGGCTTTATGCTAGTCGATCCTGTTGCAGATAAGGTATTGGTAGATATCAATTCAGACAAATATTTTATCCCAGCTTCTAACACCAAACTCTTCACCTTCTACACTTCCTATACTCTTCTAGGAGACAGTTTGGTAAATGGCTTAAACTACATAGAAAAGGGCGATTCGCTTATCTTTTGGGGCACTGGTGATCCAAGTTTATTACACCCAGACCTAAAAAACACCAAGGCAATTGATTTCCTGAAAAGTCAGGATAAAAAGCTGTACCTACTCGACAACTTTGATCAGGTAAATGCATTTGGACCAGGTTGGGGTTGGGATTGGTATAATGCCTATTACGCAGCAGAACGTTCTTCCTTGCCTATCTATGGTGATATAGTACGTTTTGCCAAAGAGGAAGGAGATTCAACCTTCACGATCTATCCCCCACGCTTTGAAGCGAACATGGTGCTCTCTGAGCCTAGAGGTACTGCTAGCTCAAGTTTCAAAAGAGATCACTTAGCAAACAACTTCAAGTACTTTGTGACATCTGAGGCTACTGACAAACGATTCGAGACAGATATACCCTTTATTACATCATCAGACTTTGCTGCCAAGCTGCTTTCTGAAGAACTGGAGAAAAGTGTAACTGTAATCAAAAACCCAAGTTACTTCTCAGAAGAACCGAAGAAATTACTCACTGCTGCTGCTGACAGTATCTATTCCCAGATGATGAAAATCTCAGACAACTTCCTTGCCGAGCAGTTATTGCTATTAGTTTCTGATCAGCTGGACAACAAACTCAGCACATCTGACGCCATTGCTTATGCCAAAGAAAACCTGTTAGCAGACTTGCCCGACGAACCTATTTGGGTAGATGGATCAGGACTTTCTTCCAAAAACATGTTCACGCCTAGATCTATCATAGCATTACTGGCTAAGATCCGGACAGAAGTGCCCATTGAAAAAATCAAAGCCTATTTCCCGGCAGGTGGTGAATCAGGTACGATTCGAAACTGGTACCCTTCTGACCCAGGCGAGCCACCTTACATCTATGCCAAAACAGGAACACTATCGATGAGCAATGCGCTCAGCGGCTATTTAATAACAAAAAGCGGCAAAATCCTTCACTTTTCCTGTCTGATGAATAACTATCCTATTTCTGGAAGTGAATTGAAAACTGAGTTAACTAAAGTGCTTTATATCATACATGATAAGTATTAAGGGTATAAAGCAACTCAACTATTTATGCAGAATATTCACCTGAAATTGGTGCTATCTTGTAAGAACCTGTCACAGACTCTCTTGCATTTGAGCTATATAAGGTTCTAGAATACGAGTTAAAATCCTAAACCACCAACCAGTTAAGGCCTATGAAAACATTTACTCGATACAAAACTATCGCTATACTCCTTGCTTACTGTTTAGTACTCGCTATTTATCTCTTACCTCAAACAGTTCGAGGCCAATCCTTCACCATGGAGCAAGTTGGGAAATTCAGTTTCCCCTCAGAACTCACTTCCTCTCCTACTGGTGAGAAAATTGCCTGGGCAATGAATGAGCAAGGCAAACGAAATGTGTATTTCGCAGAGGGACCCGCTTTTGATCCTAAAAAACTGACTCAATTCAACGAAGATGACGGACAGGAGATAAGCAGTTTGCAATTCACTCCAGATGGAAAATGGCTGATCTTCGTCCGTGGCGGAGATCATGGTGGTGGAAATGCTTCCTCTACTGTGAATGCTCAAAATCTTCCAAAACTCCCTAAAGTTGAAATTTGGAAAATCAATCTTTCTACTGGTCAAACGGAAGCTATTATCGAAGGAGATGATCCTTTTGTGGGTTATCCGCATCAATTGGGCTTTCTCAAAGCTGGGCAAATCTGGACGCTGGACTTAGATAGCTCAGCCAAACCTAGCCAGTTGTTTGAAGTAAAAGGTAATGTAAATACTGCACAGTATTCACCCGATGGGACTAAGCTGGCATTTGTCTCGAATCGTGGCTCTCATTCCTTGGTAGGGATCTACCAAAATGACACTTCTCCTATCCAATGGGTTTCTCCTTCATTTCATAGAGATGTACTCCCCCAATGGTCGCCTGAAGGAAATCAAATCGCATTCATCAGACTTCAAGGAGGAAAAGGCGCCGCATTTCCAGTGTTAGAGCCAAGACACAATCCTTGGGAGATCTGGATCGCTGATGCATTTTCTGGAAAAGGCAAAAAGCTTTGGAAAGCAGCAGAAACCCTGCGAGGCTCTTATGCTTATCCATTCTTTTCATTCTCTGCAGATGGTAATTTGGTTTTCCAGTCCTATGAAGATGGCTGGCAGCACCTCTATCACCTAGATGTAGGCTCCGGCAATACTAAGCTGCTGACCCCTGGTGACTATATGGTGGAGCAAATCAAAATTAGTCCTGATCGAAAAAGGTTGATTTTCGCTGCAAATACAGGCAATACTCCAGAAGATTTGGACAGAAGACATATTGGCTCCATTACTATTTCGACTGCACAACTGTCTTGGGAAACTGAAGGTGAAGGCATAGAAGCTTATCCTGTTTGGTTAGGAGATCAAGATAAAAAAGCATATTTCTCAGCTACTGCAAGGCGTTCACATTTGATAGCTGTCAATGATGGTGCAAACACCAAACTATTGCAAGAATCCATTATCCCTAGCGATTTCCCCCAGGCTTCCCTAGTAGTACCTAAACAAGTGAAGTTTACTGCGCCAGATGGTACGACGGTCTATGGGCAAGTATTTGAAAAGGAAGACGGATCTTCAAATAAACCTGGGATTATTTTCGCACACGGCGGACCACAACGCCAGATGCTTTTGGGTTGGAGCTATATGGACTATTACTCCAACACCTATGCACTTAACCAATATTTAGCAGAACTCGGGTTCGTAGTTTTATCTGTTAACTACCGCCTGGGCATTGGTTATGGTTATGAATTCCACCGACCAGCCTATGGCTATTATCAAGGGGCGGTAGAATACCAGGACATCAAAGCTGGAGGTGAATTTCTTGCCAATTTGCCACAAGTCAATGGTGAAAAAATTGGGATTTATGGTGGCAGTTACGGAGGATATTTGACCGCTTTGGCACTAGCCAGAGATTCAAATTTATTCAAAGTAGGCGTGGATATTCACGGTGTGCATGATCTGGATGGCAGGTATGATTTACCAGAAACCTACGAGGTGGCTGCAGATTATGAAAAGGCCAAGAAAATAGCTTGGGAATCTTCCCCAATGGCCGATCTCAAAACTTGGACTTCCCCAGTTCTTTTTATTCATTCCGATGACGACCGAAATGTCTCTGTCAGCCAAACTGCCGATCTCATCCGAAGGTTTGAGGAATTAGGAAAGCCCTATGAGTCAATACTTATTCCAGGAGATACCCATCACTGGATGAAATGGTCCAATATGATCCGAGTAGACCAAGCAACTGCTGACTTTCTGAAAAGACATTTGATGGACTAAGGCATCCATGATCAAACTGTAATGAGATGTTTCTTTATCGATGCCCCAGATGGATTGCCGATCGAATTTTATGAACTATAATTTCGAGCTATTTCTGAGCCTATAAAAGTAATCTTAGCTCTATACTAGCCATTGCCATCAGGACTGTCTATCTGTTCTAGACCTCAATAAACCGACGAATTTCTATTGTCGAACCACGGTTGGTGAGCATGTCGAACCACGGTTGGTGAGCCTGCCTCCCGAAGGGATGGCTTGCCGAACCACAAAAAAAGCCCGAGGAATAAAATTTTCCCCGGGCTTTACTTTGATCAATAATCCTTAAGGATTTTGAACCATATTATCATTAGCATTCATTTCGTCAATTGGAATCTGCCACTGCCAGTTATCTGTACCAGCTGCCTCAGTGTATTTCCCGTTAATCACTGACTCTACGAAATTAGCTCCAGTTCTATCCAACGGAAGGTTTAATCTCTTCAAATCATAAAATCTGAAACCTTCGCCCCATAATTCTATTCTTCTCTGGATCATTATCTCATCAACAAGATCTGAACCTGTATTAGAAGACATAGCGTAATCTGGGTCTCTCTCTGAAACAAAATCATACAAAACTTGCGCAGCCTGTGCGTCATTACCAGATCTAGCTAAAGCTTCAGCCTCGTTCAAGTACATTTCTGCTGCTCTCATGTAAGGAACATCACCTACAGATGATGCATTACCCTGTGCAAGAAACTTACGATTCATGTAATCTCGCTTTGAAAAACTTGACAATGTCGCCTCATCGATAAATGGATCTCGCATATCTGGATCAGATGCATTTGGGTCCCAAAGTCCTTTTCTGTAATCTGAATCTGGAATCATATCATAAAGACTTGAGTTTATCGCCTTTGGATTAGATCTAATATTAGTTGAAGAGAAATTCAAAGACATATAAGCGAAGTACGATGCAAAGAAAGTCTGCTGATCATCTTGCTGAAAACTGCCCCAGATCCATTCCGAATTATCTATATTATTGAATCCTTCATAAAGCTCAGACTCAGACATCAAGTCAAATCCTTCGCGAGCTTCCCCTGCTAACCGAGCAGCAGTAGAGTAATCTTCTTCGATCATTGCTACACGTGCCTGAATACCTTTTACTACGTTAATATTCAAGTGAGATTTAGCATTTCTAGATCCACCTAGTGGCTCCAATAAATTTGCAGCAGCAGCCAAATCAGTATTTACTTGAGCATAAACCTCAGCTACCGTATTTCTAGCACCACCTTCAGTGATCGGCTCTAAAACGATAGGTACACCCAATTGAGAATTAGCCCCAGATGCATCATAGCGCTCAGCAAATAGCTGCACTAGATTCAAATGAGCCCAAGCTCTATAGGCCAATGCTTGACCTTTGATTTCATCTCTTTCTTGCTGGGCACCTTCCGCCTCATCTATATTAGCGATGATCATGTTCGCGTTACCTATTACTTTATAGTAATATCTCCAAACAAAACGTACATCACCTGCATTTTCATTAGAGTGAGTCAACCATCTAGACATAGACACAAACCAACCGTTACCAGTAGTAGTGAACACTACGTCATCAGACATTACATCACGCATGATCATCACACCACTTTCTGCAGGCTGGCCCTGACTATCAAAACGCAACAATAGCATTCTGTGAATACCATTTAATGCGGCCATGGCATTCTGAGTGGATTCAAATGTCTCTTCTACACCTACTGCATCTGTCGGAGTAGTATCTAAGTAATCGTCCGCACAACTAGTACTGACGAAAAGTGCTACCACTATAAATATTTTATTAATATGTTTTTTCATCGTCATTCTAAATTACAGGTTCAAATTAAGTCCCAGAGTGAAAGATCTAGCTGGAGTATATGTGTTTGAAGTAGTACCGTTGAAAGTACCAGACACATACATACCCTGTCTAGATGACATCCAACCTAGGTTTTCACCAGCTAAATAAAGCGTAGCATGCTTCACTTTGATTCTTTTCAAAAACTCTTTAGGGAATGTGTAAGAAACATTCACAGAACGGAAGTTCAGATAAGAAGCGGAAGTCAGCCAACGATCGGAGGCCACATTAGTATTTGCAGCTCCAGTTACATCCATCTTTGGAACATCAGTGATATCACCTGGTTGTTGCCATCTATTCAAGATATCAGTATGCAATGCACCACCTTCAGTAGCAGCATCCATTAATCCACCGTAAATACCATCGTAGATATCTCCACCTACAGAGAAACTCATTAAGACACTTAATGAAAATCCTTTATAAGTGAACGTATTGGTCAAACCACCAAAGAAATCAGGAATAGCAGATCCAGCATAATGGAATCTAGCATTCCCTTGATCTACTGTTAGTGTATCTGAACCTACGATACGGATATCATTATCATCTTCGTCAAATTCTTCAGCACGGAATAATCCGTCTCCAGTGTCAGGATCTACGCCATACCAGTCTCTCAACCAGAAGTCATAGATAGAACTACCAACTTCATATTTCTTTGTTCCATTGATCTGCTCTTCAAAAGGAAGCTTCTTGAATTCATTGTCAAACGTAGATACGTTCAATCCTACATTCCATTTGAAATCACCTGATCTTACCACATCTCCAGCAATGCTGAATTCTATACCTTGATTGGACATGGTACCGATGTTCTGGAACCTACTTTCAAGACCGGTTGTCAATGACAAAGGAACTTCAAACAGCAAGTTTTCAGAAACTCGGTTAAAGTATTCAAGTGTACCTTGGAATCTATTGCCGAAAGCAAAATCAACTCCTATATCGAACGTATTATTTGATTCCCAAAGAAGTTCTCTCGCTGCTAAAGAAGCTTGCAAGATTCCTGGCTCAGGCCCATTGTTATTTCCAAGGTCATACAATGCCTGCCATGGATAAAATCCACTAACATTATTATTACCTACCTGACCATAAGAAGCTCTCAACTTCAACAATTGAATAAAGCTAGAGTTGAAGAAATTCTCCTGATCAATTGTCCAGGCTCCACCTACTGAGAAGAAGTTACCCCATCTTACATCCTTATAGAATCTTGAAGAACCATCTCTTCTGAAGGAAGCAGAAAAAGAGTACTTATCGTCATAAACATAATTTACTCTAGAGAAGTAAGATTCAATTCTATCCACGTCAGTTCTACCGGTAGCAGAGTTAATCGTCACGAAGTTGTCAGGCTCAATATTACCTGCCACAATCTGATCTTGCTTAGCAATGTATTGTCTTTCTACTTGGTAATCATAATTCTCATGACCAACTAAAGCTTCTACAAAGTGCTTCTCCTGGAATACTCTATTATAAGACAAGATCTGGTTAAATGTTAGAGAATTAGTTCTGATATTCGACCTGTTGGTTCTACCAGCAGGAGCTCCATCACCTACGATTTGGTTATCATAACCCACATCCAATAAGGATGTCATATCAGTGGAAATGTTTGTTCTGATAGTAAAATCCCTTAGGAAGGTGGCCTCTACATATGCTCTACCTGAAATCACATCTCTGTCGAAAGAATCTACATTAAGTAGTGTTTCTTGAACAGCATGACGACCGGCAGATGCATCTGCACCTCTACTAGGAAGTCCTAGAGCAGATAAGTCTCCCGTGTCATAGATCTTATCTCCATTTTCGTCAAGTATGTATCCGCCAGTTTGCATGTTCTGAGCATATACTGGATAGATTGGACCTATATTTCTAGCAAAGAAGAATGGGTTCACATAACTAGAGCTACCTGTAGATCTAGAGTTGTTTCCCTCGCTCATGGTAGCAGATAGGTTCAATCCAGTCTTTAACCACTTAGTTGCTTGCGTATTTACATTTACTCTAGCCGTGAATCTTTCTATATCAGACTGAATCACAAACCCTTTTTCATTCAAGTAGTTGAAAGAAGTATAGAAATCTGTCTTTTCAGAACCACCAGAATAGGTCAAATTATACTCTTTACGATCCCCTCTTCTTTGAAGGTAATCGAACCAATCCAAACCTTCAAAGTTGTTGACTGCGCTTGAATTCAATGTTCCGTCTAAACCAACAACTTGATCATCAGGAACATTGTAGATATTGTACTTCAGTACATTATCGATCAAATTGGTAGAGGCATACTCAGCTGCCTCAGCTGGAGAATTACCAGCACCAAGCCTACTATTGTTCAGAGATTCCCAAACTAAAGGATAGTATTGATCTGGGTTTACACGGTCATACTCAGGAAGAGCTCTCCCTGAAAAACCTTGCTGAATCTTCAAGTTGAAAGTAGGCTCATTCTTTTTACCAGTTTTGGTAGTAATCATGATCACCCCATTCGCAGCACGAGCACCATATAAAGCAGAAGAAGATGCATCCTTGAGGATGGTCATGTCCGCAATATCAGATGGGTTTAGGTTAGAAAGATCTCCATCATATGGAACTCCATCTACTACATATAATGGAGAAGAGGAAGAGTTCACAGAACCTACCCCACGAATCCTAACAGCAGGAGTAGCGCCAGGTTGTCCTGAAGCAGAAGTAGTAATCACACCAGGAGCTTGACCTTCGATAGCGTTTACCACATTATTGATAGGTCTATCAGCAATCTTATCACCTTTCAATGAAACTGCAGAACCGGTAAAGTTTCCTTTATCAACAGTACCACCGTAAGCCGTGATCACAACTTCCTGCAAATTTTGCGCATCAGGAGTTAATGTCACATTGATCTCAGATCTGTTTCCAATAACCTCTTCCTTGCTCAAATAGCCAATGTAGCTAAAGACCAAAGTAGTGGCACCGTCAGGAACTTCTAAGTTGTAATAACCATCTAGATCAGTAATCACACCTGTACTAGTTCCTTTTACTAAAATGTTGACCCCAATGAGTCCATCGGGCTCTTCATCTGCGACTACCCTACCAGATATGGTACGCTGCTGAGCAAACACCGTACTGGTCATCAGTAGTCCAAAGAGCAAACTGAGTAATGTTTTCTTCATAAGTTTTAATTAATTGTTTACAAGCACAGCCCCACCTTGGGGTTGCATTTTCTTTAGATATTGAATTATATGTGCTTTTTTTTATTGCAACTCCTTAGAAAATAGAGATTTTAGATAGCAATACTTATTAGTTTCAACTGTCGAAATCATTTTTCAAAATCCTTCTTTAAATAGTGTCTAACCTCGAAATGGCCAAAAGTGAATAAACCAGTTTTTCGAAATCGGACATGTTTTTCTCTTTATATCTGGGTTATACTAACGTAAATTTAACATCAATTATGATTATTCAATCATTTAATATGAATAAATGCCCTATTTAAAGAAATATCCGATTTGAAACCCAAAAACAATAGGTAGCTTCTCAAGCTTTTCAAGAACAAAAAACAAGCCTCCATTTACCTATTCTTCCTAATAAATGGAGGCTTGTAACAATCTGTTTCAACGATTAATTAATTGGTTTTTTCCAGCTCATTTATATTTTTCACATACTTTTCTAACCAGGTATCCATTTCCCAGAGCATGTGATTGATAGACTCCTTCGCAGAATAACCATGGCTTTCATTCGGTAAGAAAACCAATCTAGCTGTAGCACCATGACCTTTCAAGGCATTATAATAGCGTTCAGACTGTATAGGGAATGTCCCTGAGTTATTATCTGCCTGTCCATGAATAAGCAAAATTGGAGTTTCTACCTTGTGCGCAAAGGAGAATGGCGACATGTTGAAGTAAACTTCTGGAGCCTCCCAATAGGTTCGCTGCTCATACTGGAATCCAAATGGTGTCAGTGTTCTATTATACGCACCACTTCTGGCGATACCTGCCGCAAAAAGATTAGTATGCGAAAGTAGATTTGCAGTCATAAACGCCCCATAAGAGTGGCCACCTACAGCTATTCTATTGCGGTCGCCAATACCAAGATCAACAATTTCATCAATGGCTGCTTCGGCATTTGCTACTAGCTGATCAATAAAGTAATCATTTGGTTCTTTATCTCCTTCTCCTACAATCGGCATCTCCGTTCTATCCATAATCGCATATCCCCTAGTCACCCAGAAAAGAGGGGAACCATAACTTACACGTGTAAAAGCATATTGTGAACCTCTTACCTGTGCAGCTACCTCTTTGGACTTATACTCTCTAGGATATGCCCACATCAGCACCGGTAAAGGCGCATCTTTTCCTGGCTCAAAACCCTCTGGAGTATAAATCACCGCAGATAGATTCAACCCATCGTTCCTTTTATAGGTAACTAATTGCTTTTGAATCCCCTTAATAGATTCATAAGGATTGTCAAAATTGGTCAATTGGCGAGGAGCCATTCTCTTTTTCGTATTCACCAACCAGTAGTTCGGCTGAATATCAGTGCTCTCTTTGATTGTGATAAACTCCGAAGCATCATCATTGAGCACCTTGGCAACACGCTCATAGTACGGAGCCTGAGACCTCCAAAGTATGTTTTCCTCCTTAGTCTTGACATTAAAGGTTGACAAATAAGGCATATTCCCTTCTGGAGAACCTCCTGGGCTGGTCATATACACCAAATCTCCTTTTCTTAGGATCACATTTTCACCGTATTCATTTTCCTCCATCACGGGATCTCCTGGGTCATTGTACAAATCATCTGAAGAACGATCTATAATGACTTGCTTAGCCTGTGAAGGATTGGATGGATTAATGACTGACCTAATATCCCTTCTAGTTCTAGACCAGCGCTCGCTCATAATGGCAAATGTATCATCCGACCAGTCTATCCCTGCAAACCGGTAAGCTGATGTAGCCAATTTTTGCTTGGAACCAGAGAAAGGTGCTGCCAAAGTATAAACAATCTCACGCTCTGCTATATCCACACGCGCATCTCCTCCATCTTGAGCTTCTACCCAATACAGTACCGCTGGCTTATCGGCTCTCCAGCTAATGTATCGTGGACCAGTAACAGTAGCATCAAAACCTGTCGGTCTATTTTCATCTAATTCGATTTGCACCAAGGTTTTCACCTTCTTCCCTGCTCTTGACCAGATCTCTACATCATAAGGGAATCTATTCGCTGGAACCAAATAAGAAAATGGCTTCTTGATCAAATCAACCATTAAGTAATTCCCATCTGGAGAAAGATCCAATGATTTAATCATTCCATTTTGGCCTATTGGTTTTTGATTCCCCTCTAGATCAATTTCCATCAACTGTGAATCCATAAAATAAGCAAAGAGCGTCTCATCATAAGGATTCTCCAGTAAATCTTGATAGGTTCTGTTCGGCGCCGCCTCTCCAGTAGTTTCTTGAATAATAGGTCCAGCAGGAGCTGATGGCTTTACTGGAATTGACCCGCGTGATGGGTTGACTGCTTTCACTAGCAATTTATTGTCAGGAGTCCATAGGACCGAATTCCCATAGACATCATTTACAATCTTATCTGTTAGTTTTTTCGCAGAATTAGTATTCAAATCAACCAGCCAAAGGCTAATTCCATCTGCCTCAGTCTGCGTGAACACCATATATTTCTCATCATGCGAAAATCTAATTCCACCCATATTTGGCTGCGTCGGCAATCCAGTAATCTGAACTTCTTCCCCAGATTGCGTTTTCTTAATTTTAATATTTTCAACACCAATCTGACGACTTGGTCCAGAGGTAGCAGGATTGATCCGCATACCAGCAATTTTCAATTCAGGCTGAGACAAAACCTCAATACTTGGATTGTCTGATCTCTCCATCAGCAGCATCCAGTCTCCCTCTTTGCTAAATCGAACAGAAGGAGTGCTTGGTGCATTTACCAAATCTGAAATTGATTTGGGAGGAGTTTGGTAAGTACTTTGCGCCGAAACTTCCGCCTCAAAAAATCCGAGAAGAATCAGAAAAGCAAATAATAGTGTAGCTCTTAATTTCATTGTGTTATATTTTGGTTAACCTAAAATAATGTAAACAATCTATAAGCTTCATCAAATTCAGATAAAAGGCTAAAATATTGTTTCAACAGCAGATAATCCTATTAATCAGAAAAAGAATAGGTAGTTTCAAATTTGGTTTATGAAATAGTACAACGCTAACCTCTCTACCCATAACCTACAACAAAAGACGCTCATGTCCGAACTAAAAACCAAAGCCACAACTGAATCCGTCGAAGATTTCCTGAATAGCATAGAACAGGCAACACGAAAGGCTGATGGATTGAAGCTCCTTAAGATTTTCAAAGAAGAAACGGGTGAAGAACCAGTGCTTTGGGGCCCAAGCATAGTGGGATTTGGGAAATACAAATTCAAATACCCCTCGGGCAAAGAAATGGACTGGTTTCCAGTTGGTTTCGCGCCAAGAAAACAATCCATATCCGTCTACATAATGCTTGGGAATGCTGATTTGGAACCTTTTCTGGCAAAATTGGGTAAACATAAAAAATCCAAAGGATGTCTTTACATTAAAAAATTATCCGATGTTGATGAAGATATTTTTAGGGAAATGATCCGTACTTCCATAAATTTAGTCCAATCAAAAAACCAATAATAATTATGCTACATGTTTTAAATGGTGATTCGTTAGCATCCTCATTTCCAGCCAGTATTTCTGGCAATATTGCTATTATCCGCGAATGCCTAGTGGATGGTCCAGTGAATGCTGAAACTGTCGATGAACTCGCAGTTATTCGTGCTAATTATTTATCTAAAACTTACCCAGAAGCTTCTGTAACGGATTACAACACGAATGTAGTCCCTGAATTTGAGAAAATCCTAACAGCCACTGCGGCCACGCAGGTCTACCTTTGGTTTGAAAATGATCTGTTTTGTCAGGTTAATTTATGGTTTGTGGTAAACCTTCTGAAACATCATAAAGGTCAACTTTATCTGATCAATCCTACCACGGATCTAATCGAAGGTTTTGGAGGAATGAATGAACTTCAGCTAGAGCAAGCCTACCGGGATGCAAAGCCACTTACTCCTAATGAGCGTCATATTTTGTCTGATATGTGGGATATTTATCAAAGAGCTGATGTAGCTGAGGCACTTACACTTTCAAAGCAAGTCAGTCCTGAGTTACCTTTTCTATACCCTGCTGTCCAAGCTTGGAAGGATTCTATTCCGCATGGAGATTATCTAGGCAAGCCAAAAGAAGCGATGAAAGATATTGCTGCTCAATTAGGAACAGATGACTTCGGGAAAATCTTTCGGGCATTTCATGTGAAATATGCTATTTATGGCTACGGTGATTTGCAAGTGAAAAGACTTTGGGAAGAATTGAAAAAAGAAGAAGTTAAAAATAAGTAAACAGGGACGAGTCACATAGAGCGAAGTCAAATGATATTTAATAAAGTAAAATTGACTTCGACTTCGCTCAGTCTGACCTTCCTAACTTTACTTATTCTAATTCTTGAAGCATTTTCTCAGAGGAATCAATTGTCCCCTTATACTTTTTATAGGCCCACTTACTGAGTATATACATAAATACTGGGCCTATAATCAAGTAAAAAAGCCAGAAAATAGGGTTAGAGATCTTCTCAATAGAGCCGTTCAACTCAGCTATTGGTGAAATCAAGGCAAGCATTAGGATTCCGCCAAGAACAATTGAATATCTCTGCACTTTTAAAAACCTCTGCTTACTTAATAAGAATTCCTCCAGAATTTTTGAAGGAGACTCTGATTCAACTTTCAAATTTCTCATTCCATTTATTGCAGATAGGCTAGCGGTAGGAAGTGCTAGCAGAATGAATATGCTTATCAGTGCGAATATTTGGTTGTACCAAAGTTCAAAATCTGAAAAATGGGAAAGTAAATACATGGCATAGCCCACGCAAAATAACGAACCAATGATTTCTGGGATTCTAATGGCATTAAGCTTACTTCTGAATTTTTTCTTAGTGATTTCCATAAGTAGTTCTTTTTGGATTTTATCTTGTTTTTCCACCTGCAGACTTAGATCTGCCCAAAGTGATTTCATTTCATCGAGTTCCATCTGTAGTAGATTTAGGATTCATTTCTGATTTAAGCTTTTGCCTGATTCTAGACATTCTTGTACCTACATTGCTTACAGAGATTCCGGATATCTCGGCGATTTCTTCGTAGGTCTTTTCTTCCAAAAAGAGAAAGATAATTCCACGATCCAGCAGGTTCAATTTTCTAATCTGAGTGTAGAGCAACTGGATTTTCTCCTCTTTCTCCGAATCATTTGACTCAGTAAATTGAATAGTCACCTGATCAAAAGGCAGCATACTCAATTGCTTTTTGGACTTATTCAAATGCGTAATAGCCGTGTTCATCCCGACCCTATAGAGCCAAGTGCTCGGCTTCGAAGCTTTTTTGAAGTGATCAAAAGACTTCCAGGTCTGGTACACGATCTCCTGATACAAATCATCCTGTTCGGCTTTTTCCTTCGCATAGATCGTTGCGATCTTGTAGATCAGACCCTGATTTTGATGGATAAGATTGACGAACGCTTCCTCTTTACTCATTTGATTTCATTTACTCCATTAGTCTATGATCTTCGAGAAAAATCACAGAATTGTTGAAAAATTTTTAGAAAATAATAAAATACTTGCAGAAGAACCGTTCGTGGAGCACAGAGCACACGAACGACAGCGTACAAAAAAGTCCAGCTTCTGGAGAAGCAGGACAACGACTAATGAACTGCTAAAATAATCCTTGGCGTTCTCTGCGTAACTCTCCGTGTACTTTGCGGTAAAAACACGAAATCCATCACAAATCATTAATTTCGGGTATGCAATGGTCCACCGAATTCACTATTCCTGAATCACAATTCCCTATCTCCCATCAGAGCAAAATCCTAAGTATGGGCTCCTGCTTTGCCCAGACCATTGGACAAAAAATGATTGATGCTAAAATGGATTGCCTAGTCAATCCTATTGGAACAATCTTCCACCCAATGATTTTGGGCGATCTGCTGGATCATGCCATATTTCAGGACAAGCTTGAGGAAGACGGAATTCTTGAACGGGATGGGGTATATTTTTACCTAGGCGCACACTCAGATCTATATGCTGAATCCACCGAGGAACTCAAACAGAAATATGCTCATCAACTTGCTGAGGTCAAAGAATATCTAGAAACAGGCACACATCTTATCCTAACCTTGGGTACCTCGTGGATTTACCAGACAGAAGACTTTGGCAGAGTAGCCAATTGTCACAAACTTCCACAAAAGAATTTCCGCAAAAAGCTCGTCCCATTGGACGAAATGCAATTACATTTTAACCACATTTTCGGGAATATTTCCAGAGTATATCCGAATCTAAAAATCATACTTACGGTAAGCCCTGTCCGTCACATCAAAGATGGAATTCCAGAAAATCAGTTGAGTAAAAGCTTTCTTCGAGTACTCTGCTCGCAGTTGGAAAACCGATTTTCCTTTGTCTCCTATTTTCCAGCTTATGAGGTCATGATGGATGAATTACGCGATTATCGTTTTTACAAAAAAGACCTGATCCATCCAACTGAGGAAGCTGAAGATTATATCTGGGAAAAGTGGAGTAAGTCGAATTTCACTACTGAAACTCAGGCAAAAAACCTGGAACTTCAAAAAATCAAGCTTGAACTCTCCCATCGACCACTTAATCCTAATAGCGAAGGACACAAGAAATTTCTACAGAATCTTCTTCAAAAGCTGGAACGATTGAATGAGGAATTTGATTTTTCAAGGGAGATAATTGTCGTCCAAGAAAAACTTTAAATATGATTTATTTACGAATTACGAAATACGATTTACGAGGCGAAACTCAGTGTTAATATAATTTTACAACCTCAACATTTTCTATCTCAAACCATCAAGCTTTCCACCACAAAACTTTACAACCTTACCACTTTACAACCCTTCGACTTCGCTCAGGGTGACAAGCCCAAACTCTAAAATGCTAAAACACAGCAATAAACTCTCAGAAAGCCAATCCCCCTACCTCCTCCAGCACGCCCACAATCCTGTGGATTGGATGCCTTGGGGAGCTGAAGCCTTGGAAAAAGCCACTAGCGAAAACAAACCGATTCTAGTTTCTATAGGATATTCGGCATGTCACTGGTGCCATGTGATGGAGCGGGAAAGTTTCGAAGATGAGGCCACGGCAGAGATCATGAATGCACATTTTGTTTGCATCAAAATTGACCGGGAAGAGCGTCCAGACATCGACAATATCTATATGGATGCTGTGCAGGCAATGGGATTGCAAGGTGGATGGCCGCTGAATGTCTTTCTAATGCCCAACCAGAAGCCTTTCTATGGCGGCACTTATTTCCCAAATCAGCAATGGAAAGGACTTTTATCAAACATCGCCACTGCCTTTGAAAACAATGAAGATCAACTGGCTGAAAGCGCCGAAGGTTTTGGCAACAGCCTCAATAGAAAGGAAACAGATAAATATGGGATTTCTGCTGGGAATCAGGAATTGGATCCAGATGAACTTGCAGAGATTGCCACTAAAATAACCGCTCAATTCGATTCAGAATGGGGCGGTATGAATCGCGTCCCGAAATTCCCCATGCCAGCAATCTGGCATTTCATCCTTGACTATGCCGTTCTCAGCAAGAATGATACGATGCTCAAAAAGGTCTTTTTCACTTTAAAAAAGATCGGAATGGGCGGGATTTACGATCAGCTGAGAGGTGGCTTTGCTCGCTATTCCGTGGATGGAGAGTGGTTTGCGCCACACTTCGAAAAGATGCTTTACGACAATGGGCAACTGCTAGAATTGTATGCAAAAGCTTATCAAGTGAGTAAAGATGAGTTTTTCAAGGAAAAAGTCACTGAAACTGTTGCTTGGCTGGAAGCAGAAATGCTAAATGGCGAAGGAGGATTCCACGCCGCTCAGGATGCAGATTCTGAAGGAGTGGAAGGCAAGTTCTACGTGTGGACTTACGAGGAACTTCAACATATAATTCCAGAGGAACTCCCTTGGCTCAGCAAATTGTACAATCTCAAACCCGGCGGAAACTGGGAGGAAGGAGTAAATATCCTTTTCCAAACAGAAGACGAAAAAGCAATCGCTGAAGAGTTTGGGATGGATTTATCAGATTTCAAATCCAAGCTGGAAAAAGTAAAATCTCAACTTCTTGAAGTGAGAAATCAACGGATTTATCCAGGGAAAGATGATAAAATCCTAAGTGGCTGGAATGCATTGATGAGTGCAGGTTTGTTTCAGTCTTACTATGCTACGGGTGAAAAAAGCATGCTTGATTTGGCAATCAAGAATCTTAAGTTCCTTCAGGAAAAACTACTGATTGATGGAGTTTTACATCGTGCTTACAAAAATGGAAACGCATATACCCCTGGCTTTTTGGAGGATTATGCCGCTGTGATCAGAGCATCCATGATGGCTTTTGAAGCAAATGGAGATGCTCGGTGGTTAGATTTTGCGAGGTCATTGACTGACTTCTGTCTGGCAGAGTTTTACGATGAAAGCGACGGCTTTTTCTTCTTCAACAATCCCAAAGCTGAAAAGCTGATTGCTAATAAAAAAGAGCTTTTTGACAATGTGATTCCAGCTTCAAATTCAATTATGGCAAGGAATCTTCATCGCCTGTCACTTTTCACCTACGAGGAGAAATACTCCGAAATCGCGTCAAAAATGCTCGGAGGCATGAAAGAACTTATTCTGAAAGAACCAGGATTCCTTTGCAACTGGGCAAATCTATTTTTGGAAAAGCTAGTCCCTACAGCAGAAATTGCAATTGTCGGAAGCGGAGCATCGGACAAGGCTAGGGAATTTCAGCAGAGCTATTCTCCTAATATGATTTTGGCTTACTCAGAAAGTTTGACAGAAAATGCCGCAATTCTCGCCGATAAGACACCCGATCCGCAAGGAAATGCCTTAATTTATGTTTGCTTTGATCATGCCTGCCGCAAACCAGTCGGCACGTATGATGAAGCCATTTCACAACTCCCCTATTTAGCCTGATCCTTGGAAAGCCTGTTTGGAGATCAAGATTTGTACCCACCCGAAAGCGGAAATAATTTCGCAGATATCATCCTGCCTGTTCCGATTCCGAGGATGTTCACCTATAGTATTCCATATTCCATGCAGCCTGAGATTAATCTTGGTGCTCGTGTGATTGTGCAGTTTGGGAAGAAAAAAGTCCTTACTGGAATCATAGGCAAAGTACATAACAAGCCTCCTCAGGCATATCAGGCCAAGCCAATCTTGGAAGTGTTAGATGATACACCAAGTGTCAATCCACTTCAAATTCGTTTTTGGGTTTGGATGGCCGAATACTATTTCTGTCATATTGGGGAAGTCATGCATGCGGCTTTGCCCTCCGGATTGAGATTGAGCAGCGAAAGCAAAGTTCAATTGAACCCTAATTTCGATAGAGAGACGAGCAAATTCCCATTAGATGATCGGGAGATCATGATCTTAGATGCATTGAACTCCAAGCCAGAGCTTTCCTACGATGACTGCGAAAAAGTGCTTTCTATCAAGAGTATTCATCCCATTCTCAAAAGCCTGGTCAAGAAAGAAGCGATCCTGATTTTTGAGAAAGTTCAGGAGAAATACACACCTAAGGTAGAAACTAGAATAAGGCTCAAACCTGAGATCGTCGAGAATAAAAATGCACTTCAGGAGATTTTTGAAACTCTGTCTAACAAAGCCAAGCAGGAATCCATTCTCCTAAAATACTTACGCGATGTGCCAGTGCTACAATTGCCTAAGTCGAACATTAACGGCCTTGACAAAGCGACTTTGCTAGAAGAGGGAGATTCTGAAAGTTCACTGAAAACACTCATCAAAAACGGTGTTTTTGAATCCTTCAAAGTTGTCGTAAATCGACTTGCTGAGGAGGAGCCAGAATCCAAACCAGCAGTTCTCTCTACCAGTCAGCAGTCTGCTTTCGAGGAGATCAAGCATCAATTTGAAAGCAAACAATCAGTTTTACTTCATGGGGTGACTGGTAGTGGAAAGACTGAGATTTACATCCAAATGATCCGAGAAGTGCTAGATAGCGGTTCCCAAGTCTTGCTTCTTTTACCAGAAATCGCTCTTACTACTCAGATTGTGACGCGCTTGAAAAAAGTATTTGGAAGTCAAATGGGAGTTTATCATTCCAAGTATTCGGATAATGAGCGTGTGGAAGTTTGGAATGGCGTTATAAGCGGTCGCTTCTCTTTTGTGGTGGGTGTGAGATCATCCATTTTCCTGCCCTTCGACAGTTTGGGACTTATTATCGTAGATGAAGAACATGAGTCAAGTTACAAGCAGTTTGATCCAGCACCTAGATTCCAGGCAAGAGATTCTGCGATTATGCTTGCCTATTTTCATCAGGCAAGAACGCTCCTGGGATCTGCTACACCGTCTTTTGAATCTTATTTCAATGCCAGCCAAGGCAAATTCGGCTATGTTGAATTGACACATCGTTTTGGAGATGCGAGCATGCCGCATTTTCATTTAGCTGACATGGCAGCTGACAAGAGAAAGAACCTACTCAAACTAGATACGACTCGTATTTTGCGCGAGCGAATCCAGGACGCACTGGCGAAGCAAGAACAAGTCTTGATTTTCCAAAACCGTCGAGGTTACTCACCTTATATCCAGTGCGAGGATTGCGGATGGACGGGTCAGTGTGTGCAATGTGATGTGAGTTTAACATATCATCAATTTTCGGAAGAACTCCGCTGTCACTATTGTGGGTACAAAGAGAAAACTCCTAGCTCCTGCCCTGCTTGTGGAAGTACCCAACTGACCACCATGGGCATGGGAACTGAGCGAATAGAGGAATCTTTAAGTTTACTTTTTCCTGAAGCTAGAATTGGCAGAATGGACCTGGATACAACCCGAAACAAACATGGATACCAGCGATTATTAGATGAATTTGGATCTGGAAATCTGGACATTCTAGTCGGAACTCAGATGATAACCAAAGGTCTAGACTTCGGAAGAGTAACGGTAGTTGGTATTTGGGATGGAGACAGAATTTTGAATTTCCCTGATTTCCGTGCAGGAGAAAGAGCCTTTCAGCAAATCACCCAAGTTGCAGGAAGAGCTGGCCGTAGAGAAGTGCAAGGCCAAGTAATTGTGCAAACTAGAGATCCAGACACACAGATATATGCTCAAGTTATAAAGGGCGATTATTTGGAGTTTTTCAATCATGAAATTCATGATCGCAAGAAATTCTACTATCCACCTTTTGTAAAGCTGGTAAAGATCACCACACGACATGCTGATTATAAAGTCGCAGAAAAGGCTGCTCTAAACCTTCATCATGGCATGGCGGAGATTCCTATTAAAAAAATCGTGCTTGGCCCCGAAAAAGGCATTATAGCCAGAATAAAGAATCAATATCAATTTGAGAGTTTGGTCAAGCTGGATCGATCTGGAAATACTCCAGTAATTTTCAAAGAATACCTCTGGAAAATCACTGAAGAGCTTAAGTCCAGACCGGAGTTTCGCTCCGTGAGGTTTGTGGTGGATGTGGATCCTTCTTAGATTAATTGATTTGAAGAACTTCTCCGCCGGAACAGATTGAAAAATTGGAAGATTACAGATTAATCTCATTTCACAGTTAGAGAACATTCAAAGAAAGGTAGATGAACAAATTTCAGAACTTAATTAACCCTGAGAGCCACTTCGTTCTTCTGTCATCGGTCTTCCAGCCTGAACAGCTAAGATTTTAAGGGTAATGGCATAGTTGAGGATAATTAACAAATTCAATTCTCCTCAATAAACCCCAGCACATCCTTATAGACTTTTCCTCCAGTCCATAGAAACTGAGTAATCATTGGAATATGTTTTTTATTAGGATAGATTTTCACAGTCACATCATCAATTCCTTTTTCTTCAATCCGCTTCATAAAACGTTCTCTACTGGCTTGAATGCTGGGATACGTTCTCCCTCCTTCCAAAATCAACATAGGAGACAAATCTTCCGTCAAGAAGTACATCGAAGAATATTCCTTCCAGACCGCAGGATCATCGGTAAAAGCATTCAGATACTTCTTGCCTTCTCCGGTACTCGTTTCTTCTAGATACCCATACATATCCAAACCTGCAGCGTCTATCAAAATAGAACCTGCCAATTTCTTTCCATTCTCAGAAGCTTCCAAATCTCCCTCCTTCACTGCAATCAAAGAAGCCAAATGCCCACCTGCAGAATGTCCGGAAACAAATATCTGATCAGGATTGCCTCCATAGCTTTCAATGTTGTCCTTCGTCCAATTCACAGCGGCCAAGGCAGATTTTTGCATAGCTGAAATCTGATAGTCTGAAGCCAGAGGATAATCAGCAATCACCACAATCACATCCCTTCTAGCCAGTCTGTTTCCGAGAAAGTGATACATTTCCTTTTTTCCACTTTCCCAACTTCCACCGTAGAAAAACACGAGTACAGGGAGATTATTGGCCTTTTTAGGCGCGTAAACATCCAGATTTTTATTTGGCAAATCCTCCTGGGTTGTGGCCGAAATGTAGTTGATGTCTTTGGTTCTGTGAAGGGATTGAAAAGCGCACGAGCTTATCAAAAAAGTAAAAATAAATAAGGGGAAAAGTCTAAACATATTTAGTGGTTTTCTATAGAAACGTAGCAAGTCGTGAATTCGGTTTGCACTAGAATTATCGTCATTGCGAGGAGATACGACGAAGCAATCTGACGGAATTTAGCATCATTGCGAGTAAGAAAAATTTAGAATTTACAAAAGAGTGATGACGGTGTATGCCTGAGCACTTGAGAGACGAGAGTCTCGAAATCGAAGGCTCCTTAAAATAAGCCAGTGAAGTTATTGTCCTCAACTTCGCTACCTATGACAGATTGATTTGAGGACATCAAAAGATGGTCAGTTCGAGCGAAGTCGAGAACCTTTCGACTTCGCTCAAGGTGACCATCGTTATGGTTCCAAACCAAATTACTGTCATTTCATTTTTGTATGTTCAAGGAATATTTAATACTCGGACTGACACGATTTGCGGTGAAAATTATAATCCGTCATTGCGAGGAGGTACGACGACGCAATCTGCTTGTATTAATATGATTGCTTCGTGCCTCGCAATGACGATAAGCTGATATATATTCTAAAGCGAGATTGCTTCGTCCCTCGCAATGACGCTGCATCACAAAGCTATCTAAGAAACTACTGGATTGCTTCGATCCTAAGGCGTTTGCAATGACCTGATACAAGGAAGCAATGAGGCTACACCGCCGGTTCCTGCTGGCTCAGACAGTGAAAACTACCCAAGCCCCATATAATATCTGTAGAATCTACTCCCACTACTTTGCGATCAGGGAAACAGCCAGAAATAATATCAAGCGCTTGCTGATCCTTTTTATCTCTGAACGTAGGAACAACTACAGCATGGTTTGCAATGTAAAAATTGGCATAAGAAGCCGGTAGTCGCTGATCATCCCAGATCACTGGAGCTGGCATAGGAAGTTCGATCACGTTGAGTTGCTTTCCATTTTCCAGACGCATCTTATGAAGACGCTCCAAATTCTCCTGAAGCAACCCGTGATTTTCATCTGCTACATTTTCTTCCACCACAGTCAAGACCGTATCCTCATTGACGAAACGAGTAATATCATCAATATGCCCATCGGTATCGTCACCGATGATCCCATCGCCTACCCAGAGAATCTGATTTACACCATAAAAATCCTGAAGATACCGTTCAATCTGTCCTTGATTGAGATGTGGGTTTCTATTTTCATTGAGTAGACAGGCTTCTGAAGTCAAAAGCGTTCCTTTTCCATTAAACTCAACAGAACCACCTTCCATTACCATACCGGGCTTGAAACATGGAATTCCCAATTCTTTTGCGATTTTGATTGGAATCTCATTATCAAGATCATGCGGCGGATACTTTTCTCCCCATGCATTGTAATTCCATTTAACCAATACTTTCTTCACATCCGCATCTGGATTGATCAGGAAAGCTGGCCCATGATCTCTACACCAAGCGTCATTTGTTGGAAAAAAGTGAAAACGGATATTCGCCAAGTTTACTCCCGCTTTTTCCAAATGTGCCAATGCAAAAGCTTTCATCGCCTCATCAGCGACATTAATATTGACTATTTCGCCAAGTGCCACGTATTTGATGAACTCGGAGTATGGCGCAAAAATCGTATCCAATTTGCCCGGCCACGAGCCTTCTTTGTGAGGCCAACTAAGCCAAGTTGCGGTATGTGGTGCAAATTCCGCAGGGAAATAATAGCCTAATTCGGCCGGAGTCTTCTCTCCCGAATTGGCTAAAGCAAATATATCTGTCATGCTCATTATTCTTCGTCCAAGTATCGCTTAGTTATTGGCTGATATGAATCAATTCTACGGTCTCTCAAGAAAGGCCAGTGTGTTCTGTATCGGTCAGATCCTGCGAAATCAAGTTCTTCCACATGTACTTGTTCCTCGTCATGAGAGGCTTTGAATAACACTCTTCCGAAAGGATTGGAGACAAAAGAACCGCCCCAAAATTTCATATCACCTTCAATACCAATTCTATTTACAGAAACTACAGGAATACCATTAGCAACAGCATGAGAGCGCTGAATCGTCTGCCAAGCGCCATATTGCTCGTCGTTGGTCAGTCCATCTTGATCCTTGTGCCAGCCGATTGCTGTAGGATACACCAAGAAATCCGCTCCTTTCAAAGCCGTGATTCTTGCCGCTTCCGGATACCACTGATCCCAACAAATCAGCACACCAATATTCCCGAATCTGGTTGGGAAAACTTTGTAACCCAAGTCACCTGGTGTGAAGTAAAATTTCTCATAATACCCCGGATCATCAGGAATGTGCATTTTTCTGTATTTGCCCAAATAGGCTCCATCTGCATCCAAAACAGCAGTGGTATTATGATATAGACCTTCGGCTCTTTTCTCAAAAAGAGAAGCCACGATCACCACACCAAGTTCTTTGGCTAGCTCGCCAAGTGAATCGGTAGATGGGCCAGGAATAGCCTCGGCCAATTTAAAATTTTCGTAATTTTCCACGTCGCAGAAGTACAAAGAGCGGAAAAGCTCCTGCAATACTACAACCTGTGCGCCCTTAGCAGCAGCGTCACGAACACCAGCGATGGTTTTCGTCATATTTTCTGCCACATCTGAGGAGCATGCCAACTGGACTAAGCCAACTTTTACAGTTTTATTTGCCACGATAGATCATTTTGATGAATGAGGTGTAAAGATACTTTTGTGCTCATCCATTCCCAAACCGAACATGTGAAATTCATGGATCGGTAAGCTGGATGAAATACGGTAGCAATAACTAAAAGACAGTGAAAATGATTCATTTTGAAAAAGAAGTCAGATAGCACAATTACCAATATTCAATAATTAGATATAACCAATTGATTTTCAGAGAAAAATAAAACACAATCCACTAGGATCAACGGAAATAAAAATCACACCAAAGATATTATTTTCTAACATAATTGTCGCACATTCGTTCATATGATAAATTATATTATCAAATGATAAAATATGGAAAAGACTATTGATAGATACCAGAAATTGCATGAAGTAATGGGCAAGGAAAATCTAAAGGATAGAGTTGACAGCCCTTTTGATTTTATTTCCCTTGCGAACAAAGGCATAAATTCTAATGCTGTAATTCATTTCATTGATTATTTCAATCTCTCCAAAAACTTTACCGCTACTCTTTTAAACTTATCAGAACCAACTCTTTACAGGCTTCTAAAATCAAAGCAAGATTTAAAAAGGAATAGCTCAGTTCAATTACTTGAAGCAGCAGATTTATTCCTGTACGGCATCGAAGTTTTTGAGAGCAAAGAAAATTTTTTCAAATGGTTACACCTTCCTAACACTTCCTTGGGAGATATTGAACCGCAGGAATTAATTGAAATTCCTGGAGGAATATCCAAAGTGAGGGATATTTTAGGAAGAATCGAGCATGGTGTCTACAGTTAATCATGAAGGTGTATCGAATAGCAGGTAAAAAACATGCTAGTGATATTTATGGATCAGGTGCGGCGATGTTTGGGGGTCGTTGGAATAGAAAAGGTTCGCCTGTTCTCTACACTGGGGAAAGCATAGAAATAGCACTGCTCGAAATAGTTGTACATACTCCACCAGCCATAGTTCCAGCTTTGGATATCTTGACCCTAGATATTCCTGATGATTCAATTTCTGAAATTGAAATAAAAGATTTACCCGATAACTGGACAAACTACCCTGCACCAGCAATTCTAGCAGAAATAGCTGAAGCCTGGATAAACTCCAATAAGTCTATAGCACTTAAGGTACCAAGTTCTGTGATTCATAGTTCAAGAAATTACATACTTAATTGCAGACACCCCGAATATCATAGAGTGAAAGTTATTGAGCAGGTTGAGTTTCGGTTTGATCAGAGGTTGATAAAATAAAAGTAATTTAACTTCCGATTCCTCAAACGACGAATCAACTTCTCATAATTAATCATAACACAGGCAGTAAATGTCTCTAACCACCAAATCAATCTTTCTAGTTTTACTAGGTTTCCTACTCTGCTTTACCGCTCGAGCTCAGGATGAATCACTGCTAAAAGGAAGAGTGCTGGCAGAAAGCTACTGTGGCACCTGTCACGCCTACCCAGCTCCTTCCCTTTTGCCCAAGACAATCTGGAGAAAACAGGTTCTCCCACAGATGGCTGCTATGATGGGGATAAAAACGGCTCAGGACAGTTTGGGTGTTTACGAGAATAAATCTGAGGAGGAGATTGCCATCAGTAAGAAGCTAGGGGTTTATCCCGGCTCCAATATGATCAGTGTCGAGGATTTTCAGGCAATCGTGGATTTTTACGGTGCTGAAGCTCCAAAAGAACTAGCTGCTCAAAAAGCAAAAGAAGCCCCAGATCCCTTACAGAAATTTACCGCTGAGAAGCTTTTCATAGAGGGGATCCAAAGTCCAAAGACAAGCCTAGTTGCAATCAATGAGGAAACATCGGAGCTTTTTATAGCAGATGCCACGACCAATCAGCTCTATGTAAAAGTTCCTAGCGATGAGCTTTACACTCTACCTCAAGCTAGCAGTCCAGCCGTCGCTTTAATCAAAAAAGCTCCTAAGGTTTACAATTTTATTTCCATTGGGTCAATAGCTCCGAGCGATCTTTCTCAAGGTGCTATTTTTGAAATGAATTTGAATTCCGACTCTTGGACTCAGGTATTGGATGACTTGCCTAGACCTGTTTTTGGAATCTGGGAAGACCTGGAACAGGACGGGAAACCGGATTTATTACTTTGCAACTATGGCCATCATGGAGGAAATATCTCAATTTATCCAGATGGAAATCTTAGCTCAAATCCCATTCAACTGGGTGGAGCTGGTGCTAGAAAACTTGAAGTTGTAGATCTCAACTTGGACGGAAAATTGGATATCGTAGCACTCTTTTCCCAAGGCAACGAGCGTATCTCTGTTTTTTACAACCAGGGAAATGGTGAATTCCAAGCTGAAAAAATACTGATGAGATTCTCACCGGTGATGGGCTCCAGTTATTTTGAATTGCAAGACTTAAATGCAGATGGAGAATTGGACATACTGTATAGCAATGGAGATAACTGGGATTACTCATCTGTCCCAAAGCCTTATCATGGTTATCGTATCTATGAAAACAAGGGAAATGACAAATTTGAAGAAGCTTGGTTTTACCCACAATATGGAGCAGTCAAGGCCATGGCTGTGGACTTTGATGCAGACGGAGATTTAGACTTGGCGACAATCGCATTTTATGATGAACTCCAAAATCCTAAGCATCAATTTTTGCTTTTTGAAAACATAGGAAATATGACTTTTAAACCCAAGTATATGCCTGAGGCAGCATTGGGAAAATGGATGACTATGGATGTGGGAGATCTAGATGGCGACGGAGATCAAGATATCGTCCTCGGATCCTACCTGCATAATACACTCGAATACACCAAACTAGTGATTCAAGGAATAAATGAACTTCCGAATGTCTTAATTTTAAAGAATGGGAAAAATGATTAAGCTCAGCCCAAAGTTATACTATTTCCCCACCGGTAATTGTGGTTTTCTTGTTTAAGGAAAAACCTAGCATTTTAACTATTGTGGTGATGTTACATTTATATCAAAAGTCCTAGGTGCAAGATATTTAATCTGCTAAATTCCTAACCTGAAAACCTCAAATCCTAATCGAACAAGTCATTTATGAAATCATCCATATTCATTATCCTTTTAGGCTTCGTAAGCTACTTTTCCGCATCAGCTCAACAAACTTGCATGACTGTAACTAGTATCAAAGCACTGGACGCCCAATGGGAAGAGAAGAATCTAAACCCTGACCCTGAATTTTTTAAAAGTATACTTACTGACAATTTCATCTGGGTTCACAATCATGTATCCTCCGTAGACGATAAAGAATCTGTGATCAAACGGGCGGAGAGACAAATTGCAAATGAAGGAAGCAATACCCGCTCAAGAATCCAAAGCGATGTAGAAGTAGCAATTACAGGCAATACAGCCATCGTCACCGGCTACACCATTGTAGACCGTGGCCCTACTCCAATTAAATACAATTTCATGCGCACTTACATTGAAATAGATGGTAAGTGCTTTCTCGCTGGAAACCACACCATGGCAATACCAGATGAGGAATAGAATTCTATACCAAATGAAAAAAACAAATTTCAACATCCTTTTGCTTCTTTTCTTCGGACATTTTTCGCTGCAGGCACAGAATCAACTACCAACCCCAACACAAGCTCAATTAAACTGGCAAAATGCAGAAATGGCAGCCGTTTTTCACTACGACCTCCACGTCTTTGATGGAAAAGTGTACAACCAAGCAGAAAACAGAATCACCCCGATAGCCGATTACAATATTTTCAATCCTGTAAAATTAGACACTGATCAATGGGTGAAAGCGGCAAAAGAGGCAGGTTGTAAAATCGCCATTCTGACCGCCACGCATGAAACTGGTTTTGCTCTGTTTCAAAGTGACTCAAATCCTTACAGTATGAAAGCACTGAAATGGCAGGACGGCACAGGAGATTTACTTCGGGATTTTAAGGCTTCCTGCGAAAAATACGGCATTCTTCCCGGTGTTTATATTGGGATTCGCTGGAATTCCTTTTATGGAATTCATGATTTCAAAGTTGAAGGAGAAAGCAAATTTGCCCAAAATCGCCAACAGTATTATAACTCAATGGTTGAAGGAATGGTAAAGGAGATCTTTACCAATTACGGAGATTGGGCCATGGTATGGTTTGATGGAGGTGCTCATGGACCAGAACAAGGAGGCCCAGACGTACTTTCTATTTTTGAGAAATATCAACCTAATGGCTTATTCTACCACAATTTGCAACGTGCAGACATGCGCTGGGGAGGATCTGAATCGGGCACGGTTCCATATCCTAGCTGGGGCACTTTTCCCTACCAAGCGGTGGGTGCAGGTGAAAGCACCAAAGAAGAAATCAGTAGAAATAACTTTGCTTTGCTGAAAACAGGTGATCCAAATGGAAGTTATTATATGCCAGCCATGAGCGATGCCCCATTAAGAGGATATGGTGGTCACGATTGGTTTTGGGAGCCTGGTAGAGATGAGCTTGTTTATCCATTGGACAAACTAGTGAATATGTATTACAATTCCGTAGGACATAATTCTACTTTGATTTTGGGCCTAACTCCGAATGCTGAAGGCTTGCTCCCAGAGACAGATACCAAGCGGCTAAAAGAGCTGGGTGATGAAATAAATAGAAGGTTCGAAAACAAAATCCAATCTACATCAGGTACTGGAACGGAACTCCATCTCAAACTTGATAAAAAGCAAAAAGTCAACCAAGTAGTGCTGATGGAAGACATCATACAGGGAGAAAGAGTCCGGAAATTCACTATCGAAGGAAAGACAAAAGGCGGCTGGAAAACTATTTTTGAAGGATCAGTGATCGGACATAAGTTTATTCATCAGTTTGAGGCAATGGAAGTATCTGATCTCCGACTGAAGATAATTGAATCAATAGGAGAAGCTCAAATCAAGGATTTCAGTGTTTACTCATTTGATTAGTTTATACCAAGCAATACTTCTCGAGGTTTAGCTTAATTGATTTTCAACTGAATTTCTTCAAGCCTACCCTTATGATAATCACTCCCCGATATCTCAAAGGCCTTTTTCACATAGGTTAAAGCAGATTCTAAATCGTCATTTGCCACATAATAATCCGCCATAGAATCGTACATATTGGCAGAGTTTGGGAAATAGTGGATTCCCTGCTCAAAGAACATTTTCGCCTTGTCCATTTGTCCTCTATCCATACTCATGTATCCGGACATATTTACTAAATCTTCCGGATAAGGAGCTACCTCATAGCCAAAGTGAGCCTCCAGCTTCTTAGCTCTATAGTTAATCAATTCGATGAGATCTTCAGTGGGAGTTTCTGGAATATTGAATAATTCGACTCTTTCCATCTGAAACCATTTGAAAATTGAAATCAAGCCATTCCGAAGAGAAGGAAGGGGAATTGTGCCGTGAAGATCCTTTGGAAAAAACTCCCAGTCAAAGTCCAAATTAGTTTGAGAGTTAGCCCTACAGAGCTCCGCAAAAGCCATATTGCTTTTGGCAAACAAGGTGAACTCCGATTCATCCTGCATGACATCCTCTAGGGTCATTTCAGGCTTTTGCATATGCAGCTGACCATTGAGCGAAATATAGAGAGATTTCCCATTGAGGCTTTTGCTTTCAAAAACTTCCTTCGCTTGCTTTAGCATCAGCTGATCATCCCAGTCCAAACTCGGATCTATCGCCAAATAATTGACAAATAAGTCTGGTTGATTGAGAAGAGTATTGATAGCAAACAATCCTCCGTAAGAATGTCCAATTAAGGTTTTGTAGGTTGTGACTGGATAGTTAGCTTCAACATAAGGAATCAATTCTGAGGATAGAAACTCCGTGAAAGCTGCCGCTCCCCCATTCGGAGCATAACTTGGTTCAACGACGGATGGGGTTAAATCTCTGTTTCTATTTTCATGATTGGAAATGCCTATGAGGATCATGTCGGGCAGGAATCCGCCTGAGTAAAACGATTGAGTCACAGACAGTGCTGACAGCAGAATTTCCCCATCCAAAATGTAGGCTGTAGGATATTTCTTATTCGAGTCAAAGTTCTCAGGTACTTGAACATAAAAGACTCTGGTCTCTTTGAGCAACTCCGAATAAATACTATCCTTCAATCCAATCTGAGCTAGAAATTGTGCTTGCGCTGTACCTATCATGCTAAACATTAGCAAGAGGCATAGGAAGGTTTTTTGAAATGAGTAGGTCATCAGGATAGTATTAGGGGAAGGCTTTTAGTAGGATTTTACTCGGCTACTTCGATTTCAGATTTTCTCATCAAGCTCAGGACAAAAGTTGCTGTATAACCCAGGATAAAGACAAGTAACCCGAACAAAGGCGAGAGCAAGGTGATTTTCAGTCCACCTGCGATAATTGAAGGTTCTTCTCCACCTGAAATCTCGAGTGCATCAAATACACTAATCATTCCCATTAAACTATTGGCAAATGAAATAACCAATCCAAGAAGCACTACTTGGTTGATCAGTTTTTTATACTTCAAAAAAGTACCTTCCTCCCCTTTCAAATTGGCAAAAGCCTTGACAGTAAAAAAAAACGCTAACAAAAGACAAGCAAGAATAAGTAACATCCCTGTCAAGCCTCCTTCTTCAAATCTGTCAATGATGACATTTGAAAGAATCAATTTTTGAGTAAAAACAGCTGGGAAAATGAACATAAATATGGTGATTAGTTGATGGTACAAGTTTACAGTACTCAGAGCTCTTAAATTAGGTTTTGCGATCAACAACTGGCTAACCCAGATAATTGACAGGAATTCGGGTAGTTTTGGAATATATCTGCTAGCTCATGTTACTTATCCTACCTAACTCGTCAACCATCGCAATTTCTTTGCAATTACAATTTTTTGAAAGACCTTGTCCATTTCAATGGTAAAGAATAACAGCCTTTTAATTCAAGTTTCTAAGAAATTGCTGGAGCAGGCATCCATCTGTTTAGCTGCACTGTTGTTCTTTACTTTTTACTTCGGCATCACTATTTCTGACCTCGTACCTGCCTTCACCTTTGGTTTATTTCTACTTCCTGTCACCATGGGAATGGTGAATGTATTCAGTTTCTATCTGATCCCAGAATTTCTTTTCCGCCAAAAGCATACTTGGTTTGCGCTATACACAGCGTATACCCTTGTTATTTCTTTTTTCC
This sequence comes from Algoriphagus chordae, assembly GCF_003254055.1. Classification (GTDB taxonomy): domain Bacteria; phylum Bacteroidota; class Bacteroidia; order Cytophagales; family Cyclobacteriaceae; genus Algoriphagus; species Algoriphagus chordae. The sequence goes on from NZ_QKZT01000008.1 coordinate 94,787, forward strand.
TGATTGCGCTCTCCTCCTTTTATGGATTCATTTTCATTAATTCATTGGATAGCATGGACAGTAGTTTCCTCTTCAGCAAAAATCTATACCTGATAATCGTCGGAGTCTATATTGTGGTTTTGCTTACTTCCCTCTTTTCCGCATACAGAGAAAGTTATAAAATACACCTGCGAAATCAAGAGCTTCAATTTACCCTTGTAAACGGTGAACTGGAACTCAAGCAAGAGGAACTTTCCTACCTGAAAATGCAGATTCATCCGCATTTCTTATTCAATACACTCAACACCATTTATGGGTCTGCTATTGCCAAAAGTGCTGAAACACCAGAGCTGATTCTCAAACTATCCAACCTTCTGGATTACATTTTATACCAAACTCAAAAGTCGCTTGTTCCACTTCAGGATGAAATTGATCATCTGAAAGACTACTTGGATCTGGAAAAGCTGAGGCATGGAGACAGGCTTCAGGTATGCGCAGATTTTCCAGACGAAACAACCAACTTGAAAATAGCCCCCATGCTTTTTCTTCCCTTGTTGGAAAACAGTTTCAAACATGGGAAATCACAGGAAAAACACGCCTTTGTGGAATTGCACATAAGTACTGAAGATGATAAAGTACGCTTCTTTCTGAAAAACACCTTTGAGGAAAGTCTATCAAAAGAAACCTTGAGCTCCACTGGAATTGGTCTTCCAAACATCAAAAAGCGCCTAGGACACCTCTATCCCAATTCTCATAAATTCAGCATTCAAAAATTAGATGGGTATTTTATAGTTGAGTTAGAATTGCAAAGCTCCCAATCCAAACCAATCGTATCATGAACTGCCTGATCGTCGATGATGAACCTATCGCCCAGAGCATCCTGAAAGATTTCATATCGAAAGTGGATCATTTGAATCTTGTGGGCTGCTCCAGCAACGCCAATGAAGCATTCAATGTGGTGCAGCAGGAACAGGTAGATCTGATTTTTCTCGACATCAATATGCCAGGGATTGACGGTATGGCTTTCGCCAAAATTATTCCCAAAGAAATCCATGTGATTTTCACCACAGCTTATCGTGAGTATGCCATTGAGGGATTCAACCTGGAGGCGACTGATTACTTATTGAAGCCAATTCCTTTTGACAGATTCCTGAAGTCAGTCACTAAAGCAACGGAGATTCTTAAGAATAATGGGGCTCTTTCAGCTGAAGAAAAGCCAAACTTCTTGTTTGTCCGGCAAGACAGGAAAATGGAAAAAGTAGATTTTTCTGAAATCCTCTTCATAGAAAGCTTTGCGGATTATATCAAGATTCACCTAAAAGATCGTGTGTTGGTCGTCCGAGAGAGCATCTCCAATTTCGAGAAAAAGCTCCCTGAAAGTCAATTCATCAGGTTTCATCGCTCCTATATCGGAAATATTGCGGCCATTGATTCTTATACTCATGAGTACCTGCAGATCGGAAAGGAAGCGCTGACGATCAGCAGGTCGTATAAGGAAGAAGTGCTGAAGCGGCTGCAGCAGTTTGAGTAGGGATAGTTATTTCGAATGATTATCCTCATTTATGACAGTTGCAAAATTCTCTTTGCTTGCTAAGTTAGATGACCGATGATCGAAGCATGTCTCAATTCTTACTTAACCACTTCCTTTATTGCTTTTATCTCCTTGCAATTAGAAAAGCAGATTTACTTAAACTCTCAAAAATACCTAGATTTTTTTCTCTCCCTTAGTGATAAATTGGTTTTTTGAATTTACTTTGTAACTCAAAGTACTTTTAATATGAGAAAACCAGAACAAGAGTTAGCTGATATCAAATCCATGATGGAGCGAAGTACCCGCTTCTTGTCCCTGAGTGGGCTTTCTGGAATATTGGCAGGAGTATATGCCCTAATTGCAGCCGCAATAGCCTATAGTTTGATTTACTATCCAAATCTCCCCATAGGATTTCGGACTTCATACATAAATGATGACCAGGTTTTACCTAAACTTCTACTGACAGCATCCGCAGTGCTAATTCTCTCATTGGGAACCGCATGGCTATTGAGCAAAAAGAAGAGCCAGCGGACTGCAAGCAAAATATGGTCTCCTGCGAGTAAACGATTCTTGACAGCCTTAATGATTCCTTTGATCACTGGAGGTATTTTCTGCTTGGCACTCATTTTTAGAGGATATTTAGTCATCGTAGCCCCTGCAACTTTGATATTCTATGGTTTAGGATTACTCAATGCCTCAAATCATACACTTAGCGACATTAAATACCTGGGCTACTGCCAATTGGGTTTGGGAATACTTTCAGCTTTCTTTCCTGGCTATGGACTTATCTTTTGGGGATTGGGATTTGGTGTCCTACATATCATCTACGGAACGATGATGTATTACAAATACGACAGATAAGGTGAAGGGGAATTACGACAAAGCATTTGAAAATGTGGTCAGACTTCGAGTCATGTCCATCCTGATGGTGAACGAGGAATATGACTTCAATTCCTTCAAGGAAATCTTGGAGGTAACGGATGGGAATCTGGCTTCGCACCTGAAAAACCTCGAAAAACAGGAATACATCGCCGTCAATAAATCCTTTGTGGGGAGAAAACCATTGACCAATTATTCTGCAACGAACAACGGCAAAAAGGCCTTCCAAGATCATCTGGAATTCCTTGAAAATTTAATTAAAGAGAACAAAACCTAAAAAAATTTACTCACTCACTTTGAATTACAAAGTACTTTTAAAACCTAAGCAATGGAAACAAACACAAACCTCTCCCTACTTGAAAAATTTCAAGATTGGATTTCAAGTTCCACTAGTTTGAAACTTTTAATCATCGGATTTATAGCTTTAATTCTATTGATTCCTCAATCGCTCACCACCGACTTGATCAATGAAAGGCAAGCTCGATTGGAAGAGACAGAAAATGAAGTCACCGGCAAATGGTCAAGGGCGCAAACTGTTATCGGCCCTTATCTATCCCTTCCCTATCACTATTACAGAGAAGTTCAGAGCAATGGAGAAAACAAAGTCATCAAAGAGCTAAAAACCGCCTATTTCTTACCTGATGTTTTGGATATTAATGGAGAGCTTCAAGCAGAATCCCTCCATCGGGGAATTTTCGATGTAGTTGTTTATCGTGGAGACATTCAGCTCAAAGCGGATTTTGGTGCCATAGCGTTGGAGAAATTATATATTACTGCCGAACAGGTACTTTGGGATCAAGCATCATTTCTAATTTCAGTAAGCGATCTGCGAGGAATTGGAGAAAATCCTGAGCTAAAATTCAATAACATCCCCTTAATTTCTGAGCCTTTTACTGATGCTCAAACTGGCATGAAAGGACTCCAATTCCCAGCAACACTAGATTCCTTATCGAGAGAGTTTAGCTTTTCTGGAAACTTGAAACTCAAAGGAAGCAAGGATTTTCATGTGGTCCCTTTAGGCAAAACAACCTCACTCAAGCTAAGTGGAAACTGGCCTAACCCAAGCTTTCAAGGAGAATTCCTGCCTGAGGAAAGAATTCTAACTAAAGATGGATTCGAAAGCACTTGGAAAATCCTGCATTTCAACAGAGCCTTTGGTCAGGAATTCACGAATACCCTCCCCAACTTTCAAGAAAGTGCTTTTGGATTAAGTCTCAAAATGCCTGTAGATCAATACCAACAAAGCATCCGAACGTCGAAATATGCAATTCTAATAATCATCCTGAGCTTTTTGGCTTTGTTCCTAATGGAGACGTTTACCAAAACTAGGATTCACCCACTACAATACACCTTGGTTGGTTTCGCCTTAGTATTGTATTACACACTTTTGATCGCACTTTCCGAGCAATTTGGCTTTAGCATAGCCTACCTAATCGCAAGCTTGGCCACTGTTGGACTGCTGGCACTTTACTCTAAAAGCCTTTTCTCCCAACTCAAAACCACCGGGATTTTCACCGGAATTCTCTCGATATTTTACATTTTCATATTTGTCATCATCAAGCAGCAAGACTATGCTTTACTGATCGGAAGTATCGGACTATTTGTGGCGCTTGCTGTGACTATGTTTATTTCGAGGAAAATCGACTGGTACAAATAATTGATAATGAAGGTTATAAAACTCGAAATCAAATGACATTATCAGGTCTATCAGAAAGATTGGAAGAGTATTATTTCAGCATCAAGCAAAACAAATGGCATTGGATATTCCAGATTATTTGCAGAATCCTACTTGCCTATGCATTTATAATTGCTGGAATGGTGAAGATTCTAGGGGAGCGATTCGCGAGTGGTTTATCTGTTATTCATCCAATGGGAGCTTACTTGGAGGCCTTACATCACACTGGATATTACTACACATTCATCGGTTATGCCCAATTGACAGCTGGTATTTTATTACTAATACCTGGAACCGTTTTAATGGGAGCTTTATTATACCTGCCCATTATTTTAAATATTTGGATTTTATCATTTGCTGTTCGCTTTGTTGGCTCCTATGTCACCTCACCTTTGATGGTTTTAGCCAACCTCTACCTCCTAGCCTGGCACTATGACAAACTGAGATACATCCTGCCTTTTAATAGCTATTCAAAAGAAGTAAGTGCATTAAAACCAGCTAGATACAACAACAAATTTCCGACTTGGTTTTTTATAGTCGTTATTTCTACCATGGTTTTCACTGTGTTATTTTCTCACTTTGGGCACGAAGTAATGCCTCAAAATTCTTTAAAATCATGTAAAGCACAATTTGTTAACACTAAAAACCAAGAAGCCGGATTTGAATTTTGTGAATGTGTACATACTATTGGAGATCCGCTGGATGATTGCTTGGCACGATTTGATCAAATAAAAAACTAAGAATTTTTATAGACAGTGATCATTCGCTCCGAATGATCACTGCTTTTTATAGCAATAAATAAAATGGTTGTAATTTGCCTCAAGCCACCAAAACCAATTCTAGTCTATGGACATTTTTAGCATCATCACCATTCTGATCGTCCTATCATCAATCTTTGCGTTTATCAACACCAAGTTTTTAAAGCTTCCTTTCACCATTGGTTTGATGATAATCGCGATTGCATTTACCCTGGGAATTACTATCCTGGGCAAGTTCAACCCCTATTTTCTAAAGGAAGCTGATCTACTCATCAATTCAATCGACTTTGAAACAGCACTGCTGGATGTGATGTTGAGCTTTCTGCTTTTTGCTGGAGCGCTACACACCAAACTCGATTCGCTCAATAGATTGAAAGCGCCGATAGCTGTTTTTGCCACTATCGGGGTGGTGCTATCTACATTTTTTGTAGGTACCATTATGTACTATGCCTTTATACTTTTTGGTCACGAGATAGACTACATCTATTGTCTCCTCTTTGGCGCATTGATCTCCCCCACTGACCCAATCGCGGTATTGGGGATTTTGAAAAATGCCAATGCTCCCAAGAAACTTGAGGTCAAAATCGTAGGTGAATCCCTATTCAATGACGGAGTCGGTGTGGTGGTTTTCCTAGTGATTTTCAAGATAGCCCAGCAGGGAATTGGTGCTGTGGATGCAGGCGAAGTTGGCTTGTTGTTTATCGAGGAAGTGGTAGGTGGAATACTGCTCGGATTGGTGACAGGTTGGATAACTTTTAGAATAATGAAAGCAATCGACCATTATGAAACAGAGGTGATCATCACACTTGCCTTGGTGATGGGACTTTCTATGTTGGCTCATAAACTGCATGTATCCGGGCCACTGGCAGTGGTAGTAGCGGGGATTTTCATAGGAAATAAATCTCCGAAAATTGCCTGGTCTGAGACCACACACAATTACGTGGACAAATTCTGGGAACTGATCGACGTATTGCTAAATGCTGTTCTCTTTGTATTGATCGGGTTAGAACTCCTCATCATTTCTACCAGTGGGGAATACTTGAAATTTGGATTGATCGCAATTCCTGTCGCACTTATTGCCAGATATTTATCCCTTGCTGGGCCAGTAGCTATTTTTGACAAAAAGCTTGATTTCATCCCCAAAACAAATCTAATGATGACTTGGGGAGGAATCCGAGGTGGAATTTCCATTGCTTTAGCACTCTCGCTGGAGCCTCAAATGGAACGGGAATTATTCCTCACCGTCACCTATGTGGTGGTTGTTTTCTCCATTATTGTCCAAGGCTTGACAATTGGACCCTTGGTGAAAAAGGTACTCAAAAGAACTAAATCAGTGACTTGATTCTCTGCCTTCAGCGTCAATTCTAATTCTCCACCCCAAAGCAGGAAGTAGAAGAGTCGCCTGTACTAGCCAATTTCAAAAAATCCGCCCCATCCATCCTTTTGACCATTCCTCCCTTACTTTGTTTATTTCCATCTGATTTGGGTAACTTGAACGCGTCAAAAATGAAAACCTATGAAACAAAAATTCAATTTAATCTTTGCCTCGCTTTTAGCCCTTACCCTAGGCTTTACAGCATGTAGTTCTGAGAAAAGCGTAGAAGTTGCATCCGAAACACCTGAAGTTGTAGAAACTGAGTCGGGGAGTTTTGGTGGTTTAGCTCTTTACACAGTCCGAGATTCTATGGCAAGCAATCCTAAAGCAACCCTTCAGGCTGTTGCTGATGCTGGCTATGCCTATGTCGAAGCTGCTAATTATGCAGAAGGTAAATTCTACGGTATGGCACCAACTGAATTCAAAGCCTTCGTAGAATCTCTAGGCATGACTGTCAAAAGTGCACATATGGGCATGGTAAATATGGAAAATGCAGATCAATTGATTGCTGACGTAAAGGCTGCAGGAATTGAGTATTTTGTCATCCCAGTACCTCCTATGGGCATGTTCACCTTCGGACCTGAAGGTATGGGAATGAAAGGTACGCCAGATGAATTGGTCACTATAATCAACACCTTGGGTGAAAAATGTACCAAGGCTGGACTTAAACTTCTTTATCATAACCATGACTTTGAATTTAAAGCAATGGAAGATGGAACCATCATTGAAGATCTTTTGCTAGAAAAGTGTAATCCTGAATTTGTAAACTTTCAGATGGATTTATTCTGGGTAACAAAAGCTGAGGTAGATCCTTTGACTTACTTCGAAAAGTACCCAGGAAGATTCATTGCTTGGCATGTAAAGGACATGAATGCTGAAGGAAACTTCGCTCCTGTTGGAACTGGATCAATTGATTTCAAAAGAATCCTAGCCGAAAAAGACAAGTCAGGAATGGAATTCTATTTGGTAGAGCAGGACAATACTTTTGATCTTGATCCTATGGAAGCCATCAAAATCAGCCATAAGGGATTGAAAGAAATCGGTTTTAAATAACCTATTGCTATCATAGTCAAGCCAATAGAAATAAACCTAATTACAAAAAGCCATTCGAAACCGAATGGTTTTTTTGCATTTTAGCAATCAAAACTAACCTTATCTCCTTAAAATTACTAGTTTAAACACTCAATGAGCAACACTACTATTTATATCATAGTCGGAATAGTAATCCTACACTTTGTAATCGGCATTGGCTATTTGATTTATAAGATTTCTGGAGGAAAGTCCTCCAAGAAAAAAGATTAGAAAAATCAACGATCAAATTTCAAACTCCCTGATTCAATCCATATCACAAAAAAAACCACTCCTTAGTAAGAAGTGGTTTTCCCGTTTAGCCCATTAATTAACCTACCAATAGTGTCAGATTTCGGTGAGTATTGTTTTTACCTATCCAACTATATCCATTCGTAGTTCGTGCTGTAGCTACTAGTACAAAGCTATACGCACAAGATTGAGGTGGTCTCCAATTTCCAGATGCTGGAATAAGTTTATTGGTAAATCCAGCCCAATTTCCCTTGGCAGCTGTGTAGCCTTCCGTATAGATAGAAGTAGAAAGTCCAGCACCATAGGTAGCATAGAAACTCACGCTTCTCAGATTCCCTTCAGGGTCATTTGCCGTAATTTGGAAATTCAGTCCATCAGGAGCAGCTCCTATCGTTTCAATTGCACAAGCCGAAACTTCACTACGTCCATGTTTTACGCTTTCTATAACCGTGCTAGGCACATGATTATCTATGTACAATCTCAGCACCTGAGCGTCCAACTCAGTATAGCTCGTCCCTATGTAAAAGGTGACTTTGACGCTGTACAATCCTGGCAAAAGACCAGTTGTAGGAAACTGGATTAAGAGGTCATCTATCGAGTAATCCGTACCAGGGTTTGCCATTTGATAATAACCATAGGTATTGGGAGAAAAAGATTCTAAGGCATAGGTTGATCCTGTCCAGCGGTAGTTTGACCAGTTGCTAATCAATTTGCTAAAGGAGCCTCCACCTGGGCCAGCAATTTCAACTTTATACTTCCTATTGCCCGCAGACCACAATTGTTGGAGTTTTGTTCTATTACCTATCAAATTCAAAGTACCGCCAAATGCAGCATTCTCCACAACGTGATAGTATCCTGGGTCAGTAGTCGCTCGACCAGATGCAGAGATTTTTGTGGTAGGAATCAAACCTACACTACCTACCAAAGGCCCCAAATCCTTAGACGGAATTGTTGGCTTTCTACTTAAAACCAACTGACGAAGCTTGGTGAAGTCTCTGTAAAAATTGCTAGGGAAATCAGTAGTAAATCCAGGATTACGTGATTTCACACGGAAACCAAAATAAGTATACGGTGTGCTCAGTGGCCATGAAAGCGACACATTTATCTCGCTGAGTTCAATTCTGAACTTCCACATCCTATGAGCTACATCAGAATTTGGACTGGGACCAAACTCCTGCACCACCCCTGAATGAGAAGTGTCTGAAAGCAATCCAGTCCATTGACCTGGTCCAAGGTATTTTTGCCTTCCAAGCTTATTTGGCTGGCCTGGATAAGCCGCATAATTCACATCCACATTGGAGGTGATAGCTCTGTCTCGATTGTTATCAAAAGAGAGCCAGTAGTAATCATTTGTACCACTATCATTCCCAATATCAGAAACCACATCGAGAGTTAGGTAGAGGAAATTAGCGTCGTTCTTTGCCATCACATAGCCTCTGCTGAATTTGAGACTACCGGCACCATCCCAATCTCCAGCCATCATAGGCTTATTGATATCGACGGGGTTTACTGCCCATGCACTTCTGAGAGGCAAGGCGAAAAGAATAGGAGTTGTAATAGATAAATTTCTAAGCTTAGCCATTGTTTTTGTATTTATGAAAATTTGAAAAGGAATTTTAGTCTCCTAAAAAATGAGACCTACATGAAAATCATAATCCCGATTCATTAGTGAACAAGACACAAAACAATCGAGAACCAATGAACATCAAATGAAGACAAAAACAGCTCAAACACTTGATATTCAACACTTAATAAATTTAAGCATTAAGACGAACAATGACCGTGAAAAGGGCATAAAAAAACCCTGACTTGTACTAAGTCAGGGTTTAATATTAGTATTTATTGCAAATTACTTAGCAGGGAGGACTTTAGCTTTCACTTCACCAAAACCAACTCGCCGTCCATCTTTCTCTGCAAATCCTTTCATAATAACCGTATCTCCATCCTCAATAAACTTTCGTTCTGTTCCAGATTCGAGCTTGACAGCATCTTTTCCATTCCAGGACAATTCAAGCATTGATCCGAAGGAATCTCTCTCTTGACCAGAGATAGTTCCTGAAGCCATCATATCCCCTACATTGATATTACAGCCATTCACCGTATGATGAGCCAACTGTTGGGCTACATTCCAATACATGTTCTTGAAATTGGAGGTGCTCACCTTACTACCCTTTTCTCCATCGGGCTGAATGTATGCTTCCAATTGAATATCAAAACTATGTGACTTGGCACATTTCAAATAATCCAAAACTTCAGGTTCCTGCACCGGACTTTCTACTTTGAATTGCTCCAAAGCTTCCAGAGTCACTACCCATGGAGAGATGGATGAAGCAAAGCTTTTCCCTAAAAACGGACCTAAAGGCACATATTCCCAAGCCTGAATGTCACGAGCAGACCAATCATTGAACAACACAAAACCGAAAATATACTCTTCAGCATCAGCGGTAGAAATAGAATCTCCAAGCTTGGTAGGCTTGCCCGTGATAAAGGCTAATTCCAACTCGAAATCCAGTTTTTTGCTAGGTCCAAATACAGGTGCTCCAGTTTCTGGATCTTTTGTTTGGCCTTTTGGTCGCGTAATCGGCACTCCCGAAGGAATGATAGATGAGGCTCTTCCATGATAACCTACCGGAAGATGCTTCCAGTTTGGTAATAAGGCATTTTCTGGATCACGGAACATTTTTCCTACGTTGGTCGCATGCTCCATGCTGCTATAAAAATCAGTGTAATCACCGATCTTCACAGGCATCAGCATGGTGGCTTCCTTACGATTCACCATTACTTTTCCTCGAGAAGAATTATCTCTCAGTTTCTCATTATCTGCCAATAGCAGTTCCTGAACACGTTCTCTGATCTTCTTGGTAATGACTTTCCCTAAAGCTATAAGCTCATTGAGAGATTCACTTAAGAATACCCCTTCAGGCAAAAACATATCCGAAAAGAACCCTTCCTGATCTAGAATACTCAAGTCCACTATCTTGTCGCCTATGGCAATTCCTATACGCGGACTAAGTCGTTTATTCTGAAAAACTCCGAATGGAAGATTGTAGATCGTGAAATCAGAATTTTTTGATACTTCTACCCAGGTAATCAGGGTGTTGGTCGGGCTATCGCTCATTGAGTAAAAAACAGTGTGACCACAAATTTAGCTTTTATGTATGAAATCAAAAGGGTAAATGCCCAAGGCTCTGACAATCATTTTTTAATAGTGCGCATAAGTATTTGGCTCCTTGCACTTTGAGGCGGTACAGCTAAATTTCAATTAATTCTCAAAGCCAAAATCAACCAATCATCAATTTCTCACTCTTCTTTTCTTTCACTTTGCTAACTTGGATTGAAACTGAATTCCTATCAAATGAAAAATCTGTATAACATATTCCTGACTCTCCTGTTGGTCATGGTCGTATCCGTTTCTTTTTCTCAAGAGAAAAGCATCATCGATCAGCTGGATGAAGTCGCTATTGTCGATCAAAAAGTTATGATGCCCATGCGAGATGGCGTCAGACTGGCTACTGATATCTACCGTCCCAAAGGCGATGGTAAATATCCAATAGTATTTTCCAGAACTCCCTATAATTTCAATACCTGGGGAAATGGAGAGCTAAATACCCGTACCATGCAAGCAGCCCTTTCCTGGGTAGAAAAAGGCTATGCATACGTAGTACAAAATGAGCGTGGAAGATATTTCTCTGAAGGGGAATGGGATATCCTCGGTCTTCCCTTGACAGATGGTTACGATGCCTTTGAGTGGATGTCCAAGCAATCCTGGAGTAATGGAAAAGTTGGGACGCTAGGTTGCTCCTCTACTGCCGAATGGCAAATGGCTGTGGCTTCACTTGATCACCCTGCCTTAGGAGCAATGGTTCCACAGGGCTTTGGTGCAGGTGTAGGCAAAGTTGGAGATTTCTGGGAACAAGGCAACTGGTACCGTGGAGGTGCTGGTCAGATGCTTTTTACCAACTGGCTTTATAGTGTTCAACATGATCCAATGGCTCCGAAACTACCAAAAGGAATCAGCCAAAAAGACTTACTTAGACTTCAGCGATTCTATGACATGTCTCCTGAGTACCCAAGAATTGATTCTAAGGAAGCTTTAAGTCATCTTCCTATCCAGGACATTATCAAAAATCAACATGGTCCAATGGGGATCTACGAAGAGATGATCACCCGTAAACCAAATGATCCAAAATGGTTTAAAAGCGGATTATATAATGACGAGATGCCTTTTGACAAGCCTAGTTTCTGGTTTGTATCTTGGTTTGACGTATCCTCTGGGCCTAACATTGCTATGTTCAATCATGCAAGAGAGAATGCCGTTTCTCAACTGGCTAGAGACAATCAGTACTTAGTAATTGCTCCAGTGATGCACTGTTCCTATACTCGTGCTTCTGAAAACACGATGGTGGGCGACCTAAGCGTAGGTGATGCTAGATTAAACTACGATGAAATCATTACAGCTTGGTTTGATCTATGGCTAAAAGGCGAAAAGTCTGAAACAATGGAGGCAATGCCTAGAGTACAATATTACACCATGGGATCAAACAAATGGCAGACTAGCGATGTTTGGCCTCCTGCTAATACAGAAATGACACCTTACTATCTTAATTCTGAAGGCAAAGCAAATTCACTAAATGGAGATGGGGTTCTAACTCCCAAAAAACCTAAAAAAGACAATCCTGACACCTTCAAATACGACCCAATGAATCCAGTGACTTCCCATGGAGGAAATGTCTGTTGTACAGGCAACGCTGTCGTAGGCGGATCTTTTGATCAATCTGAAATGGAAATGCGGGACGATATTCTGGTTTATACTTCAGATGTATTAGAAGAAGGAATTGAAGTTTCTGGTTTTATAGAATCCTACTTATATCTATCCTCTGATGCCAAAGATACCGACGTTACTATCAAATTGATAGACGTGCATCCTGATGGAAAAGCCTTCAATTTGGACGAAACAATCCAGCGAGTAAGGTATAGAGAAGGCTATGACAAGGAAGTTTGGATGGAAGATGGCAAAGTCTATGAAGTAAAAATGACGCCTATGAGTACTTCCAATTACTTTGGAAAAGGACACAAAATCAGAATTGAAGTGAGTAGCTCCAACTTCCCGCGTTTTGACAGAAACATGAATACAGGCGGAAACACCTATGATGAAACAGAAGGTGTGGTAGCTACCAACTCCATTCATCACGGAGCAAAAAGCCTGAGTAGAATCGTATTACCGATCGTACAGTAAAATTCTGAAAATTCACACCTATTCAGCACAAAAAATGGAGAGATTAAAACCTCTCCTTTTTTTGTACCGTTTTTTCAAACCTAGTGCAGAATAATACTAATTATACTCTTAATTATCCTCTTGTATAAAAAGGTCAAAGATTTTAAGTGACTAAGTAAGGTATGAGTCAATTTTTTCGGATTTTAAAGTAAGCGTACACTTTAACCCTAAAAATATGATTTACAAACCTTTACTCACTTTAGTATTCCTTATCCTTTCGGTAGGAATATCACAGGCCCAATATGCTGTAACAGGCAATGTGTCTGATGAACGTACAGGCGAAGCCTTGATCGGAGCTAGTCTTCTGATCAAAGGAACTACTTCAGGAACCATCACTGATTTGGATGGCAACTTCAATCTTCCGGTAAATAGCCAAGAGGAATTCGAATTGGTCGTTTCTTCAATAGGCTATATTTCTCAGACCATTAAGGTCTCAGCAAATCAATCAACCCTAACAATTCTGCTCAAGGAAGAGTCAACAAACCTGGATGAGGTAGTAGTAACAGGTTTAGTGTCCTCAGTCAAGCGTAGTAATCTCGCCAATGCAGTCTCAACAGTATCGGCTAGGGATCTAACGGGGACGACGACTATTCAGACAGCTGATGGCGCACTCTATGGAAAAGTAGCAGGTGCGACCATCCGTTCTAATGGCGGCGCTCCCGGCGGAGGGATGTCAATCCAACTTCGAGGAATCTCGAGTTTGACAGGTGCTTCACAGCCACTGATTATTGTAGATGGAGTTTATATCAACAACTCCTTCCAAAGTACAGGCCGAGCTGCAGTCTCTGGTGCCGGTGGATCCAATCAAGATGATGGATCCAATAGATTAGCGGATTTGAATCCTGCGGATATTGAAAATATAGAAGTGCTAAAGGGACCATCTGCCTCAGCCATTTACGGTACCCGAGCCAATGCTGGAGTAATTATCATCACAACTAAAAGAGGCGTAGAAGGCAGGACTAATGTTTCAATCTCTCAGGATATTGGTTTTGCAAATCCCTTGAGATTACTTGGAGTAGATGATTGGTCTGTGGATAAAATAAATTATTTCTTCCCAGAGCAAACTCGCGCAACTGAGATTGAGCGATTTACTGAAGCACAAGCCACCAACACATTTATCGACTACGAGGATTATTTCTACAACAATAAAGCAACATTGTTGAACACCAGGCTAAATATTTCTGGTGGAGATGATAGAACAAAATTCTTCGTTTCTGGAAATATCACGTCAGAAGATGGAACTATCAAGCGGACAGGATTTGATCGCTACTCCATTCGAGCCAATATCGATCATAAAATAGCTGATTGGATTAAAATCGGAGTTTCTTCAAACTACATTAATTCATCCACGGATAGAGGGTTCACCGGCAACCAAAACAACTCAGGAGCTAGTATTGGATATAGTATCGCTTATACTCCAAACTATTATGACTTGAGAAGAAACGAGGATGGCACCTACCCTAGCAATCCTTACTTTTCCGAAAACCCAGTAGCAGTGACGGATTTTGGTGAAAATAACTCCACCGTAAATCGATTCATTCAAGCATTTACGCTGGACCTAGATATACTAAAAACTGATCGGCATTTCCTAAAAGCCCAAATCTCTGGAGGTTTGGACTTTGTAAATAATGCAACAGAGGTATATCTCCCAGAATTCTTGCAGTATCAGCAATCTCAGGCAAATCCTGGAGATATTTTCGTGGGTAGACAGGAAAGCCTGAATACTAATTTTCAAGCAGCTTTGGTTTACAACTGGAATATTGGCAGAGTTAATATGAACTCTCAGGCCGGTATGGTTCGACTGGATTTCCAAAATCATTCCTTATTCAACAGAGGTAGAGGATTGGTACCAGGACAAAAGAACCTCAAGCAGGCCGCTGTTCAAGAAATCAACAGTGAGTTTATGAGTGAAGTCCAAGAAGCAGGAGTTTTCCTTCAACAGGAAATGAATTTTGAGGACAAAATCATTGGTACGGTGGGCATTAGATGGGATAAGTCCAGTTTGAATGGAGACCCAAATCAGTTCTTTGCTTTCCCAAGAGCATCCATGGCTGTCAACATCGCAAACTTTGATTTTTGGAATAGTGCTGTTGTCACCATGTTGAAACCTCGTATCGCCTACGGTGAAACTGCTGGTCCAGTTCCATTTGGATCAACTTATACTCCACTTGGTGGCACAAACATCGGTGGCCTTTTGGGCTCTACTGTTGCGACATCTATAGGAAATACTAATATACTTCCAGAAACTGCTTCAGAATTAGAGTTCGGAATTGATGCTGGTTTCTTCAACAGCAGATTAAGTATAGAAGCCACTTACTATATCAAAAACACACAGAACAATATACAGAACCTGAACCTGGCTCCTTCTACTGGAGTGAATACAACTCCTAGTAATGAGGCTGAGCTTTCTAACAAAGGAGTGGAATTAGGAATATCTGGTACCATTCTAGAGAAATCCAATATCAGATGGTTCTCTAGGGTCTTATTCTGGAAAAACACTATCGAGATGACTAGGTTAGGTATTCCTACCTATTTGTCAGGTGGATTTGGTTCTGGACTAGGCACTTTCCTATATGCAGAAGGCTACTCACCTACTACCATCGTAGGTACTCCGGCTGATCCTTCCGTACCTGGAGGCTTTACGATCTGGGGAAATGCACAGCCTGACTTCAACCTGTCATTCTACAACTCATTACAGTTATTCAAAGGGCTAGAACTTTCTGTTTTGGTAGACTGGAGAAAAGCGGGAAGTAACATCAACTTAACCTCATTCTTGGCTGATGGTGGTGGAACTACCAAAGGTTGGTTTGATGACGATAATGGTGATGGAATTCCAAACGGTAGGCAACGTGAACCAGAGCCGTATAATAATGCAGGCCGATGGGTTCAAGATGCAAGTTTTGTAAAAATCAGAGAGATCGGATTGTATTACACCATTCCGAGAGCCACTATCAATGACTGGTTTAGTGGAGCAGTACAAGGAATCAAAGTAGGTGCATCTGCAAACAATGCGTTTCTATTTACCGAATATCAGGGTTACGATCCTGAGACCTCTACTTTCGGAGCTCAAGCGGTGCAGAACAACGTGGACATTGCTCCATACCCTACATCGAGGAGAATTTTCTTTCACCTAACCCTTGACTTTTAATTAGCAGAAATCATGAAAAAATTAACTATAAAAACATCAGTTCTAGCGATTGCTGCAGCATTCTTTACAAGTTGCAATCCTTTTCACATAGATGAAATACAGGATCCAAACAATCCTTCAGTGGAAAGTGTCAGTAATAACGCTACTCAACAGCAGATTCAGTTTTTGGTCACTGGATTGGAATCCAGACATAGAGGATATGTCAGTAATGTCACCAGAGCTTGGGGCACCTTCGGTCGCGAGATCTGGAATCTAAATGCTTCAGATCCTAGAAATCAAACCGATTGGCTTGGACAAAATGGTAGAGTCCCTGATAGATCCTATTTTGGATTTGGAAATACAGGAGGCGGTTCCTGGGCAACACCGTATCAAGCTATTAAGCAGGCAGATGTACTCATAGTAGCAGGAGAAAACACAGAAAACATATCTGTAGAATCCAAAAGTGCAGTAATTGGATTTGCGAAAACAATCCAAGGTTTTCAATTTATGATCCCGGCCAACTGGGTATATTCCAATGGAATACGTGTAGATGTCAAAGACCCGCTTAATCCAGGGCCATTTGTACCCTATGATCAAGCATTGGCTGCAATCAAAGGTATTTTAGACGAAGGAGATCAGGCTTTACAAGCTGCCGGATCAGGGGATTTCCCTTTTACGCTTACCAGTGGATTTGAGGATTTCAACACGATACCGAAATTGCGACAAGTTAATCGTGCTATTACGGCTAGACTGGATGCTTATCGAAAAGATTGGCAAGGAGTACTCACGGCTTTGGATGCATCATTTATGGATAT
Organism: Algoriphagus chordae; assembly: GCF_003254055.1. Lineage (GTDB taxonomy): Bacteria > Bacteroidota > Bacteroidia > Cytophagales > Cyclobacteriaceae > Algoriphagus > Algoriphagus chordae. The sequence continues at coordinate 111,521 of NZ_QKZT01000008.1, forward strand.
GAATGGAGACCTGAATGCCGGTCCTGCACATCCATATGGAGCAGCTCCGGATGTTTTCAATCCAATTTACTACGTACCTAATGCTCCTGTCAATTCGATCATTGTAGTACATCCTTCTATGCTGGATGATGCTACGCCAAATGACAAAAGAGTGGCTGAGAAATTCTTCAAACGAGATGAGCCAGTACTGGTAACTACAGATGCTGGGGCTCTGGTAGGAGAATATCAGGATGGACGCTGGGAATCCAATACGGACCCAATTCCTTTTATCCGCAATGAAGAGCTAATCCTTCTCAAAGCCGAGGCACATGCACAGCTAGATCAAACTTCAGAGGCTGTAGCCGCGATCAATGTAATTCGTACTGCAGCTGGAATAGGAAGCTATGCAGGTAGCACCAGCAAGGATGCGCTTATCGATGAGATCTTGTATCAAAGAAGGTACTCTCTCTGGGCTGAGCCTTGGGGACATAGATGGATAGATGCTAGACGTTATGATCGATTGGGTGAGATCGACACCTCTTATGACTCGGGAACGATCTTCACTGAATTCCCTCATCCACAAGCTGAGCTAAGCTGGGATGAGTACAAGGGGGATTAACAGGTCAAAGAATGTATTACTTAAAGGGAAGCTGGAAACGGCTTCCCTTTTTACATTACGAAGGTTATTAGGCACTATACTAAAGATTGATTATTTTCAAAACAGTAAATCAATTGGTCAAAAAGGGAATAACTGCACATCTCCAACATTTTGAAATAAGAATATGACAACTACAGCCAAACACGATGCCCGATTTGCGACAATGACATTTTCATCGGTATATCCCCACTATATCACAAAGGTTGAGAAAAAAGGTAGAACAAAGGAAGAGTTACACCAGTTAATCGAGTGGCTGACGGGCTTTGATGATGAGAAGATCCAGAAGCTGATTGAAGAAAAAGTGACTTTTGAGACATTCTTTGAGAAAGCAAAACTGAACCCCAATGCCCCACTTATTACTGGAATGATTTGCGGATATAGAATAGAAGAAATTGAAACTCCCTTGACTAAGCAAGTTCGATACTTAGATAAATTGGTTGACGAGTTGGCAAAAGGAAGGAAGATGGAGAAGATTTTAAGAAAAGGATAAGAATACTTGTTGACCAAACTCTACCCATGAAAGCTATTCAATTTGAGAAGTACGGATTACCTGAAGAGGTACTAGCATTAAAAGAAGTAGCAAAGCCGAGTCCAAAGGAAAACGAAGTACTGATTAAAATTCACGCTACGGCGATCAATGATTATGACTGGAGTATCGTTCGTGGCAAGCCCTATTTGTATAGATTGATGTTTGGGCTATCCAAACCTAAAAACCCAATTGCAGGCATGGAACTGGCTGGTGTAGTTGAGGGAATTGGTTCAAAGGTACGCAAACTGAAAATTGGGGATGTTGTATATGGAGATATATCACAGCATGGATTTGGGACATTTGCCGAGTATATCAGTATTCACGAGGATGCAGTAATTATCAAACCCAATGAATTAAGTTTTGAAACTGCGACGGCTATCCCCCATGCTTCTACCCTAGCCCTGCAAGCGCTTAGAGGAATAGGGAAACTAAAACAAGGCCAAAAAACACTCATTAACGGCGGTGGCGGTGGTGTAGGAACCATTGGGCTTCAACTAGCAAAACTCCATCACTGTGAGGTCACCGGAGTAGATTCAGCCGAGAAATTAACCATGATGAAATCCCTCGGCTATGACCAAGTGATGGATTACAAAAAAGTGGACTTTACGAAAACAGGAGAACTCTATGATCTCATTCTGGATTGCAAATCAAGCAAATCTCCATTCTCCTATTTGAGAGCCTTAAAGCCAACTGGAATCTATGTGACCATTGGTGGCAACCTCACCAGCTTAATTTCAATACTTATTTGGGGTAAGATATTCTCCTTGTTCTCTGCAAAAAGACTTCAAATCCTCAGTCTAAAACCAAATGAAGGGCTGGATGAAATCGCCCAACTCGTAATCCAAAATAAAATCCAGCCTCAAATAGACGGCCGCTATCCTTTAGAAGACACAGCCAGACTTATTCAGTACTTCGGTGAAGGAAAGCATAAAGGGAAGGTTGTGATTAAGGTTAATCAATAACCTGGTGAAGACTTTCGATATTATCTTTATGTACAGGATATAATCAAATCTTACCAGCACTTTTCAGCACTTCGTCAAACTAGGTAATTATACAATATTTTAAAAATCAGCATTTTAAACTATTTTAGTTTAAATTTTATAAACAGTAGTAGGCAAGTAATTTTACTTGTTTTCAGAAAATACTATTAATTATTAATGTGCAGAAGCGAAGAGAGTCTAGAATAAAACAGACTTCAAGAAATAGCCTTCAAAATGAAAAATCTTCTAATAGTCTTTGGAATTGTTTTGGGAAGTCACGGACTTATCGCGCAAAACATAGCTGAATCTGACAGCATACAAATTGTGAGCAAAATTGACGATTGGAATAGGGCTTGGGAAATTAAGGATGTAGAATTGGCTTGTAAATGGTATTCTAATAACGCTGATTTTACTAATGCATTTGGGTTTAATCGAATTGGGCAATTGGAGATACAAAAGTATTTGACCGAAGTATTTGCATTTGGTTTTGTAATGTCCGGTGCTACAGAACAAACCTCATTGAAACTTAAACAACTATCGGAAAAGGCTATTTTAGCAATTACTACTGTTGAGCGTGAAGGACAGAAAGCAGCAGACAACAAAAATTTAGGCACTCGAAGGACTACCCATTATCGAGTATTTGAAAAAACTGAAGAATGGAGAATCACGGCACACCTAGTTTCGGATGCCAGAAGCATTGACTCGGAAATCCATTAAACATGTTTATGTAAATTGTAAAATCTTCACTTTAGGACAAAAAAGTACTGCAGGAAATACCGATAGTGTAATCACTACCACCTCGATACAGCATGAAAGAAACACTATGAGTTAAATTGAATGGCCTATGAAGGAGAATATTTCAGCCTTAATTAGATGGTCCCTACTCTTTAGAAGATACAGCTAGACTTATTCAGTACTTCGGTGAAGGAAAGCATAAAGGGAAGGTTGTGATTAAAGTGCTTGGGTAATCAGGAGTAGACTTTTTTCCCTATTTTCACTCATAATGACAGAACTCGAACAAAATATCACAAGCTACTTTGGAGTCATGAAGGACGATAGTTTGCAAGCAATAAGCTCACGATTTCAGCCCGAAACCCTAAAAAAAGGAGACTTTTTACTAAAAACAGGAAAACCATGCAACAAGCTTAGCTTTATTAAATCAGGGCTTTTGAGAGTCTATAAGCAAACTGAGGATAAGGAAGTCACGCAGTGGATTTCCACTCCTAGCTATTTTGTGACAGATCTTTCCAGTTTACTTTTTGGCAGCCCAGCACGCTGGAATATCCAAGCCTTGACGAATGCTGAGCTTTTTACCATCAGCGGAGGCAACTATAAGTCCATTGGGAATGTTGTCCCCAATTGGCATGAACTGGAAAAGCTATTTATTGCCAAATGCTTTACTACTCTGGAAGACCGGGTTTTCACCCACTTGTCCATGACAGCCGAAGAACGTTATACGCAGTTCTTTGAGTATAATAAGGAGCTTTTCAACCAGGTCCCACTCCAATATATCGCTTCCATGCTGGGAATGACTGCGGAAACCTTCAGTAGAATCAGAAATAAGCAACTCAGCTAAACTTCTTGATATTTATCAAGAGCGCTGTCCCTTCAGCTGCCCAATTTTACCTCCACACTAATTCACCTAAAAATGAGAGGCTTACTAAAATTGGAAGAGACTGGAATATTCCTCTTATCCGTTTATTTGTTCAGCACATTAGATTTTGCCTGGTGGTGGTTTCCAGCACTCTTGCTCCTACCTGATGTTGGAATGCTCGGGTATCTGATCAGCCCAAAGATTGGAGCATTCACTTATAATCTTCTCCATCACCGTTTGGTCGCTTCTGCTGTTGGTATTTATGGCCTGACTTTCGCAAATGAGTATTGGATATTAGCCGGGATAATCCTTTTTGCCCACATTTCCTTCGATAGAATCATGGGCTATGGATTGAAATTCAACGATAGTTTTAACCATACGCATTTGGGAATGATTGGAAAAACCCAGAGATAATAATATCGCTGAAAACGTGAAAACCCAGAATGTTACTTCACCCATTTTGATTATGTGAGGTTTATGCCTAGTTTTACAAACTGAACGTACGTGCAGTCAGTAACGTAAATAGTATGGATAAACGAACAGAACTCATTGAAATTGCTACGAAGTTATTTTCAGAAAGAGGGTTTGAGAACACACCACTATCGATAGTATGTGAAACCGCAAATGTGTCGAAAGGATTGATTGCTCACCATTTCAAATCAAAAAATGGATTACTGCGCGAGATATTCCAGCGAACAACGGACTTGATTGTAGAAATGAATACAATTGACTCCGTCTCACTATCTGCACGGGAGAGATTATTACAACTTCTAGAGTCCTTCTTTTCACAGTTGCAGTCTGATAAGCTGTTTTTTCAATTTAACCTGAACATGATGGTCCAGCCAAGCACAAGAGAGGTATTAGCCGACCTGATCGAAGAAAGGTCATCCTTTATCCTTAAGGCGACACGAAATATTTTTGATGAAATTGATCCTGAGAATTCGCTAGTCAAAAGCCATCTATTCATTGCCGAACTAGACGGAATCGCACTAAGCTATTTGGGAGTTTATAAGGAATTCCCTCTAGAACAGACTAAGGAACAACTCATTATGAAATATTCTATGATATGAATTTTATTAAATCAACTGATCCAAACCTCATCACTGAGCTAAGGCAAAAATTATTTCAAAAACTGACAGCTCCCATTGATGCCATGTGGGAACTGCTCTACATCGCTTCAGCTCAATCTTTTCTTATTGAAGATGCAGGAAAAACAATTGGATATTGTTGTATTGATGAGCAAGATAGTCTGCTTCAGCTATTTCTCTTAGACGAATATTTAGCAAAAATGGCTCAAGTCATTGCCAGCCTAATCGATTCCAAACTTATCAATTCGGCAAGTTTAAGTTCTAACGAGCCTGTTTCCTTTAATGCCTGTTTACGTAGATCCGCGTCAACCCAGACCAATACATTTTGTTATCAGCATTCAAATAAGTTGGTTGAGGTGAATCCGGACTTCTCTATAGATTTAGTTTCTGTAAAGGATATCCCAGTAGTCAAAACATTCCTGAAGGAACAGATAGAAATGGACGACACCTTCGGATATACCGAAAATCTAGTATCAAGAAAAGAAATCTATCTGGTAAGGGAATCAGAAATAATCATTGCTACCAGCGAATGTAGGATGAGTGATTCACAGCCAGAAATTGCCGATTTGGGAATCATTGTAAACAGAGATCACCATGGCAATGGCATCGCAACACAGGTAATGAAAATGCAGGTAAACCGAGTTCTGAAATCCAATAGAAAACCTATTTGCTCAACCACAGTGGACAATATACCTTCTCAAAAGGTGATTGAAAAATCAGGCTTCTACTGCTCTAACATCATTTTTGACATGAAATTTTAAGAGCTATAGTTCTAATTGAAAACACCATACATAATGTCAAGGGCCAGTTTTAAAATGAAAAAATCTCTTACCATAGTATATTTAATCTTTGCCCTCCTAGCAGTAAAAGTTAATGCTCAGACTTGGTCAGGAACCATTGTTTATGGGAAAAATAGCTTTGGCTACCTAATAAAGCTTGGAGAAACAGAAGGCCAAACAACGGCTTCTTTTTCTAGCATAGAGATGAATGCCTATGAGATTCCTTGCCAGAATACTACCTTAAACAAAGACTCCTTACACTTTTATGTTGTCAGTGATTATTACACTTATGAATATCAATATATCAAGCAAGAGGAACGTTTTCGTGGAGATTTAAAAGTCTATTCAAATGAAACTGAAGAATTACTAAATAGCTTTGAAACCGATCTGATTCGAGAAAACATAGCTGAATCTGACATGGTTGAAAAGCAAGAATTCAGCTTTAGATCGAATAATCTTATACTATATGGCACTTTATGGAAACCTAAAAACCCAATCAACAAAGGCTTATTTTTTGTCACATCTTCCCAAGGAAATGATCGAAGTGCAAACAATTCAGAAGCCAAATATTTTGCGGATCTAGGCTTCACTGTCTTCAATTACGACAAGCGAGGCACTGGAAAATCTGAAGGCGATTGGAAATCCGCAACTATCGAAGAACTCAGCTCTGACGATATGAATGCGGTAAGATTCTTCTCCAAAATCTCCACCCTTCCTTTATCTGACATTGGCATAAAGGGCAGCAGTCAGGGTGGTGTTAAAATCCCTTATATCCTTTCCGAAATGCCCCAATTAGGATTTGGTATCTCTATCAGCTGTCCTTCCGGCACCCTTTTAGAAAGTGATCTGAATCGTTGGAAAAACTTAAACTCTAATCATTTTGGCGATACCCAAATCCACCAAGCACTGAAAATTCAAAAGGCCGGATTTGACTTTCTCGCAGGCAACATTTCTTATAAATCGCTACTTGAAGCAAAAGACACAAACAACAATCCTGATTGGCTTAAGTATATATGGATTCCTGAGCAGGATGTACACAAGGATTACAAGTTGAATTTTAGTGGACTTCCATATTTTCAAAAAATAACGCAGCCTCTTTTAGTAATTCAGGGATTATCGGATGATGTCATTCCAGCAGATAGTTATAGAAAAATAGAAAATGCCTTAAAAAAATCTAATTCAAAAAATTATGAAGTAGTGACTTTTGAAAACACTAACCATTCCATGAGCTTTGTAGATGATGAGTTCCCATTTTTTCAACTAGTATCACCAGAATACCTTCCTTATTTAACCGATTGGTTGAAGACCTTAACAAACAAATAGGTTTGCAATTCTAGCTTCTAGAGAAGCAGGAAATCTCTTGATGAAACCTAAACCCAATTAGCACAAAAAAAGTCAATCTCAACCTACTCATAATCAATCAGATATTTTGATTAAAGTCTATATTATGTAATTTTGGAATCATATTCCTAATTTACATAAAATGGACTATTTCGATCGGCATATAAAAGACAAGGCTTTGTCACTTTTGAGCAAATTCCCCTTACTAGCCATAACGGGGCCTCGTCAATCCGGTAAAACTACTTTTGCAAGACGATTGAAACCAGATTACACTTATGTAAATCTGGAACTACCAGAAGCAAGGAATTTTGCCAAATCTGACCCGCTTGCTTTTCTAAGATCTTACCAAAATGGAGTTATTTTAGATGAAGTTCAGTGGGTTCCAGAACTATTCTCCTATGTGCAGGTATTGACTGACGAGAGAAATATTCCTGGAGAATATATTCTGACTGGTTCCCAGAATTTTCTTCTCTCTAATCAAATCACCCAATCCCTAGCTGGACGGGTGGCTATGTTGAACTTACTCCCATTTTCAAAGGCTGAACTGAAAAATCATATCCAAGTGCAATCATGGGAAGCTTTAACAGTAAATGGTGGCTACCCAAGGAAATATCAGTTTGACATCGCTCCTAATGATTATTATCCCAATTACATTCAAACCTACATCGAACGTGATGTGAGACAGATCCTGAATGTGATGGATTTAGGGAATTTTCAAAAGTTCCTCCAATTGTTAGCCGGAAGAGTTGGTCAAATCTTCAATCAAAGCAATTTTTCCAATGAACTGGGAATCGACCAGAAAACTGTAAATGCATGGCTTTCTGTATTGGAAACATCCTTTATTGCTTTCAGACTTCCTTCCTATTATCGAAATTTCAATAAGCGGATTTTGAAATCACCGAAAGTGTATTTTTACGACACCGGCGTACTGTGCAGCTTATTAGGAATCAAACGGGCAGAAGATTTGAATGTCCATTTTGCGCGAGGCCCATTGTTTGAAAACTTGGTGATACTTGAACTCCTGAAAAAGGAGCTAAATGCGGGAAATATACCGTCGTTCTATTATTGGAGGGATAGCAACCAAAATGAAGTAGATCTTTTAAAAGAAACGGACGGGCAGTTGACCGCTATAGAAATCAAATCATCGGAAACTTATCATTCCGATTTCCTCAAAGGATTGAAATACTTCCAAAAAATAGCTCCTGAAAGTGCTGCGAAACTCATTTACGCCGGAAATCTAAACCACGAGCGAGATGGAATACAGATCAGTAATTTTCATAATTTATAAATCAATTACTCTCTATTCATGAGCTGATTCTTGAGGGGTAGGAAATCTCTAAAATTGTGCCCTCTGCGTAATCCTCCGCGAACTTTGCGGTAAAATAAGAATGAAACCATAATTGATCTCCCAATCATGCCTCCGAAATTGGCTTTTTCCCTATTTTTGCCCCTCTAAATACTAATCCGAATATGTCTATTGCCAGCAAATACGATCCAGTAGCTACCGAAGCCAAATGGTACGCCTATTGGATGGAGCACAAGCTTTTTTCATCGAAAGTAGATCCTAACAAAGAACCATATGTGATCACCATGCCCCCTCCAAACGTCACAGGCGTTTTGCACATGGGGCATATGCTGAACAATACCATACAGGATGTATTGATCCGTCGAGCTAGAATGCAGGGCAAAAACGCACTTTGGGTTCCTGGAACTGATCATGCTTCGATCGCTACGGAGACCAAGGTAGTGAACTTGCTAAAGGAACAAGGAATCGATAAAAAATGCCTTTCCCGAGAGAAATTCCTGGAGCATGCCTGGGAATGGAAAGAAAAATACGGCGGAATTATACTGGAGCAATTGAAAAAACTAGGTGCTTCTTGTGATTGGGATCGCACTGCCTTTACAATGGATGCAGGTCTAAGTGATGCAGTAATTTCTGTTTTTGTGGACTTACACCAAAAAGGTAAAATCTACCGTGGTATCCGCATGGTCAACTGGGACCCGAAGGGAAAAACTGCCTTATCTGATGATGAGGTAATCACGAAGGAAATCGCATCCAAACTCTATTACATCAAGTATCAGATCGAGGGTACAACAGATGAGTTCCTGACCATTGCTACCACGCGTCCTGAGACAATCATGGCAGATGTGGCCATTTGCGTCAATCCTAATGATCCTAGATTCACTCATTTAAAGGGTAAAAAAGCCATCGTTCCTCTGATCAACAAAGCCATTCCTATCATCGAGGATGAGTATGTTGACATGGAGTTTGGTACGGGTTGCTTGAAGGTAACTCCAGCCCACGATATCAATGACTACGAACTTGGACTGAAGCATAAACTAGAAGTGATCGACATCTTAAACGATGACGGCACACTCAATGAAAAAGCTCAGATTCTAGTAGGTGAAGATCGATTTATTGCCAGAAAAATGATTGCTAAAAAGCTGAAGGCGGTTGAGCAATTAGAGAAAATAGAAGATTACAAATCCAATGTAGGTCACTCAGAAAGAACGGATGCGGTCATCGAGCCTAAGCTTTCTTTGCAGTGGTTCCTGAAAATGGACGACATCACTAAGCCAGCACAAAAGGCAGTAATGGAGGATATCATTCAATTGTATCCCCCAAAATTCAAGAATATGTACCGCGCTTGGATGGATAATGTTCGTGACTGGTGTATCTCTCGTCAACTCTGGTGGGGACATAGAATTCCTGCATACCACCTTCCAAACGGAGAATTTGTAGTGGCCAAAACTGCTGAGGAAGCCTTGCAACTTGCCAATGAGCAATTTGAAGGCACGTTTACTTTAGCTGACCTGAAGCAGGACGAGGATGTTTTGGATACTTGGTTTAGCTCTTGGTTGTGGCCGATATCAGTTTTCGATCCAGAGGTTTTCACCACTGGAAAACCAAACGAAGAACTGAAATACTACTACCCTACCAATGACTTGGTAACTGCTCCGGAGATTTTATTCTTCTGGGTGGCGCGTATGATCATTGCGGGCTATGAATACATGGGCGAGAAGCCATTCAATAACGTATATCTGACTGGGATCGTCCGTGATAAACTGGGCAGAAAGATGTCCAAATCTCTGGGAAACTCTCCAGATCCGCTAGACCTAATCGCGCAAAACGGTGCTGACGGTGTGCGTACAGGCATGCTATTCTCCTCTCCTGCGGGAAATGATTTACCTTACGATGATAAGTTGGTGGAGCAAGGAAGAAACTTTGCCAACAAGATCTGGAATGCTTTCCGACTAGTGAAGGGATGGGAAATAGATCCAAACTTGGATGGTTCTGCCAATGCTTCCAGCATAGAATGGTTTGAAAACCGATTCAACCAATCCTTGGTAGAAATCAATGAACACTTCGAAAAATTCAGAATTTCTGATGCCTTGATGTGTACTTATAAGTTGGTATGGGGAGATTTCTGTTCTTGGTATTTGGAGATGATCAAGCCGGAATATCAGCATCCTATCGATCAGGCAACTTACGATAAGACAATTGCGCTTTTCGAAGATATCCTTAAGATTTTGCATCCATTTATGCCATTTATTTCCGAGGAACTTTGGCACCAGATCAAGGAAAGATCCGTGGAAGAGTCTTTGATTTTGGCTACCTGGCCTGAGGCAAAAGGCTTTGATACTAAAATTATCGAGGAAGCAAACCAGGTGTTTGAGGTAGTTTCTCAAGTAAGAAACCTACGTGCATCCAAAGGCATGTCTCCTAAAGAATCACTTGATCTAACCATCAACACCAAAAATGAAGGCTTGTATGGAAGATTCGAAGCTGTATTGAATAAGCTGGCAAATCTGTCTTCACTCAACTTTGGCGAGAAGGTGGAGAATGCGATCAGTTTTGTAGTAAAATCTGACGAGTGCTTTATCCCTATGGGAGATTCGATCAATGTGGAAGAGGAAAAAGAAAATATCCAGAAAGAGATCGATTACACCAAAGGCTTCTTGAACTCCGTGATGAAAAAGCTGAGCAACGAGCGATTTGTGGCTGGAGCTCCTGCTCAGGTCATAGAAATGGAACGCAAGAAGCAAGCTGATGCGGAATCCAAGATTAAGGCTTTGGAAGAGAGTTTGGCGAAGTTGGGGTAGGATGATAATTGGCCCGCAAAAGCGCAGATAGGAACATATAATGTGAATAATTGAAAAACCGGAGGCTAATATAGTCTTCGGTTTTTTTCATGGTAGGTAATACTGTACAGCTTCTAAACAAGTTAAAAGGTATGTAGGGAATTTAGGCCGTTCGTGTCATCACGAACGACGGCAAGTAGTGGTAACACTAATGGCGGCGAGAATATCCTGAAACTCTATCTCAGGACATGAAATCTGGTAAATCAGCCCTCATATAGTCTAGCTTCTTAAGAACCTGGACAAACAAGTAACAGATATTAAAATCCAATAAAAAGCCCGACTGAAAATCAAATCAGTCGGGCTTTTAGGTACTTATCTTTTTGAACTTAGGCTGCGTTTCTAGCTGCGTTGATTATCCCAAACATACTTCTCAGAATCAACTTTTGAAGCACATCGGTAGTCTTGCCCGTTTCAAGGATTTTCTGAATGGCATATTGCTGAACAGTAATCAATGGCAATACAATCCGCTCACGAATTTCGATTGACTTTTTAATCACTTTGTTGTCGCCCATCAACTCATCCATTGAAGACACTTCTTTGAGTTTCTCAATAGATCTCAGGTACTCATCGTACATAATATCCCAGAACTCGCCGTAGTTCTTATCTTGTTTCAAATAAGCAGTTGCTGGATAAAAACACTTCGTAAGCGACTGCATAGAATTACCTAGAAGAGCTCTGAAGAAAAGAGAGTTGTTGTATAGCTCTTGCAAGTCTCCCAATTTCCCTTTCTTTTCCAATACCTCCACTGCCGCTCCTACTCCATAAAAACCTGGAATATTTTGCTTCATCTGAGCCCAGGATCCTACGAAAGGAATGGCTCTCAAGTCTTCAAATTTCAAACCTTCACCCTTTCCTCTTTTCAATGGTCTAGAGCCAATATTGGTCATCCCGAAATACTTCAAAGGAGTCACATGCTCCAGATAAGGAACGAACATCGGATGACTTTTGAATTTTTTATAAGATTCATACGCCTCCCCAGCTAGCTCATCAATCAAAGCACGCTGTTCTGTATTTAGATTCTTATCTGCTCCACCATAAAGATGATTTTCCAAACCTGCACTTAGAAGTTGTTCGAAATTGTAGGTACAAGAAGCCTGCTTACCGTAGTTAGCAGAAATCGTCTGACCTTGTATCGTTACTTGGATTTCTGAATTTTCTACTTTTTCACCTAGAGAAGCGTAGAAATTATGCATATTTCCTCCACCACGTGCAGGAGGCCCACCTCTACCGTCGAAGAACACTACTTCAATGCCATTCTCTCTCGAGACTCTGGTCATCTCCTCCTTGGCTCTAAGAATAGACCAGTTGGCCTGTAGATAGCCACCATCCTTAGTTCCATCTGAGAAGCCGAGCATGATCGTTTGTTTATTTCCTCTGAATGCCAAATGCTTTTGGTACTCAGGAAGATTATAAAGACTTGTCATGATCTCTGGCGCTTCGGCTAAATCATCAATCGTCTCAAAAAGAGGCACTATATCCAAAGGAAGATTTTCCTTGTCTGCACCTAGCGTAAGCTGCGCCAATTTGAATACCTCAAGCAAATGCTTTCGAGATTGACAATTTGAGATGATGTAGCGATTGAGGACTTCCTCACCGCTCTCTTTTTGGATAGAATCAATAACACCAAATGACTCCAACATCTCCTGATTAAAAGGATCTTGAAAAGATGCCACTTTAGGTAGTTCAGTAAGGCTCATGATCTGGGCGATCTGCTCATCTTCTGTACCCTGAAGTTCCTTGCCTTGAAGCTGGAAAACTTCCTCTATGAGTGCATCATGTTTGCGGCTGTCCTGACGCATATCCATGCATGCGAAGTGGAAACCAAATATTTTCACTTTAAGAATAAACTGATCCAATTCCTCTAAGAAAAGTCCCTCATGATGAGTAATCAAGCCTTCTCTGGCAGCGAATAGATCTGCGAGCAGTTCATCCTTGGTTTTATAAACCGGGTTATTTTCAAATAAAGTAGCATAAAGACCACGCTCTATGTTTATCAGAATTTCTTCTACGTGCTTGAATGTCAATCTTCTTCTCACCTTACGCACATCGCGATAGTAACACTTCAAAACCCACTTTTTCAAGCGTTCTGCCACCTGCTTCGTAATCGTATGGGTGACAAATGGATTCCCATCTCTATCTCCACCTGGCCAGAAACCAATTTTCAATAAACCTGGATTCTCCCAATCGTGAAGTGGAATTTCTAAAGATCCCAACAGGCGAATCATGATATCGGAAATACTATGATAAAACACATTCTCGAGAAACCAGATCAAGCTTACCGCCTCGTCGTAAGGCGTAGGCTTTTCACGTTTGGTGAAACCTGTTTTGCCTAATTGCTGAAGAAGCGAGTTTATTTTTCCTATATCATCCTTTCTGATTGCATTCTCCAGATCCGTGATGATTGCTAACACATTACCAGGATAAAACTGGGTTGGGTGAGCAGTAAGCGTCAAGCGAACAGAAAAAGTTTTCAGTTTTTCCACGAGTTCTTCTCGCTTGTTATCATTATCAGTTCGGTCTATCAAGGCTTTGATCGTCCCCTTTCCATTCAAATCATGGATTTTCTCATAGGCAGCATCCTCAATAGAATCAAACAAAACGACCTGTCGCTCTACGTATTGAATCATTTGGAAAAGCAAATCAGACTGCTGAGAATCAGTAGATTCCGGCATCAATTCATCGAAAAACCCTGCAATAATTTCCTTAGGTGTTAATCCTTTTTGGAAACCATTCTGACATGCTGTACCTAGAATCGGAAGCAAAGTTCCTGTGCGGTAAATGTCATTGAAGGGAAGATCTAAAAATAAACTGTTGTAAATGGTGAAGCGCTTGGCTACTTGGGTATCATAGGTTTTATACATTATTCATCTTCCGTTTTAATGGTTAAGCAAATTAGTAAAAATTCTAAAAACTGAAATAACTATTGACTATTCATTAATAAATAATCTTTTTCTCTTCCTTTTTATTAACCAAATCAGTCTTTTTTCAATAAAATCACAAATCCAGTTGTTCAGTAATTTCGATATCTTTCTGACCTGAAATCGAGCATAGCCCAAACTTCACACAGAATTATGAACATCAGTCTTGCGAGTTCCCTCCCTATAGCCTCGAATTATTGGAGGGATTACCATTGGAAGATAAATTAAAAACAGATGAAACAATCACTTTTCCTAGCAGGACTTCTAGCTATTTCTTTTGCCTGCAGCTCAGAAAAAACAACCGAAATGACGACAACACCTATCACCTACTCATTTTTGGTGGGCACATATACTGAAAATGACAGCCAAGGGCTCAATCAACTTGATTTCACTCCTTCTGAAAACAAGCTAGAAGTACGGACAATTTTCCCTGGGATTCAAAGCCCATCCTTTGTCTTGGCCAATTCTGCTGGAGACAAGGTCTTTTCTTTGGAAGAAATCGACAAGGTTCCAGGTGGAAATGTTATCAGCTTGAATCGCTCTTCAGACATCCCTACACTCACCAAAATAAGTGAATTACCTAGCTTCGGCGATCATCCTTGCTATTTGGCACTTTCTCCTGACGAGGAATTTTTGACGGTCGCTAATTACAGCGGAGGGAATTTCAGTGCCTATAAAATTGACGAAAAGGGAGCTTTAACTCATCTGCAGACGATTCAGCACGAAGGAAGCAGCATCAACCAAGAGCGACAAAGCTCTCCACATGTTCACAGCACCGTATTCAGTCCAGATGGCAAATACCTGCTGGCAGCCGACCTTGGAACTGATGAGGTATATGTGTATAATTTTAAAGCTGAGGCAAAAGAACCTTTGACCTTAAACAACAGCTATAAAGCTAACCCTGGTGACGGACCTAGACACATGGTTTTTACTGCAGATGGTAAAGAAGTCATGCTTGTTCAGGAAATGACTTCGGCTTTGGAAATCTTAAGTTTTGATGAGGGGAAAATGGTCTTGAAACAACGCCTTTCTTTGGTTGCCGAAGATTATGAAGGAGCTGTCGGAACAGCCGAGGTAAGACTTTCTCCTGATGAAAAAAACATCTATGTATCAAATAGAGGTGATGTTAATAATCTTTCGGTTTTCGCTAAAAAAGACGATGGTAACTTTTCGCTGATACAGCAAATTTCTTCAGGTGGTATCATGCCCAGAAATTTTAATCTCACTAGTGATGGTAAATATCTACTTTCTGCAAATCAAGCAAGTAATGATATTGTCGTATTTGAACGTAATGTAGAAACAGGAATGCTCACACAAACAGAGATGAAAGTGAGCCTTCATAGTCCTGTCTACTTATTTAGATTAGGCGATTAAGTAGGCAGATCCCAAGCGATACTGGAATCGTAGTGGATTTTCCCAGAACCTATTTTCAAAGGAGATTCCAAATTATTGGAATAAAGTTTCCCCGTACCCAAACCTTGCGGAATGGAAGCCTCCAAACTATCGGCAAGCTGCGCGATGGCATTTAGCCCAATATTACTCTCTAAAGCTGAAGTCATCCACCAGCCTATCTTACGGGCTTCAGCAAGGGCGATCCATTCTCTAGTCTCCAGAATACCACCCAATAAAGTAGGTTTTAGAATAATGTGCTGAGGCTGAATTTCATCCAAAAGCGCCCCCTTATTTTTCACCCCAATCAATTCCTCATCGAGCGCAATAGCTAAAGGAGTAGCTGCGCAAAGCTGCTTCATTGATTTCCAATTACCGGCCGCAATAGGTTGCTCTATGCTATGCAATTCGAACTTCGCTAATTCATAAAGCTTATCAAGAGCATCCTTTTCCGAAAAAGCCCCATTTGCATCTACACGAAGCGTAATCTGATCTTTGGAAAAGCGAGAGCGAATGTAAGCGAGAAGATCCAACTCCTGTTGAAAATCAATTGCGCCGATCTTCATTTTAATACAGTCAAAGCCCTGAGCTAGCTTCTCGTTGATTTGTTTTAGCATAAAGTCTTTATCCCCCATCCAGATCAATCCGTTGATTGGGATAGCTTTTTTTCCTTGGTAAAAACCAGATCCAAGAACTTTCTTTCTTCCACCATTTTTCAGATCAAGAATCGCTGTTTCTAAGCCAAATCGAATACTAGGTAATACATAAGGGATTAGACTTTCCAATTGTTTTAAAATAGGCATTTCATCAGCCTCCCAGTTCACTTGAGACATTTCGCTCAAGATCTTTTGTAGAACTTGCTCAAAATCAGGTCGATCATCTAAACTCAATTTCACCAATGGAGCAGCCTCACCCCAGCCAATTACATCAGGGTGAGAAGTAATGAAAGCTTTGATCCAAAACACATCCTTTGTCTTCAACACTCCTCTGGAAGTACCCGCATCAAACTTGAAAACCAGGGTTCGCTTTAGATACGCAAAGGTGATTTTGGAAGACATAGGCATGGATAAACAAAGGATTTGGAAGGTACTTGAAGGGACTTGAGCTATATTTGCAGGCAGATAAACAGCCGATATGCAGATCCCAGCAATTGATTTAAAGTCTTACGAATATACATTACCCGAAGAAAAAATCGCAAAATTCCCCTTGGCAAAGCGAGACTCTTCCAAACTTTTACTGTACAAGGATACGCAGATCTCACATCTGAACTTTAGCAATATTTCAGATCTGCTTCCTGCGGACAGCTTACTTGTGTACAATGATACCAAGGTTATTCCAGCTCGATTGATTTTCCAACGGGAAACTGGCGCCCGCATCGAGATTTTCTTACTTCAGCCTATATCGCCAACTACTGTCATTCCAGAAATTATGTTGGCTAAGCATCCTGTGATCTGGGAAACTATGATCGGCAATGCTAAAAAATGGAAAGATGGAGAGATCTTAAAAGGGCTTATTCCTTTCAGAGGCGGCACTATTACGCTGAACGCTAAATTAATAGACAGAGCTACTCGACAGGTGGAGTTTTCATGGGACAATGCTGATGTTGCTTTTGTAGATGTGGTAGAAGCTAGTGGAGAAGTACCCCTTCCACCCTATCTGAACCGCAAACCTGTAGAGGACGATAAATCAAGATATCAGACTGTATATTCCGAAAAGGACGGCGCCGTGGCTGCGCCTACTGCTGGACTTCACTTTACTCCGGAGATTTTGGCCCAAATAAAAGCAAAAGGAATCAAGCAAGCCCAAGTCACGCTTCATGTAAGCGCTGGCACTTTTCAACCAATTAAAGCCGACCAAGTCACTGAGCACCCCATGCACAGTGAGCAAATTAACGTCAATCGACAAACAATCGAAATGATTAGCTCACAGCTAGGAAAAGTGGTGGCTGTAGGAACTACTTCTGTGCGTACGCTAGAAAGCTTGTATTGGTATGGAGTAAAACTAATAGAAGGAAAAGGAGAAGAATTGATAATAGAAAAGCTTTTCCCCTACGAAAACAGGGAGTCAGTGCCCACAGCTCAGGAGTCCTACGAAGCTATTCTGAATCACATGACTGAAAATAACCTTGAAACTATCATGGGAAGTACGGAGATTTTTATTTTCCCGGGTTATGAATTCAAGATTGTAGAAGGGCTCATCACCAATTTTCATCAACCTGGCTCCACGCTTATCCTATTGATCGCCACAATTCTTGGCGAAGACTGGAAGCGTGTATATGCAGAAGCCTTGGCAAATGATTATCGCTTCTTGAGCTACGGAGATAGCAGCTTACTCTGGATAGAATAAAATCCTGCTAGAAAAAATCTAAAATTAGCTTTAAGCCATTTGAAGACTGAATTCTGCGAAATCAGAATAGTCGATTTCTTTCACCATAATAATCATGGCATTGGCAAATTCTTGCTTACAGGCAAAAACCTCATAGCCATATTCAAGATCATTGTTTGCTTTGATTTCCAAAGAGCCGAAAAAACGATAGAGTTCTTCCTCAGAATTTGAGCTGATTTTAATACAAGGACTTTTGTGTTCACTCCTTTCTATTAAGAAATTTGCTGTAGAAGTTTGGATTATCATAGTAGACGGGGTTGAATGATAAACAAATTTACCTGGGCGACATTGAATTTCTATACCCTGTACAGGGTATTTTTCACATTTTGAGTAGCTTATTGTCAAATTATTTTATTTGATATTCAGACTATTAGGCGAAAAGATCAAATCAATGAATTCCTATCTGCTAATGATTTGCTAAAATCTGATCAATTGACTTATATTTGCATCGATTTACAAGGCGGATAAGACGGAGAAATCCTGTAAAGGTCCAGAAAATCATCAAAAGGATGATCTAGTAAAACAAAAAAAACTAAGCCAAATACAACTATATAAAGAGTTGGGTGAGTGCTTATCCCGATAGCTATCGGGACAGCAGTTTGCTAAACTTTGAGTAGTAAAGTAAAAAATAGAGAGTTGGGTGAGTGGCTTAAACCAGCAGTTTGCTAAACTGTCGTACGCCTCAACGCGTACCGGGGGTTCGAATCCCCCACTCTCTACTGATTAAGCCTGTAACAATTTTCTTTACAGGCTTTTTTTTGGCCTATTTTCTTTTCAAAACAACGCTATTTAAAGCTTGCATTTTTACTAAGTAATCCCATCCCCTAAATCATGGAATTAGTGAGATTGTCACTCACCTAAATCCCCCTTCATCAAGACGTCATTACCAAGAACCCACAAAGTAAAACTATTTACAAACCCTTCATCCTTAGAAAGGGAGTCGCCAAAAATGACTCCTTTTAAATTTTAGGGCCTTCCGTTATTTTGCAGGAATAACTCAATGAATGTATAGATGAAAAAAACCACTGCACTCTTAACTGCCTTATTTTTGACGCTTAGCCTATCCAGCTTTGCCCAAAAGAAGAATAAGAAAAATGCTAAAGCAGATCCTACGCCCCAAAGCCAGACTATAAAGCCTACGAAAAAAAGCCCTTTCAAAAAATATAGTGAAATTGTCACAGACGAAGCTATTTCAGATGATGGCCTTTTTGTAGTGCATAAGGTTGGCGACAAAAGCTACTATGAAGTTCCTTTTGAGCTGATGGACAAAGACATGCTGCTAGTCTCTCGTATCTCCAAAATAGCGGATGGCCTTGGTGGTGGCTACACTACTGCTGGCTCCAAGTCCAACGAACAGGTAATTCACTGGACTAGACTTCAAAACAGCATCATTCTCCGTTCCATTTCCTTTGACAATGTAGCTGCAGATTCCCTGCCTATACACTTATCAGTCGAAGCCAATAATTACAATCCTATTTTGGCCTCCTTCAAAATCGAGGCATTCAATCCAGATTCCACGGCTGCACTGATAGAGGTAAACGACTTATTCCTATCGGATATCCCAGCATTAAGTGGTCTTTCTTCTAATATGAGAAAACAGTATCAGGTGAGAAATCTAGATAAGGAAAGAAGTTTTATCACTAGAATGGCCAGTTATCCTGAAAACATTGAAGTTCGCCATGACATGACTTACAATGCTGCGGCTCCCCCATCAAATTCACGATCCGGTACTATTTCCATGGAATTGAGCCAGTCGATGTATCTATTGCCTGAAAAGCCTATGCAGCCAAGATTGTATGATCAGCGTGTGGGATGGTTTACTACCCGACAGATTGACTACGGTTCCGAAGCACTAAAATCGGATGAAAAAACATACATCAGAAGATGGAGATTGGAACCAAAAGACCCTGAGGCTTATGCCAGAGGTGAATTGGTAGAGCCGGTGAAACCAATCGTATATTACCTCGACCCTGCTACTCCTGAGAAATGGAGACCTTATTTCCGTGAAGGAATCGAGGATTGGCAAGTTGCTTTCGAGGCTGCAGGCTACAAAAATGCCATTATCGCTAAAGATGCTCCTACACAGGAAGAAGATCCAGATTGGAGTGCCGAAGATGCGAGATACTCCACCGTACGATATGTGGCCACTACCACAAGAAATGCTATGGGACCAAGCGTCTCTGATCCTCGCTCAGGGGAAATCATAGAAAGTGATATTGTGTGGTTTCACAATCACCTACGCTCTTATAGAAATCGCTACCTACTAGAAACGGGTGCGGCAAATCCTTCTGCCAGAACTTTGAACACACCGGATGAGGAAATCGGTGAAATGATGCGAAGAGTGATTTCTCACGAAATCGGTCATGCCCTTGGGCTTCCTCACAATATGAAGGCCTCTTATGCCTACCCTACTGACTCGCTTCGGTCAGCTACTTTCACTCAAAAATGGGGGCTGGCTGCTACGATCATGGATTACACACGCTATAACTATGTAGCTCAGCCAGGTGATGAAGGAGTTCGCTGGGTGAGAATGCTAGGCCCATACGATAACTATGCAATCAACTGGGGCTACAGATACATTCCAAATGCATCTTCTCCTGAGGCAGAAAAGCCAACCTTAAATAGCTGGATCAGAGAAAAAGCGGGTGATCCAATGTATCTTTTCGGAGGAAGCAACTCCTTTGACCCAAGTTCTCAAACAGAATCGGTAGGAGATGATGCTGTAAAAGCAAGTACTTACGGATTGGCAAATTTGAAAATCGTAGCTCCAAACCTAGCAGAATGGACCGCTACGCCAGGTGAAGACTATTCTGATTTGGAAGAATTATATGGAGAGTTGCTCGGTGTATGGTCTCGTTTTGCAAATCACGTGGTCACAAATATCGGGGGAGTTTACGAGGAATATAAAACTACCGACCAAGCTGGTGTCACTTATACGCCTACTTCTAAAGCTGAACAGGTGAAGTCAATGAAGTTTTTGGACGAAAATGTTTTCACCACGCCTGACTGGCTACTTCAAAAAGAAATCCTTAGCAACATTAAGCCAAGTGGCGCCGTAACTGCCATTGGCAACTTACAATCAAGAATACTGAGCAATGTGCTTAGAAAAGATAGATTGGAGCGTATGATTGACAATGAGGCACTGAATGGTACTGAAGCCTATTCCATGACTCAGATGTTAAGTAATTTGAGAAAAGGTATCTGGTCAGAACTTTCTGGGTCCAAGGACATAGATGCCTTCCGAAGAAACCTTCAGAGAGCGCATGTAGAACGTCTTGCTTCTCTTATGACTCAGGATGAAAAAAGCCGCTCTGATATCAGCGCTGCTGCACGTGCAGAACTGAAGGCGATCCAATCTTCCGCTCGTTCTTCAAGCACTAGATACCCTGCTGGAATAGTTCAAAATCACCTTCGTGATATTGACGCACTGGTGGACAGCCTTCTTGATACAGAATAAACTTCATGTCATTGCCTTTCCCAGGAAGGGCAATGACATTTTTTCATCTTTGTCCTAAACCAAATGGATTCAGGCCTCCAGACTTCCATCTGATATTGAGACTGATTTTTTTCTTAAAACTACCTATCGGAATAATTGAATGAGAAACCTATTGAAATATAGCTTCTGAGTGAATTATCCTGGTTATTCCCACTAATGCCTGCACTTATGGGACCTAGGATCGATTGGTAAGAAATATCTAGACCATATCCCAAATAGCTTTCCTCTTGATAAATATTCTTTAAAAAATCTGGATCATTTATTGGAACTTGGTCACTATATCCTAGAAAATTGGCTCCAGCTCTTAAGTATATTTTACTGAATGGAATGTATTGAAATTCAGCTCCTAGCTTTACAAAATTCGGTGTCTGAACTTCTCCATAATTCAAACCCCAAAACCGGGTATCATTAAATCTCACATTCTGATATCCTCCCACAAAAAAATCAGTAAACACTTTTGAATCGCTTTCTGTAGTAAGTGTATATCCCATGGCAAAATCTGGGTGAAATTGGAATTTGGGACTAAATCTTAAATACTTAGAATATTTACCGTAAATCGAGACATAGGGATTCGGAACCAAATCGTCTATAAAAGAATTGAACTCATCTTTCGTCACAGGTATGGGGCCAATATCTGTATCTAAAAATATAGTATCTATCCCAGATTTCAGATTGATACCAATCCAATCCTTGAAATGAAATGTTCCTTCAATTAGAGCCTCTGCGCCAGCAGTAGGATAATTTCTATCATTTTGAGAATTTCTGTAATATTTGAATCGAGCTCCTACGTAAGTTTGGCGACCGTTTTTAATCCCATCCAAGGAGGTGGATAACAACTTGAATTTCGAAACATTTGTATCAAATATACCTCCAAAATAAAAGGCATGCTTTAGGGAATTGGTAGAAATCATTTGAGCTTCTAAACGCGAATTTCGGCCAATTTGAATCTCATCTTCTTTACCTTCAAGATAAGTAGGGATCTCCTGACGCAAGAAATTCAATCGTAAGTTGAAGGCATAATTCTTCTTGGTACCTGTGTACTTATAGTAATCAAACCTAAACTTTGGGTTTTCCGAAATGTCAGCTAAAAAAACAGCTCTAGAATTCCTACCTATCACTTCCCTAGCGGTTAAATTCAATAAAATACCTGCTGAAAATTGATTATCGTAATGAATGGCAGCACTCAATAAAGTGCTTGGCTTCTCCTTATTTCGCACGAGTAAAGAATAATTATTCGAAGGCATTTTATTGAGACTATAATCAACTCTATAAAAACCATTCATACCATAAATCCCGTGAACAGCCGCCTCCATTTCATCTCTATTTACATAGTCCCCCTCCTCAACATTCAATTTTGATCGGATCAGGTCAGTAGAAAAGAGTTTGTTGCCGACGATATCAATTTCATCAATTTGGATAGAATCAGACTGAAATGTTAGACCAGAAATGATATCATTTCTACCAAGACTATCCGCCAATTGTTTGAATTGATCATAGTATTTTTCTCCTGTTTTGGCACCTAAGGCTAATATTTCAT
This sequence comes from Algoriphagus chordae, assembly GCF_003254055.1. Classification (GTDB taxonomy): domain Bacteria; phylum Bacteroidota; class Bacteroidia; order Cytophagales; family Cyclobacteriaceae; genus Algoriphagus; species Algoriphagus chordae. Next base: position 134,337 of record NZ_QKZT01000008.1, read on the forward strand.
TATAGGAGCTAAAACTCCCCGTAGAATAATCTTCAAGATCTGGTTTGATGTAGATATCAGTTTGCTTAATATTTTCTTTGGTGATCGTAAGCGAAGGCGCCATAGCAATTTGCATCAGAATCCCAGTAAAACCTCCCAGGTCATCCACTTCTCTAAAATCCTCATCACTTACATTGACACCAATCACAATGTCCGCCCCCATCTCACGTACTATATCAACAGGGAAATTATTAACCACTCCCCCATCTACTACGGAAGTACTGTCCAAATCAAATGCTGAAAAAACAGTAGGAATAGCAATGCTAGACCTCAAAGCATCCTGAAGATAGCCCTTATCAAAAATTATGGGCTGCCCGTTTCGAATATCAGTAGCTACGCATCTGAAAGGGATAGGGAAATCATCAAAAGTGGCGTAAGTATTGGCCGGCCAAGCATAATAATGTAAGATATCTGAGAGCACCTGACCTTGAATCAAGCCAGATGGAAAAGCAATTTTACCATTTACCACAGGGAATTCTACCAAATATCGGTTGTAATACTCCTTCTCCTCAAACGCGATATACTTAAAACTTACTCTATTGGAAATCAATAATTTCCAATCAATCTGCCTAACAATTTCTTCCAACTCATCAGCACTGTATCCTAAGGAATAAAGGCCACCTACTACAGCCCCCATACTTGTGCCTACGATGTAATCTGGCTTTATCCCTGCCTTTTCCATTGCTTTAATCACACCTACATGAGCTATCCCTTTTGCTCCACCACCACTTAGTACCAAGCCGATTTTTGCAGGCTTTGCCTTCGTGCTCGTAGTCTGTTTACTTTGGGAAAATGCCAGTTGGGATACTGACAGGAATAAAAAAAGAAAGAGAATAGTTGTACTTCTAAGCATCTGGATGAAAATAAAAGCTTCTTAAAGCTGCGTATATTTTTTCAAACGCACTCAATTATTAGGAAAAAACTAAAGACAGCCTTTTGACTGTCTTTAGTATAATTTTTAATTTTTGCGATAATCTAGCGGAGGTTCACGATCTCCAGTCAGCGCTTCATAGGTAAAATCCTTCCCTCTTCTTTTGTTCAGTTCTTCTAGAGCAACGCCTGTAACGGATGGTTCTTTGAATATATCGATGGCAGTCAAGGTCAAAGTCTTTGCCGCTACTATCATTCCTTTCTGACCTATACTTGTCCCTCCCGCGGCTACTGCTTGCCAGGTGTGTGCAGAAGTACCAGGCACCCAAGTAGCAGCACTCATTCCAGCAGTAGGCACCAGCCAACTTACATCTCCTACATCTGTGGAACCACCAGTTCCTTTTTCTACCACTTCAAAAGGATCAATTTTAGCAGCATCATCTATGGCGGCATTAACAGAATAGGTTTTCATTATATCCTCTGCAAACTTGCGCTCCTCTGCCGAATATTCCACTCCTCCTACCTTCTCTAAGTTTTTATACATGATTCTTCCCAAAGTTTCATTTGGTAGCAAATTGTATAGGCCATGGATCACCTCATATTTCATTTCAGTATTTGTCCCTATAGCGGCCCCTTCTGCGGCTTTCACCACTCGCTCGAAAATGGTCTTCACATTGGCCACATCAGGATTTCTCACGTAGTAAAACACCTCTGCATAAGCCGGAACTACATTTGGGGCTTCCCCACCACTGGTGATCACATAATGAATTCTTGTCTCCTGAGGTACATGTTCTCGCATCATATTGACCATATAGTTCATTGATTCTACTCCGTCCAGCGCAGATCTACCGCGCTCTGGTGACATAGCAGCATGGGAAGCTTCGCCATAAAATCTGAATTTCGCCGACTTATTTGCCAAGGAAGAAGAGGCACTTGCATCATTTTGACTTGATGGATGCCAGTGCAACACTGCATCCACATCATCAAGCAATCCCGCTCTAGCCATATATACTTTACCTGCTCCACCTTCCTCAGCAGGAGTTCCATACACTCTGATTGTTCCCTGTATTCCAGAAGACTCCAGCCATTCTTTGGTACTAATTCCTGCGGCCACTGATGCAGCTCCAAACAAATGATGTCCGCAAGCATGTCCTGGACCTCCTTCTACTACAGGGTCTTTAAAAGGCACTGCCTTCTGGGAAACGCCTGGCAAGGCATCAAACTCAGCAAGAATAGCTATAACAGGTTTGCCTGATCCATACTCCGCAACGAAGGCGGTAGGAATATCTGCAACTCCAGCTTTCACAATAAATCCCGCGTCCAGCAGAGTTTGTTGAAGCAATGCAGAGCTTTTATTCTCTAAGTATCCTAGTTCTGGATTGGACCAAATCTGATTGGCAATATCCCCGTAGAAGTCAGCTTTCTTATCCAGTTCAGAAATAATTTCATTCTCTTGAGCATGGACTGCGACCGTGGTAAAAAAACAAATTAGAAGGTAGATTTTTTTCATAAGTAAGACTCTTAAACTATTGGAGCTTTGAAATTAAACAATCATAGAGATATACTGCAGGCATACGAAAATATCTTACCCAAAAGCTTATTTATCCCTGATTGTCAAATAATTAGAAATATTTCAGGATAAACTTTAATATTTCAAATACGATTAAAATAATTTCACATCAAGTAAATTACTTTTCATACAGATAGCGTACCTTAATTCGGTAAACCATAATCCATTTTTAATATGAAAACTATTTTTAAAATTTTAGCATACACCATTGGACTTGCGATTATACTCCTTGTATGTGGGATCGCATTTGTGAACTTTACCTTTCCAAAAGTAAGTCCAGCATCAGAACTGTCTATTGATCACAGTCCAGATCGAGTAGCACGAGGAGCTTATCTTGCCAATCATGTGACCGTATGTGTGGATTGTCATTCCACTCGTGACTTTTCTCGTTTCTCAGGCCCCCTCAAGCCTGGTACGATTGGAGAAGGTGGAGATCTTTTTGATCAATCTATGGGCTTCCCAGGAGTCTTTTATGCAAGAAACATCACCCCTGTGGGAATTTCAGATTATACTGACGGAGAATTATACCGCCTCATCACCACAGGAGTCACCAATGAAGACAGGGCCATGTTCCCTTTGATGCCTTACCCATATTATGGCAAAATGGATAAAGAGGATATTTACGATATCATTGCTTATATCCGAACGCTTGATCCTATTGAGAGGGAAATCCCTGAATCGAAGGCTAATTTCCCTGTGAACATCATCCTAAAAACTATCCCAAAGGACGGTACTCCTCAAATGAAGCCTGCAAAAACTGATCAAGTTGCCTATGGAGCCTACCTGACGAATGCAGCTTCTTGTATGGAATGTCATTCACCTGTGGATGCTCAAGGAACATTATTGGAAGGAAAAGATTTTTCTGGTGGCAGGGAATTCAAATTCCCAGATGGCTCGGTGGTCCGGTCAGCCAACCTTACCCAAGATATCGAAACTGGAATAGGAAGCTGGTCAGAAACCAAGTTCGTTGGCTCTTTCAAGCAATACCTGGACCCTACCTATCATTCACCTAAAGTCCAGCCTGGCGAATTCAATACGGTCATGCCATGGACGATGTACGGAGGAATGGAAGAGGAGGATCTGAAAGCGATTTATGCTTATTTCAAAACCATTGACCCGATAGCCAATCAGGTAACTAAATTTTCTCCTCCAAGCGATTCTTCAGATTAAAAAATAGTTAAACCTACTTTCTAGCTTAGCGTAATGAAAGTAGGTTTTTCTTTATCAAATGAAATCCCGACCTTTGCCAATAGTATGAAAGCAATCCTCGCATCCTTAATGCTCTTGTTTTTTCTGACGGGTCAGATCAATTTGACTTTGGCAGCGCATTACTGTGGGGATGAGTTGAAAAGTGCCGAGGTAACTATCTCTCCTGAGAAAACAGATTGCTGCGGAGTAGATTTAACCGAAAACCCAGATTCGGATTGTTGTTCTGATAAATATGCTTCTTCTGATTCAGATGATTACTTTGGTAAGACACATTTTCAAGTTCAGCTTTCTCCAGATTTTGTATTAGCATACGCACTTATTCTTCCAGGTATTCAGACAGAATCTATTCAGATCTCCAACCCAGAATATCTATTCCCAGATCGTCCTATTCCCGATCTAACTATCCTACACCAATCCTTCTTGATTTAGGAATTACTTGATTTTTATTCGTCATAGGCGAACTGTAATCTAGTTACACAAGTAATTCTTCATGAAACAAGTATAAACTTTTGTATACCAGTACCTTAAAACAGGTTTATAAAAGTATAGCACGAGTTTCTTACAACCATTGGAGACAATCTTCAACATATGAAATCAACAATTTTATTTATAGGATGCCTATTTGCACCAGCTTTACTATTTGCCCAAAATAGCATAAAAGGCCAGGTACAATCTGCATCCAACGAGCCTCTAATCGGGGCAAGTATCAAAGTTTTAGCAAAAGATCAAGGAGTCATCACCAATCTAGATGGCAAGTTTGAGTTGGAAAATGTGGCAAAATCCGATCGCCTAGTCGTGACCTATTTAGGCTATGAACCAGATACTATAGCACCGGTTTTTGAACAAGAAATGCACATCACTTTACAGGAAAGTGGAGAGGCAATGGATGAAGTCACCATTAGAGGCAGATCCGAGTCGGTGGTAGAAGAAGCCCCATTTCTCAATATTCTTATCAGTGAAAATGAACTTCAAAAAGCCGCTTGTTGCAACCTTTCTGAAAGTTTTGAGACAAATGCATCCGTAGACGTATCATTTGCTGATGCAGTCACTGGAACAAAAATGATCCAAATGATGGGTTTAGATGGCCGATATGTACTAATCAGCAGAGAAGGTATTCCGAATATCAGGGGTCTAAATTCCAGACTTGGCTTGACCTATGTACCTGGTACTTGGATTCAATCCATCGATGTGGGAAAGGGTGCTGGTTCTGTCATAAATGGCTATGAGTCCATGACTGGTCAGATCAATGTGGATCTATTCAAACCTGAAAGCATGGACACCTGGTATCTGAATGGCTACCTCAATTCCTTTGGAAGAATGGAAATCAATGCAAATCACCAGATTCCAATCAGTGATAAATGGAGCACAGGCTTACTATTTCACGTCAGTCAATTGAGTTCCGAAATCGACGGAAATGATGATGGTTTTATGGACATACCTAAAACCAGGCAGGTGAATTTCCTCAATCGCTATAAGTATGATGGAGATCGCCTGATGGCACAAATCGGTTTCAATCTATTTATGTCTGACAATGCAGGTGGGCAAAAAGGTTTTGATTTCAATAGTGATCTTTCTTCTAGCAGCATGTATGGCTATGAAATGGATACTCGAAAAGCTGAAATTTTCGGTAAACTTGGGATGATCTATCCTGATAAGCCGACCCAAAGCTGGGGTTTTCAATATTCGCTTTCGTACCAAGATTTCAATGGAGGAGCGGGTAGAAGAATTTACCAGGGGATAGAAAAAACAGTTTACGGAAATTTCATTTATCAGAACATATTAGGGTCAAGCTTTCACCAATACAAAACAGGAGCAAGTTTTCTTTACGACGACTTTGTTGAAACCTTTGATTCCAATTCTGCTACAGGGCTAGATACAGCGATGTATCGAACAGAAAAAGTACCTGGTCTCTTCTTCGAATACAATTTCATTCCAAACGATCGATTAACTTTAGTAGCTGGAGCAAGAACAGATTTCCACAATCTCTTTGGAACCTATTTTACGCCTAGAGTACATGCCCGTTGGGAAGCGATCCCAAATTGGACTCTGAGGGGATCAATTGGAAAAGGCTACCGAACTCCAAATGCTTTGATGGAAAACAGCTCTGTTTGGATTTCATCAAGAGAATTGGTTTACAATACCGAGTTACAACCCGAGGAATCATGGAATATGGGACTCAGCATAGCAGGAAATTTCACGATAGATGAGCGCCCTTTGAGTATAGTGGCAGATTATTTCTATACCGACTTTCAAAACCAGCTAGTGTACGATCGAGACATAAGTTCTGAGCTACTTGTGATCAATAATCTACACCATGGGTCCTATGCCAACAGTTTTCAGGTGGAAGTCAGTTATCCTCTCACCGAAGGACTTGACGCCAAAGCGGCTTACAAACATTACGAAATGATGATGACTACAAATGGCGTTCTTCAGCAGATGCCGCTGCAAAGCCAGGATCGCTTCTTTATGAATCTTTCTTATGCTACCAAATACGATAAGTGGAAGGCTGATATGACGCTAAACTGGAATGGTCCTATGCGAATTCCAAATACTTCTGACAGTCCTGTTGAATTTCAACAGCCTGCTGAGTCCCCTGATTTCTTTATGCTAAATGGGCAGGTAAGTCGAGGATTCCGATGGGGTAGCATTTACGTCGGAGGAGAAAATATATTAAACTTCAAACAATCAAATCCAATTATAGATCCTGAAAATCCTTTTGGCTCGAATTTCGATGCTTCCATGACTTGGGGGCCAATCGCCGGAAGAGTAATTTACACAGGGGTCAGATACAAAATAAAATAAACACATGAAAAAGCTAATCTTAACTTTCTTTATTGCGGCTTTTGCCTTTGCTGCGCAAGCCCAAGTTCAAACAATCGGCATCAAAACATCAGCAATTTGCGAGATGTGTAAGGAAACGCTGGAAAAGGATCTAACCTTCGAAAAAGGTGTAAAATCCGTAAATCTAGACCTAGACACTAAAGTATTGAACATCGCATACCTAGACTCCAAAACCAATCCAGATAAACTCAGAAAAAGAGTTACCATGGTAGGCTATAATGCAGACTCACTTAAACGTGATCCAAAGGCATACGCTAAGCTTGATGAATGCTGCAAAGACGGTGCACACGATGACGACATTCCGAAGAAAAAGGATAATTAAGCATACAGAAGCTCCTCAGAAATGGGGAGTTTTTTTTTGTGGTTTTTAACCGCTGAAGTTCATGGAGGACTCAATAGTAAGAACTTGGAGTTTTAAAAACAGATATCACCCTTTCAGGGTTTTTGAAAAAATCTGTAAGGGTGAACTATCTAAAATCGTTTCACCTCTTCGAGATTGTTTTTAAAAAAACATTAATTCTTAGTCCAACTAAATACTCACACCAGCACCAGCTCAAATGGTCTAAAAGTATCCAATAATGGATCGGAAGGATCAAGTTCTGTGACCAAGGTATGAACGGCCGTCATATCGCATGTTTTGTATTTTTGAACAGAGTGAAGCTTATCTGAGACCGTTAAGATTACCGTTTTTTTGGCAGCGCGTATCATTGCTTGCTTCACTTGGATCACTTCCCAGTCAAACTCTGTCAAGCCAAATTTCGCATCCAAATAACCCGTTCCGAGTATGCACATATCCACTCGAAGCTGTGAAAGCGCATTCACCACCGTTCCACCCACCGCAAATTTGGCATCATGCAGCAACTTTCCTCCTAAAAAAATCACCTCTACATTTTCATGCTCAAGCAAGGCCATCGCCACATGAAGGCTTGGTGTAAATACCGTTAGAACCAGTTTTTTGGGAATCAACTTCGCAACTTCCATATTGGTAGTGCCTCCACTCATCAGAATCACTTGCCCATCTGAAAGTAGCGAAACTGTCTTCTCCGCAATTGATATTTTCTTTGACTTCAGATAGATATTTCCATCGTCTTTGGTAAAGGTCATAAAGCCAAAAGAAGTCGCTCCACCATGCACTTTCTTAAGTTTCTTCTCTTGATCAAGTTCTTTCACATCACGTCTCACAGTGTCTATGGAGACATTTAGAGCATCGGATAGGTCGTTGAGCAAAACCCGATGATGCAGGTGCACCTGATCTAAAATATACTTCTGTCTTTCTTCTTTCAGCATGGAATAAAATCTTTCAGATTGGGAATCTAGCAAAAACAGCAAAAACTTGCAAGATTTCGAAGGTATTAGGAAATACTGGCAAAAAATAGCGGACGCAGATGCTCTATCCTCCAATTTTCTAGGTAGTTTAGCTTTGTAAAGCAATGCTGAAATCCCTGAATTTGAAGATCTAATCCCCCTCCAAAGCATGAAATCATGTTCATTTAAAAACATTTCATACCTACTTGGAATCGTTATTATCTCACTTTTCCAAAGTTCCTGTAGCCCAAAATCCACTTTTAGAATAATAGACAAACCGATTACTTGGAATCAGGAGCGAGAGGATCTTTCATTGAAATACTTGAAAGACCGTCATGGTTTGGATCAAGAAACTGCCACTATAAACCCCAGAATGGTGGTGGTTCACTGGACGGCTATAGACAATATAGAAGTCACCTTTGATGTGTTCGATCCTCCTATTTTGGGCGGACGAGCAGATTTGACTGGAGCAAGCAATCTAAATGTTTCAAGTCAGTTTCTGATTGATCGTGACGGCACGATTTTTCGACTATTGCCTGACACTACCTTTGCCAGACATACCATTGGATTGAATTACCTGGCAATTGGAGTTGAAAACATCGGTAGTGATGATATGCCTTTGACCAAGGAACAGTTGAAAGCCAATGAAGAATTGATCAGATATCTGGAAAGTAAGTATGAAATCGACTATGTCATCGGACACCTTGAATACCAAAATTTCCAAGCTACAGATCTGTGGAAAGAAGCTGACCCAGACTATCGCACCGTAAAAACCGACCCAGGAGAAGCTTTTATGAAGAAGCTGCGAAAGAACCTGATAGACTTAAATTTGAAACCTATACCAACGCTCTGATTACCCACTTATGAAATTCCTTTCTAGGCATCTCTTTATTATTCTGGCCTTTGCCCTGCTAATTTCTGCCTGTAAATCTCAAAAAAACACCACAACTGGAACTAGGCCTTCTGGCACTATAAACAGCTCCCCTTCCAGTCCTAATCCAGGCGCAGATCTTCCAGTAAAAAAATTGCCCTTAGCCCCTGTAGCCTTGCAGCCTTTGACTTTTCAAATGCCCGAAATGCCACGTGAATTCCGAGGAGTTTGGATCGCAACGGTAGCAAATATAGATTGGCCAACCTCTCCTAATGATTCTTATGCTAAGCAAAAGCAAGATTTCATCAACCTGTTAGATTATTACAAAAACCTGAATTTCAATGCGGTAATCGTCCAAATAAGAACTGCAGGCGATGCTTTTTACCCAAGTAATCTCGCTCCATGGTCCAAGTATCTGACAGGTAAACAAGGGAAGGCTCCAAGTACAACAGAAAATCCACTAACCTGGATGATCAACGAATCTCATGCTCGAGGATTAGAATTTCATGCCTGGCTCAATCCGTATCGGGCTACAATGAATCTCAACACTTCTGATCTCAGCCCAGAACACGATTATAATTTACATCGAGACTGGATGCTGAAATACGACACCAAATATTACTACAACCCAGGCCTTCCTGAAGTAAAAGCCCATTTGCTGGCTGTGATCAAGGAAATAGTCGATAATTATGACATCGATGCTATTCACTTTGACGATTACTTTTACCCATACAAAGTCGCGAAGTTGGATTTCCCTGACAAAACCACTTATAACAAGTACAAAAAACCTGGACAGTCTCAAGACGATTGGAGACGGGACAATGTAAACCAGTTGATCCTTGCACTCAACCAAACGATAAAGCAAAGTAAGCCTTGGGTACAGTTTGGAATTTCCCCCTTTGGCGTATGGAGAAATCAAAGTATGGATCCAACAGGCTCTCCTACCCGCGCTGGACAGACCAATTACGATGACCTTTATGCAGATGTATTGCTTTGGATGAAAAATGACTGGGTAGACTACATGTTGCCTCAACTCTACTGGAGCATGGATCATAAACTCGCTTCACATAGAATCCTCAATGACTGGTGGGCAAAAAATCATTACAATACCAATGTTTATATAGGCAATGGTCCATACAAAATCCGAGAAGATTCCGATGATGCCTGGGATGATCCTCGCGAAATAAACAAACAAATATCCTACACTCGAACGCTTCCTACTATTCAAGGAAATGCCTTTTTCTCGGCAAAATCCATGAAATTAAAAAATCAGGATGTCGCTCAGCTGCTGAAAACTGAATTGTACAATGAGCCAACTTTGCCACCAGCTTTTCAGCCCAAAAGCCCCTCGATCATAGATACCCCAGTGGTGTTCTCTGTGGAAGCAAATTCCGAATTGACTTCCATACGTATGGCAAATCCACTCGACCCAGCTATTCGCTATGCCTTGATCCAAGGTGCCAATGAGCTGGATCAACTTGCTGATTCGGAAATTCATCCGGTATGGGTAGGAGGCTTACGTGCGAGAACATTGGAAGTCAAAAGCCTGAATACAGAATTCCTTGCCATACGATGGATTGACCATTATGGCAGAATAGTCCAAACTCAAGTTTACCAAATTCCTTAAATCTACGCACATGAAAGACATGCTTGTCCGATTGATCGGTTTACCTGATGTCTCTTTGGAAGAAGCGCGACTCGTAAAAAAAGAGAATATCGTCTTTCGCAGAGCCATCGCACCAGAGAAACACCTAGTTAGTTTGTGGGTTTTGGAGCATTTTGGCGAGTACTGGCAGTCTGAAGTCGAGGTGGCTTTCAGCAGACAACCTGTGGCTTGCTGGCTTGCGCAAAGAGGAAATGACATTCTGGGATTTGCTTGCTACGAAAGTACTGCAAGAAACTTCTTCGGACCTACTGGCACAGATGAAGACGAAAGAGGAAAAGGAATAGGCAAAATTCTGCTTATCAAATCCCTGGAATCCATGCGAGAAATGGGCTATGGCTATGCTATCATAGGCGGCGTCGGTCCGGCAGAATTTTATGAAAAGACAGTGAACGCAAAAACAATAGAGGGATCAGAAGTCAGTATCTATGAAAATCTGATCCGAAAATCATGAGTAATTCCAACAAAAGAACTCCATGGATCTGGATTCCCTCCCTCTATATGACCGAAGGAGTTCCTTATATAGTCATCATCGTCGTATCGGTGATTATGTACAAAAAGCTAGGCGTTTCCAATGCAGACATCGGTTTGTACACGAGTTTACTCTATCTCCCTTGGGTAATCAAACCTATCTGGAGTCCAATAGTAGATCTTTTTGGCACCAAGAGAAAATGGTTTCTCAGTATGCAATTGGTCCTAGCCCTTGCTTTTTTGGGAGTTGGTCTGACTACTGGAGGAAGTAATTTCTTCTACATGACTTTGGCGTTTTTCTGGATGGGCGCTTTTGCCTCTGCGACAAATGACATTGCCTCCGACGGCATGTATCTGATCGCTTTGAAACCCGAGCAGCAATCCTTTTTCGTAGGACTTCGTGGCACATTCTATAGAATCGGGATGATCACAGGTCAAGGATTGATCGTGATGGTGGCGGGCTATCTGGAAACCAGTTTGGGTGATAACAGCAAAGCTTGGTCTTGGACGATGATTATCGTGGGAGCATTGATGCTTTTACTTACAGCAATTAATTTCCTAGCTACGCCAAAAATAGAGGAGGAAGCACCTGATAAACCTGCACGAGAAGCGAGTTTTGGCAAAGTATTCTCAACCTTTTTCACCAAGAAAAACATCGGAATCTCGCTGGCATTTGTACTTGTCTATAGACTTGGTGAATCTCAATTGGTGAAAATGGCTTCTCCGTTTTTACTAGATGTCAAAGAAAAAGGAGGATTGGCATTAAGCACGTCGGAAGTTGGGTTTATGTATGGAACGATCGGCGTGATCGCTTTGCTGCTTGGGGGAATTCTCGGTGGAATAGCCATCTCCAGAGATGGATTGGGTAAGTGGATGATCCCGATGGCTCTTTCTCTCAACCTACCCAATCTGCTTTACATAGGATTGGCACATTTCCAACCCGAGAATATTTTCTTCGCAGGTACTGTCGTAGTCATCGAGCAATTTGGCTATGGTTTTGGCTTCGCTGCCTATATGATCTTCCTTATTTACTTAGCAGAAGGGCTTTTCAAAACGTCGCATTATGCACTGGCGACCGGCTTTATGGCTATGGGAATGATGTTTCCGGGGATGCTATCTGGCTATATCCAAGAATGGCTTGGCTACACTGGATTCTTCATCTGGGTGGGAATTGCTATGATTCCTGCACTAGCGATTGCTGCGAGTGTTAAGTACCCGAGGGAATTTGGGAAAAAGCTTGAGTGATTTCGGAAGCACTCGATCCAACTTCGTTATTCAAAATTCATCATTTTTCATTCATTATTTAAATTTCGAATGATGAACGTAGAATGATGAAGTTTCATTAAGTCTATGCTAATTGAAAAACAATGAACCAACACCAAAAAATAGCTCAATGCTTCTCCCCTGCCGCATTTATTCATGATTCGGAGGAAAACTATCTCGCTATCGAGAGCTTAATTCGAGAGCAAGAAATAGGAGGATTGACATTTTTTCATAGCCGACATTCAGCAGCGGCCAACTTCGAAAAACGTGCTGAAGTCCTGGATGTGAGTGGGACTTTGGAGAAGATGATTGCACTCATCAATCGCTATCAGGCTATTTCGAAAATCCCTCTGCTGATCAGTATTGATGGAGAATATGGCTTGGCCATGCGCATCGAAAAAACTCCTCAGTATCCATTTGCGATTACGCTTGGTGCTATCGATGAAAACTCTGCAGAACTTATTGAAGAAGTAGGTTATAGAATGGGCCTGGATATGAAAGCTGCCGGAGTACATCTCAATCTTGCTCCTTGCTCTGATGTAAACACGAATCCGGACAATCCCGTAATTGGCTACAGATCCTTTGGAACAGATCCGCAAAAAGTCGCTAATCTTTCACTCGCAATATATCAGGGTATGAAAAGAGCTGGAATTGGAGCTTGCCTGAAGCATTTCCCCGGTCATGGTGATACACAGACAGATTCCCATCTAGGACTGCCAGTAATTCAGAAAACAAAAGAAGAGCTGGAAAAAGAAGAACTTTTACCTTTTCAATTTGGAATAGACCAAGGTGTAGATATGATCATGGTTGGTCACTTAGCCGCTCCAGCTTTGTCTGAAGGAAAGGAAATCGCATCCAGTATAAGTCGAGAGATCATTACAGACTTACTTAAAACCGAAATGGGTTTTAAGGGAATAGTGATTTCCGATGCACTGAACATGAAAGCCGTGGCTGACTTATTTCCCGAGCCAGGACAATTAGAATGGGAAGCCTTCAACGCAGGAAATGACATTCTCTGCTTTTCTGATCATGTGAAAGAAGGAATAGAAAAAATCGCTGAACATGCTTCTGATGAAGAAATTGATGCTGTTTTCGAGAAGATCTGGAAGCTTAAGGAGAAGCTAGGCGTTTTTGATTTCAAAGAATTGGAGCTCCCAACATTTGATTGGGAAAGACATGCTGAGCTGCAAACCAAACTTGCAAATGAATATGTTTCAGTAGTTTGTGGGAGAATAGATTCTGAAGAATTGAAGAGACTGGCAAGAGAGTGGAAGCTTGCACACCAGAGCTTTTTTGGAGAAGCAAAGACAACTTTCTCAACAATTCTTAATAATAAATATGCTTCAGATTTAAGTGAAATCTCAATTGATGAAGCCGAAAAAGTCATTATCTCTCTTTTTGTTCCTTCTCACAAGCCTTTGAATCAATTCGGGATGGATGAAAAGGTATTGGCTGAAATCAAAAATCTAGCTCAAGCAACGTCCTGCATGTTGGTTCACTTCGGGAATCCATTGGCTCTAAAACATCTGGGAAACCTGACTGATTTTGAAGCTGTAATTTGTGGGTTTCAAAGTTTCGAGGAAGCTCAGGAGGTTGCCTGTAATTTTTTTTAACCACGGAGCACGCTGAGTCCCGTTAGCTAACAGGACCGAAGAAAGCTACCGAGAATCCAGATTCAACCCTTGCGTAAGCCGGATTTAGGAAAATGGAATTTGCTTAAATAACTAACTATGCTGCTTCTGGAGAAGCAGCATAAAACTAAAATTGGGACCTCTGCGTATCCTCCGTGCCCTCAGCGGTAAAAACCAAAAAGCCGGCTCCCTTGCGGAAAACCGGCTCTAAAAGAAATCATCACGCAGTTGCAACTGGGTTAATCAGTTATAGCTACATTCTGACTTCTTATGCTTAAAGATCCTCTAATTCGATTTCAGCTTTTACAAGGATAGCATCTTCTTTATGATCTTTCACCTTGCCCAAAGTTTTATCAGCAAAATCCTTCAAAGAGTTGTTCTCTCCGTTGTCCTTTTGATTTTCATACATTGACATGGAATCATTGAGCAAATCTATTTGAAATTCAATAAAGGCCATATCGAAATCCTCTCCGCTCATCATTTCCAATTCATCATATTTCGCCTGCATAGCAGCAGAAAGGTCATTAGAAATCTCTACATCAGTATCAGCCAATAAGCCTTCTAGCTCGGCTTTACTTTCTGTATTTTCAGATGCAAGCATAGTTCCATATTCTAATACAGAGTCATCCTCTCCATTATCCAGTGCCAATTGTCCAAAACTGATTTGGGCGTTTAGGTTTTCAGAGGAGGAAATCGCAAAATTTCTATCCTGCTGATTGTAGGTATTCAGGATAGGATCATCATCTTCATTTTCGCAGGAAGTCATTCCTACAAGGCAAAACGAAGAAAGCAGTACAGCTCCAGTGATTTTTGCTTTTCTACTGAAGTTTTTGGCTGCGGGTTGGTTTACATTACTTGTTCTCATAAGAAAATTAGTTGGTTTAGTGTTCACCACTATTCTTACAAGTACCATTCCCATGGTGTTTAAAGCGATTAAGGCCTCCTTCAGCAAATCCCACTGTGTAAAGCTTACTCAGTATGTTGAAGCTTTTACGCTATTAGAAGTTTCGATCTGTCATTGTTCCACGAGCTCCCAAATCTCAAATGGATAGTAGTCTAACTCCTCTTCCTCATTAGCTACCTTCACAAGAACTCTGTTATTTGGAAGCGTCATTTGAATCAGTCCGGAAGGAATAGTCAACTCTCCTGGTAGTTGAACTCCGTCTTTAAAAAGTATTACTCTCTGAAATTCAGGATCGAACATCCAAAACGGTTTTTCCTCACTTTTCCTCAGTTCATTCGCTGCTTCCGAAATCTCCTTCACATAGATCAGTCCCAACAAATCGGAGTCGAACTTTAAAATTTTTTGATTTCTGGAATAAAGAGGTGATTTATTAGAAAGACCCAAATTTGCCTCTCTGAGTGGAATATCATCTAAAGCTTTAAAGAATTCATGTTTGACCGGGATTCTTTGAATTACGTTCCAGTTGATGGGATTGTAAACAGTGATTTCATTATCTATGGAAGTAGTGAAATACAAATTGCTATTCTGCGCATCAATTGTAAATATTGGATTAATGCTCACTGGGAAAACTTCGTCTTCTATCCCTTCAAATACTTTTCTGCTGGATAATGGAATCGCTGACTGGATTATTTGACTACCTGCATCATAGTATTCAATCATGTCCATTTTCATTGGGACATCATTAAATCCCCTATTATTTAGGTTAGAACCATTTACTATGAATGAAACATCATTCCCTCTTGTCAAAGGAACAAACTTAGACCTTGGCCCAGAAACAACTATAGTTGTTTTAGGCTCAAATCTCACCTTGTTTAACCTATTGAATTGGGTATCATATTTCACCAGTTCCAGTGACGACTGAACAAATACATCACCCTCTGGGGAAAAACCCATAGCCAATGCCGATGATTGATAATCTTCCGGACCTTCTCCTTGACGCTTTTCGCTGGCCATAATATTCCCATTTGCATCGAAAACGGCTAGCTCTATCCCTTCAGATCGCTTATCTATAAAGCCGACAAAAATATCTCTCTTGGGATCGTAATCCCTTATTCCAACTTCAGCAAGGCTCTCTACACGGATTTCTTTAACTTTTTTGAACGTATATTCCTGAGCAGAAAGTGTGAATGATAAAAAAGTAGTATTAACAACTAGAGAACTGACCAGTAGAATGTTTTTCATGGGGTTTATTGATTGAATAACAATATAACTAAGCCCTTCAAAAAAAACGTAAACCAACGTTTATTTCTCCACCCCAAACTCATAGACAATCTCATGCACATACTTTTCTCCGGGAGCTAAGGTTGTCGATGGAAAGCTAGGCTTATTAGGACTGTCTGGCCAGGCTTCTGGCTCTAAACAAAGTGCCCAGTGCGGCTGATAAAACTTTCCATCCGCCCCAGCAAAATCCTTCATATGATTAGAAGTGTAAAGCTGCACTCCAGGGGCAGTTGAGTAAACTTCCATCACACGCCCACTGTCTGGGTGCTTGACAATCGCTATTTTCTTGAGTTCGGAGGAGTTTTCTCTCTTCGTTACATAATTATGATCGAAACCTTCACCCAGGGCATCCAACTGAGCACCAAGATTCTTTGGAGTTTGGAAGTCAAAAGGCGTCCCGGCAATGGCTTTAATTTCCCCAGTAGGAATCTGTCCTGGACCGCCCGGAGTAATGGCATCAGCGAAAATCTGCAACTCATGATCCCGAACATCGCCAGTGATTCCACTTAAATTGAAATAGGAATGATTCGTCAAGTTGACTACAGTTTTCTTGTCAGTGATAGACTCAAAACGAAGTTTCAACTCATTTGTACTTGACAATTCCATCCAGAGTGTAGTTTCCAAATTACCTGGAAAGCCTTCTTCCCCATCCACACTTAAATAGTACATCTTCACTCCTATTGCATGATCGGTCTTATAGATTTCTGGCTTCCATACTTTCTGTCCAAAGTCTTTTGTCCCACCATGAAGGGTATTCTCTCCATTGTTTTTTGTGATATGAAAGGTGTCTCCATCAAGCTTAAATGACGCAGAACCAATTCGATTTGCATACCGACCAATAGCGGCACCCAGATGCGGGCCATTCTTAGTAAAGTAATCTGGGATGGTCTCCAGCGCCAACACCACATTTTCGAGCTTACCTTCCTTGTCTGGCGTGTATATTCGAGAAATCACACCACCAAAATTGGTCATCTCCACCTGCATAGTACCATTGTCTAGCGTATAATGAAAAACATCCTGGCCTACCCAAGTACCTACTTTTTCTCCTTTGATGGATAAGCTTACTCCTTCTTGAATCACTGTTGTTTTGGTTTGAGATTGACAGACAGAGCCTGAAATAAGCAGTGCTGCAAGTATAATTTTGGATTTTAGATTCATGGGATGTGATTGGAAAAATGGAAAATTCAAGATTGGAAAATTATGATGAAAGTCAAAAGTGCTTTGCTAAATAAGAATGATTAAGTCGAGATGAATAGTAGTCCTAAGGAGCCTCGTAAATAGTATTCCTGAAATCTAAATCAATTTATCATCTTTTATAATTAGCTTCTATCCTATCAAGCTGCCTTTTTAGCTCATCCCGGTCATATATTTTTCCTTTCATTACTACCATAAATGGCTCTTTTAAGGTATTCAGATCTTCCAAAGGATTGTTCTCTACCAGCACAAAATCAGCCGAGGCCCCGGCCTTAATAACTCCCCACTGCCCTTCTTGCTCAAAATATCTCGCTGGATTTACAGATCCAGATTTCAAAATCTCATAATTTGACATGCCTGCTTTCGACATCAATGCTATCTCATGATGAATAGAAAAACCGGGTACATTAAAAACCTGTGGTGAATCCGAACACATCAAGACTGGAACTCCAGCTTCATGAAGGGTCATTAATAATTCATTCCTGAATTCCAGATAAGGCTGCACATTCTCCTTTGTCAAAACACCAGCTTTCTCATACGGAGTCTTGGCATTGATCCAATTTTGAACTTGCTCTGCAGACATGTATTTCATTTCTGGAACATTTCGATAGTCTTCTGCAGGTGTTGAGCCAAAATACCGGTCAAAAAGTGTCAAGGTCGGTGCGATCCATGCCTTAGTTTCCAAAGTTAAATCCACCAAAGCCGGAAGCTTGCTCAGATCAGTCTCATCGACCAAAAGCATGGTGAAAGGGCCAGCGATTTTAGAATCCAATACTCGAGAATAATCTGGTATCAGGGCTTCAATGTAGCCATCCATATGCTCGATTGACTTGTAGCCACCTTTTAAACTAGCTTCCAAGCCAACATTCAGAGACACATGGCCACCAAAAGGAATCTCAAGTTCCTGCGCAGTCTTGGAAATTGCCAAAAACTCATCCATCTCCAATCCAGGATGCAATTTCAAGTGATCATATCCCGTAGCTTTTTCATCTCTGACCATCTGCTCAGCTTGTGTAGGTGAAGAAACTGATCCCCCACTAAATGAAGGTCCAGACAAAAACAATCTAGGCCCATCCAGTTCGCCTGCATCTATTCTAGCTTTGAGAGGCAAATGCGAAGCATGACCGATCATTCCTCGCACACGCAATACACCATTGGCCAAGTACAGCCACATTGCCTCCTCTTGGAGTTGTGTGTCACCATTTTGAGCAACAGGGATATGGGAATGAAACTCTGCCAATCCTGGATACACATAAGCTCCCTTGCCGTCTATGACCAGCTTACCATCAAAATCGAAAGGCTCAGACATGGAGGTAATGTTGAGGATTTTGCCATCCCCCACCAGAATTGCCTGATTCCTGAGCAGCTCCTCATTCTCCATGGATACAATATTCACATTGGTGATAAGATAATTCTGAGCATTCCCAGAAGAAAGGAAAATCAAGGAAAATAGTGCCAAGAGTAGTTTTTTCATATAAAAAGCTGAAGATGAGAAGGATTCAAGTTCGTATATAAACTAACTTAAAGCAATTCTTTCCTAAAAAATCATCAACTAGAACTGAAAAAGTCTTTCCAAATTATTGCTACTAATGACAGATTGATTTGAAGACACCGAAAATTGATCAGTTTGAGAAATTCGAGAACCTTTCGAATTCGAGACTCTCGTCTCTCAAGTGCTCAAGGTGACCAAATTATGGTTCCATACCAAATTACTGTCATTTCATTATTGTATGTTCAAAGATTAATTAAAACTCAGTATCAGTTATTTACTGCTGCTTGGGACCTTCAAATACCTGAGCGATTCTGATAGCATTTCCTCAGGAGTTTGATTAATACTCAGTTTGAGTCCATAGGATGGCTCTTCCCAAGTGGCAAATTGCGAATCCAGCATTCCAGCTTTCATATAGTGGTTTTTGCGGGCAAGCATCCTTCTCCAAATCAAATCTCTACTTCCTTTAAGATGAATCCAGTGCACTCCTTCATTGACCATCAGAATTTGTCTGTAACTTTCTTTCAAAGCAGAACATGCCAATACCGCACCGCTGTTTTTCTCAGACTTGATCAAAAGCTCCGCTAAGGCATGTAACCAAGGCATCCTATCAGCATCATTTAAAGGATGGCCCTGTGACATTTTTTCGATATTTTCTTTAGGATGAAAATTATCTGCATCAAAAAAAGGTAGATCCAAGGCCTCCGCTAAGCCAGACCCAATAGTTGTTTTGCCTGTTCCTGAGACTCCAGTGACGATTATTAGCATGCACGAAAGTTAAGAAAAAAAATCTCAGATAGTCAAAGGCTAGCTCTGACAAGAAAAAGTACTTCAATTACACTTTCTTAGTATGGCTAAGGATTAAGAAAGCCCCTATCAAACAGAGAAAAATGCAAAGATGCAGCTGAATCCAAGCAACTATTTGCAGTCAAACACAAGTCTTAGAACTTTCAAGATTAAACTTTCATAAAATTTTTATTAAAGTTCGTTTTATTAAAAAACATTTTTTAGATTTGTTTAAGTATGTTAGCAAAGTGAAAAATGTATAGATGCTAGCTTTTGACCTGATAGTCTCTTAGACTTTCGATTCAAATAATCATCATAACACATTGACTGACTACTACTTAATAACAGAATGCAATAAATAGTCCCACTAAATAAACCTGCTCAAACAGTATGCTAAGTAAGTATCCGCTTTCAGAAGTTGAAAAAAGTTTTCTTAAGGAATCTGGTGTTGAGAAGATCAGCACACTTATTCCATACCTTCAAGTTGACAATTTTCCTAAACTAGGCTTGCTAACTGCTTGCCGATTTTTGGAATGGGCAGCTGCAAATCCAGAAGGTGTTATCAGTTTACCAACTGGTAAGACACCCGAATTTTTTATCAAGTGGACGCAGTTCCTACTTGAAAACTGGGATAATAAAAAAGGTAAAGAAGTTCGCGAAAAATATGGTTTAGGTGACACCAAAAAACCTGTTTTGAAAGATCTGACTTTTGTACAGATTGATGAATTTTATCCGATTTCTTCCAAGCAGAATAATAGCTTTTACGATTACGTAAATAAGTTCTATATCCAAGGTTTCGGTTTGTCCAAAGAAAAGGCAATCCTAATCAATTCTGATGAGATCCCTCTGGCAAATGGTCTTCACTTCAGCAAGGTATTCCCAGACTTGAAGGTTGATCTTTCCTTGAGATTCAGAGATCCTCAGAATGAAGAAGAAAAACTACAGCAGCAATCTATCTACATGATTGACCAGTGGTGTGGAGAATACGAGCAAAAAATTAGAGATGCTGGCGGAATAGGCTTCTTCCTCGGTGGTATTGGCCCAGATGGTCACATTGCCTTCAACACAAGAGGTTCTCACATGTTCTCTGTTACTAGATTGACAGAAACCAATTTTGAAACTCAGGCGGTAGCAGCTGGTGATCTTGGGGGAATAGAGATTTCTTCCAACAGACTTGTAATTACGATCGGCCTAGACACTATTGTTTACAATCCAGATGCAGTAGCAATTATCATCGCAGCCGGTGAAGCAAAAGCAGGCATCGTAAAAGATTCCTTAGAAACACCGCTTAACAACGTCTTCCCAGGTACAGTTTTACAAAAGCTGAAAAATGGTAGATTTTACGTCACCAAAGGTGCTGGTGTAAAACTGACAGATTCGGTAGATGCATACTATGAGAAAGGCGAATGGACTTGGGAAAAGACAGAACGATCAGTAATTGACCTGTGTAAGAAGCTAGGCAAATACGGTCATCGTATTAAACTATCAGATCTTAAAGCTGATAAATACACCAAATTGATTCCTGATTTGTCTGAGGACACTGTAAATCAAGTGATCACAAGCATTGAAAACAAGCTTTCCAAAGGGCTTGAACAAGAACGAAACGAGGTGTTGCTGCATACAGGACCACACCACGATGATATTTCATTAGGTATCCTTCCGCATATCACCAACCAGCTGCATGAGCCAACTAACGAAGCTCACTTCTCTGTATTGACTTCTGGTTTCACGGCTGTGACCAACACATTTGTAATCGATACGCTCCAGTCAACCAAGAGACTTTTGGATGAGGGAAAAATTCAAATGGTCCACTACGATGACTTCTTTGATGTCGGCTACAAACTAAAGACTGACAAGGATGTTTATCACTACCTAACCAATGTAGCGTCTGAAAATGCAAATGCTAGATTGAGAGGACTTTGCCATCGAGTAGTTCGAGCTTTGGTGATCGTCTATGACATCAAAAACAAAACTCAACTTAGAGAAACAATCAATGAGGTCATCAGTATTCTAAAGAATAGCTATGATGGTGAGAAAAACTCTTCCAAAATCCAGAAGCTCAAGGGCATGATTCGGGAATTTGAAGAAGAACTGGTATGGGCTCACTTTGGTGTTCAGGTGAAGAATGTGCATCACCTCAGACTAGGTTTCTATACTGGGGATATTTTCACAGAACAACCAGACAAAGATCGCGATGTAGAACCGATCGTGGAAATGTTTAGAAAAGTTAACCCTACGAAGATTAGTTTAACGCTCGATCCAGAAGGTTCTGGTCCAGACACTCACTACAAAGTGCTTCAGGCAACTGCTGCAGCGGTGAAAAAGTGGGGAGAGGAAAAAGATATTTCTGATCTAAGAATCATCGGTTACCGAAATGTCTGGTTCAAGTTTGAGCCACATGAGGCCAATGTAATCGTTCCTGTTTCTCTTGGTGATATGTCAGTAATGGAAGATTCCTTTGCCAATTGCTATATGAGCCAGGTAAACGCTTCATTCCCGAGTTACTCTCACAATGGTAAATTCAGTACCGTAGCGAAGAGAATCTGGGTGGATCAGCTTGATGCTATTCAGCTTTTGCTAGGCAAAAACTTCTTCTACCAGCATGAGAGAGCCAAAGTTAGATCTAGTCATGGATTGATTTTCTTCCGAGATATGAATGTGGAAGAATTCCTAGCTACCGCAAGAGAGCTAGAAAAGTCTATAGAAGGAATGCTTTAATAGAAAAAAAACCAGGCATTGGCTGATTGAAAACTCGATCAGCCAATGCTTTTGTAATAAACCTAACAACCTTATTATTAGTAGCGAATGGAAAAAGCCATTTTAGGATTAGACATCGGAGGCACCGGAATTAAAGGTGGTGTACTAATTAATGGACACTTGGAAGATATCCGATCCATTGCTACACCTGCGAAGGAAAGTAAAGCTTTTATTCTCGAGACAATCGCAGAATTCATAGAAACATATTTGGAATATGATCTAGCGGGGATAGGTATTGGTATACCAGGCTTAGTCGATGTGAAAGAAGGTATAGTTTTAGGACTATCCAATATCCCAGCTTTTCAGCATGTGGAGCTAAAGAAATTTTTATCGGAGCGATTTTCAAAGCCGATTTTCATAAATAATGATGCCAATTGCTTTGCTTCTGGTGTCCATAAATTCGGTGTGGGACGCCAATTCAATCATCTAGTTGGACTGACCTTAGGAACTGGCATTGGAGGCGGTATCGTCATCAATGGCCATCTATACAGCGGAGTCAATTCAGCGGCAGGAGAATGGTGTAGTGCAGCGTATTTAGAGCATGACTTTGAGCATTATTGTAGTGGGAAGTTTTTTGAAAAATACTACCAGAGTAAACCAAAAGCGCTTGCCAAACTTGCACTCAAAGGTGATCCAGTTGCCATTCAAGCATTCGATGAATTTGGACATCATTTAGGGGAATTGATCAAGCATATATTGTATGCCTTGGCTCCAGAAGCTATAATTTTGGGAGGTTCGATCAGAAAGACCTACCCACTATTCAAAAAATCAATGTTCAAATCATTGTCAACATTCAGCTATCCTACCGTACTGGAAAGACTACAGATTTTACCTTCAGAAATGGATGAAACTGGAATTCATGGGGCTGTAGCCTTGGTAGAATTCGAAAAGGAAGTTGTTACTAATTAAAGGTTAATTTGGTTTGTGGTTTAGAAAGATGGCTTTTCATAGGGCCATTTTTTTTTTGCCTAAAAGCTTTTTCCCCAGTTATGTATATCCGCTTTTCTACCAGTAAGGTGGCAAAAGCAATGTAAGATATGTTAAACTTAAAAATTGAGGCCACTTCAGCCTGTCCCGTTAGTACGGGAGTCTTCGGTCATCGGTCTTCCAGCCTGATAAGCAAAGAATCTAAGGTGACTGGCTTCATTGCGGATAATCATATTCCCAGTATATCAGAACGCTTCAAAAATCCCTAAAAGCGATTCTTTAGTCAGATGAATTGACAACTCATTCCTCAATAAATGCAGCTATCTCAGCTTTGATACCTTCAAAGTGTTTTTTCAAACCCTCGTAATTTCCCGCTTCTACCAACTTTTTATCTATCAATGAACTGCCCATCCCTACCCCTATCGCTCCCGCTTCAAAGAATGATTTGATATTTGACTTTGACACTCCTCCAGTAGGAAGCAATTTGACTTGATCCAAAGGCCCTAGCACATCCTTGATAAACTGAACCCCCAATTGGGTAGCAGGGAAAAGCTTTACGGCTGAGGCTCCCAGAGACCAAGCTTTATGGATTTCGGTAGGAGTATAAGCACCGGGGAAAATCGGGATATTCTCATCTACTGCATGCTCGATGACCGTCTCATCTATAATCGGAGTCACTATAAACTGTGCCCCTGCATCAATAGCCTCTCTAAGTTCGCTCAATTTGCACACCGTGCCAGCTCCTATATTTAGGGATGGGAATTTGCTTCTCAGCGTATTAATCATCGAAGCAGCCCCAGGAGTATTCATGGTGATTTCCAGCGTAGTAAATTCAGCATCTTCATAAGCCTGAGCTATTTTCAGAACAGTTTCAAGCGCTTGCCCTCGAATGATCCCTACAATTGGTGCCTCCTTATAGCGTTTCCAAAAAATTGAAGTTGAAGTTTCCATGTGGTTTTGGGTTGCTTGATAAATGGGTGGTTGATTCTACAAGATAAAAACTGCCAGCTGAAGTTCAAGTAATATATTCAAGGCAGGTAGGAAAGCTAAATTTTCCAGATTAAAGCAAATCCTATCAATTTCAAAGAAAGTCCAGGGCAGCGTCAAAACCTAAAAAGCCCAATCCTAAATTAGAATCGGGCTTAGTTTGATGTTCAATTTCAAATTAGAAACTTCAACTCTTTTTTCACTATTTCGTCAGCGGTTTATCACGCTGCATTTCCATCATATCTACAGGCGGAGGAGTATTGTCTCCTAGCAAATGCTGCACAAAGTAATCCCCACTTCTCCAGAAGAAATACTCTGTCATATCTCCATAGCCATGTCGTTGATCTGGAAGAATAACCAATTCAAATCGCTTACCTGCTTTGATCAGCGCCCTAGCCATGCGTATGGTATTGGCTGGATGCACATTGTTATCTGCTCCTCCATGAGAAAGCATCAAGTGTCCTTTTAGGTTTTTGGCCAGGTCTGGATTCTTGTCTATCTGATAGATAAAAGTCGTATCTCCTTTAGCATTGATCTGTTCTTTGACGCCATGATGTTTTTCCGACCACCAGCGATTGTACACGCTATTGTCATGATTTCCAGCAGAGGAAACAGCCACTTTGAAGAAATCTGGGTAAACCAACATTGCCGCTGTGGACATAAATCCTCCACCTGAATGCCCATGAATTCCCACTTTTGATTTATCGATAAAATCATATCGATCTGCCAACTGCTCCACAGCAGCTTTTTTATCCGCCAAACCATAATCTCTCAAATCTCCATAGCCATAATTATGATACCACTTGGAGCGCCCAGGATGTCCTCCTCTATTTCCTAGCGTGATCACCACAAAACCAAATTGTGCCAATCGATCCGTTCTATCCATTCTTGCCGAAAAAGCCTTGTCTACAGCTTCAGTTTGCGGTCCAGGATAGACATATTCTATGATTGGATATTTTCGGGTTGAATCAAAATCAAATGGCTTATACATCACACCGTACAGGTCTGTGATACCATCATCAGCTTTGAAGGTAAAAGGCTCTGGGAATTGATAGCCTGTGGCAAAAAGATTAGACAAATCAACTGTCTCCAAATCCATCACCTTGTTACCAGCCTTATCTTTCAGCACGGCTACTGGGGTAGTATTGACTCTGGAATAATTATCTACAAAGAAGCTGGCCCCATCGTTGATCTCACTGGAATGATTGAAATCTCCAGAGTTCAACAGAGAAATCGAACCTCCATCCAAGCTGACACTATATAAATGCTCGTAGTATGGATCTTCACCTTTTTCTCGGCCATTTGCTACGAAATACAACTTCCTGCCTTTCTCATCCACTCTCGCTACTCGATCTGTGTGAAAAGCCCCTTCGGTCAACTGACGCTTCAAGCTGCCGTCCTTGCCATAAAGGTAAAAATGCCCCCAACCATCACGCTCAGACCACCAGACAATTTCATTGTCCAAAATCTCAGGTTTCAAGAAGTCAATGTAGGTGTTACTACGCTCTTCTATCACCACTTCCTTTTCATTGGTTTTCAGGTTCCACCTACAGATATCTACACGCTTCAAATCTCTGGAAGTGATGGAGAAATAAAACTCATCCAAGTCGCCAAGCCAAGTTGTTGCTCGAAAATCATCGTCTCTGGAGCTTTCAGTGGCATTGGTATTATAAATATTGAGAGACTGATCCTTGAAGGTAGCCACAGGTAAATTGGATAATTCTTCCGAACCAAACGAGTAATGAAGCAAATACGTAATCGGCTGCTCCTTATCGCCAGGCATTGCATATTTATAGGTTTCCAAAGTAGGTCTTGGGTTCTTTGTATTATGAAGTACCCATAGCTCTTTCACTTTGCGCTGATCAGTTCTGGTCATTACAAACTGCTCCGAATCAGCACTCCAATATGCCCCTGCACGCTTGCGCTTATCCTTATTTTTTTCTGTCTCTTCGTTATCCTCACCTCTTCCGCTAAAGCCGTATTCGAAGTCTTCCTCCCCATCCTCAGTCAACTGATGTTCTACAATTGTACTATCCTTTTCATCTTTAACAGCTTTCAGGAAGTTTTCCTTATCCATCCAGTAGAGATTATTTTGCTTCGCAAAAAGTACTTTGGAAGAATCTGGAGATATATTCGCCCAAGCCAGACGCTTAGGATCTTTCTCTGCATCTACTATTTCTGTGAGCTGCTGATTGCTGATGGAGTAATGAAAAACAAAGGTCTTTTTCTCCATTGAATCTTTCTTGCTCTTATCTTTCTCCTTGATTTCCGCCCAGTCCTTTTTCAGCACCTCTTCTGTGCCTTTCACCTTGAACTTGATGGTGTTTTCATCTTCTAGAAACTTCAAATCATCCAACTCCAGATGCTGACCATCTACAGGATCCTTGGTGATTTTAGTGATCTCCATCGCCAGTTTATCCTTATCAAACAATTGAGTTTTGGTCTTTTTTACTGGATCTACCAGATACCAGTTTTTACCATTACTAGTTTCAAACTCATACCAAAACCGATCGGACTTCTTTAACCAATGTGGATCAACTCGAGTAGAGAAAACCAGTTTTTTCATTTTCTCAGGAGAAAATCGAGCTACCAATTCATAATTGCCTTTGTAAACCTGCTCTTGCGAAAAGCCTGTTTGCAAAGTCATCAAAAATACTAATGCGAGTAATGTTTGCTTCATAGTTGTGCTATTTGAGTAAACGAATCTAATTTAAAGCATAAAAACTGTTAGCACCATTAATGTAAAATCTAGACTTAGCCCTTAAGCAGTTGATTAAACAACAGATATAAAACAACTAGAAGTGAAGGCTAAGTCATTTACACATAGAAATTCTATTACTATTATTTAGACAAAATATAAAATTGACTCCTACATATTATTAACTATATAATTTTGTATTTTTAACTGAATTAGAATTTAAGCACATGGCGCTGCCCAATACTTTTAAGAGATTTCTTTTCAAATCAAGCCTAATTCCCCCACGTAATTGGCGAAAAGCTGCTATAGTATTGGTGGCAACAATTATAGGTTTAGGATTTTTTATTTTGAAAATGAGCAATGCAGCTTCCTACCTTTCTGATGATCCACAAGCATGTGTGAACTGTCACATCATGACTCCACAGTACATTACCTGGACACACAGCTCGCATCGTGAAGTCACCGATTGTAATTCTTGTCATGTACCGCATAATAATGTGGTCAACAAATACTACTTCAAAGCCATGGATGGTCTGTATCATGCCTCAGTATTCACGGCACGGATGGAACCTGAAGTTATCGTCGCCAAACAAGCCTCGGCCAATGTGATTCAAAACAACTGTATACGCTGTCATCAGGATCAGGTAACAGACGCCAAAACTGAAGCCTATGTATCAGATCACATGGAAAATAGAACTGGCAGAACCTGCTGGGAATGTCACCGAGAAGTCCCTCATGGTAGAGTAAGGAGTCTTTCTTCCGTCGGAGCACAAATCGAACCTATTAAAGAATATAGCCCAAAAGATCTTTCAATAGTACCCTCATGGCTCAAAGAATCAATGGATAATTCTAAAACATCAAAATAAGCGATTATGAAATCGAGCATAATTCAAACTTCACTTAGAGGAATGACAATAAAATATGCGAGACTCCATGTGACCTCCAAAACCTAAATTAAAAACACATGAAAAACTGGATACTTTTCTTGGGAACAGCAGTGGTAGTGTTTCTGCTTGCCCTACTGGCATTTAATATTTTTGATCGAAAAAACGAAGCAAAATTTGCATATCAGCCTCAAGTTCAGCTGCAAGGAATAGAGCCACGTGATTCTGTATGGGGAGAAAACTTCCCTCGACAATACCAATCTTATATGAAGACCAAAGACACCACTTTCGTAAGTCTTATCAATAGTGGTGGTACTAAAGACATGTTAGCTGCTGATCCTGACCTGGTCATTCTTTGGGCAGGCTACGCTTTCAGTAAGGAATACAATGCTCCCCGAGGACACGCTTACGCAGTGAATGATGTCACTAAAATCTTACGTACCGGTGCGCCGATGAAGCCAGGAGATGGCCCAATGCCGAGCACTTGCTGGACATGTAAAAGCCCAGATGTACCAAGACTCATGAGTGAAATCGGGGTAACAGAATTCTACAGCAGTAAATTTTCAGATTTTGGGTCTGAAATCATCAACCCCATAGGTTGCGCCGATTGCCACAATCCTGAAACGATGAAGCTCACTATCACCAGACCTGCTTTGATTGAAGCGTTTGAAGCTATGGGCAAGGACATCAATGAGTCCTCTCATCAGGAAATGCGCTCATTGGTTTGTGCGCAGTGTCATGTGGAGTATTATTTTGACAAGAAAAAGCCAGATGCAGAAGGAGCCAATTACCTGACTTTCCCTTGGAAAGACGGTATGGACGTAGACAACGTCGAAGCCTATTATGATGAAATTGAATTTGCTGACTGGGTAAATCCACTTAGCAAAACGCCAATGCTAAAGGCTCAGCACCCAGATTATGAGATCTATGCCCAAGGTGTACACGCAAAGCGAGGAGTGAGCTGTGCAGATTGCCATATGCCTTATCAGACTGAGGGCGGTCAGAAATTTACCAATCACCATATCGGCTCTCCGCTTTCCAATGTAGAAAATTCTTGTTTCGTATGTCACAGAGAGAAAGTGGACGATCTTATTTCGGATGTATATGAGCGCCAGCGAAAAGTGAAAGAAGGAACTTCCACACTTCAGCGTCAAGTAGCAATGTCGCATATAGAAGCACAGAAAGCTTGGGAACTTGGAGCTACTGAAGCTCAAATGAAAGACATCCAAATGGGTATCCGTCACGCACAGTGGAGATGGGATTACTCAGTTGCATCCCATGGAGCAGCATTCCATGCTCCCTTGGAAACTAGCAGAATCGTAAGTTCGGGCATGGCGATCATCCAAGATACCCGGCTTGAACTAGCAAGACTACTTTCTAGCCTAGGTTTCAATGAGCCAGTGCCGATGCCAGATTTCGAAAACAAGGAAGCTCTTCAAGAATATGTAGGCTGGGACATTCCTGCTGACAAGGCTTCTAAAGCAGAATTCTTGGAGCAAGTAGTTCCTCAATGGCTCAAAGCCGGTAAGGAAAGAGAAGCTAAGATGGAAGTCAAAACCATCAGCAGCTCCAATTAAACCAGATCTTAGCTCAATTTAAACCTGAGCACAGGCTAACATTAATCTGACGGTTTTATCCGCTCAGGCATTTAATCCCCTAGAATGAAATACCTTCTTTCCACCCGAATCACTTTGGTTCTTCTTCTCATATTAGCAGGATCAATGGGCGTGGCAACGTTTATAGAAAATGATCATGGCACTGCCACCGCAAGAACTTTAGTCTATGAATCTTGGTGGTTTGAAGTTGTGATGATTTGGCTATGTGTGAATTTCGTTACGCACATCAAGCAGTATAGACTTTTCAGTAAGGGAAAACTTCCGCTGGGAATTTTCCACCTTGCTTTTATCATTATCATAATCGGCGCGGGAGTTACTAGGATCTTCTCCAAAGAAGGAGTAATTCACATCCGAACTGGCAGTGCAGAAGACACCTACTATTCCGCTTCAAACTACCTTCAAGTTGCCTCAGCATCCGGTAGCCTTCAACTGGAAAAAGCAGAATTTATCCCAAAAACATTCCAGAAAAAGGACACAGATATCACTATTGACGGCAATGATTTCACAGTGACTTATGAAGAATACATCCCAGCAGCTCGTGTGAAATACATTGATGGCGATGAGACTATTTTTGAAATGTCTGTGCTGAAAGATGGGGATCGAGATGACTTTGTGATGCACCCTGGACAAAGTTTCGACATGGGTGGGTTATCATTAGGAATTGAAAATCCGGGAGATCATGCCATCAAAATCTGGAAAACTGACAGTGCCTGGATGATCAGTAGTCAGCTGCATCTGCAAGTAATGGAAATGAGTACGCAGCAGATGGGAGTCATCCATGAAGGCAGTGTGGAAAAATTAAAATTGAGATCACTCTATCAGTGGGAAACTGGCGCTATGGTGATCAAGTCTATTCATGAAAATGTAACGGTAAGTTACGAATCTGAGCAGGACGAAAAGATTGCGGACAACTTTGCTGATGTGCTGAAAGTATCCATTTCGGATCCGCAAGGCAATCGGCTTTCAGAAGGCTATTTCCCTAAAGTCACCTATAAGCCTGAATGGCACAGCTTCAACTATCAGGGCAAAAATTATAGCATGACCTACGGACCTAAAGCTCAAAAACTACCTTTTTCCTTGCACCTAAATGCCTTTGAACTGGAACGTTATCCAGGTTCTCAGAGTCCTTCCAGCTACGCTAGCGAAGTTATGGTTCAAGATGCAGGAGAGGAATGGCCGGTTAGAATCTATATGAACAATGTATTAGATTATAAAGGCTTCCGGTTTTATCAATCCTCCTACGATTCTGATGAAGCAGGCACCGTATTATCCATCAATCAAGATAGACCAGGAACCTACCTGACTTATATAGGATACACCTTATTGACGCTCGGCATGTTCTTAACACTCTTTGCTCCGGGAAGCAGATTCAGCATTCTTCAGAAGAAATTATCCAAACTATCCAAGGCAGCTGGAATCCTACTCTTACTATTCATTGCAAATGAAAGTTTGGCTAATGAGCCAGCCTCCACCTACCTAGTTCCGCAGGCTAAAGCCAAAGCCTATGGTCGGCTGATTGTGCAAGATCTCGATGGTAGAATGAAGCCATTAAACACCTTGGCAAATGAAATTCTAAGAAAACTATGTGGAAGTAGCACCATAGAAATTCCTTTTGGTGAGGAAATGATAACCATGAGTCCAGAGCAATTTCTCCTGGCTGTTCAGTTGGATCCTGAAGGATATGGAAAGCTTCCAATTATTAAAATTGACAAAGTAAAATCCTTGGAGGCATTTCAAGCTTTAGGAATAGAGCCGACAGATCGACTTAGTTTTATGGATTTTGTGGATGATGCCGGCGCATATTTGCTTGCTGATCTCGTGGAAGAAGCCAACAAACTCAAGCCTTCCGAACGAAATGAAGGACACAAGGAGTTGCTTAAGACGGATGAACGCTTTAATATTTTCTATGGACTACTAATCGGTGATTTCCTCAAACTTTACCCTAATCGCATCGATGATAATAACACCTGGTACACCAGCCAACAGTTCGCTATGGGATTTGAAGAAGAGGATGCTGTCTTCGTACAAAACATCGGTAATCTCTACCTAGCCAATCTAGACGAGGGGATCACAACAGGTAATTGGGATGAGGCAGATGAAGCCTTGGACTACATCGCCTTGTATCAGAAAAAAGCTGGAGAAGAAGTATATCCTTCTGAAAATGAAATTGAGGCAGAGCTATTCTACACTAAGCTGAATCTTGGAAATCGATTATTCGGATACTTTTGGATTCTTGGGCTACTGATGCTCATTCTTGGTATAGTCAAACTATTTAAATCAAGTAAGGCATTGGATCTTTCTTGGAGAATTGGAACTATACTAACCTGGTTGGGCTGGATAGTTTTCACCTTCCACTTATCACTTCGCTGGTACATTGCCAAGCATCCACCTTGGAGCGATGGTTTCGAAATGCTAGTCTTTGTAGCCTGGGGGATTTTGCTTTTTGGATTGATATTTTCTCGTAAATCCAAATTCACTATTCCACTTTCCTTACTGTTTTCTGGCACTTTACTCTTCGTAGGATTTCTGGATTGGCTCAATCCTGAGATCACCAACCTCATGCCTGTGCTCCACTCCTACTGGCTGAAAATCCACGTAGCAATCATCGTAAGCAGTTATGCTCCATTAGCATTGGCGGCAGTAATCGCTTTGCTCAGTCTTTTTCTAATCATTTTCAAACCAAATACTCCAAACCCGCGCTGGTGGCTTTCGATGAAAGAGTTAATCGTGGTAAATGAACTGGCAATCACCGTCGGCTTATTCCTGTTGACAGTGGGCACTTTCCTAGGGGGAGTTTGGGCGAATGAAAGTTGGGGACGTTACTGGGCATGGGATCCAAAAGAAACTTGGGCGCTGATTTCTGTACTTACCTATGTGATCGTGCTTCATTTACGCTTGGTACCCGCTACCAAAAATTCTATTGTATACAACCTCGCTTCTCTGTGGGCTTTCAGCTCCATTGTCATGACCTCTTTTGGGGTGAATTACTACCTCACAGGCCTTCACTCCTATGCCAAAGGAGATCCTGTTCCTGTACCTACTTGGGTGTATTTTGCCGTAGCAGCTTTATTGGTGATCTCTGTAGTAGCAATTTTCCGCTACAAAAAATTGACTGCTTCCGAGAAGATTGATCTTTACGTTTGATAGCCAAACCTATCTAAAAGCAGCACATTTAAACGGGGTCATAAAGCTTTTCACATCTTTTTAACAGTAAGATTACAGTAGAGCTATAAGTCGCTATAATCTTACTATTTTTTTAATAATGAGCTGACACTGAGTTTAATTGGAGGGGCTACCTTTCAACCAAAACCAATAAAGTGAAAACCCAATTCAAAACAATCGTCGTTTCAGACGTACATCTGGGCACTAAAGGTTCGAAAGCCAAGGAAATCGCCCGATTCCTCAAGCAGTACCACTGCGAAAACCTCATTCTCAATGGGGATATAATTGACGGCTGGCAACTCAAAAAATCAGGTTCTTGGAAGCGTAAGCACACTCGCTTCTTCAATAGAATCCAGAAAATGATTGAGAACCATAACACCAAGGTCTATTACTTGCGAGGGAATCATGATGATTTCTTGGATCAGATTTTACCATTTCAAATAGGAAATCTATCGATTCAGAAAGACATGATCTACGAAAGTCACGGTAAAAAGTACTTCATAACGCACGGTGACGTATTTGACAGCATTACGACTAACCTTAGGTGGATAGCCTATCTAGGAGATATGGGATACACCTTCCTGCTATGGCTCAATAGTCTGGTCAATTACTACCGAATCAAGCGCGGACTCCCCTATTTCTCCCTTTCCCAATACGTAAAAGGGAGAGTAAAATCAGCCGTCTCCTACATAGATCAATATGAGGAAGAACTGGCAAAAATGGCTAAGGCAAAAGGTTGTGATGGAATCATTTGTGGCCATATTCATAAGGCAGAAAATCGAATTATCGATGGAATAGAATACATGAATTCCGGCGATTGGGTCGAAACCATGAGTGCTTTGGCAGAAGACTATGAAGGGAATTGGCAATTGATCTATTACAATGAAATCAATTTCAAGGAGGCCAAAGACGACAGCCTACATCAATTCTTCATTGGTAAAGTTGAAACTAGCGTAATCCCGATGAGGGAAGTTTCTTTTGAAAAACCAAAGGATGATCTGGAGCCACCAGCAATCTCTTCCATACAATGAAGTTTCTATTTATAGTCCAAGGTGAAGGACGGGGCCATATGACCCAAGCAATAGCTTTTTCCAAAATGCTGGAGAAGCAAGGGCATGAAATAGCCGGCCTCATTCTCGGAAAAAGCAAACGTAGAGCTGTTCCTGAGTTTTTATCCAGAGAAATTTCAGCTCCGATTCATTTGGTAGAAAGTCCGAATTTTGCCTGTGATAAAAATGAAAAACAGATTATGATAGGTAAAACGATCCGTCACAATCTCGCAAAATCAGCTACTTTTTGGCGAAGTATACAGGAGATTCATCAGGTAGTAAAAGCTGAGCAACCGGATATAATTTTGAATTTTTATGACTTATTGGGTGGAATATATAATGCTGTTTTTCGTCCAAAAGCTCAATACTGGGTCATCGGACATCAGTATTTGATCTATCATCCACAATTCAAATTTGCTCCCTCCAAAGGACTAGACAAGTTCTTTTTCAAATTCAACACCAGAATGACGGCCATCGGAGCCTCAGAAAAACTGGCGCTCTCCTTCTACGAATTGGAATCTACAGATCAAATCAGGGTAGTTCCTCCACTTTTGCGGGAAGAAATCAAAAAACTAACACCAAATTCTGGAGACTTTTTCCTGACCTATATAGTGAATAGCGGTTATGGTGTGGAAGTTATCTCTTATGCGCAAGCAAATCCTCATCTAAAGATACGAGCCTACTGGGACAAAAAAGATGCTGCGGAGACTGAGCATCCTCTTCCAAATTTGAGTTTTCATCGCATTCATGACAAGAACTTCCTTCGAGATATGGCCGCCTGCAGGGGACTTGTGAGTACAGCTGGATTTGAATCGATTTGCGAAGCGCTATACCTTGGTAAATCCGTCATGGTAATCCCTGTGAAAGGACAATACGAGCAGGCTTGTAATGCCCTGGATACGGTAAAGTCAGGCGCAGGAATTACCTCAGGCAACTTTGACTTCTCCAAATTGGAAGCATTGATCGAAACACAGCTTGAAACTGGAAATTCCATGAAAGAATGGACAAACACCTGGCCTCAGGCCTTCCAGCAACTCATCTCAGAAACAAAAATGACTGAACCAGATTTCATCCTGACTCAATCATTTTCATAAACTGTGTTTTTTACTAACAGTTGTTTAATGCTTTTTGCTCTGGAGTAAGTTCAGATACTGCTTTGAACACTGACTTACCATTTTCTTCTACTCGATAATAAGGGAAATTGACCATTTTAACCTGTCGGCGCTCAGGAGCACCCATATTCAGGAATATAACTTGAAGCTCATTGTACATTAGAAACAAGGTATTTCGCTCCTCCATGGATAAAGAAGCATCATTTCTACTTTTATTACGCATAAATTCATATTGGTAAGAGACCCTCTTGTAAGACTCTAAAAGTTCTGCAGGAGTAGGTGGAGGAGGTGGTGGACCCACTATACTTAGCTCTTCAGCAGTTAGATCCTCCCCCTTTTTGTAATAAACTTCGCCTTTGGATGTCAATTTAATGTAAGGAACATAAGGAACCACTGCGCGCCTGACTTTTGGCTTGTCATGGAATGCAACCTGGAAGTACATACTTCTGAGTTCAGAATACATTTCGGTTAACTTCTCTTGCTCAGCTTTGCTTCTGTTTACAAAGTGCGGAGCTTGCTTTCGAAGCTTTTCGTATGCTGCATAGGCATCTATGTATGATTCAAGATCATTCTTTATCTGAGCTGCTTTTACTCCCGGAGGCCATTTGTCTGCAGTTTCTACTTTCTGTGCGGCCACAGGATCCTTTTCTTTTTTTACCCAAGCATTTCCTCTAGAAATTTCATTTTTAGTTGGGTTGAGATAAAGTGTATCTTCTTTGGTTAATGGATCTGTAAAGCCAGATTCTCCTCCGTAATATTTATCAAAGCCTTTCTGATTATATAAATACACCTGATGCTCCTTTAGGTTTTTATTGGATCGAGCAGCGCCACTATAGTAATACACAATGTCATTACTTTTCATTTGATTCAATTTATCATTTGAAATCACTGTACCGTTTAGCCAAAGAGCAAAGGTGTCAGGATTCTTCCACGACTCAAATTCTTCACTTGTTGGGATAGATTTCTTAGTGGGAGGTGGGGGTGGCACCAACATCTTCTTTTCTTGATCGGAAAGCATTTGATAGGTCTTCTCTAGTAATTCCCCTGATTCTTGTATTACAAAAAATGAAGCATTCCTATAATGCTTTTCATTCTCTTCAATTTGTTCTGCAGCTTCCTCCCGTTTTCCTACAGTAATAACTGGTGATGGAGGAGCAACTGGAAGAACAACTTTTGACTTGTCCCCAGCATTCAATTGATAATACATTCCTACCAAGAGAGAATATGATGCATGAACTTTGAGTTGCTTTTCTAAGATGTGAGTAAAATTACTATCCGCTTGATCACTTAGTTTTATGTATTCATCTAAATGTTCGTTGTATGCATTTACCGGATCAGGGTAAATTGACATATCAACTCCGTAAGTCCCTCTTGGAGTTATAGTAATTGTTCCCTTCTTAGGTTTCCAAATATCAGCATCAGGACCATATACTTTCTGGTAATAATTATCAGTAAATAAGGATACATTATAGCCTATAGGAAGTTGAGGAAACTTATTAGATTTTAAATTTTCGTAAATAGGAGTACTTTTATAATAAGCTATATCAGATACCTCGATGGCTTCCAATTTCTGTTTTGAAACTTCCTCTCCATCAAACCATATTTTCAAATCTTTATCTGTTCTGAATCCGTCATAAACTGAATCAGAAGGAGTCTTTTTTGTAGGTGCATTTGGAGGAAGACGAAGCAAACTTTTCTCGCGTTCTGAAAGTTGTGCGTACTTCTTCTCAGCATACCCCTGCTGATCATTCTCGATCAAGAACATTACATTTCCAAAATACTTTTCTTTTTCAAGTACATGACTTGCATTATCTCCAAGTGAATCATTATCCTGCGTCCCATAGTAATAAATCCTTCGAATATTTAGCTCTCTTAAGACTGCCTGAAAATCACTTAGATCCCCCATAGAAAGTCCCGATTCAGTGATTAAATTAATCTTTACTGCATCTTGGGATTTTTTGGACTCACTTATTAACTCTTTTACAGCATCCAAGGCATAAATCTCATTTCTATATTCAATTACTCCATTAGGCTTTAGAGAAAAAGTCAAATCAAAGTCCATATCTTCCAGATAGGACTGATTAGAAATATTTACATAAACTTCACTTTCCTGATTAGTTTCATCGGACTTTGCCGTCACTCTCTCAGAGAAAAAGTAAACTAACGCTCCCAAAACAGGAACCAATGCAAACACCTTGATCCAGGTACTAGAATTCTTTGATTTTCTTTTCATCATTTCAAATCGTTTTTTGGTTAATGAAAAATTCAAACTGCTGGCCAAGCCAAATTTTTGCTCCGAAAGCATCATAGCGAGAAGTTGACTTTCGTATTTCTCTATAGGAGTGCTCCGCAAAGCTATCTGGTCCGCTATAAATTCATGATTGAGCTTGATGCTTGCTTTCGCCCAGTGCAGTCCAGGGTGAAACCATAGTGGCACAAGTAAGGCCTCTATAAACAGGTTATCCCAGCTGTGTTTTTCCTCGATATGCGTGCATTCGTGCGCGAACACAGCATCTGTGAATTTGCCATTTTCCATGTCGGACTCCGCCACGAAAATGTATTTCAAAAATGAAAAAGGTAAAGAATCCTCTTTGAGCAAAACTAGAGTTTGACCTCGGTAATTAATCTTAATATTTCTCTGAATCTTATTGACCAGAACCTTGATGTTGCGCCCAAATCGATACAAAAACACGAGAGAAATCAGCGTGTAAAGCCCAAATAGTAAGTATTCCCAATTAAAAGAGGATTCTGCTACTGCAGTAAATACCTGCTCCTGGTTGAATTCCGGACTTACCTCTCCAGAATAAACAGGCTCAGAAATCACTTCGGATGGGCTAGCTTCATAGAAGACAGGTTCAGAAATCACCTCCTCCACTGGAGCTGTTATTTCCTGAGGAACTTCAATCGTATATAGAGGAATCAGAAAAGAAACCACTACCGAAAAAAGCAGGAAAAAGCGATTGAATCTATGCATAGCTTCCCGCTGTAAAAGTAGGCGGTGCACTAATAGAAGGATTACAAGGCAGGCTATAGACTTAACTAAGTAAGTGATCATTTCTTGTGATTTAGCTGGTCATCAATAATACTTTTCAGATGTAGTAGCTCCTCTTCGGAGAGTTCGGTCTTTTTAGTAAAAAAAGAGGCAAACTGTGCTGGCGAATCATTAAAGAAATTTTTGATCAAGCCTTTTAGATGCTTTGAAAAATAATTTTCTTTGGACACCAAGGGATAATATTCCCGCAACTTCCCATTAGCTTCATAGGAGACAAATTCCTTATCCTGCATCCGCTTCAAAAGCGTAGAGATTGTGGTAGAAGCTGGTTTGGGCTCAGGATAAGCATCCATAAGATCCTTCATAAAAGCCCGCTTCAACCTCCACAAATGGTTCATAAGTTCTTCTTCTGCTCTGGATAGTTTCATTACCTTTGAATTAAATTACATCTACAAATGTAGAACAATAAATAACATCTACAAGTGTAGATGAAAAAAAATAAGCTAAATATTTTGTACCAGTACCTTATTTGCTTCCTAGTAACAATTTGTAGTTTTGCCCAGGCATTTACTTTAACGAGAGCAAAGACACCCATGCTCTCTTATTGTTCATTGATTGAGCATAAGGCCTTTATTATTACCAAATCAAAAAAATAAATACCAATTCATTGAATGAAAGTCTATTTTTGGGCTACACTTCATTGAATTGATTTTACGGACATTCCGCATTCAAGAATTTACATGTCAGCTGAAAATATACGATTACA
Organism: Algoriphagus chordae; assembly: GCF_003254055.1. Lineage (GTDB taxonomy): Bacteria > Bacteroidota > Bacteroidia > Cytophagales > Cyclobacteriaceae > Algoriphagus > Algoriphagus chordae. The sequence continues at coordinate 172,674 of NZ_QKZT01000008.1, forward strand.
AGAAGATAAGGATCACACCAAACATTGGAAGAAATGGGGGCCATACCTCACCGATAGACAATGGGGAACAGTACGAGAAGATTACAGCCCGGATGGATCGGCTTGGGAAAACGTCACCCATGACGATGCTAGAAGTAAAGCATACCGTTGGGGTGAAGAAGGAATAGCTGGAATCTCTGATAATAAGCAAAAATTCTGTTTGGCTTGGGCTTTTTGGAATGGCAAAGATCCATTTGTAAAAGAACGCTTGTATGGCTTGACCGGAAATCAAGGCAATCACGGTGAGGATGTCAAAGAGATTTATTTTTACCTGGATTCCACTCCTACACATTCCTACATGAAGATGCTTTATAAGTATCCTCAAGCCGAATTCCCTTATCAGCAACTGCTCGAAGAAAATAGTAAACGAAGCAAATTAGACGCTGAATATGAACTCCTAGACACAGGGATTTTTGATGAAGACAAGTACTTTGACATCTTTATCGAATACGCCAAGCAAGACGTAGATGACATTATTGCGGTAGCTACCATTCATAATCGAGGGGCTGAGGAAGCAAAAATCTGGGTAATGCCTACCCTATGGTTTCGCAAAACCTGGTTTACGGGACATGAGCCTTTTATGCCCAAACTCACCAAAACTGGAGACAACACCATCAAGGCCTATAATCCAAAATCAGGTAATTATTCCATCGCATTTGATGGGAATCCAGATCTGAAATTTTGTGATAACGAAACCAATCGGGAACGAATCTATAACATCGGGAACGAGAAGAAATACCTGAAAGACGCAATCAATGACTTTGTAGTAAATGGAGATTCCAAACACTTAAATCCTGCAAATAAGGGCACTAAAGCCGCTGCGATCTACGAGATCACGATTCCTGCGGGTGAAAGCAGGCAAGTAAAACTTCGCATGCAACATCAAGTAGAAGAAAACCCGTTGGAAATCTGCGATACTTGTCTAGATCAGCGTAAAAAAGAAGCGGATGAATTCTATGAAACGCTACAGGAAAGAGTCACTGACCCAGATTTAGTAAATATCCAGCGTCAGGCTTATGGGGGTATGATGTGGTCCAAGCAGTTTTATTACTATGATGTAGAGCGATGGCTGGAAGGTGACCCTGGTCGGTTCACACCGCCAGTTGTGCGAAAAAAAGGTAGAAATAGTGATTGGCGTCATCTGCAAAACTACGATATCATCTCCATGCCTGACAAGTGGGAATACCCTTGGTATGCGGCATGGGATCTAGCTTTTCATACTATTCCTCTGGCAAGATTGGATCCGGAATTTGCCAAGTGCCAACTCCTACTCCTTCTCAATGAGTGGTATATGCACCCGAATGGACAGATACCTGCCTATGAGTGGAATTTCTCTGATGTAAACCCGCCTGTACTCGCTTGGGCTGTACAACGCGTTTTTCAGATTGACAAAAAAATGAATAATGGCGTTGGCGATCAGGAATTCCTGGAGCGAGCACTACATAAGTTGATGCTCAACTTCACCTGGTGGGTCAACCAGAAGGATAGTGATGGCAAAAACATCTTCGAAGGAGGCTTCCTTGGCTTGGATAATATTTCGGTTTTTGACAGAAGTCACGCTCAGAAATATCACGGTAAACTAGAACAAGCTGATGCCACATCCTGGATGGCGATGTTTTCTTTGAACCTACTCCGTATTTCTCTGGATCTCTGCGAGTACAATACGGTCTATCAATTCACCGCAACCAAGTTTCTGGAGCACTTCCTGTACATTGCCGGAGCGATGAGTAATATTTCAGAAGAACATATTTCTCTGTGGGATGATGAGGACAATTTCTTCTACGATGTTTTCCACCTTCCGGGAAAAGAGCCGCGCAAAATGAAAGTGCGCTCCATCGTAGGCCTGATTCCACTTTTCGCTGTAGAGCCGATTCGAGAAGATTTGTTCGAAAAACTTCCAGAATTTAAAAAGCGACTGAACTTCTTCCTTCGAGAAAAACCAAAATTGGCTGCACTAGTATCTAGTTGGGTTCAGCCTGGCTATGATAAGCGACGACTATTTTCGCTATTGAGAGGACATAGAATGAAAAGCGTATTGCAGAAAATGTTGGATTCTGACGAATTTCTAAGTGACTACGGCATCAGATCTCTCTCCAAATACCATGAGAAAAATCCGTATTCCATGCAAATAGGAGGAGAAACGCTTTCTGTAAAATACACTCCTGGTGAATCCGAAACAGTCATGTTTGGGGGGAATTCCAACTGGAGAGGTCCGATTTGGTTTCCGATCAATTTCCTCCTGATCGAATCACTGAGGAAATTTGATTTCTATTATGGTGGAGATTTCTCGATCGAATATCCGACAGGTTCTGGTAAATACATGACTATGGATATCATTGCCAAGGAACTTTCCCTACGCTGTATGCGGATTTTCATGAAGGATGAAAATGGAAACCGACCAGTTTATAATGCCAGCCACAAAAAGTATCAGGAAGACCCTCATTTCAAAGATTACATTCTCTTCTATGAGTATTTCCATGGAGATAGTGGAGCGGGCTTAGGAGCCTCTCACCAGACGGGCTGGACAGGCCTAGTGGCAGAGATGATTCACAAGTTTTACAAAATTAGAGAGGACAAAGACCATGATTCTAAAACCCTTTTTAGAAGCTAATAGAATTGAAGCAGGATGTGATGAAGTAGGTCGAGGCTGTCTAGCTGGCCCTGTGGTGGCTGCAGCGGTAATACTTCCTGCCGACTATTCCAATCCATGGATCAATGACTCTAAGAAGCTAGGAAAAAAGCAAAGGGAAAATCTGATAGCAGAAATCAAAGAGCAGGCATTAGCTTGGCAAATCGCCGAAGCTAATGTCGAAGAGATAGATCAAATCAATATTCTGAATGCATCTTTCCTGGCAATGAGCAGGGCAGTGCAAGGACTAGCCCTTTTACCCGAACATCTACTGATCGATGGCAATCGCTGGAAGTCCCAATTGACCATCCCACATACTTGCGTGATCAAGGGTGATGGCAAATATGCAAGTATTGCCGCAGCATCTATTCTAGCCAAAGTGTATCGAGATGAGCTGATGGAGAAATTAGCACTGAAGTTCCCTCATTACGCTTGGGAACGAAATGCTGGATATCCTACCAAAGCCCATCGAAGCGGGATCGAAATTCACGGAGCATGCATCTGGCACAGAAAGAGCTTTAAGTTGTTGAAAGATCAGATAATATTAGAATTTTAGCCTTACGATCTTTCACTGTTTTTTTAAACAAATCATAAATGAACTGGATATTACTCATAATCGGTGGCCTATTTGAAGTGGGGTTTGCCTCCTGTCTTGGAAAAGCAAAAGAAGCTACGGGCAATGCAGTCTATGGCTGGTACGCGGGCTTTGTAGTATGTCTGGCGATAAGTATGCTCTTACTCATCAAAGCCACCCAAACACTCCCGATTGGAACTGCTTATGCCGTCTGGACTGGAATTGGTGCTGTAGGAACTGTATTGGTAGGGATTTTTGTATTCAAGGAATCAGCGGAATTCTGGAGAGTTTTCTTCCTACTTACGCTAATAGGATCTATTATCGGATTGAAATTCGTGTCCTCACATTAAACTGCACTATATACCTAGGAAGGTAAAGGATCTAAGGTATCGTTAACATCACTTTTTTTAATTTCCTGCGCACTTCCCTTAGGAAGTATTTGAGACAGATCCATACCTGCCAGCATATCAGCGGTACCTGTACCCATCCCCATGATCGTACGCATGGCATCTTGAGTACTTGCGCTTAGAAAAGTAATCAACTCCTTTGGCACATGGTAAATATTGCCATTGGTGGGATTTGGGGCAGTTGGGACAAAGACAGTATAGAGATTTTCGTGTACCTGATCTGTGACAAAACCAGTCATCATCGTGCCTGATCTAAAGGGATCTAATAATACTACCTCGGTAAAAGGCAATTTTTTCAAGCCAACAAACTGGTAAACAGTCTGATGAATAAGGCTATAAAGAGGTATTTTGGTAAGGTACTTTTTTTCAAACTTTTTGAAATGAACCTTTCCAAACCTGTTTCTAACAACAATTCCTATCAAAAACACAAAAGCAACAAATATCCCTAAGGACAAAACATTGATAAACCAATGTGGCTCATCCGATCCTGGATCCAATGCAGCACTTAGAGGAGCTACAATTCCAAAAATAAAGTTGAAAATAATTGACAGGAGGATTAGAATAATAGTGAATGGAAGCAGGATCAAAAATCCCTGCAACAAACTATCTAATATAAATCCTCTACCATTTTTATCTTCCTTAGATTCTGGTGCTTGTAGGTCTGTGTTCATGGAGGAATTTGGGTTTATCCAAAACCGCAGGACCCTCAGCGGAGAATCCTGCGACATTTGTTAGTTTATGATTCTTGGTTTTCTGTTAAGTCTTGGCTCTGTATCAGGCTTTTCTTACCAAATGCATGATCACGGAGATCACAAGCAATACCAAGAATACATAAAAGATGATTTGTGCTATAGAAGCAGCACCAGCGGCTACTCCTCCAAATCCTAAAACGGCTGCAATCAAAGCGATTACTAAGAAAATTAATATCCAGCGTAACATAATGTATGGGGTTGATGGTTCGAACTAAATATAATCAAAATTATACCAAGAGCTATAACCCACTCTATAGCCAGATTTAGCACATTCTAAAGAAAATTGAGTAAAAGTTCGGGGAATAATAGCCCCAAGATCAGCAATTTCATACTATAAGAAATAGTAATAAAAAATCTTGCTATTCAATATCTAGGATCGACTATTTTGAGTCAAGAAGATGTAAAAATTTGGATTAGAAGGGAGTAGCTCTGTATTTAAAAAACACCTACTTAATTCTTTCAAATATCAACTTACCAGAGCTAGGGTTTTTACTGATAGGTTCGAGCACCATTCGATCGCTCTCTATAGATAGTATCTTCGCTTGCTTAGTCTCGGCCCCAGTTTGAATAGTCATCACATTTTCAGAACTGATTTTAATGGTCGCCTTTTTTTGTACCACTTCCTGTTTCACATAATCCGTGTATTTCAAACTGTCCCCAGGTACAAATTCATAGACCGTATTTTCAAGTCGATTTTGAATTTTGTATTCCAAACCAGCGCGCATTGCTGCATTAGCATTCTGATATTGCGAAGAATTCCTCAATTGATCCATCGCATCAAAGTGTACCAGTTGCCAAGTACCGACAAGTTGCTGAAAATTGATCTGGGTAGTTTGAAGTACAAACGCCAATAAAAGTGTAGGGATAATCGAAAGATACATGTGCTGAAAGAGGCAATTATTTTGCCACAAAGGTAATAGACTTGAAATTGAATGTCATTTACTACTGGACTAACCTAGAATTTAAAAAAGGCAGCCATTCCTCAGCTTGTCTTTCGGCATACTCAGACAAGAAAAAGGCTAATGATGGCTTGAAGGGCACTGATTGAATACTGAGTCCAGCTTGTTCGGGGCTTTTATCGCCTTTTAAAACATTGCATCTATGACAGGCTGTAGTCAAGTTGGTCCAGTTGGACTTTCCTCCTTTGGACCTTGGCACTACATGGTCTATGGTCAACTGTCGCCTACTTCCACAATATTGGCACTCCCCCCGATCTCTTCGAAAAAGATTGACTCGGTTCAGTAAAACGCCACGGTAAGGGATGTTTTTGTAGTGATTCAAACAAATCACGGCTGGGTATTCATAACTACGGGAAACCGTGCGGATCTTGAGTAAATCATACACCGAAAGACAATTTGCTTTCTCCAAAAGAAGCAGAACAATGGCTTTTTGTGGCGACACTACCGCCACGGGAGAATGATCCAAATTCAATACCAATACCCGCTTTTCCATAGTTTAACTTAAAATCGATCGAGTCTCTATCTCCACCTGTTTATCCTTACTAGATCGCAAAAAGGTCTCCCATTCAGTCAAATCAGAAACCTTTATTTTATTGTCCATCCAAAACACCTCTTCTGCCCCAAGATACAAGGCATACTTGACATGGGCTGTTTCTAAGTCCTTGAAAATAAATAAATCACCTGGCAATACGAGCTCAGGATCAATTTTTCTACCTGGAATTTGTCCTGATTTCCAAGAATAGCCTGCGATGCCAAAAATCAATTCAAAGCCTTGTCGCTCATCCAAACCAAAAATACTCCTACCTCCAGCCTGATAGGGCGCATTCACATATTTGATCGCAATATCAATCAACTCTGTCCTACTGGCTTTCAAAGCATGGCTACGTACAGAACCTGTGAAACCTATATGATCCTGCCAATTGAAAAGCTCCAAATCTGAGAAATGGAGTCTACTCCCCGGCAACAAATAAAGATTGGTTCCTAGATATTCTATAGCTGCGATGGGACTTGTGACCACCTGAAAGTCTGTATTGAGAAATTTATAATAGTCAGCTCCGGGAATTTCTTTGAGAGCATGAGTGGCAATCCAGCCCTGAATTCCTGTGTCCTCGTGTAGTATTTTGAACCATTGCTGATCCGAGGTCATCGCTATCGTCTGATAGCATTCCCCAAAAAGTAACTGTGTCAGCATGGCTGAATCAAAAGTGGGTCTGCGGTAAAGAGGTAAAATCGTTTGCCTACAGATCCCATAAGCATCAATCAAAGGCCATTCGCTTGATTTCTCTTTTCGCATCTTTTTCCTTCAAATCCTGTCTTTTGTCGTGTGTTTTCTTACCTCGACCCAGCGCAATTTCCATTTTGGCCATCCCTCTGTCATTGATAAATATACGAACAGGAATGATAGTCAGCCCCTTTTCTTGTGACTTAGTTTCAAGTTTCTCAAGTTCCTTTTTGCTGAGCAGCAACTTTCTATCCCGAATCGCCACGTGATTATAACTTGCCGCCATCGAATACGGTGAGATGTGCATCTGACGCACGTATAATTCTCCATCCAGAAAAATGCAGAACGCCTCAGTCAGGGAAACCTTAGCTTCCCGAATCGACTTGATCTCTGTACCTTTCAGTACCATACCAGCCACATAAGTGTCCACAAATTCAAATTGAAAACTTGCTTTCCTATTCTTTATATTGATGACTTTGTCAAACTTATTATCCTTAGCCATTGCTTAAATTTTCATTTTTGCGAGAGGAGTGACATCCATAGATGAAAATTCTCCTTTCAGGTATTTGTAATGTGCTGCCATGGCAATCATAGCGGCATTATCTGTACAGTATTCGAATTTTGGAATGTACAAGTTCCATCCTTTTTCCACAGCCAGCTTAGTCAAGGTATCTCTCAAGCCAGAGTTGGCGGATACTCCCCCTGCTATTGCCACTTCCTTCACGCCATATTCCTTCACCGCGGCCTTCAATTTGATCAGCAGCATTTCTACAAGAGAATATTGCACGCTGGCACAAAGATCAGCCAAGTTTTCTTCGATGAACTTCGGGTTCTCTTTCAATTGATCGCGAAGAAAATAAAGTACTGCCGTCTTTATCCCCGAAAAGGAATAATTCAATTCAGGCATCCGGGTGATTGGAAATTTGTACGCTTTAGGATTTCCTTCCTTCGCATATTTATCAATAAGCGGACCACCTGGGTATGGTAAACCTAGCAGTTTGGCAGTCTTATCAAAAGCCTCTCCTACCGCATCATCCTGAGTCTCCCCAATCACTTCCATATCCAGATGATCTCTCACCAAGACCAGCTGCGTATGTCCACCACTCACTGTCAGACAAATAAAGGGGAAATTTGGCTTAGGATCCTCTATGAAATGAGCCAAAATATGCGCATTCATATGATTCACCTCGATCAGCGGAATATCTAGAGAAAAAGCAAATGCCTTGGCAAAACTCACTCCGACAAGTAGTGAGCCCATCAATCCTGGCCCCCGAGTGAATGCAATGGCTGATAGCTGAGACTTGGAAATTCCTGCGGTCAAAATAGCCTCTTGAACCACTGGGATAAGATTTTCCTGATGAGCACGCGATGCAAGCTCAGGAACTACACCCCCATATTTTTCGTGAACAGATTGTGTGGCGACAATATTATTAAGTACTTTGCCGTCAGCTATTACAGAGGCAGAGGTCTCGTCACACGAGGATTCAATTGCTAGAATAAAGATATCGTTGGTACCCATTGGAAAAGAACGCGAAAGTTACGGATTTTTTGCACAAAGCGTTTCGGATACTACTATGGATCGTCTTCTCATTGGTCATGTTCTTGATCATGCTGGCTCTCGCTCTTCAGATTACTTGGGTTCAAAACAAGGTAATTGACACAGTCACAAATGTTCTCAACAAAAACTCCACTTTTCATACCGAGATCGGAAAGATACGACTTACCTGGTGGGATGCACTAGAATTGGATGATGTAGTAATCCGGGACCATCGAGATAGTCTGATGATCGGTGCCAAAAAAGTCAATGCTGATTTTGAACTTCTCTCCTTAATTCCACCTGGAATCACTACGATCAATGCCGTACGGATGGAGAATGCCAAATTACATCTGCTCACACATGATGGAGATTCTGCCATGAATATCAATATCTGGGTGGAAGAATTAGCAAGCATGTTCAGTACGAGCAGTAAAAGTAGCGGACCTACACAGTTTAAAATAAACTCAGTAGAACTCCGGAAATCAGAAATATTCATCGTCAATGAAATCACAGACGCGATAACCAGCGGACTTGATTACAACAAACTTCGCTTTTCAGACATTACCCTAAATGCTGAAAACTTTTATCTAGAAGGCTCAGAAATTGGAGCGGATGTAAAGGTGTTGACAGGTACAGAGCTGACTTCAGGTTTTGAGATCAAAGAGCTAAAAACCGATATGATCTATTCACGAGAATTCATGCAGTTTGACAAACTAAGTTTGAAATCCGACAATAGCCATATCAAGAACTTTCTACGATTTGAATACGCTACCCCTGCAGCTTTTGCCAATTTCGTGGAAGAGGTGGTCATCATCACCAATTTGGATGAAACCAAATTGCACCTGGGTGATCTGAAGCTATTCGCTCCATCTTTACCGGATATTGATGATGAAATCTACCTCTCTGGAAAAGTAGCTGGACCTGTTTCGGACCTTCGCTCAGAGGAACTACTATTAAGGATAGGTGAAAAGACTGCAATTTTTGGAGCATTTAGACTAGATGGTTTACCAGACATCAATGATACCTACATCAATCTCTCGCTCAAGAACTCCACCATTTTTGCCAAAGATCTTGACCCATATCTTCCGAGCAATATTTCCAAACAGATCAACAAATTCAACACCGTCCGCCTAACAGCAGATTTCGCGGGCTATTTACACAGATTTGACACCAATGGAGATTTCAAAACCTCGATCGGAGATATTACCGGAAGGGTGAATTTCGACATGGTGGATGGCATGCCTGTTACGGTTTCTAACATCACAACACAAAATCTTGACTTGGGCATTCTGGCAGAAAACACAGAATTATTGCAGCAGCTGAGCTTGAAAGGACATGTCAATACACAGGGCAATTCTATAGACAACCTATTAATCGATGTGGATGCTGATGTGATGGCTTTTGGCTTCAAAAACTACCAATACACCAACATAAAAACTGATGCAACATACGGACTGGATCTATTCAAAGGAAACCTTAGCATCACCGATCCTAACTTAAAAATCCGTGCCAATGGCCTAGTCAATCTGCGGGAATCAACTGACTCAATACAGCTGACTCTGCAAATAGACACGGCATTCCTTGACCAGTTGAATTTCACTGAAAAAGCGACCTTTATCTCAGGTAACCTGGATATAGATGTCAAGGGCATCGAGTTGGATGATATTCAGGGCATAGCAAGATTCCGAAACATTGAGGTTGGCTATGAGGATCGATTTCTAGATCTGGGTAGTTTCAACTTCCAATCTCTTTTTGCGGGAGGTACCCGTACCATGTCCATCAATTCTGATTACCTCGTGGCAGCTGCCTCAGGGCAATTCAATCTAGAGCAAATGGGGAGAGATTTGGATATTCTGATTAAGCAGTACATCGCCATTGTCCTAAATGAAGAACAACCCATTGCAGATCTGGAGCGAGATTTTTCAGAGATCTACAATCTCGATCTCAACCTTCGGATGATCAATATTAACCCCATCGTACAACTCTTTGAGCCAGATCTTAGCTTTTCGCAAAACACGGTGCTTGAAGGTGCTTTCTATCAAACACAGGAGAATACTGTCTTCAATTTTTTCACCAGCATAGACACGCTGAAGTTTAAAAACAACTCTGCTCAGCATATCAACATTGACTTCAATACCTCCAAACTTATCAATAGCCCAGACATTCTAGCTTCTTTCTATGTGTACTCTAAAACGCAAGAAATGGGCAAGTCCCTGCAGTTTACCAACTTTGGATTTGAGGCAATCTGGGACAAAGATCAAATGGATATTGACTTTACCTTAGATCAGGACTCTACCCAAAGTTCTGCCCGAGTCAATGCTATAGCTCGTTTTTCATCACTAAACACACAACTTGCCTTTGAGCCTTCATCTTTGAAATTGCTAGATCGGGAATGGAAATTTGATGCGAAAAATCTCATCACCATCACACCAGGAATAGTGACGGTTGATAGCCTCAAGCTTTTCAATGAAAATCAATATATATCACTTCAAGGAAAGGCGAGTAACCAACCTGAGGACAAGCTAAATCTAGCGGTGAACAATGTAAATATTGACCTACTCAACACTCTTTTCCCTCAAAATTTTGATGGTACAGCCAACGGCCTAATCTCTTTTGAAAACCTTTTTGAAAAAGTAATGATGCAAGGGGAATTCACACTTGATGATGTCGCTATCAATCAATTTCCCATCGGTGACATGAGTGCAAAAGCCAATCTAGACTTGGAGCGCTTGCAGGTCTTACTTACTAATGTAAATCAAGGCAAAGAAACCATTAATCTTGCCGGCAATATGCTAGTGGAAAATCAAGAACTGGATATGCTAGCCACTTTCAATGATGCAAGCCTGGTGATTCTTGAGCCATTTTTATCCAACTATCTATCCGATATGGGAGGGACAATTTCTGGTACAATGGATCTTGGAGGAACAATGGCAAACCCCGCTATTGATGGCACAGGAACATTGAATGAGGCTAAACTGACGGTAAACTACCTCAAAACCACTTACCTCCTCAATGGAGATGTTCTTTTCAAACCTACACAAATCAGTCTTCAACAGGTAGAACTCAAGGATTTATTTGGGAATGGTGCGACGCTAAGTGGTGGAATAAACCATCAAGGCTTTGATAATATCCGTCTGGACATCAAAGCCAATCTTAACAATTTGCAGGTGATGAATACCACAGATAAAGACAATGAGACGTTTTATGGAACGGCCTTCGTCACCGGAACCGCTGAGGTAGTAGGTACCACCAAAAATCTGGACATCAACGCACGGGCAACCAGTCAGCCTAATACGGAGATCTATATCCCATTGAGCAGTAGCAACTCACAGTCTCAGGAGGATTTTATTCACATGATCAACATCCAGGACACCGTGCGAATCAAGCAAATCGCCGAAGAGGTAAATAGACTGGAAATAGAAAATGTACGAATGAATTTTGTGCTAGATATCACTCCTGATGCCTATGCAGAAATTATCATTGACCCGAGAACGGAGGAAGGAATCTCTGGCCGAGGACGTGGCGTATTGACTATGAATGTGGACACCCAAGGAAATTTCACATTGAATGGCACTTATGAAATCACCGAAGGCAAGTATAATTTCTCATTATATAATGTGGTGAAAAAGCAATTCAACATCAAACCTGGGGGGCGAATCGCTTGGTACGGAGACCCTTATACAGGAATAATGGACATCTCCGCAGAATATACAGAATCTGTTTCTTTACAACCGCTAATGGTGAACACAAGTAGCACAGCAACTCAAAACACAACCACTAGCCGCAGATACCCAGTAAAAGTATTGTTGAATCTGGATGGCGAGTTGCTTGCCCCCGATATTAGTTTTGGATTTGACTTCACCGAATTCCCTACCAGTGGAGATGCACAGACTACGATTTCTTCATTCCAAAATAAAATTGCAAACGATGAACAGGAGATGAATCGTCAGGTTTTCTCTGTGATTATGACTAGATCATTCTCCCCTGAAGGGCAATTCTCTGGAGTGTCCAATATCTCTTCTAGTTTGGGACAGTTACTTTCTTCTCAATTGAATAGTTTTCTAGGGCAAGTCGATAAAAATCTTGAAGTAGATCTTGATGTCGCCAGTTTGGATCAAAACACGCTGGAAACTTTCCAGTTGAGTGTGGCATACACCTTCCTCGATGGTCGCCTTCGCGTATCCAGAGATGGAGGATTCACCAACAATCAGGGAAATGCAAGTGCTTCCTCGATCATCGGAGACTGGCAGGCCGAATACATGCTCACAGAAGATGGAGTGTATAGAATCCGGATCTTCAACAGAAATAACTACAATACCTTCACCTCCTTATCGCTTTCCGACAATGTATCCACCTACGGCGTGGCCGTATCTCAAAGCGTCTCTTTCAATTCATTCTCAGAGCTTTTCAAGAAAATAACCAAGAAGAAAAATGAGAAACTCATCATCAATGACCAAGATGATTTCTTACGTTATCAGTTTGAAAATAAGGAAGAGTGGAAACCAATCCAATTGGATAATATTGAAGAAAGACTAGACTCGTTGAATCGGGAAAGAAAGATTAGAATGTTGGAAGAAGGGCAGTTTTAAGGATTAATCACGCAAAGGATTAATCCCGCAGATGTGCGCTGACTCCTTTATTTAAATTGGCATATAAAATCTGCGATTATCTGCGTTCCTTTTCTGCGATAATCTACGGGAAATCATTTCCTAAAATCCGCAAGAAACCATCACAACACACAATAAATTCTAAACAATCCCGCTCATTTCCCACTTACTTCCATAAAATCACATGAAGAAAGTCAGTATTTTTTGGTTTCGAAGAGACCTCCGATTAGAAGATAATCATGGCTTATACCAAGCTTTGAAGGAAAATGAGAACGTCCTACCCCTTTTCATTTTTGACAAAAACATACTCGACAAGCTGGATAATAAAGCAGATGCCAGAGTGGATTTTATCCATGATCAAATCGGGAAAATTCATCAGGAACTCGCGAAAAAAGGATCCTCAATCTTAGTCAAATATGGTGATCCGGAAGTCATTTTTAAAGAGCTACTTAATGAGTATTCTATAACGGCAGTGTACACCAATCGGGATTACGAGCCTTATGCTACTACCCGTGATGAAAAGGTGACACGCCTGCTTAATAAGAACCATATTCAATTGCATCGATATAAAGACCAGGTGATCTTCGAGCCAGGAGAGATCTTAAATGGCTCTGGGGAATTCTACAAGGTCTTCACTCCTTTCAGCAAAGTTTGGCTGAGTAAATTCCATTCTGCCAAACCTGAAGAGTTCAAACCTATGCACTGGAAAAACCTGCTACAGACTTCAGCTTTGGAACTTCCCTCCTTGCAGGAAATTAGTTTTACCAAAAGCGATATTTCCATTCCATCCAAAACCGCAGATGAGGACATCATCGCACATTACAATCAAACCCGAGATTTCCCCGCCAAGAAAGGTACTTCAAGGCTTGGGATTCATTTACGCTTTGGCACTATTTCCATCCGAAAGCTTGCCCTAAAAGCATCCGAACTCAATGCTACTTATCTGAATGAATTGATCTGGCGGGAGTTCTATATGATGATTTTGGCATACAACCCACAAGTGGTTGATCAGGCATTCAAACCAGCTTACGATCGAATCCCTTGGAGAAATAAAGAAGAAGAATTTGCTGCATGGTGCGAAGGAAAAACTGGTTATCCTATCGTGGATGCCGGAATGAGAGAGCTCAATTCTACGGGCTATATGCACAATCGGGTTCGCATGATCGTGGCCTCTTTCCTCACCAAACATTTATTGATAGATTGGCGCTGGGGAGAAACCTACTTCGCAGAGAAATTACTCGACTACGAATTGGCATCGAACAATGGCGGTTGGCAATGGGCAGCTGGCACTGGCACAGACGCTCAACCTTACTTTCGGGTATTCAATCCGACCTCTCAGCAAGAGAAGTTTGACAAGAATTGGAAGTACATCAAAAAATGGATTCCTGAAATAAACTCAGATAAGTACCCAAAACCGATAGTAGATCATAAATTTGCAAGGCAACGTGCAATCGACACCTACAAATCAGCCCTGAACCAATGAATATCGGAGACCGAGTAAGATTACTTCACGGAAACGAAGAAGGAATTATCCGCAAAATTTCCTCTAGTGGAAGAATGCAGGTAGAAATCGAGGACGGGTTTATCATTCCTGCTTTGAGAAATGAACTGGTTTTGATCCACGAAACTGAAAAGCAACATTTCGGTGACAAACCTGTGGAAGAGCAAGAAATCGATACCCCTACCCCTATTTCTGGCCTAAATGATCAGGGCCTTTACCTCGCTTTTGTTCCTATCAACGATCAAAGTCTCAGTCTTTATCTGATTAATGATAGTCGTCAAGCTTATTTGGCGCATGCATCAGAGGTGTTTGGAACAAATCAGCGCACATTACTTGCAGCTACGCTGAATCCTGGTGAGGCAAAGAAATTTGATGATAGATTGCTGAAGGAAATGGATGAGTGGCCAGCATTTTTGCTTCGCTTTATCCCAATTCATAATACATTGGAAAGGGCAATTCCAGCTTTTGAGCGTCAGCTGAAGATGAAACCAACTCAGTTTTTCAAGCACCTGGGCAAGGCACCTCGCTTGGATAAAACGGCTTACATTTTCCCCCTTGAGCAAACCACCAAAGAACTTGATATACGCGCGCTGAATCAGGAACTGGACGAAATCAGGCCAAAGGTAGAAACTTCAAAAACGCCTAAACCTGCTAGAGCTATTGACTTGCATATAGAAAAGCTAGCTACAGATCCCAAGGGCATGAGCAATTCGGAGATGCTGCGTGTGCAGCTGGAGTGTTTTGACCGAAATCTAGATCAAGCTATGGCTTCAGGAATGGATGAAATCACATTTATTCACGGCATCGGAAACGGCGTGCTTCGCAAAGAAATTCACAAGCGCCTAAGTCAACTCCAAAATATTAAGTACTTTCAGGATACGCAAAAAGATCAGTGGGGCTACGGTGCTACCTTGGTCAGAATCTCCTAATCTATGCCGGCAAAAGTATCTCCTGTCTTTCAGCTTTTCGAAACACAACACCATGAGGCCAAAGCTCTTTTTTTGGCTTTAGGAAAGCAAATCAAGTCCAAGAAAGCAATAGAACTTCTTGGGAAAATGGAGTTCTTGGAACTCTATGCCGACTTGATGGCAAAGGTTCATTTTGATATTGAAGGTTTGAATTTCAATATTTTCTCGGATTTCAAAGAAATGAAGAGAAGCCTGCGGAAAATTCATCATTTCAAATTGGCGGAAAAGAGCCTAAATGATCGCGAAGAAGAGTTAGGGTTCAAATACGGGGGATATCGTATTCATCTAGATAAATATAAGAAGAAGCTTTATACGGATGCTTTTGATCTAATCGTCGGCAGTACCTTGAAAAGCTGGGATGAATTTCATCATAAAGCTATGACCGCCAGCCGAGGCATAAAGCCTCTGGCAATCAATACCGCTGTGAATCAGATCATTCAAGAAGAACTGGAATTTTTCAATCTTGACCACAAGGGCGCTATGGATAGTAAGGCCTTGAAGGATACTTTTGAAGGCTTGCGTACCATCATCATGTTGGAAAACACCCTTATCCAAATGGGATTCAACTCTATCTTCATCACAGGAATACATGAGGAAATCGGAATTCTGAAGAACAACCTCAAGCCATGGTACTCCAATCACCTGTCGCTACAGTCTCTGACACATTTCCTAGGCACCAAACAGGAAGTTTCTAAGAAATACCTAGACTGGGTAAAGGAACTCAAAGCAGAAAAGAAGATTCTTTCTTCCCAAGCCGAGAAACAAGCACATCAGTTGTTTGATAAGATTTTGGGGTGAATGATGATTGATTCTTACCGATCCTGCCCTTGGTACTCTAATAAATATAATACCTAATCAACCCAGAATTGCATTCTGGACAATTATTGGTCTTGCCGTTGGCAAGATTAATCCATAAACACAAAGTGAATTTGGTAGCTAAGTGAATCCCATGAATGCCAACGGCATTCCAAGTCCCAACCCCGAATACAGCGAAGCGAAATTCGGGGCATAGAAAGCAGAACCTATCCCAGAGTGCCAAAGGCACGTTCGGTATTAAACTGTCAAAAACATCGCTATCAACCGAC
This sequence comes from Algoriphagus chordae, assembly GCF_003254055.1. Lineage (GTDB taxonomy): Bacteria > Bacteroidota > Bacteroidia > Cytophagales > Cyclobacteriaceae > Algoriphagus > Algoriphagus chordae. The sequence continues at coordinate 188,954 of NZ_QKZT01000008.1, forward strand.
CATAAAATTGCAAAATCAGAAATCAAATCCCATGAATTCCAACGGCATTCCAAGTCCCAACCCCGAATACAGCGCAGCGAAATTCGGGGCCATAGAAAGCAGAACCTATCCCAGAGTGCCAAAGGCACGATCGGTATTAAACTGACAAAAACATCGCTTTCAACCGACCATAAATTTGCAAAATCAGAAATCAAATCCCATAAATGCCAACGGCATTCCAAGTCCCAACCCCGAATACAGCGCAGCGAAATTGGGGGTCATAGAAAGCACAAGCTAATCCAGAGTGCCAAAGGCACGTTCGGTATTAACTCAGCAACCGTCTCCAATGAAGTCTTCCTTTGGAGAGACTCCTTCTTTTTAGTTACAAATTGGTTACTTTACATAGTCCATCTACCTTTTTCAAAGTGTTCATGATACTTTACTGTAATTTTATATCCTGATTTCACACTTATAAGGGCATTTAAAACACCACCGAATACCCCTCTCGCAACACAATGACTATCAATAATTTACCATCCAAAAAAGTAGCGCTAAACTCACTATTACTACTTTTAGCAATTTTACTTTTCAACTGCTCAAACGACGATAAAAGCAGTTTTTCTACTGACTATTTTAAAATAGAAATCAATCCCAAGGGATTTATCACCAGTATGGTAAATATCTCCAAAAAGCCATTTATGGAATTTAGCCCTCCTGAAAAACCATCCCCCCTACTTCAACTCTATGATGGTAAAAAGAAAAAATATTATCAACCGATTGATGCGGAGTTTAATCAAGCAGATCAATCTATTTCATTAAGCTATTCAAACGGTTCAGTGGCAAAAATCCTCTTGTCTCCGCAAGAGAAATACCTAAAATTCACACTGGAATCTCTAAGTCCACGCAATGGTATTGATGGAATCCAATGGGGTCCATACCATACGAATATCACGAATCTGTTTGGAGAAATAATAGGAGTTGCAAGAGATACAAGTGCAGTAGTTAATTATGCCATTGGTATGCTTGCGCTTGACGATAATACGATAGGTGGCACTTCTGAAACAATAGCTGATGCAGCTCCTTTTCAATACATTATTCATTCACCTGACCCAGAATATTATCCTCTACCCGATTCCTTGCATGAAGGTCAAATTTTCACCCTTGGTGGAGATGGTATTAGTGACGTAGCCTTTTACGCACATAAAGAACCTTACTACAGAATAATGTATGGCAACTCTGCCTTAGTCGACGAAATAGGCCAGATTTCAATTAATTACCATTCCAGAGACAGGACATTTGAAAGAGAAGTGTATTATTCATTAATACCCAACATGCCAGCCAATACACCAAACCATCTGGAAGTTCAGCCCTTGGCAGGTGTAGATTTCATAGGATCTTCTATTGCCTTATGGGGCAGCCCAGATAGTTCCGCATTGCTGGACGTGATTCAGGACATTGTTTTGAAAGAGGATTTGCCCTACCCTACAATTGATGGCAAATGGGTGAAAGATCCAAGCGCTTTTGTGCCTGATGCTATGAGCAATGGAAATTTGAATGACAGCATCATTTCTTATACTTCAAGATTGGGCTTTAAGGCTATCAGTTTGTATGACCAAGGATTTATAAAGCCAGATAGGGGAAATGAAGGCTACATTGACGGAAAACAATTTGAGAATAAGCCAATTAAAATGACTTCTGGAAACAAATCCCATAAAGAATTTTCAGAAATGGCTGCAAAACATGGGATTAGGATAGGAAGAACACCGATAACAAATGCACTAGCTCCCGGGACAAAAGATGCAAGTCCCTTACCTAGTGACAGCTTGTGTTATCAGCAGAAACGTTTGTTGGTGAATAACATCAGTCAAAGCGATACCATACTTATAGTGGATGATCCAACCCACCTCGAGGAGATCGCCAGTTGGGAAGGGCATGCCGAGAACCTAAACATGATAAAAATCGGCTCTGAGCTGATCTATTATCTGGGAGTTTCTCAAGAAGAGCCTTATCGACTTCTGAATGTGAAACGTGGATATTGGGAAACTACAGCAACCGAACATCAGTCCAATGACACTATTTACAAGCTGCAAGTGACGCTGAACTATGGCTATGATGGCTTGATTCCAAATATGCAGCTCCAGGACAAAATTGCCGCATACTATGCTGATGTCTGTTTTATTAACGGCTTAGGCTACTATGATTTTGATGGTCAGGAATTTTTATTCAATAATGGACATGGTTATTATTCTGCGAAGCGATTTTTCCGAAAAATGTTTGAAAGAGCTGAAGCCCTAGGGATTCCTCCTATTCGTTTTACAGGTGCAACCTTATCAGAAGGATCATGGCACTATCAAAGCATCTGGAATGTAGGTGGAGGCAAAAACCTATATGATGTAGAGACGAGGGAATGGGGAAGTACTACGAGCCAAGGCAAAGACTTACGCGATGTTACATACGCCAATTTTTTCCCAGTAGGCATGGGAGGCAACTTCCCGATCAACGCAAATTCAACTGTCGAACAGCATGAGCATATACAGGCTATTTCTGTAGGACTTGGGACTACCTATAGTTTGATTCTGAACCAGAGAGACGTGGAAAGCTGCCCTGAGAAAGATGCTATTTTCAAAACAATAAGAACTTGGGAAGATGCACGAGCCGCCGATGCTTTCCCCCGAAGTGTAAAAAGTCTATTAGCTGATCCTGAAAAAAATTGGAGATTGGTAACGGGGGAAAAACAGAATACTTGGCTTCTACAAGAGTTAATCATTGGACAACCAAATAAGACCTACGCTCTGACCGGAACTGAAGAGTAGTAGATAAATAACAGTTAAACAAACGGCAGAAATCATTTGCGACACAAAATTCCACAAGTTGAATAGACCTGCATGAATCCAGCAAAACCCCAAAATATCCCTTAGCTTAGCAGAGCTATTAAACCACACAAACCTATGGACACCTCACACAAAACCTCTTTTCAGTTTATCAGCGAACCATCCGACATCAATTTCGGTGGCAAAGTCCATGGAGGAGTGGTGATGAAATGGATAGATCAGGCAGCTTATACTTGCGCCAGAACCTGGTCTGAGTCTTACTGTGTGACAGTCTATGTAGGTGGTATCCGCTTCTACAAACCCATCAATATTGGTGAGGTAATCAAGGTCGATTCAACTGTGATTTATACAGGCAGTTCTAGCATTCACATCATGGTGGAAGTTTATTCCAGAGATTTCTCTCAGAAGGAGTTTGAAAAGAAGACCCACTGTATCATCATTTTCGTGTCGGTCGATGAAAATGGTAATCCTCAAAAAGTTAAGCCTTGGGTTGCGCAAACTGATCAGGAGAAAAAACTAGAGGAGTACGCTACTAGGCTAAAATCCCTCCGAGAAAATATTCACAATGAAATGAAGCCTTTCTTCAATGAGTAGCCTTGGGGTTGAAAGTGAAGGCTGATAGTATTCAGTCTCAGAGATCAGCCTCAGTCAATTTATGCCGGCATTCCAGTCCACACAAATAGCAACACTACTATTTCAAGACTCCTATACTACCAATGCCGCTGTTCGTGTCCACACGAATAGCAGTACTATTATTACATGATACTACGCAGCCGTTCGTGTCCGCACAAAAGGCATCAATTCTATTTCAGATCCCTGTGCCGCCGTTCGTGTCCACACGAACGGCAACCATTCTATTTTAGTAAGACTCTAATCTATAGCCACATAGCCTATCCAACCACCATTTTCTCTAGGGTAAATTGAAGCCTATTTATTCTCTAAATCACCGGTCATCTCTAGGCTATTGCCTTCTTTGATTTTTTGAAGAAATAAATCTTCCACATAGAATTGCCAGTCTGCAAACTTGATCGCCTGATTGGCAAGATGCACATGATGATCCTGATCCAAAATATAATCATCTGGCTTATTCAGTTCCCTAGTTTCACCATAAACCTTCTCTAACTCCACCAATTGGTCCTTCCACTCGCCTTCTAGATTCAGCAATTTTTCCTTTGCAGCTTCTCTTTCTTCAGTGGTTTTAGCCAAATCCCATTCTGCTAAAAGCAGTAGAGACTTATTGGAAAACTGAGTGACTTTGGCTACTTGCTCATAGACTTCAAGTGTGTGACTATTTCTAAGTGCTGCTTTTTTAGAGGCTTCAATTTTATCCAAAACTGAGTCAACTACCTGCTGACTTGCCCGAGCTTTATCTAGCTTTTCCTTATTCTTTTCAGTCCATTCTCCAGGAGCATTTGCCTCTGGCAATTCTAAAACTGCTTCCTGCATTGGATTATCCATGCTTCGTAGTCGATTACGATCTTTGTTGTTCAACAAGGCATTTTTCCAAAAAGACACTGATCCTTCCAGCTCATTGATAAACTCATAGTCTGTTGTAGCCAAATCTGCCCCATACCATCTCTGTCGAAAAGCAGCATGCAATTCCTCTGAAGTTCTCTTTTGACCAGCCCAGGTATATTCTGCAAAAATCGCAATACCACGATTGTACAACTCAAAATGTGGTGAATCATCATCCCAAAGCGTCAGCAGCAAACCATCAGCTTTATTATCAATGGAGATCAAGGCAAAATCACGAATATTCGCAGTATTGCTTTCCTCCAATGGCATCAGATTCCATCGCGTTTGACCAGCAGTAGCTCCCATCACTTGGAAACCATGGTCAGTAAACCACTTCATCGCACGATTATTACCTGGCGTCTCAGGCATGCTGTAGTTCCAACGCATATACACACAATTCTTCGGGAACATATCGACATACTTATTCAACTTTGGCTCATTCTCTGTCCAGATACTATCCACCTGCGCTTCTGTGAGATTCCTGTTGAACATGGTTCCATATACGCCTGCATTTTGCAAAGGCATATCATCCCAGAAAATAGGAACCATACCCTGCTCCTCAGCATAGGCACTCACCTTATTTAGCCAGGTCAATTGCAATTCCAAAGCTGTCATATCACTTCCTCTTCCTGTGGTATGAACTTCATCACCGCCCACATGCAGGTATTGCGCGTGCGGAAATGCTGCAAGTGCATCTGAGTAAAGATCAAATTGAACTTCGTAAGTGCGATCATTCAGTGGATTAAAAGCCCAATCACTTGCTGGATCATCACGAAGATCTTTGTATTCCTCATGCTTGAGAATAAAAGATGCATGTCCAAGTCCTTGAACCAAAGGAGAAATTCTGATATTTCTAGCCATGGCATAATCGCTCAGCTTTTTCCATTCTGCGATAGACCAAGCGTCCGAAGAACCCACTAATGGTTGTTTTTCGAAGGCAAGTTTATCTTCTATCTCTAGGATAATTCCATTGATCTTCAAATCTGCCAAGCGATCCATCATCTCATAGTAATAGTCCTTCTTTTCCAAATGATGTTTCACATCAAGATGCACTGAACGATACATCAGCGCAGGCTCATCCTTAACCGATATCAGAGGCAAGGCCGCATCTTGATCCAGCGCATCTTGTACCAATTGTCCCAGTGTAATCGCGGCGTACCAAAGTCCTTCTTTAGAAGATGCTGTTATACTAACTTCATCTGCACTTATATCCAATTGGTAGGCTTCAGGTTTCAAACCTGATTGCTCATCCAAACTGAAAATCACTGAGTTATACTTACCTACTTCAAGTGGTTTCCCTGAAATAAAATCTGCTTTTGCCCGATCCACTGATTTCTCAATTTCGGAAGCGGACAAATCTGAAATGCCTGAAATCTCCATAGAAGATGGGCTTGGCAAAATCATAAAGTCCCCTTCTTTTTTGGGAGTAGTAGTGCAGGAAGCTAAAATCACTAGGATGATCAGCAGATAAGAAGTTTTAAATAAACGCATGTAAAGAGGTTATCGGGTGCAAAGAATTTTTGAATTGGCTAAAATACCAAATATTCAATCCTTAAGCCGCCACTCAACAAACAATTAAAAAGCTATTACAGCTTCAGGCTTTATTATTCCCAATTTTTCCCTAATTTTTAGCTTGAAGGCTGGTAACACTACCTGTTTCTAGCTCTTTTTTCAAACCCAACCTAACCCAAAATGCTCACTCTTTTGATTATCCTTTTTGCCTTGGCATTGATTCTTCTTGCCATCGTCAAATTCGACATCCATCCTTTTCTTGCTCTTTTCTGCGGTGCCATTCTATATGGGCTCTTATCTGGAATGCCCGGTGAATTAATCCTGAAATCCATTTCCGAAGGATTTGGAGGTGTGCTTGGAAGTATTGGCCTGCTGATTTTGCTGGGTGTGATGATGGGGACTTTTCTGGAAAAAACCGGCGGAGCTATCGTCATTGCTGAGAAAATCCTGTCTTGGATTGGAGAGAAATCAGTGACCCTTGCCATGATGATTTCAGGATATATCCTCTCGATTCCAGTCTTTGGAGACAGTACTTTTATCATGATGAACCCTATCAGCAAGTCTCTCTCGTTGAAAGGCAAAGTTCCGTATGCTGCCACTACGATTGCATTGGCTCTTGGGGCTACCGCTTCACACTCATTGGTACCTCCTACTCCCGGGCCTATTGCCACAGCAGGCATCTATGAAGCTGACCTGGGAATGATTATTTTCTATGGACTTATTGTGAGTTTATCCACCCTTATACCGAGTTACATTTTTGTCAAAAAAGTAGCATATAAAATTCCTCTGATGCCCAAAATGGCAGCCAAAACAGAAGAAATTGACAAGCAGGAAAGGCCTTCTGCATTTGCTTCTTTTCTACCGATTATCGTTCCATTGATCTTAATCATAGCCGCTTCCATAGCGAAATACCCAACCAAACCTTTGGGAGAAGGCACTTTCTATACCTTCATACAATTCGCAGGAAGCCCTGTAATCGCATTGCTACTAGGTTCATTTATGGCCTTTACCTTGCCAAAGAAATTCGATGCCAAGTTACTTTCTTCCTCCGGCTGGATAGGTGAAGCGATATTAATCGCCGCTCCAGTTATTTTGATTACAGGAGCAGGTGGAGTCTTTGGGAAAATGCTACAAAACTCAGGCATAGGTGATCTAGTTAGTACCAGCATGAGTGGTGCAAGCTGGGGGATTTTTCTTCCATTCCTGATTGCATTTGCGCTGAAAACCGCCCAAGGATCCTCCACAGTAGCGATGATCACCACAGCATCTATCATCGCGCCTTTGCTAGGTTCGCTTGGACTCGACTCAGAAATCATGCGCGTGTTCGCTGTCCTAGCTACAGGCGCTGGTGCCATGGCGATCTCACATGCCAACGATAGCTTCTTCTGGGCAGTGACGCAACTCTCTGGTCTTTCTATCAAACAGGGTAATCAGACACATAGTCTCGGTACGTTGATTATGTCTTTGACTGCAATCAGCGTGATTTATATGATTTCGCTTGTTGTGGCGTAATAGAAAAAGGTTTGGAAGCAGAAAGAACTGCCAAATCAGCTAAACGATATGACGAAAACATAAAAAAGAGATCAGAATACAATTCCAAAAAATCAGGTTTTGAACTTGCGTATAGTACTGATGTGCTCATAAATGGAAGTATTACATACTATAAATATCGCAATCCATATTTTGTCAGGGATGATCGCTCTGATCCTTGGACTTGTCGCCTTATTAAGCACCAAAGGAGGTAAAATTCATAATCAAAGCGGAAGGTATTTTTTGGGTTTTATTTCAATCGTAATTTTGACTGGACTAATTGCAGTATTCATCTTTAGACGAAATACTTTTTTGCTAGTAATTACGGTTTTAAGTGGATACGTATCTTTCTCGGGATATAGAGTACTGAAATCCAAATCGAATGTCCCGAAAAAGGTGGACATTATAGTTGCAACAACAAGTCTTTTCGTTTTAACTTATTTTCTATATTATTTCAAATCTATTGGAATGATTTGGTCCCCTATAGTCATTTATAGTACTGTAGGTGCTTTGGTATTCGTAATTATATATGATTTTCTGAGATATTTAATCCCTGCCCATAAGTATAGTAAGCACCGAATTTGGGTTTACGAACATATTTACAAAATGACAAGTGCTTTTGCTGCACTGCTATCTGCATTTACTGGGACGGTACTCGTAGAATACCAACCACATAGCCAATATTTACCATCCGTATTTGGCGTACTCCTAATAATTGGATTTATGGGCTATACATATATTTTTGGGCTGAAAAGAATGCCTAAAACACATTAATAAATTCGCATGACAGCTAACACTAACAGGCAAGGCTCTGGAGAAACCGAAATAGACAAGTTAATCAAAGGCATGCGCCCAAAACTGAATGAGGGGGAATACGTCTTTGTTACCGTTGAGAATATAGATGTGATTGATCGAAAGGATACCATTTGCGAATTCAAAGAAAGTGAAGGAACAACTATAATCATCACAAGAAAAAAAGCCGATGAGCTAAAGCTATCTTATCAATACCTAGCTTCCTGGATTACTTTGATGATTCATTCCTCACTTGAGGCCGTTGGTTTAACAGCGCTTTTTTCCACTGTATTGGCTAAAAACAACATAAGTTGTAATGTCGTCGCAGGATATTATCACGATCACATATTTGTCGATAGTAAGGATGCTACAAAAGCAATGGAAGTGTTAACTCAACTAGCGAGAGAATACAATTAGATGAGACCAAAATATCATAAAAGTTCGACCAACTTCGCAGTCGTCCAAGGTCTATCTCTGTTCGTAAAACCAGTGTACAAGCAGGGTAATGATGTAAAAAAACCAAGTCTAATGTGCCTGTTCGCCGTGGCGATGTTTGAACAAAAAAAGTCAAACCATTTCCCCTCTTTTTCTGCTTCATGCCCCTAAAATGTACCTCCAGTCATTTTGCTTAATGTTTCAAGCTCTGAGCATAGCTTTTCATTCTTTTAGCATGAACATCGATTGCTATCAGCATTTTTACTAATTGTAGCTTTGAGAAAATCAGATGAAAATAACTCCTTAAAAATGACTACTTTGTAAGAAGGATTCCCTCTGAACTTTTAGCTTATGCAGATCTAGGCAAAATAAAGCTAGGGCTTCACAAGTGTATTTTTATAGTATAAACCAGTAGGCCATGAACAAAGTTTTTCCCATAGTATTGATCCTGTTAATTGCATTCTCTTGCTCTCAAAACAATAACACAACCACAGACATCTCATCAGAGATACCCTTAGACTCTATCACTGCCATAACGAAGGAGGCCTATATTTACGGTTTTCCTATGGTAGATAATTATCGTATTCAATACGATTATTATGAAGACAATACCAGTTCAGAATTTAAGGCCCCTTGGAATCATCTTGGAAATATCGCCCGGGTTTTTACTCCAAAAGATATTGCAGTACAAACCCCAAATTCAGATACTCCCTATTCTTGGTCTGGTTTAGATCTGCGGGCTGAGCCTATTGTCCTCACCGTGCCAGAGGTAGAGGCCAATCGCTACTATAGCATTCAGTTTATTGATGCATACACCTTCAATTTCGATTATTTAGGCACCCGTACTTCAGGCAATAAAGCAGGAAGCTATTTGGTTGCTGGACCTAATTGGCATGGAGATATCCCAGAGGGAATAAGCAGGGTAGTGAAATCTGAAACAAACTTGATCTCAGCTGTTTACAGAACCCAACTTTTCAACCCAGGGGATCTCGAAAAGGTGAAGAAAATTCAGGCTGCCTATAAAATGGAGCCTTTATCAAGCTTCTTAAATACTGAAGATGCTGTAGCAACCTCTAAGATCGATTTTATTAAACCCTTAACTCCTGAAGAACAGAAATCCTCATTGGAATTTTTTACAATCATGAATTTTGCCTTGCAATTTGCGCCAACAAACTCCTCAGAAACAGAATTAATGGCTCGTTTCGCTAAAATCGGAGTTGGTGCTGGAAAAGTATTTGATGTCCAAAAACTAGCTCCTGAAGTTCAGGAAGCCATGAAAAAAGGAATACAGGAAGCTTGGACGGTTGATTTTGCAAGCATAAAGAAAAAAATGGATGAAGGAAAAATCACCTCAGGCGATGTATTTGGAACCCGTGAATTTTTGAAGAATGACTACTTAAAAAGAATGGCCGCAGCTGTCCTAGGTATCTATGGCAACTCTAAGGAAGAGGCCATGTATCCGTTTTATGCAGTAGATTCTGATGGCAATAAATTAGATGCTACGACCAACAAATACACCTTACATTTTGCCGAAGGCGAATTACCCCCTGTGAATGCATTTTGGTCTTTGACTATGTACAAATTACCAGAAAGCTTATTAGTTGAAAACCCTATCAATCGGTATTTGTTGAATTCTCCCATGCTACCAAGTTTTGCAAAGGGAAAGGATGGGTCTATTACCCTATATCTTCAAAATGAATCTCCAGGAAAGGATAAAGAAGCCAATTGGTTGCCTGCTCCTAAAGGGCCATTCGTAACAATCATGCGTTTATATTGGCCAAAAGAAGCTGCTCTAGATGGTAGTTGGAAGCGTCCAGCATTAAATAAGGTCAATAACTAAGGTAGAATTAACGATGAAAAACACATTCAAACCAATATTGCTTATAGCAGTATGCCTAGCCTCTTTCAGTTATAGTCAAGCTCAGTCTAATACAAATACAGACAAGGCCATTGAACTTTCCAAAGCAAGCTTACAAGGAGATGAATTGATCAAGACCGATTTTGGCGACATTCAATTGACTCAAAGCTATATCAGTAAAGAATCCATAGAAAAACTAAACAAGCAATTACTACTGCAGCGTGCTGTTTCCATCTATGAATGGTCTTTGCCAGTGGTATCTTTTCAAAAATGGTACAACGCCAATTCTGAGGTATATGGAGCCAAGGATCTAGATTTCGTAGAATCAAGGTCGTTTGAAGAAAAAGTAGGTATTCTCACAGCAAATGCAACCACGCCATACGTCATAGGATGGGCAAACCTTGCCAAATCCGGACCTGTAGTTATTAGTTACCCTGCAGGGCCTTCTGCTGGTGGAGTGTTAGATTTTTTCCAACTTTCCTTAGGCGACCTAGGATTGGCTGGTCAAGACAAAGGCAAAGGTGGCAAATACCTCATCGTTCCCAATGGTTATGATATTTCTAAACTTGATACCAAAGGGTACTATGTGATCCACGCTACGACCAATAAAATTATGATCGGCACTCGATTTTTATCAACTGATCAAGCGGAAGTAGATAAAATGAAAGAGAACTTTTTGATTGGAAAGTATGGAGAAACGCTGAAGCCGGCAAAATTCATTGCCAATACCAACAAACGCTTTTCGGGTGTAATGCCAAGTGGGTATGAGTATTTTAAACTGGTACATCAGTTTATTCAAGATGAGCCTATAAAACAAGAAGATAAAATCTTCTATACTTATATGAAGTATTTCGGTATTGAAAATGGTCAAGCCTTAAATCCATCAGCTGAATTGAAAACCACCTTGACTGAAGGGGCCAATTTAGGTGAATTGATATCTAGAGCCAACCAAATAGAACCAAGAGCCGACGAGCCCTATTATGAGAATACCAGTTGGTACCGATTGATGGGCAATTTCCCACTGACCAAAACAAGCGATACAGATTACTTTTTAGACGAAAGCAATGAATATTATTTCGAAGCTGTAACGGTAACTGCGGGTATGAAGTCAGACAGTCCAGGTCCTGGAACGACTAGTTATTTAACCACCAAAAAAGACAAAGACGGTAATTTCTTAATGGGATCGAATACCTACAAAATCAATATCCCAGCAGACATGCCTGCTTCAAATTTCTGGGCATTTACGCTATACAGCGAAAACACGCGTTGTTTTATTGACAACGAAAATGCGCCGGATAAACTGAGAGCTACCAGCATTGACTCCAGAAACAAAGATCTGAAAATTAATGCTGATGGCAGTGTTGACTTGTACATCGGCCATGTAGCACCTGAAGGAAAGGAAAGCAACTGGGTTCAAACCAATGAAGGCGAAGGTTGGTTTCCAGTATTCAGAACATATGGTACCAAGGAGGCATTCTTTAAAAAAACATGGCAGCTTGGTGATATAGAACTGATAAAATAATCCACTCCTAACTGGTAAATAAATGAAGAGCTTGCTACGGCAGGCTCTTCTTCGTTAAGGTTCAATGAAGCTTTCCTATAATAATGAATAGATATATTTGGGGATTGGTTAGAATTTTATGACTGCAAATCGGCAACAGATTCCCAATCCTTATCCATATTGTCCTCATGAAATCACTTCTAACATTACTTATTTTCACCGCTTTTATTTCGTATTCATCTGCTCAAATCCTAAAAAAACCAATTCCAGATAAGCTGGTTGTTTTGACCTTCGATGATGCTCCGGCAAGCCAGTATTCGGTGGTAGCTCCCCTACTCAAAGAATTTGGGTTTGGAGGGACTTTTTTTGTCTGTGAGTTTCAACCCAATTATGCTGATAGCACTTTGTATATGAACTGGCGGCAGATCCAAGCCTTGGACCAGATGGGTTTTGAAATCGCCAATCATACACATACTCATGCTAATGTCAGCAAATTGAATCAAGCAGATTTCAATAAGCAATTGGCTTATATAGAAGATAAATGTGACTCATTAGGAATCGCCAAGCCTAGCAACTTCGCCTATCCCGGATATGGATTGAATGCTCAAGCTTTAACTTATTTACAAGAAAAAGATTATGTATTCGCTCGTGCAGGAGGCAGTAGAGCCTATGACCCCCTTAGCGATCACCCGTATCTGATTCCAAGTTGGGCTACCGATGCCGACAATAAAGCTGAGATCATCAAAGCCTTTGATGAAGCCAAAGATGGGGAAATAGTGATCTTAACTATTCATGGAGTTCCTGATATAGAGCATCCTTGGGTGAATACACCATCAGAACTTTTTAAAGAATACTTAGAGTTCCTATCTGCGAATGATTTCACCGTGATTTCCATGAAAGATCTAGAAGAGTATATTGATGCGGAAGCAGCGAAAAAAATCATTCAGCCAGATTTGGATAAGAAATTTTCAAATTAATGGTTAGGATAATCTAATCATCATATCGCAGCTCCATATCTGTCCATTTCCCATTCAAGCTCTCGAAGACCATACTTTCCTTGCCAATTATTCTACCTCTTCAAAAAGAAAATGAAAGAATGAACCAAAGAATGATCTTCTTGTGTAAAACCCTGATTGTAAACCAATACAACTAGGTACTAACTACCAAAATGGACAAGGATCAGGAGCAGAAAGAGGAGCATGATCAATTCGAAGAAATGATTCAAGGCCTGATTGACAATAAGTATGGTTGCAGCAATCATTTCATAGATATCAATACGATTAACGGCTTACTCGACAATATCCAGCGAGAAAAACAGTCGGGGAATCTTCAGGTTTCCGGGACGGGCAACAAGAATGATTATCAGCAAAATGCCTCAATCAGAGGAGATAAAATAAAATGGATTGATGATAAAAGTATCGATCAATTTGAAAAGATCTACAACCAGAAGGTCTGCAATTTCATTTCCCACTTGAATAAAACCTGCTTTACTGCTATCAAGAGTTTTGAAAGTCATTATGCAGATTATGAACAAAAGAGCTTTTATAAAAGACACTTAGATCAATTCAAAAATGAAAAGGGAAGGAAGTATTCTATCGTCCTTTTCCTAAATCAGGATTGGCAAACTGAAGATGGAGGATTGCTTTCCCTATATCCAGAAGGAGGTTCTCAACAAGACATTTCACCTATTGCTGGAAAAATGGTATTTTTTCAAAGCGATGAAATGGAACATGAAGTACATCCTTCTTTTACACGAGAGAGAAGAAGTATAGCAGGATGGCTTAAGGATTGATCATAAAATAATGACCGAAAACTAAGCCCATCTGCCTTATTTCTCTAATTTAGATTCAGAAAGTCAATTAATGATCAGTTAAACAAATAATTGAAAAGCTCCTCTAATCAGAATTTTCAATAATATGACATCAGAATCTCAAAACCAGCCCTGGCCCTTACCAAAATTTTACTTTTCAATTTCATTTGAATCTTTAAACTCAGCCATTTCATTTCAAGAAGTATCTGGCTTGGACACCGAACCACAAACGCTAGAATATAGAAAAGGCAACAACCCCCAATTTTCAACGATCAATATGCCTGGAATTGTCAAGACAGGAAATATCATACTTAAAAAGGGAGTATTCAGAAACGACAACGCATTTTGGAACTGGTACAATGCTCTGAAAATGAATATAGTTAAAAGAGAAACTATAGTAATCAAATTATTGGATGAATCTGGAAGCACAACCATGACCTGGACACTTTCCAATGCTTGGCCAACCAAAATCACTGGAACTGACCTGAATTCTGAGGGAAGTGAAATAGCAATAGAAACGCTAGAATTGGCTTATGAGGGATTGAGCATTTCTGAGGCTTAGTCAAAAATCACAAAAAAAGTGATCCGTCTCCAGATCACCTTTTTGTATTAACAATTTTCCTATAATTAAGCTAAATCGTAGCGATCCAGCATCATCACCTTGTCCCATGCTGCGACGAAGTCCTTCAGGAATTTATCGGATGAATCTGAGCTACCATAAACTTCGGCCAAAGCCCGAAGTTCTGAGTTAGAACCGAAGATCAAATCAGCCCTTGTTCCAGTCCATTTCACAGCACCAGTCTTACGATCAGATCCCAAGAATGCATGCTGTCCCTTGTCCGCAGCTTTCCAAGAAATACCCATATCAAGGATATTCACAAAGAAATCATTGGTCAAGGCTCCTGGAGTGGAAGTGAATACACCATAATTAGAATTGTCATAATTGGTACCAATCACTCGCAAACCTCCAAGTAGCACTGTCATTTCTGGTGGTGAAAGCTTAAGAAGCTGTGCGCGATCTACAAGCATCTCCTCGGCTGAAGCCTTGTGGGTTGGTCTATAATAATTCCGGAAACCATCAGCTGCAGGCTCCATAGCAGCAAAAGATGCTACATCAGTCTGAGCCTGAGAAGCATCTCCCCTTCCTGGAGTGAAAGGTACTGTTATGTCCTTACCAGCATTTTTCGCTGCTTTTTCTACTCCAGCACCACCAGCCAATACAATCATATCGGCGAGTGAAATCTGCTTTCCACCAGCTTGAGCTGTATTAAATTCCTTTTGGATTGCCTCCAATTTATCAAGCACTTTTCCAAGCTGAGAAGGATTATTTACCTCCCAATTGTTCTGAGGCGAAAGCCTAATTCTCGCACCATTGGCTCCTCCACGCATATCTGATCCACGGAAAGTAGAAGCCGATGCCCATGCGGTAGAAACTAATTCAGAAACAGAAAGTCCTGAATCCAACACCTTCGCTTTCAAAGATGCGACATCAGCATCATTTACCAATTCATGGTTGGAAGCTGGAATCGGATCTTGCCATATCAGTTCTTCAGTAGGAACTTCTGGTCCTAAATAGCGCTGAATTGGACCCATATCACGGTGTGTCAACTTAAACCACGCTCTAGAGAAAGCATCTGCAAATTCCTGTGGGTTTTCGAAGAAGCGTCGGGAAATTTTCTCATATGCTGGATCCAATTTCAAAGACAAATCAGTCGTCAACATTGCTGGCGCATGTTTTTTGGAAGGATCATGCGCATCAGGAACAGTTCCTGCTCCCCCACCATTTTTTGGAGTCCACTGATGTGCACCTGCAGGGCTCTTTGTCAATTCCCACTCGAAACCGAAAAGATTTTCGAAAAAGCCATTGCTCCATTTAGTTGGAGTAGATGTCCAAGTCACCTCCAAGCCTGAAGTAATCGTATCTCCTGAATGACCTTTGCCGAAGCTGTTCTTCCAACCTAATCCCATTTCTTCAATACTTGCTCCTTCAGGCTCATGACCTACGAATTCTCCTGGGTCAGCAGCGCCGTGCGTTTTTCCAAATGTATGTCCACCCGCAATCAACGCGACAGTTTCCTCATCATTCATAGCCATTCGACCAAAGGTCTCACGAATATCATGAGCAGCTGCTACAGGATCTGGTTGACCTTTGGGACCTTCTGGATTCACATATATCAATCCCATATGAGAAGCTCCTAGTGGATTCTCCAAATCCCTCTCGCCATCGCTACTTCCTGCATATCTTTCTTGATCACCTAGCCATTCTCCTTCAGAACCCCAGTAGATATCTTCTTCGGGCTCCCAAACGTCCACACGACCTCCGGCGAAACCGAAAGTTTCTAATCCCATCGTTTCCAATGAAACATTCCCAGCTAGAATCAATAGATCTGCCCAAGAAAGCTTATTTCCATACTTTTGCTTGATCGGCCAAAGTAAATATCTGGCCTTATCCAAGTTGGCATTATCTGGCCAGCTATTGAGCGGTGCAAAGCGCTGAGATCCTGATCCTCCACCGCCTCTTCCGTCAGCGATACGATAAGTCCCTGCCGAGTGCCAAGCCATTCTGATAAAAAATGGCCCATAATGACCAAAATCTGCTGGCCACCAATCCTGAGAATCTGTCATCAGATCAGCCAAGTCTTTTTTCACCGCAGCAAGATCCAATTTCTTGAACTCCTCTGCATAATTGAAGTCTGGGCCCAAAGGATTGGACTTCGAAGAATTCTGACGTAGAATATTCAAATTCAACATATTTGGCCACCAGTCTCGATTCTTCGTCCCGCCACCAGCTGTTTGATGAATTGCTCCTGACGTAAATGGGCATTTTGCCTCAGAGTTATTCACATCCCATACCGGGTCGGTGTAATCCTTTCCATTTTTCTTGTTATCCATATTGTTAGGGTTTTGTTTAATTTTTGACAAAAGCTAAGTTAATAAAATGAACGCTTATGTAATTGTAAATTCAATTGATAAAAACTATGACTCTTTTGTGTTTGCGATGATAACAACAGCTAGCTATTGAAATTAGGATTTCTGACTTATCAGGAATTGGGGATCCCATTCACTAGGAATGTTTCTTTCCCCCTCACCAGCATTTCAATGCTCCTCATTTTCTTGAGTTTTCAATAAAAGTTGGTACTTTGAAAATGTAATTTATTGAAAATTGAAAGTTTTTTTATGATAGTTATTTCATCCCTCAACTAAAATCCAAATCACTATGGCAGTACTCCTTATTATTATTGGAATAATTGTGCTACTGGGAGTCATCCTAGTTGGCATATTCAACCGATTTGTAAAAAACAAAAACACAGTCAAGGATGGTTGGAGTAATATAGACGTGGCCCTTAAGCGACGCTATGATCTAATTCCAAATCTAGTAGAAACTGTAAAAGGTTATGCCAGTCACGAAAAAGACACCTTGGAAGCTGTAATCCAAGCGAGAAATGCAGCGATGGCAGTTCCCTCTGATGATATCAACAAGCAGATTCAAGCGGAGAATCAACTTCAAAAAACCCTAAGAAGCATCTTTGCTTTGAGTGAGGCTTATCCAGACCTGAAGGCAAACACCAACTTCCTTCAGCTACAAGATAAACTGAATGAGATAGAAGAAAACCTAGAGCGGGCAAGACGCTACTACAATGGCACTGTCCGCGAAAACAATACTTACGGAGAAAGCTTCCCTGGAGTACTTGTCGCTGGAATGTTCAATTATCAGCATTTTGACTATTTCGAAGCTGAGCCAGAAAGTCGTGAAAATGTGAAAGTTAGTTTCTCTTGATTGAAGTTTAAAACCAGTTAAGAATCATCTAGACTTCTGCCAATACATGAGTGTTATTATGAAAAAAATAGTATTTCTTATCCTCCTAGTTTTTGGGCAGCATCAAATCTTCGCTCAAGATTTCAGTGTTAGCTCTTATGATGTGGATATCACTATTCACAAGGAGGGCTACTTTGATGTGGTGGAGAAATACGATCTGAATTTCAAAATCCCAAAGCATGGGATTTATCGGAATATTCAGACTTCCTACGAAATGCTGAATGAAGCTGGGGAGCAAGAAACACGAAAGATCAAACTCAGTAACATTAAGGTTCCGGGATATAATTTTGAAGCTCCTTCTGCATTTGGGCAGAAAATGTCCAACAACCTTCAAATCAAAATCGGTGATGCCGCTATTTACCTGGAAGGCCCACAACAGTATACGATCAGCTATCGTGTCGAAAATGCTTTTCTTCATGAAAGTGAAGCCATACAATTCTACTGGAACATCAAACCTAGCGATTGGGATGCTCCATTCCATAAAATCAACTTTCGAATTCACCTTCCTGATGGCATTGAGCTAAGTTCGGACGAGCACTTTGTATATGCTGGCAGGCGTGGTAATGATACACCAACTGAAGATTTTGAAACTCGATTTGCTAATGGAGAATTCTCTGGAGTAAGCAAACCCGACCTAGTTTCATCTGGCGGTGAAGCTGTCACGGTTCTCTTGAAATTGCCATTGGGCAGTATCAAAGAGATCAAGCCTTTCTGGCCATTTTGGACAGATTACGGCTGGACAATCATTGTTGCACTTTACTTTTTTGTTTTCTATTGGATCTGGAGAAAACACGGAAAGGATGATCATGCGACTACCACCACAAGCTATTACCCTCCCAAAGGTATGGACCCTGCCATGGTCGGTTTTCTCATAGACGACTCAGGAGACACACATGACCTCATTGCATTGATTCCCTTTTGGGCATCAAAAGGGTATTTGACCATTGAAGAAATTGATGAAAAAGGATGGTTTGCAAAGGATGATACGAAACTCACCAAATTGAAGGAGATCAATCAAGGTGCTCCATTATACCAGCGCCAGGTATTCAATGGCCTGTTTAGTGACGGATCGGAGGTTTTGGTGAGCAGCCTGAAAGACAAGTTTTACACCACCATGGGAAAGGCTAAAAGCTCTCTTAGGGACGCTGCACAGAAGTATTACATCAACAAATCCCGCAGAATCAGAAATTATACAATGATTGGCTTTGCTGTTACTTTTTGCATACTTGTACTCGTCTTTATGTTTTACTGGGGATTTATTGCTGCAGCTGCCATCACGGTCTCTTTTGTGTTTTTATTCATTATGGGTCAGTTTTTAATCAAAAAAAATGAGAAGGGAACAGCAATTTTATCGGAGCTAAAAGGCTTCAAACAATTCATTAAAGTAGCCGAAGAGAACAAACTCAAAATGCTACTCAAAGAAGATCCTTCCTATTTCGAATCCACAATGAGCTATGCACTGGCTTTTGGCATGTTTGATAAGTGGGCAAAGAAATTTGATGGCCTTAATTTGCAACCACCAACTTGGTATTATTCTTCCACCGGCAGAATGATGTCTATGAATCATTTCTCCAAATCCTTTACTAATTCTATCAAGTCAACTCAGTCCACCATGATCAGTTCACCTTCAAGTTCGGGTAGTTCGGGTGGTGGTGGATCATCTGGAGGCGGTTTTGGCGGCGGTGGCGGCGGAAGCTGGTAAGAAAACTAAAAATCAAGATTGACATGAAAAAAACAAGCATCCTAATAATCGCACTTTTTGCCATTTCGATGACACTTCATGCGCAAGAAACTAGCGACAAATACCTCAGCAAGGTGCAGACACTTGACAGTACAATTGAGACATTGTACGGAGTGATTTCAGGCAAAAAAGGTGAAGAGCGAAATTGGGAGTTGTTTAAATATTTGTTTCATCCAGATGCCAAGTTGATCCCTACGGGCAAAAACCAAGCTGGAGAAATAGGAGCTACCTTCATGACTCCAGAAGATTATATTTCCAGAGCTGGAAAAATGTTGATGGACATCGGTTTTTTTGAGGTAGAAAGCCACCGAACTGTTGACACCTTTGGAAATATTACCCAAATATTCAGCACTTACAATTCCTATAATAATGAGTCTATGGAAACGCCATTTATGCGCGGAATTAATAGTATTCAGTTGCTAAACGACGGCAAAAGATGGTGGATCATTAGTATTTATTGGATGCAAGAATCTCCAGAAAACCCAATTCCAAAGCAGTATTTGCCGAAGAAATAAAATTTTAGAAATCTGCAGCTCAACACTATTCAGCCAGCTGATTTTACCCATAGATGGAAGAAAGACCAAGGATCAAATTAAAGCTCGGCATCATAGATATAGTCCTTGAAATACTCGGCTGGTTGGCAATCCTAGCTATATGGGGATTGGTTATCGCTAAATATTCGAGCTTACCTGATTCCATTCCAACCCATTTCAATGCTGCTGGACAACCAGATAGTTTTGGAGGAAAAGCCACGCTATTTGTTTTACCAATCATGGGTACGCTTACCTTTCTAGGATTAACATTCCTAAATATGTTTCCTGAAATCTTCAACTACCCAACGGACATCACAGCGGCTAATGCTTCCGCTCAGTATTTAAATTCAACACGAATGATGAGATATCTAAAGATGATTCTGGTTGTCATTTTTGGCCTTATCGTTTTCAATAAGATTCAAATTGCCACCGAACTTAAAAGCGAAATGGGGATTTGGTTTATACCTGTCTCACTTTTATTGATGTTTGTTCCTTTGATTTATTTTATCTCAAATTCATTTAGAATCAGTAAGAAATCACAAGTCGATGAATAAAGAGCAACTCAAAAAAGATATTTTCCCAGCAGAGTTAATGCTCCAACTCTTCAGAGATATCCCTGATGTTGAATCCAAAATAAGGATGGTCAATGAATACATAGAGAAAGTTCACGGTGTCTATGATGAGGATGTGCTTCTAATAAAGCAGCAAAACCAAATAGCCCACATATACTGGATATCAGAGCAGCACGAGCAATCGATTCATCATTTCGAAATAGTAGTAGAAAGTATGGAGGTTGAAGACTATCCATCTCTGTATTTCCTCGCACTTAATTTATTGATTAGAGGTAATCGCATCTTATCGAATTATAAAGCTGCAGAAAAATGGGTTGCACTTGCATTTGAAAGTTCAGGGATTTTCAATCCTGCTGAAAACTTGATTAACCTAAATGATTACGCTGATTTACTCACTGAGTCAGGGAAAGTTTTTGAGAACAAACACATGCCCTTGATACAATCAATAATTGATGAATATGGCTTTCCTGAGAAATTGGAAGATCCGATTACCACTATTCGATCAATGAGAAAGAGTTACCAGTATTGGGCGAGGAAACTAGGGGAAATGGAATTGAAATCAGCAGAGTCCAGTTTGACTGATAACATTTTAGCCTATGAGAATTATACTAAATCTTGTGAAATTGGATGGTTTAGAAATTATGCTAGCAATTCTTTGGATAGATTGAAAAGCAAATAGTACATTCAAGAGGCTTGTGCTAGACCAATATAACCACTTAGCACTTTCATAAATCTCTCCAAAATGAAAAACAGCGTATTTATAGCCACCAGCCTAGACGGTTTTATTGCTGGAAAAAACCATGAACTGGACTGGCTTTCTACCTTCCCGGAAATTGATCATATCGACACTGGGTTCAATGAGTTCACTGCTGGCATCGACGCGCTTCTCATGGGAAGAAACACCTTTGAAGTAGTTGCTGCTTTTGAAGGAGAGTGGTTTTACAAAAAGCCTGTGTTTGTCTGGAGTAATTCATTGGCGGAGATCCCCGAAAAACTTAAAGACAAGACTTTTCTGGTCAAAGGAAGTATCTTAGAAGTGCTCGCCGAAATCCACGGCAAAGGTTTTCATAAGCTATACATCGATGGAGGTAAAACCATTCAGAGTTTTCTAAAAGAAGATCTAATTGACGAAATGATCATTACGACAATCCCCGTATTATTGGGATCGGGCATTCCAATGTTTGCAGAATTACCTAAGCAACTGGTTTTTGAATGCATCAAATCAACTCGCTTTCTTGATAAAGTCGTACAAAACCACTTCATCAGGGCTAGATAAAAATACCTCGGGAGAATATTTAGCAGTTCTATTTATCGATAAATTTCCAGATTAACTTTTGCCATTTTCTAGCTAACTAACTTCTATTAGCTACTATTATCCAGCAGATTTAATTCTGATCGACACTATATAACTGAACTCTCTGATTATAAGGATCGCCTGGGACTTTTTAAGATCCTATACACTTTGCGCCGTCGCGCCGTTGCGAGATCATTGTACCATTACCTCGCTGTCCAGCCCCCATCTACGGTCAGCATAGAACCCACCATGTAAGTTCCAGCATCAGAAGCCAAGTAAATCGCAGCTCCCTGGATTTCTTCCAATTTCCCCCATCGGCCAAGTGCTGTAGCCCCTACCACAAACTTTTTCCCTTCTTCTGTATCAGCAATTGGCATATTCATTTCTGTCAAAAATGGTCCTGGACAAATCGCATTCACAGTGATATTGAATGGAGCGAACTCCAATCCAAGTGCACGAGTCATCTGAACAACCGCACCTTTACTGGAAGCATAAGGCGTTCTGTTCGATAGCCCAACCAATCCCAGTGTACTCGCCAGATTGATAATACTTCCTTTGCCAGCTTCCTTCATGTAAGGAGTCACAGCTTTACAGCAAAGCCAAGTTCCGGTTACATTGATATCCATCACTTTACTGAACTCCTCCAGTTGCAATTCATCGATCGCACCTCGGATATTGATTCCCGCAGAGTTGATCAGGATATCTATTCTGCCAAAAGCATCGAACGCGGCTTTTGCCATGGCTTCTGTTTGCTCCTTATTCACTACATCTGCTTCAAAGGCAAAGGCTTCCACGCCATAGAGTTCTGCAATTCTATTAGCTGACTCCTCTCCTTCTTTCAGCGTTCGGCTAACCAGCATCACATTTGCGCCAGCAGAAGCAAGACCTTCGGCCATAGCTAAGCCAAGTCCTTTGGAGCCACCCGTGATGATAGCTGCTTTTCCACTTAGGTCAAAAAGTTTGATTCCAGGTAATTTATCAGACATGATTTATCAGTTTACTAATTATACAAATCTTACTACTCATTATATACTAAAAACACTCAGCCCAATCCCAGTGAACTCCGACTATATTCCAGACATGCCAACACATTCTTCTCTTCGAAAGCTAACTGTTCCTCCTTGCTCATCCCTTTTACCTGAGGCAAATCTCCTTTGAATTGATTCTCTTCCATCAGCCTCTCCATTCTATACACATCTAATCCTGATAAATGATCGAAGGTAGCCCAATAACTATCCTTCATACAAGGAATTTCCAAGGGATCGCGGGTTATCATTTCCAAACTAAAGTTGATCTGTGGATTATGTTCCTTGCAAAGCTCAACGGCCCATTTCAAATCAACAATGCCTTCGCCCAAGGGAACCTCAGAAAGCAAAAATCCATCCTCATAATCCTTTACCCCCATATCTTTCACATGAGTAGAAAAGGCCATTGGTGCTAATGTTTCGATTACATCTTTCGGGGTTTCCATAAATGAAACATTGTTCCCAAAATCTAGGGTCACCCCTACCCAGGCACTTCCAATTTTATGGATAACATGCCTTAACTCTTTGGATGCCCAATCTTTATGGTTTTCTACCGCCAATTTCATCTTATGCTTTCCGACAATTGGTTCAGCTAGCTCTATTGACTCTATCGCTTTTTTTCTAAATTCCTTGTACTCAGTCAATGTATTGAAATTCACATAGCGTCTTCCGCTTAGACAAGCAGTCCGCAAAACGGAAGCTCCGGCTTCCTTTGCTGCCAAAACCTCAGATTCAAATTTTGCAAGCTCATTCTTTTCCTTTGGTAGACCGATGCTTCCTTCCAGATACAACCCAGCCTTTTCGCGAGCATCACGCACTTGTTTTGCAAAATCTGAAGACCAGCCATTTACCATTGTCTGTACTCCCCCTGCTCCTATTTCCTTGCAATGAGCTATCAAGCTCAAGGCATTTTCAAATCCTGGATACTTATTACTAGGTGTATCCGAATGCCACCTCGCAGCATAGGAATGCACGACTATTCCCATAGAAACACCAGCTAGTGAACTCGGTACATCGGGAAAAGGAAATGTTAGCGCCAAAGCTCCCAAGCCGGCTTTTTTCAGAAAATCTCTCCTTTCTGTTTTTTCCTTTGGACAAGGTGGATGAAATGGTAAGGTAAACATGAGGTCATGGTTTATTGGTTTTCTTCAGCTGGTATGGTTTTCATATGCTCATTTAATTCCTCTGCTTTCCACGGATAAACTCTCCCCTGAGTAGTAAGTCGAATCTTCCCAACCGTCCTTCTTGAAACCGGCGCAGCTTGATTACCCCACTCATTTCTAATATAAGTCAAAATCGCAGCAATGCTCGCATCATCCATGGTAGAATGTGCCGGCATCACAGGAAGAATATCTGGTGCATCATAAGTTATGCCTGATACCTCAATCGGACCTTCCAGTCCATGCAAAAGTATCATGGACAGCCTTCTTTCATCTCCCAGCACCCAGTCCGAGTCAACCAATGGAGGCCCCATCCTTGTAGCCCCTCCTCCATCTGAACCATGACAGCCCGCACAGGTGACTAGGAACTTTTGTCTGCCTTCGGCAAATTGAATTAATGCTTGTTCATCTAGTTGACTTTCCACAACAGCCACTTCCGAAGGCTCGAAACCTGGCCAAGAAAACATTCGCTTCAGCATGTCCACACGTCCTTCATCAATAGGAAGGTCAGTGCGTCTAAATAAAGCTGGCTCAGCCGCTAAGGCAATCGGCTTACGATCCTTCAAATTAGCTGCTTGAATGGATATCCCTGAAATCAGGATGTTTTGCTTCCAGTTCAATTCGCCCTTGCCATTCGCCAAGCCTAATAATCCCGTAATTTCTTTAGCATCTCCCTTTTTAATAATTGCACTTGCTAGCGTTTCTAGGAAAATCTCTCTATTGGGATCTGAATTTTCCCAATTTGAGCTATTCCACAATTCCGTTAAAAGTTCATATTCTCTATTTGCCAAACTACTCATCATCGCATCACGAATGAGCGCATCGGCTCCGTGATTTTGAAAAACCGTGGCTAATAATTTACCCTGAGAAGAAGCAGAAAGCACATTACTACTCAATGCCAACTGAAGAGCTTCAACCACACCAGCTTTGGCTGCAGCTGCTTCCATATACTGTCCTAACTTTTGACTTGTAGCAGCGGAAGTTTCCGCGAAAGGCTCCATTAATCTCAATGCAGTGCTTTTTAATAGTACCGAAGAGTTTTCCAAAATCTGAAATAGCAAGTCATCGGAAACCAAGCCCAAACCTTCTAAAGTCCACAGTGCATGAAACTGCCCCATTTCACTTGCCTGCTTATCCAAAATCAAATTGATTAAGGCATCCTTTACACTTGGATCATTGCGCTCCACCAATAATCGCTGGGACATATCTCTATACCAGCCATCTTCATCCGATAGCAAGACGATCAATTCATCATTGCTAGCTTGAGAAAGTTTCGGCATCGTCCTAGCGCTTTCTCCAGAAGGCACTATCCTCCATATTCTACCCAGATGAACAGGGAATTCTAGGCCTCGCCCGATCGTTTGCTCTCTCAAATAAGGAGTAAGGTATTCTCCATGCTGAATCAAACCGCGATACATATCTGCGATGTAAAGTGCGCCATCTGGCCCGGTAGCAAAATCCACTGGTCTAAAACGCTCATCGGTGGACGCAAGAAACTCTGTACCTGGATGCGGGTCTTTTCCTTCCAAAAGATTACCAGTTTGGGTAATCACATTTCGCTTCACCAAATTCCCAGCAGGCTCTGCCACGAAAGCATTTCCATAAAATTCATCAGCAAAAAGTGTTGCTCTATAGATCCATGGCGAACAAGCAGCAGTGAATTCCATCAAGCGTTGCTCATCATTCAATACTCCAGGAATGTAACCCCGATTGACTGCCGGCGTGACACGTATAGGAAATACTCTCCGATCTTGACTCACGCCAAAATCAATTCCAGTGGAAGTTTTGTGATTAGGGTTTCTGGAAAGGTAATTTGGCGGAACCAAGTCAGCGTGGAGCTGTGACCAATTGTAATTATAAAACAATCGACCTTGATCATCCTGACTGATTCCCCACTGTCCTCGAAACTCAGTTTGTTCTTTGATCCATTCACCATTCTGATATTTATAGCGGATTTTCGATTTAGCATTGTAATACCAGTTGTCCACATTTCGAAGCAATCCATTGTCCGAATGTTCAGGATTCCCAGTGGAAGCATAGGTAGAGTCCAATAATACTTTTGTATCTGCTTTCAGATCGCCATCTAAATCCTGTGTGACCCAAAGCGAACTGTTTTCAGCTACGAGTACTCCATCTGCGAAAAACCCAATGGCACGTGGCATAACCAAACTATCCATGTAAATGGTGCTTTTATCCATCAGACCATCACCATTTTCATCCTCAAGCACCGAGATTCTACCTATGGGCTTATCTTCTTCAGATCCCAGTGTATCCGTCATAAACCCACGCATCTCGATCACCCAAAGTCTCGCATCTTCATCAAACGTGATAAAAACTGGGTCCTCCACCATGGGTTCAGACGCCACCAGTTGGATTTCAAAACCGGATTCTAACTGAAAAGTTGCCTTTTCTTCTTCGGCAGTTTGAGCGGGAGATGGGTTTTGGGAATCTTTATTTTCTTTGGCACAAGAGGCCAGTAACATTACTATGAAAAAGTAATGGACAATCCGAGTATTCAGCATTCTACAAACAGGCGTTTTGGGTTTGACAAATCGCTCACTACTTTATGTCACTTACAGTGAGTAGGAGTTCAATTTGAGTCTGTTACAATTTGAAACATATTAAGCAGAATCACAACCTTGATTTACAACAACGGCAAATTTGACTAAATCATACAAATGAGATCAAGATCTGCTAAAAGCTGAGATAATAATTTCCAAGCCTTAACTTTACACAAAACTAGCGCCCATGAACTTTTCAGATTTAGGACTTTCCAAGCAAATACTTGATGCAATCAAAAAAGCCAATTACGATAGTCCTTATCCTATACAGATAGAGGCCATCCCAGCTATTTTGCAAAAGAAAGACCTGCTCGGAATAGCTCCTACTGGCTCTGGAAAGACTGCTTCTTATATCCTCCCTATCCTTCAAAGACTTCAGGAAAAAGATGCAAATAAAGGGAGAATGATACCAGTTTTGGTCTTAGTTCCTACTCGGGAATTAGCCAGCCAAGTAGCGGAAGTAACAGAGAATTTTGCGCGATTTCTGAATAGACCTGTCAAAGCTCTAGCCGTTTTCGGTGGAGTATCCATCAATCCGCAGATGATGAAAATCTATGGGACTGATATCCTAGTAGCTACGCCAGGTCGTTTATTGGATTTGCTTTCCAAAAACTCGCTGAATCTTAATCAAGTGGAAGTTCTTGTTTTAGACGAAGCTGATAAAGTATTAAATATGGGCTTCAAAGAGGAAGTCGATCAGATCCTCGAAAAACTTCCCAAAAAACGCCAAAACATACTTTTCTCTGCGACAAGTGAAGAATCTGTAGAAGGACTGATCAACGAGATGCTCCATGAGCCAGTTCGTATTTCTGCCGAACCTGATACTGTTTCCCCGGATCTCATCGAGCAGTATGCCTATAGAGTTCCCATGGAGCAAAAAGGGCCTTTTCTTCGCTACTTGATCAATTCAGGCGACTGGTCACAGATTTTAGTTTTTGCTTCATCTATCCGCGCGGCAAATAATATCGTAACCAAGCTCAACAAAAATGGCATTGACGCCTTGGCTTTTCATGGAGACAAAAGTCAAGGTGCTAGAACGGAAGCTTTACATCGATTCAAATCTGGTAAAACAAGGATTCTGGTTGCAACGGATTTGGCTGCAAGAGGAATAGACATCAAGTTTTTGCCACTGGTGATCAATTACGAATTGCCAAGATCTCCAAAGGACTATGTGCACAGAATCGGTAGAACAGGCCGTGCTGGCGCAACTGGAGAGGCTATTTCCTTGGTAGCGGAGGAGGATCTGCATCACTTCAAAATCATCCAAAAGAAGATGAAAAAGCATGTGCAGCTGAGAAGTATTGATGAGATTGAGTTTTAAAGATAAGCTATAAAGTCTCCCGCAGATTATCGCTGATAACTATCGTGGATTTTCGCAAAATATTTCGTTTTCAGTTTGAATGAATAATTCAAAAAATTCAAGTCTACCTGCGTGTCATTGCTTCGTGTATTTGCGGGAAATAAAAACACTCATTCAGTCACAGTATAGCTATTCTCCCAAAAGCATATATTTTTAGACTATTATTACCCACCTAATTTTAGTATGATGCACATTCAAGGTTCCCTATCCACACTAATACTTTTTTTATCTCTCAGTTTTAGTTTTGCGCAGCAAGCTTCCAAAGCTCCCAATATCATCCTAATCATCACCGACGATCAAGGCTACGGAGACCTAGGCGCAACTGGCAACCCACATATCAATACGCCGACTATCGATGCATTTGCAGCGGAAAGCGTGCGGTTCACTAATTTCTATGTGTCTCCAGTTTGTGCGCCGACGAGAGCAAGCTTGATGACAGGCCGGTATTCTCTTCGAACTGGTGTACGTGACACCTACAATGGTGGTGCAATGATGGCAGAGTCAGAAATCACGATTGCTGAATTATTGAAATCAAAAGATTATGCGACTGGGATTTTTGGCAAATGGCACCTAGGTGATAATTACCCAATGCGCCCAAGTGATCAGGGATTTGATGAATCTGTAATACACCTTTCTGGTGGTATGGGGCAAGTGGGTGATTTCACTACCTATTATCAGGGAAATCGTAGCTATTTTGACCCGGTACTTTGGCACAATAATGAGCAGGAAAGCTACGCAGGATACTGCTCGGATATATTTGCAAACGAGGCAATCAATTTTATAGAGAAAAATAAGGATAAGCCATTCTTCACCTACTTATCTTTCAATGCGCCGCATACGCCACTGCAGGTACCAGACGAGTATTATCAAAAGTACAAGAACATTGATCCTACAGCTGGTTTTGGAAAGGATGGCAAGCCATTCTATCCTATGTCTGAAAAAGATAAAGAGGATGCAAGAAGAGTCTATGCGATGGTGGAAAACATCGATGATAACCTAAATAAGCTTTTCCGAAAATTAGAGGAGTTGGGGATTGACGATAACACGGTTGTCATATTTATGACTGACAATGGCCCTCAGCAGCAGCGATATCTGGCTGGGCTAAAAGGTCTGAAAAGCAGCACCTACCAGGGTGGAATTAGAGCGCCATTTTTCATTCGCTATCCCGAAGGATTTAAAGGAAACAAAGATATCTCCACCTTAACAGCACACTTGGATGTACTTCCCACGCTGGCGGACATTGTTGGTTTTGAAGTTCCTACAGACCGAAAAATAGATGGCCACAGCATGCTACCACTGATAAAAGGTGAAAATACTGAGGCCTCTGACCGTAGTTATTTTGCTTACTGGACGAGAAAGTACCCTGAACTTTATCAAAACATTTCAATCCAAAAGTCCGGTTGGAAATTGGTTGGGAATACAGATTACAATTCTGAAATCGAGAAATTCGATTTATTCAATCTGAATGAAGATCCTTATGAGCAACATAACATAGTGGCCAAAAACAGCGCGAAGGCAAAAGAACTGAAATCTGAAATGGACGCTATCTACATTGACTTGATCAACGAAGAAAATCAAAAAACTCCAGCAGTCATTCAAATCGGTAACCCAGCTGAAAACCCAACAATTCTTAACAGAAATGATGCTTCCGGAGAGCGTGGAATGTGGGCTCAGGAAGACATATTTGGCTATTGGAATGTCAGCGTCGAACCTGGTCTGTATGACATTCGAGTGAAATTCGTGAAACCAGTACCCCCTCAGGGAAAAATGACAATTGAGACCTCCAACTATGCAAATATCGCTTTTGATAAATCGAGCGGACCTGTGGATATCTTAGAGATGAAAGGTGTCAATCTTCAAGAAATCAAAGGACAATTAGTCCCATTCTATGAAGTGAAAGGCCAACGTTATTTCCCTTTTTGGATTGAGCTGACAAAAAAATAATCAATGATTTGCCTTTTTACACTCAGTAAATCATGAACAAAAATAGGCGAGAAGCATTCTCAGATTGTATTTTGGCAATTGTCATTACGATCATGGTAACTGAGAGCAAAGTACCGCATGGAGAGCAAAGAACTGAATATTTACCATCAACTATTCTTTGGCAATTCCCGAACCATCCAGAATCTTAGGTTTAGGATGGTTTATTTTTTGAATAATAAACCAAGCAATTATCGATTCCTCAACACATTCTTATCAGAACTGATTAATTCATAAAAAAATAAGCTGATATTTACGAACTCATTAACAGTCAAGCCTGTTTAGCCCAGATAGTCAGTAGTTGAAGATCAAAATATTTTTAGGGTGGAAAAGAAATACAGCAAAACGGAATACTTTAAGATTATACTAGTACTAGGTGCTCTGTGTACAATCAGTCCTTTCTCTATCGACATGTATCTCCCCGGTTTCCCGGAGATGGCAGAGACGCTGAATACGCCTATTTCTAATATTCAGCTTTCTCTCACTGCCTATCTGGTTGGTATTGCCATTGGTCAGTTATTTTATGGACCACTATTAGATAAATATGGCCGTAAAAAACCACTCTACGCAGGCTTGGCTATTTACATCCTTGCATCTATAGGCTGCGCAATGTCACAGTCTGTAGAAAACCTGATTTTCATGCGCTTTCTTCAGGCTATTGGAGGATGTGGGGGAATGGTTTCTGCTCAGGCTATTGTTAGAGATATTTTCCCTGTTAAAAAGACTGCGCAGGCCATGTCATTGCTTGTATTGGTAATCGCAGTTTCTCCAATGATCGCTCCTACTTTAGGTGGATTTATAACTTCTGCCTATGATTGGCACTGGGTCTTTATCATTCTTGCCGTCTTGACGGCCATTATTTGGGTAGCTACTGTAGTGGTACTTCCTGAAGGGGCACTGCCAGATCGAGAGGTCTCACTAAAGCCAAAGAAGGTATGGAAAAGCTACATTAAGGTTCTTGAGAATCGTCAATTCCTAGTATACATGCTCGCAGGAGGAATTGCGGGCGCTGCTCCCTTTGCGTATATCGCCAGTTCAGCAGATGTATTTATGAACCTGTATGGTTTGACCGAACATCAATTTGGTTGGCTTTTCGCAATTCTCGCTTTTGCTATGATTGGTTCTACACAGCTCAATCATATTTTACTCAAGAAATATACCTCACAGCAAATCATAAACTTCTCTTTACACTACCAAAGTGTAACGGGAATCGTTTTGGTACTTGGAGTGTTTTTCAACTTTTTCAATCTATATACCCTGATAGGAACGATGTTTATTTTCCTTACAGCCCATGGATTGAATGGTCCAAATACTACAGCACTTGCAATGGCTCCATTTTCTAAAAATGCCGGATCAGCCTCAGCCATGTTAGGTAGTATGCGAATGGCAATTGGCGGAATCGTAACAGCCATAGTCAGTTTATTCCATGCCAGTTCAGCATTTCCAATGGCTGCAGGAATGGCTATTTGTGCATTCGGAGGTTTTATAATATTGAAAATGGATCAGAAGATACCTGGAACCATTAGTCGTGAACGAAAAACCGAGGCATTTGCCTCTTAGAACATATATAGGTCGAAAGCCGGAGTTCATTATGAATTCCGGCTTTTTATTTTCACAGCGGTGAGCGCAGAGTTTTACACAGAGATAGCACCATAAATGAGATTTTTCAAAGTAGCCTAAGCTTCCATTCAGGGACAAGAATGTCGTTGGGAAATATTGGTAGTCGTGAATAAAGATACAGCACCTAGGGAGGTTTTTGGGATTATGAATCACATTTTCTCTACAAAGGCACCATTCCTTCGGTGATAGTTTTACTCCCCAGCATTGATGATGGCCTTAATCATATCGGGATAAATCTGTGCTCCTGAACTCCTATTGAAAAGTGCAAAACCATAATCCCCTGCATAACCATTATCCCAATAAAACGGCACTAGTCCATGATCTGTAGCACTTTTGGTAATGTAGTGCAGGTAATATTCACGATAGACATCATTGTCACTAGCCTTCTTATCTATCGCCCCATATTCCCCCATTAAAACAGGGGTACCTTCATCAATAAATTTGGTTTTCATCTTTTGAAACTGTCCATCAGCAAATGATTCTCTGCCATAAGAGGCCGTTTTGGAAGCATCAGTAGCATCCTTACCCCACTGAGTGATGGTCTCATCTTCTCTCAATGCAAACTCATACGGATCATAATAATGAACCTCCACCATCAGTCGTCCCTCGGTTTGATCCGAAGGCATTTCGAAGAAGCTTAGACCATAATCGATGTTGGTATTAAATGTCTGAACGGCAAGATTTCTATACGTATTCCTACCACCAGTAGATCTCACAGCATCCACAAAGGTCTGATTAAATGAATTCTGAACCTGATAGTATTCAGGTTTAGGAGCACTATAATCACCGTCTACCATCACTTCATTCGTCCCAGCAAATAGAAGGTGGTCATCGTAATCACGGAAATTAAGTGCGATTTGAATCCACATTTTCTCCAGTCTATCATTCACATAGTCTTGCTGTGCATAGGTTGGCTGCATCCATCCTTCATCCCAGTGAATATTCATCACCGCATACATATCATTGTCTATCACATAGTCTACGACCTCCTGGACCCTAGCCATCCAAGCGGCATCAATCGTGAATTTATCAGCGTTTGAAAACTTACTCCAAGCCACTGGAATCCTTACCGCATTGAAACCAGCAGCTTTCACCTGATCAATCAGAAGTTTACTGGTCTCTGGATTTCCCCAGGCAGTTTCGCTACCGATAGCCTCAAGCGTATTTCCCAAATTCCAGCCTTTGCCCATTTCCTGAGCCAATTCCAGATTTGGTATTTCACGCATTCCAGTCTTATCAGCAGGAATATAGTAGGAAGGAAAAGAAAAAGTTTTAGCTTCTTGGGTGATGGCAATTGGCTGGACAATCGTGATGTATCTGACATTTAATTGTGCGGTCCGAACCTCCTCAGAATCATTTGGATTTAGCGTTATAGAAATTTGAGCATTTCCAGACCCTGATGTAGGACTAATTTTCACCCAAGGAGCACCGGTATCAATAGTCCAGCTTTGATTACTAGTGATTGTCAAAATTTGAGTTTCTTCCTCAGCCCCAAATTGAAGCGAACTAGGAGAAGTAACTAAGGTTGCTGGATCTTCATCATTTCCGCAGGAGAAAAAACTCAGAGAAAGAAATAGCAGGATTGCCAGTAATCGAAAAGGCTCATTCATAGGGCTTTGTTTTGCAGCTCTAAAAGTATTCAATCCGTTCCTATCAAAAGGGGTGTAAATGTTAGACAAAAGGGATTCATTTGTTACTTGGCATAGCAAAACGAGAAAGTATTCGTTCTAATCAGCAAACCCATCCCAAAAAGATTAATCCCTACTTTTGAAAATCTCTCATAAGTCACAGCCATGAGCAACTCAAATCTTGCAGTCCGTACAGTCATTTTCAGCATGCTGGGCAATGTGGCTTTGGCGACAATTAAATTTCTGGCTGGCATATTTGGAAATTCTTACGCGCTGATTGCAGATGGTATAGAGTCAGTCGTCGACGTTTTCGCTTCTGTACTTGTACTCCTTGGATTGAAATATTCTGCAAGGCCAGCAGATGAGAATCATCCTTACGGCCATGGTAAAGCAGAGCCTTTGGTGACTTTTTTGGTAGTAGTATTTCTAGTTGTTTCGGCTGGTACCATTGCTTGGCAGGCTTATCAGCATATTGTCACGCCACACAAACTACCCAAACCTTTTACACTGGTCGTTTTGGCTGTTATCATTATCTGGAAGGAAATCTCATTTCAGGTGGTCATGGCGCGAAGTAAAAAGCTAAAAAGCAGCTCATTAAAAGCGGAAGCCTGGCATCATAGAAGCGATGCTATAACTTCTATCGCAGCTTTTATAGGGATCACCATAGCCATTTTTGGCGGAGAAGGTTTTGAGGTAGCAGATGATTATGCTGCCCTTTTAGCGGTAGTCTTCATACTTTTTAATTGTTACAAAATATTCAGGCCAGCACTAAGTGAAGTAATGGATGAGAATAATTACGAGGAGATGACAGCCCAAATCCGACAAATATCACTGACAGTACCAGGTGTAAAAGGAACTGAAAAATGTTTTATCCGAAAAGCTGGGATGGAATATCATGTCGATTTGCATGCACTAGTAGACGGCGAACTAACAGTAACTAAAGGTCATGATATTTCGCATCAGCTGAAGGACAAACTATGCAAAGTGATCCCTGAACTTGGGAATGTTTTGATTCATATTGAACCATATGAAGGAAATGTGAACTAAGAGCACTATGTGTTGTTTAAAGACTAATAGGGGTAATAAAAATAGCAAAGGGCTATCCCATTTAACCACATAAATAATACAGCCATGGTAGACCAAATCAAAACTTTCGACAAAAATGTATTAGCAATTACTGTAATCGATAGCTTCACTGAAAATGACGAGAATATCTGTCAAAAGTGGATGCAAGAAAAACTAGATCAGGGTTTTGATCAGGTAAATATTCTTGTCAAAATCGATGAAATGAAAATCTCAGGATCCAGTACCAAAGCTTTTTTCGAAGATTCTCTTTATATTCTTCGCAATTACAAGAAAATGGGACACATCGCTGTGGTAGCACATTCCAAAATTCTAAAAGCGCTTATTCCTATTGACAACTTGTTTTTCCAAAGAGCTAGCAAAGGTCGCCACGAACGTTACTTTGATGTTTCACAGCTTGATGAGGCATTTGAATTTGTAAATCCGAACTAGGCAAGGTTACTTCGCATTTGCGAAAATAATTTCCTTTAACCTAATTCAATTCATCAGTTGAAATTAAAGAGAAGAAGAAATTTAGTCAAAGCACTAGACATTCTTGATCAGCCGATCCGATTCAACCCTTTTCTGTTTAGTCGCAGTTTTTTGCTGTGGGCTTTACTTGGCTTGATCGGAGGAGCTATAGCTGGTGTATACTGGATTATTCTTGAATTCCTGACTCAAAAAATTGCAATTTTTGAAGGCTGGGAAGTCATTCCTGTAATGGCTATTTGTGGCCTTCTTGCGGGCCTAGTTATTCATTGGATAGGAGATCCTGGCGAAATACACCTGATCGTCAACAACATTCGCTTCAATAAAGGGAAGCTTGACCCAAAAAACAATCCCTCCATGGTCATCTCATCCCTTTTGTGTGTAGCATCAGGAGGAAGTCTTGGTCCCGAGGCTCCACTCGTGCAGGTGACAGGTTCTACCGGCACATGGCTTGGAAAAGTATTTCGTTTGAAGGGTGAAGATTTACGCTCAATGAGCATTGCTGGTATGGCTTCAGGCTTTACAGCACTTTTTGGAGCTCCACTTGGAGGCAGCCTTTTTTCTCTAGAAATCCTACATCACAAGCATGCAGTGGAATATTACAAGGCAATAATTCCAGCCTTAGTAGCGAGTTGTTTTAGCTACTTGATTTTTGCACTAATTATCCAACTTGGACTTGGAGCGACTTGGAATGTAGCGGCCTACGAATACACAGGAGTATTCGATTTTGCCTATGCAGTTTTATTCGCAATTGCCGCCACCGCTATTGGTTGGGGATATATTTTCTGTACCAAATTCTTCAAGAGTTTGTTCAATAAAAAGCAGCTCCCTATCTATGTCAAAACACTCATTGGAGGTGTACTTTTAGGTTTGATTTCCTATTACTTCCCGATTACGCGCTATTTTGGACATGAGGAAATCAACGAGTTATTAGCTGAAGATTTCGCGCTTAAAGCCTTGATCGCCATCCTAATTTTCAAAATCCTGGCGATCTCTATCACTGTCACCTCAGGATGGAGAGGCGGGTTTATCATTCCCTTGTTTTTCGTTGGAGCGACTCTAGGCTTGATTATTCATCAAGTTTTCCCAGATACTAATCTTACCCTTGCCATTGTGAGTTGCATGGCAGGTATCAATGCATGTGTCACCAGAACACCGATGAGCACAACCATTTTACTGGCGACACTTACTGGTTTCACCTACTTTATCCCCATTCTTTTTGCAAGTTTGATGGGATATTTCCTTGCTCCTAGGATCCCATTTATAGGATCTCAAATGGAAACAAAGAGCGATTATTGAGTAAAGAATGTGTATTTTAGACACTTTTCGTAGCTGTTGGAAAGGCTTTTCGCAAAAGAATCCCTATTTTATAATTCATTACTTTTTTCAATAAACCCATGTACTCATGAATATCCTTGAAAATTTAGCCTTTGCTTCAGAACGCCCTTCCGTTTGCCCTATCCAGCGAACTGACAAGACAAATTATTTCGCCATTGGACTGCTTCATGAACAAATTTTAAAAAAGCATACTGCAAACGTTCCTTCCCTTTTGACTGTCGTAAAGGGAGAAATAGAATTTTTCATAAATGGAGAAACTATTCACCTGAAAGAATTCGACACCTATGATATTCCTGTGATGGTGGAGCATGAGGTAAAAGGTGTGAAGGACAAAAACATCTTTACGATAGTACAGGAAAAGTAAAATAAGAGACTTCTATATTTTGAGACGACAACCAAAATAATTAGAACCTTTTTTTACTTTCCGAAGTACAATCAGTATGCAAACCTTAGAAAAAACAGATTTTAAAATTGAAAACACTTCCTTGAAAGGTGATTTCAAATTGACTGAAAAGGGAAGAAAAATACTGGAACTCAAGTACAAAAACTGGTATTCAGGGGTTGCAGAAACTTATCTGGATCGAGAGAAAATTCAACTCAAACCAAAGAATTGGTGGTCAGGAAAAATAGATATTTTCAAAAACAGCAAAAGGATTGGTGAAATCTCACATAACTCTAAACTTCATCTAAACATCAGCCTAGAAAATGAGGATAGAATTGAAAAAATTTATATCCTGAAAAACACAGGGAATTGGAAAATCAAATTTGAACTCAGTTCTGAGTCCGGAGAAAAACTAATGATTCTAACTCCAACCAACACCTGGAAAAAACTAAATTTCGATGTGCAGGTACTTGATAAGAACTTACATGCGGAAGAATTGATGATCTACTCCGCTTATGCCTGCAAGTTGTATTACGCCTACGTTTCAGCTGGGTAAAAGTAGTCAACGTTAAGTAACAATAGACAAACTTCTTGCTGGTCTTAAATAGAATTCATCCCAACATCCCCGCAATAAAAAATCCAGCGTAGATCCCCAGCGCATTCCCCAAACTCCCCACTAAAACTCCGGGAATAAGCAAATCGGGGCGGTTTAAACTTCTAACAAACAATTGTGTAATCATCTTGTATAAAATACTCCTA
Source organism: Algoriphagus chordae (assembly GCF_003254055.1). Classification (GTDB taxonomy): domain Bacteria; phylum Bacteroidota; class Bacteroidia; order Cytophagales; family Cyclobacteriaceae; genus Algoriphagus; species Algoriphagus chordae. The sequence continues at coordinate 226,038 of NZ_QKZT01000008.1, forward strand.
AAGAAAACTGAATTATAAATCCAGAATCAAATTAGATGAAATTAACTCAAAAAAAATGGCCAGTTGAAACTGGCCATACTTGCTTTAAACATCTTGAAAAATCATTCACGATAAAGCAAATTATCTATAATACTTACACACTTAATACGCATTTTTATTATCGAATAATATACATTTAACTGTTTCCCATATAATCAGTATATCTATAACGAACTTCCATTTCTTAATATAAAACAGATCATACTTAATTCGGCATCGAATGTCATAATTATTTCTAATTTCTCCGCGAAATCCTTTACATTGAGCCAATCCAGTAATGCCAGGCTTAACATAATGCCTATTCATGAATTTTTGAATTTCATGCGAATAAGCCCTATTCATGGCTATCGCATGAGGCCTAGGTCCAACTACAGACATGTCCCCAAGTAACACATTTATAAATTGAGGTAACTCATCCAAGCTAGTTGTTCTTAAAAAGCATCCAACTTTTGTTATTCTCGGGTCACGCCTATGAGCTTGTTGGAAATTCCTCGCTGGATCATATTTCATTGACCTGAACTTATAGCAAAAAAATGGCTTATTATTTCTGCCATGTCTTAGTTGCTTAAAAATTGGAGGACCAGGAGTCTCAATTCTAATCGCAATAATTATCAGTAAAAACAACCACCAACCAATTGTCAGAAAGAACAACAAGCTAAATGATATATCAAACACCTTTTTGGCGCTAACTTGTAAAATATTAAAATGATTAGATGAACATTCTTTAGAATAAAAATCTTGTCCTAAATAAGGTTCAAATATTTCATGAAAATCTATACTTTCGCTTTTCATAACCAATTAATTAAATATTTAAAAAAAAACACACAAATTAATAGTAAATCACTATTCATCTACTCCCTTCAACTCAATAATTTTTAGAGAAATTTGAGTGAAGTACGACATTTTTAAAATGGAAAAATGAAAACCAATAATTCCATCTAAAAACCCACCATACATTATATAACTACCAAGAAAATATAGAGGACCAACAAATGGAGTTTTCAAAAGACCATACTTAATTTTCTGCATCAACGTAAAGTCTCCTTTATTCAAGTCTAAAAAGCTATAATACCTTTTAGCCTCCCAACTAGAATACTCCATATGCTTAGCCAAGTAGTGGTCAAGATTTTTGAAATCTTGATGTACAATCCTACTTCTAATCGAGCCTGACTTTCCTTGTAAAATCGGGTGCTCATGCACTTCCATATCTAAATTCGACCAATTATCCTCTGCTAAACATTCGTACTCGGCAAAACCAACTTTAAAAAGGGCTAACTTCTTAAGGGGATAACCACCCTTTAGTCTTTTTCCCATGAAAAAATTTGTGTAGTTCAACCAATAGCCATCAATTTGAGGCTCTACAATCTTACTTGAGACTTCATCTTTAAACTCCTGAGTGAGAAACTCATCTGCATCTAGAAATAGAACCCAACTATAATCAAAATTATAATTCCGAAGGAACCAGTTTCTTTTCTTAGGAAACTCTCCATTCCATTTAAAATCAACAACTTCTACTCCAAAATTCGCTGCTATTTCTTTAGTATTATCAGTACTTCCTGAATCAATAACTACCACTTTAGCGGCGAAATTAGATCCTATGCACTTTAAACAATTTGGGAGATTTTTCGCCTCATTCTTTACTGGAATAGCTATAAGTAGATCTAATTTATCTTTCATTAAAATCGCAGGTCAATCTAGAAATATTCTGGGCTTTAGAGGTTCACAAGGAAACCCTGAACAAACCATCCATTTAGGCATATTTTTGGTCACCACAGACCTCGCACCAATAACACAACCATCTCCAATGCTAACTCCTGGATGGATAAAAGCTTCTGCAGCGATCCAAACCCAATCCCCTATATATATAGGCTTAGTAATGAGTGGGAAGCCTCTATATCGATGGTCATGAGTTCCCGCACAAATGTGTACACCCTGAGAAATTATAGTGCGAAATCCTATATGAATAAGGTCTTGGGAATAAATTATACTTCCATCGGCGATACTTGACTCATCTTCCATTTTCAAATTCCAAGGAGCCCAAATTCTTGCTTTAGGATAGATATGGCATTTTCTCCCAATTTGTGCCCCAAAAAGCCTAAGTATAGCTCTCCTCCAGACATGGAAATTTTTAGGCGTATACCTGAAAAACAATAAGCAAACCAGCCACCATATTAGTCTTCCTACTCTGTTTTTGAATGAGAAGGATGGGCCATTTAAGCTATTTCTAGCTGTCAAAAGGTCTATCTTAGTAAATTTCTGTGTAGTTGACATAGTTAGTGAAACTGTATTATTGGGAAATTACCTTCAGCATATTTTCTGCAGACGGACCAATAGAAAAATTACATTCGTAACATAGACGAGAATCTCGGTTCATAGAATTTTTGGTCTTAGCATCTGCAGATAACCAACTTCTAATGATTGTAATAGTCCCTTCTAAATCATCATTAGCTACAATACCTGCATTAGAATTTTCTATCTCTCTCCAGATATTTACCTTATTTGATATTAAAACCGGTTTAGAACAAGCAAGAGCCTCTACTACAGCAATCCCGAAATTTTCTTGATGACTTGGTAAAATAAATGCCTCACATCCATAGAATGCACCCCATTTAGCGTCCCCTTGTAACATCCCTACAAAAATGACCCTGTCACGCAATAATTCTGATTGATCAACAATTCTCTTGACTTTTACACCATATTCAGTTTCCAGGCCAGGACCTGCTATTACCAACTTAGGTAAATGATCTAATTGAAAAAGTTGCTGCTTTTCTAATGCAATTGCCTCATAGGCCCTTAAAAGTAAATCAACTCCCTTTTTATCATGAATTCTACTCAAAAACAAAAAATATGGCACTTCATTTAGTCCATTATTCACCAAGCTAAATGCATCAGCCATATCAGCACTGAAAGCAGGTGGTTCTATAATGCCGAAGCCAATTGAATCTTCTTTATTGGGTTCATAAGGTTGAAAAGGCTTTCTAGCTAAGAGCTTCTCTTCCTCACATGTAAACAACAGCCCTTGTGCATTCTTGATGACTTTATTCTCAATCAAAAACCAATATATATTATTCCTGATTGCCTTAAATTTTCTAGAACTGACTTCCTGGAAATATGGATCAAGCATACCATGAGGCATTATATAATATCTTAATGCCTGACTTTTTCCACTTGCCTCTTTTGAGATCTGTTTAAATGCATTGTGGACTGCGAATCCACAGTATTGCCATAATCCATGAATAACTACTCTATCGTAGAACTGCAAGTTTCTCTCTAGCCACGGTCTCAACTTATCAGAGTAGTTCCATGATGTTTTGCTCGGACCAAGAGCATAGACAACAAACTTCTCCTCGCTTAGAAATTGGCATGTAGGATCATCTAATGAAACAACTTCACTTTCTATACCAAGAGTATTTAAATGAACAATCGTGTTGCGAACTGCTTCACTTGTACCACCAGCTAATGGATTCATACTGGAGATTACATTAAGAATTCTCATGCAGATTTACGGCTTATAATCTCTTGATATACCATTTCTATTTTATCAATGCATTCATTTTGATCAAATTTCTTGACCCAGCTTATTCCGGTATTAATGATTTGAGTTTTAGTATCTATCGGTAAGGACACTATTGATTCTAACAATTCTGCCCCTTTTACTTTCCAATTAATTATTTCATTTATGGAATCTGGCATCTTCTCATGATAGAAAGCAACACTTCCTCCAACTTCGGTCATTGGATTTTCGCCTGTAGTCATGACTAAAGTCCCACTAGCCATTGCTTCAGCAATGGGCCACCCAAATCCTTCCGCAAGAGAAGGAAACAAAAATAATTCGGCACCTCTATAAGCATTTTTAACAAGCGAATCATCTGCATTTTCTATAGAGATAATGTCTTGACTAAATTTAGAAGAATCAATAACCACCTGTAACTCTGGAGATGGCTTAGTACCTATAAGAATTAATGGAAGGGATTTATCACTAATCTCTCTCCAAGTAGTGTATAGCCCAACTATCCCAATTCTATTTTTATACCACTGATTTCCTCCCACATGAAGCAGGTATCCATTATTCAATTCAAGCCCCAAAAAATGACTCAAAACATCTCTAGACTCTTTAGAATCTCCTGGAGAAAACAATGTATTTACTCCATTGTATATCACCTTACTGAAGAGATCTTTATCATTAATAAAGGAATTGAGATCATTTTGCGTAAGCTTAGAAACACTAATAAAATTTTTTCCTGACTTAAACCCGTTCCTTATTAATTTTTGATACAATTTTCCTGAAAATGAAATTCTTTGATTTGGGATCAAGTTTAAAGCGGACTTTTGAGCTAAGAAATCATGGCAATGAATGACATGTGGGAATTTATTGACCAATGGAACCCAAGGCCCCAATGCTTGATCAGCAAATACATATAAAGCTTCTTCCCTATTAAAAATAAGCTGAAATCGTACCCATACCGGAAATACTAAAAAGGAATCTATATAACCCATCCACTTCTTAAAACTATTAGGAAGATTGATTTTGGAAAAATATGGTTTTGGCTTCCAAAATTTCACCACATGTCCTCTACCATTTAAGCCATTATTGAGCATTTCAACGAACTTAGGCATGCTCACAGAATGAAAATAATCTGGATGACAGAAAATTATAATGTTCATCAAGCTAATTTTTCAGTATAAACTGAGTCAGAATTTATTGCTGCATAACCAAGACCAGCTGAAATAACTGCAAAGCCCAAACCTGTTGGTTGAGTCCATTGACCCTGCATTATTATCAAAAAAGAATTACTAAAAATCAACCAAGGAAGTAAGTTCCCAACGCTTATTTGCTTATAGGATGCCAATCCCAAATCGAGTGAGAGGACAACTCTAATAAAAATAGTAGTCAACCCAAGAAAAACGCCAAGTTCACCAATAGTTTTTTCCCATTCTTCTTCACCCAACAAAAATATATCTCCACCAGAAACTAAGTAACTACCTACGTTAGACCCCATGCCAATCCCAAATCCAAAAAAAGGAATATGATCAAGATTGGATAAGGCACTTACCAAGCCACCTAAAAACCGATCTATAAACACCCCCTCCAAGCCTCCCTCATATTCATTAGCACTGTCAAATCTAGCCAAGAATACTTCTGTGGCAAGATTAAAACTATCATTAAATTGAAGTATAATAATTAATATTATCATAGAAATAAAACTATAAAATATTGTTTTTAATACTTTGGGATTACTAAGTGAAGAAAATATAAAGAAAAGCAGAGTTAAACAAACCTGAAACAACAATGTCCTACTTATGGAAAGTGGAATAGCAAACACTATAGACACTGTAGATAGAACAAGGACTACAGTATTAATCTTACCAGGATTACCCCAAAAATAGAGAACAAAGCAAAACACCAAACTAAAGAAAAGTGCAGCACCATTTGTAAAAGAAAAAGTGCCTGAAGGCCGGTAATACCCCATAGCACCACCAAAACCTGCTCCATCTAAATCACCACCAACTCCCCTATTGACCCAGGCAGATTGAGGGCTATAAAATTGAAGAAATATCAGTACTACCATAAAAATCGACGTATATACTAAAAATACACCAATTTTCTCAACTGTACTTCGGTCCAATACAGCACCAAAAATAAATATCAATGGAAAATGGAGTAGATAAACCCGAGCTCCGTAAATACTCACAAAAAGCACCCCATGGCCAAAAACAAGGGCGAATATAACACCTAACACAGCTACAGTTGAAATAATACCAGTATAAATATTAAATCTAAAATAACCTGATTGATATGCTTTAAAAATGATGTAGATAGCCACCGGATCACGAACGATTAAAAGAGGTGTAGACAAACCTGGTAAAACCCATTTTCTTAAAGCCCCTTCAAAAACCAAAAGAATAACATATAACCAGATAGCTTTTTCAAGACTGCTATACTGTTTATTGTCTGAATAAATCCTGTCTAGTTGGCCTTCCATTTATTTGACATTTCGCAATATTTCCAATTGTAAAATCATGCTATAGAGGTAACGGCATGGATTAATTCATCTTGATATTTAGACCAAGGTCTTTCACTTGCAGATTTAAGCGCATTCCTACCGGCAGATTCAAGTAGACCAGGTTCTTCAATAATTGATTCTAATATACCTACTAGTTCATTAGTTTTTCCTGCATTAAAAACCCAACCATTAACCCCATGATCTATCAAATCAGGACCTGCCGATCTATTACTTGCAATTACAGGTGTACCTTGAGACATAGCTTCTGTAATCACCAGTCCAAATCCGTCAAATAGAGAAGGGAAAATCAACAAATCAACACTTCTCATAAGCAAAAGTATTTCATGATTTGGCAAACTAGAAATATGAGTATGTAGACTCAAGTTAGAATTAAGCACCTGACAATCTTCAACAGGTTTTTTGCCAACAAGTGTTAGGTCAACTTTCTCTTTTAGAGCATGAACAGATTCAAACAAAGTTGACAATCCTTTTTGCTGAGTCAATTTACCAACAAACAATATTTTCAGCTTCTGCCCCTTTAATAAAGGTTTATATTTTCTATCTAAGAAAGGAGTAGGATAACCATATGGAACAACTCTAATTTCAGCAGAAAACTTGGCATATTTTTGTAAACTAGACTTGGTAAAATCACTTGCGACAAGAACCAAATCAGCTAATTCTAACTCTGAATCCTTTCTTCTTAATTTCTCTTCAGAATCTAAAAATCCAGTCAATGTAGGAACCCATTCAGGGTTAATCTCATTTTCGAGCTGCAAAACCTCACGTAAAGCAAGCCAATATCCAGTTGGTAAATCATAAATGCATTTCAATCCTTTAGATTTTGCAGAAATAAAAGTCTCTAACGCACCATCTTCATAACAATACACCGCATCTACATGACTATTAACTTCATCACTAAGTAAGCCCGCCACTTTACGATCTAAACCCATGTAAACTTCATCAATGGAAAAATAACCTCCTTTTTTAAACAAAAAATTTAAAAAAAGAAACTTAGAAAAAACAAGTCTACCGATTTCTCTATACATGAATGAATTGGTAAATGGAAGAATTTCCATGCTATAAGACCTTCTTAAAATATCTTTGAAAGGTGGAAGCATTCCCAATTTTGCGAAAAATGAATTAGGAAAAACAGCTATTGTAGTTATAAATCTATTAAGAAATTTAGCCTTATAAAAGGCTGATACAGCGGCGCGTAGATTAGTGTTACCAGTAGGATGAGAAATAACTATTTTCATAAACTATCCCTCAAGCCAAGCATTGTTGAGCGCTGTAAAGCGAACAGGATTATACTTAAAATCTACTATTTTTCTAGTACTAATAACTTTTGCTGGATTTCCCGCTACAATCTGCCCAATTCCTACAGACTTAGAAACCACTGCTCCTGCACCTACAACAACCCCTCTTTTCAAATGAACACCAGGTAAAATAATGGAATTCATTCCAATCCACACAAAGTCATCAATTATGATAGGCTTGGTAATAAGCCCCCAATTTGGATCATTAACATCATGGGACCCAGTCAATAATTTTACACCATCATTTATGCAAACATTTTTACCAATCACAATATCATCATGTAAAGAGACATAAACTTTACCAATAAAAGAATTATCTCCAATCGAAAAATTAGACAAATCACCTTCAAAATTCACCTTGCCAACAAATGATAAACCAGAAATACCAGCCCCACTTCGTTTCAAATAATTTGAAAAAGATGATGCTTTAATAAGCATCGGCAAAAGGAGTAAACGTTTTGCCCATGATTTATAAAACCCAAATGAAAAAACAGAATGCCTAATTCTATTTTGATATAGAAATTTAACTGAAGACATAATCTGAAGTTGACATTAACTCAATATACCTTTCAGCAATTGTGTCTACTGAATTAAATTCTGAAGGGGCAGGAATATTTTGAAGAAACTTACTTAATGAAAATTCTCCCCAAAAATAAATTCCATTTATTTCATCCTCTCTAACAAAAGATTCTCTCAACTTCCAGTCTCTATTTACACAAATCACAGGCAATTGATGCTCAAGCAATGCAGCTATACTTCCACTTTTATCCAAAAGAGGGAAAGGATAAGTACTTAAACCAATATCTGAATTAACAAAAATTCTACTTATTTCCTCGTTAGACAAATTCTCCAATACATTAACTTTATGTCCAAAAGACTGCCAGCAGTCTTGCCACAAATCTCTAGAAAAATTGTTCGAGGAAATTATCGTTAATTGAAAATCAATGTTCAATTCTATTCCTACCTTAGAAATATCATGTACAACCTTATAATAATCAACAGTATCAAATATATGACCAAACATCACAAATTTGACAACCCTTTTATTAGAACCTTCAAAATTAGTCTTAGTAAGAGAGTTATGATTTATAATATTTCCAAATAGAGGAAAATGAAAAACAGACTGCCTCACACTTCTATTCAAAATTGATAAATAATATTCGCATTGAGTACTAACAAACTTAGGTTTAACAGCTTTTAAAAAGGAATGGAATAATTGCTTCTGAACAGCCCCCCTAAGTTTCAACTTAAAACTTGACCTAGCCCCCATCCCAACCCACAATTCATGAACCATCAAATGAAAGGGGAAATCACCAATAATAGAATTTATTTGCTTAGCAAAACCAAAATGGAGTCCTTTTGAGTGGTAAGAAGATGGGACATATTGTAAACTAATTAAATCAGGATTAAACAATAATAAAGACTCTCTGGCATATTCAATTTTATCAGCTGAAGGTAAAGAATTTGGAATTCTAATAGACTTTAGCAAAGCTCCTTCAAAACATAGATTATCATCAAAAATATTGTGAAGATAATAATCATTATAGCTCATCAATAAACACTCAATCCCCATAGATGACAGACTTAGAGATAATCTTACCACATAATCTCCAACCCCATCCTTCCCAGGCTCTAAGCATCCACATATTATCGCAATTTTCAAATTAACTTATTGAGATTTAAAAACTAAACCAACTGCCTTATCATAAACATACTTCGGGGACAAGAAACACACACCAAGTAAATTGACCACAAATTTTACATAATTTCGAGACATCATATCTATTCCAGCATTTCGAAAGAATATTTGTGCATAATTGTATCTCTTTCTATTGAATTTAACCCAAAATGACTCTGCGTCTCTCTTCATTTTAAATTCTGAATAACTAATCTCAGCTTTTCCTAATCGTCTGTCAGTAATACATTCCATTACAAAGCCAATCTTTTCAAAGGTTTCCAATGGCTTACTTACTGTGATTGCTGAAGCATGAATTCTGTATTTCATTAGTACTTCCTGAATTATAACTAATACACATCTATGATCTATTAGTCTATTGAAAAACTCAAAGTCGTCGCAAGGCCAATATTTCGAATTGAGACCGCCTACTTTACCAAATACTTCCTTTTTTGAGAATAAGCCGGTAATTGCACATTGAACAAATTCTAAACTATCAAATTTGGTCAGACAATCTTCAACCGAACTCAAATTGGAGTGTCTTTGAATCCCCAATTGTTTCCCAGAGGCGTTGATATAATAACAATGGCAACTAGAAACGTCAACAATACTGTTAGCTAAATGAAATGAATACTGCTTATCCAACCGTTCAGGCAACATAATATCATCAGCATCCAAGAATGCAATCCATCCACTTTTTGCTTTAGCGATCAAATTATTTGTAGCATTGCTCCGCCCAGTACTATCTTCGTAAAATGCAGATATCCTGCTATCCTTTGAAGCATAGTCTCTAATAATACTAGCAGAATTATCTGTAGACCCATCGTCCAAAATCAAAAATTCAAAATCCGAGAAAGTCTGATTTAAGACACTTTCTATAGTTTCAGCAATAAAATTCTCCTGATTAAAAACTGGTAATACAACAGAAATCAATGGACTCTTCATTTGTTCATGATTAACCTAAAATCTATTCCTTACAGTTGAATAAACATAAGCAGGAGAAAAACAAAATGCCAGCAAAAACCTTTTACTAAATGTGACATATTGCTTCTTGTAATATGCATAACCAGCCTTTCTATGCCATATCTGAGAATAACGGAGAAGTTTACGTTTCAAACTAAAAATAAGACTATTTTGGTTGTCTAGCTCTACAAATTCACCAAATGAGATTTCTCTTTCACCAGATCTTCTCAACATGGCACATCTTGAGACATAGTCACTAATTCTAAACATATCCCATTGCCTCTTACTAGTAACAGAATTATCATGAATTCTGTATTTCATTAGGGGTTTTTGAATAATTTGAATTGGGAATTCATGTTCAATAAACCTATTGATGAAATCCATATCTTCACATGGCCAGAATGCGCTTCTCAAACCTCCAATTTGTGTATAGACATCTTTTTTAACCATCAAGCCTGTAAATGCACACAGAACTATTTCATTATTTTTAAGGGAAATCTGCCAGTCATTTTCTCCTTTAAAGAATGGATATGTTTGAGTACCTATAAATTCCCCGTCGTTATCTATATAATCGCAATGACAGCTAGAAGCTAAAAGCTCTGGATTTTGCTGATGAAAAGCAATCTGATCTTCAATTCGATTTTTAAACATTACGTCATCAGAATCTAAAAACACACACCAATTAGCTTCTGCTTTATCTACAAGCTCATTAGTAGAAACACATTTGCCTCGATTTTCTCTAAAATATGATTTTATCCTATTATCAAATTGGCTGTATTTTCTTATTATCTCAGCTGAACCGTCTGTTGAACCATCATCCAAAATCAACAACTCAAACTCTTGATAAGATTGATCCAAAATACTCAAAATTGTCTCATCGAGAAATTGCTCTTGATTAAAAACAGGCAATATTACTGAGACGCTAATGCTCATTGCTTAGGACAACAAAAGTTTAGAAAATTGTCTAAATCTGTTCACCCCAAGCTTAAGAGATAAAAGGATACTAAAACAGAGGTTAACTGAACTGAGATAAATTGCTGATGGAGATTCTATTGATTTATCAGGTATTCCATCAATGTTGTAGTTTAACAATTTAATGCGAACCTCTTCCCAATCCACATTCCATATATCCTCATTTTTAAACCTATCGACCCCATAAAGTTGAAACAAACGCAATATTTCGACATCGTACCAGTAATACTCTTCCTTCCTAATAGAATGCATGTCAATATTTTTTGATTCCCAAAGAGCAAACCATTTAGGATTGGAAGTTTCAAACCTCAGCCCTTCTTTTCTATAATCCTGATTGGAATTGTAAAAAAATCTACGGTGCAAAATGGAGGATGAACCAAACACATTTTCTAACATACAATAATATTTCAGTTTAGTGAACTGTGCATCAAGCCTAGTTAGAGCGTAATGCAAAAACTTAATATTATGGAGGTATAGATTATTAGCATAATGTGGAGTAGGAATTCTCTTGCTGTGGATTACAGAAGGAGTGTGTTCGGCCCCATCGTCTACATATCCCAAAGGCCATCCATTTTCGGGATATCTGATAACTCTATCAGTTGTATCAAAAAAGGTAGGCTTTTCAAAATGAAGAATTGTTCCTGGTTGCGCATTTACCATTATTTGCCAATCATTGGAGGACATAGCATCAGCAGCAAGGATTTCATCTGCATCAATTGCTAACAAAATATTCTCAGTTCCAAATAAGCTTCTAGCTTTAGAAATCAACAACCTTTGTCGATCAGCTTCATTAAAGTCAACACTTTTGTTCTCAAATAAAATCACTTTCGGATATCTACTGCAAATTTCAACAGAATTATCAGTCGAATTCTGGTCTGCAATAATGATATGATCAGCATAAATACTAGTCACTTCCAAAAACCGATCAAGTATCCAGCTTTCATTTTTTATTGGTGTTAATACAATGATTTTTCTCATAGTAAAGCCTACACCTATTTAGTTTGCGTTAAACTCCTATAATAACTACCAAACCTCCGCTTGTGCTCAAACAAAGTCTGCTTTTTTGTAAGAAAATGATAGATAACCCTACTATCCCGATTGAAAATTCTAGATCTCTTAAAGAAGATCTCATCCCTTATCGATGGAACATAATCAAACAGCAGCCATTTCCATTTCAACACAGTAGCATCTGCAGTAAAATCCTGAGATCTTTTAATACCATTCTGGACCATTTGATCATACAAATTTTTATCATCCTTCAAACGATCAATTTCAGACAAGGCATTTTGAACGGTAGTAACTTCGATATAATCCAAGTCAGATTTTCTTAATTCCTTAAAAGAATACTCTGGACCAAGTAAGGCAGGAACCTCTGCAAACCAGCTATTTACTAACTTGGAAGCAGGTTTATCCGACCTTTGATATTTATCATTAAACAATGGCCTAACCGCCAAAGTCAAATCTGAATCAGAGTAATCCATCCAATTTGTATTGGTGTGTTCAGTATTGAACTTAAAATCAATATCACGAGCTTTTAACCCATCAATCCAACTATCTGAATAAAAAACAGACTCCAAACTCCCTCTACCACCTTTAAAAACGATGTTTTTAATAGTATTCCCACGTGAACTTTCACGCTTAATAATGCCTGGTTGAGGCCAATGGGGAATAAAAAAACAATCCTTATTATTTGCAAACAATCCATTTTGAACAACTTCCACATCACTTAGCATCGGTCGCCACTGCAGCTCGTCGGCACGTATCGTAACTATGATCACATCTTTTGGTATAGATTTAAAACTGTCATCTAATGAGGACAAAGAATCCTTATTAGACAAAAGAACAACAACACCACTAGTTGGGAATTTGTCAGATATATCCACATTACAACCGAGCTTTTTAAGTCGCAAGTAAGTTTGAACTATCCATGCCCTAATCGTAAGATCGTCCCATGAGCTAAAGAAGCTATGATTATCCAAATCTAAACTTTCGATGTCATAATTTTTAAAAAATTCCGGGAAGAAAAATGTTACTAATTCGCTATTCATATTAGATATCGATAAAGCAATAAGAGTTAATAAAATTAATCATGACAGTTTAGGAATTTTAGATATTTTAAATAATCCAAACGAAAAATAATAAACCAATACAATTAGAGAAACAAATAACTTGAAATACAAAACCCCAACCAAGCTTGACACATCAAACAAAACAACTCCAACCACAATACTCATCACGCCAATAAAAATATTTAGAACAGGATTAACCAACCAACCGCGATTAGAATTAAGTATAAACAGAACTCCAACAACCAGATCTATACTTGCTCCAATTATAAATAAAACCAATTCAAAATTAAGGTTAGAATAGTTAGGACCTAAAATCCAAAGAACATAATCAGAAAACAACCAGAAAAAAGCAACACATAAAGAAGCAATCATCACCATCCCCACTACGATCTGAAGATACCTATTGAAGATTAAGGTTTTATCATATTTCAATCTAATAAATCTAGGTGTGATCAAAGTGTGAAAAACTGTACTTATAATTGTAAGAGCCATTGCAACTCGACTTATTGCACCTATTTGGGCAATTGAATCAGTAGATCCCAAAAATGAAATGATCCAAATAGTCAGTTGTCCAGAAATACAATAGTAAATAGACCCAGGAAGAATTCTCTTAACAAACTTAATTAATTCAACAGAGACTTCCTTATCAGCTTTCTGATTACTATTAACAAAAAAACTTGATAAGTATTTAAGTTTAAAATTTCCCCAGACCTGAGGTATACCATTAGAAAGAACCGCTACAAATGCAAATGGAAAAATAAATATGGAGCATGCCAAAAGCGCTACTCTGGCTAAATTCACTGATAAATGATTTTTTTGAAGCGGAATTACCTCCTGATTAATCAGAAGCGGTATTTGATACAATTGCATTGACATAGAACTCAAAAATGCAGGAATCATCGCCGCGATAATAAATACTGAAAAAAACCAAGTTGCCCCATTGGTAACTAATAAATAATAGAGTATTGGGGAAACAATTACAATGCTAACAATTGAAAAAATATTTTTTAACTTAAATCCTGAAGCAAGAACTATTCCTGACTTAGTTTTGTCTTTCCACACCTTACCCATTAAAGAGGTAACACCTGTGGACAAGCCCCCATCAGATAAAACAATCATTGTTCCTAGCATCGTGTTTGCCAGCGTATAAAAGGCATATTCTTGTGGGGTAAGTAACCTAATCACCAAAATCCCAGAAACAAAACCTATAGCTTGAATGCCTAATTGCGCACCTCCCGTTAAAGAAACAAGTTTTAGCCAATCAATTGAGCTTTTGGAAATAAAAGAAGATTTATCCAGAATAACTTAAATTAAACACTAACAGATAACCAGACACAGCTTCGCCACTTAAGTCACAAGACTTATAAAATAAAAAAGACAACAATTCAGCACTATGATTTACTTAGATGACCTTAAGTAATTTTTTACTCTATTTACAAGCCCTTTATTATCCTTATAAACTTCATAATATCCATAGTTCTTGTTTGAACCAATATGATAATGACTATCTACACCATTAAGAATACAATACACCTTCTTAATAAAGTCATTTGACTTCAATTTATTCAACTCAACAATTCCTTTATGATTATTATAACCACACTTAAATGCTAACAAGGAAACATCAACTAAAGGAAACAAGGACATACTATCACTGACAATACCCAGAGGAGGCGTATCTAATATGATTATATCAAATTGATCCTTCATCTTAATCAACAATTTAATAATCTCCTTATTTGCGATCAATTCAGAAGGATTGGGAGGATAAGGGCCTGAAGTAATACATGATAAACCTGGGATACTGGTAGCCTTCACAATAGTACTTTCATCATCAACTCTTCGACTCAAATAATTAGAAAGGCCAGCAGTATTATCGACACCCAAATAATCTGAAACTTTAGGCTTTCTTAAGTCACAATCAATTATCAAAACCTTCAATTCAGTTAAGGCAAAGGCAGTAGCCAGATTTACAGATGTAAATGACTTACCTTCAGCGGGAAGCACAGATGAAACAAGGAGGACCGTAGACTCCGAGTTTGGCAAAATAAAATTCAAGTTTGTTCTTAACAAGCGAAATGACTCCGCAACTTTAGAGTTCGGATAATCAACTAACTGTACATTGGTTTTCCCTTCTGCTACAGGAATAGACCCAATAACAGGTATATTCAATAATTTCTCAATTTCTGAAGGATCAACAAGCTTCTTAAAAACTGTTTCTTGCAAAAAGGTTATAATAACAGGAAGCAGAAAAGTAATTATAATAGCATAACCATAAAAATTCAATTTTCTTGGGCCAATTGGTAAAGCATTTGCTTTTGCTTGTTCTATTATTTTATTATTATTGATATTTGAAGCCTTAGAAATAGCGGCTTCAGCTCTCTTTTGTAATAAAAAATTGTAGATACCTTCATTCAATGTAAACTCTCTTTCAATTTTAATTAAATTTTGTTCAGTGAAAGGTAATTTTCTAAAATCTTTACTTATTTCAGAAATTCTGTAGTTCAAATCGTCAATAGAAATATCTATATTAGAAATAGCACTTTTAACCAACTCTAAAGTATTTTTCTTACTTATGACAATTCTTTTTTGTTGTTCAATAACAATAGGTGAACTATCAGTAAGTGTTACTAATTGGTTAGATTTCTCATTTTGAAGATTTATCAATTCATCTATTAATGAGTTAATAGTAGGATCGGTAATACCAACTAATGACGGAACGACGATATTGTCAAAATCATTATTCCGCAAATACCTATCAAGACTCAATAAATACTCCTTTTTAATTTTCTCTTTGGCAAGCTCCTCGCCCATAGATTGAAGCCTCCCGAAAATAACCTCACCTTCACTACTAATATTAGTCGTCTGATTTGCTGCCCGAAAATTTTGTAATTCATTTTCGATCACTCCCAGAGTGTCCGACACATTCTGAATTTGATTTGAGATAAAATTTATAGTGTTGGTCGCGATGGAATTCTTATCATCTAGCTCTATGAATAAATAGTTATTCATTAACTGGTTGAGAAAATCCTCACCCTTAGCAGGATTATTTGTAATTAGCCTAATATCCAAAATGGAACCACCAGTTGTCGCTGGATAAATCGCAAGGTTTCCTGAGAATTCTGAAATCAAAGACTCTTCATTTCTGATTTTGAACAAAAAATTCCCATCATTCTTAGCTTCAAGTAGCCTAGTTCTTAAAGTAAGGAAGGGCAGCCCACACCACTCATTAAACTTGCAAACATATGATTTCCCAGAGCCCTCATCCTGGTTAGAATTAAACATGGAAGTTGTAGGTTCATCACCTACAAACCTTACTGAATAACTCAGAGAGTCTACCCATGAAATTCTGAAGAACTTTTCTTCAATACTTTTATCATTTTCCTTCAACTCAATTTCAAATGGAGCGTCTTCATAAATCTCTATTGGCAAATTCGATTTATTGAAGGACCAAAAGTTTTTGGAAGTGGTTTCGGGCGGAACGTAATACCCTACTTTCAAATCCAAAACTTCTAAAGTTGATTTTATCACCGGATTAGATTTGATAATTACAACTTCATTGTCTAAAAGGACATTTTGAGAATTTGTAACATTTTGGAGTTTTTCAAAAAAATTGATCGATTGACCCTCGGTGTAGATAAACAATTTACTGTTGATCTCATACGTCGTAACGGTGCTTTTATACGAAGTATGAGCTATAAAAAGGCAAATTATTCCCGTAAGCAGAAATAAAGGCCATTTCTTACCCAGTCGTTTAAAAAAAACGGAAAAATCAATTTTCTGGCTAGACAGCAACAGAGGATCTGATTCGGACTTGTTATTCATGAAGGTCAACTATTTCTTACTCAAAAATGAAACGCGTTTTTTTGCATCTGAAACCAAATTAATAGCATCTGAAACTCTAATCCAAATATAAAAGTCACTATTTTTAAAAACCCCTTTTATTGTTGTCTTTTTTGAAGAATCTTCAACAAAATAGATGCATACTTACTAAATTTTATACTATTTAAATATTTTATTGTATTTATCAATAAAATTCAGCATTATTTAAAATACTTTTCTTTGTTATTAAAATACTTTTTTATACATTTAAAACTGAAATTTGGTTTATTAAGGTTATGGGATTTTTAAAAAATTCGTTACTCGCAGCTACAGCGTTTTGCTTTCTTCTTTTTCTGAGTGCCAATACCCTACTTGGACAGACTGTAAGCTTCAATCAGACTTCTCTGAATTTTAATGGAATTGGCTCCATTAATCAGGGAACAGCAGTGAAATTTGGCCCTGACGGTAGACTTTATGTGACCGAATTAAATGGCGCCATTAAAATTTTTACGATCGAGCAAAGTACCCCAGGACAATATTCTGTTTTAGCCATGGAATATGTGACAGGTGCTGCTACTCTTCCAAATCATGATGATAATGGTGACCCAGCGTGGGACAACAGGTCAAACCGCCAATTACTAGGGATCACTGTAGTAGGGACAGCCCAAAACCCAGTAATTTTTGCACCAACTAGTGATCCAAAATGGGGAGGTCCGTCAGGCGATGAAGCTCTGGACACAAATTCTGGTGTAATCACTATGCTTTCGTGGAATGGCTCTCAGTGGGAAATAATGGATCTTGTTAGAGGACTTCCGAGATCTGAAGAAAACCATTCTGTTACAGGCGTAGAATACACTGTAATCAATAATAAGGAGTACCTACTAGTAAATGTGGGAGGAAATAACAATGCAGGCGCCCCCTCTACTAATTTTGCCATGCTAACTGAGTATGCCTACAGTGGTTCTATTATACAAATAGATCTTGAGGCTCTCTTAGCTATGGAAACTAAAATCGATCCTATTACTGGTCGTCCATTTAAATATGACATCCCTACGCTCGACGACCCTTCTAGAGCTAATGTCGATAATATTTATGATCCTAACGACCTTAATTATACAGGAATTGATGTAGGGGACCCTTGGGGAGGAAATGATGGACTAAACCAAGCCATGCTAATTCCAGATGGTCCTATACAGATTTTCGCTTCGGGTTTACGACATTCCTATGATTTGGTAGTGATGGGAAATGGTAGTGTTTATGCAACAAATAATGGTGCTAATACAGAATGGGGAGGCCTGCCAGAAAATGAAGGGAACCCATTAACAGTAACAAACAATTATTTACAAGGAGAACCTGGAACTAGCCAAAGTAATCCTAGTGCAAGCGGCGAATATGTCAATAACAATGATCATTTGCTTTTAATCACAAATGATTTAACAACCTACAATCCTGGGGATTTTTATGCTGGTCACACAAATCCTATAAGAGCCAACCCAGGCACCCCGTATGTACTTAACCAAACCTTTCCATTTGCACCCGGGGGAGCAGGCTTGTACACCAATTTTATAGAAGACAATGATAACTGGCAAAACTTAACTCCAGTATTCACACCTACGGCTGTTTTTAGAACTGAAATATTAGAACCTGTGGCTCCTGGAGCCTCAGGATTTGATAATTATGCAACCAATTCACTTCCTGTGAACTGGCCGCCTGTACCGCTGTCTATGAAGGCCGAAGATGAAGCTGATTACAGAAGTCCTGGATTGCCAAATCCAAATGGCCCAACTGTCCCTATTGTAACTTCATTACCAGTAAATTCAAATGCCATCGACGAATATAGATCGCACGCATTTGGTGGCGCACTACATGGAGCATTAGTGATAGGTCAAAATGGAGGTGGATTACATGTCTTAACTCTGAACCCAGATGGGAGTCTTAATACACTTGAAACGAATAAATTCAATTTAAATGGTGGTAATCCTTTAGGCATTACCACGAGACCCGATGACGTTGCATTTCCAGGCACAATTTGGGTAAGTACGTTCGATAACAGAATAATGATCTTAACACCTGAAGATGATTTTGTGTGCATTGATCAGGAAAGCCCGGAGTTTGAACCCAATGCAGATTACGATGGAGACGGCTACACCAATCAGGACGAAATAGATAATGGAACAGAATATTGTTCAGGTGCCTCAAGGCCAAATGATTTTGATCAAGACCTAATTTCAGATCTCAATGATGATGATGATGATGGAGATGGTATCATTGATTCATTAGACCCCTTCCAAATAGGAAGCCCAAGTTCAATCCCATTAGATAATGAGCTCTTCTCAAACCAACAAGATAGTCAGGGTAGACAGTTTGGGTATCTTGGATTAGGATTAACAGGTTTTATGAACAATGGCGCCCCTAGCCCAAATTGGTTAAATTGGTTAGATGTATTAGGAGCAGGCCCACTCCCAAATGATATTTATGGAGGTGCTGCAGGCGCCATTCAATTAGCCATTACAGGAGGAACTGCCAATGGAATAGTAAATAATCAAGAAAAAGGATTCCAGTTCGGGATTTTATCAGATACTCAAACTGGAGATTACACCATTACTACAGCTATACTTGGATTAAATACATCAAATCAATTCTATAGTACAACTGAGCCGAATTCTGAAATCGGAATCCAAATTGGAGATGGCACCCAGTCGAATTTCTTAAAACTAGTTTTTACCCAAACCGGAATCTTAGCAGCTCAAGAATTAAATGATATTCCTGATGCTAACCCTGTGTTTTATGAAATTCTCCCTGAAAACAGGCCAAGCGGTAGTACGGCTGCGACATTCAAATTAACAGTTTCTCCAGAAAACGGAACAGTGATCCCAAGTATTATAATAGGTACAGACACACCAATCGTTTTGGAGGCCATACAACTTGATGGTTCAATATTAAGTGCTGTACAAAACCCTAATGAACCTTTAGCTATAGGTGTCTTGGGAACAAGTGGGAATACTGGGGTTGAATTTTCAGCCACCTACTCCTTTTTTAACGTCACCGGAGAAAAACCATACTCCATTAGAACCCTTCCTGACATTTCCAAAACAGCTAATTCACCTAACACCAGCATCAATTTACTAGAGTATTTCAATGATAATGGTGGGAATCAAAACCTGGTTTTTTCAATAGCAGAAAACACAAACTCCCTCTTAAACGCCACAATCACTGGTAATACGCTAGAAATTGAATATCCTAGTGAAGTACTCTCCAGCAGTCTAACTATTAGAGCTACTGATTTAGATGGGTTATTTGATGAGTTACAATTTTCTGTTAATGTATTAGAACCTAAAGTAGTTCTGCTAAGAATTAACGTTGGGGGAAACCTAATCGAGGACGAGTCTGAAATTGATGTAGATTGGCTAGCCAATAATACTAACGGTTCATTTCAATCAACCAATTTCTCAGTCAATGCTGGTACTAATTCTGCTTATGCTGGAAATGGTATTTCTACTAGGGACGCCTCTATTCCTGCCTATATCGACAACAGCACCTTTAGTACACTTTTTCAAACAGAACGATACAATTCCAGTGCAGGAGACATGATTTATTCTATCCCATTACCAAATGGTGAGTATGATATAAACCTCTACTTTGGAAATAGCTATAGCGGAACCAGTGGCCCAGGACAGCGTCTCTTTGACATTATAGTTGAAGATGAGGTTGTTTACCCTGGTATGGATCTATCCCTATTGTACGGACATCTTGCAGGAGGAATGGAGAGTTTTACAGCTACTGTTGATGATGGAGAGCTTAACATAGCATTAGCAAACTCAGTTGAAAATGCGTTATTAAATGGATTAGAAATAATTGGGCAACCAATCACTCTTCCACTTACCTTAGAACAACCTGTCCCAGACCAAGAGAATAGAGTTGGTGAAACTCTAGGTGGTAACTTAGTAATGATAGGACAAGGAGGTAAAGGCGCACTAACCTACAGCGCAGAAAACTTACCTCCTGGGATCAGCATTGAACCAACAAATGGAGTAATTGGCGGAACTATTGAAGAAAATGCAAACTCAAATTCCCCTTATTTAATAACTCTTCACATTACCGATTCTCAAACTCCAACTCCAAATACAGTTAGTCAAAATCTAACTTGGGTTGTTAAGCCAAGACTTGAAAATGAAAACTGGGTCTTGAAGGGAGAAGATATTTCCTATACCCCAAGACATGAAATGTCATTTGTAAAAGCTGGTGAAAGATTTTTCCTTATGGGAGGAAGAGAACAGCCAACAGATGTAGATATTTATGACGTAGGAAATGACTCATGGCAAACAATTGCCAACTCAGCACCTTTTGAATTTAATCATTTCCAAGCCGTAGAATACAAGGGATTGATTTGGGTAATTGGGGCATTTCAAGACAATAATTTTGATACAGAAGCCCCTGCAACACATATTTGGATTTTCAATCCAGTTACTTACGAATGGATAGAAGGACCAGAAATACCAGAAACTAGAAGAAGAGGTGCTGCAGGCTTAGTTTTGTACCAAGACAATTTCTACCTAGTCGGGGGAAGTACCGAAGGACACAACGGTGGCTTTGTTCCTTATTTTGATGAATATAACCCAACAACAGGCGAATGGAATACCCTTGACGATGCACCAATTGCTAGAGATCACGCACACGCAGTGGTGCTTGGAAATAAGTTATATTTTGCATCAGGAAGACAATCTGGAGGCGAAACAACATTTGCCCCACTGGTAGATGAGGTAGATGTTTGGGATTTTAATACTAGCACTTGGTCTACTTTGGATCCAGCATTAAACATTCCAACACCTCGCGCTGGAGCCTTCGTGGGTGTTTTAGATGGGCAAATAGTCTATGGCGGTGGAGAACCAGAACTAGTAGGTAATTCATTAAGTTCGACAATTATTTTTGATCCAACTCAAGAAACGTGGACTGCTGGAGCTGAATTAAATTTTGGTAGACATGGTACCCAGGCAATAGTAACCCAAGAAGGTATAATAGTGACCGGTGGTTCTCCAGTTCAAGGAGGTGGAAACATGAGAAATATGGAATATCTGGGTGATTTCAACCCAGATCTAACTCCTATTCTAGAAAGCACATTAGAAGGACCTGAACATATTTCAATTATATCAAGTAGTCCAGTAACAGCACCCATAGTTGTAAGTAGCGGCACCCAAGGTATATTTATTGATTCAATATATTTCCAAGGCGGAGATTTTGAAGATTTTGAATTCGTTCAACCTGTTAGGAAGAAATTTTTACTTGCTGATAACAGCTCCTCAGAAATAGAAATTGCCTACATCGGCTCAGGTAACTCTTCAAACACTAGTCTAATTATTGATTATGGGGAAAGTTCAACTTTAACCATTCCAGTATCAAAAATAGCCCCAACCTTTTCCTATTATATCAATGCGGGTAGTAGTGAGACGGTTATATATAATGGAAATGAGTACTTAGGCGATGAAAACCTAAGTATCACATATTCAGGACTAGGAACTTATACAAGTACTTCTGCCAGCACAGAACCACTATTTCAAACTGAGCGATATGGCTCTCCTCTCAGCTATTCTATCCCAGTACCAAATGGAACTTACATAGTTTCTACGCATCACAATGAATTATACTATGGTAATGCTGGCGGACCGGTACAAGAAAATCAAAGAGTTTACAGCCTATCCATTGAAGGCGTAGTAGTCAAGCCTAACATTGATCTATATATTGAAAGTGGTGGTAATCCTGTTTCTTTTGATTTCGAAAATATCATTGTTGAAGATGGAACATTAAATCTTTTGTTGACACCAACAGAAGACAATGCACAAATATCTGGCATAAGTATTTTAAAAGTCAATTCCTCAGCCCCTCCTGTTGCGATAGCTACTGTTAGTCCGGAAACTGGAATTACCACGGAAACTGAATTGCTCTTTACCGGTAGCAACTCTACTGATGATGTAGGGATTGTAAGCTATGCTTGGGACTTTGGAGATGGTGGAACTTCTGCTCAGGCAGATGCCAGCTATACCTACACTACTCCAGGAACATACACAGTTAGTCTTACCGTCACCGATGAGGATGATAATACAGACATAACTCAATTCGACCTAACCGTGGTCATGGGTCCTACTCCTGTTGCGATAGCTACTGTTAGTCCGGAAACTGGAATTACCACGGAAACTGAATTGCTCTTT